>JAHHQG010000009.1 GCA_018729555.1 Clostridiales bacterium | reverse complement strand
GGTGGGGGAAGGCCCCGACGACCTCCAGCCCTTCGACGCCGAGGCCTTTGTGGAAGCCCTCCTGGAGGGGTAATTAACGGGTCTTCAGGCGCTGGCTTGCCCGGTGCCAAGGTCGGGATTAGAATAGTGGCAAATGAGCCCTTCCAGGGAAGAAGTTGTTGCCCACTACGCTGACAGGCTTCACCAAGTTCTTCAGAAAACCATAGCGCAGAACCCCAACGAGGCTGAGTTCCGAAGAGCGGTAGAGCCTCTATTGGAGGAGTTTTTACGGGAAATGGGCCTCGAGCCCCTAGCCCGAGCAGAGTACACCTTAGCACAGGGACGGGCCGATGCCATCTTTAATCGCTTGGTCATCGAGTACGAGCGCCCCGGTGTCCTCAAGCCCAAGCCAGACGCCGCCACACGGCATGCGGTGCAACAGGTTAAGGATTACCTGTCCGGCATCGCCCAGAAGGAACGCCATGCCGAGGAACGCCTAGCAGGTGTGGCGTTTGACGGGCGCTATTTGATCTTCGTCCGGCACATGGGGGAAAGGTGGGTGGAGGAACCTCCCGTGGAGGCCAATCCCCACTCGCTCAAGCGCTTCCTCACCTGGCTTGCGGGCTTGGCCTCGGGGATTGCCCTGACCTCGGAAAACCTTAACCGGGACTTCAGCATAGAGCAATTGCGCACCCAAACCATCCTCCGAGGGCTTTACCAAGCCTTGGAAAAGGCCTTGGCGAAAAAGGGTCTGGTCCGCCAGCTCTTTGAGCAATGGCGCATCTTCTTCAGCGAGGCCATAGACTACTCCGAAACCTTTGGCGGGCGCAAGCTGGAACCCCTTAAAAAGTGGGTGCGCAAAGCGGGCCTGGACATCCAAACCCCTGAAGAGGCCGAGCGCTTCTTTTTCGTTCTGCACACGTATTTTGCCCTGCTGGCCAAACTTCTTGCCTGGCTGGCCCTTTCCCGCCACATGGGGGTTAGGCTGGGAGCCCCGGTGTTCTCTGCCCTTGCTGCTGCAGACGGGGAAACCCTGCAGAAGAGGCTTGGGGAGATGGAGTCGGGAGGCATATTCCGGCAGTACGGCATCCTCAACCTTCTGGAGGGGGATTTCTTCGCCTGGTACCTTCACGCCTGGAGCAGCGAGGTGGAGCGTGCCCTCCGTGACCTCATCGAACGCCTAGATGAGTACGACCCCACCACCCTCTCCCTCTTCCCCGAGGAAACCCGGGACCTTTTCAAAAAGCTTTACCACTACCTCTTGCCCCGGGAAATCCGCCACAACCTGGGGGAGTACTACACCCCAGACTGGCTGGCTTGGCGCCTCCTGGTGCAGCTGGACAATACCTTCTTCGCCGGAACCCCCTCGCCCAATGACGAAAAGTTGCGCCAGAAGCTCCTTGGGACCCGGTTTTTAGACCCCGCATGCGGATCCGGTACCTTCTTGGTCCTTGTCATCGGAAGGATGCTGGAGCTCGGGCGGTTGCTTATGGTTCCGGAGAGGGACCTTTTAGAGGCAATTCTAAAAAATGTGGTGGGTTTCGATCTGAACCCTCTAGCTGTCCTCACAGCCCGGGTGAACTATCTCCTGGCCATTGCCGATCTCCTTCAGTACCGCCAAGGGGATATCACCATCCCTATTTACCTGGCCGACTCCGTTCGCACGCCTGCCGAGGGGCAGGACCTTTTCAACCAGGGTATCTACCTCTTCCCCACCGCTGTGGGGGAGTTTCAGGTGCCGGGGGTGCTGGTCGCTACCCCAAAACGCTTCGATCGCTTTTGTGAGATTTTGGAAGACAGTATACGCTCCGAGCTGGATGCAAAGGCCTTCCTGGAGAGAACACGAAGGGAACTGGCCCTCGAGGACAACGAATGGAATGACCACGCCCGTGGGTTGACCAAAGACCTTTATGAAAAACTTCTGGATCTCCACAGGAGAGGCCTCAACGGGCTCTGGGCACGGCTTCTCAAGAACAACTTCGCTCCCCTCACCGTAGGGCAGTTCGACTACGTCATGGGCAACCCGCCTTGGATTAACTGGGAACACCTGCCTGACGAATATAGGGAAAGCATCAAGGACCTTTGGCTCCGTTACCGGATAGCTGGCTCCTTCAAAGGCAGGCGTCCGCGGCTCGGCGCAGTCAAAGTAGATATCTCTGCCCTGATGACCTACGTAACGGCTGACAAGCTACTCAAAAGCAGCGGCAAGTTGGGTTTTGTTATCACCCAGTCACTCCTGAAAACGGCGGGTGCCGGAGCCGGGTTCCGACGGTTCAGCATCCCTGGCAAAAACGGCAAGGAAATCCCCCTTCGTGTCCTGCACGTGGATGACATGGTGAACCTCAACCCCTTCGAGGGTGCCTCCAACCGCACGGCGGTGATGGTGTTAGAGAAAGGCAAGCCAACGACTTATCCCGTACCCTACACGGTCTGGCGCAAAAAGAAAGGCGCCCGCTTCACCTACGAAAGCACCCTCGATGAAGTACAAGCCGCCACCCGCCGGCTCCAGTTCCAGGCCGAGCCCGTGGACCCGAACGACCCCACCTCCCCCTGGCTCACCGCCCGCCCGAAGGCACTCAAGGCTGCGCGCAAAATCATGGGCCGTTCCGATTATGAAGCCCACGCTGGAGTTTGCACCTGGGCAAACGCCGTCTACTGGGTCGAACCGGTGCTGAAGCGCCCCGATGGGCTTTGGGTGATACGCAACCTGACCGAAGGTGCCAAGGTCAAGGTGGACGAGGTGACCGAGCTGATTGAGCCTGATTTGCTTTACCCCCTCCTGCGCGGGCGGGACGTCCAGCGCTGGCGGGCGGAACTCTCGGCGTGGATTATCGTGCCGCAAGACCCAACTAACCCAACCCGCGCCTATCCTGAAGCGAAGTTACAAGCGGATTACCCCAAGACTTACAGCTACCTCAAGCGGTTTGAAGAGGTACTACGTAATCGGAGTGGCTTTAAGCAAATCCTCTCCAAGCGTGAGACAGAGTTTTACGGCGTCATGGACATCGGCAACTACACCTTCGCCCCGTGGAAGGTGGTGTGGCGCGGCCAAGTTGCTCCTCACCTTGTTGCTGCCGTAACCTCAACCCTTGACGGCAAAGTCATTGTGCCTGATCAAACAGTGTACTTGGCATCCTTCAAAGAACCAGCACCAGCGCATTTCCTTTGCGCGTGTCTCAACTCGTCCCCCATTCGCTTGACGTACGCAATGCACGGTTACAAACATGTCACCATGGATGTCATTAAGCACATCCGCATCCCGCGCTACGACTCGTCGGACCCAGTGCATCGGCGGCTTTCGGAGTTATCAGAAGAAGCGCACGAGGCAGCCAAAACGGGAAACGTGCAGAAGGTGGCTGAGCTGGAGGCAGATATTGACAAAGAAGCCGCCAAGCTCTGGGGGCTGACGCCGGAGGAACTAAAGGAGATACAGGAAAGCCTCCGCGAACTCGGAAACACGCAGTGATAGAGGAGGTATGAAGCCCCTAAAGAGCCTTCGGGAAATCCTGGCAACCCTAGCCCGTGAAGCGGAAGTGCTATCCGCCGTGGGTGGGGCAGTAGAGGATTTGGAGCGCCCCGACTTTGAGGAGCGGGAGGACCAGGCTCTCAGCGAGGAGGAGCGCGTCTTCGACACCATCTTTGAGAAAAGCCAGGATGGAACCCGCCCTCCCCTCTACCGCCCCACCCCACCCCTAACCCGACACGACAGGCACCTTTTCCGCTACTTTTTGGATGGCTCCTTCCGTTCCTACTTCCTGGGCACTCTCCTCGAACTCGAGCGGGAAACCCCAGTTCACTTTGCCCAAATCGGGGCCTGTGTGCTTCGCCGCGAGGATAATGGCTCGGTGCGGCGGGAAGTTTTAGAGATACGGAACCTCCTCCTTGCGGGTAGAAAGCGTCTCTCTCCTGAGCTGTGGGATACATTGAAAAACGCCGCCAAGACGGCAGGTATAAGGCTTGTGGATTTGGAAGAACGGGACATCGTGTCTCGTGTGCTTTCCGACTTTGACCTTCGCAATAAGGCAGCGGGTAAGGTGCGATTTGAAATGCACAACTTAGAAGCCGAGCTCATCAGGGAAGTTCTACCCCGACTAGCGATGGACCGTTGGCTGGTAGTAGACGGTTCCCTTCAGTTTCAACCCACCCTCAACGACTTAAGCCAGAAAGACGGGATACAACCCGTGCTGGGTGTGGCCAAAAACTTCCGTAAGGATCCTCAGTTCATCTTTGGACGAGGGCCCCGGAGCGAGCGCCGCTCCATCTACAAACTCCTTGCTGAGCTGGAACCCTATCACCGCACCGCCGCCTATAGCGCCCGGCAGGGCAAACTGGTCTTCTGGTACGTCCGGTTGCGGGAGCAAACCCAAATGGACTACCCCCTTATGGGGGTGGTTAAGGCTGAGCTGGTCAACCCCTCCCAGGAGCCGGTACCCTCGGAGTTGATTGACCTGTTATCCCGTGCCCTGGTGGCGGAAAGAAGCGTCACCCCCCACGGCCAAGACCGTCGGTGGCATGCCCATCTGTATCCTATCTTTCTAGCCGAGCGGGCCATCAAGGAAAGCCTGGTGTCCCGGGAAGTAGTGCAACAGTTTCTGAAATGGAGGTGAGCTATGCCTGAACCCACCGAACGCCCAGTAATAGGCCTCTCCTCGGCCACCACCAACCAGCCTAACTCCTCCGACGAGTTCCACTTCTGGCTGGCACCGGAGGTGATCGTCAACCCCTTCGACATCGTGGAAGCCGAGCAGGTGGCTCCCGGAGGCGAAAAAAGCCGCACCTTTGGCATCGTGACTACCCTGGAACACACCACCGATGCCCCAAGCCACCTCTCCAACTACATCTCCAACGACTTCGGCCAGGTGTCCACCGAACCCAATACTCTCCGCCAGGGCACCACTATTGCCCGGGTGGCCGTGCTTTCCAACGACCAGGACATCTACATGCCGGTGATGAACGACCGGCCCGTGCGCTTTGCTGACGAGAGCGGGATCCATGTTGCCCTGGGCATAGACCAGGTGCCGGAGCGTTACCGGGTTCCCGCCGGACTGATCAGGATGTCCAACGGCACCCAGGCGGTAGTCTATCTAGATAGCCGCTATATCCTAGGGCCTGAAGGCGCGCACGTGAACATAAGCGGCATCTCGGGCCTGGCCACCAAAACCTCCTACGCCATCTTCCTCATCCAGTCCATCCTGCAAAAGGTGGAAAACCGAGACCGCATAGGGGTCATCATCCTTAACGTCAAGCACGGCGACCTTCTTTCCATCGACCAGCCGCCCCCCAAGGGCCTGGAGCCGGAACAGCATGAGCTTTGGGAAAGACTGGGCCTTATCCCCAAGCCCTTCAGCAACGTACGCTACCTTCTTCCCTACGGTAAAGACACCCCCACCACAGGCCGGCCCAACAGCTTCCGCCTTCCCGAACGCAACTGGTTCCTGTACGCTTACTCCTTGCAGGATACCTACAACAAGCTGGATCTCCTCCTCACCAACATCCCCGACCCCTGGGACACCGTGGGCGCCCTCATCGGGGAGATCACCCAAGGCCTTTCCGACCCCAGAACGGGGCAATGGGGACCGTCGGGAAAGTGGAAGGGCGTGCAAGACTGGCAAACCCTGCTCAACGGCGAGCCCCTTGTCAAGGATGGGCAAGCCCAGCCGGTAGGGGACGTGCGTGCCCAATCGGTGGCCCGGTTTAGGCGGCTACTCCGCCGCATCGTCCAGACCCGTCAAACAGGAATCTTCATTCCTCAGCGCCCAAGGCACGTCAAAAACCTAAGCGAGGAAATCGCTAAGATCCGGGGTGGGGAAACCATTGTGGTGGACATCGCTCGCCTAGCGGACGACGAGCAGACCCTGGTCTTTGGCGATATCCTGCGCACCATCTACAACCTCTATGCGGAGGAAGGTAGCGAGCGCGAAGACTTGCCGGAAAAGGTCATCATCTTCGTAGACGAGCTTAACAAGTACGCTCCTGCACGGGAGAAGGAATCGCCCATCCTGGAACAGGTCCTGGACATCGCCGAACGGGGCCGGTCCTTGGGGGTGGTCCTGTTTGGAGCAGAGCAGTTCATGAGTGCGGTGCACGAACGGGTAGCGGGCAACTCCGCCACTTTGGTCCTCGGGCGAAGCGGCTCCGCCGAGCTTTCCTCCTCCGTTTACCGGTTCCTGGACCCCGCCATTAAGGCCAACATCTCTCGCCTGCAAAAGGGCGAGCTAATCCTAAGCCACGCCACCTTCCGGCAGCCGGTTAAAATCTCCTTCCCCAAGCCCGCCTATTTGCAAGAAGGTGCCACCTAGAAATAGGGCTCTCTCCTAGGCACCAGGGTGGGCAGACGGTATGCTCTCCCCATGAACCGCGCTCCGCTTGCACCCGTCGTACTCGCCTTCGCCTGGGTGGTGGCCCTGGTGGCCACCTTAGGAAGCCTCTACTACTCCGAGGTGCGGCTTTTCCTTCCCT
>JAHHQG010000008.1 GCA_018729555.1 Clostridiales bacterium | reverse complement strand
CAGAGCAGATTTCACGGCCTCCGTCGCCCGCACGCGCGCGGCCATCACCAACTGCGCGGGGAGGTGGGGGAACCCCTCGCGCAGCCCGTAGTACGTGGCGTGGTGCAGCCGGACGCCGTTCTTCTCCCCATGCTCCCAGCCGTAGGCTGCCACGATGTTGAAGCATGCCGTATGTTGGCGCAGCGTCTCCAGGAGGGCGCCGACCTGGTCGGGGGTTGGGTTCAATCTGAGCCGGACGGTTCGCTGCATATCCATATACAACCATATTTCGCGAAAGGAGGAAAGGCGGCGCTCCTCCCCATGCCTGACGGCAGGGGTCTCCGCGCCGCCGGGAAACGATGACCAGCCCGAGCGCTAGAGTCCGAAGGACAAGGGCGACGAAGGCGCTACGTTCCAAGGTTGAAACATTGTGCATTCATGCAAATATCTTGTATCTTGTGAAGGTAGGGGCGGGGATATGCAAACTTTTTTATCAGCCGAAAATGAAAAAAATCATGTGTGGATAACTGTGTTCTTATGGATTTTGATCTTGTGTTTATTTGTTTTAGGGCTGTGGTTACTGGGAATGGGCTGGATTTTTTGGACGGACCTACCGGTTCGTTGGGGCAGGCGTCTGATAGCGCTCTCAATGTGGTACTGGGGGCTCGGCATTATCGCCTTGGGATTGGTGATGGCCCTTCTTCTCAGGCAAAAGAAGCAGCTTAAGTATGTTCTGGAGGCTCAGGGCTTAACGATCGCTTTGGAGGGACTGTTAATTCAATTGAAACACCATATACCTTATGAGCGGATCGAAAGCGTACAGGCTGGAACGTTCCAAGCCGGTTGGCGCGAGATGGGTCTGGAGATGCCGGGCATCTATCTGGGCAGTTTTACCGCATCTGACGGAAAATCTGTTGAGCTTGCGACCACTCGAAAAAAAGGAAACATGGTCTGTCTGAGTATCAAAAATGAAACGGGCATCACCCAGCGCTTGGCGCTTTCTCCAGAAGAGCCGTCCCGCTTTGTAGAAGCGCTGAAAGTGCGTTTGGCGGAAAGACGTGAGCACCAAAATTCGCTAAACCATCCGCCCCAGTCGAATACTGGTCGCTTTTTCTTTCCGGTCGGGATGATGCTCTCTCTTGCCTGGTTCATTATGCTCGCCGTTGGGGCGTTGATCGCTTGGATGATGCCGAGCCTGCCGGATCTTGTTCCTATGCATTTTGATCAGTTGGGCCGTGTGGACCGGATGGGGCACAAGCAAGAAATCTGGGGTCTATACGCCCTCACATTCGGCCTTACGCTTCCCTTCAATACGATTCTATCCTTGGCGATCAAAGGCCGCATATCACGCATCGTCTTGAGCGGAATGGGGCTCTACCTATCCTTTGGCTTGGCGCTTTTAGACTTAGGAATTCTTTTTTTTGCGAAGGGATATTGAGATTTTTCTGTTCTCCGGTTCATGGGTGAAAAGGCTATCTGGCGCCGGCTGCTTACCAAGCGTGCCCTAACGAACGTTTGACTGTTCAAGAAATCTTTTGCCCGTCTTGGGCTTTCGTCGCTGGCACAATCTTATAAAGATGAATGAAGGGAAGGTAGAGGAGACCCCGCGAAAGATCCGACCCTTCCACCTCGTCTTTCCCTTGGCTATTATGCACCCTTGACGGCGCAGGGATCCTCGTGTTAGCCTGACGGCGAGATACCCTCCCCCCGAGGGGAGGGGTGGGAGGAGGAATAGCCATGGAACTGGTGATCCGGGGTATGACGTGCCAGCACTGCGTGCGGTCGGTGGAAAAGGCTCTTTCGGCAGTGCCTGGGGTCCAGAGCCTCCAGGTCTCTTTGGAGGAGAACAAGGCCTGGGTGGAAGGTGATGCGCCCCTTGCGGCCCTGGTGGAAGCGGTCAAAGAAGCCGGCTACGAAGTGGTGAACCATGCCTAGAGGTCACCTCCACCTGGACCCTGCCGTACGCCAGGAAGCCACCACTCGGCTTCTTTCCATCAAGGGCCACGTGGAAGGCGTCATCCGGATGCTCTCCGATGAAGGGGTCTACTGCGTCGATGTCCTTCGCCAGCTGAAGGCGGTAGAAGGAGCTCTAAAGCAGGTGAGCAGCAAGGTTTTGGAGGCCCACTTGCGGGATCACGTGGCCACAGCCAAGGAACGAGGCGACGTGGAGAATATCGTCCAGGAGCTCATGGAAGCTTTGAAGTACACCTGAGGAGGATGGTCATGGGAGCGGTGGAGGCGCCGGAGAAAACGGCCATCGAACTGAAAGTGGAGGGCATGACCTGCGCCTCTTGCGTGGCACGGGTGGAGCGTTCCCTGAAAGAGATTCCCGGGGTGGAAGGCGTCACCGTCAACCTGATTACCGAGAGAGCCTACGCTCGCATCGATCCTCAACTGGTGGACCTTTCCCTATTGGAGAAAGCGGTGGCCGAAGCCGGGTATGAAGCCCATCCCGTCGAGGAAGGCACGAAAGACGACCTGGAAGCCAAAGAAGAAGCCAACTGGCGCCGGGACCTTTTGGTGGGAGCCCTTTTCACCCTGCCCCTTCTCGGAGTGGCCATGGGCCCCCTCAGGGGAGAGGTGTGGGACTGGGTGCAGCTTGTTTTGGCCCTGCCCGTCCTCTATGCGGGGCGGCGTTTCTACCGGGGGGCCCTGGGGGAGATCCGCAAGAGAAACCTGGGGATGAACACCCTGGTGTCCTTGGGCTCGGGAGCCGCTTATGCCTATTCCCTCCTGGCCCTTTTTGTCCCCAGTCTTTTCCCGGAAGGCACCCGCCACCTGTACTTTGAAGCGGGAGCCGTCATCTTGACCCTGATCCTGACGGGCAAGTACATGGAATCCAGGGCCAAAAGGAGGACGCGGGAAGCCCTGGAAAAGCTGGTGGCCCTCACACCCAAGATGGCCCATCTGGTGAAAGGCCAAGAAACCGTGGACGTCCCTGCCGAAAGCCTTATTCCCGGCGATCACGTGTGGGTGAGGCCGGGGGAAGCCATCCCTGCTGATGGCACCATCGTGCAGGGAGAAAGCCATGTGGATGAATCCCTTTTTACCGGGGAATCCCTCCCCCAGCGCAAGGCATCAGGTGCGACCGTCTGGGGTGGCACCGTGAATCAGGAAGGAGCCCTTCTCATCCAGGTGGAGAAGGTGGGTCGGGAAACAGTCCTGGCGCAGATGGTCCGTTTCGTAGAAGAAGCCCAGTCCCACAAACCCAGGGTGCAGGAAGTGGCCGACCGCATCGCCGCCGTCTTCGTGCCCATCGTCCTGACGGTGGCCGCCCTCACCTTCATCCTCTGGATGGTCTACGGTCCGGATCCTCGCCTCTCCTTTGCCTTTGTGGCCGCCGTCAGCGTCATGGTCATCGCCTGCCCCTGCGCCATGGGGCTGGCCACTCCTGCCGCCATCGCCGTGGCCACGGGAAGGGCGGCCCAGATGGGCCTTCTCTTCCGGGACGGCCAGGCCCTTGAGACCCTGGCCCGGGCCGATACCTTCGCCTTCGACAAGACGGGCACCTTAACGGAAGGAAAGCCGCAGGTGACCGATATACGCCCGGCGCCGGGAAGCGGGGAAGAGGAGATCCTGGCCCTGGCGGCAGGGGCGGAGAGCTTCAGCGAACACCCCCTGGCCCGGGCCATCCTGCAAAAGGCCAGGGAAGCCAAGGTACAGGTCCCCATGCTGAGCGATTTCCGGTCCCATCAGGGACGCGGGATCGAAGGACGGTTGAAGGGAAAGCGGGTGCTGGTGGGAAGCGCGCGGTTCCTTCAGGAAGAAGGCATTTCCCTCCAAGCCTTGGCAGGCGAAGAAACATCCCTGATGACCCAGGGGAAAACCCTGGTCTACGTGGCCCTGGAGGAAGAAGCTTTGGGTCTTTTGGCGGTGGCCGATCCCGTCAAGAAGGAAGCCTTTGATCTGGTCCATCGCCTAAGGAACAGCGGAAAAAGGGTCGTCCTTTTGACAGGGGATCGCTGGGTTACGGCTCGATCGGTAGCCCACGACCTCGGCATTGAAGAAGTGAGGGCGGAGGTCCTCCCCCACGAAAAGGCGGAGGAAGTCCAAAGGCTTCAGCAAGAAGGCCGCACCGTCGTCTTTGTCGGCGACGGAGTCAACGATGCGCCGGCCCTGGCCCAGGCCCATGTGGGGATGGCCATGGGAACGGGCACCGATATCGCCGCCGAGGCAGGGGATGTGGTGCTTCTTTCGGGGAAGCTGGAGTCCATCCCCCTGGCCCTGGAGCTTTCCCGCAAGACCCTGGGGACGATCTATGGCAATTTCTTCTGGGCCTATGCATACAACATCCTTTTGATCCCCGTTGCGGCGGGAGTGCTCTACCCCTTCGTGGGGCTTCTCTTGAACCCGATGTATGCGGCCTTTGCCATGAGCATCTCCAGCCTCTTTGTCCTGGGTAACTCCTTGAGGCTTCGGGGGGTACCCTTGGCCAGCTGACGGCTGAAGGAACCTCGCTGGCTCCGCCGAAGAAAGCTCCTTAGCTGGATTAAACAGGAGAGGAGCTTTCTTTCATGCGGTTCAGGCTATGGGTATGGCTTCTTGCAGGCTTCCTGGTCCTCAGCGCCTGAGGAACGGGAAGCCCTGACTCCAGGAAAGCGCCCAAACTTCCTCCCGGAGAACCCCGGTACGGCGGCACCCTGGTGCGGGGTCTTAACTATGGGACCCCGCCAACCTGGACCCCATCGTGAAGAACGAAGTGGCCGCCCAGATGGTGACCATGAACCTTTCGACACCCTCGTCCATGTGGATCCCGTGGAAAGCCATCCGTCAGGGCTGGCGGATTGGTGGGACGTAAGTCCCGATGGCCTGACCTATACCTTCCGGCTCCGCAAGGGCCAAATTCCATAACGGCCGGGAGATCCAGGCGCAAGATGTGGTGTACTCCTTCCAACGGGTAGTGGACCCCAGAACGCTTCCCCTTCGCCAACCGTCTGGAAGAGGTAGTGGGCTATGCCGCCTTTCGGCAGGGGAAGCTTCGCGGCTGGAGGGCTGGACGCCCCCGACGACTACACGGTGGTGGTGCACCTGGAAAAACCGAAACCGGGCCTCTTCTATGATCTGGGGAACCCGGCCCTGGGAATCGTCCCCCAAGAGGAAGTGGAACGCCTCGGCGAGGATTTTGGTCAGCGCCCGGTGGGAAGCGGTCCCTTCCAGTTTGAGAGCTGGAAGAAAGACGACCAGATCGTCCTCGCGGCATTTCCCGACTACTGGGCCGGGCGTCCCTACCTGGATCGGGTCACCTCCCGCGATAATGGGGGCGCTGGAACCCGGGAACTGGCGGAAGGTTCAGAGGCTTTCCAGGAGGCGGTGGGAGATTTCCTACGTCCATTGGGAGAAAGGCTCTACCGCCTTTCAAGACCTACAAAAAGGGATCCTTCAGCTTCCCTCCCTGCCCACCCCAGCCGAAGAAGCCATCTTGCAGGTCACGGGCCTTTTGCTCCCGCCAGAAGAGAAGAACCTCTGGGAGGCAAGGAGAGCGGGCTTCATGAGTGTTCCAGCTACGTCCTGGAAGGATCTCTGGCACGAAAACGGCGCCCTTTTCAGCCGTTGGTGGAACCGCCTCCGGCGGCAAAAGATCGGGATCGTCACCTCTCTAGCCCACCCAGCCATCTAGCTTTTGGTCCTTTGGAAGCCTTCGCCATCGACGCCACCCGGACCCTCATCATGGTGGGGTGGGATTGGGAGCTGATGAGGATCCTCATCCTGTTTGATCTGCTGGCAGGGGTTCTCTCCCTCTGGGTCATCGAGAAGGGCCTCAAGGTGTGAGCCGGCGAGGGAGACGTTAGACTATAGGGCGAGGATGGCTTGGTTGCCTGCCGGGAATCGTATTATGAAACCTCTTCCCGAGAATGTGTGGCACCTTCCCGCCCTGAAGCTGGCTCGGGACCTTCTGGGCCGCTACCTGGTCCACGAAACGCCCGACGGGCTTTTGGTGGGCCGCATCGTGGAGACAGAAGCCTACATGGGCCCCCACGACCGGGCAGCCCATTCTTATGGAGGAAAGGTGACCCCCCGCACCCGCGTGATGTATGGCCCGCCGGGCTACGCCTACGTCTACTTCATCTACGGCATGTACGACTGTCTCAATGTGGTGGCGGCAGAAGAGGGCACGCCCCATGCCATCCTCATCCGGGCGGTGGAACCCCTGCAAGGGATGGAGATCATGGCCGGGCGCCGCCATCTTCCGGTAGAGAAGGTACAAAGGGCCCTGGCTCAGGGAAAGGCTTTCCCGGCCCTCACCTCCGGGCCAGGCCGCCTGACCCAGGGCTTTGGCATCACACGGGAAAACCATAACGGCCATGACCTTCGGAAAAGGCCCCTTTATATCGCCAGGGGAACCCCTTTCCTCCTGAAGCAGTAGCCGTGAGCGAAAGGATCGGCATCGATTACGCCGGGGAGGCCCGCCATTACCCGTGGCGCTTTTTCATCGCCCATCACCCCTATGTCACCAAGCCCCGGACCGGCATACCCCTCCGGGATTTCCAAGCAAGGACAGGACCAGGCAGCCAGGTTCCGGTGTTTGATCCGGACCTGGATACCTCTGGTCCTTGCCTCTTGGCAGAGGACCGGGAAGTGATCAGAAGCTGCCAGGGGAAAGCCCGTATCGTTCCGGTAACCCTGGTAACCATCGAGGTTATCGTCATCCACGCCGGTAAATCCCTCAGCCGGCAGAGCTGCAGTCGCTTTTCAAGAAGAAGGCGTAGACGAGAACTGCGGATGTCGACCCATCGTCCCCCGGGCCACCCGACATCCTCCTTTCCCAAGATGTCTTCGGGGAGGAGGAGGCATCGCCGCTCCCGTCCTCGAAGGTTCGGGCGCTGAAATAAAAAGATGACGGCCAACCCTGCCCGCCGCCGGGCCATCACCTCCTCCTTTGAGACGTCAAAGAGGTCGACGAAGGGCGCCTGGGGGGACCTGAGGGTCGCCCTCGAACTGGACGGGCCACACCAGGTCCGGGAAGGGACGCCACCCGGTGGGAGAGGTCCTTCCGTGGCAGGCGGTCAGAAAGACCAGGGCTACGGGAAGCCAGACGCTTTTCTTGGGGATCTTC
>JAHHQG010000070.1 GCA_018729555.1 Clostridiales bacterium | reverse complement strand
CGTGCAACAGCCAGATGACGGAGCCCAGGGCGGAACTGAAGTTCAGGCCTCCCGATCCCTGCAGAAGGGCTTCTCGCGCTTCATCCAGCTTCCCTTCCTCAAGGAGAGCGAGGGCCCCGTCCCTCGATTCCTGGTAAGCCTGCCAGCGGGCTTTGAAGGTTTGGATGACCTTCCTTTCCTCGGGGGTAGGGGCCAGCTTTTCATACCGGGCCACCAGCTCCTGGACCTTCTGATCCAGCTGCGAGAGACGCTCTTCGCGAAGGACATTTTGCTCTGGATCCACATCCGCCAGCATCAAGAGGACGGTATTGCGGGCTTCCAGCACCGCTTGACCCAAATCCGTCAGATCCTGGGCCATGCCCATCCGGTCCACGGCGATGCTCCGGGCCACCCCGTGGACGAGAGAGGTCACCACAAAATGGGTCCCTCCTACCAGAAGGACCCCGATCATCAAAAAAATGCTGAGTAACCCGATCTTGAAGCCAACAGGAAGGTGCTGAAATCTGGCTGTCAACCGCGATCCCCTTTCCTGGACGAGAGTCCTTCTCGCTCCAGGACAGAAGATCGGGCCAGAGGTCCTCTTTCTTTAACCAGGATCTGCAAAGATGGTGGGCGAACCAGGACTCGAACCTGGGACCCCCTGCTTGTAAGGCAGGTGCTCTGGCCGCTGAGCTATTCGCCCGTGACATCAAAAGAGTAACCCAGGGGAGATGCCGTCTCAAGACGGTTTCACCCGCCGAGATCGGCGGGCCATGAGGGCATGGCGGCGCCCGTAGCTGAAATCGACCAGGAGTTCCACCGCCAGCCGGATGCCCCGCGGGTCCCGTCGTTCCTTCGCCCAAGAACACCGACCTACCCTCAAGCCCTCCCCATATCCTTCGCCGAAGGAATGCCTAAAGCCCCTTCGGCATACAGAACCCCACGGACAATCGCCTCGGCCACCACCTCTGCCGCGAGAGACCCGACCCAGTCGGAACTGGCCTCCACTTCTCCGGTGGCCAGAACAAAAAGCGCATCGCCATCCCACAAGGTGT
>JAHHQG010000007.1 GCA_018729555.1 Clostridiales bacterium | reverse complement strand
GCTATTTTACGACGTATGGAGGAGAAAAAGGTAGTCAATGGGTACTTTTACGACAGGCCGCCGGGAAAGGCCACCCTCTTTTAAAGGTGGGATGAAAGGCGAATTGTGGTAAAATATTTTCGGCACAAGCTCTAGGGTTGGACCGGCCCGAAGTCAAGCCTCCGGAGAGGAAGGCCTCTGCGTAGGCGTTGAATGCGCCTACGCAAGCCACTTCGATGAAAGAGGAAGCCCACCCTTTCAAGGGCGGGAGGAGGTCACGACGTGGCTATCAGAACGAAAACCCCCGCCGGAGCGGGGGCCTTCGCTGGAAAGGAGGGTGCCTTTGGAAGCTGGTGGCTGGCTTCCAAAGGCACTATACCCTTTTTCCGTGTGTGCTGGAGAAGAGGGGCCCTTCACCACGGAGGTGAAGGGCCCTTTTCAAATCAGTTCTCTTCCGGCGGCGGGTCCATGATCCACCGCCGGTTGAGAACCGGGTATAGAGCCCGGTAAATTCCGCGAAGCGACCACACAAGATCTTCATACTCGTGCTCTTCCGGATCCCAAAGAAGATAGGACCCGGCCTCGTCAATCGCTGTTAGTGCCTCGTCGAGGGCCCTCAGGGCCGTATTGAGCGCCTCGGCCATCGCGGCTTCCTCCGGTTCAGTTCTCAGATGTTGGAGACGCCGTCCTTGGTGAGGCGCGAGAGCCCAATATATCCCAAGCATGGCCCGTACCAGCTTGTGGTACGGGTATTCCGCCGGATCCCAAAGAAGATAGGACCCGGCCTCATCGATGGCCTCCAGCGCCTCGTCGAGGTCCGCCAGGACCCGATCCAGCGTCTCCGCCATCGTCATCTTGCCGTCCTTCTCCAGATTCATTTGCGAACCCCCTCCTCTTGGCCCGGCTTTCCGGGCGTCATGGGTCAAAGACAATATACGCCGAGTTAGGTCTGGGCCTTTTCCGGGTTAAACTCCGCCAGCTGGCGTCTTACGAAAATCTCGTTGATGATGTCGGAGGCGTCGCCCCGGGTGAGGCCCGTTGGGCTGTGGCCCAGTTTGCGGAGGAGTTCCGCTTGTTTGGGCGTGGGCGGGAGGTTTCGCCATTTGGCGTCGCGGGAGACGAGGCTGGCGGCCTTTTTCTGGGCCGTCTCCTCGGCGATGGTGATGGCGTAGCTGGCGGGAAGAGCGGCCTGGGTTATCGGGGTGTACTGCCGGTTTTTGTGGTCCACCTCATAGAGGCGGTAGCGCCCCGGCTGCACGGGATAAAGGAGGATCCCTGTCTGGTTGCCCGTGGAGAGGAACATGCGCTGGCCCAGGACCACCCAGCGAAGGCGCGAGCGAGCGAGAAGCCGTTCTTCCGACGCCTGGATGTCGATGCCTTCGGGCCGCTCCATCTGGAGGGAAGCTTCCCGGAGGGAAACGCCCCGTCTGGGAAGCCCCTCCTCGGGAGGCGGCTCCGTCTCGCCGGGAAGGAGGTCGAAGAGATGGACCGGCGGGTGTTTCAAGGACGCGTCGGCGAAGTCGAGGAGGAGGCATTCGGTCTTCCCTGGATAAAGGCGGGTCCCCCGTCCGATCATCTGGAAGTAGAGGACGCGGGAGCGGGTGGGCCGGGCGATAATGATGGCTTCCACTCCCGGGTCGTCCCATCCCTCGGTGAGGAGCATGCAGTTGATGAGGACCTGGATCTGGCCTTCCCGGAACCGGCGGAGGATGGCCGCTCTTTGGCGCGGGCTGTGTTTCTCGGAAACGACGTCCGCGTGTACCCCGGCCTTTTGGAAGATTTCCTTGAGGTCGCGGGCGTGGGTGGTGTCGATGGCGAAGCACACGGTGCGCTTTCCCCTTGCGTATCTCAGGTAGGCGCGAAGGATGAGCTCGTTGCGGTTGCGGGTGTTGAGGACGGCGCGAAGGCTTTGGGGGTCGTAATCCTTTCCCCGGAGTTTCACGGGGTCCAGGGACACGGAAGTGTAGATGCGGAAAATCCTGAGGTCCGCCAGGTATCCTGCCCGGATAAGGCTCAAAAGATCGACCTGATAGACCAGTCGCTCGAAGACGGATTCCAGGGACAGCTGGTCGCTACGAAAGGGCGTGGCTGTAACGCCTAAGAGGAGCATGTCCGGGTGGAAAAGGCGGTCGAGGATGCGGCGATAGGTGCGGGCCGCCGCGTGGTGGGCCTCATCGACGATGAGGGTATGGATGGACTCGCTTTTCGCCAGGGCTTCCAGCCGGGCGGGCCGGGAAAGGGTTTGCACCGAGGCCAGCACGATGTCGGCGCCGCGAAAGATGTTGGCCGGTCCCTGGATCCGGCCGATCCGGGCCTGAGGCCAGACGATGCGAAACTTTTCTTCCGCCTGGTCCAAAAGCTCCCGGCGGTGGGCCAGCACAAGGGCGATGCCCTCGCGCTTCTCCCGTCCCCGCTCGGCGATGGCGTGGGCGAAGATAACGGTTTTCCCTGCACCCGTGGGAAGAGCGAGGAGCATGCGCCGGACGCCTTCGTCCCAGGCCCGGCGGATGGCCTGCAGGGCTTCTTCCTGATACGGGCGCAGGGAAAGCATTAGGCGGGCTCCACCTCGCTCCGGCCCCCTTCCAGGGATACCCGCCAGGCGCGGTCGGCCACTTCCGAAAGGGCTTCCTCGTGGGTGACCATGAGGATCTGCTGGGAAAGGGTTTCCGAGATACCCCGCAAAAAGGCGGCGAAGGCGGGAGCGTACTGGGCCGAGATGTGCTTTCCGGGTTCGTCCAGGAGAAGGGGCGCGTCCTTTCCCTCGACCTGGAGCATGAGGACCCGGAAGGCGGTGGAGAGGACGTCCACCACCCCGCCGCCGTGGCCGTCCATGGGTTCGGTGAAGTGGATCTCTCCATCGGGGCCGGGGGCGCCCACGAGGACCCGGGCTTCCCGGCGATCGGCCCGCTCGTCCAAGGCGAGGCGTGCCGTTAGGCGTCCCTCGCCGAAGACGGCGGAAAGGGCCTCGGTGAGAAGGCCTTCCACCCGGTTGCGAGCGTCCTCCAGGGCGACGCGGGCGGCTGTTTGCAGAAGTTCTTGGGCGGTCGCGAGGATCTCCGCTTCCTTTTCGGCGTTTTCCCTGGCCGTCTCGGCGTCCCGCAGCTGTTTTTGGAGGAGCTCCCGTTCGGCCTTCCGGGCGAGAAACCGGGCGCGCCGGGCCTCAAAAGCTGAACGAATCGTCGTCATGGGACGTCACCTCCTTTGAGAGAAGCGCTTCCGCTTCTTCCATGAGGGCCCTGGCCTCCTGTTGCAGGCGGGCGATTTCCTCTTCGATGGTGTCGGGGGTGACGCCAAGGCCCTTCATTTCCTCGACGAGTTCATTCCATTGCCGGTCGAGGCTTTGCAGCTGGCCTTCCAGGCGGTCCCGGAGGGCCCGCTTTTCCTCAACCGCTCGCTGCAGTGCCTGAAGTTTGGCGGTCAGTTCCACGGGATCCACCTCCTTCCGCTAAAGGTATACCACACGTCGCGAGGTGCGAGGGCTGGACAGGCTGGCCGCAGGTGGGGCAGCGTCCCGCCTGTGAGAGGAGCGTCCGGTACTGGCCGAGGAGCCTTTCCACTTCGGCCCCCGCCTCTGCCAACGCCTTTTCCGTGGCCGCCTTCTGCTTTCGGAGTTCTCTGGCGCGCGTCTCTAGGCGCCGGAGGGTTTCGGTGCGCTGGAGAAGGGGCGCCAGGCGCGAAAGGTCGGGAAGAACCGGGAGGGAAGCGAGCCTGGTCTCTATCTCGGAGGCGGCGGTGCGGATCCGCTCCATCCGCGCCTTAAGGCGGGAAAAGGCGGAAAGCTTTTCGGAGACGGCGGAAAGGGCCGTTTGGAGGGTAAGAAGGGGTTCCCTTGCGGGCAGGACCTGGAGGGTGTTCCGGAGTTCTTCCCGCCGGGTTCCGAGGGTTTTGGCGGGCCCCGCGAGACGCCGAAGGGCCTCGCTTTTCCGGAGGATGTCCTCGGCCCGGGAAAGGGCGTCCCTGGCGGCGTGGAGGGCGGCGAGGGGCAATTCTTCCAGGCGCGTCTCAATCATCCGCCGCTCCTCCATGAGGCGAAGGGCCCGGGCCTGAAGGTCGGAAAGAACCCGGGCCTGGGCGTCCGTTGCTTCGAGGGCAGCGAGGAGGGCCTCGATCTTTTCCAGGAGAACCTCTTCCTGGTCCAGGTCCTGGTAAGCGGAAAGGGCGGTTTGCAGCCGGTCCCGGGTTTCTTTTTGCCGCTGGGCCTCCTCGCGGGCGCGAAGGGCCAGCCGCCGCGCCTCCTTGGCGGCCCGGGTAAGGATGTTCATGCCGTTGATCCGGCCCAGCATCTCCGCCTGCTGGGAAGGCGGGAGGCCGAGGAAGAAAGGGGCTTCCAGCTGGCCCTGGATGTGGTAGGCGCTTTGCGGCAGCACGTCCCGGACGGGTTCCGGAACATCCCGTCCGAAACCCTCGAAAACCCGGGGTTCTTCACCGGGGAGGGAAAGGATGTAGCGGTTGGTTTTGCCGCTACGCTCCCGGGTGATGGTCACCCCGTCGGAAAAGGTTAGGCTTACCCGAGCTGGCCCCTGGTTGAACCGCAGGAAGGCGTCCCCCGAAGGCGCGTTGTGGAAGACCCAGCGGATGGCGCGGATGACGGCTGATTTCCCGCTATCGGACGGGCCGGTGAGGACGGTGAGCGTGGGCGACAGTTCGATAGCCGTATGGTCATGGGACTGGAAGCCCTCGATGACAACCTTTTGCAGGTATCTCACGGTTCGTCGCTCCCTTCTTCAGCGGCGGCGGAAAGAAGAGCCTTTGCCCGCTCGACGGCGAGGGGGTCTGCCGCCAGTTCCCGGGCCACTGTTTCCAGCACTCCGAAGGCGCTCTGGGTCGGGGTTTGCCGGGTCCGGGAGAGCCCTTCGAGGAAGCGGGAAAGGGCTTCGCTCGCGCCGGTCTTTTCCCCCCACGAAGGCTGGGCGATGGTGTCGGCGGGAGCAAAGGGGAGAGGACGGGCCTCCACGTGTCCTTCGTCATCGAAGAGGTAGACCTGGATGGGCCGGGATTCGTGTTCGAGCCTTGCCACGGCCCCGGGGTTGTACACCATGGCCCGCCCCGCTTTTCTCGGGGCAAACCCCTCATGGTAATGGCCCGTGAAGATGAGGTCGGCGAGCGTCCCCTCGATGTCGCTAAAGGAGGTGGAGGGAGCGTCGGGGTGGATGGGCCGGGGGAGGAGCATGCCGTGGACGATGTGGACGCAAAGATCGCCGAAGCGCGCCTTGGGGGAGTAGTCCAAAAGCCGCTCCCGCCGGTCCATGTCCGCATGAAAGGGGGCCCCCGTCACGGCCACCGTCTTTCCTTCGGGAGTTTTGAAGATAGCCGGTTCCTCCCCGAGGATCCGGTAGATCCCCAGTCCAGCTCCCAGGCCTAAGGCGGTCCGGTTAAGGATGTCCGGCGAGGGGTTGTAACCGATAACGTCGTGGTTTCCGGGGACCACGTAGACCGGTCGGTCCTCAAAGGCTTCAAGGAGGATCTGGTAGACCCTGAGGGCCAGGCCGTAGCTGGGCTGGGGCGAATCGAAGAGATCCCCGCCGTGGAAGACCGCCGCCACATCCTCTTTCCGGGCGATCTCCCCCGCCGTCCGGACCTTGGCCTCAAGGGCCTCAAGGAAGTGATCCTTGCGCCACCTCGGGTTTTGCACCCGGAAATGGGTGTCCGTCAGGAAGAGAAACTTCATGGCTCTGCCTCCCTCCAAAGAATAGCATAAAACGCAAAGTGGGTGAGCAAACCACCCGGCGGAAGGAAAACCCGGTCCAGGTGGCCGCGAAGCTTGATTTAAACCCTTTTTTGCAGGCCGATCACGGCAAAAACCCACTGCACCAGGGGGCCGAGGGCGGCGGCCATCCATTGCTTTATGGAAAGGCGGCCGGAACGCGGCCGGTGGTTTTCGGGCGGCAGGGGCATAGGACCGGCCGGGGCCGAGGGCGGTTCATCCAAGAAAGGGTCGTGGAAAAAGGGCATGGTTCGTCACCCGGGGAATAGATACGGCTAAGGCCCTAGCGGTTTTGCGAGATTTCTTTCAAGGACTTTTCCCATTCCTCCAGGGACCTGTAGCGGGGTCTTGGAAAGTCGGCGAGGCGGTAGCGGTTTTGGGAGCGGACTTCGGTGTTGGCCAAGACCTCTTCGAGGCGAAGGGTGTCCCGGGATTTTAGGACGGGGTAAGGGGGGACCCTGAGCCGCCGAAGATAGGCGGTGAAGAAGGGGAGGGGCATGTTGCCCTCGAAGACGGTTTCAGGACGCTCTGGATGGTCGAGGGCTAGAAAAAGGCTGGCCTGCCGGTGGTACTGGCGGAGGGAAATCGTGAAAAGAAGGTGGAGGGAAAGAATCCCTGCCGCTGCCAAAAGGATGGTTCCCGTTTCATCGTGGTGGGGTGGGGAAAAAATCACGCGGATGTCGCCGCTTCCGGTGGTCCGGGTGATGGCGAGGACGGCTCCCGCGAGGATGGCCGGGGGAACCCAGGGAAGGATCCGGGCGAGGTGGGACCGTTCCTGAAGGAGGAGGTGGTAGAGGGCGGCCCTTGCGCCGGTTTCGGAGGCTCGGGAATAGTAGTCCTCGGAAACGAGCACCGCCTTTTTGCGGGTGAAGGGGAAGGCGAGGCGGTAGGGATGCCGCCACTCCTCGCTATGGTAGAGGTAGAGGGCGGGAGGGGTTCGGAAAAGGGTTTCCATGGCCGGGGGAAGGGGAAGAGGCGAGAGGAACTCCTTCCCGTTGGTTTGGGCCCAAAGCCAGTCGTAGGGAAAGAAGAAGCTGGCGTAGACAAACCAAGCGCAGAAAAGGAAAAGGGCCCAGAGGCTATGTTCGGGCCAGAGGAGCTCGCTTGCGTGGGCAACCCCGGTGAAGTAGACGGCGACGAGGACAACGTCGAAGAGGGTGAGGGGCCCTTCGGGGTGATAAGGTCCTCTCATGGCGCGAAACACCCTGAGCCCGAGGGCAAGCCCCATGAAAAAAAGGGAAAGCCCCTGAAGCAAAGGCGGAAGCCCCTTGGGCCAGAAGAAGTAGATGAAGCCAAGGGCATAGAGAATTTCACGGCGGGTGAGAAACGATCCCATGCCGCTTCTCCTTTCATCGAAACGATACCATAGACCGGCAAAAGGGAACAAGCGAAGAACCCCCTATTGCGGGGGATTCTTCGCCTCGGGGGCCTTGCCCCCGACCTGGGCCCGGGTTTGGGGACGGGTATCCCCT
>JAHHQG010000069.1 GCA_018729555.1 Clostridiales bacterium | reverse complement strand
AACCCCCGACACGCGGATTTTCAGTCCGCTGCTCTACCGACTGAGCTACCGCGCCAAAACGTTTACCCCGCCTCTCCTCCACGAGAAGAGAGCGGCTCCTTCAAGACTTTACCCATTTTGCCCTGTGGCGTCAACGGAAATCGGCCTCTGGAACCGCAGATGCCTCGCCCGACGAAGACGGAGCAGCCCAAGCCCTGGTAGCCCTTCATCACCTCATCAGCCTCCCGAGGTTGGGACCTAGCCGCAGCAACAAAGCATACATCCAACCCATGAGGCGCCGGTCCTTCAGGTAAGCCTCCTGCGGGCTCCCTTCTTCAATGGTCCCCAAGAAAGGCCGCAGGGCCTCTTCCGTCGGTTCGGTCACAGGATGTCCCAGGGCGCGATTCACCGCATAGAGAGCCTCCAGGCCGTACTTAGGGACCTCTTCCAGATTGTCTTCCGTCAATACCCGGCGAAGGCCACCCACATCCCCCGCCACCCACTGTTCCCGGCCTTCGGAGTCCACGGGCACCAAAAAGAAGAACCGGTCTAAGAAGGGGTACTGGTTCATGAAGGCCGGGGAGGGAAGATATAGCATCACGTGATCCACGTTCTCCACCACCGCTCGGATGGGCCGGAAGCGGGGCAGCTCCCGCAACACGTTGCGATCGTAATGGACGAACGTGATCCGCCGCTGAAGGGTATCCACCATCACCTCGAAGCGCCAGGGATCCCTCCTAAAAAAGAATTTGATCAAAACCACAATTCCCACTCCAAGGGTGGCGATAAGGACGGAGAACATCCCAAAGGCGAGCAACCGGCTGCCCAGATCCGGCCAAAAGTCTTTGTCGAAGGGAATCGAGAAGGTTGCCACCACCATCACACCAAAAAGAAATAAATAAACCAGGAAGAAAGGAAAGAGCAGCAAACGTAACGCCCAGAGGACCCAGATGGAACCCGCCCTATCCCATTCCTTCCTCCGGAGGTGAAGCACCTTCCCATCCCACTTCACATGCCATCCTTCGAGCTCCTCCATGACCCCCACCCCGGTTTCCATCTTAGGGAGCCCTTTTTCCAGGTCAACCCATCCAAGAACCATCAAGGGCCCCATGGCCCACGTCCCTACGTCCATATGGCCGTGGGCATCGGGCCTTTCCCTTGGGAAACCTAGAAGGGATAAGCCTACGAAAGGAGTTGAACCATGTCCAAAGGTGCCCGCTGGACCTTGGGTCTTTTGGTGGTGGCCCTTCTCGTCGCCGGTGGCTTCTACTGGCAAAAGAGCCGCCTTGGCGCCAGCCGGCCCCCCAGCACCACCGGAACCTTCTACGCCCTCTTTGACGGCCAGGACCTCAGGCTGGCCGATGGAAGCCCCCTTCTCCTCGCCGAGGGTGAACTGGGGCGCTTCCATTTGGCCCAGGGCCGGGTCTTTTGGGTGCAGGTGGAGGAGGGGAAGATCCTGGAGCTCAGGAACCCTCAGGAGGGCATCGTCGGCCTTGCGCGAAAAGAGCCTTCCCAACTCCTCCTGAAGGGGGAGTATTACGCCCTGCCTTCGGAAAACGCCTGGGTAGCGTGGGCGGCTGAAGACCTGGAGCCCCTCCCCTACACCAGCTGGACCCCTCCCCATCCTGTCCTGGCCAAGGCCTACCTCACCCCGGAGGGAAAGGCGGGCTACGTAGAGATCCTTTCGTCCAGGGATTTCTACGCCATGTACCATATGTACCAGCCCCTCGCCAACCCCGTGGAGTTCCACATCGGCGATGACGCCGTCTTCCCGGTGGAGTATG
>JAHHQG010000068.1 GCA_018729555.1 Clostridiales bacterium | reverse complement strand
CTTGGGGCGGTTCTTGAGGAACAGCACGAGGAGTGGATGGTGTCCCGGAAGTACTCTGGCCTCGAGTCGATGGCCAAGCTAAGACACGGGCCTGAACCGGTCCTCGAGACACATCCCATGAAGGAGGTGGTGCGGGAGTCCTAGCACAAGCATCTACGCGAGGGGGAGCAAATTTACACCACTTGACGGGACGTGACCTGTTTAGTGTTCCAGACAGATGCCAGTCCTGTTTCAAGTGCTGGAGGAAGGTGCTCGTAGGTGTGGGAAACTGACCCGGGGGAATCTTTGGCGCGCCAAAGTGGTGCAATTTTAAGCTGGCCTTACAGAGGGACGTTGTATAAGGGAAATCGCGCGGAATCTGGGGGATCTCGTGGAACACGATAAGGCGATATGTACGTGCCCTCGAGGTATCCGGCCCGGCGCCCCGACAGCCACAGGGGTTGAAGCTCGACTCCTACGAGGCGTATAGCCCCCAGCGGCTAAAGGAGGGTGTGGAAAACTGCAGGGTCCTTCTCAGGGAAATCCAAGCCCAGGGCTACGAGGGGGGTTATACCATTCTCAAAGACTTCATTCGGCCGTTGCATCGGAAGCGGTTGCCGTCGGGGGCGGGTATCGTCCGGTTTGAGACCTTGCCGTGCCATTAAGCCCACGTGGATTGGGGAACTTGTGCTTATAGGCTTCGTGACGACACGGTCCGGCGTGAGTGCGCGTTTGTCATGGTGCTCACCCGGTCCAAGGGGTGAGTGGAAAGGGCTATCCAGTATGTGGAAGGGGGAACGCTGGTCCACTGCTCGGTTCATCGACTTGGAAGATCTGAATACTGTCAGGCACGGATCTGGTGCGATACGGCGGCCAATATACGTGTTGGCATCACTCATGAGCGGTCGGTCCATCGACTGATGACTGAACGAGGGGTCCCTCTCCCTACACCTTCCCCAGAACGCTAAAGCCATGGTTTCGCGGACCGCGACTGATCGACCGGGATGGGTATGTCCAGTGGCTCTATGGGCTGTGTCAACGCCGACTTAGAAGTGACCTACTTGGCGCCGGTTGGAAACTGACCCACCCCTTCGGGTCACTTACTCCGCAGAGCCGTCCTGTGGCATCACCTCCCTTCGGGTTGGGGTCCCGCCAAACAGTCCCGCCCGCTTCTTCTCCCGAAGCCGGTAGCTCTCGCCCCGGATGTTGATGACGTGGCTGTGGTGAAGCAGTCGGTCGAGGATGGCGGTGGCGATCACCGAATCGCCCAACACTTCGCCCCACTCCGCAAAGCCCTTGTTACTGGTCAAGATGATGCTGCCCCGTTCATAACGGGCCGAGATCAGGGCGAACAGGGCGGTTGCCGCAGCCCGGTCGTAGGGCCAGACCCCGAATTCGTCGATGATCAGCACCTTGGGGGCCAGGTAGACTCGCATGCGCCGGTCGAGCCGGTGCTCGGCTTGGGCGCGGCGCAGGTCTTCGAGGGGCTCGTGGGCTCGCACGAAGTACACCCCATAGCCGGCCTCGATCGCCTTGATCCCGAGCGCCCCACTCAGGTGGGTTTTGCCCACGCCGGGTGGTCCGAGGAAGATCACATTGGCGGCGTCGGCGACGAAGGCAAGGGTAGCCAGCTCGCGAATCTGGCGCTCGTCGACGGACGGCTGGAACCCGAAGTCGAACTGCTCCAGGGTGCGGTGAAAGGGCAAGTGCGCCAGTCGTGTCCGTGTTCGCAGGTAGCGCTCCCGGCGCGCCGCCGCGTGGCTCAAGCCCAGCTGCTCCAGGTACTGCCGGGCCTTCTCCAGG
>JAHHQG010000067.1 GCA_018729555.1 Clostridiales bacterium | reverse complement strand
TCGGCCTGGCCGTGCCGGTCGCGGGTCTCACGCTCCCCGGCGCTCGCCCTTAGGGTTCGAATCACTACCCATCCATCAAACACGAGAACACATAACAAAATGAAGACCCAGGATTATCCTGGGCCTTCTTGTTAAGAGCGTTTTTCGATGAAGCCAAGTTGCTCCTTCAGCGCATACTGAAGGACTTGGGAGAAGTTGATCCCTTCTTTCTCAGCAGCATCGTTAAGCCATTTGGGAATGGTCAACGTTTTCTTGACCGCTCGATTTTCCATCTCGTCCCGGATTGGCTCAGTCCGGGCCTGGATCAACGTGACGAATGCGCCAGGGCTTGCGTCTTCCGGGATTTTCACTTCCGCAGGGTTGGAGGGCGCCGGAATTTCGTCGCCGTCTTCTTCCATGCCGTAAAGGTGCAAGGCCATTGCTTCGGTGGCCATCTTTAGCGCTTCGTCCAAGGTGTTGCCTTCGGTAATGCAGCCAGGAAGATCGGGAAATGTGACTGTGTATCCTCCGGCTTCGTTCGGCTCGAAAATCGCAGGGTAAACGTATTTGGCCATCTGTGAACCTCCTTCTTTCAACCCGGGATTATTCGAGGATCCCGGCCTGTCTTAGAATTGACTTAATCGTTTTCGGTGCGAGTTCCTTTCTAGGATGAGGTATGGTGACCAAGCCTGGCTTGAATGGATGCTTGAACTGGTGGTGGCTCCCTCGCACTCTTACGAGGTACCAGCCATCGGCTTCGATGATCTTGATGATATCCCATGATGATTTACTCCTCATGATTACCTCCTTTCTGTGTCCAGTATAACACGTACAAATAATACGTGTCAATAGTTTTTTGACCCAACCGCAACCGTGATAACCTTGACATTGACAATCGGCTCCATGTCAAGAAGTGTGATCAGGCGATCAGATGAGCTAAGGGAATGGTAGTGTCCCGTCAAGTGGTGTAATTTCACCGTTTGTGTCTAGTTTGTGACATCGTTGACTTTGCTCCGCCAGGGGAGTTTGTCGACCGTCGTCGCTCCGTCAAGGGGCGCTTCTTCGTCCTGGTGGACGCCCTTGACGTCGCTCCTTCCGGTCGAATTTGGGCACCTAGGGGGCAAAGCCAAAGTTTGCGTGCCGCATACCACGCCACCTCCTCATCGCTATTTCTGCAGCACCGCCTCTGCTGTCAGCAGTGTTTGGTCTGGCTTTAATCTCGCCATGGACTCCAGGCTGAAGTAGCGCCGGGATACCATCCACTCCTCGTGCTGCTCCTGCAGCATGGCTCCCATGAGACGCAGTACGGAGTTCCGGTTTGGGAAGATTCCGACGACGTCCATCCGCCGCCTCATCTCCCGATTCAGGCGCTCCAGTGGATTCGTGGAGCAGATCTGCCGCCAATGCTCGCCCGGCAGCGCCATGAACGCCAGCACGTCGTCTTCGGCCGCCTGCAGGATCTCCATGGCCTTCGGGAACTTGTCTTGGAGCTGTTTGACTACGCTACGCAACTGTGCTCTGGCCGCCTCCTGCGTGGGCTGTGCGAAGATGGTCCGGATGATCGCTGCGACCATGGACGGCTGCTTCTTCGGCACCTGGCTGAGCACGTTCCGGATGGTGTGCACCTTGCACCGCTGCCACGTAGCCCCAGTGAGCACCTCCGAAATCGCCTGTCTCAGGCCCAGATGAGCGTCGCTGACAACCAGCCTGACGCCTCGCAGGCCACGCTGCTTCAAGTCACGTAGGAACTCGGTCCAAAAGGCACCATCCTCACTCGTTCCGATATCGAACCCCAAGACCTCACGCTCTCCCGTCTCTGTCACGCCTATGGCCACCACGAAC
>JAHHQG010000066.1 GCA_018729555.1 Clostridiales bacterium | reverse complement strand
AGCGCCATCGGCCCGTTGCGCGGGTGATGCATCAGCGCCGACGCGATCATCGTGTTCTGGAAGTAAGAGGCACCTCACGGTCCAGCGCTCATTCCCCCTAGCTCCGCCTCCACCTTTTTCAGGATGGAAGGAAGGGCCTCGGCCCCCTGCCGGGCCTTCTCCCAATCTCCGCTCATGAAGCCCAGCTCCACAAGGGCCATATGGTGCCACATATCCCTGGCCAAAGGACCGTTTTTCTTCTGCAAGGTGGGGTAGACGGCATGGATCACCTGGTCGACAGGTTTCCAGAGGGCCTTGGCTTTGGCGTAGTCGCCCTCATCAAGAGCCTGGCGCACCGCTTCCATGCCCTCATGGGTGGCGTTCCAGTCGATGGCGTCCCCGCATCCGGCGAGGAACCCCACCGCCAGGAAGAGCAAGAGGGCCAGGCCGCGCCTCACCGCGCCTCACCCGCCAAAGCCTCCCGGAGGAGCTCCACCACCAGGCTGGGATTCACATCCGATTGGATGTATCGGTACTGGCGGCCTTGGGGATCCAGGATGAAAAACCCGGTGTCATGGGCCTGGTTGAAGGTGAATTTCCCTACGGAGGTTTCAGCCACCTGCACCCTGTACGCCTTCCACACCGGCCGCAGTTCCTCCTCCGTTCCCGTGAGGAAGTCCCACACCTTTGGGGAAGGCCCTTTCTGGGCCACGTAGGCCGGCTCTCCCACCTTGTCCAACCATGGATTGACGGAGATGGCCACCAGGGCCACCCGGCCCCGATCTCTCCCCAGGATCTTTTCCACATCGGCCATGGCCTGAAGGGTAAGGGGGCAAACGTCCTTGCAGTGACCGTCGAGGAAGGTCAAAAGGACGGCCCTTCCCCGGTAATCTTCCAGCCGACGGATCTTCCCTTCCTGGTTGGTGAGCTCAAAGGAAGGAGCCGGGATGAGACCCAGGTCGGCTCCCCTGTAGTCCATGCGGTTCACGGCGCCGGCCGCCGAGCGAACGTACAGGTAGAACACCGCCAGGAGGACCACCAAACCCCAGAGAAGGATCCTCACCCAGCGGGCCGTCATGCGCCCTCACCGGAAGTCGCTTCCCGCCGGGGAAATACCGAGACGGGGGGATCCGCTTTGGCGGCCGGATCCTGGGCCACCCACCGGTAGAAGGCCACCACCAGCACGATGACGTAGACCAGCCCACCCCACAGCTTCATGATGATACCCCCCAGCTGCTGGTCTTCTAGAGGCGTTAGGGGCATGATGCGGGGCGCATCCACATGGCTGGGGTAAAGGGCCGCATCGGCGAACGTCACCCCGGCGAAGACCGGGATCATGAGGAGCCCACTCAGGAACACGTAGACGATCTTCCCCGGCTCCGAAAGGTGAGGCAGTTGGCGGTGGGGCCCGATGATGGGGGTCCAGAAGAGGAACGCCAGCCCCACCAACACCAGGTGCTCGATGGAGTGGTAGAAGCGGTTGGCAATGGCCCATTCATACAGGCTGGGAAAGTGGAAGGCGGAAAAGACCCCGTTGAAGAGGAGGGTGGCCACCATGGGCTGGGTGAAAAAGCGGGCCACCGGCAAGACCCTCTTCGGAATGTCGGGAAGATGACCCCTTAAACCCAGAAGGATCAACGGAGGGACGGTAAAGGTCAAAAGCATGTGCTGCACCATGTGGACCCAGAAGAGGAAGATCTCCCCCAGGTGATCGATGGGCGATTCGGTGCTGAGAAGGAGGATCACCAAGCCGGAATAGAAGGCGGCGGCGCTGCCGCCCTGGCCTTGGGTATTGGTCTTTCGCACCAGCCAGGGATAGCCCACGGCCAGAAGCCCCGCCGCCCCCAGCACGGCGGGGTGCCAATTCCACATCAGCCAAAGGGGGCTGTTGAACAAGCCCCTCACCTCCTGCGCACTGCCCTTAGTCTATCCCAAGGGGGGAAGAAAGCCTCAATGGTCCAATAGCCCATTTGGGCGGCCAGCGAGGAAAAAGC
>JAHHQG010000065.1 GCA_018729555.1 Clostridiales bacterium | reverse complement strand
AGGAGGCCCAAAAGCATCTTGCGGATATAGGTGTCTGCATCCCTGAACCCATAACGCAAACGTCTCAAGAACTTGATCTTGGTGGGGGTACCCTCGGTAAACCCGTTGGTGATGCGAAGGTCATGGAAAGTGAGGATCGCCTCTCGCCATGCCTTCAGCGTCTCGCCCCACTATAAACCATCGCCACATCTGAAGCATCTTCGGTGTTGAAGATGATCCGGTCCAAGAGCGCCGCCGCCTCTTGGCGGTCCTTGGCTTCAACCACTGCCCGGAGCTCCTCCTTGACAGCATGAACATGCCTCACGTTGGCATGGTTTACATAGATCCACCATACGCCGATGATCCGGGCCTTCACCTCCTCAGGAATCCCCTGCACATAGCGCTTAAAGCGTGGCCGGACGATCGCACGGTAAGATGGCCAAAAGCCGCCTAAAAGGTGGCAGCAAGGTCACCGTGATCATCATCGTTTGGTTCCGGAAGCTCGGCTCATCGATGACCACCCCGAGATGCCCATCCCGACCTCGACAACCCTTCCAAGGCTACTTCCATCGGAACTTCACCTATGACCCGGCGCTTCAACATCCACCGAACCCCTCCGTGTCCCACCCCGCTACGCCTGGTCGCCTGGGGAAGGCTCTTCCCCACCAGGTGGGGGAGGATCTCCTCTTGCCTTGGATCGTCTGCCTAGACCATTTCTCGATACCCGGAAAGCTTTCGCTTTCTTACAGCTCGGACCCTAAAACCGCCGGGGCCGTAGGCGAAGGAATACCTTGTACCCCTGGACAGTACTCTAACCAAGATCATCTTGGGAGGTGGCCACCATGTTGTACGTTATCCAATCGACGACACGTGATTCGGTCATCATTTCGGACGCCGCTCCAGCCAAGGCCCTACACGCGTCCATTCGCACAATCCTCGAGTGGAAGCAGCAGGGAATCGTCAAGTTCGTGGGACTCACAGGGCCGTTCACGCCCATGAAGACCCTGATCATTGTAGAAGCCGAGTCGCACGAAGAGGTGTTCCGATTGCTGGCCTCCTTGCCGGGTACCCCATACACCGATAATGCTATTTATCCGTTGATTTCGCTTGAGAACGTGGAACAGTACCTGGCCGCTTTAGCCCGGGGTGCCGTCAGCGTCTGACGAAACCGCCGCCACCCCGTTATTCCGCCTTGCACCCCGCCCGCTGAGAGGGAAAGGGTTGCAAAAAGGCGACAAAAGGCCGGAGAAAAGCCGGGTGAAAAGGGGGAAAGAGCAGCCCCTAGAAGCAATGGCTGAAAATTTTTCGCGTCCCCGGGCCAGGACGGCACTACCCGCTTTGCGCGTGGGAAATGCCGGTTTTGAAAATTCCTCAAACCTGGGCAACGCCAGGGTCCTGACATGGATCCACCCAGTGGAGAGACGGCGCTGACCTCTATCGCGCATGCACCCGTGCACATGCACCCGTGCATGTGACTGATTTTCCACGCGCCCCGGGGCAGCACCTGGTGAGAGAGGGTGAGAGAGCCCGCTCGCACTAATATTGCAGTTAAAGCAAACAATTGCAGTCAAAACAAAGGAAAATGGGGCATACCCGTAAGGGGTAACACCCCATTTTCCCTGACATAAATTGGTGGGCGGTAGAGGACTTGAACCTCTGACCTCGTGAACGTCAATCACGCGCTCTAGCCAGCTGAGCTAACCGCCCTAAACCCAATCTCCTGGAGGCGACGGGCGGATTCGAACCGCCGAATAAGGGATTTGCAGTCCCCCGCCTTACCACTTGGCTACGTCGCCAAAAAATTTTTGGAGCGGGAAACGGGATTCGAACCCGCGACTTCTACCTTGGCAAGGTAGCGCTCTACCACTGAGCTATTCCCGCCCGCAAATCTCCGTGCCGGCCGCTTCCCACCGGCAGAAAGGATTGTAGCGCATGGCTTTCCGTCATGCAACAGGGTCCCTCACCCTAAAGGCCAAGACGTGCCAGCACTTCATCCACATGGCGCA
>JAHHQG010000064.1 GCA_018729555.1 Clostridiales bacterium | reverse complement strand
GGGAGGTCAAGGTGTCGGTCCATCAGCTGGAGGAATGGCGGAAGCGCTTTCTGGAGAGCGGCCTGGAGGGCCTGAAGTCACGGGGGGACACCTCCCAAGCCGCGGAGCTCAAGGAAGCGCGGGCGAAAATCGGCGAGTTGACGATGGAGCTGGAGCTGGCGCGTGAAGCGTTGGAAAAAAAGTTTGGCCGTGCTTCCCGGAAGAGGTCCGGGCCAAGGCGGGGACAATGAGCGCGGCCACGGGTCGTCCCTACCCGGTGGAGATGGTGTGCCGGTGGTTTGGGGTGGCGCGGTCGACGTACTACGCCTGGTTGAAAGGCGGGCGCCGCGGCGGCAGAAAGCGTGGTCCGAAGACGCCGGTGAACGATGAGGAACTCGTGGTGCAGATCCGGGAGGTCATCCGATCGAGTCCGTTCCACGGAGAGGGGTACCGGAAGATCCGGGCGAGATTGGGACTGCGGGTATCGGGCAAGCGTGTGCTGCGGCTGATGCGGGAGAACGGGCTTTTGGCGCCGGTGCGACGTGTGCACGCCCATGGTCCCCGCGCCCATGACGGGAAGATCCAGTCCGAGCGACCCAACCGCCTGTGGGGGACGGACGCCACGCGGTTTTACACCGAAGAGGATGGCTGGTGCTGGTTCTTTGGCGCCATCGACCATCATGTCGAGGACATCGTGGGTTGGCACGTCGCCAAGGTGGGCGACCGGTTTGCGGCGGCGGAACCGGTGCGCATGGGTGTACGGCGTGAGTTCGGAACCAGCGGGCGGGACGTGGCCCGCGGCCTTCTCCTGCGCCATGACCACGGCCCCCAGTACACGTCGCGGAACTTCCGCCAGGAGATGGCGTTCTACGGGATCCAGCTTTCGCCGGCATTCGTGGGAGAGCCCGAGGGCAACGGCATCATCGAACGATTCATGCGGACTCTGAAGGAGCAGTGCCTCTACGTCCACAGGTTTCGGGATCTTGAGCACGCCCGCGAGGTGATCGGCCGGTTCATCGAGCTCTACAACAGCGCCTGGATCCTCCAGAGGCACGGCTATCGAACGCCCGCCCAGGTCCGATCAGACTTCCTGCGAAAGGAGGTGGCTTAAGCCTTTCCGTGTCCAGAAAACCGGGTGCTATACAGGTGGAGGGTTGACCAAGTCGAGTGTCATCGCCGGTGTTAAACTGACCCGGGATCGCCGGGTAAGAACTGACCCACCCCCCAGCAAAGACACCTTCCGAATCCAGCCACGGAGCGGGAGGTGTCCTCGGCAACATGCTGGGAGGTGGGAAGGTGAAACGCCTATACGAGCTTCATGGCGAGGGTCGATCCATCCGGGAGATCGCGCGAATCCTCGGCATCTCCCGGAACACGGTGCGGCGGTACTTGCGCGCCACCGAGGTGCCCAAGCGGGCACCTCGGGCGGCTCGCGGCTCTAAGCTCGACCCGTACAAAGAGTTTATCCTGCAACGGGTCGCGGAAGGTGTGGAAAACTGCGTTGTCCTTCTCCGCAAGCTGCGGACCCAGGGTTACGAAGGGGGCTACACCATCCTCAAGGAGTTCGTCCGGCCCCTGCCTGCGTCGCCCCCGATCCATTGTCAAGGCCGGCTGAAACTTCCCCCACTTTGGCCAGTCGAAAATTCCCCCGGGTCAGGTCACGAAGGCTGCCATCACCCCCTTCCAGCAGTTGAAACAGGTACTGGCAGGTCACCTCTACACGGTCTTTGCATCACGGGGAGGAACCACAGGCTGGGTCCCCAAAAGTCCTGCTCGCTTCTTTTCCCGCAACCGGTAGGATTCGCCGCGGATGTTGATCACCACCGATGGGTGAAGGAGCCTGTCCAGAATGGCAGTGGCCATCACCGTGTCGCCGAAGATCTGGCCCCAATCCCCAAAGCTCTTGTTGGAGGTCAGGATGATGCTCCCGCGGGTGTAGCGGGCGCTGACCAGCTGAAAAAGAGGGTCGCCTCCAGGGGATCCAAGGCGAGGTAACCCAGTTCATCGACGATCAGCAGCCGGGGCGATGTGTAGACCCGCAGCCGCCTCTCCAACCGGTTTTCGGCATGGGCCCTGCGCAAGTCCTGGACTAAGGCATGGGCGGTCACAAAGTACACGGCCAGCCCCTGCTCGATGGCAGCTAGACCCAGAGCGATCGCCAAGTGGCTCTTTCCCACCCCGGGTGGGCCCAGGAAGAGAACGTTGGTGGCGCTTGCCACAAAGGCCATGGTGGCCAGCTCCCGGATTTGGCGCTCATCGATGGAGGGTTGGAAGCTGAAGTCAAAGTGGTCCAGGGTCTTTTGGAAGGGGAAATGGGCCAAGCGAATGCGGGTCTTCAGGTACCGTTCCCGTCGAACGATAAGTTCCGCCTCCAGAAGGTCCGCCAGACATTCGGCATAGGTCATCTCCTTGGCGGCAGCCGCCTCCAAGCGGCTTTCCAGCACCGCAGCCGCCTGGGCCAGACCCAGGGTTTCAAGTGTCTGCCGGGCCCGTTCCAGGGCGATCATGGAGCCTCTCCTCCCGCCATCGCCTCATAAACCGCCAGGGGCCGTACCTCCACCTCCGGCGCCGATATGCGCCGGGCGACCGGCTCTAACGAATGGACAGGCCCTGTGAGGGGTAACCCTGTATACTGCTCGGGAATCCGGATGATGGAACCTGGGATGAGGGATCGGGGATGGCGGTGGATCAAGTGGTCTCCCGCAGCACTCCAGATTTCCACGTATGGCCCCCTTTCCTTGACCACCACCTGCGCTCCTGCCCACGACCAGGGAACGCCATATCGGCAACCGCCAAAGGACACAAAACCGTCCCGGCTGACCTTACGGGTTTCACCCACAAGGTGCTCCAGGCGCTCACGTTCCGGCACCGGCTGCAGCGCTTCTTTGGCCAGCTGCTCCACCGGAATCTGACTGGTCGTCCCATGAACCCGCCGGTTGGCTTTATCGCACCATGCGCGGGCCTGCTCGTTAAGATCTGCCAGGTCGGTGAATCGCCGGCCAGGCCAGAAATTCTCCCGCACGTACCGGATGAGGCGTTCCACCTTGCCTTTGGTCTGGGCCCGTCCCGGTCGGCAGGCCCTGGGTCGGAAACCTACCACCATCGCAAAGTCAGCCAACCGGGGATGCCACTCCACCTCGCCCCGGGGGGAGCGGCCCAAGACGGCCTGCTTCATGTTGTCGAACAAGACCTCCCGGGGGACACCGCCTGAGGCTTCAAAGGCGTTCACAAGGCACATGAGAAGAGTGTCTTGGTCCATCCGCTCCGTGAACTCCACATGCACGAACCGGGAAAAGCTCAGGAGGTACACGAAGGCATAGACCGTATGCCGGTGACCGTCCTCATCCTCATATCGGAAGTACCCAATCCACCTGAGCTTGCTGGCCAGGCGGTGTTTCAAACCGCTGAACCGCCTTGGGAGCCCGGACCCCGCGAAATGGGGCCACAAAGTCTTTTACCAGGGTCTTTCCGCCCGTGTATCCCTGCGCTTGAATCTCGGCGTAAAGGACGCTGCCGTTCAAGACCCCTTCGCTGATGCGCTTCAAGAGATACGGCTTGAAGGGGTCCAGCTTGGATGGGCGCGGCGGCCGGGGCTTGTAGCGCGGCAGTTCCTGTGCGTAAATGATCTTGCGCACCGTCTTTCGATCGTGCCCGGTGATCCGGGCCACGGCACGGATGCTGCGCAGTTCTTCATACAACGCCTTCACGTCAAACATTTCCTCCGCTCCTATCATGCTGACACCTCATCCCCGCCAAGGATTCGGTGTCTGTCATTCGATGGGGCGGGGGAATTTTCATCCGGCCCTAGTGGGGGATTTTACGACCGGCCGCTACACTCATCGCCCGGCGTTTTGAAGGTAGCGGAAAGCATCGAGCCCCATGGCTGGTGGTGGGGGTATCGGGCCCCGCCGAGGAGTTGGTGCGTCTGGCGATCGTTCGCCTCTGGGCGCCGGCCCTCGTTCCGGCTCTAACGTAAGTTTGTCGACCGGGCCGACACCGCGACGTTCATCCGGTGCCATCTGAACGCGTTCCGGTACTTCGGCGGAGTGCCCGAAACGTGTCTGTACGATCGGACCAAGCTGGTGGTGTTGGGGCTGGACGAGAACGGCGAACCCAAGTGGAATGAACGCTTTATGGACTTTGCCCTGCGGCTGGGTTTTGCCATCCGGCTCTGCCAGGGCTACCGCCCCCAGACCAAGGGCCGGGTGGAAAGCGGCATCAAGTACGTCAAGGGCAACTTCTGGCCCGCGGTTCGGTTCACGGATCTGGATGACCTGAACCGGCAGGCCCTGGCGTGGTGTGATACCGTAGCCAACGTCCGCATCCACGGCACCACCCATGAGCGGCCCGTGGACCGGTTGGCGATCGAACGAGGTGCCTTGCGGCCGCTTCCTTCGCAGGAGCGGCTTAGGCCCTGGCTGCGCGAGCAGCGGCAGGTAGGCCGGGACGGTTACGTGCAGTGGGAACGGGCGTGGACGGCGTCCCCTGGCAGTGGGCGGGGGCGCAGGTGGTGGTGAAGGAGCGGGGCGCGTACGTGGAAATCTGGACGGCCACGGGAGACCGTTGCATCGACCGCCCCCCGCGTTCTCTGCTCCCTGGCACCGTAGGACGCATTCCGGACCCGTATGCCGGACTGCCGCTGAACGGACCCGTCCGGCTCCCGGAACCGGTCGCCCGGTGCATACCGGACCCGGAGGTTGAGGTGCGGCCCCTGGCCGTCTATGAGGCTCTGGTCGGAGGCGAGGCCCGATGATCGCCCTGGAACGTGCCCGGCAGACCCTCGAAGCCCTGGGCCTGGTCCAGGTGGCCGCAGGGCTCGAAAGCCGCCTGGAGGCAGCGGCCACGCAGGAGATGACCGATGCCGATTTCCTGGCGGACCTGCTGGATGCGGAGCTGGCCGTTCGTCGGGAGCGGTACTTGAAGGCTCGCATTCGCCTGGCGCATCTCCCCTTCCACAAGACCCTGGACCCGTTCGACTTTGCCTTCCAGTCGTCCATCGATGAGCGCCAAATCCGGGAACTGGCCACCATGGCGTTTGTGGCCAACGCGACCAACGTCCTGTTCCTGGGGCCGCCTGGCGTGGGGAAGACACACCTGGCTGTCGCTCTGGGGCTCGCAGCCATCGAGCAGGGCCTGGCCGTGTACTTCGTGACGGCCCATACCCTCGTCCGGGACTTGCGCCGGGCCCATGCCGAGAACCGGCTGGAGAGACGGCTACGGGTGTACACCGCGCCCCGGCTGCTCATCATCGACGAACTGGGCGACCTGGCCCTGGACTCGCTGGAGGCGACGCTATTCTTCCAACTCGTAAGCGCGTGGTGGGTGCCTTTGAATCCCGGACCGGGGGATTTTTCGAGTGGCCAGAATGGGGGATTTTTAAATCGGCCTTGACAAGGCGGCCAAATTCATTTTTATTTTGCTTAAAATAACCGACTTTTTCAGGGAAACTAGCTAACTAACGAGAGCCGCCCATCGGAGATTTCCACGACTCTTTCAAGGCCGCATATCCCTTCGATCCGGTGCGACACCAAGATCACGGTGCTGCTTTGGAGCTCGTTCTCGATCAAGTTTGCGAAGATCTCCACGGCTTCCCTGTCAAGCGCCGAGTTGACCTCATCGTAAATCATCACC
>JAHHQG010000063.1 GCA_018729555.1 Clostridiales bacterium | reverse complement strand
CATGGAACTTACTTTCCCAGCCTTCTGGAGCGGCACCGGCGAGCTGAGAAGGCCTTGGTCATCGCCATTCAGGGGCCTACGTCGAAGGGGTGAGCACCCGGAAGATGGATGACCGGGCGCGGGGGCTGGGCTTGGATGGGGAAACAAAAGCGAGGTCTCGAGGCTCTGGACCGAGATGGAGAGGAGGCGGGAGCGGTTTTGTCCCCGGCCTTTGGACGGGGACCGCCCCTATCTCTGGCTGGACGCCAAAGCCATCAAGGTGCGCCACGATGGCCGGGTGGTGAACATGGCGGCGGCGGTGGCCGTGGGGGTGAGGGTCGGCGGAGAAGTGCTGTCCTTCGACCTAGGTGCCTCGGAGACTGACTTATGAGTTTGATCTTTCTTCGAAGCTTGGTGGAGCGAGGTCTAAAGGGTGGGAAGCGGGTGATCCCTGATGCCCACGAGGGCCTCAAGAAGGCGATGGCGGAGGTTCTGCCGGGGCCAGCTGGCAGAGGCAAGGGAGATGATCGCCCCGGTGGGTTGTCAACCTAGCGTTTCATGAGTGAAAAAGCTTTTTATGCTTCGCATGAAGGGAGGTAAGAGTTGAACAAAGCCCGTCTCCACCGATTGCTAAACACGACGGAGAATTCTGATCTCGGACGCGACGGCTACCTGCAGGCGTTTATGCTGATGCTGGCCGTGTCTCGGGTTGTCGCCTTGCTCATTCCCGTGATGAACGATGGAGCTATAGCGGTAAATATCATTGTCAGCGTTGTGGTTCTATTCATGTTTGCAGGGCGGTTCCATCGGGTACTCCGCCAGGCACGTTCGCCGCCGGCACCAGCTAAGCGAAGTTTGAAGGTTGTGTACTGGTTGGCCGCCCATGTGGGGGCCATCGCCCTCCTGGGAGCCGTGTTTGGCTTCGGAAACCTCTTCTTTCCAGGGTTTATCGAGAGCCGTGATCCCGGTGTCGATTTATCAGATCCCCGCGTGGTCGCGATTGTGGCGTTTTTTGCTTTTGTCGTCGCTGGCCCTTACGAAGAAGCCCAGCGCTGGGCTGTGATCTTCGGGTTCTACCTCCTGGGCAGCCGGCTCGTCCCTCGGGTGAACCGCGTTATCCTGCTGGCTCTCAGCGTGGCAGTGAGTGCCGCTTACTTCGGCGCTGCGCACCTGGATCAATACCCGGTGGAGCATACCGTAGAGGCCATGCTGGTTTTTGGGACGGAAGGACCGGTACTGGCCTTCTTTGCCTACTGGAGCGGTTCTTTCTGGGCGGCTGCCCTCCTCCACAATTTGTACAACTTCACATCGCCCCTGGTGCTGGCTTTGGGAGAAGAAGTGCTCGCTTTTGGCACCAGGGATCAGCTACTGGTCGCACAGATGCTGGTGGCCATAGGATGTGCCTTGGTGGTCTGGAACCTCAGCCGAAAAGAGAGCGTCTTTAGGGCTAACCCGCTGCAGGGGGAAGGGTTGGGCGGCTTAAGATCCTAGAGAGGCGGTCAGGAGGGGGAGCGGGATTACCGGGGGTGGAGGGGGAAGGGGATATGAAGCGCTGGCTCGTTTTCCTTTTGGCATCGATATTATTGGCCAGTTGTCAAGGGGCAGCTTCGGCAGACGATCAACTGCCCTCCACGGTTCAGTACCGGGTGGAAGGGAAGTCGGTATCTCTCCATGTCCCAGATACTGCCCTTTACCTCGGCAAGGGTGAGTACTGGCTGGTGCAGGCGGAGGATCCCATCACGGTGGAGGTGATCTTCCCCTTTCAGCCCACTGAGAAGGAACGTCAACAGCTGGAGGAGCACATCCGGACCAGCCTACAAAGGGCCGACCTCCAGAGCCTTTTGTGGAAGGGAAACCGGGTGGTGTTGCATCTCCTCCTACGAAAAGAGAGCACCTGGCTGGAGTTTGGTTCGTGGTGGCCGGATGTGCTTCAGCATGAGGGCCTGGATCGCGGGTTATACCTGGAGGGTAAGTTCCCATACCAGATCATGGCCGTCACGCCCGCCGGTGGAGGGCCTAGAGCCGTGACCCTCTTGAACCTTCCCCCCGATGCTGTGGGCGTGGGTCCCGTGGTGACCCGGGAAGACTTCCTGATGGCAGCCGGAGGCTTTGAGCTAGGTGACTTGCACCCAAGGACCTTCTGGTCGTGGACGCCTGGCGCTGGGGAAGCTTCGGTCATTCCCGGTCTTCACGATGGCCACACCGCCTTCTGGCTCGGGAAAGATCTTCTCTGGGTGAAGGGTTTGGCCGACACCGTGGTCAATACGGCTACCGGCACCGTGACCCTTGCCGGCTTTAGCGACGTGGCCTTGGGGTCCGGCGGTGAACGGGCCGAATTTCAGTTGGTCCTTCCCCCGGAGGAGATGGAGTCCAAGAAGGGGCCATGGAGGGTGACCATCTATGACGCGGACGGCCGCGAAAAAGGCGAGTGGGATCTCTTCGAAGGAGAGCCCTTTGAACTAAACTATCGCCCGAGCCTGAAGGCGTGGTGGGGGGAGGATGGCATCTACTTTACGCCTTACGCCGTGGAGGCGACGGAGCCGGATAGCCACGGCGCCGGACGGTTATGGTGGTCGTTGGCAAGGGTCAACCCCGATACAGGGGAGATGGAGACGTTGGCCGACCCTGTCCCCTTTATCGCCTTTCTCGGCGATGGTCAGTACCTCCTCGAGGATGAGAGCGGACTTTGGTATCTCTGGCGGCCGGGCAAGGGTCTTACGGACCTGAGCCGTCCCGCTCCCTTCAAGGGGAAGGCTTACCCCCACAGCGCCTGGGGCGACTGGATGGTCCTCTACGGCGAGTTCCCTGATGAGAGCGGGACCACTCGGTCGGAACTGGTCCTTTGGCATATGAAGACGGACAAAGAGTACCGCCTGGGTCCCGGGGAACCCCTGGGCTGGAAAGACGGGACCTTTTACTGGTTGCAGAGGGCTGACTGACCAAAACCCGGGTGGCGTTCGCGAGGCCAGGTGAAGGATGAGCGGGACAAGGTTGGTCAGGCTGTGCTTTGACGTTATGCGATGCTACGTGAGTCAGCCTCATCCAACAGAAAAGGGACTTCGCCAAAGCCGCCTCCGGCCAGGGGCCCTATGAAGGGACGTGTCACCCCCTCCATCTCCACCTGCGATGCCCTGCGGATGAAGGCCGGTCTCTGGAAGCTCGCGGTGGGCGTCTCATGACGTGGATGGAAGCGGGTGGTAGGAGAGCCAACGTTTGTGGTAACACCAAAGGGATGAGAAGGTCTCCTGCGGCTTAAAGAAGGGTATGGCGAACACATCCTGGTTTGCTCAGTCGGGGCGGCGGGGACTACCCCTATCTTTGGCCGGACGCTAAAGCCCTCAAGGTGCGCCAGCGCCAGGATGGTCGGGTGGTCAACATGGCGGTGGTAGTGACCGCGGGGGTGAGGGGCCGCGGGGAGGGAAAAATGCTGGGCTTCGGCGTAGGGGCCTCGGAGGCTGACCTGTGGGTGAGTTGGTCTTTTCCCGAAGGGTGGAGCGAGGTGTAAAGGCTGTGAAGCGGGTGAACCCTGATGCCCACGACGGCCTTAAGAAGGGAATGGTGGAGGTCCTAGCCGGGGCCAGCTGGCCGCAGTGCCTGGCCCCTTCAGGCCTTGACCCGGGAGCGACTCTGGCGGGTGGTAGAGGCCCTTCGACCGGGGTATCCTCGGGTGGCGGCGGTGATGAAAGAAGGCGA
>JAHHQG010000062.1 GCA_018729555.1 Clostridiales bacterium | reverse complement strand
GGTATCCTGATCCACGGGGCACCTCCTCGTTCCAAGGTGTGCCCCCCTATTAAACGGACCCTTACACAGAATTCCTTACACGACCCCGATGCGGCTCAGGTGGGTCTTTTGTATCGCCTGGCGGAGAAGGCGGGGGAGCGGTACGAGAAGCTGGCCCGCCTTTATGCCCATCGATTTCTTTTGCACGAGGAGTATCCGTCGTGGGCCCTCGACCTGGTGCCCATGCCTGGAAGGTCGTAAGGCAAAGCATTGAGGGAAAAAGGCAAGAAGGCTGAGGGCGGGGAAAGGGAGAGGCCGGGGCTTAACCCTCCCCGGCCTCCTCCCCTTCCCTTTTCTTTTTAGAGAATCCCTTCCCGGGACGCATTCCCCAGGATCAGCACCGCCCAGAGGACTTTAAAGGCCTCCAGGTAGTTCTCCGTTTCGAACGCCACCGTGCGGCCTCCCTTTCGCTCCACGCCGGGGATCAAAAGAGCCATGTGGGCGCTGGCGGTGCTCTTGAAATCCACCTCAAAGCGATAGGGTGCCGCAGGCACATAGGGCTGGAGGTCCTTGATCTTCTTCACCGCCTCTTCGGCTTTTTCCCTGATGAGGCGGTGGCTCTCCTCCACGCCGAGGCAGGCGGCCGTAAACCGGTTGATGCTGGTCTTCACCTGGGCCACCGTCACGCCGGGAAACCGCCTTTGGGCATCCTCCGTGACGGCATCATCCCCCGTCAAAAGGGCCACCGGCACCCCGAAGTGGCCTGCGATCCCCGCGTTGATGGCCGCCTCGTCCACGGGATCCCCGTTCAGGCGGATCTCGTAGACCGTCCTCCCCAAAAGGGTGTGGTTGATCACGCCATCGTCCCGGCCTTCACGGGCGTGATACCCGATGAAAAAGACGGCGTCAAAGCTTTCATCGATGCCTTCCATCTGGGCGAGATGCTTGTTGGCGCCCTGCAGCAGCTGGGCTTTGGGATGGAGCTCTTCGATGAGGACGTTGGTCATGGGGCCGTGGGAATCGTTCACCAGAAACTCAGTGGCGCCGCCCGCCAGAGCCCCTTCGATGGCGGCATTCACATCCTGCGTCATAAGGCGGCGAAAGCGACCGTACTCAGGATGATCGGGAGAGCACTGGCGGGAGTGGGTCACCCCCGTAATGCCTTCCATATCGACGGAGATATAGATCTTCATACCTTCGCTCCTTTCCGGTGGGCCCAGCTGTAGTCCCAGGTGGCCTCCACCTTCTTTTTGGGGTTGAAGATGTTCTGGGGATCAAAGAGATGTTTCACTTTCCGGAAGAGCTCCATCACTTCCGGAGGATACATCCGCTCCAGAAAAGGCCCCCGCAAAAGGCCATCGTTATGCTCCCCGCTGATGGAGCCCCCGTACTTTAGGACCAGCTCTGTCGCCTCTTCCATGGCCGGGTAGATCTTGGCCTGCTCTTTGGGGTCATGCCAATCGATGAGGGGATCGGGATGGAGGTTTCCATCCCCCAGATGGCCGGCGATGGTCCCCTGCCAGCCGTACTTCCGGAAGAGATCCATGAGCTCGGGGAGAAATTCCGGAAGGTGCTCCGGAGGCACCACCAGATCGTCGATGAAGGCTACCGCCTCTCGCCCTTTCACCCGCTGCCGAAGAAGGTTGAAGCTCTCCCTTCGCACCAGCCAGTACTTTTCCGCATCTTTGGCCTTGGGATAGATCTTCACCCTCGCCGGGTACTTCCGAAGGACGGCCTGGGCTTCCTTGAGCTTTTCCTCGATGGCCTGCTCGTCGTCGGAGGTGAACTCCAAGAGAAACACCAGCTCCGGCATCTTTCGCAAAAGGGAAAAGGCATCGGGCAAAAGGGAGATGCCAAGGCCCAAAAACCTCCGCCACCCAAGGGTCTTCCGGAAACTCGGGAAAAGCTTAAAGGCAAGGCTTAAAGTATGGCGGTCGAAGGACTCCAGGCTGGTGGGCGAAAGGGGCAAAAGATCCCGCACCAGGTTCCCAAGGGGCGAGAGATCATCCATCAAGCCCACCAGAAGTCCTCCATAGGCTTCCCGCTTCACCATCCGAAAGCGAACCTTGGTGATGACCCCCAAGGTCCCCTGGGAACCCACAAAAAGCTTGGGAAGATCCAGGATGCCTCTCTCCGGGTCCCACACCCGGTAGAGGTGATACCCCGTGGAGTCTTTCGTCACCTTGGGGCGGTGGCGCTGCAAAAGGTCGTGGTGTTCCTTGAGGAGGGGGAAAAGCTCCCGGAGGATACTTCCCAGGAAATCCTCCCTCAAAAGGGCTTCCTCCAGCTCCTTTCCCCGAAGGGCCTTTAGGTGGTAGATCCCCCCGTCGGAAAGGACCACCTCCAGCTCCTTCACGTACTCTTCGGTCTTCCCGTAGCGCAGGGATTTCTCCCCGCCGGAGTTGTTCCCCACCATGCCCCCGACGGTGCAAAGCTCCCTTGAGGCGGGATAGCTGGGGATAAAGGCCCCGACTTTTTCCGAGGCGGCATCCACATGGCGATAGTAGGCCCCTGCTTCGACGTAGATCTCATCCTCTTTGACCTCCAGGATCCTTCCCATGTGGCGGGTGAGATCCAGGACCAAAGATTCCCCGATGGCGCCTCCCGACATATCGGTGCCGGCACCCCTTGGGGTGATGGCCAGGGATGGATCGTCTTTTTTGTGCTCGTTTACGTAGCGGACGATCTGGGCCACCTCTTGGGGAGAGCGGGGGAAGAGGACGGCTTTGGGGCGGAGGTAAAAGAAGCTGGTGTCGGTGGCGTAGCGCTCTAAGGTTTTGGCATCGGTGGCCATCTCTACGGGCAAGGCAAGCTCCGGCAAAGACCCCACCCTCTGCTTCTACTGCTAGCCCTTTAAAAGGAGCATACCACCCAAAGGGGAGGTCGGTAACCGTTTGAAGTTTGGTCCTACCTACGCACATGGGTGCCATGAGGGGCGGAAGGGTTGCGAAGGGGACCTCCCCTGAGGCCCCCTTCTCTCCGTTCACCCTTTGGGGCGGAAGGTTTTGCAGCAGGTGTCGTAGCAGTAATAGGCTTCCGTAGGCCCCGTCTGGGCCACAATCTGATCGATCTGGGGGGCGTCCATGGATTCGGGGAATTTGCGCCCCACTTCATCATGGGTGATGAGGATCTCCTTCGCGTTGCAGTAGTGGCCTTCCTGCCAGAAATAGCAATCCCTTACGGTACAGCGGACGCCGCTCAGGGCCAACCTTCGAGTCCCCCTTTCAAGGGGAGACTTCCTCAGCCTGCGGAGCTTTATGCAGTTCAGGAGGCATTTCTCCGGCGAAAAAGACGATTTCGTCGTAGATATGGGTTCCCGCCTCCAGGGCTGGCCGGGATTGCCACACCATGTGAACCTGCCAGGGCCAGGTGCCAAGATAGGGCCAGAGGTCTCCGTCCAGGTCGTCGGGGGCGGTAAAGCGGCAGGCGGCCGGCTGGAGGAGAGTGGCGGGAGAAACGCCTTCCACCAGAGGCCGCCGAGATTCGGGAGGAGCGGGGGACGACGCTTCCCGGTGGCAGGTGCCTTGAAGGAGGGGGACCTCCAGGACCAGGCGGTAGTAGCTCACTTCTTCCCGGGTGAGGTGACGGAGGCGGGGGGTGAAGAGGTAATCCCTCTTCCCGAGAAGGGCCGGCCGGATCTCCACCGTCACCTGCCAATGAAGGCCGCTGGCGCTGGAAACCAAGACCTTGGGCGGTTCTTTGGCAGGTGGAGGGGTTCCTCCGCAGCCGGCGAGGAAGACGATCGAAAGCCAAAGCCAGAGAGGCTTTTTCCTCACCACAGGCAAAGACTATGACGGGACGGCCTTTCCTATATGCGATATAACAGGGTTTGTGGGGAGGCAATGCTGTTGACACGATCGCTCCTGGCCCCTTCCCTCCTCATCGGCCTGGCCACCGGCATGTTCGGCGGCCTTTTGGGCCTGGGGGGAGGGGTCATCATGATCCCGTTGATGGTGGCCGTCCTGGGTTTTACCCAGCATCAGGCCCACGGTACCAGCCTGGTGGCCTTGGTCTTTACGGGGCTTTCCGGGGCCATCTCCTATGCCGTTAGCGGTTCGGTCGACTGGAAAGCTGCCCTTTTGATCGCCACCACCGCCGTCCTCACGGCCCGGTTGGGCGCCCGCTATTCCGCCGGAGTTCCCGAGTGGAAGCTGAAGCGCTTCTTCGGGGTTTTCCTCCTGGTGGTGGGTATCCTTCTCATCGTCAAGCCCTATATCCCTCACGTGGTCAACCGCCCGGGGGGCATCCTGGAGATCCTCCTCTTTTTGGTGACGGGTCTTGCCAGCGGGTTTCTCTCAGGCCTTTTGGGCGTGGGGGGTGGCGGCATCATGGTGCCCATCATGGTCTTTTTGCTGGGGTTCACGCAGGTGGGGGCGCAGGGCGTGTCCCTTCTCGCCATGGTGCCCTCGGGGAGCGTTGGCGCCTTTACCCACTGGCAGCTGGGAAACGTTCAGGGGCAGGCCCTCTGGGGGCTGATCCCGGGCATCGTGGCAGGGTCGGTGCTGGGGAGTTGGGTGGCCCACCTGGTCCCCGACCAGGAGCTCCGGATCATCTTCGGGGTGGTCCAGCTCCTGATGGCCTACCATTACCTTAGGACACCCCGGCGGAACGGAGATTGACGTGGAGCTCTTTTCCCGCTATCGGGCCATTGTGGACGACTGGGACGCTTTTTTAGAGCATCTCTTTAAACCCCAGCCCAAGGTCCTACGGGTGAACCGCCTCAAGACATGGCCGGAGGATGTCAGGAGGCGCCTGGAAGGGCAAGGATTTCGCCTGGAACCCTACCCCTTCGATCCCCACATCTTTCGGGTGGTGGAGGAGCCCTTTTCCCCCGGCCTCACGCTGGAACACTGGCTGGGCTTCTTTTACATCCAGGAAGCGGCAGCCGCCATCCCCGTCCTCGCCCTGGAGCCCGAACGGGGCCAGCATCTCCTGGATCTCGCGGCAGCTCCCGGGGGAAAGACCACCCAGATGGCGGAGATCCTCGGGGATGACGGTTGGGTGGTGGCCAATGAACCCGACGGGCAGCGGCTCCAGGCCCTTCGGGAAAACCTGGGGCGCCTGGGGATCGCCAGGGTGGCGGTGGTAAAGGGCGATGGCCGGCGCTTCCCCTTCGGCCTTCCCTTCGATGGCGTTCTGGTGGATGTCCCTTGCAGCGCCGAGGGGAACATCCGCAAGGATCCGTCGGTGAAGGAAGGTCCCTCGCCCAAGGGGCGCCGGCGCTTGGCCACTTTGCAACGGGAGCTTTTGAAAAAGGGCCTTTCCCTGGTGAAAGAGGGAGGACGGGTGGTGTATGCCACCTGCACCTTCGCCCCGGAGGAAAACGAAGGGGTGGTGGACCAGGTGGTGCGGGAGGCTCGGGGGGCGGTGGCCATCGAAGAATGGCCGGAGCATCTTCCCGGGATGCCAGGGATCACCTCGTGGCAAGGGGAGGATTTTCTTCCGGAGCTTCAGCATACCCGACGGATTTATCCCCACCATCTGGATTCGGGTGGGATGTATGTGGCGAGGCTCCAGCGGCTGGGGCCCCTTCCCTGGCATGAGCCGAAACAAGATCTTCCCCTTCTTGAAGGAGACATCCAGCTGGCGAAAGAGGTGGCGGCGGAATGGGCCCGGGCCTTCGGGATTGACCCCTCTCTCCTTGAGGGTTATGTCGCCTATCCCCTGGGAAAAGAGGTGGGCCTTTCACCGCTGGAGGCCGTCCCCCGTTTCCCGGGGTTGATCTCGGTGGGCCTTCCCGCCTTCAAACGGGGAGAGAAAGGTCTCCGGCTCCTTCCCCAGGGGGCCGTCCACTTCCTCCAGGGGGCCTCAACGCGAGTCTTCCACCTGGAACTTTCCGATTTTCTGTCCCTTTTTGAAGGCCGGGACCTCCCCTTGGAGCTCCCGGAGGAAGGCGACGTCCTTCTCCGCTACCGCGGCTTTGTGGTGGCGGTGGGAAGGGTCCAGCGGGGGCGCCTCCACCTCCTTTGGGAGGGGAAGCGCACCCGGGATCTCCTGGCCCTCTTTGAGAAGGAGAAAGGGACGGCTTAGCTATCGGAATCCTTCCGCGGCTCCGCGCTGAAAGCTTCTCGGCAGAATCCAGCACGCCTCCCACCAGGTAAGGGAGGCCGCACTAGGCGTAGGAGATCACCCGGGTCTTCTCCAGCACCTGGATGGTCCCTTCCGGGTCCAGGCGGCGCTCATGCCTGCGGCATCGCCGCCGATGATGGGGTAACGAGGGGCCATGGACGTCTTCCTCTCGCTGTCGATCTATCCTGACGGTATCATGCGCCCTTTGCCTCTTGACAGGTCCAGGGGCTTTGGTGATAACAATAAGTTAGGACTCCTAATAAAAAGGGGCATTCCTATGGACGATGCGGCTCTTTCCCAGCAAATTCAGCAAGGCCTCTACAAGATCGGGATGGTGCTGAGGGCTCACGCCTGGAAGGAGGCCTACGGCTCCGGCCTCTCTCCCACCCAGGGAGCCATTTTGGCAGCGCTCCTCTGGGAGGAGGAGGGGCTTTCCCTCAAAGAAGTGGCCAACGCTTTGGGCATCCGGCCCCCCACCGCCAGCGATGCGGTGCACACCCTGGTGAGCAAGGGGTGGGTCACCAAGGGAGCCGATCCCGAAGATGGCCGCCAGGTGCGGATTCGCCTCACTCCTGACGGCCGGCGGGTGGCGGGGGAAGTGGTCCAGTGGCCGGAGATCATGGCTCCCACGCTAGAGGTCCTCTCCCGCGAGGAAAAAGTGGCCCTTCTGCGCATCCTTCTCAAGATGATCCGCAGCTTTCAGGAGAAGGGCCAGATTTCCCCGGCCCGTATGTGCCTCAACTGTCAGCATTTCCATCCCCACCGGTACCCCGGCACAGCCCAACCCCATTACTGCGCCTTTGTCGAGGCTCCCTTCGGAGAGGGAGACCTGCGGGTGGCGTGTCCCGACTTCCAAGAAGCTCCCCCACAGCGAAGGGAGGAGGTGTGGAGCCGTTTGGGCTGGCGACCCTGAAAGACCCAACCAACCGAAGGAGGTGTCGTCGTGGCGGAGATCCCTGGCTACACGTTTGGTTCCCCTTCGCTTCCTCGGGCTCCCCTGACCCTAAAGGAGTTGGAAGAGATCCAACAGAGCCTTACCTTCACCCCGGAAGACAAGGAAGCTCTCCAACGGGCGGGAGATATCCTAGAGGACCAGGTGGATGACATTCTGGACGTCTGGTACGGATTCGTGGGGGCGACGCCCCACTTGGTGGCTTACTTTGCCGGAGCGGATGGGCAGCCCCTGGGAGATTACCTGCAAAAGGTGAGGGCGCGGTTCGGCCAGTGGATCCTGGACACCTGCCGACGCCCCTACGACCAGGCTTGGCTGGACTACCAGCTGGAGATCGGCCGGCGCCACCACCGGACGGGGAAGAACCTCACCGATGGAGTCCAGGCGGCACCCCACATCCATTTCCGCCACCTGGTGGCCCTCGCCTACCCCATCTTTGCCACCCTCAAGCCTTTCCTCGAGAAAAAGGGGGCTTTGCCGGAAGAGGTGGAGAAGATGCACCATGCCTGGCTGAAGGCGGTGCTTTTGCAGGTCATCCTCTGGAGCTACCCGTACGTGAAGGAAGGGGACTTCTAGGCGGCGAAGGGTCTCCATGGTTCCCAAACGAGGGAAGGGGAAGAACCCCTTCCCTTTAGTCTTTCCGCTAAGCTTATGGCTGGAGATGGTGGCCATGGCAGTGAGGATCAAGCGGGTGTACGAACCGCCCTCACCCGAAGATGGATACCGGGTCCTGGTGGATCGCCTATGGCCCAGGGGGCTAAAGAAAGAAGAAGCGGCGGTGGATCTCTGGGCGAAGGAGCTGGCCCCTACGACGGATCTCCGGCAATGGTTCGGCCACGATCCTTCCCGCTGGGAAGGATTTCAAAGGCGGTACCGGGAGGAGTTGAAGGCGCCTGACGCTCAGAAGGTCCTGGCGGAGCTCAAAGAGAAGGCCCGCCATACCACCGTCACCCTTCTCTTTGCCGCCAAGGATGAAGACCACAACAACGCCGTGGTTCTCCAGGAACTTCTGGAGGGAGAGGCTTGACGTTGCGGTGAGACGAAAGTTCTTGGCCGTGGGAAAGGCATGGGGAGTATGAAGGAGCTTTCGTTAGAGATGGCCACCGATGCCAAAACCTTAGAGCGCTACGCCACCGACACCAGCTAGAGATGGCCACCGATGCCAAAACCTTAGAGCGCTACGCCACCGACACCAGCTTCTTTTACCTCCGCCCCAAAGCCGTCCTCTTCCCCCGCTCTCCCCAAGAGGTGGCCCAGATCGTCCGCTACGTAAACGAGCACAAAAAAGACGATCCATCCCTGGCCATCACCCCAAGGGGTGCCGGCACCGATATGTCGGGAGGCGCCATCGGGGAATCTTTGGTCCTGGATCTCACCCGCCACATGGGAAGGATCCTGGAGGTCAAAGAGGATGAGATCTACGTCGAAGCAGGGGCCTACTATCGCCATGTGGATGCCGCCTCGGAAAAAGTCGGGGCCTTTATCCCCAGCTATCCCGCCTCAAGGGAGCTTTGCACCGTCGGGGGCATGGTGGGGAACAACTCCGGCGGGGAGAAATCCCTGCGCTACGGGAAGACCGAAGAGTACGTGAAGGAGCTGGAGGTGGTCCTTTCCGACGGGGGGATCTACCACCTAAAGGCCCTTCGGGGAAAGGAGCTGGAGGAAGCCCTTTTGAGGGAGGATTTCCTGGGAAGTATCCTCCGGGAGCTTTTCCCCCTCCTCAAGGAACACCACGACCTTTTGCAGCGCCACCGCCCCAAGGTGACGAAAGACTCCACGGGGTATCACCTCTACCGGGTGTGGGACCCGGAGAGAGGCATCCTGGATCTTCCCAAGCTTTTTGTGGGTTCCCAGGGGACCTTGGGGGTCATCACCAAGGTTCGCTTTCGGATGGTGAAGCGGGAAGCCTATGGAGGACTTCTGGTGGGCTTGATGGATGATCTCTCGCCCCTTGGGAACCTGGTGCGGGATCTTTTGCCCCTTTCGCCCACCAGCCTGGAGTCCTTCGACCGCCATACTTTAAGCCTTGCCTTTAAGCTTTTCCCGAGTTTCCGGAAGACCCTTGGGTGGCGGAGGTTTTTGGGCCTTGGCATCTCCCTTTTGCCCGATGCCTTTTCCCTTTTGCGAAAGATGCCGGAGCTGGTGTTTCTCTTGGAGTTCACCTCCGACGACGAGCAGGCCATCGAGGAAAAGCTCAAGGAAGCCCAGGCCGTCCTTCGGAAGTACCCGGCGAGGGTGAAGATCTATCCCAAGGCCAAAGATGCGGAAAAGTACTGGCTGGTGCGAAGGGAGAGCTTCAACCTTCTTCGGCAGCGGGTGAAAGGGCGAGAGGCGGTAGCCTTCATCGACGATCTGGTGGTGCCTCCGGAGCACCTTCCGGAATTTCTCCCCGAGCTCATGGATCTCTTCCGGAAGTACGGCTGGCAGGGGACCATCGCCGGCCATCTGGGGGATGGAAACCTCCATCCCGATCCCCTCATCGATTGGCATGACCCCAAAGAGCAGGCCAAGATCTACCCGGCCATGGAAGAGGCGACAGAGCTGGTCCTAAAGTACGGGGGCTCCATCAGCGGGGAGCATAACGATGGCCTTTTGCGGGGGCCTTTTCTGGAGCGGATGTATCCTCCGGAAGTGATGGAGCTCTTCCGGAAAGTGAAACATCTCTTTGATCCCCAGAACATCTTTCAACCCCAAAAAGAAGGTGGAGGCCACCTGGGACTACAGCTGGGCCCACCGGAAGGATCCTTTGTAGCGGGTTTATAGTGCGTTTCCGCGACGGGCAATGACCTTCTCATGCCGGAATCCTTCACGCCCTTGGAGTTTGCCTTGCGGCTTCTACAGGGAAAAGCGGACCGCCAGGACGGCCGCAAAGGCCAAAAGCAGCGAGAGAGCGGCAAAGGTATCGGAAAGCTTCCAGGGGAGAACCTCCATCTGGGTCTTGGGGCCCGAGGCGCCGAAGGCTTTCGATTCCAAGGCCACCTGGAGGTCGTTTCCCTTGCGGAAAAGGAGGAGGATGAGGGGCGTGATGACGGGTACATAGGCCCTTCGCGCCCTTTGGAAGAGGCCCATGGCTTCGATGTCGAAGGCCCGGAGCTTTTGCGCCTCCAGGATGTTCTCCCAGAGCTGGATCACCAGGTGGGTAAAGCTGAGGGCGCTTACGAAGACGAAGGCGACGCGGGCCGGCACCTTGAGGGAGCTGAGGGCCGCCATGAGCTGGGAGCTGGAGGTGGTGGCCACCAGGACGGGCAACGCCAACGTAGCCGCCAGGATCCTTAAGGAGAGGATGATCCCGAAAAAGACCCCTTCTACCGAGACTTTCCCCACGTCGCTTCCCCAGATCTCCAGGTGGCCAAAGCGGAAAAGATCGGGCCCGGTGGATTGGTAGAGGAAGCCCTGGGTAACGATGAGGAAGAGAAAGATGGCGGAAAGGAACTTGAAGAGAAAACTGAAAGAGCTCCAGCCCATGCGGGCGAGAAGCCAGAGGATCACCCCTACCGCTACCCAGGTGGCCGCGGCCAAAAGGCTCTGCTTGTCGGGGTGGTAAGGGATGAGGACCACCGCCAGAGTGAGGAAGAGGTAGAGGATCTTCACCAGCGGGTGGAGGCGGTGGACGGGGGTGAAACCGGCGATGTACTGGAAGGCGCCTCGCATCAATTGGGCCTCCTTTCAAGAAGCTCCTGCTGCCGGGTGAGGAGCTCTTCTAAGGTGAGGGCGGGGGGCTCAAGGCCTGCCCGTTGGGAAGCTCGGAAGGCGGCAGGCGGTTCCAGGGCTGCCTCGGCGAGGATGGCTTCCTTTCCGAAGACGTCCCTCGAAGGCCCATCCAAGAGGACGGTCCCCTCCTTCATCACCACGAGGCGGGGGGCATAGCGGGCCACCAGATTCATGTCGTGGGTGATCATGAGGACGGTCTTTCCCTTTTTGTGGAGCTCCATGGCGAGATCGGCCAGGGCGTATCGACCTCGGTAGTCCTGGGCGGTAGTGGGCTCATCCAGGATGAGGATGGGAGGATCCATGGCCAAGACGGCCGCCACCGCCAGCTTTCTCCGATCGCCAAAGCTCAGGCGAAAGGGAAAGAGCTGGGCGGCTTTCTCCAGGCCGACAGCCCGCAAGGCCTCCCAGGCCCTCTCTTCCGCTTCTCTGGGAGGGATGCCCAGGTTCCGCAGGCCAAACATCACTTCTTCCAGGGCAGAGACGCTAAAGAGCTGGTAGTCGGGATTCTGGAGCACCAGGCCGATGCGGGTGGCCATCTGGCCTACCCGCAGGTGCCGGATGTCCTCTCCGAGGACCCGGATGCTTCCTTCCTGGGGCTTCACCAGCCCCACGAGGGCTTTCACCAGGGTGGATTTCCCTGAACCGTTCTGGCCCACCAGCCCGATGAATTCTCCTTTCCGAACGGCAAGGGAAACTCCCTTGAGGGCTGCCACGGGAGGAGGACCGGGGTAGGTGACGGACACGTGGTCCACCTCGATGGCCATGGGCGATGGGGAGGGCTCCCCGGCAGAAAAAGAGGGGGAAGGGGCAGGAGAAGGGGCGGAGGCGGACCCACGGGATGAGAGGAGGAGGGAAGGGACCGCCGATGGGGAAGGGCTCTTTTTATTACCAAAGGAGAAGATCTTTTCGATGAGGATCTGGGGTGGGGGCTGGATCCCCGCCTCTTCCAGGAGGTCCACCTGGGAAAGGACGTCCCGCAGAGGTCCAAAGGCAGCCGCCCTCCCTTCCCTCAGAACCAGGGCGTGGGTGCCGATGCCCCTTTCCCAGAGGTCTTCGGTATCGTGGGTGGTCATGACGACGGTGAGGTCTTCTTCTTTTTGAAGAGCTTGGAGGGCCTGCAGCACCTCCTGGCGCCCCAGGGGATCCAGCTGGGAGGTGGGTTCATCGAGGATGAGGACCTGGGGCTGGAGGGTGAGGGCGCTGGCCAGGGCCACCCGCTGCTTTTGACCTCCCGAAAGGCCCTGGGTGGTCCTCCCCTCGAAGCCCTCCAATCCGACGGCCCGAAGGGCCCGTTGGGTGCGGTCCAGGATGGCTTCTCGGGGGATGCCCAGGTTGGCCGGCCCAAAGGCCAGCTCCATGGCCACCGTGGGCATGGCCAGCTGGGCATCGGGGTCCTGGAGGACGATCCCGGTGCGGCCCGCCATCTCATACATGGGGACGGTCCAGGGATCGACGCCCGTCACTTCCACCCGGCCTTCCCGGGTGCCGCTCCAGATGTGGGGGATGACGCCTGAAAGGAGGTAGCAGAGGGTGGTCTTGCCGGCGCCGTTAGCCCCCAGAACCACCAGAAAATCCCCCCTCCGGAGGGAAAAGCTCACCTGCTGAAGGACGGCAGGGCCGCCTTCATAGGCGAAGGTGAGGTCCTCCACCCGGACGGAAGGTAGCCCTTGGGCCATCACCAAAGCCCCTCTTCCACTTTGGGAAGGCCGCTCCGGGAAAGGGCCTCCAGGAGCGGCACCGCGATAATGGTGATCACCAGGGCCAGGGTAGGCACCCACCAGGTGTACCCGATGAGGGTGGCCACCCCCAGGCTGGGGGCGTACTTCAGGATGTACCAGTACGGCCGGGACCAGGGGTTAAACCAGATGAAAAGGCCTGTCAGGATGGCTAAAAAGATCCCCAGGTATTTCTGCCGCCGGTCCTCCGATTGGGCCAGCTGCGGAAGCCAGCGGCGGCCGATGGGCGTGAGGATGACGATGAGGGGCGGCGCCCAATAGTAGGCGGAAAGGAGGCTGAAGACGGGCTCAGGCGGCGCCTGGAAGCCGGCGGCGGCGCCGGGGAGATAGAAGGGAAAGAAGATGGCGAAGGCGGCGTTCAAAAGGGAGAGGAGAAGGGCCCAGATGAAGTAGCGCCGGTGGATGACCGCGCCTACGGCCACGGCCGGGAGGACGGCCGTCAAAAGAACGTCCACCACTTGCAGGGGAAACCCGGCCGGGGCGATGAACATGCCGATAAAGCCTCCGATGATGGCGGCCAAAATGCCTCCGGCCGTTCCCAGGAGAAGGGGCGCGATGGCGGCAAACGGGACCAGGAGGGGGACGTAGCCACCGCCTCCGACGTAGGGGAAGATGGGGACGAGGGCCATGACCCCGGTGAGAGCCCCGTAGAGGGTGATCCAGGCGATGGGGGCGTTTCTCCGGGCGGGCTTCATGACCTTAGTCCCGGCTTGATTGGACATACGGCATCACCTCTTGTAAGGGAACCTAAATGTTTTTAAGTAGCTGGTCAATGGGAATGCACAAGGAGTTTTCCATCCCACCGGCCAAAGGAACGACCATCATGCGGGTCTCCTTGATGGCCACCTGCCTGGTGGATCTCCTTTACCCCTCGGTGGGAAAGGCGGCCTACGGCCTCCTCCAGCAGCTTGGCTGCCAAGCGGACGTGCCCCTCACCTAGACGTGCTGCGGCCAGCCAGCCTACAACGCCGGGTACCGAAAGGGAGCCCAGACACCCTCCGGGCCTTCCCGGGAAGCGCGTGCGTGGTGGTGCCGTCCGGCTCTTGCGCCGCCATGGTGAGGAGCTACCCCGATCTTTTGCGGGGGGATCCCCTGGAAGCGGAAGCCCGGGAGCTGGCTCCTGAGAAGACTGCAGCGAAGACTTTCCCGCCGTGGAGTGGGGGACGATAAGGGAAGGCTCATCGAACGGACGAAGAACTACGAAAAGACGCGTCTTGAGATGGCCAGACTCCACCGCCGGATTCGGACTCATGCCGAAACCCTTTGCCCATCGCCATCCTGCGGATCGCTCCGGTGGGATAGGGGGCTGCGGTACCGGAGCTTCCTCCATGCTCCCCGGGGCGTGAGGCGAAACACCGGCTACCTCCATCGCCACTCCCCGGCGGCCCATCCCTTGCCGGGGGTTATGGAGGCCGTTGATCCCAACCGCTTGGAAGGTCCCCAACCCATCTGGGGCCTTGGCGATCTCCCGCACCCTTCGGCAGGAGATCTTCATGGCGTACAGAAACCAGGCTACGATGGATGGCAGCGATGGGAGAGGACGGATGGTCCATTGAGCGCAAAGAAACCGAAATCCCGGCAGAAGGCGGCAAAGGGCGGTAGCCGCAGCTCCCTCATCTGGACCTTGGTCTTTGGCGCCGTCTTGGTGGTGTTTGTGCTGTCCCTTCTTTGGCCCCGTATTTCCGCGACGAAATCCAGTCACCTCTTTCCGTTGGAGCTCCCCGACTATAAGGGCGAGACGGTGACGGTGGTTCCCGACGGGAAGCCCACGGTGATTTATGTGTTCGCCACCTGGTGCCCTTTCTGCGCTTGGGAAGCCGAGTATGCCCTCCAGGACATCGCCGACTTCGTGCATCAAAAGGGCGGAACGTTGGTGGCCATCAACGCGACGGATCAGCTGGGGATCGCCAAGGCCGGTCCCAGAGATGATCCCTTTGCCGGGGAACATCCCGTGACGAAGCAGGCGACATCGCCTGAAGAGATGCAGGCCCAGCTGGCCCAGTATGTGGAGCAGCACCGGTTTCAGGGTTTTCCCGTTCTCTACATGCTGGATTACAAACCCCTTTTGGACTACGGCTGGCAGGGCAGCTACCCGGCTTTCCTCTTTGTCGACGGCAAGGGAAACCTGGTAGAACAGCAGGTGGGGACTTTGGAGGTCTCGGAGTTCCAAAAGCTCTGGCAGAAGGTGTACGGAAAAAAATAACTTTAGAGGTAGACCTATCAAGGCCGGGGATGATCATCCTCGGCCTTTCTTTTTGCGTCAGTTCTGAATATAGAAGGCACCCCGGTGCAGTAAAGCGTAACTATCACTTAGGGGGAAGGGAGTGCCATCCGAAAGTCAGTGGTCACCGAGGCTCCTCTTCTCGGGGGTTTTGGATTCCAATGCGAAGGGGAGCGTCTGGTGACCCCTCCTGTCAAGGACTCCAGTCGCTCCTTAGGAATTTTGGACGCGCGTAAATCACGTTTTCTCGGTCGAATAATCAGGACTTCAGGTCTCGAATTAAGGGTCTTTAGTCCCTAGCTCCTTTGGGGTAGCCCCGGTACCATTACTGGTACAGAATAACTATTATGGAAAGGAGAAAGTGGTATGGCATACAAATGGAACCTTCTACGGCAGTGGATGATATTCGTCGTGATCGGCTTCGTCGTATTGAGTTCTGCTGTAGCTTCCGCTAGTCCAGCAGAGCCCACGGACCAAAGTACGTCAGAAATGGTTAGCGACGGCGACTCGTTACCTTCACCAGTCGGTGATAGCGATCCCTCGGTTTTTGGCTACTACTATGTTACGGTCACTGGCTCGGACCAATTCATCGGGACCGAGGTTCTCAGGAGAAGCTCGTATGAAGGTCCTGCGGATGTTAACATCACAGTATCTGAAACAATGAAGGCTTCCTGGAGCGCCACTGTTGGTATTAGTGCTGACATTGTCAGCGCTGGAGTTGGATTCGACGTCGAAGGATATTATACCGTAACCGAGAGTTATTCGACCCATGTGCCGAGCGGGTATATTGTGACAATCACAGTGTACCCGAAGTATCACCGGGTTTTCTTTGATGTGTGGTACAAACCAGTCATCGGAGATGCGTACAAAGTGGGCAGCGGATCCGCGAAGAAATTGTCGGGGTACCACTTCAGCAGGAGTCAAACCCCGATTTATAGCCCTCCTCCAACACCGGTCGGAACTCCTGCACAATAGACACATAGAAGACGTCGATATGAGTTCGAGACGCCGCTTCCCCTAATCGTAGGCGGCGTCTCTACATTTGTTGGGGAACGTTAGTGTCCCAGGTAGTGGTGTAAAAAGCTGAGGAGCAGTTGAACTGGGCTGGGGTCCTTGACAAGAAGGGTCACCAGACGCTCCCCTTCGGGTTGGAAATCCAACACCCTCGAGAGGAGGAGCGCTGGTGAGCACTGACTTTAGGATGGCACTTCTGGACCTGTTCCGCAAATACCAAGGGGAACCCGAAGCCGACGCCCTCCAGGAGGCGCTTCGCTGAGCTGGCCCAAGAGCTGATGGAGCTGGAGGTTAGTGGGGGCTGAACGGTACCAGCCGAAGGAGGGGCGCCTGACATACCGTAACGGGTACCGGCGCCGGCGAGCTGAGAAGGCCTTGATGATCGCGATTCAGGAGGCCTACGTCGAAGGGGTCAGCACCCGGAAGATGGACGATCTGGTGCGGGCGCTGGGTTTGGACGGCAAAGCAAAAGGCAAGGTCTCGAGGCTCTGGGCTGGAGCCGTTTCGTCACCGTCCTTTGGACGGGGAATACCCCTACCTATGGCTTGATGCCAAAGCCATCAAGGTCCGTCAGGATGGCCGGGTGGTGAACATGGCGGCGGTGGTGGCCGTGGGGGTGAGGGCCA
>JAHHQG010000061.1 GCA_018729555.1 Clostridiales bacterium | reverse complement strand
CGCGGCGGGTCACGGCACCACAGTGGGGGCAGCGCGCCTCTTTCTTGGGCCTCCCCACGTAGATATGGGCCTCGTCCGGCCCGGTCTCGACTTTGTAAACAATCCACCCTTGCAGGCCCAACATGTTCGCCATACCCTTCTTCATAAGCGGCAGGAGACCTCCTTCTTGTGTCTGAGTCACCACAAGAGTTGGCCCTCCTGCCGCCTTTATCCTTCTCCACCACACTTATTGTTTAAGAGCCGGGACCCTGTTGCATGACGGAAAGCCATGCGCTACAATCCTTTCTGCCGGTGGGAAGCGGCCGGCACGGAGATTTGCGGGCGGGAATAGCTCAGTGGTAGAGCGCTACCTTGCCAAGGTAGAAGTCGCGGGTTCGAATCCCGTTTCCCGCTCCAAAAATTTTTTGGCGACGTAGCCAAGTGGTAAGGCGGGGGACTGCAAATCCCTTATTCGGCGGTTCGAATCCGCCCGTCGCCTCCAGGAGATTGGGTTTAGGGCGGTTAGCTCAGCTGGCTAGAGCGCGTGATTGACGTTCACGAGGTCAGAGGTTCAAGTCCTCTACCGCCCACCAGCTTAAAACCCAGGCCCCGCAAGGATCTCTGCGGGGCCTCATTTTTTATGCCGCCGAGAGTCACGCGCTCATTGACACCCATCCGGCACCCAATCCCCCTCGAGCGTGAGGGGCCGGTCCTCCATGTACCGCTCCTGGACGCCAGGGATGGCATGCATGTAGACCCTAGCCGTGGTCGCCACCGATGCGTGCCCCCTTTTTCATCCCTCACTCCGCGACGCCCGAATCCACAGCAAGGACGGGGTCCTCTTCCAAATCAAGGGCGCGGCGGCAGAGAAGCCCATCCAGGTGGCCCTCGAGGAGGTCACCTCCATCGCCGGGAACAGGGGGAAGGCGTACGAGATTCTGCGGCTGGATACACTCATCGTTTGGTACACCGACAAACACCATGTCAGGGTGTTCCAGAGGATGTTGATTGAAAACACCGGCGAGGAGCTTTTAAAGGAGCTGCGGGGGGTTGCCAGCAGCTGAAAATACGATTGATCTTCGTCTTCTTCTCGGGTAAAATATATACATGAAACTCAGCCAGACGTCGGCTGGGGCACCTTCCAGGCGTTCCTCGAAGCGAGAGCCAAGCTTCGAGGCGTGGGGACCGTGAAGGTAGGCTGCATTCAGCCGACGTCTCAAGTTCGCCCTGGCAGCCGGCGTGTAGGCTGCTCTACCGTGAGTTCCACGGGAAGTCACGCCTGTGGACACCGGAGGTTGCAGGCTTCGGCCGGTGCCGGTGGATGAAGCAGGAAGCAACCGGACGGTATCCCGTTGGGATATTTGTCTATGGGTTGCGGAACGGTACCGGTATTTGAGCGCGCCAAGAAGGCCTGGGTGAGTGACGACTGGGACGAACCGCCCGTAAGCGAGCTTCGCGTCTACAACGCCTACGGCAACAGCTACCGGGTCGTTGACTTTCAGCTGGAAGCGCCGCTTCCGCCGGGGCAAAGGACGTGGGTCGTTTTCTTCTACGACGTACCGGCTCGCTACGCCAACGAAAAGCTGGTGTGGTGGGACCGGCCAGCCAGCGGTGAGCAATGGTTCGCCGCCAAAAGGGGTCGAAAACTGGATTTTCAAGGTCCGCCCACCGCCAGCGTAACCGCCTGGCCCGTGGCCGAAGAGGACAAAACATCGATGATTTTTTGGGGAGATAGGCCAAGTGGCAAGGGAGCAGGGAATACGTTCCCAACGCAGAAGAGCTCGCTGTGTCACCACGCACCCGAGGGGTGAGGCACGGTGCTACTGGGGAAGCGGCTTGACCAGTGGACCGAGCAAGATTTACACGTGCTCGTCCAAAACCAGGTTTCCGAGAGCAGGCAACTGGACTACAAGCAGGAACTGAAGCTGAAGACCGACAAGGACAAGCGGGACTTTCTCGCGGATGTTTGCGCGATGGCCAACACAGCCGGCGGGTACTTGATTTTCGGGGTCGAGGAAGACGACGGCATCCCCACGGCTATTCCCGGGCTGGAGAACTTTAACCCCGACGAAGACATCCGCCTGATCGAAAGCCTCGTTCAGTCCAGTATTAACCCGCGGCTCGTTCCGGGGCTCGAGCCCAAGGACATCAAACTTTCCAATGGACGCTATGCGCTGATCCTCTATGTCCCACGAAGCTGGGCGGGCCCCCACGCCGTGACTTTTGGCGGGACCTTTCGGGTGTACGGGAGGGGTGACAAGCAGAATTTTCCTATGGACATGCAGCAGCTTCGGCAGGCGATATTGCAGTCCGCGCTCTTCGAGCAGCAGCTCCGCGATTTTCGCCGGGAGCGGCTGGCCTTGATCCAAACGAGAAGAGAGCTACCGGCTCCCCTAGTAGATGACCCCCTACTTGTTGTCCACTGCGCACCGGCTGGCGCTTGGTCACCCGGATCCTTCCTGGACGTCGTCGCCGCGGAACGGGACGGCAACCTCTTGCAATTATTGAACGCGTCGGTCAGCCGGTTCAATTTGGATGGCTTCGTGAGACACCCCCGTCACGGGCCTGTCCCGTACTACTTGCAAGTGTTCCGTTCCGGCATCATTGAGCACGTCAGAAGCCTGCTACCTGAAAATGCCGGTGAGTTTTCCTTCGTGGCCATCGAAAAGAGTGTCATCAGAACTAGCCGCCATGCCCTGCTTGCCTTGAAGACGTTGGGCGCCGCGGCCCCGGTGTGGATTATGGTAAGTCTTATTGGCCTTGAAGGAGCCAAGCTTGTCTCCCCAAGTACGCGGCATTCAGGATACGAAGAGGATTATGGCGGGTTCGTTGACCGCGATCCTCTGGTGCTGCCCGAGATCATGGTGGACGATTTCGATGCCGACTTAGACCAGACCCTAAGACCCCTCTTCGACATGCTCTGGCAGTCGGCCGGCTACCCGCAGTGCCTCCACTACGACAAAGACGGCCGCTGGAATCCCCCCAGGTAGCCAAAACACTCTGCACAAACATGCCAAGGCCGGGCGGGAAACCGCCCGGCCTTGGAGCCTTCAGCCAGCCACCAACACCTGGCGGAGGATGCGCGCCAGGGCACCCGGGAGCTGTCGGATGTCAGTGTAACGGATCTGTCGGCGGTAGAGTAGACCTGTTCCGTTTCTCCGGCTGCACTCCATGAAGAGCCTCCCACGACGAAACCCAATTCACCGTAGCCTGCCCGTGAGCAGCCAGACGGTAGCCCAGCTATTAACTTCACCGAACGTCTGCGTTCTTAATGTGATAGCCTAATCCAGAAATGCAGTGTCGTACCCGGATCTCCGTAGCATCCGACTCTAAGACGACGCCAATGTACTCACTTTCGTCCGTGGTAAAGAAGAAGGGCGGAGCCACAGGGCAAGGCCTCCCGATTACAATCTGTACTTGACTGGAAATAAACGCGGCCGCGCCACCGGCAAGAAACCAGAACCCCCTCACGTATTGACCCACCGACGTTATATCCATGCGAAAGGCAATTGTTTCCGTATCAGAGAAGAGCCCTAGGCCTTGGGTACTGGGAAAGACGGCTGCACACTCTTTATTATTAAACGCCGTCCGTACAACAATGCAACTCCCCCCTCCCAAAACGTCTTTGATCAAGCAACTTATCAGATCCGCCAAACAGTCCGGATACAGGTTATCGACGGGCCAAAGCATCAGCGTATTTTTCCCGGTGCCGGATTTCAGAGCGATGCCTGGGACATCAAGCACTTCGCTGGTAGGAAATCGTTTTGCGTACATCAGTTTCGTCATAAACGGCCTCCCCCTTACTACCGGACAGTGCCGGAGAGCGATCGTCAAGTAGACTGGCGGACAATGGCCCTCCGGCCAAGGCATGCCATCTTGCTGTTTTATTGGTTGAGACGTGGTGATGGTTTATAGTGGGGCGAGATGCTGAAGGCATGGCGAGAAGACATTCTGGCTTCCCATGACCTTGGAATCACCAACGGGTTTACCGAGGGGACCCCCACCAAGATCAAGCCCTTGAAACGTTTGAGTTATGGGTTCAGGGATGCAGACACCTATATCCGCAAGATGCTTTTGGGCCTCCT
>JAHHQG010000060.1 GCA_018729555.1 Clostridiales bacterium | reverse complement strand
CCGCCCTTCGGGCGCAGGGGCGAAGGATTCTGGTGGTCGAAGAAAGAGAGGTGGACGACGACCTGGTGCGCGAAGGCGGTTCAGTTCCTGGTGGAGCTCCATCGCGTTCGTTGTGCGGCCTTCTTTTTCGTAGATCTCGATCCACCGCGCAAGGCCCCAGTTGTAGGCGAAGCGGGCCGCCCCGGCGTGTTTGGCGAGAAGGATGCGTTGTTCCTTCGCGTGAGCTGGTCCCGGTGTTCCACCACGATCGTCGTCACGTTCGGGTCGGAAAGCAGTTTGATAAGTTCCTTCCGCCTTCCGTTTAGACCGGGCCCGACTTCCTTAACCGTCTTTCCGACCGAAAGGCCCTGGGCATTGGCAAACTCCAGAAGCCTCACCACCTGCCTTGCCAGATCGGCCTTCTGATCGGAAGACGACACCCGGGCGTAGAGGGCGACGAGGCCTTTCTTGGGTGCTTCGGGTTCGTGGACGAGGATCGTACCCGAGGGAGTGATTTCGAACGGCACGGGCATTTTGCCCTCTTTTACCCAGCGCCATGCCGTCTTATAGGTGATGCCGCGCTTTTTGGCCCATTCGCTGAGCTTCATGGGCATACTTTGCCATAGAAAAAGAAAAAGATCGATCATATTGTCAGCTGTTGGGAACCCTCCACATGGGGTGGAGCGAGCTACCACTTGACCTCATTTTGTAGCGGTGTGGCCGCCTTATCCCCAGTTTCTGAAGCGCGAGGCTTGCGGCAGCAGGGTCTTGGTCATGAGTCAACCACTGCGCAAGATTCACCCACGATGCGCTCCCCACGCACCGGAAACCCTTCTTCCACCCGTTCCTCCCGCTCCGAGTGCTGGTCAGACTCCCCGTTCGAAACCAGACGGCGATACTTGCTTAGGCGAACCGGTAGCGAGGCTGACAGCAGAAAGTGCGGCGAGTCCTGAACCTGAAAATGCAGATGAGGCTCGCTCGAATTTCCCGAGTTGCCAACTTCACCCACCACCTGTCCTCTCTTGACGCGATCCCCGCGCTTCACCCTGACGCTACCACGGCGAAGATGCGCCAGCAGACTGTACTCGCCTCCCTCATGTTGAAGGATTACATAATTGCCCAGCAGATTCCACACGAACGGATCGAACTCACCGGGGCGTGGATAATCCCTTCGGCCATCTTTGGCTTTCACCACAAGTCCATCCGCCGGAGCCAACACCGGAGCTCCGAAAGCGTAATAATCCTCCAGCCGACGGCCGTCGTTACGATGGCTTTTGCCCCTCTCGTCCGTAACAACAAAATCATAAGCGTAACGCTGACCGATCAATTCCCAGGAGTGGGATGTGTCAGGATCTGGCCCACCGTTGGCCACCGTCCATGTGCCGGCAAGGGGAAAAAAGTAGCGATTGTGTTGCTTATATGTCTCCGGCGACGGGAAGTGGAAGCGGTAACGGAACCTGACCCACAATTCTCCGGAGATCTGGGCTAAGCCGACGGGCAGCAAAAACAGGTCACGCATCTGATCTTTCCAAAATACACTATACAAAAGAACGATTAAAATTAAAGTCAGTAGACCAGCATAAGACATCACTAGTTGAGCAACATTCCAATTCGTGATCCGAAATACGGCAAAAGAAAGGATGGTAAGCCCCAAACCCATTGACGCTAACCGATTGAACAAGCTTTGTACCATATGCACACCTCCCATTCTAAAGTGATGTTTCCATTATACGCCTTGTCCCCATGGCCCGTGGTGAGGAAAGGCCTTCTGCCGGCTCCTGGGCCGCTGGCCCATGGGGGCATTGCTTGATGGGGACCACGAAGGAGATTCCTCGGGGCGCTGAAGCCTAGTCCGAGAGGATCAAGAAGCCCAGCTCCGAAGGATGGTCCAGGAGGCGGGCAGCGGGAGGTACCTTTTTCAGGGCGTGATCCAGGGCCAGATCCCCTCCGGCGGCACCGAAGAAGAAGACCCCGAAAAGGCCCCAGCCGGAGGCGGGGAGGAGGAGGCCCACGGCCATGGGCAAAAGGCCCAGGGTGACCGCCGGCGCCCAAAGAGCGATGCGGTAAGCCCGGCGGGTCAGGGGCTTTTGGCAGTGGCAATAGGGAGTGAGGTATTTCCAGAGGATACCGATGCGGATGTCCTTCCACGAGGCTTTTCCAAAGATCATGAAGGCAAGGCCGTGGATGGCTTCGTGGGCAAAGACCCCAGGATGGCCACCAGGATGACCCCCAGGGCACCCATGTGGAGGGGCGGGATATCTCCCCAGATGAGGACGAAGAGGAAGGCCTCCAGGACGAAGGCACCCACCGTCAAAAGGAGGGTGAGGCCCTGGGCTTTGGCGAGGGACACCTGCACTTTTTCTTGGGTCATGTGGTTCAAAGCGATCTCCCTAGTTCTTCTTGCTGAAGGTGCCCAAGAGCTGTAGAGGAGGCAGTGCCCGCTAAGCCCGTCCCCCACGGGATGAGGCCCAGCCTCAGTTAGATGGTTAAACCCCATGATACGCCTTCCTTGAAACCTTCCGCTTAAGATTTCTCCATGTTGGTGGTGGACCGGCGGGAGTGGTACAACTACCGGAGGAGGGCTGCGGGCGTCCACCCGGGTGGCCGTCATCTTCTTCTTCACGGTGTTCATCCACCTGGTGGATACCCTGGCTTACGCCGTCCGGCCGGCAGGGGTGCGGACGGGGCGCCTCGCCACCTCCATCTCCCTTTTCAATGTCCTGGCCCTTTCCTCCCGGACGGCCAACCTGATCCAGATGCCCCTTCTGGGAAGCTTGGCGGACTTGGCCCTTTTGCGGGGCGACCATCAGGGGCTCTTGAGAGAATTCCGCTGGTTTCTTTTGGCCGCCACCCCTGGGGCAGTCCTGGGAGCTTTCTTCATTCCCTCCTTCGTCCGCATTTCCACTGCCGGCGTCCGCCGCTTCGACCGGGCCGGGTCGGTTCTTCCCCTCATTTTTTCTGTCCTGCGCCCCGATACCCTGAAGTCGGCCTGGCAAAAGGTGAAGCCCCCCACCCCGCAGACGTGGCGAAACCTCAGCCTGGCCGGGCTCCCCTGGGGGTTTCTCCTCCTCAACATCCTCATCACGGCCATCTACACCACCGGAGTCCCCGCCGCCCTCTACGCCGGCTCCCTGGTGCCAGCCTTTCGCACCACCGCCAGCCAGCTGTCGGGGGTGATCAACGGGGGAGCTACGGTGCTCTTCGTCCTTCTCGTGGATCCGGCGGCCGCCCTCGTCACCGATCAGGTGCTGGAGGGAAGGCGGGCTCAAGGCCAGGTGTACTCCATGGCGGCGCTGCTCGCCGCCACCAAGATCGCCGGCACCCTTTTGGCTCAGCTTTTTTTCGCGCCGGCCGCCTTCCTGGTCGTCGAAGTGACCCGCCTCATCATCCGTTGATCACTGGCGAAGCCTCGGGTCCAGGATGTCCCTGAGGGCATCTCCCAGGAGGTTGAAGGCGAAGACTGTCGCCATGATGGCCAGACCCGGCCAGATGGAAAACCAGGGCGCCACCCGAATGTAGGAGGGGGCTTCGTAGATCATGCTTCCCCAGCTGGGGGTGGGAGGCTGGACGCCCAGACCCAGGAAGGAAAGGGCCGCTTCCCCCATAATGGCCCCCGGGATCCCTAAGGTGGCCGCCACGATGAGGGGGGCCACGTCTCCCCCGCGTGCGCGGGGATCGACCTACTTTTGCGGAGCATGTAACCGGAAAGGAGGTGTCTCCCCCGCGTGCGCGGGGATCGACCTGTCGCGGATCTGCCGGTCGATAGACCGAGGATGTCTCCCCCGCGTGCGCGGGGATCGACCTCAGTCGCAGCGCGTCATCGCGATTCGGCCACTGTCTCCCCCGCGTGCGCGGGGATCGACCTGTGTGACCCATGCCGGAGGGGCTGAACGGATCGTCTCCCCCGCATGCGCGGGGATCAACCCAGCCTACTTCCATTGGTATCCTTGCCACACTCTAGCCTCCAATCGCTGCGGCCGCCTGTTGTTTCACCGTCAGCTGATCCCTCGCCCACGGACCACTCGAAAACACACCAAGACTGGTTTGCCCCGTCAGCAGATGGCGGGGTGCAACCCCTACACTTCTGGAGAGGAAATCCTTACATCGCGTCGAAGAAGGAGGCAGGGGAGGCCGTCGTGGCAAAGGCACAGTA
>JAHHQG010000006.1 GCA_018729555.1 Clostridiales bacterium | reverse complement strand
CGGATAAATCACATACGGTCTTTTAAGCGCCATTGCCATCGCCACCATCCACGTCGGGGTATCCGCCTCTTTCCTTCGGGTTATCTTTCGCGAGGACCATGAGGGCGATTTCCGCGTCCAGGACTTCTTTGGCCCGTTTCTGCTGCCGCAGGATTTCCTCGGCCATGCGCTTCCGTCCCTCGGCCCGGGCGCGGCACCACTCGGCGGCGGCCTCGATGCGCCGGATGGAGCGCAAGATGTGGCGGGGCTTGCCCTCCGAGAGATCCACGATCTTCTCCGCCAGGTCCGAGCTTGTGATGGTGAAAATCCGGCCCCCCACCTCAAGATAATAGAGGTCGAATTTGCTTTGGGTATCGGTATCCCGGGGCCACGCGATCCCCCTGGCCAATTCGAAGCGGCGGAAGCGGGGAAGGGGTGTGGCCGGATAGGTGTCGGCGATGAGGTTGCGAAACTCGTCGGCCAGCTGTTTGAGGGCCCGGGCGACGAGCTGGATATGCTGTTCCCGCATGGTCTCGCCTCCTTTTTTGTGGAAAGACCCCGAACACCCGCTTTTTCGGCCTCGAAAACGCGATCGCGACCGGGTTCACGAGGGTGGGAACGGGACGGGCGCCGTGGGAAGATGCGCCGGGTCGGGTCACCTTCTTTAGACGGCCCCGCGCCGCTCTCCTGCCGGGGTCCGGGGTCTAGGGAAAGTATATCACAAAAAACGCGTCCTGGGCGGCGAGGTGAAGGAGGAAAAGCGGGCCTTTTCAGGGCCCGCTTTCGTCGAGAACGATGGTTTTGGCCCATCCCGGCACGCGGGACTGGGTGTCCTCCTGGGTGAGGGCCACGATCACCCTGGCTTTTGGCGGGTGGTCCGGCCAGGGCGTGAGGCCGTCGGTGATCACAACGATGATATCAGGCCGGGGGTTAAGGGCTTCCGCCGCCTCGATGCCCCGCGCCATGTCGGTGCCTCCTCCGCCGATGAGCTCCACCTGTTCCCGGCGAAACACCTGGCGGGTGACCTGGACCGCCGCGTCGGTGGAAAGGACGGTGACACCCTGTCGGGCCCCTGCCGCCTGGAGCACCCCTGCCACCTCCGCCACGGCCCGGGCGAGCTCCTGGTCCCCCATGCTCCCCGATGTGTCCACCACCACGGCCACCCGTGGTTCAGGCTGGCGTGGGGCGGGCATGATGACCTTTCCGTAGGCCGCCTGCCGACGGGCCGGGACAGAGTGGCTGTAATCCACCGCTCCGCTCACGGTGCCCAGGGACGCGCGGATGGCGCCGGCCAATTCCTTTCGCCAGTCCACCTTTGGCCGGAGGACCTCTTCGGCCCAGCGGGCTTCCGATGCCGGGACATCTCCCCGTGTTTTCGCGGCCTCACGGATGGCCTGGGCCACCGACCGCCGGATAAGTTCCGCCTCCATCTCGCCCACGCCTTCCGGCCCGCCGTCATCCGGCGCCGGTTCTTCCCAGGGGGCGGGCCGTCCCGTGGCGCAAGACCCGCAATGGCCCGCGCCGGGCGCCGGGTGGCTATTCTCCCCGTGGGGCGAGGCCCCCGCGCCGGTGGAGGGGTTTTCCCGTCCATCGCCGCTTTCCCCGCTCCCGCCGGAAGCGGAGGCGGCACCTGCCTTGCCTGCGGTGTTGCCGGTATTCCTCCGAGGTTTTGCCTGGAGGAGGTCGAGGTATTCTTCCGCCAGGCGTCCTTCGGGAAGCCCTAGGGTTTTGGGCGTGATGGCCCCTTCCGGTAGGGGGATGCCTTCCCCCAAAAGCCCGTCGTTGATCTCGGCGTCTCCCGCCAGATTGGCGAGGAGCGGGTCTACCGCCTCCAAACGCCGGGGATGGTCTCGAAGAAGATGCCAGATTTCGTGGTAGAGGACCCCTCCGATTTCATCCACCGTCCAGCGGTCGAGGACCGCCGGGTCGTAGTACAGCCGCCACCACCGGTCCACGGCGAAAGTGCCAAGACCCGGTTTTTCCACGGGCCGGACGCGCCAGAGCGCGACGGCCACATACGGGCGGGTTTTCATAAGCCATGTTCTCGCGGCCTGTACTTTCAGGGGCAACGCCACTTCGAACCCTCCTTTCTGGTAAAACTGTAACACAAAACAAAAATTGAGGCCCTTCCCCGCATTCCCTCGGGGATAGGGCCTCCCAGCAAAGCCGCGCCCTGGGCCGAGGCCCCCCCTATGCCTTTGCCAATGTGGCCATGGCGATGAGGACCCTGACGTCTTCCCAATCCAAGGAAGGGTCTTCGGGAAGAGGAATGCCGAAAGCGCTTTCGAAGGCGGCGCCGATGTCGCCGTGGGGTATGCCCTGGCGCGGTTGGAGATACTGGGGTTCCGTCGGGCTTAGGAGGTATCGCAGCGATCGGCCGAGCCTCACGAGGGCCAGTTTCGCCTTGGGCCAAAAGGCTTCCACGTCGGTGATATGGAGGCCGTCGAGATCGGGGGCCACGATGCCGTGTTCCCGGAGGATCTTGAGGATGCGCCGGTCCTTCCACCGGGCGTAGCGCTTGGGGTAAAGAACCCGCCAAAGGGCCTTTCGATCGCCGGAAAACAGAAGACCTGTTGGCGTGCCGGGTGTGGAGATGATGTATGGAAGATCGCTGATGTCCGTCACGATCTTTAGCTTATCCTCGCCGCTAGCCCATCCCATCACTTTGTAGCGGTGGTGTTCGACGTAACCCGCTATCCCGCCGCGCGGGTGATGGTTGATGAGGCTTAGGATCTCCGGAGGAACCGAAACCGTTTCGGCGAAACGGGTGAGCGCGAAAGGGTCCTTCCGAGGGGAGGGAATGAGGTATTCCGCGCGGTGGAATCCGCCCCCCCACCATGAACCCATGGCCCGGGCGATGAAGGCGTCCTTCCGGGTGACGTCGTCCCGCCGGAGGCGGAAGAAGGAAAGGGCCTCGTCGATGCTTTTTGCCTGTTTCGAATAACCCAGCGAGAAGATCCCCAAAGGCGCGATGACGTAAAAATAGACATCGTTCTGGACGAGGGCCAGCCGGTCCCGGGACGAGCTTTCCACCACGCGGAAGTGGTTCAGGTCCAAAGCATGGACGAAGATCGCGAAAGCCCTGTCGGCTTTAGAGATCCCCACCCGTCGCAGAATCCGGGAAAGAAGCCGCGTGTTGAGGTCGTACGCTCGTTTCGGAAACACGGTGGGATAGGCCGGATAGCGACTCAGCGAAAGGAAAGAGGCGGGTTCTTTCACCGCCCAGTGGCGGCGATCAAACCCCAGGCGACGCCAAAGGTCATACGGTGCGTCCCGGTGCGAAGAACGCCAGATTCTGCACACCACCCGCTTTTTCCCCCGGTGCGTGGCCCAGGCGATGTGCACTCGGGTCATGGGTCCGTGTGCTCTGCCGTCGAGGTACACGGTTCCGTAGGGCGTTAACCGGAGAAAGTGAAAGGCGGTTTCCAGTGCCCCGGCCTCGATGCGTCCGGCCCGCTTGCGGTGTTCCACCTTTTTCAGCGCGGCCCGGATCTGTTCTTCCAGGTCCAGGGAATAGACGGCCTCGATGGACGCGTGCCTCTCCATTCTTTCCCCTCCTTTAGGCGAGCCTTGAGATAAGAAAAGAATAGCATAAAACAAAAACCATCCTCTCGTCCGGTCCTCCCGCGCCCCTTCCCCTTCAGGGGCCGAGGGTCCTTTTGGGTTAAGCCTTGCGGAATGTTGCTCGGGTGCCGGGGTGCGCGATGGTTAACCGCCCATGGCGTGGAGGGCGATGAGGGCTTCAACGTCTTCCCATTGGAGCGTCGGGTCCTCAGGAAGGGGAAACCCGAAAGCTTTTCGGAATGCTTCTTCCAATCGGGAGGCATCGGACGAAACGGCCTTCATGTGCCTGGGCGTCAAGACATACCGCCCCCCGTGGCTGATATCGATGAGGGCCACCCGGGCTTCTTTACGCACGTCTACCAGCTCTATGGATCCCCAAAGATTGTGGTGGATCCCAAGCCGTCGGAGCTGCCGCCGGGCCTGGAGGTCGAGAAGGGTTTTGTACCGATCGGGGTGTACCAGCGGCCAGGCGAGCCGCCGGTCCGTGAGGAAGACGGTCTTGGGCGTCATCCGTAGCGGGATGAAATTCGTCCGGTTGAGCGGATAGTCGTTGTGGACATCGGCTTCCAACAAAGCGTACTCTTTGAGGTCCTGGCGTGTGTACCAGGCGAAGACCCGTACCGCAAGGGGCGATCGGGTTTCGTGGCGATAGTACCGTGAACTTCCCAGAAACACGGTTGCGCCGTGGGGATGGCGCATGACCTGGCGGTATGTCCAGTGGGGGATGAAAAACGATGCGTTGCCGTCGTCATGGACCGAACCGGAGTCGTAATAGAACAAACGGGTCTTCGTAATCCACCATCGGGCAAAGGCTTCTTCATGAGTGGCGCTTTCCCGGTCCAGGCGGAGAAAGGCGAGGGCGTCGTCGAGGTTCTGGGGCGTTTTGGGACTGTACCATAAAACGCCACGGTGGACGGCGGCGAACGCCCCCAGAGGGGCGACAAGGAGGAAAACGATCTCGTCCTGGGAGGCGGGAGGCATGAGGAGTGCGAACCCCTCTTCCGCGTTGCCGTCCACCCACTCGTAGGTGTTGAATTGGTCGATATAGACGCTGGGGAAGCCGACCTGCAGAAGGAATTGCCGTGTTTTGCCGTCCACGGTCTTCCTCCTCTCGCTATGAAAAGAATATCACTCGCCCATGGCGTGAAGGGCGATGAGCGTTTCTATCTCCTCCCACCGTAGATCTCGTTTTCGGGGGAGAGGAAAGCCGAACGCCTTGCGGAAGGCCTGGCGGACCGTCTGGTTGCGCTTGGCCCGTCCGGGCGGGATGGCCATGGCGCGGGAAGGCGTTACGAGATACAGATCACCGAACCGGTCCTCGATAAGGGCGAGGCGTGCCTCCTCCCAGATGTCCACCAGCCGGATGGAACGAAGGGACTTGACGGCGCCTTGGAGGCCTGCCCGTTTCAAACGCCTTCTCGCCTTAAGATCCAGGAACCGCTGGTATCGCCCCGGATGGATAAGCTGCCACGCTTTGCGCTTGTCCGCCACAAGGATGACGCGGGGGGTTTCGGCGGCGGGAAGGGCCACCCGCAGCGGCGAGACCCTTAACCGCAGAAAGTTCTTGGTCCGTCGCAATGTGTACCATGCGATGCCTTCGTAGACGTCGTGCGCAAGGTACAGCGCTATACCGTAGGGCTGCTTATGGATCGCTTCCCGGACTTCGTGGTAAAGCGTTAGAAACGGTAGGCGCGTGGTTTTGGTCCTCAAAGTGTCGAGTAAAGCGGCGGCCCATCCCTCGTGGGTGGGGGAACACTGTGCCAGGAGAGTTTCGATAAAAGCCTCCCGGCTGGTGGCGCTTTCCCGGTCCACACGGAAGTGGCGCAAAGCTTCCGCGATGCTCTTCGGTGTCTTTCCATAATCCCAGAAGACGCCGACGGGCGTGATCAGAAAGAATCGCCAGCTATTTCCCAGAAGGGCGAACTGATCGTCTCCCATGAGGGTGAAATTTTCCGCGCGATCGGGCGCGAAGGTGTTAAAGGAAGGGTCGGCCCCCACCCGTTTGAGACGCCAGCGAAGCCACCGGCGGTTGCGCTTTGCCACGCGGTCGGGAAAAACGAGGCGCATGGCCTTTTCCCGGTCCGAAGAGATATCATACTGCGGTCCCGCGCCGTAAGGGAAATGTTTGGCCCGGTCCCGCCAGGCGTCGTAGCTGACCCAGGTTTCTCCCCGGATGGTGACCCAGGCGATGACGGCGTAGGAGGTTTCGGCGCGGTACCGGTAGCTATTGGACACGTGCCCGCCGTCGAGGTAGGCCGTCCCGTGGCGTTGTTTCCTCATGGCCTCGAAGACGATGCGGAGATGTTCCGGTTCGATTAGCCTTGCCCGGGCCCGCGCTTCGGCCTCTTGGATGGCCTTGCGGATATCGTCTTCGATGCCGGGTGAAAGTTTTTGCACGTTCATCATTGCTCCTCCTTTCAAGAAGGGCCCCTTGATGGGGCCCCTCGTTGTCACATAAGGCCCGCTTCTTTCAAGAGAGGAAGGAAAGGCTGAAGCTGCTTGGACGGCACCGGCATGCCCTTGGCCCGGCCTTCCCGGAAAGCTTCCGCGAGGGACCGCACCGCCGCCGCCGCCACGTCGGCGGCCCCTTGCTCGGCGGCCTTGGCCATGATGTCCCAAGCCGCCATCCACCGCTCTTTGGTGAGCTTGGAGAGGACCGCCGCTGCCACGGAGGAAAGGACGGCAAAGGCGGCGTCTCCCCGTACCGGCAACCGGAAACTCTCGGGGTCCCGGAGAAGGTCTTCGGGGTCGGGAAGGTCCAGGTCCTTCCGCCACCTGAGGAATTCCAGCGCCGCTCCCGGCCCTACCGCCCCCGAGAGAAGGATCCCTTCCCCCTCCTCGCCAAGCCCGGCCGCTTTCGCCGCCGCGAGGAGCCGCGCCGCCGCCGTCCAGCTTCGGGCCGACGGCCATCCCCGCCCCGCCGCTTCGGCGTTCTTAGGGAATTTTTGCAGAAGCTCCGGCCGCCGCTGGATAAATGCCCTCACCAGGGAAAGGGCCTGGGGAATCCCGTCTTCCCAGCCGCTTGGAAGCCTTGGAACGTCCGGCAGGCGGAAACCCGACCCCGCGCGGTCCAGCCAGGTTTGGACGTCCACCGTCCAGTCGATGTGGACGAACCGGTTGGCCATGGGCGGGGTGAGATCCCATCCCCCCGCCGCCATTTCCGGCGGGTTGGCCGCCGCCACAACGGCCACGTCCTTCGGGAGTTCCAGCTCGCCCACCACCCGGTCCAGCACAACCCGCAGAAGGGCCGCCTGAACGGCGGGAGGTGCCGTGGAAATCTCATCAAGAAAGAGGATTCCCTTCCCAGCTTCCGCCAGCCGTTTGGCCCACACGGGAGGTTCCAGGTGAACGCCGTCGTCTCGCAAAACCGGAAGCCCGGAAAAATCGCTGGGTTCCCGGATGGACGCGATGATTACCTCAAGAGGAAGCCCCAGCTTGGCCGCCAGGGCCTCGACGGTCGCCGTCTTTCCTGTTCCGGGTTCCCCCCATAGCAAAACGGGAACCCTGGCTTCGATCGCCACCGCCACCGCCTTTACCGTTGTTGCTTTCATCTAAACACCCTCCTCGGCGTTGATCTGGTAAAAGGATAGCATAAACAAGATAGACCGGGACTTGGCGGAGCCCTCCCCGCCCCTTGCCCGTCTGGGCTGGGGGCCGAGGGGAGCTTGGGGACTGGAGTCCTCTCGAAGATGGCGGTCTTACGAGAAATTGTATAATGTCTCCAGCGCAAAGCTCTAGGGTTGGACCGGCCCGAAGTTAAGCCTC
>JAHHQG010000059.1 GCA_018729555.1 Clostridiales bacterium | reverse complement strand
AACCCGGCCCCTTCAGGGTCTCCTCCTTCACCGTCACCCATCCCTTCCTCCCGTCTTGGAATACTATGCATCTCCCTCCAACCCTGCCGAACCGGAGAGGTTACGTATCTCCGTCATCTCCTTTTCTTTGGTAATATCCGTCGCAGCGGAACCCGAGAAGAAGGAAAAGCCCGACGGCCAGAGCCAAGATAACTCTCTCTTGGGTTCCAGCGGAGCCCCACGCCTGAAGGAACGGGAAAACCGCAAAAAACAGGGCCACGCTCCAAAGGAACCTGCGGACATCTACATGGTGCCAGTAAATGCCGATGAAGACAGCTCCCAGTGACGCACCCAAGGCCAGCCCCGCCGTCTCCCAGGCTGGCCGCTCTGCCACCAGATAAGCTATCGTCAGCAGCCAACACGCGAGAATGCCAAGCCTCCAACCGGGCGGAACAGTTTTCTTCCTCTTCGCCTCCTCATTCATCATCGGATCAGCTCCCCCAGCGGATCGACCGTTAGCACAACCCGTCGGGCAAGCCCCTGAGCCTGGATTGCCCCCTGCGCTCCCTCACCCTTCTCACATAACATCCCTAAGGGCGGGATGTCTCGTCGATAAGAGCCATCTGATGTACCCCTCGACTTGTGGGATTTGGTTCGGCACGCGTCACTGCTGGCCGTTCCTGGAGCTCGGCCACCACTTCTTCCAGGAGCCTCACTTTTAGCGGAACCACGAACGGCTGATAGGGTTCGAAGTAGACGTACGAATACCCGATGATGGGCTCGGAAAGAAGGAACCCGGCAACGGGGGCAAAGGCCACTTTAGCCTTTTGTAAGATGGTGGTGTCTTCTTCGCTAGAGACATGTTTCACGAGGAAGTTTTCGGTCTGGGAGAGGATTTCAGAGGGGATGCTGGCTGGCGATTGGGTCGAGTACAACATGCCGATGCCGTACTTGCGGCCTTCCTTAGCCACGCGGTAGAAGATGGTTTTCTTATCCTGAAGAGGGTTGTGTGCTTCTTCGATGGTCACGATAAAGTTGGCCGGCTGCTTGCCGTAGAGTTCGATAGCCTTTTGGAACAGGAGAAACATGAGCCGTTCCACAAGGAAATCGGCGAGTTCGGCGATGGACGGGAGATCGAGGATGACAACCCGGCCTTGGTCCTGGAAAAGGTCGTGCTCGATACGTTGGAAAACGGAGTGGTCGCTGTTCGGATCGTGGAGGGTCTTTAAAAACGCGAGGCGGCTAGCATACTGATAGAGGCTGCGGGTATGTCCGCTGTCGGTGTCCGACTTACTGCTTTGCCTTTTCTTCGCATTTTGATCCATCTCTGTGGTAAGGTTCTCCCAATCGGCGGTCCGATCGAGAGAATACGTCTTATCGCCGTAGATTACGGTGCACCCCCGCGGTGCTTGCAATCCGGCTTTCCGCAAAGCCGCCAGCAGGTACGCGCGGCGGTTGTGGGTGTCCATAATGTCGTTGATGTCGTTGTACACATGTTCCAGGTATTGCGGCGCTTTACCCTCGAGCATGAGCTGACGGTGGTAGGCCAGGGATACGGCCAGGTCGGGATGTTCAAAAAAGTTGACGCGGATGGGCCGGATGTCGACGTAGTCCTGCCATTCGGGGACTTGTACCTCAAAGTTCCGGGCCACATCCTCACGGGGCCGCCCTGTGTAGAAGACCACGCGATGCTTTAAGCCGAGCCGCTGGAACGCCTGGACGAGTCCCATGGAGGTGGTTTCGGACGTTTGGAGGGCATATTCGCCATTTAGGTCAAGGATAAGAAACCCCACGTCCGGGAAGGCATGGGCCACCAGGGTAATGATGACCTTGTTTTCGTTGGACTTTCCATAGCCGGTTTTCCCAAAGTTAGCGGTGCGCCTTCCTTTGAAAAGTGAGGGATCTACGGGTTTCACTGCGGTGGGGATTACGCCATCGGGTTCACTGCCGTAGCAGAGGTGCCCCAAACCGATTTCGGCCTTCGGCTTAGAGGTTTCAGGCCTTTCGATGGTCATAGCGACAATTTTCTTTAGTTCGTCCGGGGTAAAGCGCCGGACTTCAGCATGCAAGATAGGGGGGACTACCCGGGTAGAAGGGCGAAAGAAAAAGCCCTCGCTCTTTTCTTCGTAGGTGCCCAAGAGGATGATGCGGTGATGGAGGAAGTTAACCTGCCGCTGGATCCAAGGATCTTTCGACTGAAAGTGTTCATCGTTCATATGCCCCTGGGCAAGGTCGCGAACGTAGTCTGGATTGGCGACAGCTGCATAGAAGGCGTCGGTCACAAGACCGATAAAATACCTAGGATATCCTCCTTCCTGGACCACGACCTTCACAAACTCACCGAGAAAAAGCCCACGGTCCTTACTTTTGCGTAGGTCTTCTGGGGTGAGGAGTACCACCAGTTCCGTCCAGTATTTTTGGCGCCGGGATTCCACCACCACCCCTACTTTCGGTTCAGTCATGTTTGGACCCACCTCCGGAACCGCTGATACCGGTCTTCATCCAAAAGGCCCTTAAGCTTTCGTAAAAGGGTATCCTCCAGGCCCAAGGCCAAATTATGGCTGATAGAGGCGGCCATATGGGCATCCACAAGGGAGCCGATCGAACCCTGATAGAGAACGCTTCTTTGCGCATAAAGGGCCGACGCGATGGCCTTAATCTCTTCCTCCTCGAGATAGGTCGGCACATCGAATACGGTGACAGAATCCAGGGGGTGAAAAACCTCTTCAAAGAGCCTCATCACAAAACGGCGACCCATGACAAAGGTGTTTTCTTCGTCGGCGTTCCACTGCCGTTCGTAATGGTAGGAAGCTCTTAGCAGTTCTTCCGGGACCCGGATGACAAATTGGCCGTGGTCGAGCAGAGCCTGTTGACGTTCAAGCCATTGCCCGACTACCAGCGAGGTGAGCCCTTCTGCCACAAGACGAGAAGTTTTCGAAACACCCACCAGAAGGACGTGGTGATCCTCGAAATATTTCATCAACCGTTCCCGGAACGAGTTCGCGACTCCTACCTGGGCCAAGCGACCGTCCTTGATGAAGAGAATGCGCCTGAAATCCAATAAGCGTTGCTGCTTCGAGCGCTCAATAAGCCAAACCAAGTAGGCCCACTCTAGGATTTCGCGAAGCACCCTGGTGAACGCTTTGATGTCTTTTGCGTAATGGCAGCCTAGGTCGGAAAGGCCGATCCCAGTGGCCTGAGAAAATGTTTGCACAACGTGAGAGACAAAGACGTCTGGACTGGTCGGTTTGGAACCATCGACGGACTGAGGAGTTGGCTTGGTGAATAGAGTTTCCATAGCCCGTTGAAAGCCTTCATCCAGCCCGTCCGTTTGCTCGGTGTCTGCGGTGGCAGGTGCCAGGACTGCGGGCGAGGGAATGACATAGACAAGGGGCTCGGGGGTTTGGACAACATTAGGGTAGCCGTGGGCAGCAACGCGGATCATGCCGACCGAGAAAATCGGCAATTTGCGAAAAGCCAACCCTTCCCCGCCATCCACCGAAATGGCAACCGGGATGAGATGAACATGGGCCCCTTGAAACACGAGGACGTGCTCTCGCTTCAAGGAGGAAGAAAGACCTTCCAAGCGGGCCAGCAGATGATCATACCCCTGGAGTTGAGAGTCATCCAGTTGTTCCAGGAACTGTGCTAGACCCAGGGAACTACTTGGCTCACTTGGATATGGCATGCAAAGCCCTCCAGCTACTGGTAGGAATCATTATAGCGATCCGATTGCCAATATTGCAATATGAGTTGGTGCTCTTCAGGCGACAGGATGCTCAGCCCGGTTTTCGCTTCAGTCGTCCGAAGCCGCTCCAAGATCGTACGACGTGCGTGGAGGGTGAGCCGGCCGGGCACTCCATTGGACCGCAAGACCCGATTCTCCCGCTGTTCGGTGAATTCCTTGAGCCAGGAGCGGAACTCCGCCAGGGGAAGGTACCGCCGCCCTTCCGGGCTGGAAACGATCTTTTGCATGGCCCGATCCTGGCGCACCACCGTGCAGATCCAACACCCGAAGCGAGTATCCCTCCCTCCGTAGATTTCCTCGATGGCCTTCGTGGGATAACCAAAGGCAGGGGCCACCAACGAGACATAGTCCCAGACGTAACACTCCCGCCAGAAGGCGATGGGTGCCAAATACCCTACTCCAAGCCTCCGGCTCTCCTCGTACCAAACCCCCTGGCCGCACTCCCCACCCCTGGAACAGGAGAGGTGCATGCGGGCATCGCGGGCATCGGATTCGCCAAAGCGAACCCCCGTGATGATCAGTGCCTTTCCCTCAAGCGTTTGTACCACAGCATCCATGGGGGTCACCTTTAATCGTCTGGTGCACCACCGGAAACGGCTGTGGGGTGGCGGATACCCCTTCCCGATGAGGTTAACCCAAAAACTCTCTTCGGCTTCCGGTTTCGCGGTGTAGACCGAAACCTCGGGGTGTAGGTCCTGCAATGCATGCAGGAATTCCTGGGCCTGAGCGTGCAAGGTCGGGATCTCCAGGCCCGTATCGGCGTAGATCACATGGGCTTTAACAGGGTAGCCCTTACGCTTCAGCCATTCCAAGGTGAGAACGGTCGTCGCCGTGGAATCTTTTCCTCCCGAATAGGTGAGGACCCAGTGGACGAACCCTCTATCCAGGGCAGCCTCAAGGGCTCCTTCAGCCAGGTCGATAGCTTCCTGAAAGTCCGGGGCAAAGGCGGTTCCATTGGTTTCTAGAAACTCATCCGTTGCTAGAATCTGACCCACTGAGTACACCCTTCCCGCTGTTCATACTCCGGGCTTTACTGGGAACCTTCGCCACTGACCTCAACTCTCCTTTCTGGGGTTCGTTCGGAAGAGTACAACAGCCCGGAAACTGCAAGCTTCAAGAACCCGTTCCAAGGCACCCCTCCACCCGAGTCCCCCAGATATCCCTCCGGTCCCCCCCTCTTGGTTATCGAAGGAAATCGCAGCCGGTTGAAGGTTTTACCATGCGGCCCTCTCCTGTTCTAGCTTCCTATAGGTGTGTATCCAAAAGTCCGCAAACCCATTAACATTAAAGGCATGAGCTCCATGGATGACGAAAAACGCCAGTTCCTCATGCACTTAAGCGAACTT
>JAHHQG010000058.1 GCA_018729555.1 Clostridiales bacterium | reverse complement strand
ACCATCCTGGAGATGGCCCTCTCCCTCTTTGCCCTGGAAGGGGATCGCCTCTACCTCGTGGCATCGTATGTGGGGTGGGAGGACCCCAAAGGACCGGTACCCCGGGAAGCCTACCGGATTAACCGGCTGCACCATCGCCATCTAAGGGGCCGTCATATCGATTGGGAGGTCGTGAAGCGGTTCTTTGAGCTGGCGGATGTGGCCGTAGGCCATAACGTCCGGCGTTTTGACGCCCGCTTCCTTAGCCCCGTGATTCCCTTTGCCAGCTGGCTGGATACCCTCTCTTTTCCCTGGAGGAACCACCTTGCCGTCCCTGACCGGCGGCTGGAGACCCTCTTGCGCCACTTGGGGCTTCCTGCCGAAGGAGCTCATGCTGCCCTCTACGACACCCTCGCCTTAGCGGCGGCCCTCCAGATGGTGGAGGGAGGTATCGGGTGGCTGAAGGGCTCCTTTGAGAAGAAACGAGAGGAGATCCGGCAAGCGCTGAAGGTCTTTCGCCAGGACCTCCTCCAGCGGTACCCAACGGAAGGCCCTTTGGAGCTGGAGGTGGTGGCAGGTGACCTAGAGCTGAAGGTTCGCCTCACCCGGGGAAAGCAGGTGCGCTGGTACGGGGAAGACGGAAGACCTCTAACACGGGAGATGCTGGAGGATCGCCTCTGGGAGGTCTATCTCGCAAGAAGGCATCGGATGGATCGGCCCCTTTTGGAGGTATCTTGGCGGGAGTAGGAGACGGGAGGGCATCCCCGAAGAGGGAAGGGTTTACCCACGCGTAGAGGGGCTGCGTCAGGGTTACCGGGTGCGTGCTAAGTAGGCCGCTTGCCCTCGCTACCGACGGGGACCCAATGGCCCGGGATGTGAGCCGAAGTCAATGTCACTCTGTCGCGAAGGCTGTTTTGTGGGTGCCTCTTCCTTTTCCCAAAGGGTAAGGCCCCATTCGAAAAGCAGTGGGGAAGCGGCAGGGACGGGGAACAAAAGGGCCCCTAGGAAGCGGCCTTGGATCAAAGGGAAAGCCGCTAGACCTCTAAACCCCAGGGCCAACACCCATGCCAGCGCCTCTACGTTCCGACGGGCCATAACCTCGACCGCGAGAGCTTGAATGAGAGGGAGCCCCCCTTTGTTACAAGTCGGTTACACCGAGGCCTCCCCTGTTGACCTCTTTTCCCCCTCATCATCAAAATCAGAGTTGCAGGGCTGGAAAGAGCCCCGCCTTCCGGCAATGCCGGGAGAAAAATACAAAGAGGAGGTCGGTAGGTGTGAAGAAACGCTTTCGTTCGCTGGTAGTCCTGGCGACGATGGTGGCCCTCGTTCTCTCCATGAGCGGGATCGCCTTCGCCCAGTTCAGCGACGTGGCTAAGGACGCTCCTTACGCCACGCACGTCGAGCTGCTGAACTCGCTGGGCATCGCCAAGGGCTATCCGGACGGCACCTTTGGTGTCAACCAACCCATGACGCGCCAGGAGTTCGCCGTCTTTGTCGTCCGGGCCATGGGGAAGGAGAGGCTGGCGGAAGGGTTCGCCAACAACCCCACGGGCTTCAAGGATGACAAACAGATCGGCGATTGGGCGCGGGGGGCTGTGTACCTCGCCAGCCAGATGGGGATCATCGCGGGGTATCCCGATGGGACCTTCAAGCCCCAGGGGAATGTGACCCACGCGGAAGCTCTCACCATGCTGGTGCGGGCCCTTGGCTTCAAGAAGTACGCCGAGGACCTTGGTGCCTGGCCGGTAGGGTATCTCCTGGCGGCTGACAACCTTGGGATCACTGAGGGGCTGACGGTTTTCCCCAACGTGCCTATGGTGCGTTCGGAGATGGCCATTGCCTTGGCCAATACCCTCTTCGCCACCACTGCGAAGAACTTGGATCCTACGGGGCTGAATGACGGCTCGCCGAACAAAGATAAGGCCTCCGAAACGGCCTGGATCGTCACCGTGTGGAAGAAGGTCTACAGCCGCGCCATCGGCGTGACGGGGACTGTGGACAGCATCACCACGTGGAACAACACCATTGTGGTGGGTGGGAAGACCTATAGCTATGATCCCGACACCACCAATGGCGTTGAGGTGACGGTGAACGGAGCCTCGCCTGGCTGGGCAGGTGGCACTAAGGGTTCCAACGGGATTAGCGGTCTGCAGACGTTCCTCAATAACAATCCGGGCACTCAGGTCACGGTCTACGCCGAGGGCACCAAGGCCAAGGCCATCGATGTGATCTACTGGAATGGGAAGAATGCCAAGCTTACGGCTGTGAACATCACGAGCACCTCGGTCACCATCGATGTCAATGATAGGGGCACCAACAAAACTGGTATCAACATCTCCCCCAACACCAAGATCACGATTGACGGACAGCAGGCCACGGCCCAGCAGCTGAAGACGGCCTTCCAGAATGCGGCCGGGGCTCTGGTCTCCATCCGGGTGCCGGGGTCCGATGGAGCCCTTGCAGCCGGTAACAGCGCGGTCGAGGTGGCGGTCCTCATCAACAACACTGTGAGCGGCAAGGTTACCGCGACGGGTACCGATGTGAAGGGCTCTTACGCGGTGATCAATGGCCAGAAGGTGTACTTCGACACGACGTATGGTCTGTCCGCCCCCGGTCTCAACGCGTCGGTCGTCTGGCTCCTTGGCACCGATGGCGTCGCCTACCTGGATCTGTCGTCCACAGGGCCGGCCCTAACGACCTTCCAGGCGCGGTATGTGGGATCCCAGCAAGATACCTCTGGCACCACATACACCTACCAGTATGCGGATGGGTCCACGGTGACGGGCAATACTGCTCCAGGAGGTGGTGCTGCGGTCGGTGACTTCGTGACGTATAGCGGAGCTTCGTACAGCAAGGTTACCCTCCCCACCGCCGCCACCGGCACCAGCATCACGAAGCTTAGCGCCACCTCTGTGAAGGTTGGCAGCGCGGCCTATGCGATCGCGCCCTACGGTGCTTGGGTGGATGATCAGGTGAGCAACACAAAGAAGGCCTACGCTGACTGGACAGTGCCGAGCGGAATCAACGCTGTGTACCTCTTCTTCAACAGCAACGGCGAAGTGGACCTGATCGTCGTCACGCCCTAAGCCAGCGTCGACCTTCGCGGCAAGAGAAAGCCCCCAGGATTGCCTGGGGGCTTTCTACCTTACCCCAGCCTCGTACAAGCCTGGGTTCCCAAAGGCATTCGGGGGGATCAAGATCAGCAGAGGAAGCATGGCCGCATCACCGCCCCCCACCATCTCCTCAAGCACGTTCAAAGACCGTGTTTCTTCTCCCACCGAGGGGCCGCATCAGAAGGAAGCCCTCTCAGGCAGCCGTCTTTCTGGGTGAGCCCTGGCGCATGAGCACGCTCTCCAGGACAGCAACATGGGCCGGCAAGCCCGCGGCTTGGATATTCTGGGCCCACTTAGAAGGAGTTCCCCTTTCCTCGGCGAATCCTCGGGAAAGAACGAGCTGGCGGTCTTACGCCTACCCCTAGGTTTGCGGAAGGGTCTTTACCATGACATGGTGGGTCACTGTGACGTTCCTCTTGGGGATCATCGGATTCACCCTCTTCTGGAGACGCCAGGGGAAAGCTCCCCCTGATGTTGCTTCCGAAGAGGAAGAGATGCAGCCGCCGCTTCCCGCTGGCGAGGAAGAGACGGCTGCCACCTTATCTCCTTTGTACGGTCAGGAACCACCGCACCATGTCCCCGGCTCGATCCTCCGCGTTCCCCTACCCCAACCCGGTGAAAGTCACCCACCACCTTCGGAGGAGGCTCTCCCTCGACTCACAGCACCTCCACGGCGGAAAAGGCCCCCTGAAAAGAGAGGGGGGCGCCCCCGGGTGACCCGCTCCTTCCCCGCAAAGGTCTCCGAAAGAGGGATCCCCAGGGGAGCACTAACGAGAATCCACCCCATGTTTCGTGTCTTCCAACGGCAACGCCAATGGTACATGGGCCTCGACCTCGAGGAAGATCCCGTCTTAGAGGTCCTCCAAGACGGAGAGCCCCTGCAAAAGGACCCCCGCCACAACCTCTGGATCATCCCGACCCCTGGCCGACCCCTGACTCTGCGCATGGAGGATAGCGATGGAGTACCCGCCTCCGGGATAGACCTTCCCTCTTTCCCCATCATCTTTCGGCTGGACTCATCAGGGCAAAAGGGCCAGGTCATCAGGTACCCCCGCCGGGGTATCTACGGCTTCATCGTCCCCCAGGACTGGAAGCTTGACCCTTCCCATCGCCCCCTCACGGAACCCCAGCCCTTCGCCTGGCATGGCCATCTCGTGTGGTTGTTATCCGTAGACGACCTCACCGGCACAATTCGCTTCCTTCGCCCTGACAGGAAAGAAGCCTTCGTATCCACCGCCCATTCCCTGGTCGAACTTCAGGGTCCAACCCTCCCCGACGGCCAGCAAGCCATGGGTTCCCTTTTCTATGGCGATCCTCCTCGCTTTGTGCCGGGAAGGGGCGGTGAGCACCTGGCTGCTGCCATTCTCGGCGAAGAGGGGGAGGGGAGGGGTCGGTGGAAGACGCCCCTTGAAGACCTCCGCGACGAAGAAGCCATCGCCAAAGCCCTTATGAAGGCCCCGCCCATCTTGCGGCAGGGAGGATGGTTCTTTCTCCGCCTCTATGATCAGAAGCACGATCTTCTTGAGAGCCTCAGCTTCCGTTACGTCCAAGGCCTTCGCCTCCTCGAACATCACCACGATCCCTGGGGAGGCGAAGGCGAAAAAGGGCAGTCCCTTCTCCATCTCAAAGTCCTTCTTAATCCCGGGTGGCATCTCGACGTAGCCGACGGGGCGCTCCGCCCCTTCTCTTCCCTTCGGCGGCAAGGGGACATGGTGGAGCTAGAGGTGCAGGGGTTCCCCGGACATGATCGTCTGGAGCTTCGCATCATCCCGCCCCAGGGGAAGGCCATCCCCTGGTATCTCCCCGTGGGAAGGCTGGCCTGGTGCAAGGTGGAGGGAAAAAGAAAGACCGATGGGGACCACGATGGTGGAGGCGACGACAGGGATATCCCGTGGACCTTTTCCCCTATCCGCCTTTGGGAAGAAGATTTCCGGCCCACCTCGACGGCAGAACTTCACATCAAGCTTCCCCTTGAGAACCTAAACCCGAAAGATCTCCGGCTCCTTCTGGGAAGGCAACCGGTGGCCCTTCATCGCCCTCAGGAAGGGGTCATCCATGTTCCCCTCAAAGACCTTTATGACCTCATCCCAAGATCCCAAGACCTGGACTTGGACCTCACCCTTAGAGCCGGGGATAAGGCAAGGGTCGTGGGCTTCATCCGGCGGCGCTGGGCTTGCCCGCACTGCGGCCACGGAACTAAAGACCCAAAAGACCTTATAGGCCACGTGCTGGAAAACCACTGGCGGGAATACCTCAAACCTTTGACGTACGAAGAAATGGCCAGGCGCCACTCCGATCTTCCCAGAAAGATCTACCGGTGCTCCTACTGCGGCGACTACGTACCGGCCGGAAGGCAAGACCGAAGTGCCACCACCGCCATCGAGAAGCATCAAACCGATGACTGTCCCAAAGCTCGAGAGGCGGCCGGGGGATCCTCGGTCAAAATCCGGATCATCCCCGTGGAAGATGCCGACGAAATCCGCCGCACCGTCATGGAACGCCTCCCGCGGGAATACCGCTGCATCCTTTGCCGAGATATCCTCTCCCTGCCCCACGACGCCGACCCCCTTCCCTCCTTAAAAGCCCACCTCACGACGCATGAAGAAGACCTACTCCTCAGACTCAGAAAGGAGGATGACCCCCATGGATGAGGCCCACTCCCTCCTGGCTGTGGTTGAGGAAGTGGAAGCCCGTTACATCCGCTACCTTCGTTCCACCTTCCAGTTCAGCGATCCCGAGCTGGCAAGATCCTTTGCCGAAGAACTCAAAAAGGGCTCCCTTACCAAGGGCCCCTACCTGGAAGCCTCTCCACCTTTTGAAA
>JAHHQG010000057.1 GCA_018729555.1 Clostridiales bacterium | reverse complement strand
CCTCCAGCGTCTGGTGAACGAAGGGAACAAGAACCTCATCTGCATTTTGCTCTGAGAAGGGGCCGGAGGGCTCCGCAAAGGTAGAAGGATCCGGCGATGAGGAGGAGCTCTCCAGGGCCCAGAAGGGAAAGGCCCTTTTGGAGGGCCGGGCCCGGTTCCGCCTCCAGGTGGATGGGGATGCCCGGCGGCACGTAAGGGGCGAGGGCCTCGGGGGAAAGCCCTTTGGGATGGGGCGCTCGGGTGAGGACGGCCCCGGCCGCTCCCTCGGTGAGGAGGGGAACCAGGCGGGAGAGGTCCTTTCCTGCGACGGCTCCCAGGAGGACATGCCGGCGGCGGAAGGGGAGGAGCCGGAGGAAGGCGGCGAGGGACGAGGCGCTTTCCTCGTTGTGGGCGCCGTCCAAAAGGAGGACCCTCCCTTCGGGGAGGGCCATGGATTCTAGCCGGCAGGGAAGCCAGGCCCGGGTAATGCCCCGGGCCGATGCGTCGGGGTCGAGGGGGAGGCGGTCCTGGGCCTTTTCCAAGGCGAGAAGGGCTAGGGCCGCGTTCCTTCCCTGGTGAAACCCCGGAAGGGAAAGGGGAAGGTCCCGGAAGGACCAGGAGGGGCCTTCATAGCGGAGGTGGGTGACGGGGAGGGGGCTTTTGGGGCGAAGGAAGGTCTCGAAGCGGGCTTCTTCCGTCAGGGGGTGGAAGGAGGCGCCTCGCCGGCTCGCCACTTCCCGCACCACCGGCTCCACCTCTTGATCGACGGCGGCCACCAGGGGCCGCCCTTCCTTGGCGATATGGGCCTTTTCCCACGCGATGGCTTCCCTTGTAGGTCCCAGGCGGTCGGTGTGGTCCAGGGAGACGCTGGTGAGAAGGGAGACGAGGGGAAGGGTTTCCGCCGTGGTGGGATCGAGGCGACCCCCAAGGCCGGTTTCGAGGACCAACACGTCGGCCCTTTCCTCCCGGGCCCAGCGGTAAAAGAGGGCGGTGAAGAGCTCAAAGACCGTAGGCATCTCCCCTTCTTCGTCCGCCACCTTTTCACCCAGGCGGAGGATCTCCGAAAAGAGGGTGAGGAAGGTGTCCCTTTCCATGGGGACGCCGTCCCGTTGAAAGCGCTCTTCCACCGCCACCAGATGGGGCGAGGTGAAGAGAAAGGTGCGGTAGCCGTTTTCGGTAAGGGCAAAAGCCAAAAAGGTGGCGGTGGAACCTTTTCCGTTGGTGCCCGCCACGTGGAAGAGGGGCATCTCTCTTTGAGGGTGGCCCAAAAGCTCCAACAGCCGCGCCATGCGCTGGAGATGGGGCCGGCGCGGTCCCTGGCTCAAGGCGTCGATGGCCAAAAGGACATCTTCGTACTCCACGGGCTTTCCCGCATTCATGGTACAAGGCAAGTGGGTTAGCCTTGAAGGGAAAGGGAGATGGTCATGGCCACCATGGAAGCCTATGTCCTGGAATCCTACGGCGGGCCGGAGGTGTTGCAGCGTAAGGCGATTCCCCTCCCCGAGCCACAAGGCGACGAGGTGCGGGTGCAGGTGAAGGCGGTGGGGATCAACCGGGCCGATCTCCTCCAGCGAAGGGGACGGTACCCCCAGCCAGGGGAGAAGCCTCCCTTTGAGGTGCCGGGGCTGGAGTTTGCGGGCATCGTGGAGAAGGCAGCTCCGGGCGCCCATGTCCACCTCAAGGAGCTGGGGCTTCAGGTGGGAAGCCCCGTCATGGGCCTTCTTTCGGGGGGTGCCTACGCTCAGTTTGTGGTGACCCATCCCCGGCTCCTCCTCCCCCTTCCCGAGGGTCTTTCCTTCACCCAGGGGGCCGCCATCCCCGAAGCCTACCTGACGGCCTGGGACGGCCTCTTGCAAGGCGGCTTTTCCCTGGGAAAGGCGGTCCTCATCCCGGCAGGGGGGAGCGGGGTGGGGGTGGCGGCCACCCAACTGGTGAAGGCCGGGGGAGGTACGGCCATCACCCTTTCCCGGACCCCGAGAAAGGTGGAGCTTTCCCGGGACGTGGGGGCGGACCGGGCGCTTCTCGTAGGAACGGACGATGTGGCCCGGGAGGTGAGGGAAGCCACAGGAGGCCGGGGGGTGGATCTGGTGCTGGAGCTGGTGGCGGGTCCCCACCTAGTGGAGCACCTCCAGCTTCTCAGTCCCAAGGGGACGGTAGTGGTCATCGGTACGCTGGGAGGGGGAGAGGTCTCCCTTCCTTTGGGCCTTCTCATGGCCAAGCGGGCCCGCCTGGTGGGGACCCTCATGCGGAGCCGGCCCCTGGAGGAAAAGATGGATCTGGTGCAAAGGTTTTCCCGGGAAATATTGCCGCTTTTCGCAAGCGGGACGCTGGTTCCCCGGGTCCACGAGGTGGTGCCCTGGGAGGAAGGGCCCCGGGCTCACCAGATCCTGGAGGAGAACCAGAACTTTGGGAAAGTGGTCCTGGAGGTGGCTTCGTGAGCCTTTCCCTGCGGGATGTGCAGGAAGCGACGGACCGGTATATCCGGGAAGCGGGAGGGTACTGGTCGGAGAAGGAAAACATCCTCAGGCTGGTGGAGGAAGTGGGGGAGCTCTCCCGGGAGGTGAGCCACCTTCTGGGACCGAAGCGCAAAAAGCCGGAGGAAAAGGAGGGGAGCCCCTCCGAAGAGCTGGGGGACATCCTCTTTGTGGTGGCGGTTTTGGCCAACCAGCTGGGGGTGGATCTGGAGGCTGCCTTTGCGGCCACCCTGGAGAAATATCGCCGCCGGGACGGGGGACGGTGGCGGGGGAAGGGGGAAGGGGCGTGAAGCTCAAGGTGGAAACCGTGGTCCTGGGTCCGGCCCAGACCTGCTGCTACCGCCTGGTGGACGAAGGGAGCGGGAAGGCCTGGGTCATCGATGCCGGGTGGGGCACGAAGGAGGAGCTGGAGGGCTTGGCCCGGGGGGCGGAGGCGGTCCTCATCACCCACGGCCACTGGGACCATATCGCCGGGGTCCCGTACCTTCGAAGCCTCGGCCTTTCGGTGTGGGCCGGCGAAGGGGAGGAGAAGGTGTGGCAGGATGGGGAGCTCAACGGGAGCAGCCGCTGGCCCATCCTTTTCCCGGAACCCCTGCGCCTCCATCCCCCGGATCGGGTCCTTCGGGAAGGGGACCAGATCCCCCTTCCGCAAGGGGATCTTCTCGTCCTCTCCACCCCCGGCCACGAGCCTTACCACGTGTCCTACCTCTGGCGGGACGAAGGGGAGCGACCGATGGCCCTTTTTTGCGGCGATGTCCTCTTCCGGGGTTCCATCGGGCGCTTTGACCTCCCCGGAGCCGACTACGACCTTCTCATGAAGAGCATCCGGGAAAAGATCCTCGTCCTCCCCGATGAGGTCCTCCTCTTCCCCGGCCATGGGCCTGCCACCTCTGTGGGGGTGGAGCGGCGGGAAAACCCCTTTTTGCGCTGAAAGGGAGGTAAAACGTGGAGAAGCCAATGCTAAGAGACATCCTTTTGGCCCGGCCAGTGGTGGGGAAATACCTCCAGCCGTCACCTCTCGTGCGGCGGCCCTGGTGGCCATCCCGAAGATGGCGGGGGAACTCCAGGGAACGCATGTGGGGATGGTCCTCAACCGCGGGAATGTGACGGCGGAGACCTTGAGCTGGGCCCTTTCGGTGCGTCAGGGGAAGATGAGGCGCAGCAGCTGACAGCCCAAGAGCCCGGCAAAAAGGCCAATCCAAAGCCAGGCCCAGGCGGGAAGGGAAGAGGTGCTGGAGGGCCTTGGAGGAAGAGGCCGCCGGCGCATGCGGTCCAGGCGCTCTTGCTGGAGGCGGCGCATGCGATCCTTCTGGCGGCGGTACTGGTCCAGGCGGCGCACCCGATCCATGGTTTTATTGTATCGTTCCCTTGGTAGGGAGGGTGGCTCGGTGATGGGGCGAAAGGAGAGGCTTCAGGCCAGGATCCGGGAGCTGGGCTGGGATGGGGTGTTTCTTTCGCCGGGGGAGGATGTGGCCTACCTGGCGGGGATCACCCCTACCCCGGATGAGCGGCCATCCTTTCTGGCGGTGACGCCGGAAAAGGTGGGGTGGCTGGTGCCGGAGCTCAATGAAGCGCAGCTTCGGCGCCACGTGGAAGATTTCACGGCCAGCTACAGCGATGAGGAAGGGCCCAGGGAGGCCCTCAAGAGGCTTCTTTCTCATCTTGGGCTGGAGGGGAAAAAGGGCCTTCGCCTCGGAGTGGGCGAGGCCATGCGGGCTGATTTCCTCCTCCTTTTGCAGGAGGTGCTTCCGGGGACGGAGTGGTGGCCGGCGACGGCGGCCATGGGGTATGTCCGGTCCCGCAAGGAGCCGGAGGAGATCGCCCGGCTGGAACGGGCCCAGTCCATCACGGACGAGGTGATGGAAGAAGCCCTGGCCTTCCTTCGCCCGGGTCTCACGGAAAGGGATGTGGCGCGGAAGATCGAAGAGGGTTTTTCCCGGCGGGGAGCCCAGCTCCTTTTCGCCATCGTGGCCTCGGGGCCGGAGACGGCCCTTCCCCACCACCACACCTCCGATCGCGTCCTCCGGGAAGGAGAGCCGGTTCTTTTGGACATCGGCTGCCGCTTCGAGGGATATGCCTCGGATATCACCCGGATGGCTTTTATCGGCGAGCCGTCGGAAGAGTACCTTCAGGTGCACCGGACGGTGGAAGCGGCGGTGCAAAGAGCTCTTTCGGCCATCCAGGTGGGAAGGCCCCTTGCCGAGGTGGATAAGGCGGCCCGGGAAACCATCGAGAAGGCCGGGTTTGGTCCATACTTTGTGCACCGGGTGGGCCACGGCATCGGGATGACGGGCCATGAGCCACCCTCCGTCCACGGGCGCAACCTGGATCCCGTGGAGGTGGGGATGGTCTTTTCCGTCGAGCCGGGGATCTACCTGCCGGGTCGGTTTGGCGTTCGCCTGGAAGAGGTGGCGGTGGTGGGTGAAGGGGGCCCCAGGGTTTTGAGCCGCCTCTCCCGCGATGTGCGGGTGGTGGAAGGATGATCGAGCGCTACACCCGTCCGGCCATGGGGGCTATCTGGTCTCTGGAAAATCGCTACCGCCTCTGGCTGGAGGTGGAGCTTTTGGCCTTGGAGGGCTGGGCCGCTTTGGGGGAGGTGCCGCAAGAGGCGGTCCAGAGGATTCGGGAGAAGGCCCGCTTCGGGGAACCTCCCCTGACGGTGGAGGCCATCCAGGCTATCGAGAAGGTGCGCCATCACGATGTCATCGCCTTTACGGAGGCGGTGGCGCAGGCGGTGGGAGACGATGCCCGCTGGTTCCACTACGGGCTCACGTCCACCGACGTGGTGGATACAGCCCAGTCCTTGCAGATCCGGCAGGCGGGGGATCTTTTAATAAAGGGTCTGGAGGAGCTCCTTCAGGCCCTCAAAGATCAGATCCAGCGGTGGAAGCATCAGCTGACCGTCGGAAGGACCCATGGGGTCCATGCGGAACCGACCACCTTTGGTTTCAAGCTGGCCTCTTTCTACGCGGAGATGGTGCGCCACCGGGAAAGGCTTATGCGGGCCCTTCGGGAAGCCGCGGTAGTGAAGCTCAGCGGAGCGGTGGGAACCTATGCCGATGTGCCGCCCCAGGTGGAAGCCTATGTGGCTGAAAAGCTGGGGCTGGAGGTGGAGACGGTGGCCACGCAGGTGGTGGCCCGGGATCGCCATGCCCACCTTCTCGCCACCATGGCGGGCCTGGCCGGAGGGCTGGAACGGCTGGCCATGGAGATTCGCCACCTCCAGCGAACGGAGGTGCGGGAGGTGGAAGAGCCTTTCGCCCAAGGGCAAAAGGGGTCTTCCGCCATGCCCCACAAGAAGAATCCCGAGAAGAGCGAACGGATCTCGGGGATGGCCCGCCTCATGCGGGGGTATGCCTTAAGCGCCCTTGAGGATCAGGCCCTGTGGCATGAGAGGGACATCAGCCATTCTTCGGTGGAGCGCGTCATCCTCCCGGATAGCTTTATCCTCTTGGATTACATGCTCCATCTCATGGCCACCATCATGAAAGGGCTCAAGGTGTATCCCGAAGCGATGGAGCGAAACCTCGAGAAGACGGGAGGTCTCATCGCATCGCCGCGGCTTCTCCTGGCCCTGGTGAAGGCGGGGCTTACCCGGGAAGAGGCTTACCGGAGGGTGCAGGAGGAAGCTCTTTTGGCCTGGGAGGGTGGCCCCAGCTTCAAGGAGCGGGTGGAGGCCAGGGAAGATATCCGGGGCCTCATTTCCGATGAGGAGTGGGAGCGGATCTTTTCGTGGCGTGATTATGTGCGCCATGTGGATGAAGTGCTGGCACGTCTTGGCCTTTAGGGTGAGGGACCCTG
>JAHHQG010000056.1 GCA_018729555.1 Clostridiales bacterium | reverse complement strand
TTTGGCGAATGTCGGAAAAAGACCTTTTGCCTGAAGACTTTGCAAGACCTGCCGGTTCTCGGCCGATGAGGGAGGACACAACGGTTGATCACCCTCGACATCCGATTCATCCGCGGGATCTATGTCAACCCCGATTCGGCAAGAGACATGGAGTGGCCTCCTTCCCCCTGGAGGGTGGTCCACAGCCTTTGGGCCACCTGGGTGGCCCGGCGACCGGAGATCCCCAGGGCGACCATGGAGACCCTCCTTTCCCGGCTCCTCCCCCCGCCCTCATACCGGTTGCCCGTCGTAGTCCCCGGACCCGAAGAAGGCGTCCTTCGCATCGATCCTGACGCCAAGCTTCAGATCCATTGGCCCCGATCCTTCCTCACCGAAGGTCAGCTGGAAGTCTTGAACGATCTTCTCTTGGACCTCCCTTATCTGGGGCATCCAGAGAACATCTGCCTTGCTCGAGCCCACGCCGCGGCTCCCCAGTCCCTGGACGGGTTTCCCGCAGCCGATCCCCCTTGGCAGATGGACACCGGACCCTATCGGGAGGTGGTGCTCCTTTGCCCCGCACCCAACTTCCTCGATGCCGTAAATGAGGTTTCATCAGAGGAATGGACTCCGGGGGCCCGGCCCGTCACCTACGCCTTCCCCGCGGGATGGCTCGGGGACAAACCCAAGACCATCCGCCACCACCCTACCCCGGTGACCTTGATCCGCTACCGCCTCGAAGGGGCCCATCTCCCCGTCACCCTAACCCTTCGCCTGGGGGAAGGCGCCCGCAGGGCGGCCATGAGCTGGTTCGGGCGCCTGAACGGAAGAGCTCTCTCCGAAACCCTATCCGGCCGCAACAAGGACGGGAATCCCGATCCCATCCATCACCGCCACGCCCACTATCTGCCGGCCGATGAAGACGGCGATGGCATCCTGGATCATCTCTCCGTCTGGGCTCCAGCAGGTTTTAGCCGCGAAGAGCTGGCTGCCCTCAGCCTCCTTCGCTATGTGAAGGTGGAGGAGAACCAGCCCATCCGGGTGGAAACCATCTTCTTTGCGGCCCTGGATCGTCCCTTTGCCGCAGGGCACCCTCACCTCTTCGGGCCGTCTTTGATCTGGGAATCGGTGACCCCCTTTATCCCCGGGCGCTATGCCAAAATAAGGGGTTCGGGAGACCAGCGAAAGATGGTGGAGACAGCTGAAGATCAGATCCGCCGGGAGCTCTCCCTGCGAGGGTATCCCGAACCTCTGTCTATCGAAAGCTACGGGCCCGAGGATCTTCCTTCGTGGCCGGAGTTCGTCTGGATGAGGAAGGCTGGGCGCAAGCCCGCCGGCCCACCCGGAGGGTGGCGCATCACCTTCCCCGTACCCGTCACGGGGCCCATGGCCCTGGGGTATGGGTGCCACTTTGGGCTGGGGCAGTTTCGACCTCGCCCGTAATGGCGCAGGGAACGTCGATCTTCCGGCGAAGGAAGTCGGCAAGGAGGATGGCGATCCTTCGTGACCGTCCGCCAGATGCTCTTTCTCTACGCCCTTCTTTTAGGTGTCGCCATCTGGTACGCCGCTTTGCATCTGGCCTATCCCAAGGCCTTCGCCGCCCTCTTTCTCTTCGGGTTGGCGGTCCTCCATGTGCGCCTTCGCCGCCAGTACCCCGAAGACGCCTACCACTTTGAGCTCCCGGTTTACGGCTATCTCTTAGGGCTTTACCTCACCTTCTTCTGGGCCTTGCTCATGGCCCTAGCTTTTGCCTCGTTGTACCCCGATGGAGCCCTCCTCTTGGTCCTGCCGTCGCTGGCCTACCCCCTGGCCCTCCATCACCTCACGGCCACCCGCACCTGGCTGGATAAGATCCACTTCGGAGAACACCTGGAAAAGGAAGAGGTCCCCTTAAGGTTCTGGCAGGCGATGGGAGCGACGGGCGAGCTTTACAGCAGCTCCGTCCCCATGCGGGACGGCCCCTACCACGCCACACCGCCCTTTTTCCCGCACCCCGTGATCATCGCCGCCCGCCGGCAAGATCCCTATGTCGCCTACTACGCCCACTTCGTCGAGCGGCGTTACGGATATACCCGCTTCGAGTTCTTCATCCGCCTTCTTCCCACGGCTCTGGCCCTTTGGTTTTTCTGGAACCAAACCCATTCCTTCAGCCTGGAGGTTTTCCTCGCCGAAGAAAACCGAAAGGCAGCCTTGCAATCGGTCTATCTCTGGATCGGGGCCGTCTGGTTGGAGCTCTGGGTGGCCCGCCAGGTGCATGAAGCCAAATGGCTCTATGCCCGCCAAGCCAACCACACGTCCGATGCTTCACCGCGGCAAACGGCCCTCCAGCGGGCCACGTCCTTCCAGAAGCTCATCATCCAGACCTTCCCGCCCCTTCCCTCCCGCTACTACCTGCAAGATTCGCCCGAGCGGCACCTTAGCCGCCTGCAGGACACCGGCCAAAGAAACCGCCCGCGGGTGAAGCTAAAGGATCTCCCCTCCCCCAAAGAAGGGCATGCCCCGCGCCTTCCCGATCGCGGTCAACGCTATATCCCCGGCTAATGCCGGAAGGACAAGGGAATCGCCTGGCGTAATCCCATAAGGTAAAAGGAGGGTCCGCCGTGACCTATTCGGCATCCTTTCGCGTTCTGGTGGCCCAGGCCCGGGATCTGGCCACCGGCGAGCTGATGGATCTCCATCACCTGGTCTATGCCCTCCTGCAGGATTCTCAAGCCCCCTGGGTGGCCGCCCTTGAGTCGGCCGGATTTCCGTTGGAGAGGGCCAAGGAGATGGCCTTAGCCCGAATGGGGTCAATCCCCTCGGCGGAGCCGGGGATGACCGACGAACTGAAACGCTTTCTTACCGAGGACATCTTTGCGCCCCTCTTCGTGCGAGGCGGGGAAGAGGTCAACCCAGGCCACATCATCCTCGCCTTCCTCGAAGTGCCGCGTCTCTCCCACCACTGGTTCGCAGGGCTTCTGAAGTCCACGGGCCTTACGGGCTCGCGCTTTCTCGCATCCGTCCGTGGTGCAGGGGAAGAGGCGGAGACCTCTCAAGAAGCCGCCACCCCGTCTAAATCCTCCCTCGCCTCGCCGCCTTCCGGCTCTTCCACCTCCACCCCTTCTCCCAAACCTTCCACCTCCAACCCCTCCCCAACCCCCTCCAGCTCCTCCAGCTCGTCCTCCAAGCCCCTTCAGGAGGCATGGCAGCGGATCGCCGCCCAACCCCTACACCTCACGGGGATCCTGGCCCAGATCGGCAGCGACCTCACGGCCAAAGCTGCAGAGGGAAAGCTGTCGCCCGCCTTAGGCCGGGAGAAGGAAATCGCCGCCATGATCCGGATCCTCGCCCGCCGGGAGAACAGTTCGCCCCTCCTTGTCGGGGAACCGGGAGTGGGGAAGACGGCCATCGTGGAGGGACTGGCGCTCCGCCTGGTGCAGGGCCGGGTACCGCAAACCTTGCAGGGTTACAGGATCCTCTCTCTCGACCTCAACGCCCTGGTGGCGGGGACCATCTGGCGGGGCCAGCTGGAAGAGCGGATTCGGCAGCTGCTCCACCAGCTTCGAAGCTTAAAGCGCACCATCTGCTTCATCGATGAGATCCACACCCTCATCCAGGCCAACCAGTCGTCCGACGTAAGCTTGGCCGACAACCTGAAACCCTTCCTCGCCCGGGGGGAAATCCGCATTATCGGGGCCACAACTCCCCAAGAACTTCGCGAGTACCTGGAGAAGGACCAGGCCCTTCTCCGCCGGTTCCAGGAGGTGAAGGTGGAACCGCCTTCGCCTGAAGCCACCTTGCGCATCCTGGAAGAAGCGAAGGCCCGCTACGAACGTTATCACGGCGTCTACTTTCCACCGGAAACCCTTCAGGCAGCCGTCACCCTGGCGGCGCGGTATCTTCCCACCCGCCACTTCCCGGCCAAGGCCTTTGACATATTGGATGAAGCAGCGGCCAAAAAGAAAATGGAGGAAACCCACCATGCCACCGTCCGGCCCGAGGACCTGGCGGAGGTTTTGGCGGAACGGCTGAGGATTCCCATCGATCTGGGGAGCAAGGACGAACGAAAGCGGCTTTTGCAGCTGGAAACGCTCCTCAAGGAGAGGGTCCGGGGGCAGGACGAAGCCCTGCGGGCCTTGGCCCAGGCCCTAAAACGAGCCCGGGCAGGCTTGAAGGAACCGCATAAACCCATCGGGTCCTTCTTCTTCATGGGCCCCACCGGCGTGGGGAAGACGGAGACAGCCAAAGCTCTGGCCGAAGCTTATTTCCAGGACCCCCAAGCCTTGAACGTCTTCAACATGGCGGAATATGCCGACGATCACGATCTGTGGAGACTCATGGGGTCTGCCAGGGGATACAAGGAATCGGAGCTCGGCGGCACCCTGACGGAAGCTGTACGACGAAAACCCTTCAGCGTCCTCCTCTTTGACGAAATCGAAAAGGCCCACCCCAAGATCTACGACATCTTTCTCAGCATCCTGGACGAAGGCCGGGCGGAAGACGGCACGGGGCGAATAGCGGACTTCCAGCACACCATCATCATCTTCACCAGTAACGTGAGCGGCAGCCTTCCTCCCGATGCCGATCTCCAAAACCCGGAGGAATACCGGAAATATGCGGAAGAATCCAAGGTCCGCTTGCGAGAGCATTTCCGGCCGGAATTCATCAACCGGTTGGATGCCGTCATCCTCTTTCGGCCTTTGGGACGAAACGAGTTAAAGGTCATCGCGCACCTTCAGCTGAAGAAACTCCAGCAAAAGCTGGCCGAGAAGCGCATGAAGGTGACGTTTGACGACCATCTGGCCACCTGGCTTTTAGATCAGCTGGAGGACCTCAGCTTCGGAGCCCGTCCCTTGCGGCGGATCCTTCAGGATCAGCTGGAGACACCTTTGGCGGAGGAGCTTTTTAAGCACGACCTCCAGCCCGGGACCCGCATCCACATCCAGCTGGAGAAGGGACAGCCCGTCTTCCGCTTCCGCCATCCTCAGGGTGTGGTGGACCCTTCATGACGTGGCATGATGGGGTGATCCCTATTCTCCTGGTCTTGAGCCTCTGCATCGCCGTCTATTACGAAAAGCGAGGCACCTCCGTATCCCTCCAGGCGACCCTATGGTGGGGAGGGACCTTTGTCCTTCTCCACGCCAGGGGTTTGGGTCCCGTCTCGTGGCAAGAATCGCTGTGGGGGGCCTTCCTCCTCGCCTTTGCCATGGCATCCTGTTACCTCATGGCCAGCGCCATCTTCGGAAGAACCGTTCTCGACCCGCAAGAGGTTCTCATCGCCGGGGTGGTGGGGGCCGCATTAGGGGTGGGAAAGGGCTTTTCCGCCCTTCTCTGGGCGGGTCTGGGAGGGGGGCTGGGGGCTATCTACCTTTTGGCCCGCGGATATCATCCACACAGCGCCATGGCCTGGACGCCTTATGTGGCCCTAGGGGCGTTCCTCACCCTCTTTTTCCCCTTTTTCTGACACCTGCGCCGTCGGTCTGCTATCCTCGAAGAAAGCTGAAGGAAAGTGACGGCAGGTCGAGGCTATGCAGCGGGTCTTTTTCGTACCCCTCCATCCCTCTGAAGATCAGCAAGATCAGCTGGCACAGCTTTCCTTTGAGCCCAGCCCCCGACTCTACGCCCAGCAGCTGGTGTTGGCCATGGATCAAGTGACGGGCCGGCGATACGTGAGCTTTGCCTCCCAACGGGAGGCTGAGGCCTTCCACGGTGCGGCTTCCCGTCGCGGCGCTCATCCTCCGGAGGAAGGCTACATCCTCCACCGGTGGGAGATCCCCTTCAGCCAGGGGGAATTTCCCCTCATCCAAAGGCGCCTACTGGAGGCCCACGTGGCCTGGCTGATCTTCGCCAACCCTGATTACCTAGGGGTGATCATCCCCCACAGGATGTTTCCCCAGCTCCTTTCCCTTTTGGCCTGGCCTCCCTGATGGACTACCGGCGCCAGAGGGAAAAGAGTTGGGATGTCCAGGAGCTGAAACCATGCCACTGGGAGGCCTCGATAGTGTCCAGGGTTTCCAGTCTTGACCACCTCAGCCCTGGATGGGTAATGCGGGTATCAGGAGGCATCTCCCATCCGGCCACGAGAGCCAAGAGATGTCCCAGGGACGGATGTTTGGGGCTTCGGACCCATGCAAAAAAGCGGGGGGGGTCTTTCGGCCATGGAGCCAATCCAAGGCGCTCCTTCAGCATCTCCCCCAGCCCCCGGAAGGCCAGAAACCCATGGCCTCCCGGAGGCATCACCGGGGGTCGCCGGTAGCTCTCACTCCCCCATAGCGATCTCCACCGGTTCCCTTCCCGAAAGAGCGCCAACGTGTTCCCCCGCGTCAGCATCACCGCGAGATAGAGGGCGATATGGCCTTCTTCCAAGGATGCAGAAACCTGCAGGCCCTCGAGAAGGCTTGGGGCCGTCGACAGGTCCTCCAGGGGGCGGACGCCCTCAAACTGGAGGAGTGAAGACTTCGGCACCAGAAGCCACAGGGCGACATTCCTCCCAGGACCACATGTTTCGCCCTGCGAACCCGCCTTACCTCCCGTGTGCTATCCTCGGGGGAAAGGAGACTGGCCAGTGAAGGAAAAGGGAGTTCACGAAAAGGCCGGGGTTCTCGTCGAATTCGCCCTTTTCGCAGGCATTGTGGCGGCCCTGGCCATGGTTTTTCTCACCGACTGGAGGACGGTCTTCT
>JAHHQG010000055.1 GCA_018729555.1 Clostridiales bacterium | reverse complement strand
GTGGATATTATGATCTGCACTCATAACGACGCCGACCATGCCAACGGCGTAATTGGCTTCCTTGAGGCTGGCCTCGAGTGTCGGGAGGTCTGGCTTCCTGGGCGGTGGCTCGGCGTGTTGCCGCACGTGTTGAACCCAACGCCAGAGGTAGTACAGGCGCTGGCCGAGCAAGCCCGAGAAGCCGCGCGGAAGCTGCGAGGCCACCCCCAACAAACACCGGATATAGGAACTCTCTTCGAGATTTACGGCGTTTCCTTGGCGCAGGAGCCGCCCATGCATGACGAAGAGAGTGGCTTACCACCTCCGAACGTCCGCCGCACCAACGTTACGGACGGCTGGCCGGAGGCTCTGGCGGAGAGCCTGGAGCGGGCTGTTTGGTGCGGGTGGGAGGAGGAGTTACGGGGGCCATGGGGGTGGCTTCTTGGGCGGATGCCCTACTGGTGGCGTGAGCCGTCGCCCTATTGGTGGCAGTGGCATATTTGGCGCGTTGCATCTGAGGACCCCGTGGCCTGGGCGCTCCTCCTTGCCGTTCGCGACGCAGCGGAGCGGATCCGAAGGATTGCGGTTGCAGCCTATCATTGCGGAGTGGGGGTGCGGTGGTTTGAGTACACGGCCGCTAGCCCGCAGGGCGGGACGCGCTGGTTGCGTCCACTCAATGGAAGGGAGGTGGCGTACGTGCCTCCTGTGCCGACAGGCCAACTATTTCGCTTCTTGGCATTGACCATTGCGAATCGAGAAAGCCTCGTGTTTTGGGCCGACCTGGATGATTGCCCTGGTGTGCTATTCACCGCAGACTCAGATTTGAGGAATGTCGATCTGCCGCCCAACCTATCGGGTGCAATCATAACCGCCCCGCATCATGGCTCGGAGGCCAACGCCGGCGCCTATTCCAAGGTGCGCGCGCATCTTAGAGGATCGCAACCCGCCATTACGTGGGTTAGGTCAGATGGACGTTTTCGGGGGAGGCCGGGGGCGGCTTATTTATCTGCGCCAGGCCGTTGTGTTTGCACGATATGTCGGACTCGCGGCCTTCAAACGAAGCAGGCCGTGAAGCTTTCAATGAGGAAGGGAATTTGGGCTCGCGCACGAGGCGTCCGCCTCTGCAGCTGCCGGTGAGGAGGTAACCCATGACCCCCAACATTCCCCTGGCCGTACGGAATCTCATCGAGGAGTACCGCAGTTTCCTGCGGACGAGCTACCGATTCCTGGACGACCACCTAAGGCGGCAGTTTGAGGAGCACTTAGCCCAGGCCGATGTGGTTGTCAAAGGACCCTACGTGACTCTGGCCCGGGACTTTGCCTTGGGGCCGACCCTGCGGGAGCTTGTCGCGGAAGGAACGGCACACCCCGAGCTCTTAAAGGCGCGCTGGCCCTTCGGCGAGAATCGCCTTTATCAGCACCAGGAGCGGGCGTTCCGCATCGGGCAGACGGGGTGCTCCTTCATCATCACCACGGGGACCGGCTCGGGCAAGACCGAGGCGTTCTTGCTCCCTGTGCTCGACGGCATTCTGCGCCGCAAGGCCCAGGGCGTGCGGGGCCTGCAGGCCGTCTTCGTCTATCCCATGAACGCCCTGGCGAACGACCAACTGGAGCGCCTGCGGCGGCTTCTGCGCGGAAGCGGGCTCGATATCTCCTTTGCGTTGTACACCGGGGATAGCGATACCACGACCCTCGCCCTGCGTGAGGAACCCGCCGAGACCGAACGCCTGACGCGAGTGGACATCCGCCGAAACCCGCCCGATATCCTCCTCACCAACTACAAGCAACTGGACTTCCTCCTGGTACGGAAGGCTGACCGGCACCTGTTCACGCCCGCCCTCCGCTACCTGGTCCTCGACGAGATCCACAGCTACCGGGGGGCGTTGGCAACGGAGATCGCCTGGCTCATCCGACGCCTCAAGGGACAGGCGAGCCGCGAGCCCGGGAAGCTGGTCGCCATCGGCACCTCGGCCACCGTCGCGAGCGGGGAAAGCGGGATCGAAGCTCTCGCGCGCTTTGCCGGGGTCCTTTTCGGAGAAGAGGTGCGCCCGGAGGACATCATCGCCGAGGTGTACGCCCCGCGAGAGGATCGGGCCGAGTCCTATGTGCCCCCGCTTCCGGATCTGGACGCCTCATGGCTTGCGGCCCTTGACCCACGGGATGATGCGCAGGTCGTGGCGCTGGCTGAAGGGCTTACGGGGAAACCATGTCCCCCCGAAGGCCCCATCGCCTACCGGGTGGCGGTCGTGCTCGCAGGCAACCGGGTTGTCCAAGCCCTGGAGGAATTCTTTGCCGAGCCGCACACGGTTCGTGAGGCGGCGGAGCACCTTCGCGAGGTATTCCCGGAGCGGCGGAACGCGCCGCTTGAGAAGCTCCAGCTGGAGGTTGAGGCGTACTTGCTCGTCGGAAGCGTGGGAGATGAAGACCATCCGCCGCGGCTTCGGCCCAAACTCCATACGTTCTTCCACGGGGTTTACGACGTTGGCCTGTGCCTCAATCCGGAGTGTCGGACACTCGTGCCGCATGGCGGGAGCGAGTGCCCGAACTGCGGCTCGGCGGCACGGCCCGTCGCCCTGTGCCGCACCTGCGGGCAGGACTTCGTCAAGGTCCGGTTCGAGCAAGACGACGGCCTGCCCGTTGGAACCAGCGACTTTTTCAGCGACGATCGCACCGCCTTCCTTACCCACGAAATCCGGGAGCTGCCGGAAGCCCCTGGAGCGGAAAACGCCGAGGAGGAAGAGGAGGGTTCGGAGCCTGAACCGAAGCGGCGCAACCGGCGAAAGGGCCGGGTGGCGCGCAAGCTTGAGGAGGTGGGCGTCTGTCCCAGTTGCGGCCGCCTCATGGAGCCCGGCGGTCGCTGTCCGTCCTGCAACCGCACCGGAGTTCGCATGCTCATGCACCGCGGCAAGCTCAGCACTTGCCCGGCCTGCGGCGACATTTACACCCGCGGCGACATCGTCACGCCGCTACGGACAGGCACCGCTTCCACCGTCTCCGCGCTGGCCACGCATCACTTGGACTACCTACGGGGGCACGACCGGAAACTACTCATCTTCGCCGACAATCGGCAAGACGCCGCCCACCAAGCCGGTTACACATCCGACAAGCACCGCACCTTCGCCTTGCGCCATGCCATGGCGCACGAGATCCGCGAGGCCGGCTCGCAGGGTGTGTACCTTACGGAACTGCCCCAGCGCCTGTTCGACCGGTTCAAGAGCCTGGGGATTACTCCGCCCAGACCCCCTCGTCCAGAACAAGAGCGGTGGCTCGATGCCCTCGCCTACCAGGCTGCCAACGAGGTCACCCGGTACAGCCGTCAGCGTGCGTCCCTGGAGAACCTGGGGCTAGTGGCGGTGGAGTATGAGGGGCTTGAGGAACTCGAGAGGGACAGGGATTTTACGGCCCTCGCGGATCGGTTTGGCCTCATTCCTCAGGAGGCAGTGCTGCTGGTACGAGCCGTTCTGGATGTGATGCGCAAGAATCGTGCTGTGGCCTACGACGGCCGTCCAGAAACTGGCACAAAGCTGCCATTCTTTACCGAGTACATCGACCCAAGCAAAAGACGCCATTACCGGGAACTCGAGGCCGACCCCTACGCCGTGCGTTTCCCCGATCGGGACCGAGGGCCCAAGGCCTTTGCGCTGGACCGGCCCGACCATCTGCGCAGCGCCGGGCGGCTTATAGGCTTCATCCAGGAGAACCCCCGCGCGGGCCAGCTCACCGCCACCCAGAAGGTGGCCGCCCGGGTGCTGGGCGGCCGGGAGGCGGCGGAGGCGTTCTTGCGCGCCGTGACACCCTTTCTCCTTGAGTACGAAATCCTGGTCGACGTAACAGGGAAGTTCCCGATTCCCCCGAGTGAACGCACCCCCCGCTTGCAGGTTCTCCAGATTGATCCCCGCCGCATCCGGCTGCGCTTTGCCGAACAGGGGTACCGCTGCAACGCGTGCCAGACCTGGCGCCCGTATCTCATGTCGACGTGTCCGACTCCCAAGTGCCAAGCCGGGAGGCTGGTGTCCGCGTCCTTGGATCGAGATAATTACTATGTTCGCCTCTACCTGGAGCGCCCCCCGCGCCGCTTTGCGGTGGCTGAGCACAGCGCCCAGGTCTCCGGTGAAGAACGGGCACGCCGGGAGACCGATTTCAAACAGGGCAAGCTCGACGCCTTGGTCTGCACCCCGACCCTGGAACTGGGAGTGGATATCGGGCCGCTCCTGACCGTTGTTCTGCGCAACGCCCCGCCCACGCCGGCCAATTACGCCCAGCGGGTGGGGCGTGCGGGGCGGCGGCTGCGCATCGGGTTTGTCTCGACCTTCTGCGCCGGCGGGGCCCACGACCGCCATGCCTTTGAGCGGCCGGAGTGGTTCGTCGCTGGGCGATTCGACCCACCGAGGTTGCGGCTCGACAACCCCAAGATCGTGCTACGCCACCTGCGCTCCTACTTGCTTGCGCACCTTGGGAACGAACTCCCTTACCTCCTGAAGGACCTCCTGGACGACGTACAACGCCCGACCAGGTGGAAGCGGGAGGAACTGGAACCGCTTTTCCATGAGGTCCAGGAGCGTCGTGACCAGCTCGTTCAGGCCATCCTCAGGGTCACGGAATATGACCGTAAAGGTGGCCTGGTGGCCCGCTATGGCGAGGAGGATGTAAAGGTGCTGGTGGATGGCTTCGAGGAGGAACTGACGGGGGCGCTGGAACGCTGGTGGCGACGGGTGGAACAGCTCGATCGGGAGTTCCGGGAGTACTCCGCGATCGGCTCTCCACGGCAGGACGAGAAGAAAGCCGCCGCGCGCAAGCGGGCCTACTACGAGATCACCCAGGACCCGGAGCGGGCGTACATCCTGAACTACCTGGCGACTCAGCAAGTCCTTCCGGCCTATCAATTCCCGCTCGACACTTTCAGCCTCGATCCAGGGGTGCCCGACACTCCCACCATCTTACGGGGGGCGGCCATCGCCATCGAGGAGTTTGCCCCGGGCAACTTCGTCTACGCCAATGGGCACAAGCTACGGTCTATCCGGGTCCTCTATCCCGGAGGTCCCCGTAAAGTGGGGCATGCGAGAAGCGACGCCGAGGCGGCTGGGCGGCTCGAGGCCTTTCACTTCTGTTCTCAGTGCGACGAGGTCGTGGAAGTCGGGCGGAATACCTGCCCGCGCTGCCATGCCGCTTTAGGGGAAGCCGTCAACCTCGTTTTCGTGGATGCCTTCGAAGCCGAGGAGAACCTGCGCATCACCTCGGAGGAGGAGTCGCGCCAGAGGCTGGTCTTCGACCGGCGGGAGTATCTGATCGCAGGGTCGGCACTTCAATGCCGCCTGTACCCTTACCCCCTCCATCCTGTTGAACTCCTAAACCTCGCCGAGATCCTCATCACCAACTGGGGAGCTTTGGATGGCAGGCCCGGGGAAGGCCGGCGGTTTTGGCTGTGTCCCGATTGTGGCCGCCACCTGCCCTACGAGCCAACGGATCCTGCTCACGAGAAGCAAGTGGAGCAGTGGCGGGATTATCATGCGCGCTTCTGTAAAGGAGATCCCGTCCCCTTAGTCCTGGCCCACCGCTTTCAAGCCGACTGTCTGGTCCTGAGCCTGCCGGGGCGCGAGGATGCCAAAACCATCGGTCGCCACACGCTGTCCCCAACGGTCGTCACGCTTGCTGAAGCCTTACGCGCCGGGGCGGGGCGACTGCTGCAACTGGAGCCAGAGGAGCTGGGGGTGTTTGTCCGAAGGTCTATCTCTGGCTCGCCGATCGAGCAGATCGTTTTTTACGAGACGGTGCCCGGCGGGGCTGGCTACCTGGAGGAGATGGCCGAGCGGCTACCCGAGGTAGCCCGCGCCGCGCAGGAGGCGCTTTACGGGCACGATTGCCTCAAGGCTTGCTACCTCTGCCTCAAACACTACCGCAACCAGGGCTGGCACGCCCTGTTAGACAAAGACCTCGTGCGCGATGTCCTGCTGGAGCTGGCGAGCCTGGACCCGGTCGTGCCCCAGCCGGCCTCCTACGGCGGGAGCCGCCAAAGCCTGGCGGAAATGCTGGAGGCCCGGGCTCAGGGCTCCGGTGAGACCTTTCGCCGCTATCCGGAGGGGGAGATCGAGGAGATGCTCCGGGTCGCTCTCGAGCGAGTAGGGATCTCCGATTTCCAACGGGACTTCGAGATACGGGATGAGGAAGGCCGGCTGTTGACCGTTCCCGACTTCGCCTGGCCCGACCTTAAGGTAGCGGTTTTCTGCGACGGGTATGCCTATCACGGAGACCCGGAAACCCTCGCCCTCGACGCCAGAAAGCGCAATCGCCTCCAGCTCATGGGTTGGCTGGTGCTGACCTTCTGGGGTCGGACGATCTGGAAGAAAGCCGAGGGGTGCGCCAGGGAAGTCCAGCAGGCCCTCCAGACGCGCCGCAAATTCGAACACTATCTCCGCTGACGGCGTGTCGGGGGCTCAAGGTGAGGAATACGCGACCCAGATGGTTTTGAAGCCCTCCAGGTCCGGGGGCTGCAAAAGAGAGGTGCGGACGGAAGGGTAGGTATATAGAAGTACGGCCCGCTCGCAGGCTCACAAATGGCACAGCGCGCCCGGGAATTCGCGCCTGGTAGGCGGCCGCCGAGCGCCCCTCGCTGGCGTTGCGGGCGGTCCGTTCGGTGGTGATATCATGCTGACCACCGGTTGACGGGCCCAGGTTCGGAGCTGGGCAGCTGCCGCGCCGTACCGCGGCCTGGACGACTCGGACCTGGTGGCTCTCAAGGCCGACCGCAAGCCTTGGCTGGTGGTGCTACCGCTTGAGCGGTTCCGGGACCCGCTGGGCCTTGGAGGCCTGCCGGACGGCGCCCCGTGTGTAGGAATGTCATAGGAATCCGGGCGAACGGCGGCGGACTTGGTGGACACTTCCAGGCCGAGAAAGCACGAAGAGTTGGCCTTTTTTGACGGCGCCGGATAGCATGTAGCCCATCTGTCCAAAGGTCATAAGGATATTGGACAAAATGGATCCAGG
>JAHHQG010000054.1 GCA_018729555.1 Clostridiales bacterium | reverse complement strand
CCTGGAGGATGTAGCACTTCAGGTATTGCGATTCGGGGTGGTCCAGGATCACCGGATGATCCCGGGCCTGGCCCCTCCGCTCCACCAGGCGGAGGGTGCGCCGGGCATCGGCGGCGGCATCCAAAAGCATGACATCGAACATGTCGAAGGTGACAGGGGAAGAGCAGGAGCAGGTGACGAGAAAGCCCCCCGGGCGCAGGAGCTTCATGGCCTGAAGGTTGATCTCTTTGTACCCCCGGTAGGCGCCGTCCAAGGACCGCTTGCTTTTGGCAAAGGCGGGGGGATCCAGGATGACGACATCATACCGTTCCCCTTCTCGGACCGCCTGCCTCAAGAAGGTGAAGGCGTCTTCCCGGTAAAAGCGGATGCTATGCTCCACGCCTCCTGCGCGGGCGCTCTCCTTGGCCAGCTCCAAGGCTTCCTCCGAGATGTCCACCGCCGTGACCTCCGACGCCCCGTAATGGGCTGCATGGAGGCCGAAGCCCCCGGTGTGGCAGAAGACATCCAGAACCCTCTTTCCCCTGACGAAAGGCTTCAGGGCAGCCCGGTTCTCCCGTTGGTCCAGAAAATGGCCGGTCTTATGGCCCCGTTCCACGTCCACCCATAGGGGTACGCCGTTCTCGCGGATGAGAAAGCGGGTAGGGAAGGGATGGGTGAGAAATCCCTTCCAGAGGGGAAGCCCTTCCTTTTCCCGGACGGGGACATCGTGGCGGGCATAGATGCCCTCGGGGCGGAGGAGATCCTCCAGGGCCTCGAGGAGGACCTCCTGCCAGCGCTCCATCCCTAAGGCCAAATTCTGCATCACCAGGACGTCGCCGAACTTATCGACGATCAGGCCGGGAAGGCCGTCGGCTTCGCCGAAGATGACCCGGCAGCTTTCGGTTTCGGAAAGGACCTCCTGCCGGTACTCCCACGCCCTTTGTACCCGCTCCCGGATGAACTTTTCGTCGATGGCGTCCTCTTGGCGGCGGGTGAGAAGGCGCACCTGGATCATGGAGGCGGGATTGATGAAGCCCTTGCCGACAAAGCGTCCGCGATGATCCCGCACCGATACGATGTCCCCGGGTTCGAAGGTTTCCCCGTCGACGGAGGCGATCTGGGTTCGGTAGACCCAGAGACCTACCGATTGGCGGGGGAGGAGGGTGACCCACGTGTCTCGTTCCCGGGGAAGGGCCATGTTTCATATTCTACACGGATGGGGGCTGGTCTCGAACAATTCTTTTGGATTACCATGGTCCCACTGTGGGGCAGGAGGGACGTGGCTTGGACGAACGAAAATACGCCTTTCTCATGCATTTAAGCTCCCTTCTCGGCTTTCTCATCTGGATCCCCGCCATCAATGTGGTCGCTCCCCTGATTTTCTGGCAGTGGCGCAAAGACGATTCGGAATGGCTGGACCGTCAAGGGAAGGCGGCCGTCAACTTTCAGCTGAGCATCCTTCTTTACGCCATCATCAGCGCCGTGTTGACGGTGTTCGTGGTGGGAATTGTCCTTCTCCTGGTTGTCTTCGTGCTGGACATCATCGCTGTGATCCTGGCGGCTGTGAGAGCGAGGGACGGCAAGGACCCGGGTTATCCTCTTCTCATCTCGTTTATCCGTTAGGTGGTCTGACGCCCAGGAGCTCTTCCGGGTAAGGGTTCAGGAACCCACCGTGGGGATCCGGTTCCTCCCTCACTCGAAGAAAGTCCCGCCAGCGGGGATACGGCGGTTCGAGGTCACCCCATCTGCCACCCTTCCGTCCCGGAGAGGGAGCACGTGGGTCAAGCGCTCCATCAATTCCCGCGCTTTGGCGCGACGAAAGAAGATGGGATCTCCCAGGGAAAGGGGTCCGGCGTAATAGCCGGGAGTTTGCACCTCTCCTGCCGCTTCTGTGTCCAGGAGGTGAGCACCTTCAAGAAAGTAGGGGAGAGGCAACTTCTCCGGCGTGCGGGACCAGAAGCCACGAAGCCTCCTCCGGCGCAGGCGTAAATCCGAGGATGGGGGCGGCGGACGATTTCCAGGGCGAACCCGGTGGCGGGGGGTGGCGAAAGGCACCTTAGTGATCGAAGAGGTGGGGGCTGAAAAAGGCGGAGCCTGCGGTGACTGCGGTGACCGAAAGACTTCGGCGGCGCAGGTCCCGGTCTTCGGCCCTGGGGATAAGCGCCGCGATTCTTGGTTTATATTCTCTCCTATACCTGGAAAACGGCCAGTTTTGGCGCCGCCGGACCCGCGGCGCCTTGGGAGTATCGCTTGAGGACACGGACTGCTGCGTTTTTCAGCTTCCGCCCTGGAATCCGGTCGGGTACGCCGGCGATCCGGGCCTCATAGCCCAAGGCGCCTTCCGGGGGGACATGAAGTGAACGGCAGGGGGTTTCCATGACCTCCGCCACCTGTTCCTTGGTGCGAAGCCGGGATCGCCGGGATCGCCGGGCGCCGGACGAAGGCCCGGGAGATCGACGGAAGGATCCATCTCTAAGGACACAGGGATGGTCACGGCATGCCGACGGCCGATCCTCCCGACAGCTTCCACGTAATCGGAGCTGTCCACCGTCAAAGTGATGAGGGCGCCCCCGCAAGCTTTCCACCACCGGCAGCAGGTCTTCCTTGCGGCAGAAGGGATCGGCCGCCAGAAGGTCCTGGAAGCCCAGGCGAAAGAGGTAGGCCGCGTCTTCGGAGTGAAAGCTCATATCGAGGAGGCCAGTCGGCAGACCCCCAGCAGCCTCCAGGATCCGTTTTCCCTCTGGCGCTCGCCTTTGGGAAAGAGGCAGGGGCGGAGGGGATCGTCCGCACCGTGGCGGCTCGCAGACCTTCTTTACCCGCCATATCGGTCCTCCAGGGCTTGAAAGGCCACGTACATGGAGCTGGCCAGAAGGGCCACCAGGAGGATGCCGGCGTAGACGTACGTGAAGTTGAAGATCTGGAAGCCGTAGACGATGAGGGCGCCGAGGCCTTTTTTCCCCACCAGGAATTCCCCCACGATCACCCCGATCCACGCCAAGCCGATGTTCACCTTGAGGGTGGCGAGGAGCATGGGGAGGCAAGCGGGAAAGATGATCTTGCGAAAGATCATCCCTTTTGTGGCCCCGAAAGAACGGGCCAGGCGCACGTAGTTTTCATCCACATCCCGGAAGGCCGAGATGAGGACCTGGATGGTGACGAAGATGGAGACGAAGGCGGCGATGACCATGATGGCCCGGGTGCCGGCCCCAAAGGCCACGATGAAGACGGGGCCGAGGGCAATCTTGGGAAGGCTGTTGAGGACCACCAGGTAGGGATCCAGAATGCGTAAGAGGAAGGGGAAGAGCCAGAGGAGGAAGGCCACCAGGGCTCCTCCCAGAACCCCCAGGGCAAAGCCGACCACCGTCTCATACACCGTGACGCCGATATGGGTCCAGAGGGTACCCTCCCGGGCCAGCTCCTCCAAAAGCCGGAAGACAGCCGATGGAGAGCTAAAGAGGAGGGGATCGAGCCATCCTTGCCGGGAAGCTCCTTCCCAAAAGAGGAACCCTGCGAACAAAAGGCCCCACTGCCACAGCCGGACCTGGAAGCTTTGGCGCTTCTGCCGCAGGATCAGCTCCTGCTGGAGCTTCTCCAGCCGGTAGGTCTGGGGTACCCTTTCAGTCCATTCCCTCACCATCAAGGCGCTTCATCTCCTCCCATATCTGCTGAAAGAGGGGCTGAAAGGCGGGATCCGTCCTCCGCTCCAAGGACGCAAGACCCTGGAAATGGGGAGGCACCCGGAATTCTCTTTGGACCGTTGCAGGCCTTCCGCCCAGGAGAATGATCCGGTCTGCCAGGGAGATGGCCTCGGGGATGTCATGGGTGACGAAGAGGACCGTCTTCTGGTGGCGCTTCAGGACCTTTTGCACCAGATCCCCCAGGCGAAGGCGGGTGAGGTAATCGAGGGCAGAAAAGGGTTCATCCAAGAGGAGGACGGCCGGTTCGGGGGCCAGGGTGCGGACCAGGGCCACCCTCTGGCGCATGCCGCCGGAAAGCTCATGGGGGTACTTGTGAAGGGCGTCTCCCAGGCCCACTTCCTCCAGGAGGGCGAGGGTCCGCTCCTGGATAGGCCGCTCCCCCCGGAGTTCCCAGGCCAGGTGGATGTTCTTTTCCACGGTGCGCCAAGGGAGAAGGTAATCCTGCTGAAACATGTAGCCCACTTCAGGTGAGGGCCCCTGCACTTCCTTTCCCAGGACGAAGATTCGCCCCTCCACCGGTTTCAAGAGCCCCGCGATGGCGTTCAAGAGGGTGCTCTTTCCGCAGCCCGAGGGGCCCAGGAGGGCGGTAAACCCGCCCTCCACCACCTCCAGGGACACTCCTTCCAGTACCGGGTGGATTATTTCCCGGGAAATAAAGGCCACCTCCAGATCCTCCACTTCGATGGCTGCCCTCGACGTCATCGCCCACCCTCCGTTCTTAAGGGGATGTGGCCATGGCTTCCGCGGCGATGGAAGGATCCACCGCCTTCTCGTAAGGGAAGCGGTCTTTCAGCATGGCGTTGTCCATGAGGATGGTGATGGTCTGTTCGTAATCCTCCCGCGGTGGGAGGGGATCGTGGCCGAAGACATCGGCGTCCTTGAGCCGTGTCACGATGCGGGTGAGGGTATCCAAATCCATTCCCTCGAACTGAGGCGCGATGGCTTTGGCGATCTCCTCGGGGGAGTGGGTGAGGACGAACTGCTGGCCACGGTAGATGGCCCGGGTAAAGCGGACCAGCACATCGCGATGGGCATCGAGGAAGGACTTCCGGGTGTGATAGGACGTGTAGAGAACATCCCCCGAATCAGGGCCGAGGGCCGCGACCACGTAGCCTTTGCCTTCCTTTTCGATGGTGGAGGCGTAAGGCTCAAAGATCTGCACCACATCCCCTACGCCCGAGATGAAGGCTGGGCCCAGGTTGGCATAGTCCACATGCTGGAGGTACTCCAGGTCCTTTCCCGGCTCCAACCCATGCTTCTTGAGGACATAACGGCCGATCATGTCGGGCATGCCGCCCTTGCGCTGGGCCAGGTACTGAAGGCCTCGCAGGTCCTCCCAGCGGAAAGGATCCATGGGCTTGCGGGCCACCAGAAAGCTGCCGTCCCTCTTCGTGAGACGAGCAAAGATCACCATGGGATCGGCGGGGTTCTGCTCGTTCACGTAGATGGTCATCTCCGCCCCCACCAAGATCACGTCGGCTTCCCCGCTCAAAAGGGCGGTGGTGACCTTGTCGCCTCCCTTGCCGTCCACCAGGTCTACCTTCAGGCCTTCTTCTTCGAAGTACCCCTGGGTGAGGGCCACATACTGGGGGGCGTAGAAGGGGGAGTGCGTCACCTCATGGAGCCTTAGCGTAAAGGTACCTTGATCGGGGGTGGACAATCCGCAGCCTGCGCCGAGGACGAGCACGCCCAAAAGAAGACCTACGATCCCTAGCTGACGCCACCACTTCACAGCGATCCTCCCTTCTCCCTTTCCAGCATGGCGGGTGGGTATCACGCCCCCCGTTGTATGCGCCAAGGCTTTTCTGAGGTGCCCGTCCTTGGGGGAAAAGGGAGCTGTCCTGGTCGTGGCGAAGGGAAAAGAGGAGGCGTGACGGATGGCATCCCTGAGAATCTGGCGAGAAGGCCCGGTCTACGTCGTGGAGATCCATCGGCCCCATGTGAGAAACGCCATCGATCGAGAGACAGCCCTCGAGCTGAGGGAAGCCTGGAAGAAGTTTGCCCAGGATCCGGAGCTGAAGGTGGGTATTCTTACGGGAGGAGACGAAGCCTTCAGCGCCGGTGCGGACCTTAACGACATCGAGGCCCTTTCCCAGGGTCTCTTCGAAGAAGAAGGTCCCTTAGGGTTTACCCGCCTGTGGATCCCCAAACCCACGCTGGCGGCCATCGCCGGCCCCTGCGTGGCAGGAGGCCTTGAGATGGCCCTCTGGTGTGACCTCCGCATCGCCGATGAGACGGCTTACTTCGGCTGTCTGGAGCGGCGCTTTGGGGTACCCCTCATCGACGGAGGAACCCAGCGGTTGCCCCGCATCATCGGGATGGGAAGGGCCCTCGACCTCATCCTCACCGGACGGAGGGTGTCGGTGGGTGAAGCCCTCTCCATAGGCCTCATCACCGAGGTGGTACCCAAGGGGAAGCATCTGGAACGGGCCCTTCACATGGCCCAAGAGCTGGCGTCCTTTCCCCAGGTGTGCTTGCAGAAAGACCGGGAGGCTCTCTATAGGGGATGGAGCCTCCCGATGCAAGAAGGTCTCGTCCTGGAAGCTTTTTTAGGGGGGCAGGTCCTGGCCAGCGGTGAGCCCCAGAAGGGGGCCCAAGCCTTTCGCGAAGGAAAAGGAAGGGGAGGAAAGCCTCTTTGATGAGCCCTCAGACGGCTGTCCCTCCTCCATCGACGGGCAGCACCATCCCCGTGATGTAATCGGAAGCAGGGCTTGCCAGAAAGAGGATGGCTCCACCCAGTTCCCCCGGCTTCCCCGGGCGCCCCAGGGGTAGGCGGTGGACCAGGAAAGGTTCCACCAGAGGGAGAATCTTTTCCGTCATACGGGTGGGGAAAAATCCAGGGGCCACCGCATTTACCCGGATGCCCAAAGGCCCCCATTTGACCGCCAGATCTCGGGTGAGGGCGATGACCCCGCCCTTGGATGCCGAATAGCCGACGGTTTCCAGGACCCCCGGCGGTTGTCCGCGCATCCCTGCGATAGACGCGATGTGGATGATCTTCCCGTATCCCCGCTCCTTCATCACGCGGGCGGCAGCCCGGGAGGCGAGAAACGCCCCGGTGACGTTCACATCCAGGACCTCCCGCACCTTTTCCACCGGCATCTCGAAAGAGGGAGCTCCCCAGCTGATCCCCGCCGCATTCACCAGGACAGTGAGGGGGCCCAGGTCCTCTTCCACCTGCCTTACCGCCCTCTCCAGGGATGCTTCATCCCTGACGTCCCGTTCCGCAACTCATAGACAAATATCCCAGCGAAGGGATACCGTCCCGGTTGCTTCCTGCTTCATCGGCGGGGCGCTCGTAGACCGGGTTGCCCCGTTCCGCCGCAGAGCCCGTCTCCACAGGCTTCACTTCCCGCGGAACTCGCGGTAGGGTCGCTTAGCCCGCGACCAGGGCAAGGCGGTTCACCTTCACAAGCCGCACTCCTCGAAGCTTGGCTTTCGCTTCGCTGAGTTTCATGACCATGTGTTACCCTAGAAAAGGAAAAAGATCAATCCTATTGTCAGCTGTTGGGAACCCCTCGAGAAAGAGGGCATCCGGGATGTGCTTTCGGGCCTCCTCGAAGAAGGACGCCCGCCGGGCCAGGAGGGCGACCTTCGCCCCCGCATCCCGAAGGGCCCTGGCCGCTTCTAACCCGAGGCCCCTGGATCCTCCCGTGACGAGGGCAGCTTTTCCGTCCAGGCGAAAGAGATCGAGAAAGGACATGGTCATCAGCCTCCCGAGAGAAACATTCAGGAGGAACAACCTCGTTCCCTGCGAACTCTTTCCGAGGAACGGGGGCAAACCATGGGGCTTAGCTTCAGCCGTTTCCCGGAGATTCAAACACTAAAGCCCGGCGCTTCATCGACGAGGTGGTCATCCTCCGGGAAAGGGAAGCGGTGACCGATTTCTGCCGCTTGGAAACCATCACGAGGGAGCTGCAGGAAAAGGCGAAAGAGGAAGGCTTATTCCTCCTCCACATGCCTAAAAAACTGGGAGGCCTGGGGCTCTCTTTTGAAGATCTGGCCCCCATCCTTGAGGAAGCGGGAAGGAGCCTCCTGGATCCGAGGGCTCTCAACGCTGCTGCGCCGGATGGAGAGAACACGAACCTCCTCTACCGCCTGGCCACGCCCCAGCGGGGGAAGCGCTACCCAGAGCCCCGCCTGGAGGGGCACATCCGGAGTACCTTTGCCATGACGGAACCCATGGGGCCGGAGCCGACCCCGACCTTCTTCAAATGGTGGCCCGTCGTAAGGGGAAACCTTTGCCCTCTCCGGCCGCAAGCGGGCTTTGGGAGAACAAGCGGGCAGGACTGTTCCATGGGACCGACCCCACCCCGAAGGGAGGTGAGGCCACGGGACGGCTGGCGGAGTAAGTGACCCGAAGAGGTGGGTCAATTTCCAACCGGCGCCAACCTGAGCCTCCATAACCTCACCCCTTATCGCCTCTATCCCGAGAACGTAGCAGTACCCCGGAACGGCTCTGGGCTTCCTTCCGTCATTCGTGAGGGGCCTTCTCTAGGATGTCCCAGAGCGCCTCCACCGGCAGGGCCACTCCCACCTGAACTTGGGTCTCCAGCTCTTCGATGATCCCTAAGGCGATGACCATGCCGACGACCCGGCCTTCCTCGTCCAAGACGGGAGAACCGCTGTGGCCGTGCTGGACCGGGACGAAGAGGATCAGGACGTTACCGTGGCGGGGATCGGGGTAGACCCCGCGGAATCGGCCTTCGGTGAGAACCCCCAGCTGGTCCTCCGGGTTTCCCAGCACCCAGATGGTGTCCCCCGGCTGGAGATCCTCCGATGAAGCCCTCAGGGGAAGGGCGGGGAGGGTGCCGGGAGCCAGGAGGGGCTTCCCCTTGAGGTCAAGGAGGGCCACATCCAAGACGTCATCCTCTGCCATCACCGTTCCCCGATACCTAGGCCCCCACAATACGGTAACCGAACAGCTCTCGCACCATTGAGCCACATGGGCGGCCGTCACGAAGAGGCCCTGGGGTGCCACGTTGAACCCGGTGCCCTGGCTCGTTTCGGTTGCGATCAGGGCGATGGCGCGCTGGGCATCCCGGGCCCACGAAGGAGCACCGGCGGGGAGGGCGGCCGGCCAGGCGAAAGGGAAGCCCTGGGGGAAGAGGCTGGTGAGGATGAAGGCGAGAAGAAGGATAAGCCCCATGGCGGTCCAGAACAGCCGGCCCCTTCGAGGGGAAGGTTCTTCAACCGGCGGGAGCAGGAGGGGCACCAAGCGTTCCGGGGGCGAGGGGTCCACAGGGGAGCGGTGATGGCTCATGCCTTCTCCTCTTTGGTTCTTTCCCTCCCAGGCTATATACCGGGGAACCGGCGGCGCAACAGTTGGATCAGGGGATAGCCGAGCAGAAGGACGACCCCGCCTTCCCCCAGGGCGATGCCCCCCACCCATAGAAGGTAGGGGGTATGGGTGAGGTAGGAGAGGTAGCCGCCGACGATGAGGCTGTTGAAGACCACCGGAGAAAGGTACCCGGGCCACCGGAAGGCAAAGCGGCGGGTCACCAGGGCCGCCAGAAGGGTGGTGAGAGAGCCCAGGACGATATCCCAAAGGCCAAAGGGGCTGGCCAGGTTGGCCAGGAGCACCCCCAAAAAGAGGCCCGCCACCGCTTCAGGCCAGAGCATGGGGAGAAGGGTCAGGGCTTCGCTCACGCGGAACTGGGTCATCCCGAAGGAGATGGGCTGGAAGAAGTAGGTGAGGGCCACGTAAAGGCCGGCGATGATGGCTGCCCGGAGGCCCCGCTCCAGGGGCAAGGGTCGCTTCTCCATCCCGTTCATGGGCTGATCCTTCCTCCTCTTCCGACCGCTAGCAGGTTATCCGAAGGGATTGTAAAAACGGCCGCCATTCACCTCAAAGAGATAGAGAGCGAGGAGGAAAAAGCCGGCCGTCAAAAGGATCGCCAGGCCATCCCAGAGGGTGAGGGGCCGGGCGCTATACCAGGTGCGCCGCTTTTTCTTCCCAAATCCCCTGAGATCCATGGCGCTGCTGATGGTCTCCACCTTCTCCAGGCTGCTGACCGTCAAGGGCCAGATGATCCCTGCCGCCCTCAAAAACCGTTCCCTCCAGCTGATGCGGGCGCTCAGCTCCCCGCCCCGGGCTTCCTGGGCCCGGGCGATATCCAGGTAGCTCCTCTGGAGATCGGGGAAATAGCGCAGGGCGATGGCCACCGAATAGCTGACGCGGTACGGCACCCCCACCCGGTTGAGGGACGACGCCAGCTCGCTGGGGTGGGTGGTGAGGAGGAAGATGAGGGCCGCCGGGATCACCGCCAGGTACTTGAGGGTTATGTTCAGCTGGTAGAAGAGCTGCTCTTCGGTGAGGTCGTAGGGACCGAAGAGGTGGAGGAGGGGATGACGGCTTCCGTAGATGGCCACTCCCTCCAGGGGCGAAAAGAGGAAGATGGCCACGTTGTTAAGGGTTAGGAAAAAGAGCATGAAGTAGAGGGGGATCCGCACTTCTCGCCAGGTGATCTTCCCCATGGGGAAGAGGAGCACCCCTAGGACAAGGAGAAAGGCCAGAAGGCGGGTATCGTAGGTGATCATGGCCGCCCCAGACCAGAGGAGGAAGCCCAAAAGCTTACTGAGCCCGCTCAGCCGATGCAAGGGGGAGGGCCGATCCACGTAACCCAGCTGGGTCTGCCCCTTCACGGCCTTTCACCTCCTTTTCCCACGCGGAAAACCGCCGCAGAAGATCGGCGGCCGGCAAGCCCAACCCTTCCAGGCACGAAAGGACGGGGGGCACCGTCAAGCGGGCCCTCGCCAAAAGGTCCCGATCCCGGAAGAGGAGGGAAGGTTCTCCATCGAAGTGGATCCTCCCATCCCAAAGGACCCACACCCGCTCCACCAGCTGCAGGACGAGGTCCATGTCGTGGGTGATGAGGAGGAGACTGTGGCCCCTCTCCTTGAGGCGGCGAAGGTAGCTCTGAAGCTGCCGGGCATTCTTGGCATCGAAGCCGGCGGTGGGCTCGTCCAGGATCAAAAGCCGCGGTTCGAGGACCAGCATGGATGCCAGGGTGAGGCGCTTTTGCTCGCCCCGGCTGAGGGCCCGAACGGGCCATGTCTCATAGCCCGAAAGGTTGAGGAGATCCAGGGCTTCCCGCACCTTCTCCCGGATATCTGCCGGAGGAAGATGCCTTCGCCTAAGGCCCAAGGCTACCTCGTCTTCCACCCGGGCCTGGGAGATCATCTGGGAGGGGTTCTGGAGCACAAACCCGATCTTCTGGGCCCGCTGAGAAAGGGGCTCCCGGGTGATTTCCCGCCCCTCCCAGAAGATCTTCCCTTCGTCGGGGAAGAGAAACCCCGTCAGCAGCCGCGCCAGGGTAGATTTCCCTGCCCCGTTGGGCCCCAAGAGGGCCACCGCTTCTCCTTCGCGGATATCCAGGGAAACTCCCTTCAGGATCTCCTGTCCTTCTTCGTACCCAAACCGGAGATCCCGGGCCGAGAGGAGAACCTTTCCCTTCGGGGCCGCAGGCTCCGGCGGAAGGGAGCGGTAGAAGGTCCAGAGCTTTTTCTGGCAGAGGGAAGGTCCTTCCCCGGGGCGGCAGCCTGCCGCCTCCTCAAGGACCTTCACCAGGGGCCGCTTGATCCCCGCCTCCGCCAAGAGGGGGCTCCCCAGGACTTCCTCGGGAGGCCCATCCAGGGCGATCCGTCCCTGATCCAGGAGGACGATGCGGTCCAGGGGAGCCTGCAACATCTCTTCCAGGCGATGCTCCACGACGATGAGGGTGACGCCCGTCTCCCGGTGGAGCCGGTCCAGGAGGGCCACCATCTCCTTTCCGGAGACCGGGTCGAGGCTGGCCAGGGGCTCATCGAAGAGGAGGATCTCCACGTCGGAGATGAGGACACCCCCGATGGCCACCTTCTGCTTCTGGCCTCCCGAAAGGGTCTGGGGCATGCGGGGGAGGAGGGGCGAAAGCCCCAGCTTTTGAGCCATGGCTTCCACCCGCTCCTTCATTTCCCTTTGGGGAAGGGCCTCGTTCTCCAGGGCAAAGGCCATATCTTCCCCTACCGTCAGACCGACAAACTGGGCGTCGGGGTCCTGCAAGAGGGTCCCTATGAGGAGGGATCGCTGGAAGAGGCTGAGGTCCCGGGCGGGTTTCCCCTTGATGTAAAGCTCCCCCCGGATTTCCCCGGGGTAGGTATGGGGGATGAGGCCGTTCAAACAGTGGAGAAGGGTGCTCTTCCCCGACCCCGAGGCGCCCAGAATGAGGACCTTTTCCCCCGCGCGGATGCGAAGGTGGATCCCCTTCAGGGTGGGCTCCTTCAGGGCATCGTAGCGGAAGGAGAAATCCTCAAAGCGGATGATGTCCTCAGGCACTTCGCTCCAGGCTTCCCGACTGGGGACGGGAGCGGGCGTAGGTGTAGAGGAGGAGGCTTCCCAGAATTCCTACGCTCACGATATCGGCAATGCCCGCCACCAGCCCCTGAAGGTACACTTTGTTGGCCGGCTCCGCGTAGATCCAGATGTCCAGCGTGGGCGCGATGAGCCCCCAGCCCACCCCCTGGACCACGATCTGGAGGGCGTTGAAAAGGAGCAGTTCCCGGGCGCCGAAGACTCCCCGGTTGAGGGGAATGCGGTTCCTCGAAAAGCCCAGGAAAAGCCCCACGAGGCCCGAGACCATGACCCAGCTCCACCAGGGGGATCCGTAGAAGACGAAATCTTTAAGAGCATGGCCGATGAAACCGATGAGAAAGCCTGCCACAGGCCCGTAGAGGACGGCCATAAGGGCCAGGAAGGCGTATGACGTTTCAATATTGGTGTTGGGTACGCCGCTGGGGATGGAGACAAACCGGCCCAAAAGGGCGAAGACGGCTGCCCCGATGCCGACAGCCACCACCACCTGCGTGGAAGAGATCCTCTCCGACAAGGCGTCCACTCCTTTCCTCCCCCTTGAAGGGGACGGCGATACTTTACCACGGAAAGCCCCTTTGATGAGGATCCTTTCATCTGGGGCACGGTGGCAGCACCGCTAATCCTCTTCGGGGCTGAGGTCGACCGTCAAGACGTCGTGCTTGGATAGACGTAGGGGACGGAGGGCTGGAGAATGGCCGTCCCGGACGTCGCCTGGACGACGATGATGTTTTCGCCTTTCCATAGCGGCTGGGCAACGATGCCTTCCACCTTCAATGAAGATGGAAGGGTTCGCGTAGATGACGGGCTGGTGGTAGAGCCGGGCGGCCAGCTTGGCGAAGTCGCCGTACCAGGGATCGTCACAGGGAAAGGGCGTCGGCTTCTTCGGGATACACCTCGCCCGTATCGGCTACCCGGGGAGCGGTTACCCTCGTTTCCTTAGCGGCTCTCCGGCCAGGGCCCCCGCTGGGCCGCCAACTGGGTGCCGAGGACCGTCTCGGGAGTGACGTAAGAAAGGAGGGCGCTCAAGGAGAAAGGCGAGGTAAACTCGGCCGCCGCAGGGAAGGAGTGCTGCGGCGGACATTCCCGGCGCTCCCCCCCCCGGGCAGCGGCCAGAAGGGATGCCAGCAAGCGGAAGACTTCCCAGAAGGAAGCGGCGACCCGGCGCCGCCATGAGGGCGCGGGCGGTGGTGCAGACCGAAAGGAAGAAACCGAAGGCCATCATGAAAGGGTTGCTCAGGACCGGGTACGGGCGAAGGCCGCCAGGCTGCTCCGGGGTACAAAGGTCTGCAGGACGGCGGCCAGGAGGACCCCCCAGCGCCAGGAAGCGGGCCATATGTGAGGCCTCCAAGAGATTCCGGGGAAAACCATCTTGAACTGCAGGCATAGGTAGCTGGCAGTGGCTTCCTGGAGGCCCATAGCCTAAAGTGTACGGTAGGAACTGCCCCCTCCGTGGGGCCTTCTTCCACCGAAAGGAGGAGCGACCGCCATGGTCATCACGCTGACGGGGACCACCGGCACCATCGGCCGCCATCTCCTGGCGCTCTTCGAGAAAGAGGCCATCCCCGTGAGGGCCCTCGTGCGAGATATCCGAAAGGCTCCGCCCGTCCGTAGCGCCGTCTTTTGCCAGGTGGATCTGCGGCGGGAGGATCTTCTACCTGTGGCCCTTAAGGGCACCGACGTCCTCTTCCTCCTTACCGGCAACGAGCCGGGCTTCAGCCGCCTGCAGATGGCCGTGGCCAGAGAAGCCCGCAAAGCCGGGGTGCAGCACGTGGTGAAGCTATCTGCCCTGGGCGCCTCGGACCACACCCGCTCTTCCATCGCTCGGGAGCACTGGGAAGCGGAGGAAGCCATTCGGGGAGAAGGCCTCTCCTGGACCTTCTTGCGGCCCCACGCCTTCATGCAGAACTGGCTCTCCGATCTCGCCCGTGAGGTGCGGGAAGAAGGGGTGATCCGCTCCCCCATCGGCGATGGAAAAGTACCTTTCATCGACGCACGGGATATCGCCGAAGTGGCCTTCCGCATCCTCCTCGACCCGGAACCTCATCGGGGGAAGAAATACTTCCTGACGGGTGGGAAGGCCGTGGGTTATAAGGATGTGGCCGAAACCCTGGAAAAGCTCCTAAAGAGGCCGGTCCGCTACCAACCCATCTCCCTTGAAGAGGAACGGAAGCGGCTTCAGATGCGAGGACTTCCGCCCGAACTCATCGAAGGGCTTTTGACCATCGCCGAGTACCAGAGGGCCGGGGGCCCTACGGCTCAGGTCTCTCCCCATGTGGAGCGCCTTTTGGGACGGCCTCCCCGGAGCCTTGAGGCGTTCTTGCGGGATCATCTGGACGCCTTTCGGTAGGAGAGGCTGTTGACATATACCCCCATGGGGTATAGGGTATGCCCAAAGGGGGTCATGGGCCATGAGCCCCACAAAGGATACCTTTGACTTGCTCATCGTCGGTTCCGGTTCCGCCGCCTTTGCTGCTGCCATCGAAGCCACTCGTCTTGGCGCAAAGGTGGCCATGGCGGAAAAAGGCCGCATCGGAGGCACCTGCGTCAACATCGGCTGTGTCCCTTCGAAGGCTCTCCTGGCAGCCTCGGAAACTTACGCGCTCCAAAGGCACCATCCCTTTGCCGGCGTTCCTTCCGTGGGAGGGCCTCTGGATCTTCCCTTGCTGGTGGCGCAAAAGGACCAGCTGGTGGAGTCCTTGAGGAAAGAGAAGTACCAGGATCTCATCGAGGAATACGGGTTCACCTTCATCCAAGGCGAAGCGTCTTTTGTGGATGAGCACCGCCTTCAGGTGGGGGAGCGCATCCTGAGGGCCCATCGCATCCTCTTGGCCACCGGAGCTGTTCCTTCTATCCCTGATATCCCCGGGTTGAAAGATGTTCCCTACCTCACCAGCACCCAGGCCCTTTCCCACCGAAAGATCCCGGAGACCATCGCCATCATCGGGGCAGGGTATGTGGCGTTGGAGCTGGGCCAGTACTTTCGGGACCTGGGTAGCCGGGTGATTCTCTTCCAAAGGGGCCGCTTCATCTTGCCCCAGTACGATCCCGAAGTGGGGAAAGCCGTGCAGGATAGCCTCCTTGCCTCGGGCATCGAGCTTTACACGGGGATCGCCTATAGGGGTGTTCGCAAGGAGGGGGAAAAGAAAGTGGTGGTCGTTGAGCGCCAGGGGGAGATCCTGGAGATTTCTGCCGATGAGCTCTTGGTGGCCACCGGAAGACGTCCCCAGACCCAGGCCCTTCGGGTGGAAAAGGCCGGCCTTTCCCTGGGCCCCCGGGGAGAGATCCCGGTGGATCCCTACCTTCGGACCGGGAAGCCCCACATCTTCGCCGCGGGAGATGTCACCCTCCACCCCCAGTTCGTCTACGTGGCCGCCCATGAAGGTACCTTGGCGGCTCGCAACGCCCTGACGGGTAGCCTTCAGCCCGTAGACTTTTCCGCCGTGCCGGAAGTCATCTTCACCCGCCCGGCCGTGGCGAAAGTGGGCATCACCGAGAAGGAAGCGAAGGCGAAGAACCTTTCCTTCCGCTGCTCCATGGTGAGGGCCGAACTGCTGGCCCGGGCTCGGGTCAATCGGGAAGGGGTGGGCCTCTTCAAACTGGTGGTGGATCGGGAGAAGGGTTCCATCCTCGGGGCCCAGGTCGTTTCCTCCAACGCAGGGGATGTCATCTACGCCGCAACCCTGGCGGTGAAAGCCCGCCTCACCCTCCAGGACCTGCAGGAAACCTTTTCCCCTTACCTCACCATGGCGGAAGGCCTCAAGCTGGCGGCCCTCAGCTTCGACACCGACGTGTCCCGGCTTTCCTGTTGCGCCGGCTAGTATGCTGGAGGCGAGGTGAACGCCATGGATGAGCCCCGGGTCTACCTCGACGAAGAGACCCGCAAAGATCTCCTCCAGCGCCTCCGGCGCATCGAAGGGCAGGTGCGGGGAGTCCAAGGGATGGTGGAGCGAAGGGAACCCTGCGATACTATCCTCACCCAGATCAGCGCCTTGAGGGGGGCCATCAACCAGGTGGGGAGGATCCTTCTGGAGGAGCATATGCGATCCTGTATCCTGGAAGGTCTCGAGGAATCGGAGCTCAAAGGAGAGCTCCGCCGCCTTCAGGCCGCCCTCAAGACTTTTTTGAGCTAGCCGCTAGTAGATGGTGGGCTCAAACTCCAACCGGATCCCAAAGGCCCGCTCCACATCCTCCCGGATGCGAAGGGCCAGCTCCAGGATCTCCTGGCCGGTGGCGCCACCGACGTTGACGAGGACCAGGGCATGGGTGGGCGCCACCCCTGCCCTTCCGAGGGTTTTTCCTTTCCAGCCCAGGCGGTCGATGATCCAGGCAGCGGAAAGCTTCACCTTTCCTTCTCCGGCAGCATAGCCGGGAAGCCCCGGATGTTCCTTCAAGAGATCCTGGTACACCGCTTCATCCACCACGGGATTTTTGAAAAAACTCCCCGCATTTCCCGTGGCAGCAGGATCGGGGAGTTTATGCCGGCGGATGGCCATCACCGCGGAAAAGATATCTTCTGCCGTGGGATCGTCGGTAGATGCCAGGGCCTTTCGCAGATCGGGATACTCCAGGACCGGGACCCAGGGTTTGGGGAGAAACACCCCGACCCTTAGGATGAGGAGATGCTTTGCCCCTTCTTCTTTGAAGAGGCTGTGGCGATATCCGAAGCGAAGGTCCGGAGAAAAAAGGCGCTTGAGGGTTCCCTCCTTCACGTCCAGGACCTCCACGGAATGAAACCGGTCTTTCAGCTCAAGACCATAGGCGCCGATGTTCTGCACAGGAGCCCCTCCCACGGTGCCGGGGATAAGGGCCAGGTTCTCCAGGCCGGGAAAGCCCTTGGAAAGGGTCCACGCCACAAACGGGTGCCACTCTTCCCCGGCGCCTGCTTCCACATAGGTTCCGTCAGGCCCGTCGTCGACCACTTCCCTTCCCGGGATCTCCACCTTGACCAGGGTTTCCTCCACGTCCCGGGTGAAGAGGATGTTGCTGCCCCCTCCCAAAAAGAAGTAAGGGCCCCATTCCTTATGCTTCTCCGCCAGTACCAGGGCTTCTTCCACGCTGTGGACGATCACGAGGGCCCGGGCCTTTGCCGGAACCCCAAAGGTGTTAAGGGGCGTCAGGTCCACCCCTTCCTGGATCTCCAGGGCCAATATCTTTCCCCCTGCCTCTATGGATACTGCTCCTTAGGATAGCTTCTGCTGAAGACCGACGGGAAGGAGGGCGCCGACCCATCCAAGAGGTTTCTCGCGTCGTGTCGCACCCTTTCCGATGGTCATAGCCGGCCTCTCCTCGCTATATTTGATGGCTTAGTGGGGTCGTTGGGCAGCCACGGCCACAGGGGCGATAGGGGCACGCCTTTCCCCTCCTTCCCTCGTTGACCCGCGCGGGAGCCTTTTCTTAGAATGACTCCTGGGCATTTGCGTTGTCTAAGTACATCTTCATCACCGGAGGCGTCGTCTCATCCCTGGGGAAGGGTATCACCGCAGCATCCCTGGGACGCCTTCTCAAAAACCGGGGTTTCAAGGTTACCATCCAGAAGATCGATCCCTATCTGAACGTGGATGCCGGCACCATGTCGCCTCTCCAGCACGGAGAGGTCTTCGTCACCGACGACGGCACCGAAGCCGACCTGGACATCGGCCACTACGAGCGCTTCCTCGATGAAAACCTGACCGGAAGCCACAGCCTTACCACGGGTAAAGTTTACCGGGCCGTCATCGAGAAAGAGCGCAAAGGCTTTTATAAGGGCGGCACCGTTCAGGTTATCCCCCACGTCACCAACGAGATCAAAGAGCGGATCCTGAAGGTGGGGGAAGAATCGGGGGCCGAGCTCGTTATCGTGGAGGTGGGGGGGACGGTGGGGGACATTGAAAGCCTGCCCCACCTGGAAGCCCTCCGGCAGCTCCGCCATGATCTGGGCCGGGGGAACGTCCTCTTCGTCCACGTCACCCTCGTGCCCCAGGTGGGGGCCACGGGGGAGCAGAAGACGAAGCCTACCCAGCACAGCGTCAAAGAGCTGAGGAGTCTTGGCCTGCAGCCGGACATCATCATCACACGGAGCGAAAAACCCCTTTCCGCCGACCTTCGGGAGAAGATCGCCCTTTTCTGCGACGTAGAGCCCAAGGCCGTCATCGACAACACCGACGTGGACACCATCTACGCCGTCCCCCTCGTCCTCGAAGAGCAGGGGCTGGCGGATTTGGTGCTGGAGAAGCTGCAGCTTCCGCGGAGGGCTCCCACCGACCTCACCCTCTGGCGCCAGATGGTGGAGGCTATCCGCCATCCCGAGGACGAGATCCACATCACGGTGGCGGGGAAGTACCCCACCTCCTCCGATGCCTACCTCAGCCTCCACGAAGCCCTCGTCCATGCGGCCGCCAGCTTCCACGTGGGGCTGAAGATCCATTGGCTGGACGGCGACGACCAGCAAATCCTGCCTCCCGACACCCAGGGGATCATCATCCCCGCGGGCTTCGGTCCCCGGGGGACCGCTTCCATGATGAAAGCCGCCCAGGTGGCCCGGGAAGAGAAGATCCCCTTCTTGGGGATCTGCCTTGGGCTCCATGTGGCCGCCATCGAGTGGGCCCGCCACGTGGCCGGCCTGGAGGACGCCGACAGCCGGGAGTTCAACCCCGGGTGCCGCACCTGCCTCGTGGAGTACCTTCCGGGGCAGGAAGGGGCGGAGCATACGGGGGGGACCATGCGCTTGGGAGGGGCCGACATCCGGGTGGAGGAAGGATCATTGGCCTACCGCCTCTATCAAAAGCCCGTGGTCCGGGAGCGCCATCGCCACCGCTTTGCCCTGAACGAAGCCTACGTGCCTCAACTGGAAGAGAGCGGCCTCCGGGTCACCGGCCGCTCCCTGGAAGGGAACATCGCCGAGATCCTGGAAGCCCGCTCCGACCTTCACCCCTTCTACCTCTTGGTGCAGTTCCACCCGGAGCTGATCTCCCGCCCGGGGAGACCCCATCCCCTTCTGGCGGGTTTCCTCCAGGCGGTCCGAGCCCTTCAGCGCCAGCGGGCGAAGTAAGCTTCCTGCTCGTCGGTGAGGCGATCGATGGCGATGCCTAGACTCTCCAGCTTCATGCGAGCCACCCAGTAATCCAGCTCATCGGGCACCGGGTAGAGGCGAGGTTCTGGCTTCTTCCCTGAAGCAGCCATCCTCGCCCAGTGTTCCACCGCCAGGGCCTGGAGGGCGAAGCTGAGGTCCATGATCTCCGCCGGATGGCCATCCCCAGCTGCCAGGTTGAGGAGCCTTCCCTCCGCCAGGAGGTAGAGGGTGCGGCCGTCCTTCTGCCGGTAAGCCCGGACATGGGGGCGGACCTCCTCCACCGCCTCGCTTTCCTTCTCCAGAGCCGGGATGTCGATCTCCACGTCGAAGTGGCCGGCGTTGGCGAGGAAGGCCCCATCTTTCATGGCCTTGAAGTGGGGATGGGAGATCACGTGCCAGCCTCCCGTGACGGTGATGAAGATATCCCCGATGGCAGCCGCCTCTTCCAGGGGCATGACGGAGAACCCATCCATGTGGGCCTCCAGGGCCTTCACGGGATCCACTTCCGTCACCACCACCCGCGCCCCCAGGCCTCGGGCCCGCTCGGCTACCCCTTTGCCGCACCAGCCGTAGCCCACCACCACGACGACTTTCCCCGCCACGATGAGGTTTGTCACCCGCATGAAGGCTTCCATCACCGACTGGCCGGTGCCGTAGCGGTTGTCGAAGAGGTGCTTGAGGCGGGCATCGTTGACAGCCATCATGGGGATCCGCAGGTGTCCCTGCCGCTCCAAGGCTTTGATGCGGGTGATGCCCGTGGTGGTTTCTTCCGCCCCGCCGAAGACCCCGTCGGCCAGATGGGCCAGCTCCCCGTGCAAGAGTTCCAGGAGATCGCCCCCGTCGTCCACGATGAGGGTGGGCCGGGTGGTGCGGAGGTTTTCCTTCAGCCATCCCCGGTACTCTTCCACCGAAACGCCTCGCTTGGCCAACACCCGAAGGCCCCTCTGGCGAAGGGCCTCCGCCACATCATCCTGGGTGGAAAGGGGGTTGCTCCCCGACACGGTGACCTCGGCGCCGCCCGTCTGCAGCAAAAGGGCCAAGACGCCGGTCTTGGCCTCCAGGTGGAGGGCCATGGAGATGCGATGGCCTTCCAAGGGCCGATCTTTGGCGAACCGTTTTTCGATATGAGCTAGAACGGGCATATGCCCTTTGGCCCAAAGGATCTTCTTTTCGCCGCTGGTGGCCAGATCCATCGGAATCATCCTCTCCCAAGGAAGAGACTAAACAAAGAAACCGCCTCCTTCGATATGGAAAGAGACGGAATTGTTCCAAGAAGGAGGTGGGCTATGGCCCGCGCCGAGGACAACCTTCAGCATGCCATGGGGATGGGCAACGAGGATCTCTCCCGGGCTATCCTCCACTCGTTGCGGGAAGGCATCATCGTGGTGGACAAAAACCTCATCATCCGGGAATTCAACCCTGCCGCCGAGCGCCTCACGGGGCACCGGGCCAGGGATCGCATCGGACAAAAGGCGGAAGTCATCAGCCGGGATTCGTCCCCCATCTTTCGAGTCCTGGAGACGGGCGAGCCCATCTACAACGTGGATACGCCCCTCAAGGACGGGCGCATCTGGAATGTCAACTTTGTCCCCCTGGTCATGGAGGGAGAAGTGGTGGGAGCCATCCAGACGTTTACGGATGTCACCGAGGAGCGGCGGATGGAGCGCCAGCTCCTGGCGGCCCGGGATGAGCTGGATGATGCCTTTGCCCTGACCCTTCCCAACACGAAAGTGGAGGTGAAGCTGAAGAGCACCCCCGAATTCCAGGACGTCTTCGATCCCGCCACCCACACCATCCGCATCACGGGGATCATCGAGGACGGCGGGTACCGGCACGTCATCAACGCCCTCAAAGTGCTGGCCGATCTCCACCGAAAAGCCCAGGGCCACCTTTTGGGCATCGAGAAGGACCACCTGGTGCGGGCCATCATCTTCCACGACCTGGGGAAGGTGCAACCCCAGCTGAAAGTGGGGGATGTGGTGGATCCCCGCGAAGCCTTCGAACCATCCAAGCTCCACGCCTACCGGAGCGCCGACATCGCCGAGGCCTTTTACGGGGAGCATCCCCACGTGGTCCAGCTGGTGCGCTACCATCACCACCAGGAACACGAGCTGCCCCCCGATTTCCCGCCGGCCCTTCTCCCCATGCTGCGCCTCTTGAAACTCTGCGATGGTTTATCGGCCGCCCTCACCCGCCGGGGTTCAACGGTCATCGTCGATGTGGACGCCACCCGGGTTTACTGGTATGAGGACACACCCCACCCCCGGTACCAGGGAGCTTGGACCCTCAACCTCTTTACGGGGGCCATCACCTTTGAAGGGAAGGAGATCCCCGCACGCCTCAAGGGAGGTCGGGTCATCGGGGGCCGCTAGAAGGACCCCGCAGTTGGGCGCCGAATACCCGTCCTCTAGACCCCCTCGAGCTCTACATTGTCGATGCCTTTACCGACCGTTCCTTTGGCGGCAATGCCGCCAGCGCGGTGAAGGGCGCCAGCGTTCCTGACGCCCGTGGCATGCAGCTCCTGGCGCGGAGGCTCAATCTTTCGGAAAGAGCTTTCATCCTTTCCCGGCGGTGCGGAGACCCCTGGCTTCAGGCATGGGGAGGAGCGCCGCCTTCCCTCCTTTCGTTTTGTGCTACAACCTCCCCAGGACCTTGACCAGCAGGGGGTTCAGGGGAGGTTCTGCCAGCGAATGGTTTGGCGGGTAAAACCCTTGGTATTCGACGGCCCTACCCGCGAACAAGGCACCCTTGGGGGTGGTGGATGCTTTCCCGACCATCCGGGTGGGCGGTGCCTGCAGCCCGATATCTCCGCTGATTCGTTACAACTTCATGACATTTCCCCTTCGGGGCCCGTGAAAAAGCCTTTTCCATCCTATACTCGTGATAGTGACGAAAGGAGGTGCGGCGCTTGCCCAGGGGGCGCGGGTTGGCTGTCCTGCTCCTTTTCCTCGTCCTGGCCTTCCCCGGGATGGCCGTGGCCGCCCCTGCCCTTTCCCCGTCTTTTTTCACCCAGCCTCCCACCGGCCCCTACGGGGACTCCATGGAGAAGCTGGCGGCTCTCGGGATTTTGAGCCCCGATCCCGGGTTGGTACCTCAGGCCACCCTCAGCCGCCAGGATATGGTGGCCCTCCTCATCCGCTACATGAAGCAGGAGGGGCTGGCCAGGGCTCTATCCAGCATCCAGCCCCCCTTTGTGGATGCGAGGGACATTAAGCCTTCTCTGCGGGGTGCCGTCTATGCGGCCTACATCCTTGGTTGGATCCAGGGCTATCCCGACGGTACCCTAAGACCCCAGAAGGGGATTACCCTTGGAGAAGCCCTGACCCTTCTTCTTAAGGCCAAAGAAGTTCCCTTGCCGGACAATCTTTCGTGGCAGGACGGGGTTCTCAAGAAGGCCAAAGACCTGGGCCTCTTGCAAAATGTGGGAGATGTGGCCTTCCAGCGACTGGTCACGTGGGGTGAAATCGCCCAGATTCTCTGGAACGATGTCAAGCGGCCCGGGTCGCCGTGGCAGCCATCCCTCCTTCAGGGCCGCCTCAGGGATGTGGGGGGGTCTTCCCTATTGTTGGGGGATAAGCGGTATCCCCTGGCTCGCCAACCGGTGAGCGCCGCCGGAAGCTGGCAGGAACTCCTGCAGAAAGAGGTGCGGGTCATCCTGAACCCGGAGGGCCAAGTGGCCTACATCGAGGTCTTCAAGGCGCCGGCGAAGGAAACCAAAGGGCCCGAAGAAGCGGCTCCGCCGCCACCTCCCGAACCCCGGGAAGGCATCGGCCTTCTCAACGCCGATGCCTCCCAGATCCCTCCGGGCCTCCGGCCGATTGCGGCAGGGGAATACGGGGTCCTGCAGGATGACAAGGGACGCCTCGTCCTCTTCTTTGCCGATGGAAGCTTGGAGCCCCTTCCGCAAGAGGTGACCCTGAGGGATGTGCCTTCCCCGGCAGCAGTGGAGTACCGGTTCCAGGGCGATGACCTCCTCTCGCTAACGGTACATCCCCTTGAGCCAGCGGAGCCTCGCTTTATCTACCTGGCCGATCCCCGGCGAGATAAGACCCTTCGCCTCCTGGTGGGAGGCGGCCCCCGGAACGAGGAGCTCCTTCTGACGCAGAAGACCCGGATCGCTTGGGATGGGGAGAGCCTGTCCCTCGCCCGTTTCCAGGGGAAGATTCTGACGGAGCTTTCCCAGGGAAGGTTTCCCCTGATCTTCTGGGAAGCGCCCCAGGAGGAAAGCGGTTCCCCTGCTTTTGTCTACGTCACCGGCCAGACCAAGACGGGGCTTTTGCTGGCACGTTCCGGCCAGAGTTGGACCATCGACGGAGAAGAGGTGCCCTTGCATCGGTCGTGGCATCTTGGGGTGGTGCCGGAGAACGGTTCCCTGGGTCTGGACCAGCTGACATCCGTTTCCCCCGGGTCCTACGTGACCACCCTCCTGTGGCAGGGGAAGATCCTCTACGCCTTTGCCGGAAGTCCCCTTCCCGAGAGGGCGGTGGTGAGGATCCTCGGTTGGGAGACGTCCCTCCTGGGAACTCAGGTGACGCTGGATTACCGGGGAACACCCCTTACCCTTCCCTTGGCTCCAGGCTTTTCCCCACGCCTGGAGCTGACCTATGCCTATGTGGTCACCGATAAGGGGGGGGCACGAATTGCAGGCCTTCAGCTCCTGACGCCCGTCTATGCCCTCACGGCCAAAGGCCCCGTGATTCCCGCCTACTGGCAGTTGATCCCGAGGGCGGTGGAGAACCCCGACGTCTCCGCCCGGCGCATGGAGCAGGTGGCGCAGCTCACCTGGGAATGGGTGGCCAAAGATGAGCTGGATCAGCCCATTCTAGGGCCCGATGGCCTTCCCAACACCCTCAACATTTCGCCCCTTCAGGTGACCTTTTACACCTCCACCGGCACCTGGATGCCCTACTACCTGGCAGGAGGGCGCTATCGCCTCTACAGCCAGATGGGGGATCCCACGGTGAAGGGGGAGCGGGTGTGGTTGGCGGTGGGGCCGTAAGATGGTCCGCAGTCCCGGGGAGAAGGCGCCGCAACAAAGGGATGAGGGAGCTGAGAAACGGCGATACTTGCAGGGAAAGGAACATCAAGAGGACCCCAAATAGAGGCGCGACCGTTATGAGGTACACGTTCGACGGCGCAGCGGGGGATTCCCGCCACAGTAGGCGATGCCGACTGGTGACGCTAGCCCAGACCCCCGCGCCATACGGGGCCAGGATATAGGATCGTTCCCACTTTCCTGCCGCTGGAGAGCTTAACAGCCACGCCTGAAGCTAAGCTCACAAAGTTCCCCAGCTGGATAGTCTTCGCGGTGGTGTTGATCTTGCCGTCGTCATTGGCGAGGCTGAAGGCCCCGACGAGCGTGTAGCGCAAAAGGCCGCTTTTGCACCCTGGTCGTGACGCCACAGCTTCACGTCCATGAGCCCTCAGTGTTTGGCATTTCAGCAGGCCACGTTCCCGGCGGGCCCAGGCGGTGGTCGCCGGTTGGGCGCAGTCGGGGGAGCCGCCGGCTACGCCATCGTGTTGGAACCTGCTGTGGGCATTACTGAAGCGGCGCAAAGGCCAGGGACCATTTACCAACGCCCAGGGCAGCCCTGTGGTTATGGGTGGCCAGCATGGGATGCGACAAAACGGATGGAGTTGCAACGGACCCGTGACAGGGAGAAACCATCCACATAGACGATGCTGGATCTTTAGGGACGAGATTCCATGACAGAAGGACCATGGACCCATGGTTTCCAAGACCCGTCATCGGTAAAAGAGGGCCAGAGGAGCGGATGGGAATGCCGGCCCGGATCCTAAGGCAAAGTGGAGACGTCAAGGAAGTATTTAAACGGTTTGTCGAGGAAAAGAAAGCTCGGGAGCATCAGGCGCGCGAGCGGAGGATCGACGAAGAGTTTCCGGGTTTTGTTGCGGCCTTCCTCAAGCCCCTGGCGGGGGCAGCTGCCCGCAGGCGGGAACGTCAAAACGAAAACAAGGGGGAGGATGGGGAAACCTGGGCCTCCCTGGGGCTCTGGCTCCTCCTTCCCCGGACCTGGATCCTCATGAACGATATCGTAATCCAGACGGGCCCTACGGAGTTCGCCCAAATCGATCACCTGGTGCTGGGCCCAGGGGGCCTTTTCCTGGTGGAGACAAAAACCTGGCAGGGTGCTCTTCTGGTGAAGGGAGATGATTGGCTTCGAAAGAGCGGGCGCGCATGGAAGCGAGTCCAAAGCCCCACCCGTCAACATCAGCGCCACAAGGATGTGTTACTGAAGTGGCTGAAGGGGAAGGGCTTTCCCGTGGCTGAAGAGATGGTCCATGCGGTCGTGCTTATCCGCGGAGCTTCCTGGCTCAAGGTTGAAGATGCCACCATGCCCATCTTTGAAGGAACTTTCAGCCTGGCCTGGCATATTCGCCACAGCGGAAAGAGAAGCCCGGGCTTATCTCAAGATCTGGCCCTGACCATCGCCCAGAGCCTGCAGGAGGCGGAGCCCTTCCCCGGCCAGGGATTGCCAAAGGCTTCCCGTACGGAGGGCTGATCCTCCTCTAGCCAAAGAGGAAATTCGGGAATCTTGCCGAAAGGGTCTGGCAGGAGGTGGCATTGGTGCCAGGCTTTATGCGCTCCCGTGGGTTGATGGCAGCCTTTTTGATCGTGGGCCTTATCCTGGGAAGCGGGCCGCCCGCATGGGCTGGCTTCAAGGATGTCCCCCCTGGAGCTCCTTACGCCGCCGACGTGAACGTTTTGGAAACCCTCGGTATCGCCAAGGGTTATCCCGACGGCACCTTCGGCGTGGGAAAACCGATGACCCGTCAGGAATTTGCGGTCTTTTTGATGCGCACGTTGGGTTATGAACCAGTGGCCGAAGGCGTTCAGGATCCACCCAAACCCTTTGCCGATCAAAACCAGATCGGTTCCTGGGCGAAAGGAGCTGTCAATCTGGCGGTGGCTCTGGGAATTATCTCAGGGTATCCCGATGGCACGTTTCGGCCTCAGGGCACCGTAACCCGAGCGGAAGCCATGGCCATGCTGGTACGGGCCCTTGGTTTCAAAAAGTGGGCGGAAGGCCTGGGGGAGTGGCCCAAAGGGTATGTCGAGGCGGCTAAAACGTTGGGCCTTTTGCAGGGAATCACGGGACCGGTGAGCGATCTTATCCCTCGCCAGGAGATCGCTACCGGACTGGTGAACATGCTCTATGCGACCCGCCTGGCCGATGACAAAGGCAATCCCAGAACCGACACCAGCGACCCTGACGTGCAAAAGAGCGCCCTTATTCGTTACACCTGGCGCCAGGCTTATCAAAGGGGCGGGATGTTGGTACCCGAGCCGCTGCCGGCTGTGGTGAGGGCGACCTGGTCCATGGCAGGGGATTGGGTTCCGGTGGTCAAAACGGGCCCCATGCCCTTAGGCCTCTATCGACCCTTCGCCATGAAGGTTCAGAACCAAATTCAGGAGTGGTCGGGGGCGGCCACCGTCGAAATCTGGGATGGCCAGGGAAACCTCTACGTGGGGAACCCAGGCTCCTACATCCAAGGGAACAGGCTTCTGGTGGACATCACCTGGCCCACGGGAACCCTTTGGGCCTTTATCCGGGATGGAGGCAAGCTCCTGGCCGGCCCCTTGAGTTGGAGCCGGGAGGCCGTCCGGGGGACCCTCAAGGCTCACTATGACTGGGAGTATAGCAGCGACAGAGGCTACGTCTATCAGGTGTTCGATGTCGTCGACAACCAGGGGAAACCGGTTCCCTTTGGGACCATCAAAGGGGTGAAGGAGTGGAATCCCGCCGGTGAGGAGCGGGTGGCTTACCTCACTCCTAATCCTAAAGCCTTGGGAGATACCATCCTCTTCTTTAACGTCGCCTCCGGCAAAGGAGGTCACATCCATCTTTTGACCTTCACCAGCGGACCGCCCATGATGTTCACGCTGGATTGGCCCTGGGACGTGAAGGAGGCCTCGTGGGAGGCCACAGGCGAGACCAGGCAGATGTCGGGTGTTACCTATGATCTGTACGGGTTGAAGGATAGCCAAGGGAATACCATCGACATCAGCAAAGCCGTCGTGGAGTTCTGGCGCCCCGGGAGCGTTATGGGATGGGAAAAAGTCCGTTCCCCCGAAGCCGGCCTTCTGGTGGAGCAGACGGTGCCGGCGGGCGATTATGGCACCGTCATCCGTATGGACGATGGCACCATTTACACGGCGATTCTGAGAATCCAGAAGTAGGGAGAGGGATGCTCGGCAGCTGTGCCGGACACCCCTTTTTCCTGGTTAACGCTTCGCCTGGTTAACCCGATCTCTTGTGTACCGGGAGTGGAGAAGGGAGCATGCGACAAGACAAAAGACGCTCGTTTGTTGGCCAGATCAAGATTCCTAAACCTTTTGATAGCGAGTAGGCCGCGCTGGTGGAAAAGGCCTTATACAGCAGCTATCGGCAAGGGTTTGGGGTGCTGGGATCGGGCTTCCAATGATGGCGGAGGTGCGGGCCACGGGCCGGGACTTCGGTTTTGCGGTCCCGATCCCCCATCTCGGGGGCCATCTCACCAGGAAGCGCTGGACCCTTGCCCACTAAGGAATCTGAAGTTTCTTTTGAACGGCTTCCCGGCTACTGCGAAGTTCACGCTTTCCACGAGGAGGTGACGAAGATGTTGTTCCGAAATCGGCGTCTTGAGGAATTGTTGGAGCGGGTGGCAGAGGCCCTCGAAAGAATCGCTGATCTAATGGAGGCTGACCGGGGTGCTCTCCCGCCTGTACTGGCATCAAGGGAAGAGCGGGAAGAGGAGACCCCCAAGGTGTCCTTGCGCCCCATTGACGGTACCCCCTTTGAAAGATTTTTCGCCGCCCGGAAAATGCCTGTCCGGGGAGTCCGGAACCCGGAGGACGATGAGATGCTCGAGTTTTTGGCGAGATTCCTGGGTCGGCGATACGCCCATTTGCACCAGCTGTATAAAAAGATCAAGCGCTCCCTCATTTCCGGCAAAGGGTTCACGCTGAAGCTTGACCCTTCTAATCCCAACCAACTGAGTGCGATGGTCGAATTCGCCGCCGCCCTTTACCGTCGCGGTTTGCTGGCCCATTACAGTTACAAACGGTCTCCATTCTTCCTGTTGTCCCTGCAGCCTGCTTCCGATCCTAGGGCCATCAATTTCCTGACGGGCGGTTGGCTGGAGCTATATGTGAAGCAAACCATGACGGCGCTGCTGACGGAGCTGAAAGCCTCAAACAGTGTCACATACAGTTATCTGCACAACGTAGAAATCGGCGAGCGAGATCGGGTTGATTTCGAGCTGGATCTCCTTTTCAAGATCAACCATGAATACTTTTGGATTGAGACGAAAACGGCCGAGTATGAGCCTTACATCCCACGGTACGCCGAGCTGGCGAAAAAGCTCAGCCTGGACAAAGATCACGCCTTCATAGTGGCGACCGAACTTACTTCTGAGGACGCGCTCCGATTGAACAGCATCTTTGACCTGACGCTGGTTCCCCTGGGCGAGTTTCGAGACACCATGAAAGAGGTTCTGTGCCGTCGCCTTGATCTAAAAGTTCCTGGGGGCTGAATCACCTGGACCTCGGCCGGTATGTGGAACAAAGTTGGGCAGGAGTACGAAGATGATGTCAAGGTCGGTATCGTCAGGGCCACCTGGTCCTGGGGAGGAATTGAAGGTCGAAGATGAAAGGGTAACGCCCCGTCCGTCGGTGGACACCATGCCTGGCTGTTAAAAGTTTGAAGGAATCGACCCGATACGTTGAGCACAAGGAGGTGCGGCTTACAAGTGATCCGGTTGGGAAAGCATTTTATTCCGCTGATGGCGGTCGTCTTGGCGCTTTTCGGTCTGAGCGCATGTGGTGGAAGCGACCCGAAGAAAGATTACGAGGCGTTTCTGGAGGAGATCCAGGCTATTGTCACCAAGGCGACGGATGAAAACCAACAGAACCTGAAGCAATGGGATGACTGGGAAGAGCAGGAGCACGAAGTGCCCCTGGATGCCGTGGATAGCTCCCTGGAGGATTGGCAGCTCATCTGGGAGGCAGCTCAGGCGAAACTTCAGGAAATTAAGGTGCCCGGTTCCTTCGGCAAAGACCAGAAAGATCTGGCCCAAAAGGCCCTGGATGATTATCAGAAAGCCTTTGCTGCCCTAGCCGACGGTTTTAGGCAGTACCTTGAAGCTCGCCAATCGGATTTCCCAACACGACAGCCGGCTTATCAGGAGATCACCAAAGCCATCACCTACTTTGATCAGGGAGCGAAGAGGCTCGAGAAGCTGGGCAATGAGCTGGGGGTGACGGATAAGCCGGTGCCTGTCCCGGGTTTTGATGTGACCACGGATATCCTCGGCCGCATCCATGGGCTGCCGGCCCTGAACCGGGCCTACGACCAGATGGTGGCCATCGTGGATGGACCGCTGGCCGATTGGGCGGAGGATATCAAAAAGAGCGTGGGAAAGGAAGAAATCCAGGCGGAGGACCTAGTCAAGTTCATTACCTATGCGAAGGACGAGTATGCCCGCCGGGCCCAGGAGGTCAAAGCCCAGCCGGTGCCCTTCATTTTTACCGAGTACGAGCGGTCCCGGTTCCGCGATCTGCGTAACTCTTTCGCGAATTATGCCGAAGCCACCAGTAACTTCTTCGGGGAGGCGCTCAATGTGCCTGCCGACACCAACAGCGTGTTGTTTGAGATTCACCAAGCCAATTTAAAGCGCCATCAACAAAACAGGGATATTTTCGCCAGCTCGATCAAGTCCACCTATCAAAGCCTAGCGTCGACCTTGAATCGGTGAGGCGACAGGGAGATGAGCACCCGGGCATCCGACGTCGGGAAAGCGATTTCAAAGATGGCTTTGACGGCCCTTATGGTGGCCTTCATCTTCTCGGGGCTAGGGTGTGGCGGTGGCGACCCGAAGGAGGATGCCCTCGCCCTTTTCGAAGAGGTGAATGCCAAAATCGACGGAGCGATGAAAATCAACCACGTTGCGCGTTTAAGATGGCTAAGCTTCCTTTTAGAAGAAGACGTGACGGGGGAAGAGGTGGACGAATTCCTCCGCAAGTGGCAAGACACCTGGCGCGTAGCTGAGTCCCAGATGAAGGGCCAGACGGTTCCTAGCTCTCTCTCGCGAAACCAGAGAGAAGAGCTGCAGAAGGGCCTTCGGGCCTACCGTGAGGGCTTTGCTGCCCTCGACAAAGGCTTCCAGCTGTACATCGACGCTCGCACCTCTCAGAAGCCTGTCCGGAAACCGGCTTACGACATGTTATTTGCCGCCGACTCCCATTTTGAGGAGGGCCACCAGGCCCTTTTGTCGGTGGCCCAAGAGCTGGACGTTCCCTTTGCGCCCAGGGAGGATCTGCTAAACTTAGGAACGGACATCCTCTTCCTCTTGCACCCGAAGTTGCAGGTCGAAGTTCTCCTGGAAACGATGGATAGGATCCTCTTTGCACCCTATCCTGATTGGGCCGAGAAGATCCGAGCGCGGCTTTTAGCCGGCGACGTTACGTCCATCCCGGTGTCGGAGCTTGAACGGTATGTCGCCTTTGCCGAAGAGGAAACCCAACGGCGGATAAACCAAGTTGCGCCCATTTTTTCGGCACCGATGTTGCTGATCGCCGGTGAACGGACGACCTATGAGCGATTGATGGGCATGATCCAGGAGGTGGTCTGGCAGGACGTGGATATCGCACGGGAGGTCTTGGCCTTCCGCGTGGCTGACACGGCGGAGGAACAGGCGGTTCATCTCTCTAAGTTGAGGGAGATCGCAGAACAGCGCAACCGAACGTTTGACGACTTCTTGGAAAAGGTCGACCGATTCCTGGACTCGATGGACGAGCGCGCCGATCCACAGGGAGGCTGAGGGTGGAAGCCCTCTACATCCAGGGGTGATAGAGTAGGGCTAGAACGATATTGCCGGCTGAGGTGATCCGCCATGCCCAGAATCGAGCCCTTTGAAACCCATAGCGAGGACTATGACGACTGGTTTGAACGCTACAAGGGCATCTATGTCTCCGAGCTGAAGGCGGTGCGCCTCCTTTTGCCGTCGTTCCAAAGGGGGGTAGAGGTAGGCATCGGCACCGGGCGCTTTGCCGCCCCTTTGGGGATTCGGGAAGGGGTAGAGCCTTCTCCCAAGATGAGGGAGGTGGCTCGGCAACGGGGCCTTCGGGTGGTGGAAGGGGTGGCGGAACATCTCCCCTTTCCGGATAACTCCTTCGACCTGGTGCTTTTCGTCACCACCATCTGCTTTGTGGATGATCTCTTGAAATCTTTTCAGGAAAGCCACCGGGTCCTCATCCCCGGTGGATTCATCCTCGTCGGGATGGTGGATCGGGAAAGCCACCTGGGAAAGATCTACGAAGCCAAGAAGGGCGAGAACGTCTTCTACCGCCACGCCACCTTCTACACCACCTCAGAAGTCGTGAACCTCCTCTACAAAGCCGGCTTTAAGGACTTTAACTTCGCCCAGACCATCTTCGGCGACCTCCACACCGGGCCTCAGGAAGAAGACCCCCGCTTTGGGTTTGGCGAAGGCTCTTTTGTCGTCATCCGCGCCCAGAGAAGGTGAGCTGACCCCCCTTCAAGAAAGGGAAGAGTAGGAGGCTCGACGGATGGTGAGACGAGAAGACCTCTTGCTTCAGCCCCAGGACCTCTACCGCACTCTAGACCCTAACCTTCTGCCCTTCACCACCACCGACGAACTGGAACCTTTAGAGGGCACCCTGGGTCAGCCCCGGGCTTTGGAAGCCCTCCAGTTCGGCCTGGAGGTGAAAAACCCCGGCTACCACATCTTCGTTGCGGGCCAACCGGGGTCGGGTCGGGAGAGCACCGTTCTTCGGCTGGTGGAAGCCATGGCCAAGAACCTGCCCACCCCTCCCGATTGGGTCTACGTCCATAACTTCGAAGATCCCCAGGCTCCCATCGCCCTTTCCCTCCCGCCGGGAAGGGGAAAAGCTCTCAAAGACGACATGGAAGCCTTCATCGACCACCTCAAAGAGGCGATCCCCAGGGCTTTTGAGAGCGAAGACTATGAGAACAAACGGCGCAAGCTCCTCGATGAGCTGGATCGGAGAAGGCAGCAGCTCTGGGAGAAGGTGAACCAGTCTGCCCTTCAGCGAAGCTTTGCCCTCCAGGTGACCCCCTCGGGCGTCCTCACCATTCCCCTTTTCAACCAGCGGCCCCTGACAGCTGAAGAACTCTCCTCCCTGTCGGAAGAGGCCCGCCGGGACCTGGAAGAAAAGAACCGGGAGATCCAGGAAGAGATCGCCCAGACCATGCGGGAGATCCGCCGCCTGGAGCGGCAGTGGGGTGAGAAACTCTCCTCCCTGGATCAGGAAGTTGCCCTCTTTGCCCTCCGGGGTTCCTTCGAGGAGCTTTTGGAAAAGTACCAGGACCTTCCCGCCGTGGAAGCTCACCTGAAAAAAGTCCAGGAAGACATCCTGGAAAACCTTGGGGCCTTTTTCCCGAAAGACCCTTCCCGCGATGGAGCCTCCTCTTTGGAGAAGGATCCCCTCTTCCGCTATCAAGTGAACGTCATCGTGGACCATAGCCAGACCCAGGGCGCTCCCATCGTCCTGGAGCGCAACCCTACCTTCCCCAACCTCATGGGGCGCATGGAGTACCGCCAGGTCCTTGGTGCCCTGGTCACCGACTTTCGCCAGATCCGGGCAGGCGCCCTCCATCGGGCCAACGGAGGCTTCCTCATCCTCCACACCGTGGAAGTGCTCCAGAACCCCCTCTCGTGGGAAGCCCTCAAACGGGCCCTTCTCACCCGAAAGCTGGAAGTGGAAAACTTCGGCCAGGGGTGGAGCGCCTATCCCACCGCCACCTTGAGGCCCCATCCCATCCCCCTGGATGTCAAGGTCATCCTCCTGGGTACGCCCTGGCAGTATTACATTCTCTCCACCTACGACGAAGACTTCCCTGAGCTCTTTGGCGTCCGGGCCGATTTTGCCCCCGACATGCCCTGGAACGATGAGCACATCCAGGGTTACGCCCGCTTTTTGCGCCGCATCAGTGAAGAAAAGGGCCTCCTACCCTTTTCCAGGGAGGCCGTCGCCCGCGTGGTGGAATACGGGGCCCGCCAGGTGGGTGATCAGAAAAAGCTCTCCTCCCGCTTTCTCTGGATCAGCCACCTGGCGGTGGAGGCCAGCTTCTGGGCCCAAAAGCGGGGAAGCCAGGTGGTCCGGCGGGAGGATGTGGAAGAAGCCATCCGCAAGCGCATCTATCGCTCCAACATGGTGGCGGAGCGGTACCGGCAGTATATCGCCGAAGGGGTCGTCAAGATCGACACCCGGGGCCGCAAAGTGGGCCAGATGAACGGGCTGGCCGTCCTGGAGCTGGGGGACTTTGCCTTCGGCAAGCCTTCCCGGGTGACGGCGCGCATCTCCCTTGGGCGAGGGAACCTCATCAGCATCGAGCGGGAGATCGCCCTCTCCGGCCCCATTCACACCAAGGGTTTTCTCATCCTCAGCCACTACCTGATGGGCACCTATGCCCAGAATTTCCCCCTGGCCCTCCAAGCGTCCATCACCTTCGAACAATCCTACGACGAGATCGAAGGAGATTCGGCCTCTTCGGTGGAACTCTTCGTGCTCCTCTCGGCCATTTCAGGGGTGCCCCTGGCCCAGGGCATCGCCGCCACGGGAGCTGTGAATCAGTACGGGGAAATCCAGGCCATCGGCGGCGTCAACGAAAAGATCGAAGGGTTTTTTGCCGTCTGCCAGGATCAGGGTCTGACGGGGGAGCAAGGGGTCATCATCCCCAAGGCCAACCGGGCCCACCTCATGCTGCAAAAAGAGGTGGTGGACGCGGTGCGCCAGGGCAAGTTCCACATCTGGGCCGTCGACACGGTGGATGAGGCCATGGAGATCCTCACGGGCCTTCCCGCGGGCACCCTCCAGGAGGACGGCACCTACCCCGAAGGAACCCTCCACCACAAGGTGATGGAAGGCCTCCGCAGCTATGCCGAGAGGGCGAAGGCATTCTCCCAGGGCGAAGAAGGCAAGGATGCCCGGTGAAGATCCCCAAGAAAAGCGTCTGGCTTCCCGTAGCCCTGGTCTTTCTGACCGCTTGCCAGCCGAAGACCGGGCCCATGACTTCGATCGGGTCCTGACGGAAGGCTGCCTTTCCAAGGGGTGGCGGCATCGCCTCGAGCCCTTCCGCCGCCTGGTCCAGATCAAACACCGGAACCTGGCTGCCCGGTCCTATCCTTGCTTTGGAAATCTCTGAGAGGTATGCCGCTCCGGGGCTTGGTGACATAGGGGTGATGGGCGATGAAAAAGCGCCACAAGTAATGGCGGGCCTCCCCGGCGTAATCGATGCCGATCCTTTCGCTGACGGCCACTGCTTCTGGAGGGTAGGGGGTTCCCTTGGCGATATAAAGGGGCCTTTTCCGAAGGTCATGGCCGTTATGGTTTTCCCGTGTGATGCCAAAAGCCTGGGTCAGCCGACCCGGTCCCGAAGTGAGGGCGGGGACCGATTTTCCCTCTTCTAGCGCCTGTTGCACCCGGTCGATGTCAAGGCCGCGCAGCCGGGCCATGATCCCTCCACCCACAAGGGGTTCCACCGCCCGGATGAGAATGGCGTGGGGGATCCCTTCTTGGGCCGCCACCACGTTCAGGCAATCGTACATGCCGTAGATGAAGTAGACATAGGCATGGCCCGGAGGGCCGTACATCACGCGGGTGCGGGGCGTGACCTTTCCTCCGTAGGAATGGGCCGCCCGATCGTGGGGGCCCATGTAGGCTTCCGTTTCGACGATGCGGCCCACCAAAAGCCCATCGGGCGTTTCGTGGACCAGCCAGCGCCCTAGGAGCTCCTGGGCCAGTTCCAGGGTGGGAAGGGCCCAGATGGCCTCGGGAAGGGGCTCCAGGTGGTCATCCGGCGGCCGCCATCTCATCCCAATGGGCTATTCTAACGCCTTGCCGCTCTTTCTCATACCTTCAGCCCTCTTTCGATGACCCAGAGGGAAACGATCCCCGCCAGGAAGTCGAAGAGGACCAGGATTCCTACCAGCTGACCCACCAGCCCCCAGTCCCACCCCACCATGATGAGGGTCCGGGTGGCGTCGATGGCGTAGGTCATGGGATTGAGGGATGCCAGGACCTTCATCCAGGAGGGCATGACGGAAAGGGGCGCCAGGGCGGTGCTGAGGAAGAGCAGGGGAAGGGAGACGAAACTCAAGACGGTGAAGAACTCTCCGTGCTGGCGGATGAGGAAGGCCAAGGCCATGGAAAGGCTCACCAGGCCGCTCCCGAAGAGGATCCCGATCAAAAGGATCATGGCCACCCCGCCCAGACCTGAGGCCACCCGCACCCCCGCCAGGTAAGCTACCGCCAGGATGATGAGGCTCTGGGCGGAGGAGACGGCCAGGACAAAGGCGGACCGGCTGATCACCAGGGATAGCCGGTGGATGGGAGCGACGAGGAGCCTCAGCAAAAATCCGGTTTCCCGGTCGAAAAGGACTTCCACACCGCCGTTGAGGGCCCCGTTGAACACCGTCATGATGAGGGTTCCCGCCGCCATAAAGGTGAGGTAGTTGGTACCCGGCATGGTGTCCTGCGCCATCTTGCTGAAAAGATTTCCAAAGAGGAGAAGCCAGATGGCCGGCTGAGCCAGCGACGTCAGGATGCCGATTTTTTGCCGGCGGAGCCGGTTCCACCAACGGAGGAAAAGGGCAGCGTTTTCCTGCCAAAAATCCTTCCACGTTGCCGCCTGAAGGCTCATGAGGCTCGCTCTCCTCCCCGCAAAGACTTCCCCGTCAGCTCCACAAAGACATCGTCCAGGCTGGGGCGCAGGCATACGATGGCCGCCAGCTCCACCCCTTCCTCCCGGGCTACCTCCAGCACCTGGGGCACCGCTTCCGCATGGGAAGAGACGGCCAGGAAGAGGTGGTTATCGCGGGGTTGGATAAGGGAAAAGCCCTGGCGCTTTCCGAGGGCGTGGGCGAGGCGCTGGAGAGCTTCCCGTTCATCTTCGGGGGTGCTGGGCTGCACCTCCAGGCGTATGGTCTCCTGGCCGAACTGGCGTTTCAGGGCTTCAGGGGTGTCCAGGGCCTGGAGCGTTCCCTGATGGAGGATGGCGACCCTCTGGCAAAGGGCATCGGCTTCCTCCAGGTAGTGGGTGGTAAGGAGGATAGTGGTGCCTTCCCGCTGAATGGCCCGGATGGTATCCCAGAGGCTGCGGCGGGTGTAGATGTCCAGGCCCAGGGTGGGCTCATCGAGGAGGAGGAGGGGAGGCCGGTGGATAAGGCCCATGGCCAGGTCCAGCCGCTTTCTCATGCCCCCGGAGTAGGTATAGGCGGGCCGATGGGCCGCCCCTTCCAGGCCCACCAGCTGCAGCACCTCCTCCACCCGCCTCCGGGCGAGGGGCCCCGGCAGATGGTAGATCCCCGCCTGCAGCATGAGGTTTTCCCGGCCTGTAAGAAGCCGATCGATGGTGAGCTCTTGAGGTACCCAACCCACCATTCTCCGCACTTCATCCCTGTGGATGCGGGGGTTTTTCCCCATGACGAGGATCTCCCCTTCGGTGGGCGGGAAAAGTCCCAGGATCATCTTGATGAGGGTGGTTTTCCCCGCGCCGTTGGGTCCCAAAAGGGCAAAGACTTCTCCCTTTTGGACCTCCAAACTGACGCCCCTGACCGCTTCCACAGAGCCGAACCGCTTCTTCACGTTCCGAACCTCGAGGGCCGCCTCCTCAGCCATCTCGCTCCCCTCCTTCATGGACCGAAAGGATCCTCTCCAAATGGGAAATGGCCTGGACCACCCCTTCCGTCTCCAGCCGATAGCGTTTCTGCGCGCCGTCCCGGCGGACCCTGACCAGCCCCAGACGCTCCAAAACCGAAAGGTGGCGCGAAACGGTGCTGGGGTGAAGGCCCAGGTCCTGGGCCATCTGCCCGGCAAAGGCCTCGGGGAAGCGGGAAAGGTATTCCACCAGCGCCCAGCGGCCTTCGTCCCCCAGGGCACCCAAGAGCTCCCAGGGCCGGGGGGTGGAGGTCAGGGGAGTCAAAGGAGAGGCGCGGAGCGGTGTGAAAAAGATCCGGAGAACCCTTCCGTTCCCGGCCTCCTCCAAGCCCAGATGCCCCGCCAGATGGGGCACCGGGTAAAAGGAAAGCTCTTTCTTTCCCTCCCAGAGGTTTTTCTTTTCCGCCGGAGGCAAAAGGCCCGTGACCTGCAAGATGGCTTCTTCGGCTGGGGTGGGCACGGAGGGAAGGTGCAGCATCCCTCTTTGTAGGTCTTGAAAGGCGGGGTAAAGCTTTTCTCCTAAGGGACCCAGGAAATCTCCCACCGCCTCCTGGAATGCCTCTGGATCTTCCGCCAGTACCCGGGCCCCAGGGCCCCCCTTATCGCCCCAGGTGGCCAAAAGGGCCGAAAGCTCGTCACCCTGCCGGAGGTATTCCTCCACCTCGGGAATGGGGGCCATGGCTTCCCGGTAAAAGGAAAGGCCCTTCCCGATGCCTTCCCGGATCAAAGCCGCCACGTCCGAAAGGCTCCGGTCCCGCCACCAAGCGAGAAAGGCATCGGGATCGGCGTGGGCGGGGTGGGCGCGGGGGAGCTTCTCCAGGCAAAAGTTCCTCAGGATGAGGCCGTGGGCCACAAGGGGTCTCAGATCCCGCAAGAGCTCTTTTTGCCGGGCGGAAAGGGCCGCATGGGCCTGGGCCGGCCAAGGATCGGGGGTAGCATGGCCCAGATCCCGATAGTCCAGGAGGATCATGGCCGTGAGGAGAGCCGCCGGCCAGGACACCTGCCCATGACAAACCGGAGCAGGCTGGCCTCGCGTCCAGACAGGTTCCGTGATCACCGTGTCACCTTTCTTTCATGATTGCCAATTGTGCATATTACAATGGTAAAGTCAAGGAAGAAAGGGCGAAATGTTCATGGCAAAGGAATGGCAGGTTCTATCCTGAATGGGACCCGGAAGGAGCCCTTTTGATGCCACGGATAGGCCCTTGGTTTGCGTTTTTTGGCCTTATGCCTGGCTGGCAGTGCGGGGCAGGCTTTGGCGGCCCGGGCGCCAGCCCGAAGGCCTGAAGATCGTTATCCCCATGGAAGATCCTTCAGCCCGGCAGAAGACATCCGGTGGGTTGCCGCCGATGCGGAACCCTCCGCCTTGTAAGAAAACCAACCTTAAGAAGAAGAGGGTTGAGTTCGATGCCGGCTGCCGCCAAGAAAGGCTGCATTGCGGGGAACGGATCCTGGATGTGGAGGCGCGTCAGGTTTTCCCAGGAGGGACCTTTGACTTCGCCGTCCTTCAGGAGACCGGGGAGGCCAGGGTTACATGTTCCTGGGAAACCTCAGGGTGGACGGCCTCTATGAGGAGAACGCCTTCACCTGGACTCTAGAGCCCCATGAAGCCGTCCTCAGCCTGGCAGAGGGGTCCTCCACCGGCGAGGGTCGGCTGGTGGTGGTCCTCCCGGCCGGCGCCCGGGACGGTAGAGAGCGACGGCCTCCTCGACCGCGAAGCCTGTACCGTGACCTGGGATGTCTTCGACCTAAGGGATCACCCGGGTCACCTCCCCTTCGCCTAACCGGCCAAGAAACCCCTGGCCCTCTACGCGGCTCTAAGGATTCTGGCTTTGGGATCCCTCGAGGGCACCTTCGTCTCTTTCTCAGGTTTGCGGAGAGAGGCTACCGCCCTTTGAGTTTGGGATCCAAAAGATCCCGCAGGCCATCCCCTATGAGGTTCAGCCCCAGGATGGTGAAGAAGATGGCCAGGCCCGGATAGAGCATGAGCCAGGGAGCATCCCACACCCGCTCTCGCCCATCGGCCAGCATCGAGCCCCAGCTGGGCTGGGGCGGCTGGACTCCTAACCCCAGAAAGCTGAGGCTGGCCTCGGAAAGGATGGCCGTAGCAAAGCCCAGCGTGAAGAGGACCAGGAGAGGGGCCAGAAGGTTGGGCAGGATGTGGCGGCGGAGGATATGGAAGGAGCTTCCCCCGGCAGCTCTTGCTGCCTGCACAAAGAGGGATTCCCGCAGGGATAGGGTTTCGCTCCGAACCAGGCGGGCCATGGCTGTCCAGCTCACGAGTCCGAGGGCGATGAAGACGTTGTACAGGCTTGGGTCCAAAACCGCCATGACGGCGATGGCGAAAAGGAGACCGGGGAAGGACTGGACCAAGGTGATGAACCCTGTGAGGATGTCGTCCCATCGGCCTCCCCAATACCCCGCCGCCAGCCCCACGGAGATGCCCAGGACCAGGGACATGCACTGCACCACCAGGCCGACGAGGAGGGAGATGCGGGCTCCGTAGAAGACCCTTGTCATGACATCTCGCCCCTGAAGATCCGTACCGAAGGGGTGCTTGGCCGAGGGGGGTTCCAAGGATTCCAGAAGGTCACCTCGGGTGGGGCTGTAAGGGGTGAGGTAGGGCGCCAGAAGGGCCACCGCCACCACGGCCAAGACCAGGAGCGTACCCACCACCATTCCGGGATGGCGCAGCGCTTTACGGAGCATGGCGACACCCTTTCCCTCACTCATAACGGATCCGCGGGTCCGCCCACGCATAGAGAAGGTCCACCACCAGATTGATCAGGGCAAAGAGGAGGGCGATGAAGATCACCGCCCCCTGCACCACAGGCAGATCCCGCTTGTTAATGGAGTCCACCAGGAGCCGCCCCACCCCGGGCCAGTTGAAGACGGTCTCGGTGATGACGGCCCCCGAAAGGAGCTCTCCCGCCTGAATGCCCACGATGGTGATGATGGGCAAAAGAGCGTTCCGGAAGGCATGGCGGTAAAGGACCCAGCGCTCCGCCAACCCCTTGGCCCGGGCAGTGCGGATGTAGTCGGCCGACAGCACCTCCAAAAGGGTGGAGCGGGTGATGCGGGCGATGAAGGCTGCCACGATGAGACCTAGCGTAAGCGCCGGGAGAATCAGGAAGGAGAGGCGTCCGTCCCCGTACCCGGAAGGGGGGAGGAGGTGCCAGCGGACCGCCAGGAGGTACATGAGGAGAAGGCCTAGCCAAAAGACGGGGATGGACACCCCTGTGAGGGCCACCACCATGCTGAAGAAATCCCAGAAGGATCCCCGATAGACTGCCGCCGTCATGCCTGCAGCCAGACCCAAGACGAGGGCGATGAAGAGAGCCGCCAGCCCCAGCTTGAAGGTGGCGGGAGCCCGTTCTAAGACGGCTTCCGTCACCTTCTGGCGGCTGACGAAGGAGCGACCCAGATCGCCCTTCAGGGCATTCCCGAGAAAGCGCAGGTACTGGATCGGCAAGGGCTGATCCAAACCCCATTGCTGGCGGATGCTCCGGGCCGTCTCCTCGTCGAGGGTGGCCGACTTTTGATCGATAAGGGCCCAGAGGGGATCGCCCGGAGCCACGTTCATCAGGATAAACACGATGAGGGTGATCCCCACCAGGATGGCCGCTGTCTGCAGAAGACGCCTGAGGATAAATGCGCCCACAGCGCCTCCTTACCTCTTATCCACCCAGACCTTCGTCAGGTCCTGGTAGTCGATATCCGTCGGCACCGGCCGGAGCCCGTGGACCCACGGCTGGTGTATCATCACCGCCTTGTTGTAGTTGAAGAAGAACCACGGTGCCTCTTCCACCACGATCTTTTCCGCCTCCTGCACCAGCTGGATGCGGCGGGCCTCATCCATTTCGTAGAGGGCTTCTTCCAGAAGGGCATCCACCTGGGGGTTGTGGTAACGGGTGGTGTTGCCGGGACGGCCAAAATTTGAGCTGTGGAAGATCCGGTACATGGTCATCACAGCGTCGAGGCCGCCCCCGTAGGAATTGAAGGCGGCTTGGAAATCCCCTTCCGCCGTCCGGTCGAAGACGGTGGTGGACTCCATCTGGACGAGCTTCACCCGGATCCCCACATCTTGCAGGTATCCCATGATGCCTTCCACCGACTTGGCCCAGTAGCTGGACGAGATCACTTCCAGATCAAAGCCATGTTCCAGACCGGCTTCTTTGAGGAGCTGGCGGGCTTTGTCGGGGTTGTACTCATACCCTTTGAGATTGGGGTTGAAGGCGGGGCTGGAGGAGGGAATGGGCCCCACGGCCACGTAGGCCTTATTGCTCAGGACCTTTTCGATCACCAGGGCTTTATCTACGGCATAGTTGATGGCCTGCCGTACTTTCACGTTGTCGAGGGGCGGCCTGGTGGTGTTGAGGTGGAGAGCCCGGGTGAAAAGCTCCGGCACTTCGATCATGTAGGGCTTCCAGTTGGGATCCTGGCTGTACCGCTTGTACTGGGCTTCCCCGATGACCATCACATCCAGGTTGCCCGCCTGAAATTCCGCGTCCCGTGTAGCTTCTTCCTTCATGATCCGGAAGATGACCCGATCCAGGTAGGGACGCCCCGCCCAATAATCGGGAAAGGCCGCGAGGACGATCTGGTCGTCTTTCTGCCAGCTCTCAAACTGGAAGGGACCGCTTCCCACCGGGCGCTGACCAAAATCCTCGCCGAGGCGTTCCACTTCCTCCCGGGGGACGATCCCCAGGGCCGGGTTCCCCAGATCATAGAAGAGGCCCGGCTTCGGTTTTTCCAGGTGCAACACCACCGTGTAGTCGTCGGGGGCGTCCAGCCCCTCCAGACGCGAAGCTTCCCCCTGCCTGAAGGCGGCGTAGCCTACCACTCCTTCTAGACGGTTGGCGAAGGGCGAAGCGTTCTTGGGGTCCACTACCCGTTGGAAGGAGTACACCACATCTTGCGCCTTGATGTCCCGGCCGTTATGGAATTTAGCACCCTGCCTGAGGTGGAAGGTGTAGGTCAGGCCATCGGGACTGATATCCCACGATTCCGCCAGCCCCGGCTGGATGGTCTTCTCCACCGGATCCACATGGACCAGGGTGTCGAAAAGATTCATGGTCACCATCTGGGCGGCCACTTCGTTTTTCACGATGGGGTCCAGGTTGGCGGGGTCTCCATAGTTAAGGCTCCGCACCAGGGTGCCGCCGTACCGGGGTTCTCCCGGGGAGGGAGTTTGCGCGCTTTCCCCGGGGATAGGGCTTCCCGTTCCACAGGCGCTGAGGACCAGGAAGCCTGCAAGAAGCCATACCCATAGCCTCAACCGCATGAAAGAAAGCTCCTCTCCCGTTTAATCCGGCTAAGGAGCTTTCTTTCGGCGGAGACCGGCGAGGTTCCTTCAGCCGTCAGCTGGCCAAGGGTACCCCCCGAAGCCTCAAGGAGTTACCCAGGACGAAGAGGCTGGAGAGGCTCATGGCAAAGGCCGCGTACATGGGGTTTAGGAGAAGGCCCATCCAGGGGTAGAGGATCCCAGCTGCCACAGGGATCAAAAGGACGTTGTAAGCATACGCCCAAAAGAAGTTGCCGTAGATCGTCCTCAGGGTTTTCCGGGAAAGATCCAGGGCCTGAAGGATCGACGTCAGCTTCCCCGAGATGAGGACCACATCCCCTGCCTCGGCTGCGATGTCGGTGCCGGTGCCCATAGCCATCCCCACATGGGCCTGGGCCAGGGCTGGCGCATCGTTCACTCCGTCGCCCACGAAAACCACCGTGTGGCCTTCTTCCTGCAGGTGACGGACGGCTTCCGACTTCTCGTGGGGGAGGACCTCCGCCATAACCGCTTCGATGCCCAGCTCCCGGGCCACGGCCTGGGCCGTCAGCTGGCGATCGCCCGTCAAAAGGACGACCTTCTTGCCCCGCGCTTTGAGATGGTCCACGACGGAAAAGGCTTCTTTCTTGATGGGATCGGCCACCGCCAGAAGGCCGACGGCTTCTCCCTCCAGGGCTACATAGAAGAGGGTCTTGCCCTGGTCCATCAGGCTCCCTTCGTACGCGGCAAAAGCATCCAGGGAAATCCCTTCTTCCCTGAGGAAGCGGGCGCTTCCCACAAGGACCCGCTTTCCGTTCAGGCGCGCCTCGATCCCTCGCCCTTGATGCGCGCGAAAGTCGCTCATCATGGGGAGGGCCACCTGCTCGCTCCTGGCCTTTTCCAGGATGGCCCGGGCCAGGGGGTGTTCGCTGAAGCTTTCGGCCCCTGCCGCCAGGGCCAAAATCTCGGCTTCCGTTCGTCCGGGGGCCGGTCGGATGTCCGTCACCTGAGGTTTGCCTTCCGTCAGGGTGCCGGTCTTATCAAAGACGAAGGTGTCGGCTCTGGCCAGGGTTTCGAGGGCCTGGCCATCACGGAAGAGAAGCCCCATCTGAGCGGCCCTTCCTGTCGCCACGGCGATGGCCGCCGGAGTCGCCAGTCCCATGGCGCAGGGGCAGGCGATGACCAGGACGCTGACAGCTGCCACAAAGGCGAAGGAAAGCCGCGGTTCAGGACCGTAGACCATCCACACCAAGAAGGTGATGGCCGCCACCGTCAGCACGATGGGTACGAAGACGGCGGCGATCCGGTCGGCCACTTCCTGCACCCTCGGTTTTTGCGCCTGGGCTTCCTCCACAAAGCGCACCATCTGCGCCAACACCGTCTCCCGGCCCACCTTTTCCACTTCGAGGAGAAGGGCTCCCTCCTGATTGATGGTACCGCCCCAAACGGTGGCCCCCGGGCCTTTCCGCTGCGGAAGGGGCTCCCCCGTGAAGAGGGACTCGTCCACGTGGCTTTCCCCTTCCAAGACCACCGCATCGGCGGGAATGGCTTCGCCGGGTTTCACCCAGACCCGATCCCCGGGGATGAGGCTCTCCGCGGGTACGTCTACCATCTCGTCGCCCCTCACCAGGTGGGCCATCTTGGGGGTGAGGGCCAGAAGCTTCTCTAAAGCTTCCCGAGTTCTTTTCTTCGCTCGGGATTCCATGTACTTTCCCCCGAGGATGAGGGTGAGGATCACAGCTCCTGCCTCAAAGTAGAGGTGGCGGGTTCCCTCGGGGAAAAGCCCCGGCGCGAAAAGAGCCAGGAGCGAATAAGCGTAAGCAGCTCCGGAACCCAGGGACACGAGGGTGTTCATGCCGAGGCTGCGCTTTCGAATTTCTCCCAGAGCAGCTCGGTAAAAGCGCCGTCCGGCGTAGAGGACGGGAAGGGCGAGGAAGAGCTGCACCCACTCCCACCAAGGCCCGCGAAGAGGTCCCATGGCCACGAGAAGGAGCGGAAGGGTGAAAAGAGCCCCGATCCAGAGGTCTCGCCGCCACGCGGCTTCTTCTTTGGCTTCCAGGTCTTCCCCTTTCCCCTCTTCCACGGGGTGGGCTTCGTATCCCGCTTCCGCGATGGCCTTTTCCAGGAGGGAAAGATCCACCAAGCGGGGGTCGATGCGGGCGTAAGCCTTTTCCGTGATGAGGTTCACCCTGACCCCCTCGACGCCGGGGAGCTCCTTTAAGGAGCGCTCCACCCGCGCCACGCAGGAGGCGCAGGTCATGCCCTCCACCTTCAGCTCCACCGCTTTCTTCTCCGTCGCTTCCACCGCTCCCATGGCTATCCTCCTCAGGTGTACTTCAGGGCTTCCATCAGTTCCTTGACGATCTCGTCCACATCGCCCCGTTCTTTGGCGGTGGCCACGTGGTCCCGCAGATGGGCCTCCAGGACTTTGCTGCTTACCTGCTTGAGGGCACCTTCCACCGCTTTCAGCTGCCGGAGGACGTCTACACAATAGACACCTTCATCGGAGAGCATGCGGATGATGCCCTCGACGTGGCCCTTGATGGATAGGAGCCTAACGGTGGCTTCCTGGCGCACCGTCGGATCCAGATGGAGATACCCTCTAGGCATGGCTCACCACTTCGTAGCCGGCTTTCTTCACAGCTTCCGCCAGGGCTTCAAGAGGCGCGTCCCCTTCCACCCAGGCTTTTTCTTCTTCCAGGGAGACCTCGACATTGGTGACGCCTGGGACCCCTGAGAGGGCCTTCTTCACCGTCTGTACGCAGTGCTGGCACGTCATCCCGCGAATGACCAGTTCCATCGCCATCCCTCCTCTCGCCCCCCTCCCCTAGGGGGGAGGGTATTTCGCCTCCATGCTAACAGAGGGATTCCTCTGCCGTCAAGGGTCTATACTGGTATAGACCGGGGACGGGAAAGGAGGTGCGGAAGTGACGGATCTTCTGCGGGATTTCCTCGTCTTCCTGCCCTTCATTGCCCTGGCCCTGGTGCTCAAAGGCTTAGGGCTGGCTTCCCCCTACTTAGCTGCGGGCCTCATTGCCGGCATTTTCCTCGCGGGAGCCGCTCGCCGGCGGCGGCAACTGAGGCGTGAAGGCTTGCTTTAAACGTCTAGCCCCATAAGAGAAGGATCATGCCCCGGGGATTCGTCCGGGGCTTTCTTTTTGGTGTATTTGCGCTTACCTGGCAGGAAGTTCCGAGATTTTGTCGAAGCGGATGGTAAGCAAAGGAGGGATCTGCCATTGGCATGGCTGATTTCCGTCAGCATCGGTCCGGTCCAGGAGTTTATCGCCACTGCCCGCCGCAGCCAGGATCTCTATGCCGCAAGCCAGATGCTCTCCCAATTGGCGGAAGAGGCAGCCCGATTTGTCGCCCATCGCGTGGGGTACGATCACCTGATCTTTCCCGGAGCCGCTGATGAAGCCCAACTGAAAGACATGGCTGGAGTCGGGGTCGCCAACATCGTTCTGGCGATGGATCCCTCTTCAGAGCCGCCCGATTGGCTAGAAGGCGTTGAAGACCACCTGCGAGCGTATATCCGCCAGGAAGGATTAAAACTTCTTGAGCCTTATGAAGCGTTTATCGACTTACCGATGGCCCTGGATCAGATCGCCGATTTTCCCGAAATCTACTGGGCCGCGGTAGCCTTAAAGGATGAGCATGGCTACGCCGATGCCCGTCGGAGGGTAGCGGCGCTGATCCGAGCTCGGAAAGCCACCCGCTTTTTCACTCAGCCGTCCTGGGCCGGCGATCGGCCAAAGAGCTCCCTGGATGGCCAAAGAGAACATGTCCTAAAAGAGAACCTAAGAAGTGAAGATATTCCTCTTTGGGTAAGGCGGGCCTGGCGTTTGCGAGGCGCCGAGAACCTTTCCGGTGTTGATCTCCTGAAGCGCCGCTGGGGAGGGGGCCGGTTCCGGAGTACGGTGGACATGGCGGTCCGACCCTATCTGCAGAAGCTCGATGCCGACAAACGGGAGCGCTTAAAGTCCGAGCTGCAGGCCCTGATCGACCGGTATGACTTAAGGAGCGACCGCGACGACACCGATAGGGAGGGAACGCGGGTCAGCCTCCAAGACGAACCGGCCCTTTATTACCCCTCCATGTGGGATGAATTTTTAGACCCAAAGGATGCCCGAAAAGCCGCCGAGGACGTGCAGCAAGTCTATCGTGAGCTGAAATTGGAACTCCCATATCCTTACTATTGTATCCTCGTGGCCGACGGAGACCGCATGGGGGACGCTTTGGACCACGTGGCGGACCGGGGGGGCATGGCCGCCCACCAAAGGTTCTCCCAGAACCTGGTGGCCTTTGCCCGTCAGGTGAAAGGTGTGGTGGAAGCCCACGACGGGTTTCTGGTTTACTCCGGCGGTGACGATGTGATGGCCTTTCTCCCGGTGACCAGGGCCCTCGATTGCGCGGCGGAGCTGGCTCAGCTCTTCAGAGAGACGGTGAACTTCCCCAATCCAGCGGCCTCCGAAGCAGCGCCTACCGAGGAAGGGCGGGAGACGTCCCATTCGAGGGAGGGCTCATCGCCCACCCTTTCCGTAGGGGTGGCAGGGGTTCACATCATGGAACCCCTTCAGGATGCCCTGGAGCTGGCCCGCAGGGCCCTGAAGGCTGCCAAGGAAAAGGGAGGGCGAAACGCCCTGGCGGTGGTGTCGGCACCCCGCAGCGGGAGCGAGACCATGGTCTGGGGGAGTTGGGAGGGGAAAGGACAAGAGAAGAACCTCAAGGAGCGCCTCGATGAGTACATCCGGCTCTACGAAAACGAGGAGATCACGGCGGGGCTTCCCTACGAACTCCTGAATCTGAGCCTGCGCCTGAAGACGGGGGTGACGCGGGAAGTCCTTTATTGGGAAGCGGTGCGGATCATCCGTCGGAAAGACATGCGCCGATCGACGCAGGAGGTTCTGGAAGCTTACCTCGCGCCCATGATGGCCGGAGAAAGTCAGGACTTCCTGGTGGAGCAACTGGCCCGGGAGTTGATCGTGGCCCGATTGTTCAGCCGCAAGAGCCTGAAGGGGGTGACCCGATGAATCTGGCCATTGTGCCCCGGGATCCTCTCCTGGTCCGAGACGGGAAACCCTTTTCGTCCGCCATCCCTGGAAGCCGAGCCCGATCCCTTCCCTTTGCCACCCCGCAGATGGTGGCCGGTACCGTGCGGACCGTGTACGGGTTTGCCCGGGGCTTGAGCTTTCGTCAGGATGAGCTGCAAGAAGTGCTGCAGGTGGCCATCAAAGGACCTCTTCCCTTGATCCGAAATGGGGATGGGTGGGAGTTTCTCTTTCCTGCACCTTTGGATAGCCTTCCTGTGAGGGAGCCAGACGTCCGTTCCATCCGCATGGTACCCCTGGCACCGCGAAAGCTTTCCGAGACCGAACGGGTGAATCGGGGAGGGGACTGGCAGCCCCTCTTTCCTATGGAGGATGACCTGACGCCGGAAAAACCCCCGGCCGCTCCGTCATGGTGGCCGTCCCATATGTTCCGTTCCTGGCTCCTTGGTGAAAAGGTCCAGTGGGAGGAAGCTTCGGCCGAGTTCCCGGCCCCGGCGGAAGATATCCGGGTGCATGTCATGATCGATCCCGAGACGCGAACGGCCAAGGAAGGGATGCTTTTTTCGACGCAAAGCCTGGAGTTTGTCTCGAAGGGAAAGGATGCCCCCCTCAGCCAAGCCCGGGAGCTGGCCCTCTGGGTGGGCGTGGTGACGCCTCAGGCCGTTTCCCTCGAGGGGGTCCACCCCATCGGAGGGGAGCGGCGTCTGGCTCTTTGGCAGAAAGGCCCCGAACCGTGGGATATGTTGGATGAGCTTTTGCAGATGATCCGAAAGAGCCGAGGAGCCCAGGTGATCCTTCTCACGCCGGGTTACTTCCAGGGCGGGTTTGCACCTAAGGATCAGAAACTCTACGGGGCATCCATTCGGGCAGCAGCCGTGGGACGACCGCTGGTGGTCTCGGGCTGGGATATGGCCAAAGGCCGGCCGAAACCCTCCCGCCGCCTGGTGCCGGCGGGGAGCGTCTACTTCGTGGAGTTCCCGGAAGATTGGGGTCCTGACCAAAAAGAGCGATGGGCCAAAGACATCTGGTGGGAGTGCATCGCCGACGGCGATGAACATCGCCGAAATGGCGAAGGGCTGGCAGTGGTGGGGGTGTGGGAGCCGTGACGCGGAAGATTCCGGAATGGCGCGATGAATTCCGGCCTCAATGGCCTTCCCTTTACAAAGAGGTGCGGGAGTACGAGCTTCTAACCCCTCTTTTCGGCGGGGGCGCCCAACCCCGGGAACCCGATCCCGTCACCGTGGTCCGAGCTTCCGGTATCAAGGGGCAGCTCCGGTTCTGGTGGCGGGCCATTCGGGGTTGGCAGGCGGAGGGCGATCTGCAAAAGCTTCGGGAGCTGGAGGAGAAGTATTTCGGAAGTGTAGGGGAGGAAGGGCGGCAAGGCCCTTCTCCTGTCGTCCTCCGGGTGATCCCTCGTTCGAAACCCGAGCGCAGGGAGGCCTGGAGCACTCGAACGAAGCCAACGGAAGTCGCCCCCGGATATCTCTCCTTCCCCCTGCAGCCTCAACCCGGGGGTATTCCCAGCGGAAAGGTCACCCTTAACGTAAAATTTGCGTTGGAGATCCAATTACGCCCCCCCAAGGGCCTTTCGTTGGAAGACCTCAAGCGAGAGGTGCACGCCGCCCTTTGGGCGTGGGAAACCTTTGGCGGGGTGGGGGCGCGAACCCGACGGGGGTTTGGGGCTGTCCGCCCCCGGACGGATGATTCTTCCGCTCAAAGAACGGCTGAACAGGTGCAGGACCAGATCAAAGAGAGGCTGCGCCAGTACATTGAGGATACCCAGTGGCCTGCGGGGGTACCCCACCTGACCTCCGAAAGTCCTGTGGCAGTGGTCCAGAAGCCGTGGAAGACCGTTGCCGAACAATACCAGCGTTTTCGGCAATCCCGCGGTAGTGATGGTAGGGGCAAAAGCCTATGGCCAGAACCGGAGACGATCCGCAAGCTGAGGAAAAAGCCAACCGAATCGGGCAAGTTTCCGCGGGGCCAGCTGGGTTTGCCGATTATCTTTCACTTCAAGGATGAGGAGGATGAAGCTTACAACAGCACCCTTAAACCGAAATCTAAGGAGTTCGATCGCCTCGCTAGCCCCCTCATCTTTCGGCCTATAGCCGAGAATATGACCGTTGTGGTTGTTCTGCAGGGCTCCAGAGAAGTTCCCGGTGGTGTTCAGCTGGAGTTCAACAAGGACAAAACATCGGTGGATGTGGAGGTCCAGCTGGACAAAGGGGAAGCTGCGAAAATCCGTGTGCTCAACGGTCAGACCGATGTCGTACAAGCGGCCTTCGATCATCTAACCCGTCGCCATCAAGGTGGAAAGGGAGGTTACCGCCGATGAAAGATGCCCGTGTGGTGTTTGTCCACGCCCTCTCGCCCTTGCATGCCGGCATTGGCCAGGGGGTGGGCACGGTGGATTTGCCCATCGCAAGGGAACGAGCCACGGGGATTCCCTATCTTCCGGGCAGCTCCCTCAAAGGTTCCCTCCGAGACCGGGCCAAGGAAAAGGGCTTTTCGAAGGATGCCATCAAAACTCTTTTTGGACCCGACACCAGCAGTGCCCATGAACACGCAGGGTCCCTCGTTGTGGGGGACGTCCGCCTTCTCCTCTTCCCGGTGCGCAGCCTGGCGGGTGTCTTCGCCTATGGCACCAGTCCTTTTCTCCTGAAACGCTTCCAACGGGACCTGCGAGAGGCTGAAGTGGATAACGCGGGCGAGATCCCCGAAGCCATCCCCACGCCTTCCACATTGAACGGGGCATACGCCAGCAAGGAGAGCATCCTCTTCGCCGGTGAAAAGAAGGTCTATCTAGAAGACCTGGATTTGGAGGCACAGGCAGCCGCCGAGGTGACCCAGTGGGAAAGGTTTTTCGCGGCCCGGACCCGTGCGCCCGTTAAAGGACGGCTCCTCATCGTCCACGACGATCTCATGGGTTTCCTGTTGGAGACAGCGACGGAGGTTGTGGCGCGGGTGCGCATCGAAGACGAGAAGAAGACGGTAGCCCGGAGAGCCCTCTGGTATGAAGAGCATCTTCCGGCGGAAAGCCTTCTCTACACCCTTGTTCTCCTGGCGCCCGTGGCCGCCAACGGCGCCGTCCAGCACGGCAATTGGACCCAGGTTCAGGACCTTTTCTCGGGTGTCATTCAGCTGGGGGGCAAGGCTTCGGTGGGGCGGGGCCTCTGCACCCTTTCCTGGGGGGTTTGAGGCATGAAGACCAGGGAGCAGGAATGGGCCCAGAGCGCTTACGATAAGGTCCGCAATCGCCAGAAGAAGGACCGTAGCTGGCAGGATAAATACATCAGTCAGGCGAGGGGATTCCCTCAGCTGGTGAAGACCAGCGGCCTAGCTCAAGCCATCGCGTTTGTCGGCTCGCGGGGCGAAGAGGCCCAGCGCGCTTTTCTGCACGATGTGGCCGCAACGTTGGGGTATGAGAGCGTCGAAGCTCTTGAGGAACGAGCCCGCACGGCCTCGCTTTCGGACTACATCCGCCTCACTCGCCAGGTCTTGGGAGTGGCTCAGTGGTATCGCCGCTACGCCGATATCATCCTTGCCCAAAGCGCCGGTGACGAGGAAGGAGTTGAAAGGGGGGTCGGCGGGTGACCACGCCCAGCACGCGGCGGAAAGATCTAGACGACCTGGAATTTAACCCCAAAGGATCGACTCACCTCGGACTTTGGATGGATAAATACATCAAGTACATCTATAGTGCCAGGAAAGACGATACGGAGTCTAAAGGCGAGTCTAAAGGCAACCTCTTCCGAGAACTCGCCTCCCATCAGGAAAGCCCGCCGGGCTATGAGGACTTCTTTAGGCGGTACGAAGAGGCTCTATCCCAAGCGGGGGCTACCTTTGCTACCTTTGAAATCAAGGATTCCCGCCTGGTCATCGGCCTTGGCCAGGAAGGGGTCACGGAAACCTCCATGACCTGGCACCACACCTATGGGGTGCCCGTCATCCCGGCCACCGCCATCAAGGGCCTCATGAGCCACTTTGCCGCCCAGCGCCTGGGCGGCGAAGCCTGGTTCCAGAAGATCGCGGAAGGAAAGACCCAGCGGGGGACGGCCCAAAAGGTCCTCTTCGGGGAT
>JAHHQG010000053.1 GCA_018729555.1 Clostridiales bacterium | reverse complement strand
AACGGAACCAGAAAGGCTTCGCTTTCGCCGACGGCCGCGATGGTGGACGGACCCACATCCAGCCCAACCGCTTGATCCGGCGGATGCGGGGCCGAAAGGCTGCCGCCGCCCGCAAGAGGGAGGTCTTCCCCGTCCCCCGCACCCCCTCGACATGGATGTGGAGGGGCCACCGCCGCTGCAGCCCCGCCAGGGACCAGCGAAGAGCCTGCCAGAGTTCCTCATTTCCCGGGTGTCGAATGATGGGGGCCAAGCCATCGCCTCCGGCCCTTAGCTTGCCCCGCCCCTTCCTCCTCCACACCCGAGTTTCAGGAGGGAGGTAAGAGACGCTTTTGGACTGCCTGGCGAAAAGCTTCCCCGCGGGCTTCGAAGTTGGGAAACATGTCGAAGCTGGCGGAGGCCGGCGAGAGGAGGACGGCATCGCCGGGGCGGCTCTTTTCCCGGGCCAGCTCCACCCCTTCCTCCAAGCTGGACGCCCTCAGGATGAGGGGAAGCTGGGCCGGCGTCTCCGCCGCCCGCCTGACCGCCATCTCGATGGCGTCGGCGGTGCGCCCCATGAGGATGAGGACCCTCACTTTCTCCAGGATCTTGGGGGCCAGGGGATCGAAGGAAAGGCCTTTGTCGTATCCGCCCGCCAACAGGACCACGGGCCGGTCCACCGCCTCCAAAGCCGCCAGGGTGCGGTCGGGGGAGGTGGCGATGGAATCGTTGATCCACACCACCCCGTCCTTTTCCGCCACCACCTCCAACCGATGGGGAAGGGGCCGGAAGGCGGCGATGGCTTCCCGCACCGCCTCTTCCGGCACCCCCGCCAGAAGGGCCACGGCGGAGGCCGCCAGGACGTTTTCTTCGTTGTGGGCGCCCATGAGGGGGATGGAAGAGCGGCGAAAGAGGCGACCCCGCACCGGCGGAAGGGGACCTTCCGGCCCGGAAAGGTAGCGGGGAAGATCGGCCAAGGCTTCTTCCTCCCCGGGGAGAAGCCACACCCCGGGGATCACCGGAGCCCGCCGGGAAAACCCCGCCTCCCTCCCCGGCCCTTCCCCCCACCACGACACCAACGCCGGATCGTCCCGGTTGAAGACCACCCAGTCCTGGGGCTTTTGGTGGAGGTAGATCTGCTTCTTCGCCCTGGCGTAGTTCTCCATGCTCTTGTGGATGTCCAGATGGTTGGGACGAAAGTTCAAGACGGCGGCGACGGCCGGGGACTCCCTCAAGAGCTCCAGCTGGAAGCTGGAGAGCTCCAGCACCACCCTTCCCTCGGGGGGGATGTGGGGCGCTTCCTCCACCAACGGGCGGCCCAGATTGCCCCCCACGTAGGTGTCGGGAAAGGCGCGGGCGCACATGTCCCCCACCAACCGGGTGGTGGTGCTTTTCCCGGCGCTCCCCGTGATGCCGATGATGGGGGCCCGGCAGTACCGGAAGACCAGTTCGATTTCCGTCGACAGGGGAAGGCCTTGCAGTTGGGGGAGATCCTTGGGGATGCCCGGCGTGACGAAGACGGCGTCGAAGTCCGTGAGGTCTTCCAGGTAATGGGGACCCAGGCGGAGGGTCGCCCCCAGGGCCATGGCCTCCCGGTACCGGGGACCCAATGCCTCCGCGCTGGCCTGATCCCGCACTTCCACCCGGGCCCCATGGCGGCGCAGGAGGCGGATGAGGGCCAGGTTGCTGATGCCCAGTCCCAACACCGCCACCTTGCGGCCACGCCATTCCTCCGGCGAGGGATGCATGCCTCCCCACCCTTTCCTGGGATTATTATGCGGGGAAGGGGAGGGCGCCGCATGGGTTTCTCAGCGGTCCTCCATCTCCCGGAAGATGCGCCGGCTAAGGTTCACCATGAATTTCAAACCCAGCTGCACATCCGGGTCCCGCAAGAGGCGCAAGAGACCCCCCACCCCCACGGGCCGAGCATCGGCCCGGGCTTCCGCCAGGGCTTCTGCGGCCATCTCCTGAAAGCGGGGCACCTCATCCTTCAGCCTCTCGATGACCCGGGCCGCATCCAGAAGATCTACCCCCTGCTGGGCCAGCCGGGCCGCCAGGGCCGGCGTGGTGCTCTCGCGGAGCGCCATGGCCAGCTTCCCCATGTCGCCCAGCGCCTCCAGAAGGCCATCCTCTTGCCACGCCGTCACCGTCTGCAAAAGATCTTTTAAGGCAGGTCCTTTCGCCCTCAGTTCCCACAAAAGCTCCTTCATCTGGGGATCGGCCAGAAGGCTCAAAGCCTCCAGACCCTCCCCCACCAGGCGGGAGATCCGTCCCACCAGTTCCGGCGTGGTGGACTCCCTCACCGCCCCCAGGAGGGAGAGGAACTCTCCCGCCACCAGCGCTTCGCCGTCCCATGCCGTCGGCTCGGCCATCGGCCCTCACTCCTTTCCTTAGAGGAGCCCCTGCACGGTCTGCCAGTAGAGCTGGTTGTAGGCCACCTTGAACCAGTGGATGGTGGGGGAAGGAGCCGGGGGCCGGGGTGGGTTCTTATAGTTGAACGAGGCATAGGTGGCCGTATCGAGGCCCGTCTCGATGAAGCAGAAGACCTTACCGTTGTAGAAGTGGCCGCTCTCCCCGCCCTGGATGCGGGCGGCGATGTTCTCCGCCACCACATCGGCCTCGTAGTGGGCTGTCGATCCGGCTTTGCTGATGGGAAGATCCGTCGTGTCCCCCAACGCCCACACGCGCTCGTCCTCTTTCCACTGGAGGGTGTGGCGATCCACGGAGACCCAGCCGTTTTGATCGGATATTCCCGAGTCGATGAGCACCTTTTGGCCTTTGTGAGGCGGGATGGTGATGAGGAGGTCGAAAGGATGGCTGGACCCCTCCAGGCTGTAGATCACCTTCTCTTCGGGGTCCACCTTTTCCATGTTGAAGAGGACTTCCGATTGGATTCCCCGCTCCTCAAACTGGGGAGCGGCCCAGTTGGCCACGGGCTCCAGGGAGTGGAGGCGCCCGATGGGATAGAGATAAGTAATCTCCGTCTTCTCCCGAAGGCCCCTTTGCTCCAGCCACTCGTGGAGGATAAACGTCACTTCCAGGGGGGCCACCGGGCATTTGTGGGGTACCCCGGTGGCGATGACCACCTTTCCGCCCTCAAAGGAGCGCAGGGCCTCCCGGAGTTTCAGGGCATGATCCAAATCGTAGAACCAGTGGCCTCCTTCAGAAAGGCCCGGCACCGCCTCAGGCGCCAGGCGGGACCCCGTGGCGATCACCAGAAAGTCGTAGGTCCACTGGCCCTTTTCGCCTTTCACCGTCTTCTTCTCCGGGTCGATGGCCACCACCTTGTCATGGGCGAAGACGACATGGGGATGAAGGAGCTCCCTTTGGGACCGGTAGAGGTTATCGGGCTGCATCAGGTTGAAGGGGATGAAGAGGAGCCCCGGCTGGTACATATGCTGATCATCCTGAGAGATGAGGGTGATCTCCGCCTTGCCGTTGACCTTTCTCGCCAACTGGTTGGCCACAATGGTGCCGCCAACGCCGCCCCCTACGATCACCACTTTGGCTGCCACAGACCCCGCCTCCTCACCTGAGCTTTCTCACCAGCACATGCCAGTAGCCCTGATCCTCCTTGATTTCCAACAGCTCATGGCCCGCCTTTTCCACCCAGGCGGGTATATCCTTGGTGGACCCCAGATCGCTGGAAAGCACATCGATGACCGTACCCACCGGCTCATCCCTGATCGCCTTGATGAGCTCCATCAGGGGACCGGGGCAAAAGGAACCCCGGGCATCCACCACCTTGTCGGCTGCAGGCACTGCCATGATCGGCCTCCTTTCTACACGAAAATGATCTGGCTGCCTTCCGTCATGTTGAGGAAGGCCGCCACCCCGATGGTGTCGTCGAAAAGATCGGAGAGGTCTTCTTCCTTCCAGTCGAAAAGATCCAGCACCATGGCGCAGGCATGGACCTTGAGATCCCCCAGCTCCTTCCCTTGGCGCAGAAGGTCCAGGGCTGTGGGCGCCTTCTTTTCGTGGATCTTTTCCCCCACCGACTTTAAGGGGAAAGGCTCCCCATCCTTGCGAAAGTACTTCATGGCCTCCATGGTGACGTAAACCTGGACGGGAATCCCCGACATGGCCGCCACAGAAGCCATCAATGACGCCGCATGGATCCGCTCGTACTCATCGGTGGCCAGGACCAGGGCCATTTTCCTCTCCTCTGCCATGATTCGCCTCCTTGTTTGAGAAATCCTTCTGTATTTGATTCTATCATTGGAGGTGATCATGGCTTCACCGGGGGGTAAAGGGGAAGGGAAGCCACTTCGTCCGCCACCACCTGTACCCCTTTCCCCCGCCGCTCCGCCCTTCCCCGGACGGCCACCAAAGGGCTTGTTTCCCCGAAGATCACCGATCCAAAGGCCTGGTACACCGGCTCGGGCATCACCACATCCACCAGGCCCCCTTCGTCCTCCAGAGCGAAGTACACCACGATGCGGCCGCTCCGGGTGGGAGGCCGGTGGGGCCGCACCAGAAGGCCCGCCACCTTCACCGTCTCCCCGTGCTCCTTCCCCTCCATCTCCCAGCTGGGGGTATAGCCTTTTCTTTGGAGCCTTTCCCGCCAGAGGGAAAGGGGATGGGCCGTCACAAAGAGACCCAGGGCATAGCCTTCCCCCCAGATCCTCTCCGCCAGGGAGAAATCGGAAACCTCCGGCAGCCCTTCGTCGGTCAAAAACCCCCGCCCTTCGTCCTGCCGCTCCAAGAGCCAAAGGAGGGGCCGCCGCTTCCCCCCGCTCAGGCCGTCCAGGGCTCCGGAGAGGATGAGGGCTTCTTTCTCCTGCCGGTCCAGGGGAAGGCGGAAGACCTCCCGGAGGGAGGCAAAGGGCCGGGCCTTTACGAGGGCTTCCCTCCCCTTTTCCGAAAGGTGGCGGATGAGGGAAAGGCCCAGGCGGATGGCCTTTCCCTCCACGGTGCAAAGGTCCTCGCTCCGGTTCACATCGGGCCGGAGGATGGACACCCCCCGGCTCCGGGCCTCCACCGCCAGGGTGTGGGGAGGGTAGTAGCCCATAGGTTGGAGGGAAAGGAGGGCGGCAAAGTAAGCCTCGGGGCGATGGCGGGCCAGCCAGGCGGTGCGGTAGGCGATGTCGGCAAAGGCGGCGGCGTGGGCTTCGTTGAAGCCGTAGCTGGCGTAGCCCTCCAGCATCTGAAAGATGGCCCGGGCCACCTCTTCCTGAACCCCCCGCTCCTTGGCCTTTTCCACAAAGAGCTTTCCCAGCTCCGCCATCTCTTCCAGGGAGCGGGCCCGGCTCATGGTGCGGCGGAGGCGATCGGCCTCCCCGGCGGTAAACCCGGCGATCTTCTGGGCGATGTCGATGACCTGCTCTTGGAAGAGGACCACCCCGTAGGTCTTTTTCAGGATGGGCTCCAAGAGGGGATGGAGGTAGGTCACCGGCTCCTCTCCCCGGCGCCTTTTCACATACGGGTCCACCATGTTCCCTTTGATGGGCCCCGGCCGGATGAGGGCGACGCTGGCCACCAGATCCTCCATCGTCTCGGCCCCCAAGCGCACCTGAAGGGCCCGTTGGGCTGAGCTCTCCAGCTGGAAGACCCCGACGGTGCGCCCTTCCCGGATCATGGCGTAGGTCAGGGGATCCTCCGGAGGGATAGCCGTCCAGGGAGGGCTCCCGTTTTCTTCCGCCACCTCCACCGCCGAAAGGGTCCGAAGGGACAAAAGATCCAGCTTCACCAGCCCCAGCGCCTCCACCCCCTCCTTGTCGGCCTGGAGGATGGGCACCCCTTTGGCCGCCATCTGGACGGGAAGGATCTCCGCCACCGGCCGGTGACTGATAACGACGCCCCCCACATGGGTCCCGGCATGGCGGGGAAGCCCCGCCAAACCCCGGGCCACCTCCAGGAGAAGGCGATAGCGAGGGCGCCGGTAATCCCCTTCTCGGAGCTCCGGAAAAGCGTCCAGCATCTCCGGCAGCTCTTTGGCGGTGATCATGTAGGGGAGGCGCCGGGCGAGGGACGCCCATTCGCTCGCTTCCATCCCCAGGGCCTTTCCCGCCTCCCGGATGGCCAGCCGCCCCCTAAAGGTCTGCCAGGTGGCCACGTGGACCACATGGTCTTCGCCGTACTTTCTCCTCAGGTAAGCGCTCACCTCATCCCGGCGGCGGGCATCGAAGTCGATGTCGATGTCGGGCTTTTCCGAACGCTCCGGGCTCAAAAAACGCTCGAAAAGAAGGCCCCTTCCGATGGCGTCCACATGGGTGATGCCCAGGCAGTAGGCCACCGCCGAATCGGCTGCCGATCCCCGGCCGGCAAAGCGGATCCCCTCTTTCCGGGCAAAACGGGCCACATCCCAGACCAGGAGGAAGTAGGAGGCCAAACCCAGCTTTCCGATGATCTGAAGCTCATGGTCAAGGCGCCGGCGCACTTCTTCCGTGACGGCCCCGTAGCGCTCCAGAGCCCCTTCATACACCCTCTCCTGAAGGAACTGAAAGGCATCTCTTTCGGAAGAAGCATCCTCTTCCGAGGCCAAAAAGAGCTCTCCCCCCCGAAAGCGAAGGCGCGGCGACCGGTCTTCCCGGAGGGAAAGACTCTCTTTCGCCAAAGCTCTTTCCCCCAAAAGGGCCGCATTTTGCAGGGCCAGGGGATAGGCGGAAAAGAGGCGGGCCATCTCCGCCGTCCCTTTGAGGTCCTGCTGGGCGTTCAAAGGCCGTTCCGGGTGAGGGACCGACACATCGATGCCTTCCCGGATGCAGACCATCACATCGTAAACGGGGTAGGCTTCAGGGCGGGCATAGCGGACGTCGTTGGCCGCCACGGGAGGCAGGTGGAAGGCTTCCGCCAGCTGGAAAAGCTCCCGCTGCAGCCGCTGCCCTCCGGGATAGAGGGGGTTCACCAGCTCCACCGCCAGGGGAAAGGGAGAAGGCTTTCCTCCGGGTGAGGGGAGGAAGCCTCGGGTCCTGGGGAGGAGGCGCAAAAGGGCCCGAAGGGCTTCCTCCGCCCCTTCCCTGTCCCCCCGCAAAAGCCTCTGGGCCAGCTCGCCCCGCCGGCCTCCCGTCAGGAGAAAGAGCTCTTCCCCCGCCCCTTCAAGGGCCCGGGAGAGCATCTCATGGGTCACCCGGGGCTTCTCGGGAAAGGCCAAAAGGGACTCGGTCAAGAGGCGGCTCAGCTGCCGGTGCCCTCTGGGACCCAAGGCCAGGAGAACCAGGGGGAAAGGCCCTCCCCTTTTGCAAAAAGCCAGGGGTTCCAAGAAGATCTCCGCCCCCAGGGCTACCCGCAGGCCTTGCCTCTCGCCTTCCTGGAGGGCCTCCACCGCTCCCGCCAGGGAGTGGACATCCGTCAGAGCCAAGCCGGGCTGGCCTTCTTCCGCCGCCCGGGCCAAAAGCTCCCGGATGGAGCTGGCGCCATCCAGGAAGGAATAGGGGGAGTGAACGTGGAGGTGGACGAAGGGTTTCATCAGTCGTAGAGGCGGTAGAGGCGCCAGCTCCCCTTCTCACCCCGGGCGGGCCTCCGCTCCATCTCCAGCAAAAGGCCCCCTTCCAGGAGCACCCGGGCCATGGCCACCTCCCCCCCGCCTTCTTCGTCTCCTTCCGGCCACCAGGGCAGCATCTCGTACCAGAGGTCCAGCACTTCCGCCACCTCCCGCCAAACTCCTCGATAGCGGACGCGCCGGGGTAAGCCCTGGCTGTCCTCCAGGACTTCCAGTTTTTGTCGTATCCGCTTCATCGGGTCTTGGCGGCGCGGAGACCCCTGGCTTCAGGCATGGGGAGGAGCGCCTCCTTCCCTCCTTTTGGGAGAGATCCTGGAAGGCCGGATGGATCCCGCCAAGGCGGAAGAGCTGGCGGATATCCTCTCCTCCGGCCACTGGACCCATGATTACCCCATCACGGTGGACCGTTTGCGAAAGCTGGGTTTGGAGACCTCCACCGATATGCCGCCGGAGATCTATGCCCTGATGGACCTCTATCCCCAGCCGGCAGGCCGCCGCCCCTCGGTGGAATACGTCCCCTCCTCCCGCTCCTAGCCTTTCCGCCCTGGCTGATGGAGCAGGTTTTGCCAGGGCCTTTTTTCTTGACAGGAACCGAACACATGTTCTACCCTCAGGCCAGGAGGTCGTTCCGCATGGGGGAGATCCTCTACTTTTCCCTGGAACACCATTACGCCCTCTGGGCCCAGAAGGCGAAAAACCTTTCCCGGCCGGTGGCGGTGCTGCACCAGGGCCAGGTGTGGGACGCGAGCCCCGAGCTTTTCCCCGACCTCTACCCGGGGATGGGGGAAAGGGAAGCCCGCCAGGCCCGCCCTGATGCGGCCTGGGTGTCCCTGGCCTCCCTGTACTGCCGACCTTACCGGGAAAAGGCGATGGAGGCGGCTTACCGCTTCTCCCCCCAGCTGGAGCCGGAAGGGGATGGGGCCGGCTACCTGGCCCTGGGGAAGGGGGAGGACCCCCTAGAGGTAGCCCTTTCCCTGGGCCGCCTCCTGGTGCCTTCCCTGGCGCCCCGAGTGCGCATGGGGGTAGGCCCCAATCGCTGGGTGGCGTACCTGGCGGCCCGGGAAGCGAAAGAATCCTTGGAGGGGGTCATCCTCTACCGGCGGGTTCCGGCGGAAGAAAAGGCATCCTTCCTCGCCCCTCTGCCGGTGAACGTCCTGGAGAAGGTAGCGGAAGGGGTGGCATCCCGCCTGGAAAAGGTGGGGTTGGCCACCCTGGGGGAAGTGGCAGAGGTGCCCCTGGGAGAACTCCGGCAGCTTTTAGGCAAAGAGGCCCTGGCCGTCCACGGCTACAGCCGCGGGGAAGACGGGCGCGCCTTGCGGCCGGGGTGGCCTCTCCCCATGGTCATCCGCTCCATCCGTTTGGAGCCGCCCCTGGAGCAACTGGAAAAGGTGCCGCCCCTCCTGGAACGCCTAGCCCGGGAAGCCGCCCGGGAGCTGGAAGAACGAGGGCAGTGCCAGCCCGCGCCAGCGGGCTAGGCGCAAGCCCCTGGTTTTAGCTATGGGGTGGTTGACGGGCCATCAGGGGAAGCGAAAGGGATCCCAGTAGGAGAGGCGCTCTTCCCGCCATTCCCGGGGAACCGCCTGGACCCCCCACCGAAGATGGGGGTATTTCTCCCGCAGGGACATCCAGACCGCCCCCGCATCCCTCCCTCTATCCCGGGTCCAGAGAGATGCCTGGGCGCGCCTCCGGGGCTGGAGGGCCCCCACTTCCACCTGCAGGCGGGCGATGGACCAGCCCCTCCCCTCCCGGGCCAGGGCGGGCCAGATCTCCCCCACCCAGAGGCGATGCAAAAGGGGCGCCAGGGCATCCCCGTAAAAGAGGCGGGAGGCGGTGCGCCGGGCGTAGTAGAGGGAGCCGGCGCTCTCCACCAAAAGGGCTCCTTCCCTTCCTCCCTGCCCTCGTTCTTCCAGCTCCCGGGCGGCTTCCCGGGCTAGGCGTTCCAGGAGGGGCGGCACCTTTTCCAGTTGCTCCAGGGGCGGCTCCAAACGGATGGAGCGGATGACCATGGGGAGAGGCCACCCCGGCCGCAAGGCGCGCCCGTCTTCCCCGCGGCTGTAGCCGTGGACGGCCAGGGCCTCTTTGCCTAAAAGCTGCCGGAGTTCTCCCAGGGGCACCTCTGCCACTTCCCCCAGGGTGGCCAACCCCACCTTTTCCAGGCGGGATGCCACCCCTTCCGCTACCTTCTCCAGGACGTTCACCGGCAGAGGGGCGAGGAAGGATGCCTTTTCTTCCGCCGGAACCCGCCGGTAGAGGATGACCCCCTCCAAGGATTCTTTCGCTTCCCGGGCCGCCAGGTACGCCACCCAGCGATTGGGGCCTACCCCCATGCGCACTCGGGGCGCCAGGGAAGGCACCAGGAGGCGGCCCAGGGAAAGGGCTACCTCTAGGGGGTCCTCCCCCTTCCCCAGGGCCAGGTAGCCGGCCCCATCCCCTTCCGGCTCCAGCTGGGGGGAGAAGCGGTAAGCCGCCTCCATCGCCTTTTCCCGGTAAGGTCGGCAGTACAGGGAGGCCAGGGACACCCAGGCCGCATCAGGGCGGGCCTGGCGGGCTTCCCTTTCCCCCATCCCCGGGTAGAGGTCGGGGAAAAGCTCGGGGCTCGCGTCCCACACCTGGCCCTGGTGCAGCACCGCCACCGGCCGGGAAAGGTTTTTCGCCTTCTGGGCCCAGAGGGCGTAATGGTGTTCCAGGGAAAAGTAGAGGATCTCCCCCATGCGGAACGACCTCCTGGCCTGAGGGTAGAACATGTGTTCGGTTCCTGTCAAGAAAAAAGGCCCTGGCAAAACCTGCTCCATCAGCCAGGGCGGAAAGGCTAGGAGCGGGAGGAGGGGACGTATTCCACCGAGGGGCGGCGGCCTGCCGGCTGGGGATAGAGGTCCATCAGGGCATAGATCTCCGGCGGCATATCGGTGGAGGTCTCCAAACCCAGCTTTCGCAAACGGTCCACCGTGATGGGGTAATCATGGGTCCAGTGGCCGGAGGAGAGGATATCCGCCAGCTCTTCCGCCTTGGCGGGATCCATCCGGCCTTCCAGGATCTCTCCCAAAAAGGCCTTCACCTGCGCCAGAGCTTTCCGGGCCACATCGGCCAGGATGAGGGTGGTATCGTCCACCTCCGAAAGGGGTTTTTGCTCTAACACTTTGACGATGGAGGCCGCCGGGTACTGACCCACCTGGGGATCCACCGGCCCCAGCACCGCGTGGGGGTCCATGACGATCTCATCGGCCGCCAGGGCGATCATGGTGCCGCCCGACATGGCGTAGTGGGGGACGAAGACCGTCACCTTCCCGGGATGGCGGCAAAGGGCGAGGGCGATCTGCTCCGCCGCCAAAACCAGCCCACCGGGGGTGTGGAGGATGATGTCGATGGGCGTATCGGGCGGGGTGGAGCGGATGGCCCGCAGCACCTCTTCGCTGTCGTCCACGTCGATGTAGCGGGCCAAGGGCAAGCCCAAAAAGCTGATGGCCTCCTGCCGGTGGATGAGGGTGATCACCCGGCTGCCCCTCTTTCGTTCCAGGCGTCTCATGAGGCTGAGGCGCTGAAGATCCAGACGCTTTCTCGCCCACCAGGGCAAAAAGAGGGCGTAGATCACCAGAAAGACCCAGAAAAGGCTCATGTAATCCATGGCCTTAATGTGGCATAACCATAACCCTTTCACAATGGTCCGGAGAAGGTTTCCCTTTCGGCCAGGGCGAATAGGTTGGCCGTAGAAGAACCAAGGCCTGAGGGAGGCATGGACCCTTGTTCGATCTCGCCCTCATCGAAACCATCCAAAGCTACCGCCAGCCCCTTCTGGATGCGATCATGATCGCTTTCAGCACCCTGGGCGGGGACCTCGCCTACATGGCGGCCATCCCCCTCCTCTACTGGTTGGTGAGCCGGGAAAAGGCCTACCGCCTGGCGGTGGTCTTCATCTGGGCCGTATGGCTGAATGTGGCCCTCAAAGAGTGGGTGGGGAGCTCCCGCCCCGAAATGTTCCCGCAGGTGGTGGCCCTTCTCCCCGCCGGCGGCCCCGGCTTTCCCTCAGGCCACGCCCAAGCCAGCATCGCCTTTTGGGGCTGGCTTATGGTGGAGTTTCGAAAGCCTTGGCTTTATCTCCTCGGCACCCTCATGATCCTCGGCATCTCGTTTTCCCGTCTCTATGTGGGGGCCCATTTTCTCGGAGAAGATGTTCTTGGCTCTCCTGCCGTCGCTTTTCGTGGGTTTGCAATCACCTTTATCCACGCAGAGCCCGTACCGGTTTGACCGTAATGAGCCAGGTTTGCTAAAATCAGCTAGCAAATGGCGAGGGTGATTAGCCGTGGCGAGGCGGATCTGGCGAACTCTTTTTCGGTGTAGATCTTCCGAGACAGGGGATAAGATGCCCAACGTGCGGATTGCAATCATGGGACTATTCATCCTCCTTCCTAGGGCGCATCCTCCTGGGCCTTGGAGGTTTTGCCCTCTTTGTGGCCTTCCGGGAACTGACGGTGCCTGGCCTGCCGCGCCTTCTCTGGTATGCGGCGGCAGCGGCCTGGGTGACAGTGGCGGCGCCTTCCCTCTTCGTGGCCTTGGGCTTTTCGTCACCCGAGCGAAGCTTGGTGCCTCCCCGGGGCGCGGGCCGCTTCCTCACAGCTATGGCGCTCCTCCTGGCCGTCGCCGTGGGATCGTCCGCCTACGCCAAGTCTCTCCCCCGCCCCTCCCTTCCGGAGGATCTCTTCGCCGATGAGAAGGGGGCCCTCGTCATCGCCCACCGGGGCGGAGCGGCTCTAGCGCCGGAGGATACCATCGTGGCCTTTGAGAAGGGCCGGGAACTGGGCTCCCATTGGCTGGAGATGGACGTCTGGCCCACCGCCGACGGCCATATCGTGGTGATCCACGATGATACCGTGGACCGCACCACCAACGGCCAGGGGCAGGTCCAAGAGATGACCCTCCATGAGATCCAGTCCCTGGATGCCGGGTATTGGTTCACCCAGGATGGCGGAATAACCTACCCCTTCCGTGGCCTTGGCGTCTTCGTCCCGACCCTCGATGAGGTCCTGGCGGCCCTCCCCGATACCAGGATGGTCATCGAGATCAAACCCGACAGCGCCGACTTCGCCCGCCAGGTGGTGGCCAAGGTGCAGGAGATGGGGGCGGCCGGAAAGGTGATGCTCCCCAGCTTCCACCAGGCGTCCGAGGATGCCGTGCGGAAGGCTTCTCCCAAGATTCCCACCTCCATGACCTTTGAGGAGGGGATCACCTTCCAGATCCTCTTGCGTCTGGGGCTGGCGTCCTTCTGGACGCCCCCCGGAAATGTGGTGGCCCAGATGCCTCCCAAGATGCACGGGGTTCCCATCATCACCGAAGCCTTCATCCGGATGGCCCATTACAAGGGCCTACCCGTTCACGTCTGGACCATCAACGACGCCACCGAGATGCGGGTGCTCAATTATCTGGGGGTAGATGCCATCATCACCGACTACCCCAATGTGGCCATCCATCTCCGGAACGAAGGGTGGCGGCGGCCCTGAGGGGGCTGGTGGTGGCGCCCCAGCCGCAGGCGGCGGAGGCGGGAAGGTCCATCCTGGAAGCGGGGGGGCACCGCCTTCGATGGCGCCACCGCAGCCCCCCTGGTGCAAGGGGTGGCGGACTGTGCGCCAGAAGCTGCCACCCCAACGGCAAAGGTAAACGTCAAGCTAGCAGAAAAGCCTAGTGGGTGTGTAGTTTGGATTCGCTTTGACCAAAAGTCGATGAATCTGGGCCCATTCTTCTGGTTTGGTTCGTCTCCTGGTCAACCACTACCCGACTTACCGGCTTCAAAACAGCCAAACATACCAAATCCAACTCCAAAGGAGGAAAGACCCAACGTCCTAGCATTAAGGAGATACCAAAGGGCAAGTTTGAAGTGGTCAAATCTATCCTGGAGTTGACAACCAAGTTGTGAAGCGGAGGGATAGCAGTTAGCGCTAAACTAGAGCTCAGAAGGAGAAAGGAGGCGATCGTGATGCTTCGCTGCGCTGTATGCGGCCAGGAGATGGAAGAAGAGAGCTTCTACGATCTGGGAGGAGAATCCCTCACCCACGACGGCAAGACTTACTACTTTTGCTCTCCCTACTGCAAGGAGGCCTTTGAGAAGGATCCCGACGCTTACCGCCATGGACCCCAGCCGAAGGCCAACCACCACGGTCATTGAAGGGGGAGGGGATAGCCGCATCGAGATGCCGACAGCCACCAAGGTTTCCCCGCCCCCCGGCTGTGCTTATGGGTGGTCTCCCTTTCCTTATGGCCACTTTTCCGAGCAGCTTCCGGCCAGGGTGGCCTCCACGGCGACCGTTCCTCCTAAATCGGAACCGAGGATGGTGACCTCATAGTAGACTCTGCCTGCGGTTGCCGATGGGCGGGTCTTCTCTGGATCCGCGAACGCTTCGTCCAATGTCTGCACATCGGCGTAAAGGAGCAGCTGGTGCATGATGTCTTGCCGGTCCTGCAAGCTGAGATCAGGGTTGGCCACGGCGATCAAGATTTCGAAGTAGGGGCGGAGAAAGGCCAGCTTTGTCTCGGTCAAGGGAGTTTCCGCGGAACCGGAAAGAAGTATTGTGATAATGCGACCGTCATTCTTGCAAACCAATGCCTCCAACCGTACGTCTTCGTTGCGCTCGCCCGTCCATAAACCTTTCCATATGTGGGTCAGGTGCATCTTCTCGAGATAATTATCCAGTGATAACGTGACCCACCTTATCCAGTAATCATAGACCTCTTTTCTAACAGGTAAACCCTCTTTTAACCGAGAGTGAACCTCCTCGGCCGCCTGGTTCCAGCTATCCATAAAGTTCAAGAGATAGAGACTGCTGGGCCAGGGTTCTGCCTGTTTGTTCTCCGGGGGTTCCTCGAAAGGCGCCTCCCCGGTTGGAGACGAGGCCTTGCCACTATCGGCCGCCGTATCGGTGGGCCCAGCCGCCGTGCATCCCCAGGTGAAAAGGAGGATGAATAGTCCCATGATTGCAATCCGCACGTTGGGCATCTTATCCCCTGTCTCGGAAGATCTACACCGAAAAAGAGTTCGCCAGATCCGCCTCGCCACGGCTAATCACCCTCGCCATTTGCTAGCTGATTTTAGCAAACCTGGCTCATTACGGTCAAACCGGTACGGGCTCTGCGTGGATAAAGGTGATTGCAAACCCACGAAAAGCGACGGCAGGAGAGCCAAGAACATCTTGTTGGTTAGGTGCCATTGGTCCCGACAACCGATAGCTTAACCGTTTCATGAGCTTGATTTTTGCGTGAGTCCCTTCCGTATACGAGTTAGGGATGCGCGGATCATGAAAGGAAGAGGATCGGTTCACGCCATGCCTGGAGCATCCGTGCCCATGCTTCAGCTCGCCCTTGATCCGCGCCCGCTTGGACTTGGGTAGATGCTCCAGGAGGTTGCGCTTCTTGTGCTCTTGACAGCGTTGCCTAGCCGCCATCTCGCCCCAGGTGGCTTCCACGGTTGCCCAAAGGGTCCGGCTCCCGTCGATCGCCCCCTTTCGCCCGCTGCAGCCGATCCCCGATGCCCAGACCACCGTGTGCTCGGCCAGCACCATCCCCTCGATCATCAGCACCACCAGGTCCTAGGTCTCGCAGCGGCCGGGCCAAAAGGTAGGCCAGCTGCCGTTCCGTCGCGGCCAGGAACCGGTGGCTGATGACGCTCTTGGAAGTCCCGTAGCCGTCTTCGCCGACCGGCTCCAGCCCGTGGGAATACCGCCGGCAGGAGAGCCCATGGACATCCCCTCCAGCGCCATCTCCGGCACGTCCTCGTCATGGAACGTGCGATCGGTCTTCAGTTGCACTTCGCGAGGCCTTCTCAGCTCGCCGGTGCCGCTCCAGAAGGCTGGGAAAGTAAGTTCCATG
>JAHHQG010000052.1 GCA_018729555.1 Clostridiales bacterium | reverse complement strand
GACGGTCAACAGAATGGGGTGAAATGCCATGCAGGATGAACCTGTCGTTTACGCCCATACCCCCAACGCTGAAGGCGAATGGCACCGGTTGGACGTTCATCTTCGTCATGTGGCGGAACTGGCCGCCCGATTTGCGGAGCCTTTTGAGCAGCAGATGGCGGCTCGCCTTCTGGGCCTCTTCCATGATCTGGGCAAATGGAATCCGGCTTTTCAAGAGTACTTGCAGGCGGCAGCTCAGGAGAAGCGGGCCGAAAGCGTTCCCCACGCCATTTGGGGAGCAGCTTTGACCTACGAGAAGATTAGAGGCAAGTGGGAAATCTTGAGCCTTCCCATCCTCGGTCATCACGCGGGGTTAAGCGACCGGGGGGAGGCTGAACTTCGCCTGCACCAGTTCCTCGAGAAGCATCGCCATCGCCTCGAGGCGGCTCTAGAGTGGCTAAGGGAAAGGGGTCTTCTAGAGGGCATGGCGGGTCCTCTGAAGATCCCCTCTTGGCCCGATGCCTCTTACCGGGAGATGGGTATCCGGATGCTCTTCTCGGCGCTGGTGGATGCCGACTGGCTGGATACGGAAGCCCATTTCTATCCGGATCGGCAGGCCCTCCGGGAACAAGAGATGCGCCTAGAAGCCATGTGGGACCGATTCGAGGAATCCCAGAAGGAAATCCTGGCGAAGGCGGACGATAGCCCCGTCAACCGGGTTCGCCGGGAGATCTACGAAGCCTGTCTCAAAGCGGCCGACGGTCCTCCCGGGATCTACCGCCTGACGGCACCCACCGGGGGCGGTAAGACCCGGAGCGCCTTGGCTTTTGCTCTCCGCCATGCCCTGACCCATGGGTTGCGGAGAGTGGTGGTGGCCATCCCCTACACCAGCATCATCGACCAGACGGCGGGGGACTACCGAAAAATCTTTGGAGACGACGCTGTGCTGGAACATCATTCCGCCTTGGATCTCCCGGGGGATGACGAGGAGAGGAGCGATCGCTCCATCCTTCGGCATCGCCTGGCGACGGAGAACTGGGATGCACCCCTCATCGTCACCACCACGGTGCAGCTCTTTGAGAGCTTATTTTCCAACCAGCCCTCCAAGGTGCGAAAACTCCATCGGCTGGCCCGTTCAGTCATCGTCCTCGACGAGGTACAGACCCTCCCTCCCGAGCTTTTGCGGCCCACCGTGGAGGTCTTGAAGATTCTGGCGACCCCGGTGGAAAAGGGCGGTTACGGGGCAACAGTGGTCCTGAGCACTGCCACCCAACCTGCGTTGGAGGAAAGCCGCTGGCTCCAGACCCTGAAGGATGTGCCCATCACGGAGATCGTCCCCCAATATCCTGACCACTTTGGGAAATTGAAGCGGGTATCCTTTGAGTACCGCCGAGAGCCTTTAGCGTGGGAAGATCTGGCCCAGGAAATCCGGGAGCAGCGCCAGGTGCTGGTGGTGCTCAACACCCGGCGCGATGCCGCTCAGCTGGTTCGGCAGATGGAAGGGGGCGAAGATGTCTACCATCTCTCAACTCTTTTGTGTCCCGCCCATCGGCGGAAGGTGTTGGAAGAGGTGCGCCGGCGGCTGGAGGGGGGTGAGCCCGTCCGCCTCATCAGCACTCAGGTGGTAGAGGCAGGAGTGGATTTGGACTTTCCCGTGGTTTACCGGGCCCTGGGACCCCTCGACCGGGTGGTGCAGGCGGCCGGGCGCTGCAATCGAAACGGGAAGCTGCCAGGCACCGGGCGAGTGGTGATCTTTCGCCCCAAGGAAGGGCGTTTGCCCCGAGGGCCCTATCGGCAGGGAACGGAGAAGGCGGGTCTCCTTTTGGATCTTTGGGATAGTCCGGAGCGGCTCCATGATCCCGAAGCCTACCGGGAGTATTTCCGTCGCCTCTACGACGATCTGGCCTTGGACTTGGATCGGGAGAAGGTGGAGGATTACCGCCGGGAACTTAATTATCCAGAAGTGGCTGCGCGGTACCGGTTGATTCCCGATGATACCGTTCCTGTGGTGGTTCCCTACGGGGATGCCGAGAAGCACCTAACGGAGTGGCTGGATCGGGGGGATTACGAATCCTGGAAGAAGCTTCAGCTCTATGCTGTGGGCCTCTTTCGACGGGAAGTAAGGAAATCGCCCTACGTCGCTCCCGTGTCGGAAGGACTCTATCGGTGGCTTGGGGAATATGACGATACACTGGGCATTACAAGAGAGATGGAGGATCCCGCCGATCTCATCGTATGACGCGCTGGAAAGGAGGTTGCAGGGTTGGCGGGGAAGGTGAGGGTCAAAGTGTGGGGTGATTACGCCTGTTTCACCCGTCCAGAAATGAAGGTGGAACGGGTCACCTATCCCGTTATGACGCCGAGTGCGGCCCGCGGCATCTTAGAAGCCATCTTCTGGAGACCCGAATTCCGGTATCGCATCTCGAGGATCGGGGTTCTCAAACTCGGCCGTCAAATGGTGATCCTACGGAACGAGATCTCCGACCGCCAGGGAAGGACCCCTATCTTTGTCGAGGACAAACGGCAACAGAGGTCGAGCCTGGTGCTGAAGGATGTGGCCTACATCATCGAGGGAGAGATGGTCCTCCGGCCCCATGCCACGGAACCCTTGGCCAAATACCTGGACATGTTCGCGCGGCGGGTCAAAAGGGGCCAGTATTTCCACACGCCCTATCTGGGTACCCGAGAGTTCCCTGCTCATTTTGATGAGGTGCGGGAGGAAGATACCCCCCCGCCCATCCAGCTCTCCATCGGACCAATGCTTTTGGATGTGGCGTACGTGGAAGATAAGAACCGCCGGGAGTTTTCCTTCCGCAAGCCGGGAAAGAGCGCACCGGTGTCGGGTTATGCCCAGGCCGTGTTTTTCCAGGCTGAACTCCAGGATGGGTGGCTCCACGTACCCAAGGAAAAGTATGACGAACTTTGGCGCCTGGAGGAGAGATCATGTTCCACCACCTAGTGGCGTTGGCTGAAAAGCTCCAGCAAGGGACCGATGGATTTGCGCCCACCGGCTTTTACTGGCCCGGTCAGCCCATTCGCTGGGTAGTTCATTTCACGCCTGGCCAAGCGGTCCGTGTGGAAGAAACGAGCATCGCCTTACCTCGACCCTTTGCCGGGCGGACGTCGGGACCGGCGGCCAGTTTGCTGGTGGATCGAGCCAGTTACGCCTTGGGGTACGCAAAATCAACAAAGGGGAAGGAGGCTTCCAACGAAAGGTCATCTCAATACCATGCAAAGTTTATGGAGCTCCTCCGCTCATTTCTCCAATGGGACGGCCTGACGGACGCCCATCTTCGGGAGGTGCTCGAGGTGCTGGTGGGGCTTTTGGAGGATGAGAAGGTTCTTTCCCAAATCAGGGCCAGCGCCACCGGTATCACCGCCGACGACTGGGTGTCCTTCATGCCAGAATGGGGCCCACTCAAGGGGCAGCACCTCTACGATCACCCCCTGGCGAGGGTGTTTTGGGTGGAAGAACTTCAGAGGCGAACCCTTGCAAACGGTGTGGAGGGAGAGTGCGCCATCTGCGGGCGCCAGCGGCCTTTGCTCCGTAAACTGCCTCTTCAAGTGAAAGGAACGATACCCATCCATTCCCTAAACCATGACGCCTTTCCGTCCTTCTCTCTCAGCAGCGGCGGCGCGCAAATCGGCATCTGCTTTGAGTGCGGTGACAAGGCGACGAGGGCCCTGGATTACCTGTGGAGCCACAAGGACCATCATCAAAATCTGATAAAGGATCCAGACAGCAATGATAGCCTAAAAAATCAGAGGGCTGTATTCTGGCTGAAGGAGCCGGTTGCTTTAGAAACCGGCGAGGCGGAAACTGTCATCGACCTCACCATGCTGGCGCCCGTCCTCGGTCGTAGACCTGGAGCGAGCTTGTCGCAGTTGTACAATCTCCTCAAACTGCCGTGGAAACCGGCGACCCATGCATTGCTGCTGGATGACAATGCCTTCTTTCTTGCCGTGTTTTCTCCCAACAAGACGCGGCTGGCTCTTCGAGAGTGGATTCAGGTATCTCTCGAGGAGCTTAAAGAACATCTCCGGCGTTTCCTGAACGCCGTCCAGATCGTGGATGAGTTTGGAGAGCCCAAGCTCTTTTCCATCGGTGACCTCTTGGATGTTTTAAATGCAGGCAACCCGAATGTGTTAAGGAATCTTTTGCGAACCGCATTTTTGGGTTGGGCACCGCCCAGGGAGCTGCTGACCATTAGCGTCCGTCTGATGCGCAACCCAAGGTTATGGATCGCCGACAAGAAGGATCAGGGTAGTAACAGGGATCCGGGTAATAAGAAGAAGGATCAGGGTAAGGAGAAAAGAAAGGATGAGAGTGAGGAGAAAAGACGCCTACCTCCCTTACCCAATGTCGTTGCTGTGGCCAAACTGGTTTTGGTTTATGGAAAGGGGGACGATCGCATGGTGAGTCTCGATCAGGAGAACCGAAGTGCAGCCTATCTCTGTGGTCGACTGCTGGCGATTATGGAGGAAGCCCAGCTGAGGGCTTCCCAGTATAAAGTGAACCGAACTCTGGTGGAAAGGTTTTATGGCGCGGCTTCCACCGCCCCTGCCGCCACGTTTGGAGGTTTGATCCGGCAGGCCACTACCGCCCATCTTCCAGAGTTGGGGAGGGATCTCAACGTGGAGATGGAGGAGGTCATGACGAAGATCGACCAGGCGGGTGGATTCCCGCGCATCCTCACCTTGGAGGAACAGGCTGAATTCGGCCTTGGCTTCTACCATCAGCGGGCCGCCTTCCGGGCACGGCGGAAGGAAAAGAAACAAGAGGGAGAAATGGAACAAGAGACAGGAGGGGTGGAAGAATGATCTACACCGATCCCGAGCGGCGTCATGAATTTGTGATTTTGATTGAGGCGGTCAACAGCAATCCCAACGGCGATCCGGACGCAGGCAACCTCCCGAGGGTGGATCCTGAGACGATGCACGGGTTCATGACCGATGTGGCTCTTAAACGTAAAGTTCGCGACTATGTGGAAACCCTGCGGCGCAACGAAGAAGGCTTCAAGATCTTCATCCAATCCCGTCATGCTCTGAACACCCTGATTGAAGAGGCGGGAGAAGCGGTGGGAGCTCAGAAGGGTGCATCTGCCCGAAAAGTGGTCAACGAGGATGTCAGGGAGGAGCTTTGCCGCCGGTATTACGATATCCGGATGTTCGGGGCGGTCCTCAGCACGGGCGATCTCAATGCAGGCCAGGTGCGGGGACCGGTCCAGATCTCCTTTGCTCGATCCATCGACCCGGTGGTCCCGCTGGACATCGCTATCACCCGGAAAGCCCGCACCAGGGAAGAGGATCTTACTGCCACAGGGTCGACGGAGATGGGGCGCAAGCCCATCGTACCCTATGGGCTTTACCGGGCCCACGGTTACTACAATCCCTTTTTGGCAGAGCAAACCGGGGTTACCCAGGAAGACCTACAGCTCTTCTGGGAGGCTCTGGCCAACATGTTCGAGTACGATCGGTCAGCGGCCCGCACTGGCATGAACGTGAGGGGTTTGTGGGTCTTCACCCATGAGAATCGAAAGGGCAATGCCCACGCCCACCGGCTGTTTGACCTCATCGCCGTAAGAAGAACGGACGGTACAGCAGTTCCCCGCCGCTTTGAGGACTACCAAGTCGTCGTGAATCGAGAAGGGTTGCCGGAGGGTGTGCACTTGACGGCTCTTGTAGAACCCTAAAGCAGCTTGGGGGTGCCGTGGGCCACGGCACCCCCTTTTGCGGGGTGAGGCTGTGATCCTCGTTTCCGACCATGATGGATGGGTCCCCATCAGCGCCTTGCAGCACTATGCCTTTTGCCCGAGGCAGTGCGCCCTCATCCACGTGGAGCAGGTGTGGGAAGACAATATCTTCACCCTCCGGGGTCAACGGCTTCATGCGAAGACCCATGCGGGTGGATGGATGGACACAAAGGATGGGCATGTGGTTCGAGGGCTCCCCCTATGGTCGGAGAAGCTGGGTCTCATCGGGCAAGCCGACGTGGTGGAGTTCCGGGAGGATGGCACGGTTTATCCGGTGGAGTACAAATCGGGGCCTAGGCAGCATCGGAATGCCGATGAGATCCAGCTCTGCGCCCAGGCCATGTGCCTGGAGGAGATGCTCGGCGTCGCTGTAGCCAAGGGAGCCATCTACTACCACGGCTCTCGGCGGCGACGAGAAGTTGCCTTGGATAAAGTGCTGCGCTCTGAGGTGATGCGCGTTGTCGACGAGGTGAAGGAGATGCTGGCTAACCGCCGTGTGCCACCACCGGTGGCGGATGAGCGGTGCCGGGATTGTTCCCTCTTTGACGCTTGCCTTCCCTTTTCCATCAAGGAACTCCAAAAAGGCAAAGAGGATGTCCATGGTTAAGCAGCTGTTGAATACCCTGTATGTACAGCGACAAGGTTCCTACGTTCACCTCCATCAGGATGCGGTATCGGTGGTGGCGGACGGTGAGCGTCTGCTGCGGGTACCCCTTCACCACATAGGGGCCATCGGGCTCTTCGGGAACGTTTCGGTAAGCCCATTTCTCATCCATCGGTGTTCAGAGGACGGGCGGGTGATCAACTGGTTTACAGAGACAGGGCGTTTTATGGGGCGCTTATCCGGGCCGACCCACGGCAACGTTCTCTTGAGGCAAGCCCAGTATCGAATGGTGGAGAACGATTCCCAAACCCTTGCCCTGGCGAAAATCATCGTAGCCGGCAAGCTCCAGAACTCCAAGGTGCAAATCCTTCGGACCATCCGAGATCATGGGGATCCGGCGGGAATTCTCGAAAAAAGCGTGGAACAGCTGGATGGGCTTTTGGGGCAGGTGGATGAGGCTGGAGACCTGGATACGGTCCGTGGAATAGAAGGCCGCGGAGCCGCGGTCTACTTTCATTCGTTTAGCGCCATGATCCGGGTGGATGATGGAGCGTTCAAGTGGTCGGGGAGGAACCGACGGCCACCCAGGGATCCCATCAATGCCCTTCTGTCCTTTGGGTATGCTCTTCTGACGGTGGAGTGCGCCTCGGCGCTAGAAGGCGTTGGCTTGGATCCGCAGGCGGGGTATCTGCATGCGATCAAGCCAGGGAGGCCAGCCCTAGCTCTGGATCTTGCAGAAGAATTCAGAAGTATCATGGTGGATCGTATGGTGCTGGCCATGGTGAACAGGCGCCAGCTTCAGGCCGACGACTTCATCCAGCACCCCGGTGGGGCAGTTGTTCTCACCGATGCTGCCCGACGGACATTCTTGGAAGAGTATCAACGTCGAAAGCGAGAGGAAGTAACTCATCCCCTTCTTCAGGACAAAGTGCCCATGGGACTTTTGATGCATGTGCAGGCGAGACTGTTGGCCCGCTATATCCGTGGTGATGCACCGGTTTACCGGCCATATGTGGCCCGCTAGGGTGACTGCTTTCGAGGAGGGGAGGGCTCCAGCCCGTGGAGGTTCTGGTGGCGTATGATGTCAACACTGAGACCAAGGAGGGAAGGCGGCGGTTGCGGCAGGTGGCCACTGTTTGCCTCCGATACGGGCAGCGGGTGCAAAAGTCCTTGTTCGAGTGCCGCTTAGATCTGGCGAAACTTGAGGAGATGGTTGCAGAGCTTATAGACATCATCGATGCAGAAAGGGATAGCCTTCGCATATACATCCTGCCAGGGAAGCGAAAGCACACGGTAAAGGTCTACGGGTTGGATCACTATGTGGACTTCGACGAGCCTCTTGTCCTATAGCGACGTTTGCGCGAACCAGGAGTGTATGCAAAAAACCCGGGGGGTTCGCGATCCCATAACGGAGCGGATTTGGAGAGTTCACCGACACAATTGGCGGAGCCTATGGCGGCCTGTAAAGGAGATTCGCGATTTAGGGGTCTCAAACCCTCGTGTAGCAAGGGCTCCAGCGACGAACAGCGACACCCGGCCTTCGGGCCGGGTGAGGATTGAAAC
>JAHHQG010000051.1 GCA_018729555.1 Clostridiales bacterium | reverse complement strand
GCGTTCTTTCGCCGTTTCCTGGATGATTTCTTTGAGACGATCCGCAATGGGGCCTCCAAGGACTGTTCGCCTATATTTCGGAATCCAGACCATGTGGTACAGAATGAGATACCTGGAGTGTCTACCGGACTTTATCTCCGCTATGCGCATATTCTACTATGTGTATCAAGAATGTAAAACCGGCTTCATCCCCGGCATGAATTCCGGGGCTTTCGTCGGCGGGTTCTGTAAAGCCGGTTGGTGTACGCTTTCTTGTCGCCACGTTTCCAGTTTTCCGCCCTTGTTCGCTCGAAGGCTTCCCGCAACGCTAAGTATAGTTCATTGAGAGAACCAAGGTGGGCATGATTCAAATCGAAGCCCAAGTATTCCTCGATGGCTGATGGCTCGTTCCACGCCCTTGCTGACCCACAAGTCCTCCTTGGCCCACAGCTTCCGCAGCAACTCCTCGGGTTTCATCCCGAGCGCCTCGGCCAACCCCTCCATGGCCGCGACATAGGAGTCGTATGGGTGCTCCTGCCGCTCGTACTTTGTCAGCTTCTTCATCACGAGCCTGGAGAGCCCGTCCACCACGCCCTCTTCATATCCGGGAAATTGGTTGTATTCGAGTATCGCCAAGTCCGACGCTAGTCCCCTGGCGTGCAAGCTCTCGTGCACCCACGTGTGGATGAACTCGTCCACGCTAGCCCTTCCATACACGCAGTCAGCAAGCCAGGCACGATTGATTACAATCGGGCATTCCCAGTAGTGGATGCCGTGGTTTCCTTTGAGGTTCGGATCTTCAGCAACAGTCTTCACAGACACACTCTGAACCGAACCACGGGGCAGCCCAAACTGTCGCGTGAACAACAGCTTCGTCTATGGCTTTAATGGCCACCTCTGTTGCCGCTGTGTCTCCATTTTCCAGAGCTACGTGCAGGTCTGTCACCAGTTTTGCCCGATAAGCAGCGTCCTGCCAGAACCGTTCCGGGCCCGCGGCGGACGCCCTGGCCGCCCGCGCTGCTCTCAGCCGTTCCGGCCCCCGCGCAAGGAACTCGCTGTACCGCTGGTACCACTCCTCGATATCAGGCTGCGACATCGGGGCGTTCGCCCATGCCCTCAGGCGCTCAGCGAACTGGTCCACCGGCTCCATGGCGTGGTAGGCGTGGTGTAGCTTGGTCACGGCCAGCCGTAGGGCGCCATGCAGCACATCCCTGGGGACCAGCATGCGCCTGCGCGCCTCGTCGCTCAGTGGTTCCGCCCAATACCCGCCGGGCCGCAACTACTGGTGGAGGCGGCGGGATGTCCGCCGTGGGTCTTCCCCCTGCACGATGGCATCCTCGATGATCGCCGTTATGGCAGTACGGACCTGATCGCCATGGCGCCACAAGCGGTCCGACACACGCAACCCGTCGTGCAGCGTGCGTGAGAGCGAAGCCATGACCGCTCGCTCATCGCGTCCCTAGTCCGGATTTGGCCATCCTGGAAGTGGTTCTGGATGGCTTTGGGGGCCTCCACGGGAGCCATTTTCCCGGGCATCGCCTGGGACCGGCTGGGTGTACGTAGCTTCCTCGTGTCGACGATCATCTTGCTCATCGCTTTTCCCTTTCTCGACCCGTGCAGTCATGTGGGAGCCAAAGAGAAGGGTCTTCTCCAATAAGAGCGAAGGCCCTGATGTCAAGGCCGGCTGAAACGGAGCTCGTGAAAAACGGCCTTTGCCACCTTCCTCTTAGGCCCGCACGGCACCCATCTGATCCGCCCGATGGCCCCTCATGGAAAGGCTCTCGCCCATCGCCCGCCGAGTCCTGGATGTCTTTCTACCTGGCATCGCGATCCAGCCTTATAGGCCTGCCCGGCCAGCTCCGTGCGGGTAAGTACGCCTCGCCGCCCAGCTCCACGGCCACGGCGTCCAGATGGGAGAGATCGTGGAGCACATCGACCCAGAACATAAAGCTAAAAAGGCCCTTGCCGCCCTATCCTTGAAAGAAACCCCGCCCCTTGCGGGCTTTGCTCTCCGCCCAGTGAAAGACCACGAGCCCTCCTACCGCAAAAATGAGTGACTGGAGTACCAGCCACATCATCCGGGGGTCCCCCAGCAGGACCCCGCCTTCCTGAAGGCTCCGGAGGAGACTGACCGCCAAGGTGAGGGGGAGAAAGAGCGCCACCGCCTGGAGGAACGACGGAAGCTTTTCCAGGGGGATCACCACCCCTGCCAGAAAGAGAAGGATGTATTCCGCCAGATCCGCCAGGTCGATGCCCCGGCGGTAGATCATGAGGAGGCCCGCCACCCCCAGGCCAATTCCCCAAAAACCCACCAGGGTGAGGATAAGGAGGATGAGGACGTCGGCCCAGGGAAAGGCCTTGAGGGTTTGCCACGGAAAGCCAAAGGCGAGACCGAAGAGGAAAAAGAGGACGATGCCGAGGGCCGTCTGATAGACGAAGTGCCAAAAGGAGCGGACGGTGAGAAGCCAGGCGTAAGAAGTAACGTGGATGTAGGTTTGCTCGAAAGCCCCAGTGTAACTGTCTTCCCACAGATCGACGGTCATGCGGCTGAGGGGCAAGGTGGCGTACTGCCAGAAGAGGACGGCGATAAGGGTGGCCAAGGATTTTTCCCCGCTGCTGAAGACCACCCAGAGAAGGCCTCCAAGAAAGATGATCCGGGTGGCCAGCTGCCCCAGGTGGGACGTGAAGTAAAAGCGAAATTCGCTGATAAAGCGCAGAGCTTCCGCCTGCATCATGACCGGAGCACCTCCCGAAAGACGCTGGCCAGAACCGGCTCATCGCTGGCCACATCCACCACCTGCCCTTGGAAACCCGAAAGGAGGGTTTTAAGATCTTTGAGAAGGATCCGAAGACTGAGGAGATCCCCTGACTGCTGAAGGACTTCGAGGGCCAGCCCTTCCGGAAAATCTTCCGGCTTCACCTGCCGAAGGGTCACCCGCACCGATTTCTGCAGGCCGAGGCTTTCCACCAGAGAGGAAAGGGTGCCCTCTGCCACCACCCTTCCCTTCTTTAGGACGATGATGCGGTCGCAGAGGGCCTCCATGAAGTTAAGGTCGTGGCCCGTCAGCAAGACGGCCCTTCCCTCTCCCTTCAGCCGGAGCAAAAGCTGCCGGAGGGCGGTGACGCTCTCCAGATCGAGGGACACGTGGGGTTCATCCAGGAGCATGACCCTAGCGCCCTTCAGGAGGCTGACGGCCATGGCCAGCCGCCTCTTCATGCCCCAGGAATAGAACTGAACCGGCTTCCCGGCATCTGCGGTGAGACCCACGGCTTCCAGGGCCTCAGAGGCCCTTTCCACCAAAACCCTTCCGGGAATCCCAAGAAGGTAGCCGAAGTAGAGAAGGTTTTCCCGCCCCGTCATGAATTCCACCAGGCTGGGCTTTCCCTCCAGCACGAGGCCCACGTGGCTCCGTACCGCTGCCGGGGTGAGAGGTTTTCCGAAAAGAGAGACGCTCCCACTGGAAGGCAAGAGAAGGCCCGAAAGGACCTTCACGAGCGTCGTCTTGCCTGCTCCGTTGGGCCCCAAGAGTCCTACGATCTCCCCCGCTTTCAGGAAAAGATCGACACCTGCAAGCGCTGCAACGGACCCAAATTCTTTTCGTATGCCAGATGCCCGTAAAACATCGCTTACAGTAGTAGCCACAACGATACCACGGTCGTCGGATATAGCGAAGGACACGCCAAACTCACCCCAATCTCTTCGAAAGGAGCTAGGATGTCCTTGAAATATGTAATCCGAGTACCTTAAAGTACTCGGCCGTTCCACCCTCGTTATGCCAGGACCAGTCATGCATCACATAATCTAGCCGGTGTGCCTGCGAGAATGAGGCTTTTGGATCGAGTAGTTTAATTGTTCCAGTCCAGGCAGTCGTCACTTCCGTACCGCTCACTATTGAGGTTCGTTCGCCGTGGTGACTTACTACGTTTGGGTTGTCTGTAGGTCTGTATTCCTCCCAGTACGGTCTAATTTCTTGAACGTTTATCGGTCCTTTATACCAGCCGGTAAACCGATTGATCACAATTCGGATCGTAGGGGTGACCACGCGCACAGAAGCGTGCGAAAGGATTTCCCCTTCCGCGCCAGCACTATACTTAATAACCTCGTCAACGTCATAGTCACCATCGATACCTGGAACTAAATTTGAATGGCGTTTGCACTTCCACGATTTGCAAAGAGGACTAGCAAAGTCAAGGGGAAAGTTGTGCAATACAACCTTGTTCCAGCTAAAGCTGGTGTTTGTATCTAAAATACCTATTCCAGAACCATAAAACGTTGTTCCATTAATACTTCCAGAGATGTGGGTGAAAGCCACTATCCTCGCATTTGCGAATAGCCCAGCGACTTGCTCAATGGAGCTAGAAACCCTTGTCATAATGTCATTGTTCCCAGCAGGGTTCTCAACGTTCTCAGGCCAGCTCGTCTTTAAAGCGTGGCGATCCCATTGCGTTCCCTTGCGATCCAACCTGGAGCCTCCTCTCTCTGCTTGCAGGTCTGCCAGCCAAAGTTGAGGGAATGGTACCACCCCGATCACATCCCGTCAATTGCTGTAAGGCTCTTAAACAATAAGTGTGGTGGAGAAGAATAAAGGCGGCAGGAGGGCCAACTCTTGTGGTGATTCGGACACAAGAAGGAGGTCTTTTGCCGCTTATGAAGAAGGGTATGGCGAATATGTTGGGCCTGGAAGGGTGGATGGTTTACAAAGTCGAGACCCGGCGTGACGAGGCCGGTGTCTACGTAGGGAGGCCCAAGAAAGAGGCGCGCTGCCCCCACTGTGGTGCCGTGACCCGCCGCGTCCATAGCCGTTCTAAGGCATGGCGCAGGGTGTTTCATGGCACGGTTGTGGGGCGCAAGGCATTCCTTCGCATACGGCCCCGGCGGTTTTACTGTGGGAGCTGTAAGAAAGCCTTTACCGAAACCTTTCCGGGTATCGAGAAGTGGTCCAGGCGGACGATTCAAAGGAAGAGGCGATCCTCTCCCACCTGGTGGGGACCAGCCTTCACCAGGCGGCCAAGCGTAACGGGGTGGGAGACGGAGGGGTCCGGCGGGTGCTGAAGCGCCGGGTCATGGGTGAAGTTCCGATGGAAGTGGCCTTGGAAGGGTTGTCGGAGGTGGTGCTGGGCATCGATGAGCACAGCTTCCGGGGCCAAAAGATGATGATCACGGTGACCTCTTTGGCGCCTGTAAGGCGGCTTTTGGCCATCTTACCGGACGATCGGCTGGCCACGCTGAGGCGTTATTGGCAGGGGATCCCTGAGGATGTGAAGGACCGGATCGTGGGGGTATGCATCGACATGAAGAAAGCCTGGCGGCTCGAACTCATGCGCCAGCTACCCCATGCCAAGGTGGTGGTGGATCGGTTCCACGGGATTCAGGATGCCAACCGCCGGGTGGAAGAAGCCCGGAAGGTGGAGAAGGAGGTTACCCGGCGGCCGATTCCACGCTGGCCCCTTTTAAAAAACCAGGAGGAGCTGACGCCAAGGCAGGCGCAAGAGCTCCGGTGGATCTACGAAAACCATGCCAACGTGAGGCATTTTCATGCCGTCAAGGAGGAGCTGCGGGCGGTGTATGAAGCCAAGGACCGCCAAGAGGCGGCGGCGCTCTTAGACCGGATCATCTTCAACACCCAAGACGCCTCAGACGTGGCGATGGTGCAGTGGGGGCGGACGCTGAAGGAATGGCGAGAGGCGATCCTGGCTTTCCATGACCTTCGCATCACCAACGCGTTTACCGAGGGCACCCCCACCAAGATCAAGCTCTTGAAACGCTTGAGTTATGGGTTCAGGAACGCGGAAACCTATATCCGCAAGATGCTTTTGGGCCTCCTGCCATGGTTTCTCTTGGAACTGACACCACACTTATTGGCGTAGAGCCTTACACCCCTTGACGGGACGTGACCCGTTGAGATAAAATGCAAGGAGGACTGTACGTTCGCCTCAGGACCGTTTTCACAGATCCGCTCGCCCAGACAAGATCACAGTGGAAGGGAGGAATTGGGTCGTGAAGCGAATGCTTAGACGTTTTTTGGTTAGTCTTCTGGCGGTTACTCTTGTTCTCGTGGCTACAAGCACAAGTGCTTTCGCCGCAAATAGAAAGTTCATAGAGCCCGACGAAGCGGATACGGACGGGAGCAACAATTCACCGCCCATCAAAAATGCGAGTGGCAGCTTCGATATCCATAGCCCCTATCGTGGTAGTGCAGACCCGACCCTCAGCGAGTGGCCTAACATAGCTGGCATGTATAACGAGCCCCGGAGCAGCACCAGTATGCACCTTGGCGTGGACATAGCAGCAGCTGACGGCCGACCTATTTATCCTGTTCACGGCGACAGTAGCTCAGATGATGCATACGTTCTCGAAGTAGGTGATACCGGAAGTTCTGGTTACGGCAAGTACATTGTCTTGCGGCATCGGGATAACGTAGGAGGGATCGACTATTACTTCGACACGCGTTATGCTCATGCGCGCAAGATCCTAAAAACAAGTGGTAGTGTCAGTTATACCGACCCAATTGCCGAGACCGGTTGCACCGGCACGTGTAACGGGTATCACGTCCATCTTGAGTTCATGACTCGCTATGCCAAAGCAACGGATGGTTCCCCACGCCGTCACCCACCGGCGGCGTTTTTCTACGGTAAAGCCCCTAGCCCTTGGTGGCTTGACACTAGCTTCATTACTAGGCTTCCGAACAACGGAGACTGCGTTCGCTTTAGAACGGTACACAAGCATAGCGACAAGTATTATGCTGCATCGCAGGTTAGTCTTTACTATAAGGTAGGGTTAAATGGAACCTGGCAGTCCGTCTCAATGATTCCAGAGGGGTCTTCTGCTTGTACTCAGGGCAGCTCTGGAGCCTACGTTCACTACTACAACCTCGCAAGCGTTGCGCCGCGCAGCAGCGATGTGTTGTTCTATGTGAGCGCTGTTGAGTCCAAGTACAATAGGCGTGCTTGGAGGCCGTGGCGGCACACCGACGGTGATCCGCCGTCGGACAGGCCATTTTACGAGTATATTGACTGAATGAACACGAAAAATCTCCGTGAGTGAGGTGTCAACAGTGCCAGGTGGTACAAAATTCGCGAGGATACTCTCAATAGGTGTGGTAGTTGCCATTTTACTGTGGGGTGGGTCTACGCTATTAGCCCAAATCGGATGGTCCACTTCCCCGTTTGCTGGGCACATTGACCTTCCCTCCGATGAGCCGGAGGAGGCGGCTAAACCGGCTGGACCTGTTGAACAGCCCACCGTGTCCTCTGACACCTTACAGACTACAGGTGTTATTAAGAGGTTCTTAGATAACGAAGGGCGCATCTGGTTGGTGGAGAGCGAAGGGGGACAGCGCTTCATTATGCGGTTTGCACCTGGGGTGCTTGGCGACAAGCACTTCTTTCTCCCAGGCCATCGGATCGCCTTTACTGCACAGCTGACTGATATATGGCGAGACGGGGTGCGAGTGATCTTGGTCGACCATGTGGAGGAGTTTCTCCCTGAACGGGAGGGTCCTCTGCCGGCGCCGCTTATCACAGCGTTGACCGTTACGGAAAATCGCTTGCCGGAGTACGTTGCGTTCCAAGTTTCTGGGCACCGCGAAATCGAAAAGGTAGACATTGCCGTCCTAGTTACGGCTGTGCTCGCAGGCCAAAGTGAAATCATTTGGTCTGAGCGTACTGATCGGATCTGGGATCCTGAGATGGGGGCGTGGATTTTTAAAATGTATTTTGACGTTAAGGACTTGCCCGGCATCGCCCGAGATCCAAAGGCTACTTTCACAATTGAGGCGTGGCCCGCTTTGAGCCGAGATCAGCAGGTGTATAGAATAACCGTCAAGCAAAAAGGAAAGGAGTGACTTCAGTATTCGGACCCAGCGGGGCAAGTACCGTTAGTGTCCCAGGTAGTGGTGTAAAAAGCTGAGGAGCAGTTGAACTGGGCTGG
>JAHHQG010000050.1 GCA_018729555.1 Clostridiales bacterium | reverse complement strand
GGTCCGCAAGATGACGGAGGAGCGGGTGTCCACCGTGTGATGAATGAGATAACGCCAATGGGCTTCTTGGCCGGAGCTCTTTCGATCAAGGCGGGCATCCGGATCGGTGATGCTCCGGTGGGTCCGGTTGGAAAACCGCTCCCCCCGAAAATCGCCCGGCTTCTTGGGTGGCCTTCCCGACGAAGCCGAAGAGGAGTCGGGGGATGAAAGGTTCGGGCCCGGATCGGGAGGATGGAGGTCAGACGGAGAGGAGTCGTCTTCGTCTCCGCCGTCGGAAAACGAGCGATCTTCTTCCTCCAGCCGGGCCAAATAAGCGTCGAGCGACTCCACGGGGGCCGGCGTGATGGGCTTTAAGCTGTGGATGGAAGCATTGGCGCGGACAAGGGTGCCGTCCACCGCGACATGCCCTTCCGGCTGAACGAGCCCTGCGGCGATGCACTGATCCACCCCATGGCGCATGGCTTTCTCAAAAATGCCGTGCCTGCGCCAAAGTTTCCGTGTTTTGACCACGGTCGTACGATCCGGAAGCCTCGGACCCCCGGCCTCCGGATGAAGCACGGATTCGAAATCGAGCCCTAAGAACCCCAAATCACCGGCGTGCATGGGGAGCGTTTGAAAGCGTTCCCGCTCAGAGGGGTTGAAGAGGTAAGACAGTCAGATGATCCGCATGACGAGTTCCGGATCGACGGCCGGACGGCCGGTGCGTTCCGAATAAAGCGGGGCGACCCACTCATGGATCGCAGAGAAGTCCAGGACGCGATCGATTTGGCGAAGGATGTGATTTTGTGGCACGAGGGCTTCCATATCAATGTGCTGAAACCATTTGGGTTGATGGGAAGTCCATCGTCGAGGCCGCATGTTTGAATCTCCTTTGAGAAAGGGATGTTTGCTTGCTTTGATTGAATGAATTCGATCCATAGGTCCGGTTTTCCATCAAATGAAGGGGTTTTTCACCGGCCTTTTAAAGAGTTCTGCGTCATCCTTGAGCAGCGCGATCATGACACGACCGAGCGCCTTGTCGTGCTCGATGCGTGCGTTCTGTTTGTCGGAATATTTGCGTGCGTTCTGGTAGGCGGTGTCGGCCGCCACACGCGTCGGAATCTCCTCGGTGATGAGTCTTTGCACCCGATCAGCGTCGGTCCAGGGGATGTTGCCGAACTGATCGTTAAAAGCCTTGATGATGTTCGAGAGACGGTCCAGCTCCGGCTCGGGCTTATGTCCGCCGCTCCCCGCGGGCAGCGGGTCGACCTGGGCATCCGCATCGGCAAGCGCGATCCTCATGGTCGCCTGTTTCTCGACCCGATAGCTGTCCATGTCGATCTCCTCGAGGATGCTCTTCGAAAGGTCCCCCTCTTTCGGTGCCGGCAATTTGGGCACCAGGAAGTTGAGGAAAATCGACAGCTTCTCCCACTCGGCGTTGGTGTAGGGGAGGATCGACGACAGAAAATGATACGTTCGCAGAAACGCCTTGGCCTTGCCTTTGAAGTCGATCTGAGCGTCCTCGTCGAGGTGCTCCATGTAGGCGGTCACACAGGCGTCTAGGATCGGATCGAGACGGTCACGTTCGGCGCCGTCCAGGTACAGCCGTACCAGTTCATCCACCTCTTCGGGCGCGTACACCTGGTACCCGTCCAGGTCGGCCTTGAGGTCGTGCAGCTTGTTCGGGTCGGTCTCGTCGGCGATGATGGTCGTCCGGTAGTAGGGCTCGAAGGCCTTTTGGATCGTCTCCGGGTCGTTGACAAAATCAAGGACGAAGGTATCGTGCTTCTGCGGGTGGGCGCGGTTGAGGCGCGAAAGTGTCTGCACGGCCATGACCCCGGAGAGCACCTTGTCCACGTACATCGTGTGCAAGAGCGGCTCGTCATAGCCAGTCTGAAACTTGTCAGCGACAATCAAAAACCGATACGGATCCTCCCGGATCTTGTCGGCGATCTGGTTCGAGGGAAAGCCGTTCAGGCTGGCCTCGCTGACCGGTTGCCCGCCGTACGCGTGCTCCCCCGAGAAGGCCACAATCGCCCGATAGGGGCTTTTGCGCTCAGCAAGGTACGCCTGAAAGGCATGAAAGTACTGGATGGCCCGCTCGATGCTGCCGGTCACCACCATCTACCGCGCCCGGTCACCGATCTTGCCCTTGGCGATCACCTGCTCGAGAAAGTGGTCGATCATAATCTCGGCCTTAAGCCGGATGGCGTGCTCATGCCCCTCAACGAAGCGGCGCAGCTTCATCTGCGCCTTTTTTGACATCGAATTCCGGATCGCCCTCAATCTTCCCGATAAGGATGGCCGGCATATGGATGCGCAACCCATGCGTTCTCTACGGATTCTCCTCCTTCTTAAGCCACTTACGACCCTGCTCAGAGATCTCCCAGATGCCGTAAGGCGAGTCGCCTTTCATCAACCCGTCTCGAACGAGCGTGTTACGGCACCATTGGGCGGTGTTCCGCCAGCGGACGGCCCGCAGATCGGATGGCAGAGGCTCACGGTCGTACTCGTTCAGGACGCCTTTCATCTTCTGCTCGACTCGGTTCAGGACTTCGCCGATGGGCGCGCTGCCGCCCAGTTCCACCAGCGTTTCCATTATGGGGCGCCGGAAGGCGTCCTCCGAGGTACGCAAGCCGCGGGGCAGGCGGGCTCTGGATCTGCGTCGGCCTTTTTCTTTTCGGGCGCGCGGCTCCGACGCGAAAAGTCCGACCCATTCCTTCTGGAGCCCTTTGACCTTTTCGCGAAACTCAGCCAGCCGGGTTGCTTCCTCAATGGCGGATTTGTCTTTGTTATAATCGCCGGCACGGAAGGCCTGCGCGCCTTCCTTGTTCAGCGCATTGGCGACGGCCTTGATCTCCTCAAGGAGGATCTCAAAAACCTCGTTGACTTCGTTCTTATCCACGGCGCTCACCTTCGAGTAGATTCCGAAACTCCAGAAATCCACGGCTGCCAAGATAGTGGATGATCCGCTCTGCCTCCTCCCCAGCGGTGGGATTCCGCAATGCCACCTCAAGAATCCTTCGGACATGATCGCGGCCTGCAGAGAGGTTCCACCCTTCGCGGTCCCCTTCGGCAATTAGCCTCAGGCATTGAATTGATTCCACGGGATGAGTTTCCACAGTCCTTTCAAGGTATTCGAGCACCCTATGATAAGGATCCGTCTGGTGGACGAGTTGGAGCGATTCGGAAAGCTGCGCAATGGCCCAGCCCACGTCGAACTTGTCCGACACAAACCACCAGCCAAAGGCGGCCATCTCCTTGACGAGGTCGGCACGGGACTGGGACTGTTTGGCCCGTGCAAGACGGACTGCCCAGAGCTGCGTTAGCCGGTCGAGAACCTCCGCAGGGATCTCTCCGATGGTTTGTTTCAGCGCGCGTCCTACATAGCCAAGCGCGTGCCCCCTGAGGGCATCGGTCGCCTTTTCCCAGAAGGCCGTAAACAACGGGTCCTCAAGTGAGAGCTTGCCACGCCAGTAGAACGCCATGAGGTGCTCCACAAGCCTCTCGTCCGGGTTGGCGAGCCACCGGGTGTCGTCGCGACGGCAACCTATCCGCTCCGCTGCGTGGCGGTATTGCTCCCGGAGAATGTCTAAAACGTTGTCATAAGGCCTGCAGAATGTTACGTAACTGTTCCACGCGGCCTGGAGAAGCGCCTCTTCACCTTGGCCAATTGGGAAGATTCTCGTTGCATTGTCACGTGCCCACTCGGAATCCAAAAGAACGAGCCACGGGAACCACTGGCCGTAGACCGCGCGGATGGCGAGCGATGGCTCTTGCGCCACGTCGAGATGGGCGTCCAGCACTTCCCGGACCTCGGGCATCTCATCAAAGCCCCTGCGAGGCTGATCCTCGGCGTCTGCTTGGCCTTCCATGTGCCGCCGCACCCAAAGGGCATAGCGGACGACGGCGTGCATAGCCTCACCCCGGGTGGTGTTGATTGAGAGCGTGGCCGGGTCCATGTTGGAGCCACCGTAACGCTCCTCGTGCTCCGGCGTAGGTTCGGGGTCTTCGCTCAGTGGTTTCAGAATATGCCACACCTTTACGCGAAGGCGGATGGGGATGCTGCCCGGACCATCGTCAAAGCCGGTGGAGAGTAAGTCCGCGATCGTCTTGCGTGTCCAGCCCCAGTCGAGGTCAGCTTCCATTTCTTCTCCCACTTGCCGGCCCGGGCTCTCACGCGGCTGTGACAGCGCCCATCCGCAGAGATCCAAAACCGGCTCCCAATCAAAAGTTCCACCTTGCTTCAAAGCGTCCCGGAGGCCGGACAGGACAGCGCGGATGTATGTCGGGTCCAGGCCCTGGAAGCGTTTAGCCTCGACTGCGAAAGGTCCCGGATCTTGCGCGACGACGGATGACAGCACGCGGCCCAGCCCCTCCGGAGACGGCTCGCAGAAAGCATTGTCCGGAGGCCTCCACGTCTTGAGGAATTCCACAATCTCCTGGACGGACATCGCTTTGAGCTCATCGACTGACTTGGGGCTCGTCGGTCCCACCCATCCGCTTTCCGTGTACACCGGGAACTCGACATGATTCGGCTCGCCGTATTTCCCAACAAGCTCTCGATAGCGTTCCTGCAACTCTCCGGGCAGGTTCTCGGGCCTGATCCTGGCCAGCCAGTCCCGCTGCCAGATTTCGCGGCGGGCAACGGAGTCATCGGACGGCGGAGAACCCGTCGCCTCCTCTCGCCATCGCTTGAACTTTTCCACGTCGGGGCCGGCCTCGATCCATCCTAGGATTGTGGCTCGATCCTCGTGCGTTAACCGCTGGAAACAATCCCGCAGCAGCAGCACGTACTCGTGCCGCAGGCCGACGTCTTCGAACAGCGCTCGGTCAGTCAGCCTCTCGGCCGCAAGCGCTTCCGCTTGGTCAGGAAACACCTGGAGGACGTGCAGCGCGATGCGTCGGAAAACTTTCCAGGGTCTGCGCTCGAGGGCGTTCACGACCTCTTCGGCAGTCCCCTGCCCGGACCGCACGACGAGCTCCGCGGCGTCGCAGACCGCAGTGACGAGGGCATCCTTGATGGTGTGACCGTCGTTCTGGAGATGGTCCTCGATAGCGGGCCGCCAGATCACGGAGTAGTCCTCGGGTCCCTGATCGTCGTCACGGCGCCGGGAAAGCCGAATGGCCCTATCCAACAGATCGCACAGCAGCTCCAGCGCGGGGAGACCGGCCGCCATTACCAGTTCTGGATAGTGTTTCTTGAGGATCTCCTCGTAATTCCAGGTGTCGAAGCGCGCCCGCGGCTCAGGCGGGAGCCGGTAGTCCTCTTCCGGCGCGGACTCCAAGCGGTGTTCGTCCGGAAGGACATCGAGCAGCACGCGCGCCACGCGCAAGGCTTCCGTGGTCCGGCCAGCGCTGGCCCAATGCGCGACCAGTTGCCCTAGTTTTCCCGGCACCAGGAAATACGGAGACTCCGCCCAACGCGCCGCCTTCTCCACGAGCCGCGGCGCAGCGTCGGGTGGCATGGCGAGCAGGGCATCCAGGAGGTCCGAGAGCACGGCGGCGTTGTCGGTATCGTCCATCTCCTGGATGATTTCGGCTACAAGGTCCGGCTTGTGCGGCGCCATGCGGCTGAGGTACCGCGCCTCAGGCCACGGCGGAAACCGGATAGTTCCTTCTTCCTCATCTCGGATCGCCGCCGGAGGACGCCGGAAGAAGCCTTCTGACCAAAGTGGATGCAACCATCCGGGGTGTTGGAGCCGGTTGAAGAAGTAACCGCGCGTCACTAAGTTGTTCGGTATCTCCTGGGCGAGTCGCTTGAGATCGTGCTTGTTTGGCCCCCGCTTGGCCAAGAGCTCATCCAGTTTCCGAATCCAGGTGAGGAAGTGTTCACGCAAGGATCGCAGCAGGACATCGAGCAGAGCCTGGCTCCGATCCCAGAGCTCGCTTATCTCCCTCGGGGGCCGCGGCGCATGGAGACCGCGACGATGTGCAAGGCTGTGGAGGTTTTTAGCAAGCTCGAACCAGGCACGCGCCTCAGGTGCATCTTCTGGGATCTCTAAAGATCGAAGAATCGCACGAATTTCCTTTTTTTGCCCTTCTTTTTCACCCTCCTCATGTTCTTGTTGTTCTTGTTGAGGCGCCGACCCTGCTGAACCTTCAGCACCGTTTTGGGCCATGGGTCGGAAGACCCCACGAAGTGCGCTTTCGAGTTCGCGCAGCAGGTGCGCAACCAGGTGCGTCGTGCTTTCGAGCTGATTAGGATTGGCCATCAGCCAGCAAGCATCTCGGAAGAACGCCGCCGGGCCGGGTCCAACCAGCTCTTTCAGTTCCTCGTAGATCCGTTGTTGCCGCGGATCTGAAAAGTGAAAGGCTTGAAGCATCGCGTCTACCTCTTTCATAGCTCTCCCTTGAAGGCTTTCTCCAGAATGGCCTGCTTGAGGCGTTTCAGTTCTTCGTCCGTCTCCGCCTGGGCGCTTTTGAGGGCGCGGATCTTCTCCTGGACCGCTTCCAGGCGCGCCACGATCCGCCGCTGCTCGGCGAGGGGTGGGAGGGGGATGAGGGTTCTCCATAAAGCCTCCAGGCGGGTGCGCGGCTGACGACTCCCTGTAATGTTTCTGGCTGCATATGCAACAAAGCCTGGAGACCGCAAAAACGCGCCTAGATAGCGCGGGCTAAGCACGTCCTCCCTCGTAGCGATGGGAACGAATTCCGTTGACGCAACACCCTCGAAAGAGGGGACAACAACCTTGTTCAGGTACGGCCGCAGCTTTCCATAGAGGAGAAGACCGGGGCGGAAAGCAACAACTTGGCTTTTGATCTCGGAGCCCCGCTTCTCAACGGGGTAAGGTTCTTCCCACTGACCAGGCGCGACATGTTCCATACCGAGGTACCGGAACACTGTATCAGGCTGGTCGCTGGGTTTCAGAATCACCGACTCGCGCCATGCCACCTTCCCTAACCGTACCCACTGCCAGCCGGGAGGCGGTTCGGCACCGGGGCGGGGGAAGACCTCGGCCAAGGCGGCTTACATGAGGCGCTCGGCGTCCTCCTTGGCCTGCTGCCGCAGGCGCTTCGCCTCGCGCACCCGCGCCATCAGCTCCTCGAGCCGCGCCACGATGCGCCGCTGTTCGGCGAGGGGTGGGAGGGGGATGAGGGCGCTCCATAGAGCATCGAGACGGGTGCGCGGCTGACGGCTTCCTGCAATGTTGCGGCCAGCGTATGCAACGAATCCTGGGGAGCGCAGGAAAGCTCCTAGATAATGCGGGCTAACCATATCCTGCCTGACAGCGATGGGGACGAACTCCGTTGACGCAACGCCTTCGCTAGAGGGGACGACCACCTTGTTTAGGTACGGCCTCAGCTTTCCATAGAGGACAAGGCCGGGGCGGAAAGCGATAACTTGGCTCCTGATATCCGAACCCCGCACCTCAACAGGGCAGGGTTCTTCCCACTGGCCGGGAGCGACATGCTCCATGCCGAGATATCGGAAGGTAGAGTTAGGCTGGTCGCTGGGTTTCACAATCACCGACTCACGCCGTGCCACCTCCCCCAGCCTTACCCATCGCCAGCCTTCGGGGAGTTTGTAGGGTCCCTTTATCATCCTGCTTACTCCTCTTTAGGAAATTCTTTATATCCCCATCCCACGTGGTTAGGATACTTGTAAAGCCTTGGCAGAATCAAACTCCAGCCAGGATAGTCGGAGGGTTTGCCCGCTTTCCGCCACGAATATGCGTAACGAGCCACGAAATCGGCGATCTGCAAGCCAAGAGAATGCCTGCTATCCCCAAAATGGACTTCAAGAATGTTCTTGAATTCCAACCTCCATTCGTAAATAGTCCCGTAGAATTTACTGAAAGCAATACCACCTGAGCCCTCCGTTAGGAGTTGCGCTGCATACTCTTGCTGTTGTTCTTCCTCGCGTTTGTTTTTGTCCACCAGTACGAATCCTTGAGCGTTCTGTTCTTCGAGGAACCCCTGTAGTCGCTCAAAGAGAAATCGTGAAGCAAGGCGGCTTGGATCTTCTGGAGAGGAGTAATTTTTCTTATGCCGCGACTTATCGACGCACACTAAAAAGTAAGTTGCCTCCTCTTGATTGAGGTACGAGTCTCTTACGCGTGTTCTAAGTTCTGGGTCCTTTCCCCAGTGGCCCTCTCCTTTATCTATAGACTTTGCTTTGATTTCTTCTCCGTGTCCCAATTGGTCGGCGCTCGTGTGGGGTAGATGAAGTTCTTTGATCCGTTGGCGAATTCGGGTGTACACACTATCTATCTGCGTTGTGGGTATAGCCACCGCCGACAAGATGTAAAAAGGCTGTTCATGGATACTAGTATCGCTATCCCAGTTCTTAACGTACCCGGACTCATCAACGAATATCAGATACATTTTAAGGCCTCCTGATTGCCATTGGTAGCAAGCAATTCGTCCAGCTCCTCAACGATGCTCAGAATCTCCCGTTCCCGCTCCAAAAGCCCGGCTACGATCTCCACCGGCGACGGTAGCTCCTCGCCTTCCGGGCGGTTCGGGTTGCGGGCGGTGAGGTCGTAGCCGCGTGCTTTGACTTCGTCGACA
>JAHHQG010000005.1 GCA_018729555.1 Clostridiales bacterium | reverse complement strand
GTGGGTATCACGCCCCCCGTTGTATGCGCCAAGGCTTTTCTGAGGTGCCCGTCCTGGACTGGCGAGAGTAGTTCACTATGTCCTCTACGGAGTAGCGGAACGCCGGGCTAGCCGGGGTTTACCATGATGGTGTTAAAGAGAATGTCGACCCGGTTTCGAGGAGGGCAAACAAGGTTAAAAAATCCTACGCAGTCCGGCAGGATTTTGCGGCGGTATGTCGAACAACGCGAAATAGACGCGAAAAGGAAATGGATTTCCGCTGGGAGGAACAGTTATGCGGGTCAGCAGGGACAGCCCTCCGGCGACACTAGAGACTCTGGATCGCGGGTTGAGATGCCTTGCCTTGTTTAAGATCAAGCCCGCATGGCGTCTTCTTGAGGTTGCTCGCGAGTTACATATTTCCCCAAGTATGGCTCATCGGCTGCTCAACACTTTGGAGGCGATGGGCTTCGTGACGCGTGATGACCATTCGAAAATTTACCGGTTGGGACCCCATATGCTAGAACTGGGGATGATTGCCCGGGATCACTGGCTCGGAAGCGAGATCCAACTGCGTTTACAAGAACTGACGGTTCGGACAGGGGAGGCAAGTCTCTATACGGTTCGCCAGGGGTTGAACAGTGTTTGCGTTGCCATACAGGAGTCCCATCACACGGTTACAATGACTGCACGGGTGGGACGCGTAACGCCGCTATATGCCGGTGCCTCCAACACACCTCTCCTTGCCTTTCTTCCTGACACTGTTCTTGAAGCCATTTTGCCGAAGCTGGAAATACGTCCTTTGGGTCCTCAAAGCCCGAAAGACGAGGTAGAGTTGCGTAAGCGTTTAGAACAAATCCGGGAACAGGGTTACGCCATCAGCGATCAGGAAGTGGAGGTGGGAATAGCAGCGATGGGAGTTGCCATTCGAGACCAAGGGGGCGATCTGATAGGGTGTCTCAGTATTGCCGGCCCTCGTGAACGACTTCTTGGCGAACGAAAGGATGAATACCTCACAACACTGCTCCACATCGCGAATCGACCCATGATTTCAAAGGGAGGGATATAGACAATGCTACGCCGTCGCCGTGCCGTTTTGGCTCTCGTTGCCATGGCGGTAATCCTTGTTTTTGCCGCCTGTGGTGGCCAGGGAGCTCCTACCGACGTTAGCGGTCCTGCTGGAGACACAGCTGCAGGGCCACAACCTGGTGGAGAACTTATTTTCGGCCGGAATGAGGAAACGGAGACGCTGGACCCGCAAGCCACCACTACTGTGTCATCTGCCGAGGTTGACTACCTTATCTACGACACCCTCGTGACAAGGGATTTCGACATGTCGATCAAGCCGGGTCTAGCCGAGGACTGGAATGTGTCCGATGATGGTCTGGTGTATACTTTCCATCTCAAACCGGACGTGAAGTTTCATTCTGGAAAGCCCCTGACGGCACAAGACGTAAAGTTTACGTTTGAGAGATGGAAGAATAAAGAAGGTTCACCGACGAGATATCAGATTGATGCCGTCTCAGAAATCCAAGTCGTCGATGAGCACACTGTGCGGTTTATCCTGTCCGAGCCCTACGCTATCTTCCTCGACGTTCTCACAGGCTACGCAGCCAGCATATTGAACGAGGAATTTGTGACGGAAGTGGAAAGCCGCGGCCAGGATTATGGGACTAGCCCCGAAACCGTAGACGGTACGGGACCCTTCATCTTGAAGGAATGGATCCGTCAGGATCATATGACGCTCGTACGCAACGATGCATACACCTGGGGCCCGCCAATTTATGAAAATCGAGGGCCGGCTTACCTCGAACGGGTGACACTTCGCGTGATCCCTGAAGACGCTACGAGGATCGCGGAACTCGAAGCCGGGTCTATCGATTTCACGCCGACCCTGCCTCCGGTGGAAGTGTCCAGGTTAGAGAACGTTTCGGATCTCAACCTCTACAGATACACTGACTTGAACACGCAATTTATCGGCTTCCGCCTGTCAGCACCCATTCTGAGCGATATTAGGGTAAGGCGTGCTATCAACCATGCCATCAACAAAGAAGAAGTAGTGGAGGCGGCATATTACGGATTGGCCGAGCCGGCCAGCGGTCCTCTAGCGCCGAACACGTGGGGTTGGTGGCCAGGCGTCGAGGACATCCAATATCGCTACGATCCTGAAAAGGCGAAACAGCTTCTCGAAGAGGCCGGATGGTCACAAATGGATGCACGAGGGATCCGTCAAAAGGACGGGCAGCCTCTGAAGATTTTGCTGATGTACTCTAAAGGTCCAACCACCGACGTGTTAATGCCCCTGATCCAGGAGCAACTTCGTCAGGTGGGTATTGATGTCACTCTCCGGGAAATGGAGTGGACCGCCTACCTGGCTGCCCTTCGTGCCGGAGAACATGAGATGATGTTAATGGGCGTCAGGTACACCAACGCCGATATCCTGTATTTTTACTTCCACTCCAAGCAGCGGCCTGCACCTAACCGTTTCGCATGGGCGGATCCCGAAACCGATCGTCTCCTTGAAATGTCCCGGACGAGTACAAATGATGAAGAGAGGCTTAAAGCTTATCATGATGTGCAACGAATTGTCGTGGAAAACGCCATTTGGGTGCCTCTAGTGCACGAGAAGCGGGTAGTGGCAGCAGGGCCGGCGGTTGGTCCGTTGAAAATCCACCCCGCAAACGTGCTGTACAAAATGCTGGATGTGTACAAGGTTCGATAGAAGAGATGAGGGGGGTAGGGTCTGGTAAGGGCGCTACCCCCAGTAAAGCTACGAGCGAAGGGGCATGCAGTAGCATATGACCCGGTACCTGTTCCGACGGCTGCTGGCGCTTATTCCCGTCCTGTTAGGGGTGTCCATCCTTGTATTTCTCATTCTTCACCTGACGCCGGGGAATCCGGCTGAGGTTGTCGCTGGTCCTGATGCGCCACCTGAGACCATTGCCGCCATTGAAAAGGAGCTAGGTCTGGATAAACCCCTGTACGTACAATATTTCACGTGGATAAGTAAGGTATTGCGTGGTGACCTGGGGAAATCCCTAAGATCTAAGCAGCCCGTCGCCGCTGAAATCCGGAGAACGTTTCCGGTGACCTTGCAGCTCACGGTAGTAGCCCTGGCGTTGGCCGTTATCGTGAGCATACCCATGGGAGTGGTTTCAGCAGTAAGAAAAGACACCTGGGTTGATAACCTGGTGCGCCTGCTCTCGTTTCTCGGCATTTCCGTTCCGGTGTTCGCCGTCGGACTCCTTCTAATGTGGGTTTTTGCCTACAAGCTGCGATGGTTGCCTGTTTCAGGGTTTAAACCCCTTACAACTGTGAACGGCTGGGTACATATCATACTGCCAGCGCTCACCTTAGGAGCTCCTACGGTTGCTACGGTCGCGCGGCTAACTCGAAGCAGCATATTGGAGACGCTCACTGCCGACTATATAAGAACGGCACGGGCAAAGGGGCTCCGTGGATCGGCCGTGGTGTATCGACATGCTCTGAGAAACGCCCTGCTGCCAGTTGTGACAGTTCTGGGATTACAGTTCGGCTACCTGCTAGGTGGCGCAGTGGTCACAGAGACAATCTTTAGTATCCCGGGAGTCGGTCGGCTTTCGGTTCAGGCAATACAAACCAGGGATTTCCCAATTGTGCAGGGCGCTGTTCTGGTGGTAGCTTACGCTTTTGTGGTTATCAACCTCCTTGTCGATTTACTTTACACCATAATCGATCCGAGGATCAGGTATGAATGAAGAAAGGACGATGAGAATGGCTCGGCTTCAAATCGGCTGGAAGCGACTTCGCAATAACCCTGCCGCGATGCTGGGGGCCATCATCATCGTGGGCTTAGTACTGGTAGCGATCTTTGCCCCCTGGATTGCACCCTATTCGCCTATTGAACAGTCCGTGAGAAACCGGTTTCAGCCGCCTTCCTCCGTCCACTGGTTCGGAACCGACGAGCTCGGAAGAGACATTTTTAGCCGGATCGTGTATGGATCCCGCATCTCCCTAGCGGTCGGCGTGCTCGCCACTGGGATTGGTGCTATCATCGGCACGCCTATTGGTTTATTGTCGGGGTATTTCAGGAGCCTCGACGGAGTCCTGATGAGACTTATGGAAATTATGATGGCGTTTCCGGGAATTCTCCTCGCCATAGCTATCGTGGCTGCATTGGGACCTGGACTGATCAACGCCATGATTGCCGTAGGAATTGCGGCAGTACCCAATTATGCCCGTATTACGCGGAGCTCAGTTCTTGCTGTGAAAACCCAGGAATACATTACAGCAGCGAAAGCCAGCGGCATGTCAGATTTGGGAATCATATGGAAGCATATCCTTCCCAATAGCATGGCGCCATTGATTGTCTATTCAACGTTGAATTTTTCAAGTGCCGTTCTGTCTGCGGCAACGTTAAGCTTTTTGGGACTTGGTGCGCAGCCACCACAGGCGGAATGGGGCGCGATGGTGTCGGTTGCCCGGCAATACCTCCAAGTGGCTCCTTTCACTGCATTATTTCCCACTCTTGCGATTTTTATCACGGTTCTGGCGTTTAACTTTTTGGGGGATGGGTTGCGGGATTGGCTCGATCCAAAGGTGCGTGTGAGCTAGGAAGGAGAGAGTTACCGAGATGCTCCGTGAGCCGCGGTTTGCCGATCGATGGGTAGATGACCTTCTGAAGCGGGTGGCTGGCATGCCCGAAATCCGCGCTATCGCTGCCCACCCGACGAAGGACTTGTTTGCAGTAGTGGTGAGGGAAAACGGTCGGCACCAATTGTACGTGACGGATCGCCAGCTTCGTAGACGGGTTTGGTTCGGACCCGACAGCGTCCTCGTTCCCTATGATGAAACGACCCCAGTACAGTTCTCTCCCAGTGGAAAACTGGTGGCTTACATCAAGGAAGGAACTCCCCAGCAAGTGGTGATCCGAGAAGTGGGGACCGGTGATCGCGTAAAGTTGCCTGCTGTTTTGATGCCGCATACCCACGCTTGCTGGGGGGCTACCGATGATGAATTGATCATCGCAGGGAGTAGCGACGGTAGAGGGCCCGACACCGTCCTTCGTGTATCTCTGCACCATGGGGTGATCGAGATCCTCTGGGCTGAAGGGGGCCACATTCGTGAGCTGGGGTGCTCCCGAAAAGGCACATGGATGAGTGTTTTGCAGCTGTCGGATCTGACCTCGAAGGATTCCCCCATGATATTCCTTCGCCTATCGGACAAGGAGAAGTTTGAACTGGCTGAGATGCGCGGCCGGCAGGCTAAACATATAGCATGGCATTCGTCACGAGATGAGGTTGCTTTCATCGCGGACCATCATGATTTTCCACAGGTGTGGAAAGCGCGATGGATCAACGGTAACTGGAAGCCGGAGTTGGTAACCGATGATCCCACCGAAAAGGATGGAGTGTTCTGGGCTCATGACGAGACCCTATGGTATACAGCTTCTTCTCAGGGGAGAAGAAGGTTATTTCACCTTTCCCGTGACCAAGAACCGCTATCCAGTGCGAGCTTGGCGGACGGGTCCATTCACCAGGTTGTGCCCACAGAAAATAGCGTTTATGCCCTATGGAGCTCTTTTGGTGATGTTCCGCAGATCTTGAGGGTTCACGATGCCTCTACAGCGAGGAACTTGAGCTGGTTGGATCTTCACCTCCCGAGAGTATCGAAAATAGCTGAACGGGTAACGCTGCCTGTGGATGAGCTCCAGGTGCATGCATGGTACTTACGACCGGAAGGATCTACTTCATTTCCCGGGGTAGTGTACCTCCACGGAGGACCGACCTCTCAGTTTAGGGACCAGTGGGATCCGTTGGTAACGTACCTTTTGTACCATGGTTATGCGGTGCTTGGCCTGGATTACAGGGGCAGCGCAGGGTACGGTCGACCTTTTGAAGAGGCGAATGATGGTGACTGGGGTGGGGGTGATGTTGACGATGTGGTGGCGGCAGCTCACTGGTTGATGAATCGGCCAGAGATCCGCCACCGTCAGGTTGCCGTGATGGGGGGGTCCTACGGCGGGTACCTTACGCTTTTAGCATTGATGAAGTACCCCGGTATCTTCCGCTGTGGCGTTGCCCTGTATGGTGTCACAAACCGCGTTTCATACTGGGATGAAACAGATTGGGTCGGACAGCGAGGTCTCGCGTCCGAGATGGGGCTTCCCTCAGAAAGACGTGAACTCTTCATGGACCGTTCGCCTGTCATCCACTTGAGAAACCTCAGAGATCCTCTGCTCATACTACATGGGGAGGCAGACCCCAGGGTACCAGTCAGCCAGTCGGAGGAATTGGTGGCGCTTATCCGGGAGCTAAGGCCGGATGCTGACGTATTTTACCGGAGTTACCCTGGAGAAGGGCACGGTTTCCGATTGCCGGAGACCCGCTATGATGCCTGGGCCAACATCCTTGGATTCTTGAACAAATATCTGCGGCCGGCGAGGTGATCATGGCTTAAGGTGTCTGTAAAAAGAGAGGGGGCTGGACAACCATCGGTGGTAGCACAAAAAAGACCCCGGAAAGGGAAACACCGAAGGAGGCCCAGACCTATGAAAAGGATACCGCCTGTGGAGCAGATGGCGCAATGGGCCGAACGGATGGCTGTGGAGGCACGGCAAGGAACACAGGCGGAAGACCTGACCAGTACCTTGATCCAACTGGGAGCGCGGAAACTGATCGAGGAGCTGCTGGAGGCGGAGACGGCAGACATGCTGGGCGGCCGGGGCCGCTATGAACGGCGCCAGCCGGGCCAGCAAGGGTCGCGCAACGGTTATAAGACCCGCAAGATCGATGGTGCTGAAGGACGGCTGGCCATCGCAGTACTGCAGGTACGAGGGTTCGACGGCGTATGTCAGCCGTCCTTGTGGGCGGCTTTGCAGCGGCGGAGCTCGAGATGTACGTGCGGAGGCTATCGACGCGGGAAATTGCTCTGCGGGAATGGGGTGGGGAGAGCCTTCTTTCCCATGCCAGCGTCAGCCGGCTGAGCGAGCGGGATTTGTCGGGGTTTGCAGTCGTCTACCTGTTTGCGGATGCGATTTACGAATCGCTGCGCCAACAAGCGGGGCGGCAACAAGCGATCTTCCTGACATGGGCGATGCTGCGGGACGGTGGCAAGGTGCTGTTGCACATGAGTCTCGGGGACAAAGAAAGTGAACGGGACTGGTTGGAGCATTTCCGCAGGCTGGTGCGACGGGGTCTCCCGACGCCGCTAACGGTTACCACGGATGGGGCACCGGGGCTGATCAAGGCCGTGGAGGTGATGTGGCCCGAGGCCGAACGGGTCCGCTGCTGGATGCACAAGATGCAGAACATCTTAGACAAGGTGCCCGAGGCGGTGCGGCCGGAGCCCAAGGCCTACCGGGTGGCGATTCGCAATGCGGCCGACCATGCTCAAGGACACTGCCACCGCATCATCCACAGACCGCTTTTTACAGACAATTTGGGACTTGACCCGGCGAGATTCAGTGCGGGGAACACCGAGATTGATTAAATGGGCTTTCGGCAGACCAATTGCGACATAGGGACCTTGAGTGTGCTGGCGAAAGGATTACCAGGAGGCGTGACGGATGGCATCCCTGAGAATCTGGCGAGAAGGCCCGGTCTACGT
>JAHHQG010000049.1 GCA_018729555.1 Clostridiales bacterium | reverse complement strand
GTGGCTTTCGGGCGCTCTCACTTGGTGGTGAGACCCTCAAAGGCGTCCGGTGCCCGTTCGGACTCTCTTCGTTTCTTCTCGGCTTCCCGGCGCTTTTTCTGGTCATCCCCCGTCGCTCGGGGAATGCGAAGCGTCTTGAGGAGCATCGGCAGGGGTGCCCGTCGTCTGGCCAGCGCCTCTTGCGCCAGACGAATGCGCTCCTGCGATCCGTTCCAAAGCCGCTTTGAATTGGATGGGGATGGATTTTGTTCGTTTCACAGGTCGCCCCTCCTTTGGCAGAAGGATACAACATAGTTTCAACTTTTATCTAGTATGAGGGGCGCATGATCGATATCTCCAGAACCGACATTTTACCACCTTAAATTTCAACAGCGGGTGCCGAAAGTTTTGCGGCCGGCACCCGCCAAAGGAATCACTTAAGAAAACGATACCCTTCGACCTGCCATATCCCAGTGGGCCCCTTCCTGACAGGCTGGACGAGAGAGAGTTGCAACACCTTTCCGTCATGGAGGGTCACCTGGATAACCTTACCTTCCGGTAATCCCTTTACCTTTTCATCTACTTCTTTGATTTCCTGAACTTCGCTTCCCGAGATCTTAAGTTGCCCTTCCAAGAATTCGTAGATTACTTGATGTGGGTCAAGAAGACCTGGCCGGTGGCCGTTATCCACCTCTTCTTGGAGGAGTTTGGCTTTTCCTGTATCGATCGCAACCTCAGTCCAGCCGGTATTTTTTTGAGGACCGGGCTCTTGCTGTTGTGCACAACCATATAGACCAACCAATACCACAAGTGCCAAGGCTAAAAGTAAGCATTTACGGCAGATCACTGTACCTCACCTCTACCCAAGCATTCTGCAAGTGACTTTCTCCCTCCCCCTGAAGGGGAAGGGCTTCCTGGCGGCAGGATGTCCTGCCGGGTTACACCGGAGGCTTCGCGCCTCCGGAGGGGACCGTCACTGAAGTCCCGACTACGTCAGGTACCGGGCTTATGCCCCGGCCCTTGACGATACGTGTACGTACCGGTTGTAGCGCTTATCCCAGCGCCAGTGCCGGATCGTGTGGAAAGACACCGGACCGGGTACGCCGACGACGTTTTCGGCAAGCCGGAACTTGAGCAGGTTGCCGGCGCCGTTCAGATCCGCCTGCAAAGAGAAGCCGCATCGCCTGCACTTCCAGTGCCCGCGATGTCTTCTCGACGACGGGTCTCGATGGCCGCAGGCGTAACAGGTCGATGACGTGTACTTTTCGGAAAGAAAGATCGTCCGAATCCCGCGCATGAGGTTTTTGTACCCCTGCTGGGAGCTGAGGCGATCGTAGGCCATCTGGTTGATCTTCTGGTTGGCCTTCTTCCCCTTCATCCCGGTTCCGGCGGAGCGGCGAAGGCCGGTCAGATCGCCGAGGACGGCGACGGCGATGCCTTCTTTCCGGTCGAGTTCGGCCAGCGCTTTCGTCAGGGCGTGTTCCATGGGCCGGATCCGGCGATCGAGCTTTTCAAGCACCCGGGCTTTGGCCGCCTGAAGCCGGCGCCAGCGCCGCGACCCTTCCCTGAGGCGGCTCATCTTCGCCTGAAATTCCGCCAGCACTTTGTTCCGGTACTGGATCTGGGCCAGGAGTTCGCGGCCGACGAAAAGATCCAGCACACCGGCGGAGGTCGCCCGGGCAAGCATGGCCGCGTTGTAGTCGTACGCCGCGACGGGCCCCGCCTCAGGGCGGACCGGCACGACCCCGAGATCGAAGGTCACGTGGAGGATGAGGTTTTCCACCTTCCGGCGACGGACGATCGCCTTCACCTTGACCTCGACCGGAGTCCCGGTGATGCTTTGTCCATCCGGCAGGACGATGACGTTCCATCCCGCAGGCAGCGGAACCGAAACGGGATCTTTTCCCCGCGATCGCTTCAGCCCAAGGCCGTCCGGTCGGACGTCAAAGCCCTGCTTTTTCCAGGTGACCGTCCGAAGATGCTTCTTTGGCTTGAAATCCGGCGGACGCATTTCCTCATGACCGTTTTCCCGGTGCTTCCGGTAGCCGGAGACGGCCTCAAAGTACTCTTCCACCACCGCCTGAGCCGACTGGGAGTGGAGCTCTTTCCAGACCTTGAAGAACTTGAATTTCGCCTTCAGCTCCCCTTCGTTCGGCCACCGGTTTTCTTTTTCCCGGATCTCCCGCGAATGCCAGACGCATGAATTCCAGATCCGGTTGGCCGCCTGCATGATCGGTTCGAACTCCGGCAGGCGGTCGGGTCCGATCGGAAACTGCCGGGTGAGCAGCAGCCGATCGGGATGGGAGGCGGAACTCCAGGCCATGCTTTTCACCTAAACATCCTGGGATTCTTCAATATAGCGGCGAAATAGCGGCGAATGGTTTCGGCGGAGACCGTTCCGGCGGTCCCAACGTAGTACGTGCGGGTCCAGAGACGCGGTCCGGTCTGTGCTTCAAGCTCCGGAAATTTCTGCCTGATGTAACGGGACGTGTACCCTTTGATCGCGTTGATGAGCACGGCAGGCGCATATCGAGGCGGTGCTGACACGAATAGATGCACGTGATCCGGTTGAACGGAAAGGCTTAGAACCTCCACCTCCATTTCACCGCAAACTTTCCGGATCAAGCGTTCCAGTTCGTCGGCGACCGCACCGGTTAAAACCTTCCGCCGGTATTTGGGTATCCAAACGAAGTGGGAGTTGATGTTGTAGTGAGCATACCTGGTTTTACGCGTTTTCATTGCGAGTTAAGTATACCAAAACAAGAACAAATGTTCAAGCGCCGCTTTCATCCCGCCCCCTGAAGGAGGCGGGTCTTCCCGCGGCGTTCTATAACCAAGACCCAACTGTGAAGCTACGTAAGGAGTCAAATCTATTCCTGCCGGGTTTGTAACTTTCCTTCCAAACTGATCCTCACCGCCATTATACCCCTCATAAAAGGCAGCTTGAGCTTCCGGTTTTCCTAAAGGAAGATCTTTAAACAACCGACGTGGATTCGATCCGTTGGCCGCATCCCAATAATTATCATCTTCATTCCACGGGCCAACTTCCTGAACCGGAACCAAGAACGCTCTTATTTGTAGCTTGGTAGTAGATATTCACCGTATAAGGCGGGTTACTGTACTTAGGTCGGATTGAAGAAGGAATGCTGCTCAACCAGCCCCGGTTGGCGAACTTCACATACTTGTCAGGCAATGCAACTTGCCAAGAGGAATCGCCATAATACTGAGTTGCAAATACCACGCCCTTCTCAAAATCAGCGAGAGGGGCAACCTCGGTTTGTTTCTGCAACTTTTCTGCGATCCACTTTCCCCGATACTCTTTTTCCTGGTTCCACCAGTCTCTTATCCATTTGCGGAAGGTTTCGTACTTCGGTCCCAACACCTCACGGGTCTCTCTATCAATTTCGATAAAGGCAGCGTCTACTCCAGAATTGAACGCTACGACATCAAACGCTTCTTTAGTCCTCAACTCTGCGATGCTTTGACGCTCTCTCAGACCCAGCTCTTTGAGTTTCATTATTGTTTGATTATCAAGCCCCATTTCATTTTGGAGCTTTATCACGTCCTGTTCTAATTTTGGATCCGCCGTCCAAAAGAGGTAGTTGAGAACCTCCTTTTGTCCCCACGGATCCCCGGAAGGGCTTGCTACCAGACTGTCGGCGCGCGCATGGACGCCTCCTGAAATCAACAGGCTAGCCAGCGCCACCGCTAAAACCGCCAGTGAAACCGCCCGCCACCGGGCACCAAGTCTCGCCATGGCATGGATGCCTCCCTTTAAAATTTTTCCGCTAAGCTTCCGCCGCCAGGAGAACCACACCCTCCAAGTTCCGTCTTACCATCCATCACCTTCCCTGACCCCAAACTTTCTCCTGCCATCTTTAGAATAGACCCCTTTCTCTCTGGTGTAAATACCACAAAAGTGGTATTTTGCACTGCCTCACAATCCGAGCCTGAGCCTGTCGAGTAATTCGCGCAGATTGCGGGCGCCAAGCCTTTCGGTAGACATTACGACGGTGGATTTTGGCCGTTTCAATGCTGATGCTCGTTGTTAGGTCCGGATCCGTTCGCCGGATTTATACGACCAAGGGTGCATCAAGGGCATCTGCGGCTTGAGCGAGGCATCGGGTCCTTCTTGGCACGCGTGCCCAAACACGCTTAGCCGGCAGGACTCGTCGAGGTCCGAAGCATCTTTGCCCAGCCGAGTCAGGCGTTGGCCCGGGAGCGTCTCCGACAGATCGACGAGGCGCTTCGGTCTCGGTATCCTCAGGTGGCGGCGCTCCTGGAAGCGGCAGACGAGGACGTCCCTGCCGATAGGGCCTTCCCTCCGGAACACACGGGCGGCGGATCCATTCGACCAACGTCCTGGAACGGTTGATTCGGGTGCTGGTGCGTCGGTTGGACGTCGTCGGGATCTTCCCCAATGTGGCGGCTGCCTTGCGGCTCATGGGGGCCGTGCTCGAGGAGCAGCAGGAGGAGGGGATGGCGTCTCGAAAGGATTTCAGTCCCGAATCGATGACCCGGCTTACGCCGGTTCCAGACTCGTTTTCCGGGGCAGCCACCCGGAAGGAGGGGATGCATAACTTTTAACATCAGCCCACCCGAAGGGGAGGCCATTTACACCTCTTGACGGGACGTGACCCCTGGGAGAAGCCGCTCCTCCTCAGAACCCCACAGCACAAACTCGTGGAGAGAATCAGTTTTTACGCTGCTTGGTCAAAGCCGAAACTCTCCAGCGAAGCAAGAAGTATACCAGAATCCCTAAAACCAAAACGCCGCTAAGTATGGGCCACCATAGGGGTGCAGATATGGCCGGAAGCGGGTACTCCAGCACCTGTCCTGGCCCTTTGGCGTTCATAAGTGAGAGATAAAGCTTGCCTTCCGATAAAAAAGCATAAACCGGATCTCCTTGTTCCACGGAAAAAGTTGTTATTTTTTTTACTTTCCCCTCCTTGTAGGCGTAAACTACTCCCGTTACTCCACCATTTCCCCAGAAAAATACTGGAAAGAGAACATTCTTTGCCTGTGGGTTAAAAAGTGGCGGCCCTGCTACAAAGTCGGCGCGAGCGTCCTGCGGAAGACCGCACTCACCACGCAGATCTTTGCCTTTCCCGGATTGCCAGCTCGAGATTACTCCCCGGCCCGTAACCACTACCTCCCCGGTATATGGATTAAACGTTACTCCGGATATTCGGCCCTCTGCAGGTATCGGGACAGTGGACCAGGTTAACCCACCGTCTTCCGAATAACGGACACCCATCCAATCCCCCATCGAACCGCGCCATACCCATATTTTTTTTGGGTCATTCGGATGAAAAAGTAGCCCCTCAACTGCGGGCGGGGTCTGACCCGGCAAGGACTTTTTCTCCCAACTTACGCCCCCGTTTTTTGTCTCCAGAAAACTGTTCAGTGATAGCGGTTGTTCGCCAAGAAAAGGGACGGTTGGTGTAGACGGAATTATGTAAGCCTTTTGCGAATTTACCAGATCGGGAATCGCTACGAAGGGAGGACAAGGGGTCTCACTCTCCGTTCCTGGAACCTTGTTCCAAGTACGCCCTCCGTCATTTGAGAAATAAAGGGAGAAATTTTCCTCTCCCTTCTTTTTGGCCCAGATGAAGCTAAGCAATCCGGTTGTATCTAATATATTCTGGTGGGAGGCCGGACCGTTGAACACGACGTTTACCTGCGAGAAAAGAGTTACCGGTTCAAATTTCTCCCCGGCTGTGGAACTCCGGTAAATAATGCTAGAAGGCCCAGCACATCCCAAAGTAGGGTTTTGCAAGTCTGGAAGCCAACCTAATATCCCCTCCGAACTAACATGAAATATGTACAATCCTTTAGGTATCCGCCAGGTGCCGACAGAAGATATGCCCTTCGCCTGTGCCGTGGCCAACATGGTCAACGACACAAACATTACAAGGCAAGTGAAAAGAACGAGTACCGTCCTGCAGAGGCCTCTGTTCATCGTCTTTACCCCCAAATGGTAGTAAGGCCGGAGGAGAATTTTCAACCTCTCCGGCCTCATGGATTTAGTAGTAGAAGAAATGCGCCAACTGGTTCGCCGTGTTTGGAGAATAGTCATAATAGTAATGTACCATAAATGTATAGTCTTTGCCCTGTTCTGCCCAGTACTTCGTTCCCAACTGCCATATCTTACCTCCGTGGTATCCGCCAGCACTTTCAGACCCTTGAATATACTGGGTTTCAAAGAGCTTCCCGTCGGCCCGATCCACACCAATGCCGCCTACATCGTTGATTGCCTAAGTAGTTGAAGGATGTCTTGAATTAACAATATATACTTGGTCAGAAGTTCCATTTTGGGTGGTAAACATGGTACCAACCATACATCTTAACTGCCAGAGCACCGGCCCTAACTGCAGAAGGATATGATGTATACCAGCTTGCTATCCATTCGTTGGGAAGTACATCTCGAACATAATCATAAAAGTTAACTGTGGCTGTAGAAGTTTTCCATTAATCCTTATTCACCTGATAAGTCAAATAGACTCTAATGTTACTCGGTTTCACGTGCTCGTCTGTAGCGGTTGGCAAAACTTTCGGGACTGCACTCAAATCAGTTTGTTTTTCTTTGGCTGGTTCGGTTTTATCCGCCGCAAGGTTTGCTATAATTTTTCCTTCGTAATTAGCAACCAGCCCTTTTCTTTCCATCATTTCCTCAATTTCCGCAGCCTTTTGCTCCGCCGCCGTCCCAAAGCCATAGCCAGACTCAACTAAAACCCTGATGGAGGGGACAATAATCCCCGCGATCTTCCATCCATCATCTTCCTCAGTCAACACAATAAGTCTATGATTGATACCGTTATACAGCCACTTTTCCTCCCGGTCTACCTTAAATTTGATCTCGGCATAGAAGAAACGAGTCTTATCCAAACTCTGATCTCTGGTTACCAAACCGCCAGCCGCTACACCAACTTGCTTAGGTAACTCTTTTATACTCACCAAGATCGCGCTTTGCTCTTTAAACGCCTGGTTAGGATTGTCCGTAAGAAATTGCTCCATAAGCTCCCGATTCTCCTTGCTGAAGCAGCTAATATATTCCAGTAAATTCTGATCGTTTATCGCCTTTATCATTCTGTTTATAATTGGTGGGGCTTCAGTGCGATCATGAATTTGTTCCCATGGATCCCCGGAAGGGCTTGCTACCAGACTGTCGGCGCGCGCATGGACGCCTCCTGAAATCAACAGGCTAGCCAGCGCCACCGCTAAAACCGCCAGTGAAACCGCCCGCCACCGGGCACCAAGTCTCGCCATGGCATGGATGCCTCCCTTTAAAATTTTTCCGCTAAGCTTCCGCCGCCAGGAGAACCACACCCTCCAAGTTCCGTCTTACCATCCATCACCTTCCCTGACCCCAAACTTTCTCCTGCCATCTTTAGAATAGACCCCTTTCTCTCTGGTGTAAATACCACAAAAGTGGTATTTTGCACTGCCTCACAATCCGAGCCTGAGCCTGTCGAGTAATTCGCGCAGATTGCGGGCGCCAAGCCTTTCGGTAGACATTACGACGGTGGATTTTGGCCGTTTCAATGCTGATGCTCGTTGTTAGGTCCGGATCCGTTCGCCGGATTTATACGACCAAGGGTGCATCAAGGGCATCTGCGGCTTGAGCGAGGCATCGGGTCCTTTTCGTTTTCTTCTCGGCTTCCTGGCGTTTTTTCGGAAAACCGACAAAACCGGTATGCAAGATGATTCACTCAGATTCACTGTGATTGTACTGCGTTCAAAAAAGAGAGTCAAGGGAAACACCCTCGACATTGTGAAGCCCAGCGGAGAGCGAAAGGGGCTGGGTTTTGACGAACGGGCTGCGGAACCCTCTTGGCACGCGTGCCCAAACACGCTTAGCCGGCAGGACTCGTCGAGGTCCGAAGCATCTTTGCCCAGCCGAGTCAGGCGTTGGCCCGGGAGCGTCTCCGACAGATCGACGAGGCGCTTCGGTCTCGGTATCCTCAGGTGGCGGCGCTCCTGGAAGCGGCAGACGAGGACGTCCCTGCCGATAGGGCCTTCCCTCCGGAACACACGGGCGGCGGATCCATTCGACCAACGTCCTGGAACGGTTGATTCGGGTGCTGGTGCGTCGGTTGGACGTCGTCGGGATCTTCCCCAATGTGGCGGCTGCCTTGCGGCTCATGGGGGCCGTGCTCGAGGAGCAGCAGGAGGAGGGGATGGCGTCTCGAAAGGATTTCAGTCCCGAATCGATGACCCGGCTTACGCCGGCTCCAGGCTCGTTTTCCGGGGCAGCCACCCGGAAGGAGGGGATGCATAACTTTTGACATCAGCCCACCCGAAGGGGAGCCCATTTACACCCCTTGACGGGACGTAACCTCCCGATGCGCCGAAAGAGGTTTAGGCGGTTTCATTCCACAAGGCGACCGTCGATCATACGCAGGATACGGTCGCATTGCTTTGCCACCCGGTCATCGTGCGTCGCAATGAGCACCGCCGCCCCCCGCGTTTTGATGGATAGAAAGAGCGTCATAATTTCCTGGGTGGTCTTTCCATCGAGAGCAGCCGTCGGCTCATCGGCGAGAATAACCATCGGTTCGTTTACCAGTGCCCGGGCAATGGCGACGCGCTGTCGCTCACCCCCTGACAGTTGCGACGCATTTT
>JAHHQG010000048.1 GCA_018729555.1 Clostridiales bacterium | reverse complement strand
CTCCTCCCGGCGCTCCTCCCAGAAATGGAGGGCGCCCCTTTGCTCGGCAACTTCGCCGAGCAGGAGGATGATGACGAGGGCTCCTACGAGGGTTAGGGCCGTCATGGACGGCCCACCCCCTCCTGCTCCCGGCGGAACCGGCGAATCCGCCGGGAGCGACCTACCTCGTATCGATATACGAGGTAGGCCGAGATAATAAATCCCATTAACGGCCATAGCATGGCCGTCGTCACCTCCTTTTTGCGCCTCGCCCCGTTTTGGAGAAGATAGGGGAACGGGGGAGGCGCGGCGTGTGCCTTGCATTTCCAGGATACCTTTCTTTGAGATCGCGACGCCCCAAAGACAAAAAAGCCACCCGGCTCCCCGCGTCCTGGCACCATCAGGGTATCATGCGGCCACCGAGGAACCCCTCGCTGGCAAAAAAATCGGCCGCCGGTTCATCCGGCGACCGCAAGGGCGGTGGGGCAACCCCGGCTATGGGCCGGGGTTTTCCCGCAGTAGCTGATAGACGTCGTAGGCGTTCCAGAGAAGCATTCCCGCCCCAACAAGAGCTCCCACTCCCGTCCCGGCGGCCAGGGCCCCGAGCCCAAAGCGCGCCGCCGTCTTGAGGCCGAGTTTCACGCCCTCCTTGCTGAGGATCTTTTGAGCGAGGGACTTGGCCCCGGTGTAGGCCGTCTTCGCCGCCTTGCCGACGGCCGAGATGGCCGCTCCACCCGCCATTGTCGCGCCCACGCCAAGGATCGGGAGAAGAAGAGACCCGGGCAGGGTAAGGGAGTTGAAGACGTCCTTTTCCAAAAGGTCATGCCACATGTTGGTGTTGGGGCGGTTGCCCGCGAGAAAAGCCTGCCAGGGGTCGAAAAGGTTGCCGTTCTGAAGGCCAGGCGGAAGATTCACTTTAAGGCCGGAGTACTGGCCGAGGATCTCCTTGGATTTCGAGGCAAAAAGCTGGCCGAAGGCCTGGTTGAGGACAAACGGGTCGATGGTCGATGTGATCCCATAGGCCTTGGCGAGGTTGTTTAGGCTCCCGTAAAACTCGGGCTTTTCCAGGGTGATTTGAAAAACCGGGAGCTCATCGGTCTGAAGCCTGGGAAGATCGGGGGCCTTCGTGAAGACTTGGAGGCCCAAAGAGCCGCCGGGAAGAGGTCCCAGGGTACGGTCCATGGCTTTGACACGCTCCTCGAAGGACCCCGCCGTCGCGAAAAGTTGGAGGGCCGGAAGAGGCGGCATTTTTCCGATCTCCGGCAGGGGATGGTGGGGGATCTGGCCCATGTTCGGGGGGGCGAGGGATTCGGGGAGTTCGAAGACGGGAAGGTCCGGCATCTGGAGCTTGGGCATTTCGGGAAGAGGCGGCAGTTGCAGTTCCTTGGACCATTTTTGGTACAGGGCCTCCAGGCGCGGGTTGTCGAAGTCCGAGGCGGCCCAAACCGCGCCGCTCTGGAGGACGAGGGAAAAGGCCAGTGCCAGTGAAAGGACCCACCGCATGGTTAGTCTCCTCCTTGAAAAAGGGCCTCGGCTTCCTTCTGAAGCTGGTCGATGGGGTATTCCACCGGATCGAGGTAAAGCCCTTCCCAGGGCCAGGAGCAAAGGAGTTCGAAAGCGGGGACGTGTTCCAGTCCAAAGAAGGGGAAGTAGGCGGGCGCCACGGGTTCTACGAGCCAGCGGAGGAATTCGGCGTGAAGCCCCGTGAGCCGGTGGAGCTTGTAGGCGAGGGGCGCGAGTTCGCCCTCCAGTTCGTAGACGGCTTTCACCACGTCCTGGATGGTTTCGGCGCGGTCCAGGCGTTCTTTCATGGACGGGGAAAGATCCTCGGCCAGGAGAAGTTCCTTGAGGGCCCCGGCCGTGAGGCCGGTCTTGAGGCCGATGCCCGGTCCCCATCGTTTTTCGCCCAGGAGCTCGTGAAGGGTGTCATCGTCCAGATGGGGAGATTCGAGGCGTTCCGGCATGCTCACGGTACGATCGCCCCCGCTTCCTCGCTGTAGTAGATGCGCCAGCCGTCGCCGAAGTTCCAGAGGTGGAGCCGGTGGCTGAAGGCGCCGTAGGCCGTTTCGTTCTGGTAGGGGGTACTGGCCACCACCAGGACATCCACCACGGCCCACTGATCACTCTGGGCGGCTACCATACGGGCGGATTTGATCTCCGCCTTGGTCGCCTTTGCGCCTTCAGGGTTGAGGAGGGCGTAGTGGACGTAGGGTCCTGCGATTCGCGGAAGATCGGTTGCCATGGTTCCGCTTACCGTCTGTTTGAGGCTATCGAGATCTCCCTTGAAAAGGGCGTCGTAGAAGCGGTAGACGGTGTCCTCGATGTCTTTGGGAACGGTTCCCGAGGCGCCCTTGCCGCCGAGGGAGCACCCGGCGAGAAAAAGGGGGATCACCAGGACCGCGAGGGTGAACCGGTGGCGACGGGAAAAACCTGCAAACAAAGTATCAACCTCCTTTGGAAGGAATACCTCTAAAGTGGGCGGAAGGGATAGCTGCCGGTGGGGGTTGCTGGGAAGCCCAGGCGTAAACCAAAAAAGCTTGGTCTATCCGGTCGGCCGTTTTCAAAGAAGGCCGCCTCTGAAGGCGGCCTTCGATTTCCCCGCTTTAAGCTTGGCCTTGGGCTCTCATTCGAGAAGCCGGGTGATGTCCTGGTCGATCATAAGTGTAGCGCTTTCCTCGTAGGTCTGGCCCAACCGGTCCTTCCCCGTCACGGTGAACGTGTAAGTGGCGGGCAGAGCGATGCCTGCCTGGCGCCAGAGGGAGGACGGCAGGGTAAAGCGGTAGGAACCGGCGTAGGACCCTTGGTTGTCGGAAAGCTTTCCGTCTGCGGGAAGCCCCGGAATATTGAGTCCCGGGTTGACCGAGAGCTTGATATTCGTCAGATTCTGCCAGGCGACGATGAGTTCGGCGTCCTGGCTGCTGGTGATGCGGATGCTCGGCCGGATGACCAAGATTTTGCGGCTGTCTTCTCCACCGCCGGAGGTCGGTGGCTTTTCAACGGAAAGGGTTGTGGTGGCCCTTGCGGTTTTCCCGTGGGTGTTTGTGACGGTGAGCTCCACGGTATAGGTTTTGCCCGCCGCCTTTGAACCGAACATAAGCTGCAGGGTGGCGGTGTACCTGTCCTTGAAGGAACCTGTCAGCCGGGGCGAACGGACCTCCTGATCGGACGCCTGCTGGCCGCCAGGGCCAAGAACCCTTAACGTCCAATCGGCTTGATACCAGTTCCTGCCAGCGGTTAGGGTGATGGTGATAGGGACAGGTTCGCCCGGCATCACGCGGGATCTGCTGAGGGTTATGCTGGCCGTCGGGCTTGCGGCAACAATGTTTACGGTGGTGCAGTCGCTATCCGAATCGCTTCGACCGCCGTGGACGTTCACGGCGCGGATGGACCCGCAGTAGGTTTGGGTTGTGCCGGGTGAAGAGTCGGGGAGCCTGCCTCCAACGCTTCCGGAAACGGTTCCGGAGGTGGACCCGCTTCCGCTTCTGGACCCCACGGCGGTGCTGACGCTCCAGGAGAAGGAATCGGCAGAGGAGGCGCTGTACCGAAAGCTCACGGTGCCGGTTTCGCCGTCGAGAAGGGTGCCGGGTCCGGAAGCGCTGATGGACGCCGAGGGCGCGGGAACATAGCTGTCGCACCAGATGTAGGTGACGTACTCGTATCCGGGCTTATAGCCGGGCGTGCTTGGAGGATACGGCGCCGTAGCCCAATCGCAGCTCGTCACAAAAGGCAGGGAACGAATATGGGTTCCGCCCACGTAGCACTTCCACGAGCTAGCCCTCAACAGGCAGGATCCGCTCCGGGGCCAGTCCCCGCTGATGGAATAGGGGACAAAGTAGTCGCACCCCACGCAGCTGGGAGCGGCCACGGCTTCTTTTTCATCAAAAACGGCCATGGCGATGAAAATCCCGCCTGCAAGGACGGCGGCGCCAAGGAGAAGGAGAAGCGTCCGGTTACGCTTCATGGTGTCACCTCCGGTCCGATGATCCAGGCGCGGTCATAGCGCGGAACCTGGGCTTCCGGCGTATTCTCGTGGGTTTCCACGATGGAGAAATCTTCGATCTGCCACTCTCCATCGTGGAAGCGGAAAGAAAGGTCGAAGACGGCCCAGTTCATGCCGGTTCCCTCGGTGTTCTCCACCGCCAGAAGGGCCTTCATCCGGGCCGTATCGAAGCCGATGGTGGCATGGAGGACGTCGGTATCCACCCAAAACCGGCGGAAACCTCCGGCGAAAAGGCGATTGACCGCATCTTGCCAGCGGGGAAGGATGTCCTTCTCCACGTGGGTGAAGAGATGGAAGGCGTCGCTGGCGGCCTGAAGGAGGGCCTGGGCGTCGCTGGTTTCCTGAAGGATGCTCCGGTCGAAGAGCCTTGGCACCCGCGAGAGCATCTGGACAGCCTCGGCCCGTGTGGCCACCTGCTCTAGGCGAAGGGTACCGTCGGGATAGCCCTCGAGGTAACCCCAGCTGAGCCCGTCCCAGGCCAGCTGGAACTCGGCCGTGTCTTTGGGCGGCAGATCAACCGGCATGGGGTCGGGGCGGAAGTGGGGGTTGTAAACCCCCGGTGTTACCGAAAGGGCCTGGCGAAGATCCGCCACAAGGGCCTGTCGCGTGAGCGGCCCTTCTTGGGGAGAACCAAGGGCGGAGCACTCTGGCGGTTTCGGGTAGATATCGATGCAGGCCCGGGCCTGGGGGAGAAGGCGGGTGAGCCAGGCCGTCCAAACCGGGCCCTCGATGGGATCGTCAGGGCGAAAGGCTGTATCGGTTTTGGAAAAGCCCAGACTTTCCGCCATTTGAAGAATGGGTCCCATGGCCCAGTGGCCGTGGATGTCGGTGAAGGCGTACCAGGTTTGGTCCGCCTCCTTTGCGGTGGCCCTGGGGGTGGCGAAGGGTGCGGAAAAGATGGCCAGGGCCAGGAGCGCGAGGACCATCGCGGGCATGGAGCGGTGTTTGTGGTGAGGATTTCGCTGGCGTCGCATGGAACAACTCCTTTCGTTGGTTTGCAAGCTAGGTGCCTTACTGCTCTCAGGGATCCGTTGTTAGAGGCGGGTTAGGATCATCCGGATCCGGAAGTACGACCACAGGATCCATCGGCTTTGGAAAGAACGCGGAAGGATCCTCCGGGCTCGGGTCCGGCAGTGAGGCAGGGTCCTCCGGTTCCGGGAGGGAGGGTTCAGACGGGCTTTCCACTACAAAGGTGCCGGATGTTGTCCAGGAGCAGTATGAGGCCTCGAATCCACCGAGGTAAGTGGTAGCACAGAAACGAAGCGTATAGGTGTATGTACCAGCCTCGGGGAAAGTAAGGGTTACCGGTCTGATTATAGGTGGGTCATCACGAAACTCAAGGTTCACATAATCAGGGTCTGAAGAATAACCCATCGTGTAGCTCTGACCTGACGGCGATGTGTAGGAAAACACAGGATACACCTCTGTCCATCCGGCACCCCAGATGTCACTTTGAAACTCCAGTGTAGCAGGAGCATCAGCCAGAATGGTGTCAGGTGTGCGTAAAAACTGTTTTATGACGATAGGACGCCGGAGAGTAAAACAGTCTATGTTAGTCAACCGCATTTGACCCGGATTCGCGGGATCGTCATGAAAATACCAGTTGCACTCCTTAAGATATGGGTAGTACCAGTAATGAATTTCGTAGTCAGGCTCAGGAGATGTTGTGGGATCGTATATCTCATAGAAATCCCAATATTCAAGCAGCACATCGTCACCGGACAAGCTACCGTGAAAATACCCATTCTCCAAGTAGCATTGTCGTGGCAGATCGGGCGAAGGATCAAAAAGAACCCCGTTGTAATAAAAACGATCTATCGCTTCATCCCATTCATCTTCGGGGTCTAATGAGGGGCCGCTACGATATAGGCATGAACCATGTAGAGGATCCGCATGATGATACAAATACACCGGGTTCCAAAAATCCCTTACCGGATCCCAATCATAGCCTCCTTCAGATGGGACCATCACACGGTAGGCAACCGAATACGGTGTGTCAACGGGATCCGGCAGTGGGTCAGGGTCCTTCGGATCCGGATGGACAACCACCGGGTTCGGATCCGGTAGCGGGGCAGGGTCCTCCGGGTCCGCCGGGATCGGAAGAGGATCGTTACGATCTTGTGCGACCGATTCCCACACCCGAAGGGCCCGTGCAAGAAGCGTGAGGGCTTCAGATCGTGTCGCTTGTTGCGAGAGGCGAAGGGTACCGTCGGGATAGCCCTGTAGGATCTTGAGCCCGTAGGCCTTTTGAATGAGCGGAAAGCGGGGATCATCGGGAGACGGCGCATCCGCAAAGGGAAGAGCGGGACCCATCGTTTGCAAGGGAGCGCTCTCGAAAAGAGGAGCCAGGGATTCCACCAGAGCCATGCGGGAAATTCCCTTGGGTACCGGGAGGTCCTGGTGGCCCACAAAGCGCACCCAGGTCATCCAGGTTGTAAGGTCGATGGGTTCACTTAGGCGATCGTTCCAGTGGACCGCCGGATATTGGGCCTCAAGCCAGGAAACTTCGGGGTGCCACCAGTAGGCTGGGATCGCGGCCCCCGGCCCGGCGGAAATCCCGGGAGCATCCGTAAGGGCGCTGGCCGAAAAGGCCGTGGGTACCCAGGCGAAGCTTCCAAGGAGAAAAGCAACGGTTGTGAAAACAGCAAGCCAGGCGCGCATACAATCCCCTTTCTTTAAGAACCGAAGTCCTCCAACAAGGAGGGCGGCCCGCCGGGGTTCTTCAAGCGGGCCGCCCCGGCGGTTGCTAACGTGGTTTGGTTCAGGTCGCAATCCTTCTCATGTCGGACGTCCCCTACTGAGAGAGATACGTCTTTTTCTTGGAAGGCGGCAGCGAACATTCGCCGGGTTGGTTCGTTAGACTTCCAGGATCGCGGCATACGGTGGTGTTCGAGCCCGTTTGAAGTTTGGCCCTCCACCCCTGGCGCGGCGGAATTTGGCCGAGGTTTTCATGGGCCAGGACATCGAGGGATGATGCTCCTGCCGTGTAGAAGACGGGCAAGTGCATATTGTGGTGCAACAGGAGGTACTCGTGGGTCGAGGGAATGCCGAAGAAAGCGTTAACCGATTCGCCGAGGCCCTTCCAGCCTCCCAGGGCGTCGAAGCATTCGCCGAGGGTGGTGTAGGCCTCGCAGGTGCTACGGGCCTGGGCGTCGTTCAGCACGAGGTACTCCATGAACTTTTCCTTGAAGCGTTCCGTTAGGGCCAGGCGTTCCTCGGGCGACAAGGAGAAGAACCTGGCGTGGATCATATCATCGACGCTATATGAGGCTCCCGGGCTGTAGCCCGCTGTGGTTGCCTGAAGCGCTAGGGGCGCCGGTTGGGTCGGGTCGTTCAAGATGCGGGCGACAAGATCGGTCCGGCCGGTGGAGAGAAGCGCCGTGATCAGCTGAAGCTCGGGGTCGGTTGCGGCCACGGTTTGGTTGAAGGACACGAGTGTTCCCGTGTAGAAAGCGCCATAGGCCGTCTGTGTGGGATCCACCACCGGCTTGTCGATCCATTTCCCGCCCAGCCTGGCGTAGAGGTTGTCCGGGTCGATCTTGAGGCCGACAAGGCCGCCCACCCAGGCGACACCTTTGGAGATCCAGTAGCGGAAAGGGTTGGCGGGAGCCTTGCGGGAGACCATCTCAAGAACGTGCTGATCCAATTCTTTGGCCAGCCGCTTTTGCTCTTGTTGATTTTGATAGATGATCCGCCCCAGCGCCATGACAAACTCGGCTTCGGGCTTAACGTTCATCTGGTCGGCTGCCGTGGAAAGCTCGCGAAGCATCGCTGTTTCCTCGCGCAGGACATATGCCTGCTGCAGGAAAAAATCCACGTAGGAGCCGCCGACGGCCTTCAGTCGTTCGTACATGGCCCGCGCGGCGTAGCCCTTGGTATTGTAGTTTTCGATAGCCTCATCCGAGAATTCGTAGATTCCCGCCTCCGCCATGGCTTGCCGGGCCTCGTCTTCGGTGAAGGGGCGGGTGAGAAGCTCGGGGCGGTGCTGCTGCTCGATCCCGAGGACCGCTTTTTTCAGTCTCACGGACTCCGGGGCGTAGTCGGGCACGTCCAGGTCTTCGCGAACCGCGTAGTTAGCCCACGCCCATTCTTGTACCTCGGGGTCGAAGAGAGCTTCCACCAGGTCCGGGGCGAGAAAACCGGATTCCTCGTTGGTTTGCGGTGCGGCGTTTGCCTGCAGGAACACCGGGGGAAGGTCTTTCTGGAATGGATCGCGGCCCTCTGGAGCGTCGAAGCCTTCGCCGTATCGTTGGTCGGGCGCGGCGAAGACATGCGCCGGGGCGGTTGTCGCCACCACGGCCACCGTCAAAAGAAAGGCCAGAGCGGCCCGCGCGAACGGTTTCACCGGTGGTCACTTCCTTTCTCTTCAAGTTGCGGCGATCCCGAGATGATGTGGCGAACGTCGAAGATCTTCCACGTATCGGGCGCCACTTCGACCATGGCGACTTCCGAGAGGGTATCGTAGACTTTGTGGCCATGATACTCATCGGCGGTGGAATACCGCATGTTGGCGGCCATGATGAGCATTGAGGCATCGGCCCTGAGCACGGTGTACTGGATAGGACCTTCGAGGGTACCCTTGCTGAAGGCGAAGAGCGGCGCCAAGTTCAGCGCGGGGCCTGTGAGGTAGTGTCCGGCCTTGTCTTTCGCCGTCTCGTAGCCCTGAAGCTCAAGGTTGACGTAGGCCTCGAAGGTATCCTTGGCGGCCTGTGGGACATCGGCGGCGGTTTGCCCGCAGGCCGCGAGGAAAAGACCGCCGACAACCAGCATGGCGAAAAGAAGCGATCCGCGCGTCGCGCGGGCCC
>JAHHQG010000047.1 GCA_018729555.1 Clostridiales bacterium | reverse complement strand
CCTTCATGGTGAGGCTTTGCTGCACTTATCCCCCTTGATCGGGCTCATTATAGGGTAAAAAAGCTACCTGGGAGAAGCGCAGTGCGGTTAAATTTCGATAGGGTAGCAACGGAAGCAGGGGGCGGGAAGCTGGTGGGGCTGGCGAAGGTAGCCCAGCGGGGATGCCCACACCCTACGTATAAGCGCTGATCCTTGGAGGCCGTCTGTCTCTGGCCTGTGGAGCTTCTGCGTAGGCAAGGGGGTACCCATGTGAAGAATCAAGATAGGGAATGGTCACACCCTTGTGGCATGATTTTGCTGAGGGACATCTCTGCCGCGGGGTGGGTTGAGGAAAGCCTGCAGGCATCTCCCTTTGGTCGCGTCGGCGCACTGATTCCCGAGGGTTTCCCTCGTTACGTCCGGTTGCTTCATCCTGCCCACGATGACCAGGGTAAGCCTGTTCGATGGGCAGAAGTGGCCGCTTGGAGCGGGCAACGGGTGCACCCGCGCATGAGCTTTGACATCATCCGTATGCCCCGTCAGGGATACGGAAAAGGGAGCCCTCCTTGGAAGGAGCCCCCGAGGCGGGGAAGCCTTGAAGAGGCCGATGCTATGGCCCTCGCTGAGCTCCTAGGAGCCTTTACCACGACACCGAACCGGTGCTTCTTTGCCGTGTGGGAGGGTTATGGCCACCTCTCACCGGGAGGGAGGGCAGGGCTAGCCCCGTGCGGGGAAGGGGGACACGTACCCCCGCCTCGAGAAGTCCTGGAAGCCCCTCGTTTGGAGGGGGTGGAACGCCGTTACATCCTTTACATGGGGCCCCTCTCTTGTGTGACTTCCTTCTTCGCCCGCGTCTGGTCGGACTCACCGAATCTCTGGTGGCCAGAGGATCGTCAGTGGTTTGCGGCCACCGACATCGATCTCGACTCAACGTACGTAGGTGGCTCGGAAGCGTTGGTTGAGGCCCTCGCCAACGATCCTCGCTTCGAGGTTTTGCCGGCGCGAAGAGATGATCCGACCTACAAAGAAGAGGTCGACCTCTGAACGCCCGCATGAGCTACGCTCGCCAGGGAAAGGGGCGTCCGGTTTCACGGTGAAACTCCTTCTATTTCGCGCAGGAGACCTATCGGGACGCCCAGCTCCCAGAAAACCGGTACTTTCCATCGGCTTCCGTGAGTGTCCACAAAGTGCGCCGTTATGCGGTTTGCATCCGGCCAACGAACCTACGTTTGCCCGCCCTTTTCCGCCGGTTTCCGCCCGTTTGGTTGTAGTTTTGCTGTATTACCGAACCCCCTGAAATCCGCGCTGCGCCTGGCGATCCGGTCCCTTGCCCTGTTGGTATGCAGTAGAATTGCAGTCAAACGCAGTCGCTCGCGGAGTCCGAAAAACCTAGCTGAGGAGTGTTCTGCAGCTTTGGGGGGGATGGCCTTGACGGATCACACCCGGCGGGCTGTAGAAGCCGACCTCAGGCAGTACCCGAAGATGAAGGAAGCCATGAGAATGGCCGAAGCAGAAGCCGCCTTGGAGGCCTCCACGGGAAATCGCGACCTGGAGCGGGTGCAGGGAGGGAAGCGGCAGAGCATGCTGGCCGTGGTTGCCAAGTACCAAAAGGCCCTCCACGACGAATACCACCGCATGCGCCGGGTGGCTGAAGCCATCGAGGCCGTGTACGGAGAGCTTTCCCCCATTCTTCGCCGGGTGATGGGGCTCTACTACTGGCGAGGCATGAGCCACCACCAGCTGGCCCGCACCCTTTATGTGGATGAAAGCACCGCCCACCGCTACCGCCGGCAGATCGTGGAGAAAGTTTGGGCGGCCTTCAAGGCTCGCGGCGTCGCCACCTACGAAGATTAGGCCCCGCATCACCGGACGCAGAAAACCCGTCGAACCTGCGGCCGCATGCGCGAGGCTGGCCCGCGCGGTCCCGGGGCATGGCGGCCTAGAATTTTGACCGCCCCTCCCCCTGGCCTGGGGTCCAGGACCCGGGCCAACGCCTTTTGACGCCCCCCCATGACCCGCACCCATTGACGTGATGTCATTCCTCCGAAGGATAGGCCGCTTGGCCCCACATGACAGCAAATGTGGTCAGATGACAGCAGATGATGTCAGCATGACCGCACATGACAGCATCACCTCACTGACGCTGGGGTCCGGGGCCCCGGAATACCGGCATGTCCGCCAAAACCTTGCGAAGTCGCGTCAATTCCCTCTTAATCGCCCGTGCTTTCTGTTCCTCGGTCCATGTCCGCACTCTAACCCCCCTCACGAGGCGACCCCGTCGGGGTCTTCGAAGGCCCGACCGCCGGTCCCGGCGCAACGGCCTCCTTCCCACGCCGGGGGTGCCCAGGATCGAGCCGTGGGCCTGGAAGTAGTCATGCACCAGGCCCATCATGCTGAGCCACCTGGGTACCATGTGCAGTCACTTAAGGAAGACAAAGATTGACGCCTTATACCCCTCCATGTTCCTTCTCTCGCGGGATCTAAGCTCCAAGAAGAGTCCCCAGCTGCCTTTCGCAAAGCCAAGAGCGATACCGAGCTCGCACCTCTGGAAACGATCCAGCAGAGACCACCAAATATCTGAAAGCAAACCGCCCGTCTTTGTGGTAACTAGACTGGATAGGTATCAACGGCGAGACCTGCCCCGTGGGGCGGTCGAAACGGAGGTAGAACGATGAAGCTTCTGGAACGGCTTTCAAACGAAGTGCGATCCCAGCGGGAAAAGGGCGAGCGGTTCGAACGGTTTGTGCGCGCCTTCCTTCTTCGGGGGCTTCACTTTGGGGAAAACTTTTTTGATGCCGTCTGGCTCTGGCGCGACTGGCCGGGGCGGGAAGGAAAACCGGACACCGGGATCGATCTTGTGGCCCGCGAACGGGATACCGGGCGGCTTTGGGCCATCCAGGCAAAGTTTCGCGAAGGTTCCATCGGGCTTAACGACATCGCCACGTTTCTCGCCACGGCCCGCCCCCACTTCGACCGGCTTCTTTTGATCACCACCTCCCGCCTCACCCAGACCGCCGAAAAAGAAGTCGCGGAGCAGGGCGTTACGGTTCTCACCCTGGAAGACATCGAGGACGCCGGGCTGGACCCGGAACGCTTTTCCTGGAGCAATCCCGAGGATATCCCGACCACCCGGGTGGTATTGCGGCCCTATCAACGGGATGCCGTCGATGCCGTATGCCGGGAGTTTTCAATTTACGATCGCGGGAAACTCATCATGCCTCCGGGGTCGGGGAAGACCCTCGTGGCCCTCAAGATCGCCGAACGGATGGCGCCCCGGGGGTGTGTCCTCTTCCTTACCCCTTCCATCGCCCTGGTGGACCAGACCCTTCGCGCTTGGGTGCGGGATGCCGAACTCCCCCTTCGCGTCTTTGCCGTGACCTCGGATCGAACCGTCGGCAGGGACGAGGAGAACATCGACCGGCTGACGCTTCTTTCCTACCCTGCCACCACCGATGGAAAGACGCTTTCTAGCGAAGTCGCGCGCCCGTTTTCCGGCCTTACGGCGGTGGTCGCTACCTACCACTCCATCGATGTGATCCACGACGCCCAAGCCCACGGACTTCCCGCCTTTGACCTCATCGTCGCCGACGAGGCCCACCGAACGGCCGGCATCAAGCAAAACCAAAAGGACTCCTACTACACCCTGATCCACGACGACGCCTATGTCCTGGGGAAAAAACGGCTCTATATGACGGCAACCCCGAGGGTTTACGTGGATCGGCTCAAGAAAAAGCTCCAGGCTCTGCAGACGGATTACTATTCCATGGACGACGAAGCCGTCTACGGGCCGGAATTCTTTCGCATGGGATTCGGACAAGCCGTGGAAGAAGGCTTCCTTTCGGACTACCGGGTGGTCCTTTTAAGCGTTGAAGAACGATACGTCCAGCTAAGCCTCGCCGGATACCTAAGCCAAAGCGGCGAACATATACCGACCGTGGAGGACGCCACCCGCATCATCGGCACGTGGCGCGCTCTTTCCGGGCACGTCCACGGCGGGAAGGTGCCGCCGGCCAAGCGGGCGGTGGTCTTCGCGGGCCATCGCATTCAGCATTCCAAGGAGTTCCAAGAAGCCTTCTCCAAAACGGTGGACGCCTACGTTTCGCCCCATAGCGAAAGCACGCGGACGTTTACGGTCAAGCACGTGGACGGCACCATGAGCGCCACCGATCGAAAGCAGTGCCTGGATTGGCTAAGGGATGAACCGGGGCCCGATGAAACCCGGGTTCTTTCCAATGCACACCTTCTCACCGAGGGGATCGATGTGCCCGCGCTGGATGCGGTGGTCTTTCTTCGCCCCCGGAGAAGCCAGGTGGACGTGATCCAGGCCGTGGGACGGGTGATGCGGAAGGTGCCCGAGAAAACCTACGGCTACGTCATCCTCCCCGTCGTCGTGGATCCGGAAAAGGACCTCGACAGCCAAATCCGGGGAAGCGAATTCGAGGCGGTATGGGAAATCCTGAACGCCCTTCGCTCGCTGGACGATCGCTTCGATGCCGAGGTACGCCGGCTCATCCATCGCACGCAAAAAAGAGGCCAGGAGGGCCCGGGCGACGAGGACGACGCCGATGATCGGATCCTTATCGACCACGTGGGAGAGGGCAACCCCCTGCAGATGCAGTTTTTCCTCGCCACCTTGCAGGAGAAGGTCTTCGGGTACCTGGCGGAAAAGATCGGGGAGCGCCGTTATCTGGAGACATGGGCGAAGGACACGGCGCAGGTCGCCCGGCGCCTTGAGCGCCAGATCGGAGGAGCCCTTGAGGAAGAGGGAGAAGACGGCGAGAGGGCCCGGGATGCTTTCCGCGCCTATCACAGCGCTCTAAAGGCCGTCCTCAACCCTTCCATCGACGAGGAAGAAGCCCTTTCGATGCTGGTGCAGCACATCGTCACCGAACCCATCTTCGAAGCGCTTTTCAAGGACTACAACCTTCTCCACGAAAACGAGGTTTCTCGGGGCTTCGAGAAGGTGACCTCGGTCTTTAAGGCGTTTGTGGATCGGGAACGAGGGGTCCTTCAGGGCTTTTACCGCGCCGTACGGAACCGCGCCGTTGGCTTGGCCGAAGACGAGCGGCAGGATTTTCTCCGGACCCTTTATGACACCTTCTTTAAGACGGCCTTCCCGAAGGTCACCGACCGCCTGGGGATCGTCTACACCCCCGTCGAGGTGGTGGACTTTATCGTAAGGAGCGTCGAGGACGTTCTCCGGCGGGAATTCGGCCTTGGTCTAGCCGACGATGGCGTCGTTATCCTGGAGCCCTTCGCCGGAACGGGGACGTTTCTCACGCGGCTTATGCAGGCTCTTCCGCCAGAGGCCTTGAAGCGAAAGTACGCTTCCGACGAGATCTGGGGCAACGAGATTATGCTCCTTCCCTACTACGTCGCCCTCGCCAACATCGAAAGCACGTACCACCAACTCACGGGGGAGTACGCTCCCTTCCGGAACCTTCTCCTGGTGGATACCTTCCAGCTGACCGAGGGCAAGGTTCGGCAAACCGACATTTTCCCCGAACAGTACACCGACCTCATGGAAAAGCAAAAGAACGCCAGGATCAACGTCATCATCGGGAATCCTCCCTGGCGCGCGTGGCAAGAGGATGAAAACGAGGGAAACAAGGCCGTCATCTACGAGGGCTTGCGGTCCAAGGTTCAACACACCTACGCGAAAGCTTCGGAGGCCACCAATAAAAATGCTCTTTATGACTCGTATATCCTTGCCCTTCGCTGGGCCACGGACCGGATCGAGGAACGGGGGGTCATCGCTTTTGTCACCAACAGTGGGTTTTTGGACGGGCAGGCGGCCAGCGGCTTACGAAAGCACCTGGCCCAAGACTTTGCCAAGATCTACATCCTCAACCTTCGCGGCAACGCCCGGCTGCAGGGGGAAGCACGGAGAAAAGAAGGCGGGGGCATCTTCGACCAAGGCAGCCGCGCCGGTGTGGCCGTCGTGGTTTTGGTCAAAGACAAGACAAAACCCGGTCCCGCCGAGATTTACTACCACGACATCGGGGATTATCTGAGCCGTGAGGAAAAGCTCGCGGCGCTCCGGCGACTCGTTAGCGTTGAAGGCGTCCCCTGGCGACGTATTATCCCCAACACCCACCACGACTGGGTTCACCAGCGAAGCGAAGACTTCGAGCGGTTTCCGATCGTGGGGCATAAGAAACCCGGGGATGCCGAAAAGATTTTTAACCTCTACTCCGCCGGTCTGCAAAGCAATCGGGACGCCTGGGTCTACAACTTTTCCAAGACCTCCCTCGAAAACCACATGCGGCGGATGATCGACGAATACAACCGGCATGTTGACCGGGTACACCGGAGCGAAATCACGAAGGACAACGTGGAAACCCTGGTCAACAACGATTCCCGCGCCATTGCTTGGTCCAGCAGTCTGAAGACGGAACTATTAAGGGGACACACCCACCGTTTGGACGAGGCCGGTTTCGTCGTCCTTTCAATGTATCGGCCCTTTGTCAAAGAATGGCTCTACTTTAGCCGGGTGTTTAACCATCGCGTATATCTATTACCCAAGATTTTTCCTGAACCCGGCTTGGATAACGTCGCCATAGCCGTCCCGGGCACCGGTAGCTCAAAAGAATTCGGCGTCTTAATCACCGGGTTTATCCCGAGTCTTGACTTCATAGAAAAAACCCAGATCTTCCCCCTCTATACCTACGAGCCCGCTGAGTACGAATCACCTACGAAAGAGCAGGTAAGCTTTGCGGGAAACGACGGGGATGCCGTAATCCTCAGGGGCCCTTCCGGAAACACCTACATCCGGCGGTCCAACATCAGCGAGTGGGCTCTTTCCGCCTATCGAAAGCGCTACGGGGACCGCGTGACCCGCGAGGATATCTTCCACTTCGTCTACGGTCTTCTCCACTCCCCGGAATACCGGGAACGCTACCATACCGATCTGCGGAAATCCCTCCCTCGAATCCCGTGGCTTCGAAATCCCGAGGACTTCTGGACCTTTGCCAAAGCGGGCCGGAAGCTTGCAGAGCTTCACCTCCACTACGAAACCCTTGAGCTCCATCCGGACGTTTCCATCGAAATCCAAGGGAACCCGGATGATCCCGAGACCTACCGGCTACGAAAGATGCGGTTTTCAGGAAAACACCGGGCCGAGGACCGAAGCGCCATCCTCTATAACGACCGCATCGCGATCCGGGGGATCCCCGAGCGCGCCTATCACTACCGCATCGCGGGCCGGTCTCCTATCGAATGGGTGATGGAGCGCTACCAAGTCGCCATCGACAAGGACAGCGGCATCGTCAACGACCCCAACGAGTGGCTCAGGGAGCAGGGAAACCCACGGTATGTGCTGGACCTCATCCCACGCCTAGCACACCTGAGCCTGGCAACCCTTGATATTATCGAAGGACTTCCAAAACTGGAAGTCGAAGAATGAACTAAGGCCTAAAAGGAGGGAAAGGAATATGGCAAACATGATTGAAAAGCTGGTGTCAGCGCTCGAAAGCTGGGCAAAAAAGGGGCCCTAATCCTGTAGGGCATTCTCTTCATCTGTCTTTTCGCCGGGATGATCCTTGTGTTCTATATGTCGGTTTCACCGTTTATCGGGGCCATGGGAGCTGTATCTTGGGCGTCGTTTCGGTCCTCAACAGCAAAAAGGACAGCCCTGAACCCTTCGTTCTCGCCCCCTGACCCATCGGGCCCATGGAGGCCAGATCTGGACGACGATCCTGCGGAGGCGGCATTAGTATTAGACAGTCTACGGGCACTGACTCACCTTCGGTCTGTAAATGGGTGGCCAAGGATCACGCGCGATGTGGTCCAATGGATTGCTTGGATTCGCAAAGGGTGGCCAGATATCAGCCCGCTACTTGCCTATGGCCTCGCCGAGGAATATCGCTCCCACCGCGCAAGAGAGAGCCCAACCGATGACCTTGATGCGTACCTGGCCCACACACCCTGGCGGTCGGTGAATCACGTCAAGGCATGGCGTGAAGCAATCCACGCAGACAAGATTCCTAGACCGCCGTGGGATATCGTTCTGCTTTCCATGCCCGAGGAAGCCCACCAGGCTTTGGGGACCAGCGTTGAAAATGCATTCGTGTTTCGCGAAGCGTCCCAATATTTACGGGCTGAGCTTGCGGGGCTGGAAGTGCTAGAAGAGGAGGTGATCTTCCGTGGCTAGGCACGGGCGCGGCGAAGGGTCCATCTTCCGGAGCAAGGATGGCTTGTGGTCAGCCGAGGTGTCCTTGGGGTATGGGCCCGACGGGAAGCGCCGGCGCGTCACCCTCTACGGCAAGACGAAGCGGGAGGTGCAGGAGAAGCTCCCGAAGCTCCAGCAGGACGCCCTTCAGGGGTTGCCGGTGAAGCCGGAGCGGTTGAAGGTCCAGCAGCACTTCGAGGACTGGCTTACGGCCAAGAAGCGCCAGGTTCGGCCTGGCACCTGGCTATTCTATGAGGCGTGTGTCAGAAAGCACATCATCCCGGTCTTCGGTTCACTCCTGCTGCGGGACGTGGACTACCGACAGATGAACGCCTTCTACACGCAGCTTCAGGAGAAGGGGCTTTCGCCCCGCACCGTCCACCATATCGCTGGAATCCTGCGCTCGGCCCTGGAAGATGCCGTGGTAAAGGGGCTCATCCCGAGGAACCCAGCCAAGCTCCTACCGAAGCCCGCTTTTCAGCGCCAGGAGGCTCGGTTCCTGACGCCCGAGGAGCTGCGGTGGTTCCTGGAGGCCGTCAAGGGCGAGCGGCTGGAGGCTGGCTTCATCGTGGCCCTCCATACCGGCATGCGGCCGGGGGAGTGGCTTGGTCTGCCGTGGGATGCGGTTGATTTGGCGAAGGGAACCGTTAGCATCAGGCAGGCCCTTCATGAGGAGAACGGCAGGGTCTACATCGGCCCCGTGAAGACGAAGGCGGCGCTCCGCACCATCACTCTGCCCCATGAGGCCGTGGAGGCGCTTCGTACCCACCGCAAGCGCCAGGCTGCCGAGCGGCTTGCGGCCGGGGCGGCCTGGCAGGATAGCCGGGCTTGTGTTCACCAACACGCTAGGCGGGCTGTTGCGGCGCAGCAACGTTGACGGCCGAGACCTGGCCCGGGTGATCCGCAAGGCCCGCAACCTCGCCGCCGAGGCTTACGAGAAGCAAGGCATGAGCCGCAGCGAGGCCCAGGCGAAAGCGGGGAAGCTGTTGGAAGGGGTCACCCTGCACACCTTCCGCCACACCCATGCCAGCATCCTCATCGCCCAAGGGGTGGATATCCTGGCGGTCTCCCGTCGCCTTGGGCACGAGAACGTGAAGATCTCCCTGGACCTCTACGGGCACCTCCTGCCCGG
>JAHHQG010000046.1 GCA_018729555.1 Clostridiales bacterium | reverse complement strand
CTTCAGTCTCTTAATCCATGGTTGTGGGTTGTCCCACCCGGCCTACAGCGCAAAGCCAAGTGAGGCAAAGGCTCCAGGCGCTACCCCGCACGGGTATGCGTCCGGAGCCCCGGCTTTCCCAGCGCGGGCACGATGTGCTTGCGGATGTTGAGGGCGTAGCACTCGTAGGTGCCAGGCCGGGTGGACAGCCGCATCCTATCCTCCAGCCAGTGGTCGAGGAACCCGGCCATGGGACGTTCTCCGGGTCCATCAGCAGGCCGGCCTGCCGGTCGGCCAGGGTCTTGTGCAGTTTCTCCTACACTTCGACGCAGGTTGTCCCTTACCAGCGCAAAACCCGCTTCTTGCCGTTCGGTCCGTAGTCCAGGAACAGCTCTACTGACCGGTACCGGCCAGCTACGCAGACTGCGCCTTCGCCGTGTCCCCTACGCTTCGGCATGGTGGCTCTTCCCCTTCCACTGGCGGTCTGTGACCCGGTGCCACGCCAGCGCCCCGTCGCGCGCGAACCTCCGGTAGCTGGTGTAGCGCCACATGGGGAAGCGTTTGTTCCAGCTTTCCACGAGCTCGTGCCACTGGGCGGGCCAATCTGCTGCTCGGACAAGAACAGCGTGAGCTGGAGGTTTTTCTGGCTCATCAGCCGGTCACGGCAGCGGTCACCACCTGGTGGAACTCATTAAACAACCATCGGCGTTCGGCCGCCTCCAGACCTCGGCGTGCCGGGCCCGGTAGGCCTGGACGATTCGGTTCCAGATGCACATGCTCGGACTCCCACAGGAGAGATCGTGGTGCCTACCCCGACCGTTGGGAGGATTTTCGGGTGCGCGCGTAAAAGAATGTCGGTGATAAAATGGCCATGTCCTGCCTTGCGGCGAGGGGCTCTGGCTGTGAGGCTTGAGGACCTAAAACCCCGTACGCCCCGGCGCGGGATCTTGCTGGACGACCCGGTGACCGTGGTGAGCGTCCAGTGGCTCGGCTCCCATGCTGTGGAGCTGACCTACGAGAACCCTCCGGGCACCTGGGGAACGTCCTGCCCTGAAGCAGGGTGGGACGTGGAGCTTCGACGGTGCACTTTGACTCGTTAACTGCCACCACTGTCTGGTTTCATGCCTTTTATGGAGGGAAGGAGAAGGATTTATTTGCTGCTCTCTGGTTCGGCTGTAAGGAAGGGAGGCGGGAAATGCTGAAGGCATTCAAAATGCCGCCCCTGGATGTTTGCGTAACAAAGCAGCTTGGTGTTTGTTTTGCAAAGCAGCTGATGCATCTTCCTTGCCCTGGCAAGACCCCGGCTTTAGCCGGGGGTGGCTGACGGGTGGGACGTCACCATCAGCAGCTCCGAGGGGTGGAGCCCAACGGTGAGCAGGCTGGCGATCTCCGTGAACGATCGCATCATACTTCGTGACCGCCCGTGGGTTGTGCGCCAGATCGTAGAAGTGGAGGGCGACCGGCGGCTGTTGAAGCTAGAGGCGTTGGACGGGGATGAACCGGCCTTCTTGGAGGTGGCGGTGCCGCCGGAGGAGGCACATTTGCTTCCGGTAGAGACACCGGCCTTTGACCTTCAGCAACTGGATTCGCTGGCGGCCTGGGCCAACGCCCACCGGATTCTCGCCGCCACCCTGGTTCAAAACACGGGGGTGGTCTCAGGGGCCCGCTTCGGACGGGTCACGCTGGAAGCCTACCAGCTGGCTCCGGCGCTTCGGCTCCTTGGCAAGCCGCGCCCGAGCCTGCTTATCGCCGATGACGTGGGCCTGGGCAAGACCATCGAGGCGGGGCTGGCGATGATGGAACTCATGGCCCGTGGCCGGGTCTGTCGGGTTCTCGTCGTGGTGCCTCCTGGGCTGATGGAGCAGTGGCGGCAGGAGCTTTTCGATAAGTTTGGCCTTGAGTTCCGCATCATCGGAAACGCCACCGACCTCGCCGCTGCCCAAGAGTCCCTGCCCGCCGGCGTCAGCCCCTGGGAGGTCTTGCCGCGGGTGATCACCTCGATCGATTACCTGAAGAAGGACACCGTGCGGTCCCGCGCCCTGCGCAAGCGCTGGGATTTGGTCATCGTAGACGAGGCGCACGCCCTGGCCGAGTCGGGTACGCCGCAGAACCCCTACCGGACCCAGCGCACGCGGCTGGGGCTGGCCCTGCGCGAGGCGGCCCGAAGCCTTTTACTGCTCACCGCCACGCCCCATAACGGCTACGCCCACGCCTTCCGCTCGCTTCTGGAGCTCGTGGAGCCAACCCTGGCCACCTTCAAGGGTTCGCGGGAGGATCTCCGCCGTCGGGTGGGGACGGCCATGGTCCGGCGGCTGAAGTCCCAGATCCGCCGCCGTGTGGACGGCAGGAAGGAGATGGTCTTCCCCTTACGCAGTGTGGAGGGCATCCCCGTGCACCTGGAAGGAGCCGAGCGGGAACTCCTTCTGGAGGTTTCGGCCTACTGTTCCCGGACCGCCAAACAGGCGCAGGGGACGGATGAGGCCGAGCTCATCGGCTTTGCCATGCAGATCGTCAAGAAGCGGGCGTTGTCCTCATGGGCGGCACTCGGCAAGACCATCGAGCATCGTCTTGAGGCCCTGGAACGGGAAGAGGCCCGCGAGGAACCACTCCAACCTGCGGAGCTCCGCGACTTCCAGGCTGATCTGCCGCTCACCGAAATCCAGAGCGAGCGTACCGCTCGTCGGATTCTGCGCTCGGCCATCCCCAGAGATGAAAAGCGCCGTCGCTCCGAGTTGCGGGTACTCAAACGCATCCGGGCCTTGCTCAACAAACTGCCAGGCCGCGATCCCAAGATCGAAGCCCTGGTTGCCGAACTCAAGCGCATCTTTGCTGAAGACCTCTCCGAGAAGGTCATCGTCTTCACCGAATACCGAGACACCTTGGACGCGATCCGCACCCGCCTGGATGCCGATCCGGACCTTCGGGGACGCTACGTGGTGCTCCATGGGGGCCTCACCCGCCGCGAGCGCCTTCGCCGGCAAGATCAGTTTGCGAAGCCCGAAAGCCGGGTTCTCCTGGCCACCGACGCGGCCAGTGAAGGCCTCAACCTGCAGCAGTACTGCCGGCGCATCATTCACGTGGAACTGCCCTGGAATCCAAACCGCCTTGAGCAGCGCAACGGCCGCGTGGACCGCTACGGACAGACGCGACCGCCCATCATCCGGTACCTCTATTACGCGGACAGCCCCGAGGACGACGTCCTTTCGAAGCTCGTGAAGAAGATCGAACAGATGGCCCGGGACTACGTCTCCACCCCCGACATCCTTGGGGTGATCCAAGGAGCGGAGGCCATCCAAGAAGGCCTGACTGCTCTGGATGCGAAGGCCCCGGACGTCGGGCCCAAGAAGGAAAGCCTCGTGGGGCTCTTCGAGGACCGCACGCGGGAGTTCGTGCGGGAACTCCAGCCGCTCCTCTTGGCTACCCGGCAGGGTGACGTGGACTTCTACACCGCCGAGCCGCTGCTCCCCGACGACCGGATGCTGGAGGAGGTTGTCCTGGCGATTCTCGGCCCAGGCGCCGTGCGTCCGGTGGACGGCCTGGAGGGAATCTACCGGATCGAGGTGCCGTGGGCCTACCGGGGGGAGGGGGTCCAGGCGGTCTACGAAGCCGCCACCTTCCGCCGCTCCATGTCCGCTCGCTACCACGCCGACGAGGTGGAATACATCACACCACTGCATCCGCTCGTTCAGGCCCTTGCCGCTGATGCTCGCCGGCGCCTCTTGCAGGTTTACCCAAACGCGCGGGGCTTGCCGCCCCGCAGGCTCGCCGCCCGCACCGTACCGCCGGAAGAGCTGGCGTCCGTGGTCTTCACCTGGCTGGGCCGGATCGAGGGGGGCGGCGGCCTTTTGGAGGAGCACCTGATCCCCGTCCGCGTGGACCTGCAGGGACGCATCATCGGTGGGCCGCAGGAAAACCGGCGCTGGCTGACCCCCGAGGCGGCCGGCGACGTCTCGAAAGAAAACCTGGAGGCGCTCTTCCGCCACCGCTTTGAGGAGCTTCTGGAGCGGGCCCGGAGCGAGGCCGAGGGTTGGCTCAGGCAAAGGGCCAAGGCGTTGCGCGCCCACCGCCAAAAGCAGGCGGAAATCCTTCGCCAAGACCTTGAGCGCGACCTTGCCGACCGCTTGCAGGAGATCGATGAGGAAGAGCGGCGGGCGCGGGGCCTGATCCATCCGACCGGGCAGCTGCGACTTTTCGCCGAGCAGGAAGTGAGCGGGTTCCAGGCGCGCCGGCAGGCTCTTGAGAGCTACCGCAACCAGCGCCTGGAAGAAATCGCCGCCTTCGAACAGGTCCATGAACCGCCACCCCCTCGGCCGTTGGGCGCCCTCTTCCTCGTTCCGGAGGGAGTTGCGGCATGACCTTCCGGCACCTGCGCAATGTCCGCGGCTTCTTCTCGGACTACTACCTGGGCAGCGTCTTCGGGCGCGGCGCTGGCCGAGGAGGTCGCAGAACCTTGTCCGATCGGGAGACGGACTTGGCCTATGCCCGTTTCCGCCGGATCCGCCATCGGGCCGAGGGCCGGGCCACCGATGCCCTGACCTGCCGTGAGCGCTTCGTCCGCCCGCTCCTTAGGGACGTGCTGGGCTTCCACCTCGGCGCGGGCGAGAACGGCATCCACCGGCTCTTCCCCTCCGCCGAGGCGGAAGCGGCAGGCGCGCCCCCCGTGCTCCTCGTGTACTGCGGAGCCTGGGACGAGGATCTGGATGCTGGCCGGTGGAAGGCCAATCCCATGCGCGCCCTGGGCGAGGCGCTGGCCCGCGAGGGGGTTTCCTACGGATTTCTGGTGACCGGGGAGTGGATTCGGCTCATCCGCGTCCCTGGTGAGGGCCCCCAGGGCGCGTACCTCGAGGTCGACCTGGCCGGGCTCGATGAGGAAGAGGACCCCGAGTCCTTCGCGGCTTTCCTCAAGCTCTTCTCGGTTGCCACTTTCCTTCCTGGCAAGGAGGGCCGTCGGCCCATCGAGGAGATCGAACGGGAGAGCCGCGATCACGCCGAGCGGGTCTCCAAGGACCTCAAAGGCGCCGTCTTCCGGGCTGCCGAGTCCATGGTCTCCGGCCTCATCGCCGACGCCGTGGCCCGAGGCGAGCTCGCATCCCCCGTCGAACTCGATGAGGCCAGGCTTCGCACCTACCGAGATGCCGCGCTCCTGGCGCTCTACCGCATTCTCTTCATCCTTTACGCCGAGGCCCGCGACCCGCGGCTGAACGAGCACCCGCTTTACTGGAAAAGCTACTCCGCAACCGGACTCCTGGAAGAGATCCTTGCAAAGCCGGGCCGCGTCTGGCCGGAAAACCGCTCGTTCCTCTGGGAGCGCCTGCGGGCACTCTTCCGCATCTATGATGAGGGGCTGCCGGCGATCACCGCCTGGGAGCACATCCCACCCCGCGGGGGAGACTTCTTCAGCCGCACCACCCCGGAAGGCCAGATCCTCGACCGCGCCCGCCTCCCCGACCGCCAAGTGGCGCAGCTCATGCTGGATCTTGCCACCACCCCACCCCGCCGTGGAATTGGACGGGAGCGGGTCTCCTTCCGGGAGCTGGATATCGAGAGCCTGGGCGCCGTGTATGAAGGGCTTCTGGAATATGAGCCTCGCATCGCCCGCGAGGTCTCCTTCGAGGTCCGGATACAGGGGCAGGATTATGTTCTTCCCCCGGCCGAGCTGGTCCGACTGTGCCAGCAGAAGAACCTGCGCCTTGTGGGGGACGTCGCCCTGGTCGGCGGCACCGAGGCCGAACGACTACATCCGAATGCTTCGGTCGATGAGTCTGAGGATGAGAGCCACGACGCCAGTGCGACCGCGGCGGAAACGGACCTGGCCGAGGCGGAGGGGGAAGCGGTAAACGAGGAAGCCCAAGAAGGAGTCGCAAAAGGCGCCACCGCCCGCCTCATGCGGCGGTTAGAGCCGGGCGCCTTCCACTTCGTGCCAGGTCCTGGCCGCAAGGGCTCCGGCTCCTTCTACACCCCGCGCGCCTTGGTGCGGGACCTGGTGCGCCACACTTTAGGGCCACTCATCGAGGGAAAGACCGCCGCCGAGATCGAGCGCCTGCGGGTGCTCGACCCCGCCTGCGGCAGCGGCCACTTCCTGGTCGAGGCCATGCGCTTTCTGGGCCAGGCCCTACACCGGGCCTACGTGGAAGAATACGGCGGCAAGGTCCCGCGCGAATTTCGCTCCACCACCGGGCAGGCATGGGACACGAACTGGCGCGCCTCGGACGAAGGAGCCCGCGCCGCCAACTCCGAGGCCCGCGCCTGGTGTAAGCGCCGCATTGCCGAACGCTGTCTCTTCGGGGTCGACCTCAACCCTACCGCCGTGCAGCTCGCGCAGGTGGCCCTCTGGATCGAGTCGCTGGCCGGCGACCGGCCGCTGACCTACTTCCAGCACCACATCCGCTGCGGCAACTCGCTCGTGGGCACTTGGATGGACCGGCTGGAAGAGCCGCCCCTACCAGCCAAGGGGTTTAACCGCCATCAACTCCGCCTGCCATTCCAGGAGCCCGTCCGCCAGGCCATCCGCGAGGCAGCGTGTCTGCGCCGGCTCATCGACGAGGTGCGCTCCGAGGATCTCTTGCGGGAGGGCATCCAGCCCGAGAGCACCGAGGAGCAGCGCTACAGGAAGAGCCTCCAGGAGAAAGCGGACTCCATCCTTGCGGCGGCCAAACTCCTCTTCGATCTCCGTTCGGCCAGCGCCTTCGTGCCCGAGATCTGGCGGGAGTGGGATACCCTGACCCGCCTCATCGATAAGCCGGGTGAGCTCCATGCCTACGCCCAGGGCCGTCCCTGGTGGCCGGAGTTTGAGCGGGTGCGCGAGCGGGAGCGCTTCTTCCACTGGGAGCTGGAGTTCCCCGAGGTCTTCGTGGACGCGGAGCGGCCGGGCTTCGACGTGGTGCTGGGCAACCCGCCCTGGGACAAGATCAAGCCAGACCGCAAGGAGTTCTACGGCCGCTACGACGTCCTCATCCGCGCCTACGTGGGTGGGGACCTCGACCGCCGCATCCGCGAGCTCCACGCCGCCCAGCCCGACCTTGAGGCGGAGTTTCAGGCCTACGAGGCGCGAATGAAGACCCTGGCCGCCTGCCTGAAGATGGGCGGCGACTACCGCTTCCACGACTGGGACGTGGACGGCAAAAGGACCGGAGGCGACCCCGACGCCTTCAAGTTCTTCGTCGAGCGCGCCTGGCAACTCGTGCGGGATGGCGGCCGGGTGGGCTTCGTGGTTCCATCGGCCATCTACAACAACGAGGGCTGCACGGGCCTGCGGCATCTCCTCCTGGAAGAGGCCCAGGTCGAGCGCTTCTATGCCTTCGAGAACCGTAGGAAGATCTTCCCGATCGATTCACGCTACAAGTTCGTCAGCCTCGTCTTCCGTAAGGAAAACCCTAAGCCGACAGCCGACGGCTTCGAGGCGGCCTTCATGCGCCACGAACTGGCGGAACTTTCAGCCACCGCCCGCTACCGGGAGCCGGGGCAGGAGAAGGCGAAGCCCTTTGCCGCCCCCTGGATCGTGCCCATCCGGCGGGGAGAACTGGAGCGCCTCTCTCCCGGCACGCTGGCCTTCCTCGAGTACCGCAGCCCTCGCGACCGGGAGATCTTGCTCAAGATGTACGGTTACGACGCCGATGGGAACCCGGTGAACCCCCGGCCGCTCCTCGGCGACAAGGGCCCCGGTACCTGGAACGCGCGGTTTTACAGGGAATTCGACATGACCAACGACCGGGACCTCTGGACCGACCCCAAGACCGGCAAGCTCTACAACCCCCGCCAAATACTGGGTCCCGTGCCTGGGACCACCTCGCAGCCGCCCTACTATGACCCCAAGGCCTGGCCTGAGATCCGTGAACGGATGGCGGAGGCGGGCTTCTGGCCGCTGTATCAGGACGCGCACATCCATCAGCACGTATTGGAGTTCAAACCGTTCATGCGCTGGGTCAGTCTTGAGGCCCACGAGAGAAAGTACGGAGGTCTTCCGTCATCGGCGCGTAAACTGGTCCTGCGGGATCGTGGGAGGAATAGCGACGAGCGGATGGTTGTCGCGGCTGTTCTCCCGCCTCGCTCGTGCTTCGGTCACTCGCTGAACGGAATCAACGCCCCGAGTCATTTGTTGGACCGGCTGTGTGCGCTACTCAACGCGCTCTCCTTCGATTTCTTGGGTCGCCAGAAGAACAGCGGCCTCCACGTGAGTCCGTACATCCTCCGCTTCTGTGCTGTTCCTCCGCCCGACCAGCTGGCCGCTCTTCCTCCGGTACCGCTGATTCACGCACCACACTTGGAGACATGGATTTACAACCTCGAAGACCGCTGGCCGGTCCTTTGGACGGTGGAACGCACCGTCGCCGAGGCTTATGGCCTCACGCCCGACGACTTCGAGTACATCCTCTCCACCTTTCCCGTCTTCGCCCGCAAGCGGCCTACGTTTTACGCCTATCTTCAGGAGCGGGTGCAAGAATGGAAGCGAGAAATGGAAGGAGCGAAGGTATACGCCATCTCGGCAGCCGGGCTTGCCCGTGCCGCGGAAACCGCGGACGTCTACGTAACCAAGCCCGCACGCCAGCCGGCCGCAAGGGCGGCTTTCCGGCAAGCGGCCGTCCTTGCGTGGGTCGTCCACAAGCTCCATTCCCCGGGCTACCTGGTGAGCCGCTTCCGGGTGCAGAAGATGCTGTATCTCATCGAAGCCGTCACGGAAACGGGCCTCTTCAACGAATTCCGCAAGCAGGCCGCCGGCCCCTACGACCCCGGCCTGCGCTACAAAGGCCCCGAGGACATCGCCGTGCGTCAGCGGGGCTGGCTAGTCGCGCGCGGCGACGCCCATTTTGAGCCAGGTCCCCACATCGAAGAAGCCCTGCGGTACGCCCCGCGGTATATCGACACCGAGTTGGCCGAGCTGGTTCTGGAAGAGTTCCGCACCTTCAAAGATGAGACGCTCGAGCGCTGGACCACTGTGCACCTGGCGGCCGTGGAGCTTGAGCGGCGCGGGGAGTTCGTGACGCCCGAAACCGTCGCGGCCTACATCCAGCGCGTCCCCGAATGGCAGCCGAAACTCTCGCGGGAGGAGTTCGCTCCGGGCCGCATAGCCGATGCGCTAGAGGGCCTGCGCCGGACTGGCCTCCTGCCCGCCGGAGGCCTCATTCCTCGCGGAGGCGCGACATGAACGCTACGACTGCCCGATTCATTGCTATACCCGTCGGACAGGGCGACGCATTCTATTTGAAAACATCTTTCGGAAGCGTGCTCGTGGATGGCGGACGCGCAATTTCCGGCTTCGCGGACCTTTTCACGCGGACGACCGGCGCGAAAAGGGTGGATATTATGATCTGCACTCATAACGACGCCGACCAT
>JAHHQG010000045.1 GCA_018729555.1 Clostridiales bacterium | reverse complement strand
GGAAGAAAGCCTCAATGGTCCAATAGCCCATTTGGGCGGCCAGCGAGGAAAAAGCCCGCCAAAGCCAAGAGGAGGAAAATGCCGTCCCGCAGAAGATCCCAGGGTGTCACGGGCTCTAGGCCCCCAAAGCACCCGCACCCTGCTTGCCCCTCTCCCGTCCAGAGGGCCCAGGCCAAAAGAAGGGTGAAGGCGGCAAAGCCTGCCGCCGCCAGGAGAAGCCCACCGCGAAGGCCCTTCTGCCACTTCCAGATGACGCTCAGGATGAGGAGGGACGCCAAGGCGAGCTCCCCGATGGGCACCGCCCATACCAGGAAGGAGGCCCAGGCCCGGAGGAAGGAATACCCTTCCAGAGAAAGGGTGAATACCTGAGGATCGGCCAGCTTCGTCCAGGCAGAATACCCGTAGATGAGGCCCAGGAAAACTGCAATGGCAGGGGCGCCCCAAGCTTTCAGCTTCACGGCTCTTCCTCTTCCACCACCGGGTTCTCCAAAACCCCGATGCCCTCCACTGCAATGCGCACCACATCGCCGGCTCGCAAGAACCGGGGTGGGTTAAACCCGAGACCGACCCCTTCAGGCGTCCCGGTGGCGAGGACATCGCCGGGTTCTAGGGTCATACCTTGGGAGAGGCTCGCAAGAAGCTCGGGGATGGAGAAGAGGAGGTCTTTCGGGCTCGCCTTTTGCCGCAGTTCCCCGTTCACCCACGTCCGGAGCTCCAGCGTTTCGACGGGAGGAAGGTCTTCTTTCTCCACGATGGCGGGGCCCAAAGGGGCAAAGGTATCCAGGGACTTTCCCTTAAAGTACTGGCCATGCCGTTTCTGAAGATCCCGGGCGCTGACGTCGTTGAGGAGGGTGTAGCCGAAGACGTAATTCATGGCTTCTCCTGTCTTTAGGTTCTTGCCCCTCCGGCCGATGACCACCGCCAGCTCGCCCTCGTAATCCACCGCCTGCGTGATGCGGGGTGAAAAGCGGATGGCCTCCCCCGGCCCGATGATGGCCGTATAGGGTTTGGTGAAAAAGACGGGATATGCCGGGAGGTCGGCGGGCGAGGTACCGAAAAAACCGGCCGATTCTTCGGCATGGGCCTTATAATTGCGGCCTACACAAAAAAGGTTCTTGCGGCGCCCACCAAAGGGGGCGAGAAGCCGAACTTCTTGGCGGGGAAGGAAGGGTGCCTTGGCCAGTTCGTCCCGAAGGGGGTGCCAGAGGGGCTGAAGCTCGATCCAGCGATCCATGTGGCCGCCGTTAATGGCCTGCGCCAGCTCCTCAGGCAGGTTAAGATCCTTCAGGTGCCGCACACCCTTTTCCTCATCGATACCCAGGAGTACCCTCCCGCGATGCTCGTAGCGGACCCAGCGCAAATTCCCTCATCCTTTCGCCCCTTTCATTCTACAGAAACGGAGAAACTCCTAGAGATCTCCTCCGGTATGATATCGATGTGATATCATTATGCTATAAGCGCGAGGAAGGTGGGCATGGGGTGAAGGAAAAAGAGGTTTGGGCCATCAGCGGTTTTTACGGCTTTCTGGCGTCTCTTCTCCTGTTGGCGGGAGGCACCTATCTCTTCACCACAACCGCCATTGCTGGGATAATGGGCGGGATTTTCTGTTACCTGCTGGGCTTTATCCTTTCGACGGGCCTGTTGGTGGTTCAGCCCAACACTTCCCGCTCCGTAGTTTTTCTGGGCCGATACTTGGGGACCCTGCGGCAATCCGGCTGGTGGTTCACGGCCCCCCTGACCAGCCGCCCGGCGGTCTCCCTCCGGGTGAGAAATTTCCAGGGAGACAAGCTGAAGGTCAACGATCATCGTGGAAATCCCATCGAGATCGCCGCTGTGGTGGTCTGGCGGGTCGTAGATGTGGCACAGGCCCTGTTTGAGGTGGAGCAATATCAGGAGTTCGTGAAAATCCAGAGCGAAACGGCCGTACGCCACATTGCCAGTCAATACCCTTACGACAGCTTTGAAGGGATAACCGGGACTTCTCTGCGGGAAAATACCGATGAGGTATCCGAAGCCCTCAAGAAGGACCTCCAAGAGCGTCTCAAGGTAGCCGGTGTAGAAGTCCTCGACGCCCGTCTGACTCATCTGGCCTACGCGCCCGAGATCGCCCCCGCCATGTTGCAGCGCCAACAGGCCGAGGCGGTGGTGGCAGCCCGCGCCAAGATTGTTGAGGGGGCAGCCGGGATGGTGGAAGACGCCCTGGAAAAACTGGAGAAGGCCGGGGTCCTCGACCTGGATCCGGAGCGCCGTGCCGCGATGATCAACAACCTTCTGGTGGCCATCGTGGGGGAAAGGGGCGTCCAGCCAGTGATCAACACAGGTTCCATCTACTGATGATTGAGAGAGAGCCGTGGCTGAAAAAAAGCGGTTCCTCCTGCGCCTGGATCCCGAGATCTACGAGGCGCTGCAGCGCTGGGCGGCCGAGGAATGGCGCAGCGTCAATGCCCATATTGAGTACCTCTTGCGGGAAGAGCTGAAACGAGCTGGGCGGCTTCCCAAGGGAAAAAAGGGGATCCGGGATCAGGGAGAACCGCCCTCCTGACATGCATGGGGCCCTACCGTCAGGTAGGGCCCCAACTCCTGAAGAGATGGTGCGCCCAGGAGGATTTGAACCCCCGACCTGCTGATCCGTAGTTAGCTTGAGGTTGTCCCGGGCCATCCCCCGTAGTACCAAAACCCCTTATTTTATGCGGGTTGTGGGCACCTGGTCATCCCTTCCAGTACCCCTTTGTGAGGCCATTTCCCGCCCCCATTGCAGTAAGATTGCAGTAAAACGCAGTCGCTTACGAAGCCCTAAACGCCTGGCTTAGGAGCATTCCCGCGGTTGTGACCGCCCCTCGGCATGGTCATCACCTCGAAAGTTCTTTGCTGCGGCGGCGCGCGGAGAGGGCCCCGCGCGGTCCCGGGGCATGGCGGCCTAGAAATTTTGACCCCCCTCCAGGCGAAGCTGATACTTGGCCGGTAGTTCGTAAAGGCCACTTGTACGGAACCACCATTCGGTAAAGGTGAAGGTTGGTACGTCCGTACCATTCATTGGTACGCGGCCTTCCTGGTGCCGCCTAGCCAAATCCAGAACTCCCGCGCCAACCTGATCCGTCAGGCGGTTGTAATTTTCGACCGCTTCGCGACTCCACCCGATCCTTTCGCCGATCTGCGCCTGGGTGAGCCCCTTGGCGCGGAACCAGCCTTCGGTGAAGGTGAATGCCACAGTTGTGGCATCGGCAGCCACACGGCCTTCTTGTTGTTCTCTGGCCAAATTCAGAACATGCGTGGCAACTGAACCCGTCAGCATAATGTGACGTCCGTCACATCCGATGTGACACGGCCCTCTTGGTGCTTGCGCGCCAAATCCAAAGCCTGCGTCACAATCTTGTCGGCCCTGGCCTTCGGCGAAGGTGAATGCTACATCTGTAGCATCGCCTGCTACACGCCCCTCTTGATGGGCCTTCGCCAAATCTAGCTGGCCAGCATTGCATACCGCGAAACTGCCCCACGGCCCCACCCAATCCTTTCGCCGAATCTGTGACCGTGGTCACACCGTCTGTGACCCACCCATCTTGATGTGATTTGGCAAGGCCAAGAACACTGGGCACACAAGCCTATGCGCCGATCTGGCAGGTTTTCAGATTTGAAAGCCTGAGCGGCGTGGCAGGGCTTGCCGTCGAAGCCGGTGACGGTGGCAGGTGTTGCGTTTGCAACACGTGATGTCGTCGCACCCCGAAGAACCGTTCGGGCCCGAAGATTTTTGACTGACGGCGTGCACGCGAGACCGCGCGCCCGGTCCCGGGGGCAGGCCGCCCAGCTTTTTGTCCCCCCCTTACGAGGCGACCCAGTCGGGGTTTTTGAAGGGCCGGCGCGCGGTCATGGCGCCACGGCCCGATTTCCGCGCCAGGGGGGGAGGAAACCCACTCGCAACTTCTTACCCTCGCCGTCCACAAGCTCCACCACCACCTGGTTTTCGGTCGGGCCAATGTCGTGAATGGTTTTGTCGAATGCGATCACTGCCTCATCTTTCGTGTGCGCCTCGGCAACGGCGCGGCCGTCAACAAGAATGCGATAAGCGGTTGGAACGGTTGGAACGTGTTCTAAGCGGGCCAGCAGGCGCATCAGCTCGGCCTTGTGCTGGCGCATGGCCTCCACGAGATCCGGGGTGATGGTGCCACGGGGGGCCTCACACCGGAAGCGTCCATCGTGAGCCGTGATCCGGACGCCACGGCGGTGGAGCTCCCGCAGCAGCTCGGCGGCCGTCAAAGCTCGATCACCTCCCACTCGTCGTCCTCATGTCCAACGTCGGGGGGGGAGGGGGGTACTATATACCCCTCCGAAACGGGTGCAACACTGCAACGGTCTCCGCTAACACCCGTCCTTTCTGCGTTTGCGGGCTCCCCCACCGTTGCAACGCCGAAATCAACGCTTTGCAACACTGCAACGGTCGGGAGGATGTCCGTCTCCACACCCTAATGGGTTAACAAGTATCATTTTTCACTTTGTTAACCATTGACCACCCTTGTTCTGTCAGGCGTATCGCCATCACATACGGCTTCCTGTCGCTGATGCATCTTCGCGTCTCCACCAACCCGCGACGCTCAAGGCGCCGAATGGCCCTCGAAATGGCGGCCTGTTGCGCCCTGGTGAACGGCTCACCTGTTCTCCACGCCCACCACCCAGGGTGCCACGGCGCATACCCGGGGAACAGCCGGTTTGCTTCACCAAAGGTTGCTTGCAGTTCAGCAACCCATCCGAGGAGCCGTGTCTGTAACGGCGAAAGCCCCCTGCTCATACTCTCACCCCCCATGGTCAAAGCGCGCGGCCGGTCTCGTGGAGAGGAAAATGAAGGGCCGCCCGCCGGTGCCTGCATAGCCTGCATTATCGGTCTATGGGGGGCCCATCTAGTCCTTAACAGCGTTTGCTAAAAGAACTCCCCAGGCCGTCGCTGATCCTCCACGCTCCAGCAGGTCCCACCCCTTTTGCGCCAGGGCCCGGATCTCTGCCGGGGTTAGCCGTTCCAGCTTGGGGCGCAGTTCTTCCACTCGCGCCAGCCAAGCCGCGTCATCAGCCTCGTCCGCCACATCCAGGAGTGGTGCTAGGGGATCTCCGGCGCCCGGGGATTCAGCGGTTGCGGAAGGCCGCAGCGGTGAGCTTTCCGACGATACCGACGATACCGACGCACCGCCGAGGGTATCTTCCGTAGAGAAAGTCGCGGAATCTTCGTCACAACCGTCACAGTTGTCACAAACCGCGTCCTGCAAGGGTTTTTGCTGTGACGATTCCGTGACGGTTGTGACGATAGGGCTTTTCATCGTCACACCAACCGTCACACCCAAAAAACCTTGCGCCGTGCGGGTTTCTTTGGCTTCTGTGACGGGTGTGACGACTGTGACGATCGATTCCCTCTTCAATCTTTTGAGCACCCACAAGCGGCGCCCGGTGCCGGGCTCGCGGCTGCCCCAATCCGCATCGATACCCACCTGCCGCAGGAATGTAGCGGCTCGCCGTAGCCGCCCCGACAGTGACTGGGGGGTATTCGGCCACCCCTTGCCCTCGTGCGCCCGCTCGGGTGCGTACGCCTCTAGCTCGTTCAGAAGCTCGGTTGCCGTGCCCTCCCACGTCTCGCGGCTCTCCATGAAGCTGCGCACCGCAGCCGCTACGGCGTCCGCCTCTAGCGCCGCTTCCACGGCCTCGGCCCGATTACCGGCGTAGGCCTCCATGAAGCCGCCCGCCGGCCAGGGCAGCGCCTCTTCGGCCGCCGTCACCCACACGGCGAAGTCCGCCATCCGGGGCAAGCGCTCCAGTCGCACGGTGTCGCGGTTGCGCAGGGCCGCTGCGACGGCGTCTAGCAGGGCCCCCAGCACCCGTGGTCGCACCACCTCGAACGCCGCCCAGAAGTCGGCTTCCGGCCGGCGCCGTTCTTCGGGGATGGGCGGCAGGTCCAGGATGATGGCCCGGTCCAGCAAATCATGCCTGGTCGCCACCGCCTCGATGCCGTTCAGCAACACGGGGCGGGTGGCCTCAAAAATCACCTCGTCCGCATCCGAATACAGCTCACGTGTCGCGAAGCCACCGCCGGTGGCAATCCGGCAAAAGGCATCGGAAAGCCACGGCGGGATGCCGGATAAGTTGTCTGCGGCCAGTAACCACCCGTTATTGGCAGCGATCGTCAGGTCGCGTTCGTCGCGTGGCGCCGTCCGCAACGGGGCCGCATTGGGATCCACTAGCGCACGCAGCACCCGCGCCGTGGTGCTCTTGGCACTGCCCTGCTCGCCTTGCAGGATTAGGATCGGGTACGGCCCCCATGGAGACAGCGCACCGACTAGCCACGCCACCAGCAGCCGCCACCCAGCCTCGTCGGCCAAGTTGACGAAAGGCCGCAATTCCTCCAACGATCCGCCCCGCTCCGGCTCCGGTAGGGGCAATAGCCCACGCGGCCGCTTGAACCGTACCGGCGGGTCCTGGACGATCCTCCAGCCTTCCGCCGTCACCTCGACCGCCCGCCATTCTGGTCCGCCAAGGTCGAGGTACACCGCCTCACCAGCGGCGGCAACACGGCAAAACACCTCTTGCGCCCGGCCGGCGTCGGCCATAGCCTCCAGGGTTGCTAGGGCGTCGCTCAAGGCCTGAGCTGATGGGGGCCGCTTGTAGCGGTCGAAGAATCGGAGCCGGAGCCACTTGCCAAGGCGGTTGCCGCCGCCCTTCGCCTTGGCGCGAATCGGCCACGTTTCCTGGTGATCGCCAACCGGCACCACAGCCCAGGCCTCACCGTCGGGAGTGTGAAACAGCTCCACGTCCCGCGCCAACTCCAGCAGCAGTTGGGCCTGGGGCGGCTGGTGCCTGCGTTCGCCCTCCGCCCCACCCACGTCATCGTCGGCCTCGTTAACTTCCCGGGGCAGGATCCCGGCACTGTACAGCAATTCTTTAGGATAGGGATAGGGCCAATCCTCGTTCATGACATCGTTCATGCCTTCACCCCCTCCCCCCACGCAGCGTGGCGGTGGTTCATAACAGCCGCCTTTCCTTGCCGCCGCTCCCGCTCAGTTTCGATGGCTGTTAGCCTCTGAAGCAGCCAGGCAGCCTCCTCGCTCTTGGGATCCACCCAGGCAAGGATCTGCTTGGTGATCTCCTCCTCCTGCCAGAGGCGGAAGCTGTCCAAGTCGGGAAGATCCAGGTGGTGGTAGCGAAGGAACTGCTTTTCGCTATCGAAAGGCTGTGGTATGATGTTCTTGAACCGCAAGTTGCTTCACCTCCTCCCGCCCGGTGTAGGACGGGCGGTTTCTTTTTGTCATCAGCGGTCACCGCCATCCCACGCCTGCGCCTGTTCCTCAAGCCACCGTTCCAACGCCGCCACCGGAACCAAGAATCGCTTGCCTAACCGGACCACGGGCAGCTTTCCGGCGCGGGCCAGCTCGTACGCTGTATTGCGTCCGATCCCAAGCATGTGAGCCACCTCGGGCACCGAAAGGGTCAGCCGCTTATGCTCGCCTTGGACTACCATCGGGGCACCCCCTTTGCGGGTTGATGTTTCTTCGTCCTCCATGATACTTTCGTCGTGTGAATGTCCATCATGATACGAAGGCAGGGGTGGCGCATGGGGTTGAAAACCTTGGAGGACGTCCGGAAAGTGCTGGAGCGGCGCCACGGAAAGATTCCAGACGTGGTGTGGGAAGAGTTCGAGAGCATGGAGATTCCTCAGGTAGCGCTGGGCAACGATGGCGATTTTGAATATGTGGAGGAAAAGCTTGTCCATCTGCTCAACGTGTACAAGGCAGGGCGGGGACGCAAGGTGCCGACGTCGCGGGCCCCGAAGGAAGAAACGCTGCCTCCAGACGAACGCCTGCTAGCGCTATGCGAAGTGCTGGCCCTTCAGGCGGCCAACCGCCCCGACGTGCAGGCGTTCCGCCGCGACGTGCTGGGCGGCCAACTCATCCGCTGGGATGACATTCCGGCCTGGGTGGAGGACCGCGCCGCCCAGGAAAGCGGCCCGGAGTTCCTGCTGACGGTGACGGTGGCCGTCACCAAGGAAGCCTTACCTGCGCCGGGCGCTCCGCCCCAGGAACAACTGCGGGCGGCCCAGCAAGCCGTCGCGACAGGACAGCCGGTGCGTTACGGTACGGAAGTCATCTTACTGCCCTACCCCAAGGACGGCGCAACGGAATGGGCCTTCATCGCCTACGGAGGCGTTCTATGGCGCCTGAAAAAGATTGCGCAAAGGCTGGCAAAGGAATACGGCTGGCACGAAGCGGAAGCCGTGTCATTCGTCCTGTCGGGCACTGTTCCGATTCTGCCCCGTGGCAGGGTTAAGCTTAGCTGGCGTATGAGCGGCCCGCGCATCACTTTGGAAGTCGATCCGCGCCTGTCCCGCACCGAAGTGGCCCGCATCTACAGCCGCTGGCGGGGGCGGGTGTTCCAGGGGGCAGATAAGCCAATCGAACGGAAGGCGGCGCGGCTGGCTGTGTTCGCTGAAGAGTATCGGGACAGCGGCCTGTCGTGGCGGGAGCTCATGGCGATTTGGAACCAAAAGTACCCCGACTGGCAGTACCACACTCCGGCTCACTTCGCCCGCAATTGTCAGCTGGCGTGGCAGCGCGTGACGGGCGAGAAGTGGCCGCGCAAAAAGGAGGGGAAGCGCCGTGGCAAGGAAGCGGGGGCACGGTGAAGGCACGATCTACCGCCGGCCAGACGGCCGCTGGTGCGCACAAGTGACCGTGGGATACGATCCCGAAACCGGTCGCCCAAAGCGGCGCACCGTCTACGGTCGCACCCGTCAGGAAGTAGCGGAGAAGATGGCCCGCGTCATGGCGGAGGCCCAGCAAGGGTTTCTGGCTGATCCCAGCCGCGAAACATTGGCCCAGTTCCTCCACCGCTGGATGGAAACCGTTCAGAAGCACCAGGTGCGAGCGCGCACCTACGAAGAGTACGCCAAGATGATCCGCCGCCATATCGCCCCCGCCCTAGGGCACATCCGCCTTGATAAGCTCCAACCGGCGCACCTGCAGGCCCTCTATGCCACAAAGCTGCAGGAGAAGGCTTGAGCGCCAACACCGTCCGCATCATTCACGCCATCTTGCACAAGGCCCTGGCCCAAGGCGTTAAATGGGGGCTTTCGGCCCGCAACCCGGCCGAGGCTGTTGACCGCCCCCGGATACAGCGCCGGGAAATGCCCACCCTGTCCGCCGCAGAGGTGCACGCTTTCCTTGCGGCCGCCAAGGAAGACCGGCTCTATGCCCTCTATGTGCTGGCCATCACCACCGGCATGCGCCAAGGGGAGCTCCTAGGCCTTCGCTGGGGGGACGTGGACCTTAAGGCGGGCCGGCTTTACGTGCGCCGTCAGCTGGTGTGGCTTCGTAATGTGGAGCCCACGCTATCGGAGCCCAAGACCGCCAAGGGCAGGCGTACGGTGGAGCTTCCAGGCCTGGCCGTAGAGGCCCTACGCCAGCACCGCAAGCAGCAAGCCAAAGAACGCCTATTGGCGGGCCCCGCCTGGCGGGATCAGGATTTGGTCTTCACCACCCAGCTAGGCACCCCCATTCATCCCTCCAACCTGCGCACCCGCTCCTTCCAGCCCCTCTTGAAGAAAGCGGGCCTTCCCCTTATCCGGTTCCATGACCTTCGCCACACCCATGCCAGCCTACTCCTAGCGGCCGGGGTCCACCCCAAGCTGGTTCAAGAGCGGCTAGGCCATGCCACCGTAGGCATCACGTTAGACGTGTACTCCCACACCACCCCCTCCCTCCATCGCCAGGTGGCTGGCATCCTGGAAGACCTGCTGCAGTCGGGCACGGCGGAGTAAAACCGCTCCGGATTGCAGTAAGATTGCAGTAAAAACAGGGAAAAACGGGGCATACCCCCAAGGGGTAACGCCCCGTTTTCCTTGTGGTTATGGGAAAAATGTTGGTGCGCCCAGGAGGATTTGAACCCCCGACCTGCTGATCCGTAGTCAGCCGCTC
>JAHHQG010000044.1 GCA_018729555.1 Clostridiales bacterium | reverse complement strand
TTCCTGCCGTCGGGAAGCAAGTTAGGATGATTGCTCATCCCGCACTTTTCGTCCATGTGCCGGACTTATAGTGCAGCAGGTCGCACGTGCTGACGCCGTGAACGTCGGCCTCTTGAACGACGGCCACCAGGGCTTTCTCGGCTCGCCGGCGCCGCTCCAAAAGGCCGGGGAAGGTGCAGCTTGGCGGAGCTTGGGGATCTTGAGCTCAATGGTGCCCAGGCGGGTATCCCAAAGGCGAGACCGATCGCCGTTTCGATACGCCTTACGCTTTTTGGCCCGTTCGTACCGCTGGGCTCCCACAAGCTCACTCACCTCAAGTTCCATGAGCTCCTGAGCGAGCCAGCGAAGCGCTTCGCGCAGGGCATCGGCTTCGGGTTCTCCCTGGGATTTGCGTAAGAGATCGCGAAGCGCTATCTTAAAGTCTGAGGTCACCAGAGGCTTCCTCCTTTCGGGGATGGATGGTTCCACCCAAAGAAGAGCCTCTGGTGACCCTTTTTGTCAAGGGTCACCGCGAGGACGGATGAGGCCCTCGCCTTTTTACACCACTACTTGGGACTTTAACCGAACCCCGGCCAGAGCTCCTCGCTAAGACGAACGCATTCAGACCATAAGAAGCCTCATCTTTCCTTATATTGAAAAGGTAGGTGGGGTATTGCCTCTTTTCTTAGAAATCTAGGTATTATATGCATTAAAACCAATCTTGTTTAAAAAAGGATCGTGGAATCCCCCAAAACTAAAGATGGCCTGATGCCCATCAGGCCAAGATATAGGTACAGCGAAAAAGGCTCATATTAAACCGACGTTGACAGAATAAGGCCACCGGCCTCGCGTACTGGCGAGAACGGGGCCTCCTAAGTTTAGCGGACTTGTACGCTCAACTTCCGGGCTCGAGATAAACAGCACCTTTGACGCTCCTGTTTGCATTCCTCCGTCGCTTCTCACGCAGCATGCCTACGTGAAATCAAATTTTTAGTTTTTTAGACGAAAGAAGTTCGTCATGTAATTTCTGAGATAACATTGGTGCTGATCTGTCGTCCCCACAGCTGGGCATAGAACCCTCCTAAACGGATGAGCTCCTCGTGTGTCCCTTGCTCAATAATACGCCCCTTATTCAGTACGATGATCTGATCTGCATCAATTACCGTACTGAGACGGTGGGCAACAACGATTCGAGTAATTCCCAGTTGTCTGATATTCTGTTCTAAAGCCCCTTGGGTTGCAACATCCAGATTGCTGGTTGCTTCATCGAGAAGTAAAATGGAGGGCCGACCAGCTAGGGCACGAGCGATGGCTAACCTTTGCCGTTGACCGCCAGACAAGGTCAGGCCATTTTCTCCAATCAGCGTATCATAGCCCATAGGCATTTTCAAAATTTCCTCATGCAAGAGGGCCATTTTTGCCGCCCACTCTATTTGGGAACGAGGGATGTCACGATAAAAGGCAATATTCCGAGCAATGGTGTCATGGAACAGATGGGATTCTTGTAGCACCACGCCAATCATTTGACGCAGTTGAGTTCGATCTAACTGGCTAAGATCCACATTTCCATAAAGAATTCTGCCTTTGGTAGGGAGATATAGACCGAGAAGCAGTTTAACGAAAGTTGATTTTCCTGAGCCGGTTGGCCCTACGAGAGCGACTTTTTGCCCTGGATTTATGCATAGATTAATTCCATCTAAAATACGCGAACTATAATGGTTGTAAGAAAAGGTTACACCTTCAAATCGGATCGCTACGTTGGTGGATTGTAGCGTACATGGCTGTTTCTCTGTGTTTTCGGGCTTGGCTTCTAGCACATCTTGAAGCCGTTCAACTATGCTGCTGAGCAACTGCAATTGTTGAAGGCTTCCGATAAGAGAAGTGACATGAAGCATAAATGCCAAGGCCAAGGCGTTGAAGCCAAGCAGCATCCCCAAAGTTTGTTCTCCTCTCACAATCTCGTGGGTACCCAGGGTTAAAAACACCAAGGGCATAGAAACACGCAAACTATTAAGCGACCCATCCAGAATTGCTCTCGTGCGATCACGGTACATTCCCCATTTTACCTGTTTGACTAAGAGAGCATTCCAAGTCTCAAGGATCTTCCTATCACCCCCTGTCGCTTTAACCAACATCATTCCTCGGAGTGCTTCCATCAAGTAGCTGTTAGCCTCTGCTTGGGCTGACAACTCCTGTCGGGTTAAATTCCTGATGCGAGGTGCTAGGACTAACATTAGCCCCATTTGAATCATACCGACTGCCACTGCGAGTATTGTTAAACTCGGGGAGATAAACAGCATGAACATGCCGTGTGTTATGATAAGCAACCCATCCAGGAGCACAGACACACTACTCCCAGACAATATCTCCCTTATAATGATTATATTGTTTACACGTGTTATCAAATCCCCGCTAGAACGCTGCTCGAAGAATCCAAGGGGAAGGCTGAACATATGACTAATAAAATCCCTAGAAAGTGTTAACGAGATCCTTGCTTGTAAACGACTGGTTAGCACTCCCTTCAAATAAACAGTCAATCCCTGAACAATTGCGATTCCTATCATTCCTATACCAATAGTAGGCAATAACCCCAGGTTACGGGCCAGGATTACACTATCTACAGCTAAATAAGTAAAATAAGGTAATAATAGACCCATTGCTTGCATCAAAAAAGTGGTAAGCAGAATATAGAACAATAGCCGGCGATCTTCCCACAATCGGTTAAGATAGTACCGCCAGCTGATTTTGTAATCGTTTCGAGGTACAAAGTTTGTCCCTGGAACGAACGTGAGTACTACACCACTAAAATGTTCTTCTAGAGTTTTCAGAGAGATTAGCTGTCGACCACTGGCAGGGTCTACAATCCAGGCCCCCCGGCGTGTCAAACACTCCAATACAACATAGTGGTATCCCTGCCAATGGAGAATAGCGGGTAGCGTAATATCGCTTAGTTGAGAATAATGAACTCGATACGCCTTGGTTTCCAGACCGAAACGAGCGGCCGCCTGTTTGAGAACCAAAGCGCTAACTCCGTCTCGGCCTGAACCACACTCCTGCCGTACTTTGCTGAGAGGCACACGACAACCGTGAAAGCGGAGTACCATTGTCAGGCAGGCCGGCCCGCATTCGGTCATCTCCATTTGTGGAACAAAGGGTACTTTTCGTCGTCTTAGGGCATCAAACATCTATGTCGCTTCTTTCCTTTTAAAATCCCAGCATCCAGCAACACTAAATACCAATCCTAAAAGAACGGCCGCACCGAGATAGTTCCAATCAATTCCCTGTTGCCCATTGACACCAAGTGTTGCAATTGGAAAAGACCAAGGAAAGTACCGCCCAATTTCATGTGTAAAGGACACTAGCCCTAAAAAGTTGCCTGCCAGCGCTACACCGAGGGTTACAAGGAAGGTACGAAAGCGAATCCCAAGCCAGAAGTGAAGCGCCAGAGCCGGCCAGGCAGCCGGAATTCCAACGAAAACGGCAAGTAAAAATTGGCCAATTGATATATTGTCGGAAAAACTAAAAGCAAGCCCTACCAGAAGGATTGCTACTGCCAACACCAAAGTAGAAACTGTTAGCAGTAGGACGCCCATCAAAAGTTTGGCGAGATAAACCAAACTGCGCCGAACCGGTTGGGCCAAAATCAACTTCCAGTTGTTATTGCTATGTTCCATGTAGGCGATCAATGCTGCAACCAACGCGACGTAAGGGGAAAGCAAAAACACTCCCCACATGGACCGGCTACTTTGCGAAAACCACATCCATGTAAACCGTTCGGTATTTATAAAATAATCCTTACGGAGGATAAAATTTAAACAAACTAGCAAAACGACGAAAAGCGGCAACCCGACGGAGAGATAGAGTGCCCACGAACGACGGTATTTGAGAACTTCGGAACGAAATACAGACCACATGCTAAAAATCAACTCCTCATGTTGATGGTTCTTGATGATGCACAAGGGCAAAATAAAGCTCTTCTAACGAGACTTCCTGTGGTGTGAGCTGATACACCTGGAGCCCGTTATTGATGAGCAACTGCTGTATTTCGCTAATTTGGGAAGTAGTTGCATGTACAATCAGCTTTTCGTCATCCTTTGTTGTGACAGGGAAGTGGTGGGCAGACAGTAGTTTTTTTGCGGTGTGTAGGTTGTTTGTCGATATGATAATCTGTGGCTGCGCCAATTGCTTCAGTTCTTCCAAGCTTCCCTGGAATAGGAGCCGCCCACGGTGAAGGATTCCGACATGAGTGGCAATCTGTTCTACCTCGGCAAGCAAATGACTAGAAACTAATACGGTTATACCCAAGTCCCGGGGCAAGCTTCTGATCAGTTCCCGCATTTCGCGAATCCCTGAGGGGTCCAGTCCGTTAGTCGGTTCGTCTAAGATTACTAAGTCGGGATTACCCATCAGGGCTATGGCTATTGCCAATCGCTGCTTCATTCCCTGAGAATAATGCGCAACCCGGAAGTTGGCAGCGTCTTGCAAACGCACAATTTCCAACACGCGATCGATCTCGTTAGAGGAAAGGTTTCGAAGCCGTCGAATCACCTCAAGGTTTTCTCTACCCGTCAGATGGCCGTAAAACGAGGGAAACTCGATTAGGGAACCGACCCGTCGCAGAATTTCTAAACGGTATTTGTGAAGGTTAAGCCCAAAAAGTTCTACATCTCCCTCGTTAGGATGTTGAAGACCCAACAGTAAACGGATTGTCGTGGTCTTCCCTGCGCCGTTTTCACCGAGAAAGGCGTACACTTGACCTCTCTTCACGAGAAGATTGATATGATCTACTGCAATCTTCCGGCCATACCGCTTGGTCAGGTTACGCGTGCGAATTACAGGTGTGTGGGCTTCCATAACGTCACCCCCTAAATCATTGTTGCTGGATAGAAGGAGGTTCCAGACACAGAATGGATGGAATGCGATCCGGCGACCAGAAACGGAGAAGACCCATTCCGATTCCGGCCAATCCTAGCATGAGGCCAGGTGTTTCTATACCTTTGGGTAGCCCACAACGTGGCTGTCCAATTTCTACCAGATGCGTAACCTCTTGAGCTACCCGATAAGCGGCGTGTTGCCAGGAGTCCTCTTTCAGTACGCGGGACGCTTGAAGAAGTACCTCGGCATTGCCCAAGTCACCATGACATAGGCAATGGTTATCTCCAAACCCTTCCCGCAATGTGGTTTCAAGTCCCACCACAATTTCAGATTTTACCATACTATCGTCACTATCGTCAAGATATGGTAACCCAAGTAGTCTCCCAAGTACGATCCCGGGAGCACCGTGGCACCAAGTGCAAGGTATAAATTCAGGATCCACTGTTGGCCCATTCTCTACATATCGGAGATCGGCCCAATTCCCCCGTTCAGCCTTGAAAAGACTTCGTTCGTAAGCGAGCCCTTCGAGTGCTGCATGATGATAACGCTCGTCTCCAGTGGCCGCTGCCAGCTTCAACAAAGCCCAGCAAATCCCAGATGCGCCGTGAGAAAAACCTGCTAGAGGTCTTGAAGCAGCTTTCACCTTCCAACCGATTCCTTTCTCCATAGGGATAAACGTTGCTAGAAGGCGATCTCCACACATACGGGCAAGTCTGAGTGCTTGTTTTTCACCTGTAGCTTGGTAGAGATCCAAAAGCACTACTGAACATCCAGCAACACCACTAAGCAGATCAAGGTATTCATCTACTGGGATGTGCCGTTCTAATTCGTCGAGACTCATGAAAACTTCGTCTATAAGTTTTGGTTCTTGCCATAAAACTGCCAAGTGCATCATGGTATAAATCAATGACGCCCTACCGCTAAACGCGCCTAAATTTCCATATCCGGGTGTGTCGGGTAGACTCAGGTGTTTGCGAACAGGTTCGATCGCCAATCTGGCCAAGTTTTCAAAATCTGTACGATTCGTGGCACTGGCCAAGTAGGCAAAAAAGAGCGCGATACCTGCTGTCCCTTCATAGAGGCTGGTGCCGACAGGATTTAGAACCCATTGCCAATGATCCAGTCCTTCCAAATTGACCCCGATCCAGCATGCGTCCTTTTCGGTGCGAATGGCCCGAGAGGCAAGATACTCGCCAATCTTGATTGCGGCGCCCAAGAAACGATCCTTCGTAAGTGGATCCGGTTTTGACGGTAAAACGATCGGACGGCGATTAAAGGTACGATGCCGATCAATGGATACCATAGATGCGCGGATCAAGCGTACTTGCTCGGCACAATCTTCGACACTTAGCTTCCGAAGACGTTCCTTTACATCCTCGAGGCTAGGGTTATCAAAGAAGTTTTCCAGACATTGCCCTCGGCTGTCCCATAAATGGCGTTCTCCCGGACGGGCAGTGAAATAAGGGATATCACCCAATCGAAGATCGGCTTGTTCGGAGGGGATCGCACGCTTAAGATGCGGGGATAGGGTAGCTTCGGTCCAAAGCTTGTCCAGAAGCTCATCCCGATCCAAACCGTTACGAAGGTAATCGGGATGATGCCCCTCTTGAAGGAAAAGGGTGTAACGCATCGTTCCTCTCAGGATATGCCGAACCTCGGTTTGGGCGAAAGAATCCAAAATAGGCAGCAATTCATCCCGGTGGTTCCGTAGCAGGTGATAAACCTCTACAAACCCCAGGATAATGTTATCCTGAAACTGCAAAGGATCAACGGGCTGGCCTTTCAATTGTGGCCGGTTCTGCCCACCTCCCATTACCATTTCGCCAGGTTCGATCCGCATTTTGTCAGTAAATGCATCGCGAGGAAGTGGTACTTTACGGGGAAAAACTTGTCCGTCTGGGCCACCCAGACCACTCAAATCCACTCCTTTCAAACCCTCACGCCCATAGACCTTCATGGGCAGAAGGCCCACACGGAGAACCGACTGATCAAGAATTCGCCCCGCCAGTTCATAGGCTGTCCACTCCGTGGGGGCGGGCTTGTCATGGTGAAAGAGACCTTCAAGATCGATCAGAACCGGATGTTCACCGGCGGCAATTAAGTTTTCAAAGTGAAAGTCTACAGCCTTAAGTAGATAGAGAAGGGCCAAGTACCCACCTTGTCGCCAATAAAAACGATGAAGTTCTTCACGATTATGACAGCCATGGGCTCTGATATACTCCATCCATCCGTATTCCCCTCGATCCAAAACTTTTAACACGCGGAAAGGATAGCGAGTTCCTTTTTCATTCAAAAAGGAGAGCAATTTTTGGAATTCACTGTCAACAGCCATGGATTTGGGTTTGTAAATAACTTCAAGTCCAGTATCAAAAATAACATGGATAACTCCTCGACCGCCTCGGTGGGGATCAGATATTCCCATCCGTACAGATCGTACTATGCCGACAGGTTGACCAAACTGGAAGACCTCAGATAATAGCCTACGGTCATTGGCTATTCGCTCCAAAAACTCCAGAACTGCTTTAACCCACCGAAGTACTGTTGTGGATATAAGTCGCGCCAGAACTGGATATTCAGCTAACAGATCAACAATTCGCTGGATATCCTGGAAGTAGTGCTCGGCGAAATACGTGTAACGTTCTTCAGGGGTTTGTCCTTGTAAGATCCCGCGCAAACGATCAACATTTAATTCAAGAATCAAAGTCCGGGAACATTGGGCTAGAAGTCGTTGGGCCAAATTCTGAAGCAGTTCGGTCTCCGCATCCGGAGTATAAAAAATATCCAAATTAAAGCGACTGAGAATGCTTGCCACACCTTTACGCAATCGATACGCTCCGATTTGCAAAAAAGGACGAACAAAACTGCCGAATGGGAGTGGATAAGGTCCAGCATTTGGTTGAGCTGGGTTGATGACCGATATTTCGGGCAGAGGTTCATCTTTACATAGACCTGCCCTCAAGTCGTTGATTATTTCAGTCCAATACAGAGCTTCTGGTATTACTCCTTGGGAAGCGCTTCGATCGGCTAACAGGATTAAAAATTGTTCCTTGGTAAGTACCGAGGCACGGAGACGCTCAGCAAAAAGTTTATCGTCTGCCAGCATTCCTCCTTGCCACTTTTGAAGTTGTTGATAGGCCATATCCAAATCAGCCTCTGCAACCGAAGCCGGACTTCCAGAACCATTCTCTAGAAGACGTTCATCAAGAAAAGCTGCTTGTTTCCAATATCCTGCGAGCCTTTCATAAGGAACTGCTTGTTTCATTTTATGTCAACTCCTTTCTGCGAAGGGCTAATTGCGATGTACCCTATTTGAGATTGGCGACAGCGCATTGAATAAGCAGCTTAAGCTGTTTTGAATCGATTTCGCCCCATCATCATGAGAAATGTCAGAGGTTGCAGCGAATTCGTACCGTAAAAGGGCATACAGATCCCGTTATCCACAAAACCGCTTTTGTGAATGGGTGTTAAGGTGATTGATTCACAAGCGGATGTCTTTTTATGACACCAGACTGCGCATCTTTTCTGCCCGGTTTTCTTTGATTCGCCCCAGCGCCATCGCCAACATAACGCACAGCGCCAGGCTGCACGGTATCTTCATTTTGGCCGTGCCGCGGATGGTGTGCAATTCAAAACCAAAGGAAACGTCCAGCCGGCTGTTTACCCGTTCCACCACGGTTCATTTGGCATGTATCCGTTCCCATTTGGGTCTTCCGAAAGCGGAATGCGTATCCCCTGCGCGACGAGACACTGCGCCTCTCCTTTGCACGCTGTGCCGTACTGCTTCGCCGGACAAAGCTTCATCAGCGTGTTCCGGTCTTTCTCAAATCCGCCACCCGCCATTTCACGCTGTACTCCGGTTTCCGGACAAACACAGAATAAGGTTCCCTTGTAGTCATAAACCACATTTTCTTTGCCCTCCAGAACACGCGTCTTGTCTTCGTCCCTCCACATGTTGCGGATATCGATGACCGGCTTGGTGTTATACGATCCCAAAAGATGGTGATCAACTTCGTATCGTCATACGCTTTGTCCGCGGCCATCGTCTCCGCCGCTTCCAAAACGACCGGCTGCTTCTTTTCCATCTGCATAAGCATTCGGTGCGCTTCGTTGATGTCGGGCTCCGACGCCTTCGTTACGCTGAACATCACCGGCAGCTCATACGTCGCATCGACGATCAGATGCAGCTTGTAGCCGAACCATTTCACGATTTTTTCCCACAGCGTGCCGTCTTCATGCACGCCGCGGTACTCTTTTCTGCCGTAGTCCGATAAAGCACGAACCGGGTAATCGTCCCGCCCCTTGCCGTGACGGCGTTCAAGCATCCTCATGAGTGATTCATCCGGCATGGAATCCAGCACCAGACGCAGACGCTCCAAATCCCCCAGTGTTTGAATTTCGTTCCACGCAAACAGTTTCATTTGTGGTATAATGGCCATAACAGATGATCCCTCCAAGGACAAAATTGTGGGTTGCTTCCTTACAATTTTACCATGGACGGGCTCATCTGTTTACTGTTTGCCACCTCCGAAGGGCTGGGGTGAAATTGAGCCCGGCCGCTTTTTTTACGCCCAAAACCCCGCATGTTTCCGTTTGGTTTTGGGGGAAATTTTATTTTCGCCTACCTTTCAACCCTTGCCCCCGTCCGGCTTCCCGGACATCGCAATTAGCTCACGAATAATCAGGTGTTGGCGCCCCAGGACGTCGTTACTGGGGCGCCTGAAAACTTTTGTTTTAGCAGCAAATCCAAGTCATAACAGGGCATTCGGTCGTGGCAGTGCAGACACGACCACAAGAACCTCCATCCGAATAGCAATTGCAATAGCTGTTAGCTGTATTACCACCCACTACTCCTTGCAACTCGGCTGCATCTAGCTCGGCAAGAGGCAAACCCGCTGGATTTTCCGGCAAAGCCGACAATTCTTCCGGGGAAAGGGAGCGTCGGAAATCCGGGTCTTTCCAAGCACGAACAATGCGATCAACACCCATTTTTGAAACCCTCCTTAATTTACGTTTGAAATTTCCCAGACGGTAACCGTTCTAAGTCCAGATCCGTCTTAATTTCACTGTGAAACTGCTCGCTGGTGGCGTGCCCGCGGTACAGTTCAACCACCCGCCACGGATCACCTTCAAGACTCGTCCAGTAGGCGTTCACCTCAATATCCGGCACGAGTAAGATTTGTCCATGCCGGTCCATCG
>JAHHQG010000043.1 GCA_018729555.1 Clostridiales bacterium | reverse complement strand
TCCAGAAAGCCGCTCTTGGCGCTGGCGATGACCTGCCTTCGCCCATCGTTGTAGGCTTGCCAGGTTCTTTCGAATTCCTGGATGGCTTGCTTTTCTTCATCCGTCTTGGCGGTAGCAATGGCATGCTGGATGGCGGCGTTGATGCGGCCCTCCAGGTCCTGGATGCGGGCTTCCCTCGGTTGGACGCTCTCCGGCGAGGGATCGACAACAATGGAAAGGGTCTGGCTGCGGATTTCCCAGACAAACCGGGTGATCTCGACGGTGTCGAGGATGCTGGTGAGGCGCACGTCGGTGATTTCCTTGGTGAAGTTTCCGATCGCTTGGTTGGAGCGAAAGTTGTTGCCTCCCACGATCAAAAGCCCTAAGAGAAGGCCCACGGTGAGGATGGCCAGTTTACTTCTCACGGACATGTCTTTTAGGCTGATGCGCATCGGTCTTACGCCTCCTGGGCCTTTTATCGGAGAGAGGGGGGTTGAACTTTAGGATGAGGGTCCTGGGCCAAAGAGGTTCTTCCGGTTGGGCTTCGCTACCGGTACCCTGGCTTTAGGGAGGTAGAGCCGGTGAAAGAGACGGGGTACCACAAGGAGCTGCGGGAACGGGTGTTGCAGAACATGGGGGAGCTGGGCCGCCGCATCCCAGAGGCCATTCAGGGGTTTGGGGCCCTCCATCAAGGGGCCACCAAGGAAGGGGCCCTCAGTCCCAAGGTGAAAGAGCTCATCGCCCTGGCCATCGCCATTGCAGTGCACTGCGAAGGGTGCATTGCCTGCCATGTCCACGATGCCCTCGAGGCAGGAGCCACTCCAGAGGAAGTTCAGGAGACGATTGGAGTGGCCATCATGATGGGCGGGGGACCGGCGGTGGTGTACGGAGGGCTCGCTTTGGAAGCGCTGGAGGAGTTCATCACACGTTAATCTCACTGTTGTTTTGCAAGCGTCTGTCCCTGCCCAGTGAGGTAGAGGGGAGGGTTTGCTCCATCGAGCACCCTCCCCTCACTTCTCTACCTTGACCTAATTGCCGGCCCAGCTGTACCGGTAAACCGATCTGGCTGCTTCCTGGCTTACGTAACCATTTTTCAGATCAACCTCCACCAAGTGCCGAGACCTCTTTGCCGGGTCACCGTAACCGCTGCCACCAGCCAATTCAATAACAAGAGCCTCCTCCCACGACCGGAGTTCGACTAGACCTCGAAGGTGCAAGCCCCGGTCAAGGACTTCCCCATCCGGCCACCGCATCACGTAGACATCAGCGGGCTTTCCGGGAAGCCCCCCGAACAAACCTGGAGTCTGAACCACCATACCTTGAGGATGGGGTGAAAAGTACACGGGCAAACCGTCGTTATAGAGCTTCCGTACAACAACCCTTTGCCCCAGCCCTCCCCGGTAAGTCCCTGCACCGCCGCTATCCTGGATAAGAGTTTTCTCCTGGACCACCAGTGGTGTTCGAGCTTCAAAAAGCTCCACCGACGTATTGGCAGCACTTGTTGGGAATAGCAGACCGTTTTTACCGTCCCCATGGGCTGAGGCGCCCTGCCCCCCTCCCTGGAACAGGTGATCTTGGAACCACTCGCCATGGCCCAGAGGACCGTACGCACCAAGGCCCATGGGTAGGCCCGTGAAGGCCTGGACTCGATCAGGCAGGGCGTCGGCAAGAGCCATAAAGATGGCGGGAGCAATGTACCAGCCCGTCATCGTCCTTAGATTGACCGAAGCAGGCCGCTCACAATCCAGGATTGTTCCAGGCTTGGTAATGATATGGAAAGGCTTGTAGCAGCCCTGGTTAGAGGGAACGTCGGGGGTGAGAATGCACTTTAGTGCATACGCCGTGTGGGAGGCGGTGTAGGAGTAAGTACAGTTAATCCCCCCTCGGTCTACCTGCGGCGGCACGTTAGTCCAATCAACGGTCAGGCTATCGCCGTGGACATCAATGACGACGTTCAACTCCAGAGGATGACCCAACCCATCGAAGGTGACCGTGCCTTCATAGCGACCATCTTTGATGCGGGAGATCGCCTCTCGCGTAGCTGCCTCGGATCTGCTTTGAATGATTACCGCCAGCTCAGAAAAATCATCTAGGTGGTATTCCTCCGCAAGGTCCAGAAGCCGTTTCACCGCCACCATATTGCCGTTGAGTTGGGCATGTAAATCCCCAATAACCATAGACGGTCGACGGACATTGCGTTCAATCATGGCCAGGAGCGTGCCGTTCAGCTTGCCCCGGTCGTAAAGCTTAAGCGGCGGGATCTGCAAGCCCTCGTCAAATATCTCCCGCACCGACATGGAATCAAGGGCTCCACCAATATCCGACCAATGAGCGATCGATCCTACGAAGGCCAGCAACCGCCCATCCTTGAACACGGGGGTGACGATCGCTACGTCATACAGGTGCCCTGCCGAGATCCAGGGATCATTGGTAATCAGTACGTCTCCAGGCTGAAGGCTTTCGGGCGGAAAGATTTTCAGAAGCTCCTTAACAGCCCTAGGTAAAGATAGGTTGAAGACAGGCATGGAGCGGGGCGCATGGGCAAGGGAGTTGCCGTGAGGGTCCAGAATCTCTATCCCAAAGTCCTGGGCCTCACCGACGATCAAACTGAAAGAAGTGCGCCACAGGGTTACCCAGGCTTCTTCAGTGATTTGAATCAACCTGTTCCACATGATTTCTAGCGAAGCAGCATCCCAATGGAGACTCTTCATCGCTTATCCCTCCGATCCAACCGAAATGATGAGGTGACCCGCTGGATGCACAAACACAGAATCGTTAGGTGGTATTACGGTTGTGGCTTCCGGTTCCTCAACAAGTGCAGGACCTTGGATAGTCAATCCGGGCCGCAATTCACTCCGACGATAGACGGGCACTGCATTGAATCCCCGCCCTGGGAAGAAAGCTTGCCGGAAACCAACAGGTCCCGTGGCATTCCCATGGTTTAACTCCGTGAGGCGAACAGCCGGTGCAGGTCCTCGCACCGTAAGACCCCATGTCAGCACCATAATCTCATGATCAGCAAGAACATCATGATAACGTTTGCGATATTCCGCGTGGAACTTTTCTCTCACGGTCATTCGAAACCGATGTTCATCCGTAAGGTCTCCGGGAATGTCCACGCGGATCTGGTGAAACTGGCCCACAAGCCGCATTTCGGCCCAGCGCGTCCGCCGAACTTCCTCAGGCGATATCCCTGCTTCCCGTAGGACTTTCACACCAAGTGTCTCCATCTCTTCATAGAGTCGCACAACATCTTCGATCCGTGTCTGACTGAGCACTGACGGCATAGAACGGGCAAAATCAAACGTAGGTGCTCCAACCAGAAAGCCCACTGCTGATGCCACCCCAGCCAGGGGCGGGATAATTACCCTCTTGGCGCCAACAATTCGCGCAACATAGGCAGCATGGGCAGGACCGGCACCCCCAAACGCGAGCACAGCAAACACCCGCGGGTCACGGCCCTTTTCTATTAGATGAACCCTGGCCGCTCCGGCCATATTCTGACTCACAATTTCGTAGATTCCCCACGCTGCATCGACAAGAGACATCCCCAGCAATTGGGCCAACCTAGCGATAGCTTCTTCGGCGTTACGTTTCTTTAGGGCGAACCGACCGCCCAGAAAGCTCTCGGGATCGTAGTACCCCAATACCACGCATGCGTCTGTCACCGTCGGTTCTGAGCCCCCCAATCCATAACAAGCGGGTCCCGGGTTAGCCCCGGCGCTAATAGGCCCCACTTTCAGAAGCCCAAGCTCGTCGACGCGGGCTATAGATCCACCGCCCGCACCGATCTCAATAAGGTCAACCACCGGGGTTCGTACGGGCAAACCCGATCCTTTCTTGAAACGATGGACGCGGGCTACTTCTAGTACTGGCAAGACATCGATTCCCTCTTCAGAGATGATGGTTGTCTTGGCCGTGGTTCCTCCCATGTCAAAAGCAAGAAGGCCTCTTTCGTTGAATACCTTCAACAAGTGGCTCGCTAGGAGGGCCCCCCCGGCTGGCCCTGACTCTAACAATCGAATAGGAAACCGTCGGGCAACGTTAGGTGCCAGCAACCCCCCAGCCGAATGCATGAGAAAGAGCTGGCCCCTGAAACCCCCTTCGTTCAGGGAACTTTCTAACCGGCTCAAGTAGGCGTCCACGAGGGGTCCAACATAGGCGGTGGCAACTGCAGTCACCATCCGCTCATACTCACCGATTTCCGGCGAAACGTCGGCAGAGGTTGCTATCCAAAGGTCGGGTAGCCTTTGACGCAGGTAATCGGCTACTACCCTTTCGTGCTGTGGATTCTGATAGGAGTGTAGAAACGCAATGGCACACGACCGAATCCCCGCCTCAACCAGGGTTGGCACTATAGCCTCGACATCCCCTATGTCTATTGGCACGAGGATCTCGCCATCTCGTGAAATTCGCTCCGAAACCTCGAACCTTAAATACCTAGGTACGAGGGGCTCTGGAAATTTCAGAAACAGATCGTAGATGTCATACCGCTGCTCTCTACCAAACTCAAGCACATCCCGAAATCCCTTGGTGGTAATTAGGGCTGTCGGAACACCCTTTCTCTCGATAAGGGCGTTGGTAACTAGAGTAGTACCGTGAATAATGGTCTCTACGTCGGCCAGGCTAGCGCCCAACCGAGAAAGCATCTCCCTTAGACCATTCAAAACCGCCACTTCGGGCGCTTCTGGCGTACTGAGAGTCTTATGGGAGTACAGCGCACCACCACGGCTTTCAACAGCAACCAGGTCTGTAAACGTTCCACCGATGTCAACTCCTACGCGATACATCAACCGCCCTACCTCCTCGTCTTGTTCCGCTAACCTCGTCACACTTCAGTTACCGCCAGAAACAGTACCAGCATCCGTTGCTGCTAACCCTCCTCCTTCGCCACTTCCTCTACTTCCTGCTCCACTGAAGTGATTCGAGACCCACCAGACGCTCCATAAGTAGCACCAGCACTAGGGTCATCGCGATATTAATTGTAGACACGGCCGCGATGGTAGGATCGAAGGAGAACCGCAGGTAGTCAAACATATGCACGGGCAAAGTGTTGATGCCGACACCAGCCAGCAGAAGATTCATTGGAAACTGGTCGAAACTCACGATGAAAGCAAACAGCGCCCCCGATATTACCCCACCCCTGATCAAGGGGAAGGTAACCCGCCAGAAGGTTTTCCATGGCGTCGCCCCTAGACCCCGCGACGCCTCCTCCAGGTTCCGGTCAAAGCCGTAGAGAACCCCTGACACGATTATGAATACGAACGGAACTGTAACGATGAGGTGCCCGATAAACAGAGCGACACCGTTCCTAGTCCCCAAGCCTATCGCATAGGCAAAAAGCAAAAGAGCCAACGCACTCAAGATCTGTGGCATAGCCAGGGGGCTAATCATAGAGAGCTGCACGGGACCTGAAAAGCGCCCGCGCCTGTGCACAACATATAGCGCGGCCAACGTCCCGATAACAGTAGCTGTAAGACTAACAATAAGTGCCAGCCGCAGACTGAATAGGAAGGCCTTTACAAACACACTGCTCTGCCCGAATTTGACGAACCAACGTAGGGAGAAACCTTCGGGTGGGAAATGTAGAAATTCCCCGGCATTGAACGCGGCAACAACCACAACAGCAATAGGAGCTAAGAGAAATGTGTACAGCAATACTACCACGACTGCTCCGAGTACTTTCATCCACTCTGTTCTCTTCACCCCATAACCCTCCTCAGCAGCCTGTTAGTGACCAGTAAGTATACTCCCAGAAGGGCAACGACAGTAACGAAAAAGACAACCGTGAACGCACTCCCCAGAGGCCAGTTAAAAAGATCTGTAACCATCTGTACGGCCAACATGGGCGCGGTAAGCACATTGTATTTTCCCAGCAATGATGGCACTACATAGGCGCTAGCGCTCAGTACGAAGACGAGCACCGTTCCCGACACAATGCCCGGTAAGCTCAACGGAAACGTGATTCGCCAAAACGTACTCCATTTGCTAGCACCCAATGAGCGGCTGGCAAGAGCTAGATCAGGGTTAATTGACTCCAGGGAACCCAGCAAGGCCAGGACCATGAATGGCAGGTAGATGTGCACCAGCCCGATTACCACTCCCGTCTGATTAAAGATGAGGTGCTTCGTCCCCCACCCTAACGCCCTTAGCCCTTGATTGACTAGACCTTCGTCGGCCAGGAGTACAAGCCAGCCGTAGCTCCGAACAACTTCACCTACCAGCAGGGGTGACAGGATTAGCGTCAGGAGCAACCCCTTCCGGCGACCTGGGATTGATGAAAGGTGGTAGGCCAGGGGATAAGCAAGGATTAAGGTAATAACTACCGCTATAAAAGCTAGACGGAGGGTGAGCAAGATAACCCCAAAATAATAGGGGTCACTGAGTATTTGGGCGTAGTTCCCTAGCGTAAACTCTTTTAAGTACGGTGCCCCCTTTACTTGCTTCATGACACTTAGGTAGAGCATGTTTAGGTAAGGCAACACGAAAAACAACAGGATGAGAGCAATCCCAGGTAAGCCTAAGAACAACGAGGTATCAAATGCACGGGGCTTCTCCTTAGCCACGAGATACCCTCTCCTCCTCAGGAATAAACCAGAGCTGGTCCGCCTGGAACTCCAATCCCACAGGGTCACCCGGGGTAAACGCTTGCCAGGGAGGCACAATCAGCTTGATTGTGTGTTCATTCCTCAAGACGACGGACAAGTGTCTCAAGTTGCCAAGAAAAGCCGCATCAATAACCCGGCCCTCTACCGTCTGGCCACCCTCACTGCTGGCCCCATCGCGAATGATGACTGCCTCCGGCCGAACAAGAAGAACCCCCCTTCGTCCGGGCTCAACTTCGCTCGGGGCATCTGCCCTAAAGATGCCTACAGGCGTCTCAACCACAACACCACTTGATTTATCCCTTACCTCGCCTTCGATCATGTTCGTAAGCCCCAAGAAATCTGCCACCCGCACGTTGATCGGCTTCCGATAGACTTCTTCGGGAGTACCAAATTGCTGAAGCACTCCATCCATCATGACTGCGATCCGGTTAGCCAGGACAAAGGCTTCCGATTGATCGTGAGTCACGTATATGGTAGTAATGCCAAAGGACTGCTGAAGATCGCGTATGTAAAACCGCATATCTTCCCTTAACTTTGCATCGAGATTTGCAAGGGGTTCATCCAGTAGTAATACTTGGGGGTTGATCACTAAGGCCCGTGCAAGGGCCGTTCGCTGTTGCTGGCCCCCGCTCAGTTGCCTTGGATAACGGTCAGCCATATTCCAAAGGTGCACGCGTTCAAGAATTGCCTTAACCCGGCGCTGGATTTCGTTCCTCGGAAGATTTCGCATACGAAGCCCGTAGGCTACATTTTCGAACACAGTGAGGTGAGGAAAAAGGGCATAGTTCTGAAACACCATGCCCATGTTCCTCAGCTCAGGGGGCATGTGGGTAATGTCTTCGTCGTCAACCATGATTCTTCCGCTGGTCGGCGTCTCAAAGCCAGCGATCATTCGCAACGTGGTCGTCTTACCGCAGCCCGAGGGGCCGAGGAAGGCTACGAGCTCGCCCTCCTCGGCCTCCAGGGACAAATCCAAAACCGCCCGAACATGCCCAAAGTATTTCGTCAGACGATCTAACCAAAGCTTCGCCATAGCTGACGTCTCCCCTAACTCACCTACAAGAACCTGTCATTTCCCTGTTCCACCAATTTACCAGCTCTTCATCCGGCCCACTATGGAACCATTCCCAGTCCCATTGCGAGATCAGCCCGATGTTATCGGCTTGGATGGGGATGTAGGGTTTCAAGTCGTCAGGGATGATCACTTTAACATTGGCTGGAGTCCAGTAGTACGCCTGGGCCCACTTTTGCTGTACAGGTTCGCTCAGCATGTAATTTACGAAGGCGAAAGCGAGATCGGGTACCTTAGTGCCGGCGGTCACATTAACGTTCTGCTCAAACATGAACAGTCCCTCTTTGGGGGCAACCCATTCGATCGGTGCACCCTGCTTTTTTAGGCGACTGGCCGCCGGCGCGTCGATGATTCCCACCACGATCTCCCCCTGGAGAAGGAGTTGCTCCATATCGCCTGAGAAATCGGTTTGTTTAAGCGGGCAGGATGCTTTGATCCACTCGGCACCGGCTTTCCAGTCCTTGTAGTCGCCGGTAAGTATCTTCGCTGTCATCATTACCTGCTGCGCCGCAGCGGCATTGACAATATTATAGATGCCCGCCTTGCCATCATAGTTGCGGATATCCAGCCAAGAGGTTGGGGGATTCTGAACCAAGTCGGTCCGATAACCTAAGCCCAGCGGCCCGATCAGGGCTAGGACCCCGACATCATTGGGCATTCGGAGTTTCGGGTGGACGTCATTTAGATTGGGAATCTTCTCGACAGGCAGTTTTTGAAAGTATCCCTCTGCTCGGGCCCGTGAGATCCAGGTCTCATTAGCGATCACAACGTCGTAAGGAGGGTTGTTCACTCCTGCCGCCCTGAGCTGTGCAATCCAATCTTTGCTTAACCCTACCGCCAGCTGTATCTTTGCCCCCGTCTGAGCTTCAAAATCCGGGACGATCTCTTTCTCCATGAACTCTTGCCAGGTACCACCATAAGACGTCACAACAAGAGTCTGGCCGGCAAAAGGTTTGTCATTCGTGGGGGTAGAACTACCAGTGCCACCCGGCGAGCCACAGGCCCCGACCACCAGTGCCACCATGATCAGCAAAGCCGTTAACGCCAGTCTTCTCATTGTTCACGCCCTCCCTTTCGCTAAATGCTGGGAACCTAGCACTAACCCCCGGCTTCGTGGGCTTCATGACTCGTTCGCTGTTAACACTCCTCCTTCCCCGAAGGATGTGGTTTTGGCTCCAAGGTCCGCCAAAATGTTGGCCGCTGTTTCTTCCACGTGCCGCCTATAATTCATAATTGTTTCTTCATTGAAATCGGAAGCCAGACCAGCTACGCATACCCCAGCCAGGAGCACCCCATCCCTAACAATCGGCACCGCGACCGCAGCCACTCCAGGTGACAGCTCTCCAAACGAAACCGCAAAACCAGCCTCACGGATTTGTCTTATCCGTTTCCATATCTCACGCGGCTCGGTTAGAGTCGCGTCCGTGTACTTCATCAGGGGACCGCTTTCCAGGTAAGACTCAATGGCGTGGTCCGGCAGGTAGGCAAGTAATACTAAGTTAGACGCCCCTGCATGTAGAGGCCAAGGCTCACCGATATCAAGGCTCATATGAAGGGGTCTTGGGGACCGCACAGCGTTGACAACGTAAGCGTGGTATCCATTGGTGACCAAGATGAAGCTTGATTGCTGCGTTTCGCGAGCCAGTTTGTGTAGGTGCGGCGCGGCAACCCTGGATATATCGATCGTTTTCATGGCAACATGTCCTAAACGAATCGAAGCAAACCCCAGGATATAGCTCTTGGTGGTAGGGTCGTGAAGAAGAAACCCATGCCGAACTAACGCTTGGAGTAGCCGATGCGCGGTGGAGTTAGCCACCCCCAAGGTGCGAGCAACGTCAGTAACGCGAAGGCGGGGCTTGCCCTCGGTAAACATGGCTAAAATTTGGAGGGCGCGACTGACGGACTGTATAGACTCCGGGGATGCACGGGTCGGCACCTTCGCCCTCCTTTCCGTATGACGGAATTCCAATCCGCGTTGTGGAATCCTATTCTACAGGGAGGCCTGAATTCCTGCTGGAGGGTCAACTTCCTTTTGTTTCCGCGTCGCACCGGATGTCCCCAATCGAGAAGAGGACCAGCTGCCGCCGGCAATGAAACCACGCTGGATACCTGGTTCAGCTCATCCCCTTATGAGGGTGGCGTCCGCCGCGCCTCTCGCCTGATCCCGCTGATGGGCGTGGCAGCTGCCCGAAGAATCGAGGAAAGCCTGAGGGGGGCTTTGTTTCTTCGCCTTGTCAAGGCCGGCTGAAACTTCCCCCACTTTGGCCAGTCGAAAATTCCCCCGGGTCAGGTCACGAAGGCTGCCATCACCCCCTTCCAGCAGTTGAAACAGGTACTGGCAGGTTACCTCTACACGGTCTTTGCATCCAGGGGACCCAAGGCGAGGTAACCCAGTTCATCGACGATCAGCAGCCGGGGCGATGTGTAGACCCGCAGCCGCCTCTCCAACCGGTTTTCGGCATGGGCCCTGCGCAAGTCCTGGACTAAGGCATGGGCGGTCACAAAGTACACGGCCAGCCCCTGCTCGATGGCGGCTAGACCCAGACCGATCGCCAAGTACGCCGGGTAAGAACTGACCCACCCCCCAGCAAAGACACCTTCCGAATCCAGCCACGGAGCGGGAGGTGTCCTCGGCAACATGCTGGGAGGTGGGAAGGTGAAACGCTTATACGAGCTTCATGGCGAGGGTCGGTCCATCCGGGAGATCGCGCGAATCCTCGGCATCTCCCGGAACACGGTGCGGCGGTACTTGCGCGCCACCGAGGTGCCCAAGCCGGCACCTCGGGCGGCTCGCGGCTCTAAGCTCGACCCGTACAAAGAGTTTATCCTGCAACGGGTCGCCGCGGGCGTAGCGGGCGCTGACCAGCTGAAAAAAGAGGGTCGCCTCGGACCACCAGGCGTGGGCAAGATGGTCTGTCACTTATGATGAAGGCGGGGA
>JAHHQG010000042.1 GCA_018729555.1 Clostridiales bacterium | reverse complement strand
ATAGACGCGGCAATGATCAAGGGATCCATGCCTGATGGCCTCCTGAGAGAATTATTTGAACGGCTCGAGGGTTACTCCCTGGTTTCGCCCTCCTCCTCCCACGGCCACAATCCTTGTGCTCGCAAAATCTCTTCAACCGCATCTAGCTCATGCTCCCAGTAGCTGCGGATTCTTTTCGTATAGCTGGCACGCCAACGCTCCCAATCCTCGGTAAAGCGCGGATCGCGGAACGCCGAATCCGGGATTCTTCCCGTCAGGAGTCTTCCTGAATGGCTAATATGCCAGTGTTTCCACTCCTCGGCGCTCATCCCTTTCTTGTAGGCCGTCATTACCGACAAGACAAACTCGTCCGCACGCACTTCCTCCCAATCGTCGAAATTGCTGGCGAACCGCAACCAGTCCCACGCAAACGCGAAAAGGTCTTCCTCGCGCACCCTCCCGGTGTCTCGGAGAACTTTTAGGATGTTGGTTCGGCTGAGAAAGCCATCCTCGGTATCCCAGTACGATTCCGTCACGACCAAGGCCGAGTCATCGAAGAATTCGTATTTCCAAACCGGAGGCCGATGTAGGACTTGCGTGACTCTATGGGGGTATAGTACCATCACCTCATCCCACCGACTGAAATCCTTCCCGTTTCCACCCAAGGCTTCGGCTACCTGTTCCGCGATCGTCTTCTTTTCCACAGCCATCGTCCCCTTCCTTTGTTTTTGGAAAGCCTTCACCCACTCGCCAGGCGGCCGGCGCACAGCGGGCAAGCGGGCCCGTATGCTTTGAGCCCGCCGCGATACCGCACGGCCCAAACGATCTCCGCCTCAGGGCCGCCCCACCCGTCAGGGTCCAGGAACCATGTGCGGGGGTTTTCGTCGTAGTGCAGGTGTTCGCCACGGTAGAAGGCTTCCAATAACTCGATCTCCTCCGGGGTGAGCGTCAACTGCACTATGAGCTCGTCTGCGCTTTCGTCCACCCCCAAAATAAGATAATCGTCCGGGGCCAACCATGAGATCCCATCTGGGTCAATCGCTAAGGTACCCTGCGGTGCGCCACGGCGCTCCGCTACCACCCTGGCGCTGGCGGGCAGCTGGATAATTACCTGCTTATGCATAGCCGTTCCCCCCCAATCCGACAATATGCTTACAGAACCCGCCGGCGGAAGCCCCATGGTACTGGCCTATCTTTTCGGCCCCTGCAACCATACCCGCGTCCAGCGCCGAGGCGCCGGGATCGGCACCAGGTCTCCTTCGTCTAGTTTGATGTAATACTGCCCGTCCCTGCCTTGGACGAGGTCACCCCACACTGTATTATTGAGGCAGACGCCGCCCCTATCGCTGTCGTGAAACAGAATCACCTCGTCCCCTGTGCACCCCTCCCAGTATGTGATTGTCCTCCCCGGGCGAACCTCCCACGCTTGGTCGCCAGGGCTAATCATCTCCTTTAGCTCTTCGACGTTTTCTTCTGTCACCGTCGTCCTGTAGATAAGGGCGTCATTCCCTACCACGTCGGCAACCTCATCCGCTGATACATATACCCAATTCCTCTTCCTCATCTCGCCGCCTCCTCTCCCTTTAAATACTTAACTGTCTCCCAAGATGAGTAGAAAGGCCCATTCTCCCCCCGCACCTCTAGCGGCGTATCGAGAACGATAGCCGCCGGGCCTGTTGAGTATCGCAACGAAGCTTCCTCGTACTCCGAAATATCGTGGTAGAACCTTTCGCCGTCTTCGTCAAACACGACCGTGATGTCGAACCATGCCAGGGCGGGGTGCCCCAGACCCATGGCTCTAATAGAGTAGAGGAGGTCCTTGATGACATCATCCTCGTAGATGATGCCGTACTCCTTGTCTACAAAGTGTTCTTCCGCGTACCGCAGCAAAAGCCACTTGTGCGCCAGCAGATATTCCTCCAATGCCTGCCAACCGTCGGGGCGCTCAATTAAACGCCCGGGGCCGTACCTACCGTGTTCGGTGTAATACGCCTTCAACGTCCATCCTCCTCTTAGTTAGATCTCCGCCTCGATAATGCCGGCTCCGAAATTCGCCACCACCACGATGGGGCGGCGATACTTTGTCCTGTAGGCCTGGAGGCCCTCCAGCGCCTCTACCAGGAAGTTCCTATTCTTCGGCTCCCTGGCGTCGAAGTACCACATGACGGATACTTTGGACCTTGTCGGCCCAAACCAGCTATTGCGAAGGCCCTCCGCGAATTCGGCCAGTTCTTCAGCGTACAAGTTTTCCCCCCATGGGGCGGGTGGACGTGCGAAAATCTCCTCGTCGGATTCCCGCACGTCATACACCGCCCATGCCCAATCGAACCGCACACCCTCGAGTTCCTTCTCTAGGCAAAGGTACCTCGCCCGCACCATATCTGGTGTGAGAACCGCGATCTTCTTCTCCACCACCACCGCCTCCTCCTTTCGCTGCCTCCGCCACTATCCCAACCACCTTCCCTTCGATGAAAGGCGGCTCTGTGGTATAATGTCTCCGGCGCTTAGCCCTAGGGCTGGACCGGCCCGAAGTTAAGCCTCCGGAGAGGAGGGCCTCTGCGTAGGCGCTGAATGCGCCTACGTAAGCCACTTCGATGAAAGAGGAAGCCCACCCTTTCAAGGGCGGGAGGAGGTCACTCACGTTCACCACACCCTTTGGGGACGCCATCGCCGTTGCGCGCCCCGGTTTCGCTAGACTTTCGCCAGGGCACGGGCACCGACCACCCGTCCCTGGTCATCCCGGACGAGATCATCCACAATCAAGACGTCATCCCGCCCGGGCACGGCCTGGGCGACGAGAGCGGAAACAACGTAGACGGTATCAGGCGCGGGGGTGGGAAGACCCTCAACGGCACCGTAAACTGTGTGGTTCACCGGGATCGAAACACCGTCAACCTCGATGGCCCCGACCGTCTCGCGGGTGACCGAGACCCTGGCAACGGTTCCGGACGGGGGGATGGTGACACTCCGGGCGTCGGTGATCAGGTTGAGGGCATGGGGCGTAAGATTAACGATTTTCACGGCGATCCTCCTCGATCTCCCCGGTAGGGCTGATAACGATAATGATTTTGCCAGTGGCCTCATCGATGACTTCCCCACCAATTGGATGGTTAAAGCATTCTTTCAATCCCTCTCTAACAGCCTTAATCGCTTCTTCCACCGTGCCAAATGTGCCCGCAATGAAAGCTCCATAGTCGCGGCCAGTATCCCCCATGTAAACCGCCGTGTACATTAATTAACCTCCTTTACCATCCACACTTCTTTCATACCAGCCATTAAGGCCTGCTTCGCGCGGACGATAGCATCTTTAAGCTGGTAGAGGTCTGCCGTCCTCTCGTTGAGCGTGAGAATACTAGACGCATCCGCAACAGCATTGAGCACAACACCCAGCCTACGCCAGCCCGACGGTATCCCACCCATCAGCAGGTTCGGCGAACCATTGTACATCGTCCGGCGTTTCCCCAGGACGGAGCCACGCACGAAACCTCTCGCCGTCAAAGTACTCGGTTTCGACCAAGACAAACACGTCGTGCGGGGTGGACTGTACCCTAATCACACGGATGCTTTCAACCCCACCAGTCATTTCCGCGATCCAAACCACCACCTCCTCATCCAGCCACTTATCGATGATTCTCTGGGGCCAGATTTGGATTTGATCGAAGGACTTCGCGACAACCCGCGACACTACGCTGCCATCCTCCGCCCTCTTGACCATTACCGCCATCCTTACAGAACCCCCCTATCTTTTGCCGCCAGCTGGCTGCCCAGTGGCCGCGGCCAGAACATCCCTGAGCTCCCGGATGTCGGGCACCAAGGGATGGGGATAGTACCCCAGGTGGGCGAAGATGTCGGGGAGCCAGAGGCGCTGGGCCCCGGCATCGCTGACGCCCGCGTAAAGGATGGCCGTCTCCCCCGGGATCCGGTGGAGCCCGCCGGGAAAGACCACATCCCGCACGCCCCGGTGCTTGCTGGGCCCGGGACGGAAGATGCGGCGTTCCCCCAGGAGGACCATCTCCTCGTGGGAAAACTCCCTGGGTTTAAAGACGAAGGCCATGGGGTAATAATGGCGTTCCCCCGACGACCCGAAGCGGGCCACATGCCCCAGGACCAACACCTTCCCTCCCGGCAACAGCTGGGCCTCGTTGGCTCCGCCCCATTCCTCTTCGCCAAAGAGCCCTTCCAGGAGGGGCGCCCCTTCAAAGTCGGCGCCCTTCAGGTCATCCAGGCGATCCACGGTGAAAAAGCCGATTTTCCCCCGGCCTCCCCGGCCGCCCTGGGGGCGGGTGAAGACCCCGATGCGCCCGTCCTCCAGCTCCACCAGGCGGATATCCTTCATGCCCACAGGACCCCTCGCAAAGGGTCTGAGGGATGAAAGGCTTTCCCCACGGAAGAACACGGTGCGCCACCGCCAGAAGTAGGGAGGCTGGCCTTCCGGGTCGATGAAGGTTTCCACCCCGCCCAGGACCAACTCCCCGTGGATCCGGGTGACGAAGGGGTCCTGGAGGGGAAAGGCGGGACCATCGGGCAAGAGGCGCCAGGTGCCCTTCTCATCGGGGGTGAAGAAGCGCACCTCCGACACCTCGCTAAACCGCTTTTCCACCCGCCCCGCCAGGACCCAGCGCCCTTCATCCCAGAAGGGCGCCGTGATGTTGTACACGTCCGAGCGACCCACGCCGCTGAACTTCAGCACTTCCGCGCGGGAAGGATAGGGGGAAGCTCTGAACCGGGCTAAAAGGGCCTCCACCCGTCCTCCTTGCGCCCATCGTCGGTCCAAGGACCATGACCTCCTGTCCTTATTCAGTGGATGGGCCCTGCTAAGCACGATGCCCCCCTTTTCTTTCTCCGACCGCTATACTCTTCAAGGCGCCGGGGATGGCGCGTCTCAGTAGTTTGGATCAACACTTTCGGCGCGCGGCCCATGGCACCGGCACCGGTGGTGGCGCGTAAACGCCTCGTGGCTCAGGCAGTACGAGTAGTGCCGCCCGCAATCAGAGCACGTCATTCTTATCACGTCGCAAAACGGGTGTGGACACTGAGCAAGCGGAACCTCAACGATACGCCCCTCTTCTAACCGCACACGGTAGACAGCTTTGGCCATCCCAATCTCCTTTCCTGCCCGCCACGCTCTTCAGGGCCACGGTGAGGCGGGATTTTGTGGCCGACCGGACACGTGGCCCGGTTTCGCTACACCTTTTCTTCCACCCACTCTTCCATCATGCGCACAATAGCGCGGTGGGCTGCTTCTAAGGTTTCTGTACTTGGATGTAGTCCGTGCTGCTCAGCGTAGTAAACAGTCCCAAAATCCGCTCCCCTAGCCGGATCGTAAGCGAAAACAAGTGTTTCCGCCGTATGAGAGACGCTTAGGTGCCCATCGTAGGCAACGGTGGAAACGAGATACGCATCTTTAACGACAGTTTGCTTTTTGTATAGCAGCTTCATCTTCTTCATCTTCATTTTTGGCCGCTCCTTTTCTTCCCGCCCGCCTGCTCTTCAAGGCCCCGACGCGGGCTATATTTTCAGTACCGGCCTCCAAGCCGGCTCCTAAGCGCCCGACCATGCATATCCACCTATCTACTCTACCTCCTCTCTCATTCTTGCACCGGTTTGCTCAGGTGTTCTAGGTAGCGCTGCCACTCTTTCTCCGCCTGGAGGGCCGCCTCCTCGCGCTCGGCCCATTCACGCGGAATCCCGGCCTCCACTAAGGCCTCGACGCCGCCGTGCTCCAGGGCCGCTTTAATCGCGGCCTCAGCAAGCCGCACTGTCGGCCCCGGCTCCGGTGCGGGGCCTTCCCCAGCGCGTTCTACGGCACGGCTGTAGGCCACCAGGATGCGGTAGGCGTGCAATAGATCCATGCTCTCATCTCCTCCTCTTTTCTCTTTTCCCGCCTGCGCCTCCCGCCTTTAAAGAAAGGCCAGAGAAGGGTTCCCCTTTCTGGCCTCCTTTGTCTTATTCTTCGTCCTCCTTGTAGGCTTCCACATAGTCTTCGTCTGGAAGGACCTCCCCGATGGCTCCAAGGTCGGGTTCCCACCCTGGCACGAGGGCCCGAACAGCTTCTTTCAGCGCCTTGACGTGCCGCTCTTGACCTCCTCCCCGGACTGAAGTCCGGGGATTCCCGAAGGGAACTTGCGAGGTTGCCTGCTCAGATTTGCCCCGATGCCGGGACAGGCGGCAGGCTTGAGGGCCCGGTCAGGAGGCCCATCGCACCCGACGTATAGCCGGATGCGAGCGTTTGCGCCGCTTTCACGGCGATGTTCCGGGCACCGTTCAGGTCGGCGTGGAGTTCGTAACCGCAGTTCTGGCACTTGAAGATGGCACGTCTGCTACGGTTGCCCGGTTCGGCGTGGCCGCACTTCAGGCAGGTCTGGCTAGTCTTGCGAGGGTCCACCCGTACAACGGGGATGCCAGCCCTTGCAGCCTTGTATTCGATGAACCGGATGAGCTGCCCGAAGGCCCAGGAATGCAGCATCCGGTTCACCTTTCGAGACGCCTTGATGCGTTCCCGGATGCCGCGCAACTCCTCCAGGGCAATAACCGGATTTGGCAGTTTCTGTGCCTCCCGGATAATGGCTCTGGAAACCTTGTGGTTCACGTCCTTGACCCATCGGTGTTCCTTGTCCCGCTCACGCCGCACCAAATCCAGTCGCTTGGCGCACTGGAGGGAGTAACGGCGGTCGAAGAACCGGTTCCGCCGGGCCTGGACGAACCTGCCCGAGAAGAACCTGTTCAACTTGCCATCCGCCGTGGAGACGACAGCCAGATTGGCAACGCCCAGATCCACACCGACGATGTTGCAACCGGTCGCCTCCGGCACTTCCTGCCGTGTGGGCAGGAGCAGGTACCACCGACCGTCCTGCTCCACCAGTTTGGCGTCACCCTGATGGGCTTTGCCTGCTGCCAGTGCCTCCAGATATGGCCGGTAGTAGGCATTGGACTTGAGCGGGAGCCAGAGGAACCCGTTTACCGTTGTCAGGCGCAGGACGAAGCGGTTGCCGTCCTGGGCGATGCGGTAGCCACGGGTGCCAATACCGATGGGCTGAAGTCTCTTGATCACCGGCGGTTTGGCCTCACACCCCCTTTTTAGCCGGGCCTTCCAGGACCGCACGATGTGGCACGTCTGGTTGAGCGCCACCCGCAGCGATTCGGAAGGCAGGGAGACTTCACCCTTGATACGGTGGTAGGCTTCCCGGTGCAACCGCCCCAGGGAGGTGGTATCCAACTCCTTCGCCGACTCCAGCAGCAGGCTCACGGCCCTTGTGTACTCCGCCTGCATGGCCGACAGGGCAGCCCGCTTGCTGGCGGTCGGTCGCAGGAGTTGAATCCGCAACGAAACGTCGAGGTGCATGAATCCATTGTATACCAGCAAACAGACGTTTGTCAACGAAGGGAGAGAACGCCGCCATTCCTCCCCGGATTGAAATCCGGGGCTTCCTGGCGGCGGTGTCTGTGACCCGACCAGTCCCCGTGGTGTGATACACCACAGGCCCGAAACCGGGTACAACGTCAACAACAGGGGCGGAAATCCCCGCCATCCACGGCTCAAAGTACGCTGGCCGCTGGGATTCCGTCCAAGCGCGGATTTCCTCCACATTTACCGGGAACCCCTTAGGGAACTCCCCCCTGCGAAAATAGCTCCCATAGACCGCCTGGCCCCACTCATGACCATATTCAGCCGCAAGTTTCAGGGCCGCCTCAAACTGCTCTCGCGTCAGCTCGCCCATACCTACCACTCCCCTTTCCTCCCGGCCTTGCTCATCAGGTGGCCGACGCCGGGGTATTTTTGGCCACGACCGGGGAGTAATCCCCGGTTTCACTCTAGTCTTCGTCGGTCTCGTCCCTGCCCCCGTACCATTCGTACCATTCCCGGGCTTGCCGCACCCGGTCCCTATACACCCGCTTCGCATAGGAGCGGCTGTACCCACGCGTAATAGATCCAATGCCCATAGACGTGAGCTTCGCGATGGCGGTGAGCCCATCTCCAGGCTGATCTCCCGGCATGACCGCCGCCACCTGGTTGCCTTCTTCGCCGTATTCCCGCACCACCGACCACCGGTCGCCGTCTCGTACCAGCATATATCCGTATTCGGAGTCCACAACCTCCCACACCAGCACCATCCCCCTTCTACACTCTTAAGTTACAGAACCAGCCAGCGAAAGCCCCGGAATTCATTCCGGGGAGGAGGTCAACAGTTCCATCCCGCCGTGGTCGTCGCGAAGCCATACGTTTGGCCAAAACTTCTCGCGATCCATCTTCGCGCGGATCGCTGCAAGAGCCTCGTCGAAGTCTTTGAACGACCCCACAAATTCCCCTTCGATTACACCAACGTCATACCCACCGCCCGGAGCGTCGTAAATGACATAATCCTCCGGGGCCGGTTCAAACTTCTCGTCCAGGTTCATGGCTTACCCTCCTTGCCGTCGGCTTCGTCGCAGCCCGGGCGCCCGGGCAAAGCCGCCCAAATCCATCCCCGCTGGCCGTCGTGCCACACCACCAGAACCGAACAATCCCGAAACCGGTAATAGGAAAAGATGCCCTCAACCCAATTGCTGTACCGAAGCCCCGAAAGCGCCTCGTCCAGGCGGGCAAGCGTCCCAAGACTGCCCAACCTAACGGCGACCTGAGCCGAAATCATGTTCCTCTCCCTCCATCATCCCCGCCGCAAAAGCGCGGACAACATCAGGCGGCAGGACATCAACCGGGCAATCCGTCCACCTCGGCACGCCTAACTGCTTGACGCCTCCTTTGATCTGTTTCATTTCTCGATCCGTTCGCCGATAACGAAACCCGGCGAACTTTCCAAGAAAGAACGCGGCATAGACTTTTCTTCCCCAAACATCTTTAATGCCGTAATCATAGTACTTCCACACAAAGTCGCTGTCAGGATGTGGCTTGTGGCCCTTCAATGTCTGCACCTCTTTCCTTATTTGTTTTTAGGTGGGGCCGAGGCCCCCCGCCCTGGCCCTCTTCAGCACGGGCGATGGCCGCAATATGGCGAAGGAGCCGGGGAACATCCTCTCGCACCCGGCTAATAAATTCCGCATCCGCATCAGAGATACTTAGCCAGGTTTCGCAAAAGACATATGGATCATCCAGGAATACATCAGTTTCAACGGGTCCAATCCCACGGATGACCTCCCGCGTCTTTCCGTCCAACCTGCTTCTGCGCACAGGCCAGGGCCCTGGCGTTGCCGCCTCCACGTACTGACGGATAGCCTCGATTTCCTCCGGCGCAAGCAATTCAGACATTTCTCCAACCCCCTTGGTACTAATCCTCGAACTCAAACGCATCCAGTAACCCGTCCACACCAAGATCCCCGGGGTTCGCCTGCGGCACCTCTTCCACCCGCCCAAACCGAACTCCTTGCTGCAACAGGCGCTCAATCCTCTCCAGCCTTGCGAGAATTTCAGCGTATCGTTGTGGAGCCTGCAGCGATTCACGAAGAAGCCTGGCGGCCGCCGTGGATCGCGCCTCGGCGGGAAGCCGCACCGCGTCCAAGAGGCTGAGATCCGCATCATCAAGGCGAAGGGTGAGCTTCTTATTTAACGCCATACTCCTGCCCTTCCTTAAAGCAGAAGATAGCCGCGTGCGTTCGCGTAGAAAGGGTCAGGCGCAACCACCACATGGGGCCAAGGCAACAACCCCGCGAGGCGCGCACCCGCTCCACCCGCGACAATCACCGCCGCCAGCGCATCAATCTCATCGCGCCAGGCGTGTTGTACGGCATCAGCAACCCGCTGGGCCAGCTCCTGCTCAGCCTGGCTCAAAGGGAGCTCCACACGCCGCCCGCGCCACCAGAATTCACCTGATTCAAGAGCACGCTCAATCTGTTCCAGGTTGATAGGCAGTGCCTTATCACTTGCCACGGCATCTCGGCAAAAGGCGGCCACAGACTGCCAACCCACATCAGCCGAGCCCCAGCGCAATGGGCGCGCACGCCCGTCGGCCGTGTGCCGCACGATCAAGTAGTCGGTGGTGCGGTAGCCGATGTCCACCACGCCGACCGGCTTTCGACGCAGATCCGGCTGGTCAGCCACAGCGGCGGCATAGGCTCCCACACCCTGTGGGTATACCCGGACCTCCGCCACCCGGAAGTAGGTGTTCTTCGCGGTGTGGTCCGTGATGCGAAAGACGGCGCCATCCAACGCGTCGCGCAAAGCGGCGCGCCCGGAACTGTAATGGCCAAGCGGCACACCCACCCGCAACTGTATATCGCCTGCGGGCACCCGGAGTTTGGCCAACGCCGCCGCGACCAAAAGTGGATAATCACGCCTCCCGGCCGCGTCAGTGGCCCAGGATCTCTGTGCGCCAGCCTCAAGCGCCGCCTCTCCGACCAAGTACGATTCACCGTTGATCTCGTAGACGTTTTCCCCGCCCATCCCACCCAGAGCCGCACCAACCGATAGATCCGGAGCACGGATCACGGCGGACGCGAAGTGGACCCGGCTTGATTCGAAAACGCCTTTGACAAACCCATACCCAACGTCGATAGCGACCTCTGCCTTGGCCATGGCGTTTAAACCTCCCTCTACCTACTACCGAACACTCGGAGAAGACCACTCACGATTTTGTCTCCGGCCCATTCAATGAACTCGGATAGCGACGGGCCAAGTTTCGCCAGCCACCGGTGCACTATCTCGTCCGCGCCCGGCACAGTGAGATACAACCATACAGCCACCGCGCCGGCCAACACGCCGAAGGGCAAACCCTTGAGGGTCCGCCACGCCCAGCGCAAGAGTATCGCCGACAAGGCCAGCTGGAAGATCCACCAAGCCAGCGGGCTAACAGGCATACCAACCACCGATCCTTTCCTGTGGCCGTCCCTCCCGCGCCGACTCCCTGTTGCGGCTCTGTGGTATAATGTCTCCGGCGCTTAGCCCTAGGGTTGGACCGGCCCGAAGTTAAGCCTCCGGAGAGGAGGGCCTCTGCGTAGGCGTTGAATGCGCCTACGTAAGCCACTTCGATGAAAGAGGAAGCCCGCCCTTTCAAGGG
>JAHHQG010000041.1 GCA_018729555.1 Clostridiales bacterium | reverse complement strand
AAAGGGTATCCACCGAGACGCTGTCGTTTATACTCTGAAACCAGCGCGCCTGAAAGACGCCTCTGGGAATCAGCGGAAGGGGTCAAAGCCTTGCTCCAGTGGCTGGAGGGCGTCCCCGTCGGCTTTCTCTACCTCATCCAGTTTGCGGCCCTTTTTGTCGAGGGGACGGGTCTTCCCGGCATCCTGGTGGAACCCTTCTTCCTGGCGACCAGCCTTCTCATCAGCCAGTATAAAGCCTCCTTTGTGGTGGCCTGGCTTTTAGCCGCCCTGGGGAACTTCCTCGGAAACTTGGTCGGGTATGCCATCGGGCGCCGCTGGCTGGACCCCTTCCTTCAGCGCATCGGCCCTCGCCTGGGCCTCACGCCCGAACGCCTGGAGACCGTCCAGGATTGGTTCCGCCGGTATGGCCCCTGGGCCGTCTTCATCGGCCGATGGTTCGGTCCCATCCGCACCCCCGCCCTCCTCCTGGCCGGCGCCGCCCGCATCCCCCTGGGAGCCTTCGCCATAGCATCGGCTCTGGCTGCCCTTACCTGGACAGGCGTCTATCAGGCGGCTTTCTGGCTCCTGGGCCAGGCGACGGTGGACCTCCTCCGCCGGCAGACGGGCGGCCTCTTTCTGGTCCTCCTCCTTCTGGTGGCCTTGGCCGGGCTCCTCTGGTGGCGGTCCCATCGCCTGCGGCCGGCGCCTTCCCCCGGCCTTCCCCAAGAGGGGGAGCGGGGAATCCTCCAGGTGGCGGAGGATCTCTTCCGCCGGGAAGACGGCCCCCGCACCCGGCGGCGCCGGCTCCGCTGGTTCAGCATCCTCCTCCTGGCCCTGGCCCTCTCCTCGATCCCATCCCTGGCCTACATGGCCTGGCAGTTCCAGCTCAACAGCCGGGTGCCGGTCCCCTCCGCCCCCTTTCCCGAAGTGGATGCCTCCTGGCGTCTCCTGGTCCTGGCGCCCCACCCCGACGATGAGGTCTTAGGGGCGGGCGGCCTCATGCAAAAGGTGCTGGGAGCCGGCGGTTCCGTCCACGTGGTGGTGGTGACGGCGGGCGATTCCTTTGCCCGGGCGGCTTTTTACTTGGCGGGCAAGGTGCCGGGCCGCCAGGGTTACCTGGCCCTGGGCGCCCGCCGCATCCAGGAAAGCCTGGAGGCCGTCCAGTACCTGGGGCTAACACCCCAGCAGATCACCTTCCTGGGGTTTCCCGACAAGGGGCTGGAGCCCATCTGGCTCCACTACTGGGACCCCGCCAAGGCTTACCGGAACCCCTTCACGGGATATGACCGTGTGCCCTATGACATCCCCGCCAAGGGCACCCCCTATAATGGACCCGCCCTGGCGAAGGCCCTGGAAGCCGTTCTTTTGGAGTACCGTCCGACCGCCATCGTGGCCCCTTATCCCCTGGACGAGCATCCCGATCACCGGGCCACTTATGATTTCCTCCTGTGGACCCTGGCCGATCTGGGCTGGGATCATATCCCCATCTACACCTACGTGGTCCACCACGGCGAGTGGCCCAGCCGCTGGCAGGCCGATCCCGACAATCCCCTGGGGCCGCCCCGGGAGCTGGCCCGCATCGGCCCTTGGGTGTCCCTCCCCCTCACCCTCAGCGAGGGGGAGCGGAAGCTCCACGCCATCCGCCTCTACACCTCCCAGATGAGGGTCATGGGGAGCTGGCTCCAGGCCTTCGCCCGGGCCAACGAGATTTTTTCCCCTATGATGCCGGTGGACGCCAGCGGCCCCGCGGAGACCCGGAGCTTCACCCTTTTGGGCCAATGGGCCTGGCCCAAGAACCGCCTGGCCAAAGCCCTATTGCCGGTGCTGCCCCCTTCCCTTAAGACCCGGGTGGACTGGAGCGCCATGCTGGAGGAGGTCTCCACCGGGGCGGAAGATCAGGGGTGGCTCATCCGCCTCCGCACCCGCGGTCGACCCGACCCCAACCGGGAATACCGGCTCCGCTGGTGGGTCTTCCCCAAAGATCTTCCGCCCCAGGGCTACCAGGTCATCATCCACCGAAACCAGGTGTCGGTGCGGGAAGTGACTCCTTCCACGCGGCCGTGGCCCAAGGATCTTCCCGTCCAGGCCCGCTGGACCCCGTCGGGCCTCGCCCTCTTCATCCCCGAAAAGGCCCTTCAGAGCCCCCGCCTCCTCATCGCGGTGGATATCGGACGGCCGGGGGGAATCGAGGATCGATCGGCCTGGGTGCTCATCCTCGACCGCCGTTAGGAAGCGCCCCGGCCCGCCTGGCGCCCCGAGAAGAGGCAGCCGCCCAAAAAGGTCCCTTCCAGGGATCGATAGCCGTGGACGCCCCCGCCGCCAAACCCCGCCACCTCCCCGCAGGCGAAGAGGCCGGGAAAAGGCTCGCCATTGGGCTTCAAGACGCGGCCGTCCAGGTCGGTGGGAAGGCCCCCCAGGGTTTTGCGGGTGAGAATCCAAAGGCGGACGGCGATCAGGGGACCGTGGGCGGGATCGAGAAGGCGGTGGGGTCTGGCCACCCGGATCAGGCGGTCGCCCCGGGATCGCCGGGCGTTGTGGATGGCCATCACCTGGCTATCCTTGGCAAAGGGATTCATCATCTGGAGATCCCGGAGCTCCACTTCCCGCCGGACGGCCTTCGGGTCCAGGAGATCCTCCCCCGCAAGGCGGTTCATCTTCTGCACGAGCTCTTCCAGATCCCGGGCCTGGAGGAAATCCGCCCCCCGGTCCAGGAAGGCCTGGATGGGAGCAGCCGGCCCCCGGCCGAGGCGCCCGAGGACCATGCGCCAGCTCTTTCCCGTGAGGTCGGGGTTCTGCTCCGAGCCGGAGAGGGCGAACTCCCGCTTGATGATGGAACGGTTGAGGATGAACCAGCTGTAGTCGTAGCCTGTCTGGCGCAGGTAGGCCAGGGTGGCGAGGGAGTCGAACCCGGGGAAGAGGGGCGGTGGAAGGCGGCGTCCGAGGGCATCCAGCCACAGGGAGGAAGGGCCCGGGAGGATGCGGATGCCGTGATGGGGCCAGATGGGGTTCCAGTTCTGGATCCCTTCGGTGTAATGCCACATGCGGTCGCTGTTGATGGGCTTGACCCCGATGCGTTCCGCCGCATCCAGGATGGAGCCGTCCACATGGGCGGGAACTCCCGAAAGCATGCGGGAGGGCGGGGTTCCCAGGCGGGAGGGCCAGACCTTCCTCACCTTCTCGAAGTTCCCGCCGATCCCCCCTGATGCCAGGATGACGGCAGAGCTTTTGATCTCAAATTCTCCGACGGGGTCCCGGGGAGTGGCCATTCCCCGGGGAAGGTCCGTCTCCACCAAGCGCTCGCCCCGGACGCCCACCACCCGGCCGCCTTCCACCCAGAGATCCGTCACCCGGTGGCGAAAGCGGATCTCCAGGCGCCCCTGGTTCTCTAGCTCTTTGGCCTTTCGGATAAAGGGTTCCAGGAGCCCGGGGCCGGTCCCCCAGGTGATGTGAAACCGGGGCACCGAATTACCGTGGGTGCCCGCCAGCCAGCCGCCTCGCTCCGCCCACCCGACGATGGGAAAGAACCGGACTCCCATGGAGTGAAGCCAGCTGCGCTTTTCGCCGGCGGCAAACTCCACGTAGGCCCGGGCCCAACGCCTTGGCCACTGGTCTTCGTCGCGATCGAAGCCCGCCGACCCCAGCCAGTCTTGCCAGGCCAGCTCAAAGGAATCCCGGATGCCCATGCGCCGCTGCTCAGGGGAATCCACCAGAAAGAGGCCTCCAAAAGACCAAAAGGCCTGCCCACCTAAGCTCTGGGGCCCTTCTTGATCTAAGACGATCACCTTTTTGCCCCGCCCTGCCGCCTCCGTGGCCGCCACCAGGCCGGCCAATCCTGCCCCCACCACGATCACGTCGGCCTCCACGGTTCCACCTCCTTAGGTTCGTACTCGATGTTGAAGGTCATCTGGGGAAAATGCAGAGGAAGCTTCATGACGTCGTGGATGAAAAAGCCGGTGGAGAGGCGCTCCCGCCAGGAAGAGAGGGACCATCGGAGATGGACCCGGAACCGGCGGTCGGGAAGCTCTTGCGCCAAGAAGGCCAGGACAGCTTCCATGGCCTTCACCACCCCCCACATCTGGGAGAAGGGGAGGACGAAATGATGAGGAGCCTTGCGGCGCGGCGGTTGGAGGCGCTGGAGGGCCAGGGTGATGTAGACCCCTTGGGACCCCACCGGCTCCTGGGGCCGCACGAAGTACAGGTCCACCATCTGCCCCTCATGCTCCCGAATGTAGTCCAGGAGATCCTGGGTGGTCTGGAAGGCATCCTCAAAGGCCAGCTCGGGGTTGCGGAAAAAGCGGGCCGCCAGGATGCCGAGGAGGACGAGGAGGGCAGCGGTGGCGCTCCAGAGTAGGAACCCGTGGATCTTGTGGGCTGCCACGAAGATAAAGGCGCCGGTAAACGCCAGGAGGAGGAAGAGGTTTTTCGCCATGCCCGTTCGGTAGGCCCGCATGACCTCCGAGCCTTGGGTAAAGCGAAAGGTGATGAGTCCCAGGAGGTTGAAAATGAAGCTCGCCAAAAGGCCGACGGCGAACATGTCGGCCACGACGTTGGCGGAACCGCGGGTGACCAGAAGGAGGGCGGTAAAGGTGAGGGAGAGGAAGAGGACGATGACGTAGTGGATACCGTAGCGATTGGTGCGGAGGAGGATCTCCAGGCCATACCGCTCCGCCATGACGGATAGCAGTTCCGTGCCCCCCACAAAGGCCGTGTTCATGGCAAAAGCCAGGGCCAGGGCCGCCGCAAGGACCATGAAAAGGCCGAAGACGTCGCCGCCCACTTCCAAGGCGAAGGCGGCCACCAGGCCCTCCACGTGGGCGGAAGGGTCTTTCACCTCGGCCAAGGCCAGGATCCCCACCAGGGGGATGAGGAGGCCGTTGAGGATCACCAGGAAGGTGTAAGCTTTGCGGATTTCCTTCCAGCTTTCGACCAGCTTCTGGGTCTGAAGGACCGTTTCGATCCCCGAGTAGGAGAGGATGACAAACCCGATCCCCGCGACGCCGACGGAAATCCCGTGGATGAGGCCTCCTCCGATAAGGTGCTGGAAGGGAACCACAAATCCTTCCCGCAGGAGGGCGATATGGGAAGGCGTCAGGGAGACGGCCCCCAACGCCACGCCGGCCGTCAGGACGGTCCCCAAAAAGAGAAAAACCCCGAAGGTGGTCCATACGTTGGCCCGGATCCCGATGATGTTTAAAAAGGCCAGGAACCAGATGATGAAGAGCTCCAAGGGGAGTTTCGCCAGGTGGGGGATGGGGATGACGGTGGCGAAGTTCTCGACGGCGCTGATGCTGGAGAGGGCCGCCATGTTGATGTAATCCACCAGGATGGAGGCCACGGCCACCATGGAGAGGAGGGGTCCGAAGACCAGGTAGGTGATGGTGTAGACGCCCCCGCCCTTATGCTTGAGCCCTTCCAGGATTTCGGCGATCTCCGTCATGGAAAAGGCGTAAAGGGCGATGAGAAGGGCAGTCAAAACCAGGTAGAACATGGCGTCATACCCGATGTAGCGGTAGGCTTCCCCCGGCCCGTAGAAGACGCTGGCCAGAAGGTCCATCATGGCAATGGCGGAGACGCCGACGAATCCCACGTAGACGTGGCCCTCCTTCCGGTAGGTGACCCCGCGGCGGAGGGCGAGGAGAAGCATAAGGCCGACAAAGAGGATGACGGTTCCCATCAGGGCCGAGGCTTTGAGATCCACCGGCACTCCCCTTCACCCATCTGGTCGGGAATCTCGCGGCCGGCCCCTTTGTGGGGGTAGGGACATGGAGGATCTTTGTCTTATGCAACGTGAGCTAATCTACTTCATCTGCACAGGGAACTCCTGCCGCAGCCAGATGGCGGAAGGGTTCGCGCGGCACTGGGCGGGAGAGCGGTACGAGGTTCTGAGCGGCGGCCTTTCCCCTTCCTACGTGCATCCCCTGGCCATCCGCGTGATGGCCGAGGTCGGTATCGATATCTCCCGCCAGACCTCGGATCCCATCGATACCCAGCGGCTGCGGGAGGCGAAGGCGGCCATCACCCTCTGCGGCGATGCGGAAGAAGCGTGCCCCGCGACGCCTCCCGGTGTTCGGAGAGAGCACTGGCCCCTCCGGGATCCGGCACGGGCGACGGGCACTGAGGAGGAAGTGCTGAAGGTCTTCCGCGAAGTCCGCGATGAGATCGGTGCCCGGGTAAAGAAGCTTCTCGAGGAACTTAGCTGAAGGTCTCCTTTCCCTCTGCCAGCTCTTTAGACTGCCCTGGCCAGACTTTTTCTTCCGGTATCCTGGTAGAGGGAGGCGACATCCTTGATCTATGAGTGGCGAGAATACCGGGTGGCTCCGGGAAAGATGCCGGCCCTTTTGCGGCGTTTTCGGGAGATAACCTGCAAGTTCTTTGAGAAGCACGGCATTCGCGTGGTGGGGTACTGGGAGTCGGAAGTGGGCGGCGAAACCGACACCTTGTACTACCTGGTAGCCTGGGAATCCATGGCCCAGAGGGAAGAACGGTGGCGGGCCTTTGCCACCGACCCCGAATGGATCGCGGCCAAAGCCGAGACGGAAAGGGAAGGGCCTTTGGTGGTCAGCATCCACAACCGCTTTCTTCGGCCGACGGATTTCTCGCCTCTGCCATAGGAGTCAACGATAGACATAACGAACGATAAAGGAAGCCAGCCCAGGTGAGGAGCTGGCTCCTCTCTTTTTTGAGCTCACGCCGTCAAAATCCGCCGCAAGAAGGCCTTGGCCCGTTCATGCTCCGGGTCGGTGAAGAACTTTTCCGGCGGCGCTTCCTCCAAGATCTCCCCCTGGTCCATGAAGATCACCCGATCGGCCATCTCCCGGGCAAAGCCCATCTCGTGAGTCACCACCATCATGGTCATGCCTTCTCTCGCCACCTCTTTCATGACGGCCAGGACCTCGCCGATGAGCTCGGGATCCAGGGCCGAGGTGGGCTCGTCGAAGAGCATCAGCTTGGGCTCCATGGCAAGGGCCCGGGCGATGGCCGTCCGTTGCTGCTGGCCGCCCGAGAGCTGGGAAGGGTAGTTATGGAGCTTATCCCCCAAGCCCACCTTTTCCAGAAGCTCCTTGGCTTTTTCTCTCGCTTCTTCGCGGGGCACTCTCTTGACGGTCACCAGCCCCTCCATGACGTTTTGCAGGGCCGTCATGTGGGGAAAGAGGTTGAACCTTTGAAAAACCATGCCGATCTGGGACCGCAGCCGGTTCATGTCCTGGTCCCTGACGGGCACCCTCTTTCCGTTGGGGAGGGTGCGGAATCCGACAGGCTGGCCCAAGACGTAAATCTCCCCTTCGTCGATGGGTTCCAGGTGGTTGACGGTCCGCAAAAGGGTGCTCTTTCCGGATCCGCTGGGTCCGCAGATGACCAGCACCTCTCCAGGGGAGACCGAGAGGTGGATGTTCTTTAGGACGTGAAGGGAGCCGAAGTACTTCTGGACACCCTTCATTTGGACCACCGGCTCCGTCACTTTTCGTACACCTCCAGCCTCTTTTCCACGTAGCTCCCGATGGTGGTGAAGACGGTCGTCAGGAGCAGGTAGATCAAAGCCGCCAAGAAGAAGGCGTCAAAGGGGCGGAAGGTGGAGGAGCTGTAGATGCGGGCCGTCCGCATGAGCTCCACCAGCCCGATGACCGACACCAGGGATGAGTCTTTCAAGAGGGCCACAAATTCGTTGATGAGGGGGGGCGTCAGGCGGCGGTAAGCCTGGGGAAGGATCACCCTCCGCATGGCCTGGGCGTAGGACATCCCCAGGGCCCTCGCCGCTTCCATCTGCCCCTTGTCGATGGAGAGAATCCCGGCGCGGATGATCTCCGTGATGTAGGCACCGGCATTCACGGAGAGGGCGATGGCCCCCGACTGGAAGCGGGTGAGGGTGATGTCGAACTGGTTGAGGCCAAAGTGCACGAGGTAGATCTGCACCAAAAGGGGCGTTCCCCGGATGGCCCAGGTGTAGAGCCCGGCCAGTCGCTTGAGGCCGGCCGTGAGGATGTTTTGTCCGGCGCTGATCTTGGCCAGGGCCGCAAAAAGGCCCAGAAAGGTTCCCGCCACCACCGCCACCACCGTCAGCTCGATGGTGACGACCGAACCGATGAGGTAATAGGGGAGATAGCTGGACCAGAATTCCCATGTGGTCATCCGCCCGGCGGTATCGAGGAGAAAGAGCCAAAGATCCTCCATGTCCCTACCCCCACAAAGGGGCCGGCCGCGAGATTCCCCCGGCCGGCCCGTGATCTTCCTTTGGCAGTCGGGGAATTACTGACCTCCCATCTTCCACTTGGCCTTAAGGCGATCCATGGTGCCATCCTGCTTGATCTCCTGGACGATGCGCTCCACTTCCGCCTTGAGGTCAGGCGCTTTCTTGTTGACGGCGATGCCCACGGGCGCCGTGTCAAATTCTTCGCCCACCATCTCGTACTTGTCGGGCTCGATGAGGATGTAGTAGGCGGCCACCGGCGTATCCAGGATGGTGGCGTCGGCGCGGCCGCCGCTCACCTCCAGAAGGGCCGATTCGAAGTCGTCATAGGTGACGACGTTGGCACCCGGTACCCGGCGGGCCGCCGCTTCGTTGGTAGTGCCGATCTGGACCGCCACCGTCTTTCCCGCCAGATCCTCGAGGCTGTGGATGTTCTTGGGGTTCCCCTTGGCCACCACAATCCAGAGGCCCTGATCCAGGTAATGGACAAAGTCCACTTCCTTGGCCCGCTGTTCGGTGATGTTCATGCTGGACATGATGAGGTCGAAGTTCCCCTGCTGCAGGCTGGGGATGATCCCTTCCCACTCGGCGGGGATCCACTGGACCTCCAGGCCCATGCGCTTCCCGATCTCGTTCCCCAGGTCGATGTCGAACCCGAGGAGATTCCCGGCTTCGTCCCGAAACTCCATAGGGGGATAGGTGTCGTCGGTACCGATCCGAAGGACCCCCCGCTTCTTCACCGCCTCTAGCCCGAACTTGCTGTCGGACCCGCCGCATCCTGCAAGGGCCAGCAAAAGGACCCCGATGGTCAGCCAGATCCAGAGCTTCCGCATCTTTCGACTCCCTTCTTTAGCCTTTGATAACATAAAGGCGCATGGTGAGGAGTTTTCCTCACGGCCCTTCGAATTCCTGCCGAATTGTAGAAAATTCCATGACATTTAGGAGGGAAAGGACCATGGGACCTAGAAGTATGGCTATTTTAGGTTTGATCGTGGCCCTCACCGTCGCCCTGAGTCCCGTCTTGGCCATCCCCATCGGTCCGATCCGGGCCTTTCCTGTTCAGCACTTGATGAACGTGGTGACGGCGGTGCTCCTGGGCCCAGGAGCCGCCGTTCTGGGGGCCTTCTTGAGCTCTACCCTCCGCCTCCTTCTGGGGGTGGGGACCTTCTTCGCGTACCCTGGAAGCCTCTTCGGGGCCCTTTTGGCGGGCCTCTTCTACCGCCGGTGGCCCTCCATCGGGTCTGCCGGCCTGGGAGAAGTCCTGGGGACAGGGTTCTTGGGCTCTGCGGCAGCTTGGCTACTGGCTCGGTTTCTTCTCGGCGGTCCTTACGCCGCTGCCGCCTTCTTCTACCCCTTCCTCGCCAGCACCCTTTTGGGGGCAGCAGGGGCAGTGGCCCTCCTCTACGCATCCCGCCCGTTTCAGGCCCTCCTCTCCGCAAGGAGGGAACGGCCATGAAGGAGGCGGAGGTCTATTACGACGGCCATTGCCCCCTCTGCTGCGCCGCCGCCTTTCTCGCCCGGGATCCATCCTTCGTTTTTCATTCCTTCCGGGATGCTGCGCCGCAGCTCTTGCCGGTCCATCCGCAAGCGCTGGAAGAGGCCATGGCCGTCAAAACCCGGGACGGCACCCTGTACATGGGCTTTGACGGCCTTCTCTATCTCGCGAGGCATCTCCCCCGCTTCTGGCTGTTTTACCCCATCCTCTGGCTGTTAGGGAGGAAGGGATTAGGCCCCCGCCTCTATCGATTTGTGGCTCAAAGGCGGCCCATCAGGCATCGGCAAACTGATGGAAGGCGGGTTTCAAGCCCTCGGGAAGGGCACTCTTAAAAGGCTTACCCCCTGTCCGCTTCAGAAAGTCTTCCTTGGCCTTCCGGAGGACCTCCGGGTTGGTGAAGAGCTCGTAGCCTGCTTCCGCCAGGATGTGGGCGGCCGCCTTCATGCCTTTGAGACCGATGGAGCTTCCCGACTGGGCCACCACCTGCCAGGAATGGCCCGGGGTTCCGAGGATCTGGGTGGTGGCCCAGAACTGGGCCGTGGGGCAGGACCAGCTGACTTCGGCTACGTCGGTGGAGCCTCTTCCCTGGGGAGGAAGGGGAGGACGGGGGAAAGGTTTATCCAGGAGGAGGGTCTCATCGGAAACCTGGCCTTCCAGCTGGAGGTTCTGGAGGGCGCTCTTTCGCTGCTGAGGGCTGATGGAGCGGGCCAGCTCTTCTGCGAAGGTGTAATCCTCCGCGTCAAAGGAGGGCCCTCCCACTCGGAAGATGACCTCCTCGAGAAGGTCGATGAGGGGATCGTTGGGGAGGAAGTTGTGGATGGCTTTCAGCCATTCAACTTCGAAGGTGGTCTCGGTCATCTCGGCCGCTCCCCGGGCGCAGGCCATCACCCGTTCCCACACGTGGTCCACTTCTTGCCGGTCGACACCCCTTACCAAGTACCAGACCTTGGCATAGGGCGGGACCACATTGGGCTGGTCTCCGCCGTGGGAGATGACGTAGTGAATGCGAGCCGTGGGCGGGATATGCTCCCTCAAGAACTCCACACCCATGTTCATGAGCTGGACGGCGTCTAAAGCGCTGCGGCCGTTTTGAGGATCGCCTGCGGCATGGGCAGAGCGCCCTCGGAAGATGAAGTTGGCGGCGTTGTTGGCAGAAGAGGAGCCGGTTTGCACCCGGGTGATGGCTCCCGGGTGCCAGGTAAGGGCGGCATCCAGGTGAGTGAAGGCCCCGTCCCTCGCCATAAAGGCTTTGCCGCTCAGGTTTTCTTCCGCAGGACAGCCGAAGTACTGGATGGTGCCTGGAAGGCCCTGGGCTTCCATCTGGGTCTTGAGAGCCAAGACAGCCGCCAGGGGGGCTGTTCCCAAAAGGTTGTGGCCGCAGCCATGGCCTGGGGCTCCTTCCTGGAGGGGTTCTCGGTAAGGGACAGGCTTTTGCGAAAGGCCGGCCAGGGCATCGAATTCCCCTAGAAAACCGATGATGGGTCGGCCTGATCCCCAGGTAGCTACAAAAGCCGTGGGCATACCGCCGATGCCGGTTTCGATGGTGAAGCCTTCTTTCTTTAGCTCTTCCTGAAGGCGAAGAGAAGAGCGCTCTTCATGGAGGGCCAGTTCAGCGTAGTGCCAGATGTCGAGGGCGAGCTGTTCCCACCGCAAACGATGGGCATCGATGAAGTCGTGGGCCAAGGCGGCTCTCAGCACCAAGGGTATCGTCCTCCTTTACGATTTTAGATACGGCTTTAGATAGGACCAGGGCAAATCCTCTTCGGGGAAGTACTCGATCAGAGCACCGCTGAAGGGAAACGCAGTGGAGGCCATGAATGTAAGATCGTAGCCCTTTGACAATTGAATAGCTTGTCCTTGGGCATGGGTCGATCCCCGCGCACGCGGGGGAGACGCCGTGGTGTCTCCCCCGCGTGCGCGGGGATCGACCTCCGCGACTCCAGATCCACGCGACCCATACCCAGTCTCCCCCGCGTGCGCGGGGATCGACCCTACGAGATGTCAGTCAGGACGATAGCCCAGATGTCTCCCCCGCGTGCGCGGGGATCGACCGCTTCCCCCTTGACTGCCGTCGCTACGAAGGGCGTCTCCCCCCGTGCGCGGGGATCGACCGTGCGGAGGAGTATGCGCGACGAGTTGTCGGGGGTCTCCCCCGCGTGCGCGGGGATCGACCCACCTGGCGTCATCGGCGTGCACTGGCGCCTGTCCAACGCCCACGTGGTGCCGCACATCTGCGACGAGTTGGCGGCGCGGGGCCCGTACCGGCCGGACCAAGTGCCGGTCAAACCACACCCATGGTGCCGCTGTTTCACCGTACCCGCCATGGAGCCGGTGGACCATTTCGCTGAGCGCCCGCGGGCATGGGCGAACGATCCGATGTCGCAGCCCGATATCGAGGAGTGGTACCAGCGATACCGGGCGTTCCTGGAACCGGTGCGCCGATTCCGGGGTCTGCAGGTACCAGGCGCAGCGGATGGGCAGGAGCGGTTCTGGGCCGACCGTGCATACCGTGGCCGCCTGTTGGCAGACCTCTACCGGGCGCTGCAGAGCGGCGACAAGGCGGCAACCCGAGCGGCCATCCAGTCCATCGACAACGCGGTTGTCTATGCGCTGGAGCGGGCCGGTCTGCCGCGCGGTCCGGTGGCAGACGTTATTGTCGCTTCGCCGGCCGAGGAGCCCAGCCTTCAAGGCGCCGCCGGAGTGAAGCAACCGGAATGCCGGATCATGATCAACAGCTTCCGGGTTAAGAGGGCGATAGAGGGGCTTATCGATCTCGACGATGTGCTGCGGACCTGGATCCACGAGAGTATTCACGCCAGGCAGCCGTTCTCTGCGGGTTGGTCAGGCGGGTACGGGCCGTACCCTGGTTACGAGGAGGGAATGGTCGATGGACTGGCGCGAATCCTGGTCCGGAGGCTGACCGGCTTCCGGGTCGCATACGACCACCCGTATGACAACTACGTGAACGCCATGACAGGCTTCGCGCGGGCGCTCGGCATGAAGCCAGAGGACCTTATGAGGCGCCTGTGGATCCAGCCGATTGGCTTGGTCCGTGCTGAGCTTGAACGGGTCATCGAGGAGAACATCGGGTACCCACTGGCCCACGCCCATTCAGGCTGGTTCAATGAGCTGTATCTGCTCCTGAGTAGAGCGTTTGAGCGCGGGGCGCAGGACAGGAAGGCGCGCAGTCCAGTATACTGGAAGCTGAGTATGGATCGGGTGCTACAGGGGTTTAAGGCGAACCCGCCCCGGGAGAGGTGAAGCGGCGTGGATGCCCGGAAGGAGATCGACCGACTGATCGAACGCGCGCAGCGCGAGGTCGCCGAGGGGCGGTACGACGAGGCATCCACCGCGCTCCAACAAGCCATGGACATCGCGGAGGAGTCGGGCATCGTTCACGCCGGGCTTGACGCGGCTATTCAGACCATAGGCGAGTACGCCGCCATGATGCGGATCGCGAGGGAGGCATCACCGTGAACCTCCCGAAGGGTATGACTCCGCCGATTCGCGAGGCGCCGGAGAACCCGCCGGCGCCTCCGCTTTTGGAGACCGTGGCCACGGCCTTGGCAGCGATCAACGGCGCGCTGGCCGCCGAGGGGTTGGTTGCCATCGTAGAGCGGGTTGAAGCCGATGCCGCGGTAGGCCGGCCTCGCATCGCGCTCGTGATTCGGCTTGAGCAGGGAGGAGGTGAGCGGCCTTGACGGTGCTCTACCGCAGCCCGGGAGGTGTGTTCCAGCCCAGGGATGGCGCTGGCCGATATGCCACGCGCACGGGAACCCGAACCGTGACCGTCCTCTCGCCGGCCGCAACCCATACCCGCATCGAGCCACAGGGCGGGCCGCAGGTGCTGTCATCGTCCGCAGTGGCAGCCAAGACGGAGAAGGTCGATTCGAAATGAGCCGCCGCGAGGCGGCTTTGCTGTTACCCGAATGGAGGTGATGCCGTGGCGCTACGCATCAACCGGGAGCGGGTGTCGAACCGGGCATGGTCTGAGGTTGATAAGACGGCCCTTCGTAATCGCCTCGTCCGGGCCTTGGAGGAGAACGAAGAGGGCGCCCGGGACGCCATCCGTGAGGTCTACGCCGTTATCCGAGCCGAAAGCCTGGAGGACGCGCCTTCTCAGAACTGGTGGGGCCCTCACCACGAGGTCACCCGGGACTGCAACGTGGTTCTCAACCGCAACGGCCTCATCGCGGCCGCGCAGGCCCTGGCCGGCGCCCGTGCGGAGCCGGACCTGACGCCTGAGCAGCGGCGCCGGGCCGCGCGCCACCTGCTCCGGCACTACCGAGAGCTAGAGATGGATCCGCCGGCGTCGCTGCTGGAGGCAGCCGGGGAGCGGCCGGAGGGCGAGTTAGTCCGCCTGACAGCCGCCGTCGCCGGCGAGATGCGGCCCTCAGACATTCCCCTGGCCCCTTGGGTGAACCTGGACGCCCTGAAGGCGGGTGACCCTGACCCGCTGGAGGTCGTGGTCCGCATCCCCGAGGGAAGGAGTAAGCGCGGCTGGTACTACACCCGCCGCGTGTTGGAGCGCATCGCGGCGGAGATCAACGCCACTGGCCTGCCTGGCCTGCTGGGCCACCAGGACCCGGACAAGGTTGACCGTGAGTTTGTACCGCCGGCCACCCACTGGGTAGGCGCCGTGGTGCGCGACGAGGGCGGCAAGGCGGTGCTCTATGCCCGAGGCGTGGTGGACAGGGCCGCCGCCGATCTCAAGCGGTGGATCAGGGGCAACGCCGTCCGGCAGGTGTCTCCCCCACGTGCGCGGGGATCGACCCATACGGGAGATAAGGGTCCACCTGGGGAGGAAGTCTCCCCCACGTGCGCGGGGATCGACCTGGTCCTGGGCAGGCGTGGCCCTGGCCCGGGAGGTCTCCCCCGCGTGCGCGGGGATCGACCCAGCCTACTTCCATTGGTGTCCTTGCCACACTCTAGCCTCCAATCGCCGTGGTCGCCTGTTGTTTCAGCGTGAGATGATCTCTCGCCCACGGACCATTCGAAAACACACAAGACTGGTTTGCCCCGTCAGTAGATGGCGGGGTGCAACCCCTACACTTTTGGAGAGGAAATGCTTACATCGCGTCGAAGAAGGAGGCAGGGGAGGCCGTCGTGGCAAAGGCACAGTACGAAATTGAGACTTTGCAGCACTGCATCTTCTGGGCCAAGTATGACCACGGCACAAAATCCTGCCTTCCCCTGGTGCTCCATAGCCTCGATGTGGCCATGGTCTTTCGCGCCCTAACAGAACTCCCGGGTATTCGGCGCGCCCTCGACGTATCCTCAGAACGACCGTTGAACCCCACCATCCTCGATCGTTTAGCCTTTCTCGTCATGCTCCACGACATCGGCAAAGCGAACCTGGGATTTCAAAGGAAGCCGTGGACCGGTGAAAAGGTTGGCCACATCCGAGAGCTGGCACCTCTCTTCACTACCCACGAACTTCATCAGCAGTTTATTCAGCATATGCCGGAAGAAATGTCCCACTGGTTTTCCAGCGGCGAAGTCGCCTACAGCTACTTCATGGCCGTGTTCTCTCATCACGGCACACCCCTTCGGTTTGAAGACGAGACGACCGGAGTCTCCCTTCGTGCCCCACGATATTGGAATCCAGAAGGCTCTTGGGATCCTTTCCAGGGCATTGCTGAGGTCGTCTCCGCTGGGCAAGAGATGTTTCCTTGCGCCTTCCGGTCTTTACGAGAGGACGATCAACTGCCCGAAAGTGCCCCGTTCCAGCATCGCTTTGCTGGGCTGACCATGTTGGCCGACTGGATCGGATCAAACCCTGACTGGTTCCCCATTCGGCGCATGAGTGTAGAAGAACGCCATAAGCAAAACCAGAAGATCATCCCAGAGATCTTGCGGGTCATCGGCCTCGATGTTCGACATCTGACACCGCTTGTCAAGGGCCTTCAGTCCTTTGAAAAGGCTTTTGCTCTTAAACCCCGCCCTCTACAAAAAGCGCTGGAGGACCTACCCCCCGATGACGCCTCCAGGTTACTGATCGTCGAATCGGATACAGGTTCGGGAAAGACAGAAGCCGCCCTGCATTGGTTCTTGCGCCTGTTTAGCGAAGGGAAAGTCGATAGCCTTTACTTTGCCCTGCCTACCCGAGTGGCAGCCCACGAAATCTATCGGCGGGTTCACGACACGGTATGCAGGTGGTTCCCTTCTCCCGAACGTCGGCCTTTAGTCATCCTGGCTGTCCCAGGGTATCCTTCCATGGCCCCCGAAGAACGAGCTTTGCCGTCCTCGTCCAAAGCTCAGCTCTCCCCGGATGATGAAGCCATCGTGTGGCGCGAGCGAGTTTGGGCAGAAGAACACCCCAAGCGATTTTTGGCCGCACCGATCGCAGTAGGTACGGTCGATCAAGCCATTTTGAGCACTATTCAGACGGCCCACGCCCATTTAAGATCCTCCCTCTTGGATCGGAGCTTGCTGGTGGTGGATGAGGTCCACGCTTCTGACCGCTACATGTCCGTGCTCTTGAAGCACCTGGTGGAACACCATTTGTCCGTAGGCGGGTATGTCCTTCTCATGTCAGCTACTCTGGGATCTCGTACCCGGCATCTCTTGGTGCCCAAGCTTCCCCGAAAGACCTTGGAGGAGGCCATTCAATCTCCCTACCCTGCTTACACCCTGGGTAGCGGCCGCATGGTCGGAGCTCATCTTGCGGACATGCGATCGAAGACCGTCCAATTCGAGCTCCATCCCTGGGCCGAGAATCCCCGACCCGCCGTTGAGGTCGTCAAGGAAGCAGTGGAAGAGGGCGCTCGGGTCCTGGTCATTTTCAACACCGTGGCGCGCAGTGTCCATTTCTTTCGTATGCTGGAAGAAAACCATGTGCCCTTCCTCTTCACGTGCCGGGGCATCGCCACACCTCATCATGGGAGGTACGCCCCTGAGACGAGGCTCCTCCTGGATCGTGAGGTCACCCGCTCCATGGGTAAAGAAAGCCCCTGCGGGCCCTGCATCCTGGTGGGCACCCAAACCTTGGAGCAAAGCCTCGACATCGATGCTGACCTTATGATCACCGATCTGGCCCCGGCCGACGTTCTCTTGCAGCGGATCGGCCGCCTCCACCGTCACGACCGTAATCGTCCGCCGCGCTATGAGAAACCTCGATGCCTTGTTCTGATCCCTAAGGACCCTCTCGAATCGGCTCTCGACGACAAAGGTGATGTCCTTAGCAAGTATAAGAAAATGGGTTTGGGTAGCGTGTATGAGGACCTCCGCGTCCTAGAACTGACCATCCGCACGCTGAAATCCCAACCTCGCGTGCAAATTCCAAAAGACAACCGCTTCCTCGTCGAGAGTACTACTCATGAGGAGGCCCTGGCATCTTTGGATAGCCCCCGCTGGACCCAGCACGGCCGGCGGGTGGATGGCGCGGAGCTGGCCAAAGCTATCGCCGCCGGGATGGTGACGATTCCTTACGACCAATACTTCGGAGCGTTTTCGTTCCAAGACCAGGCGGAACGGGTCATGACCCGCCTGGGGGTAAGGGCTCTGCGCCTTAGAATGCAACAGCCTTTTCAAGGTCCTTTTGGAGAAACCGTCCGAGAAATGATCATCCCAGGGCATATGGCTCCTAGGGAAAGGGTGGAGGAGATGGCCTTCCTCGAGCAACGGGAAGATTTCGCCCTCCTCCAAGCCGGGGAACGACGATATCGCTACAGCCGGCTGGGATTGGCCGCCGAGGGAGAGGAGGATGGGGATGAGGATTCCCAATCTTTTGGATGACTCCATCTTTAGGATCATCCGCCGCGATGGAGTACCGGAGACGTACTCGCTTCCCGGCCTTCTCGAAGCCTTGGGCCGTGACGAAGTGGGCCACTTCGTGGGTCTTCAGCGCCACCAGCTGGATCCCTTCCACGCCTTCCTCTCGCAGCTGGGGGCCATGGTGCTGGCCCGGGCAGGCCTCCAGGAACCACGACAGCCTAAGACATTTTGGTACGAGGGGCTGTTGAATCTCAGCCAACCCTACGGTCGCAACGCCTGGAACATGATCGAAGAGGATCTTTCCCTCCCTGCCTTCATGCAACCTCCCTTCCCACCGGGCACCGAAGATAGCCTCAAACCCCTGAATGCCCCCGGACAAACGGCAGCCGATGCTATCGACCTCCTGGTTACCTCAAAGGGTCACGACGTCAAGCCCAGCCGGATTCAAGAACCCCACTGGGATCAGTGGGTGTACACCCTCATCAGCGTTCAGACGATGGATGGGTTTGCAGGACAGGGTAACTACGGGATTGCTCGCATGAACGGAGGCTACGGCCATCGGGTCATGGCGGAAGTGGTGCGAACCTTCAGCCCTGGTCTTCGCTGGCAGGATGCAGTAAAACGGATGCTCCGTTACCGGGCGCAACTTCTTGAGATGCCGTTCGGGTATCGAGAAGATGGCCTGGCCCTTCTCTGGATCGAACCGTGGGATGGCGTCGAGAGCCTCTCCTTGGAGGGCCTGGACCCCTATTTCATCGAAATCTGCCGGCGGTATCGGTTGCAGGTCCATGGGGAGCGGGTTTACGCCTACAAGGCCAACTCGAAGGGTCGCCGTATCGAGGCGGAAGAGCTGAAAGGAGTTGTGGGAGATCCCTGGATTCCTATCGACACCAGCAAGGCTCAACCTCAGGCCCTGACCTTCTCGGCTCGGGGGATTGAGGCCAACGTCTTGCGCCGTATCCTCTTTGAAGATCAGATGCAGCTCACACCCCTCCATAAGCCAGACCCGGCTTGGCCTGAGGACGAAACCATCTGGCTCTTGGTATCGGTGCTGGTGCGGGGGCAGGGCATCACCGACGGTTTTCACTCGGTGCGGCTTCCCATTCCTCCCGGGGTCCGGCGAAAAATCTTCTGGAGTCGGTCCCAGACGAACGAAGACCCTTATGCCCTCATGGCTAAAGCCGGCATCGAACGGGCTGGCCACATGACCTTGCGGGTTCTTAAGCCTGCCGTCTACGTCTGGGTGCAGGGAACGAGCCAGATCTCCTTTGACGACAAAGCGGCGGAATCATGGTGGGACCGGCCGGCTGCTCGGTTTCGGCAGCTTTGGGAGGATGGATATTTCCCCTGGCTCTGGGAGAGCGCGTCCCTGGAGAAGGAGGTCGCCCTCGCCCAGTGGGCGGAAAGGCTGCGGGATTGGGGGCTTATGGTCCTCCACGAGGTTCAGGCAAGCCTTCCCACCCACGAAAGCCGGTGGTGGAAGAGCAAAGTGCTGTCGGAGCGGAGGTTCTTTGCGGCCCTCTATCGCCACTTCGCCGACCTAAAAGATAGGAGAAAGGAGGCTACGTATGGCGACACAGGCACCAACTGAAAGAGAGGGGTTAGCCAGCAACGTGGCGCGCCTTGCCCGGCTGCTGGAAAGCGACTCCTTTCCCACGGGTGAGAGAGCCCGGCTGAAACGACTACGACCCACGGCACCGCCACCCCTCTCCTTTTACCGCTTTGCCTTGAAGTACCTTCCTGAGGATTGGGACAGGCATCTTGAGCGTCAAAGAGATTGGATCACCATCGTCGCCGGAATGGCCATCATGAGCCCCTTCATCCATGACCCCAAAAGCCCTCTGGGGACAGTCCTGGGCCAGGAACGGTACAGCGAAGCGCGCCTGGAACGGCTGCTGGCAGCCGAAGGCGATGTTCTGAGGACCTTGGCCCTCCGGGTTTGCCGGTTCCTGGCGGCCAAAGGCCGCGCCTTCAACTGGCCAGATATGGCCTCGCTTCTTCTTTCAAGAGGCGACCCACGAAGGCAGGCTCAGGAACGGATTGCCCGCGACTATTACCGCCAGATCGAGCTGGCGGAAATCCAAGATAAGGCCCAATAGGGGGGAATGCAACATGTTCTTGCAAATTCACTACCTCACCAGCTATCACGCGAGCCTTCTCAATCGGGACGATGCAGGTTTGGCAAAGCGCATCACCTTTGGCGGCGTACCCAGGCTGCGCATCTCCAGCCAGAGCCTCAAGCGACACTGGCGCCTGTGGATGATGGACCGAACGGACCTCCCCACGGCCACCCGAACTCGTTACTTCTTCGAGCGCCAGATAAAGAGGCGGCTTGTTCAAGATGGGCTTCCGGAAGAGGTGGCCCACGAGCTCACCTATGTCCTTGGAACCCAGATCCTCACCAGCGCCGAAAGCCGAGAGGCCCTGGATCGTACAAATCTGAGGTTGAAACAACCGATCCTCTTTGGAGAGGTCGAAGCCGACTATCTGGTGAATCTCATCAAAGAAGCGGCCGAAACCGGTTCCCTAGAGGAGGCTAAACGACGTCTGGCCGAGTACGTCAGCGATGCCAAGTCCAATTTCCGAATTCTTCTCCAGCAGGCCAAGCTCCCGGCAGGATTTGAAGGTGCCCTCTTCGGCCGCTTCGTCACCTCCGACATCCTGACGAGAGTAGATGCGCCTGTCCATGTGGCCCATGCCTTCACCACCCATGCTTTGGACACCGAAGTAGATTATTTCACAGCTGTGGACGATCTGGCGGAAGGCGAGACCGGCGCTGCTCATGCGGGGGACATGGAGCTGGGTTCAGGTCTCTTTTACGGCTATGTGGCCGTGGATATCCCGCTTCTCGTGCGAAACCTGACGGGAACGGAGGCGCGTCAGTGGAAGAATGAAGACCTGGAGGATACCCTAAAGCTCTTAGAGCTCCTCGTCAAAGCCGTAGCCACGGTGAGCCCGGGTGCCAAATTAGGTTCGACGGCGCCTCACGCGCGGGCTGACTTCATTCTCCTGGAGCTCGGGACAAGTCAACCCCGAAGCCTGGCCAACGCCTTCCTGAAGCCGATCGAGTTAAACACCCGCCACCACGCCATGGAGCAGTCGGTGGAAGCCATAGCCCGTTATCTGGATGGTCTGGAGACGATGTACGGGCAGCCTGAAGAAACCCGGTTCGTCGCCTCCCTTCACGCTTGGCCGCGGACCTATGAAACCCGGGTCTCTCTTCCCCAGGCCATCGAGGGGATCCAAGAGGCTCTAAGGAGTTACACCCGATGAGAGCTCTCATCCTCCGCTTTGACGCTCCCCTTATGAGCTTTGGGGGCGTACGGATCGACAATCACGGCGTGGTGGAGCGCTTTCCCGGAACATCCATGCTGACGGGCCTCCTGGCTAACGCCATGGGATGGAAGCACCATGAGGCGGAGCGGCTGATGGAACTCCAGTCGAGGCTTTCCTTTGCAGCCCGTTGGGATCTGCCGCCTCTGCGCCTCATCGACTACCACACGGTGGATCTGGGCCAACCCAAGATGATGAGCTACGTCGCTGCGTCAAAAAAGGCGGCCGGATGGACCACGTGGGGATCACCCGAGGTGAGGGGCGGAGGATCGGCTAAAACCGCCACCCACCAGCGGTATCAACATTACTGGGCCGACGGGCTCCTTACCGTGGCTTTAACCCTTAAGGAAGGCCAGCCAACCCTCGAGGATGTGGCGACGGCCATCCGCCATCCGGCCCGCCCTCTCTTTCTCGGGAGGAAAGCCTGCCTTCCGGCGCGCCCCCTTCTCGATCCCTATCGCCCCATCGTCGACGGCGAGGACCTTCGGGACATCATCTCCAGGGTTCCCCTGATGCGTCGGAATGCCACGGCGCCCTCGATGGTGGAGGTGTGCTGGCCCGGCGAACTGGGCCTTATAGGTATGAAGGGTGAGTTGCGGGAGGTCTTCGATCTTCGAGACTGGAGGAACCAGGTGGCGGCAGGCAGCCGCCTGCAGGCCGAAGGGTCGATGCCATGGACCGGGGAGGTGATTTCCGCATGACCCTCCATATGGTAGAAATGCATCTGGATGCGAAAGCGTTACTGGATATGCTGCGCCGAAAAAACCTTTTGCGAGACGATGACGAAGATCTCGGCTATGGCGTGCATGCCTGGTTGCGGGAAGCCTTTGGAAGCATAGCTCCTCAGCCCTGGCGGCTTTGGGCCGCCCAGGGACGGCCCCTTCGACTTTTAGGGTACTCCCATCATCCGGCCGAAGAGCTGCGCCAGGCCCTGAGAGAGTTTGCCAGCCCGTCCCTTGCGGCGGTGGTACCGGATCCCGAACACAACATCCAAAGCAAAATCCTTCCGAAATGGGAAAAGGGACGTCGCTTGGGCTTTGAGGTGCTGACCGTTCCGTTGGGCCGGAAATCCAGCTCCAGAGTGGAAAAGGACGCTTACCTCATGGCTTTGGACCGTGGCCAGCCGTCATCTCGAGACGAAGTTTACCGCGCCTGGCTGCTCCGGCAGATGGGTCAAGGCGTCCGCATCTATCGGCTGGAACTGGCGGGGTTTCGGCTCCTCAAGACCTATCGGCGTCGTCACGGTCCAGCGAACGGTAAGCCAACCTTCCACCGCCTCACCAGGCCCCAGGCCCTTTTTAGAGGCGAACTGGAAGTTGCGGATCCCATCTCTTTCGAAAACCTTTTGGCCAAGGGCGTGGGACGGCATAAAGCCTTTGGGTACGGTATGCTCCTCCTTCGCCCGCCTCGATCATGAGTTCGCCCTTCCTTCCCGGGAGATTGGGCCTGGCAGCCTCCCGGGTTCCGTACGTCGATCGGCACGGCCTTCTCTTTCTCAGCAGAGGTCGCCTTTACGTGGACAAGGGGACCCTGAGATTTGAGACGGCGGGTACCGAAGAACTGCAGGCCGGTGACTATGCCATCCCCTACCAGACCATCAGCACCATTCTCCTGGGACCGGGAGGCAGCGTCACCCATGATGCTCTCCGCATCCTTGCCCGCCACGGCACCCTCCTTCTCGCTGTGGGTGACGGTGGTGTGAAGATGTACAGCGCACCCCCTATGGGGCAAGGCCGCAGCGATGTGGCCCGCGCCCACGCGAGCCTGTGGGCCGATGAAGAGCAGCGTACCCTGGTGGCCAGACGCATGTACGCCCTCCGGTTTGGTGAAGTATTTCCCGACAAAGACATCAGCACCCTTCGGGGGATGGAAGGCGGGCGGATGAGGGAATCTTACAAAATCGTGGCGCAAAAGTACGGCGTGGAGTGGGATGGTCGCCGCTACGACCGGTCGGCCCCTGAAACTGCCGACCTTCCCAACCAAGCCATCAACCACAGCAGCACCTTTGTCGAAGCGGCCGCCGAGATCGCGGTAGCCGCCGTGGGTGCCCTTCCTCCCTTGGGGTTCATCCACGAAGAGTCCAGCAACGCGTTTACTTTGGATGTCGCCGATCTGTGGCGGGTGTCGGTGACCCTGCCCATCGCGTTTGCAGCAGTGGCCCGGGTGCTAAAAGATCCGAGCTTAAAGCTGGAGCGAGAAGTTCGCTTTGAAGCAGCCAAGGTCTTCCGACAAAAGAAGCTGATACCCGCGATGATCGATCGGATTAAGGAGCTTCTCCATGTCCATGACCGTGGTCGTGACGAGGAACGTCTCTGACCGCATTCGGGGCTTCTTGGCTTCATCCATGCTGGAGGCTTCGCCGGGGGTCTACTGCGGATTCCACCTTTCAAAGGCTGCGCGGGAACGCATCTGGTCGGTCCTGGAGGAGTGGTTCACAAAGGAAATCGACGCCAGCATCATCATGCTCTGGAGAGAGCCATCCCTTCCCGCCGGTCAGGGAATCCGAATTCTAGGCGAAACACCCATCTCCTTTGTGGAAAAGGACGGTATCGTGCTGGCCATGAAGCCCCTTGAACCTGATCACCCATCCAGCCAGCAGTAAAGAGGTTTTGTCCACCGCGTCTGCAGGTAAGCCCGCCACAGGGTTTGACGCACGAAGGATTCCTCTCGTGGCTGACCGTCGCCAGAATACCAGCGGATGGCTCTAGGGTGCCCCACGTTTACCTGAAAAACCACGAGCGGGCTTCCGACACCTAGGGTGTAGGTGTCCTTACCCGTCGCCTCATAACTGGCAAGGACCCGCCGGCGGATGGTCTCAACCTCATCCTCCACTTGTTGTCGCAGCCCTTCAAAGGCCGATGTCAGCCAGGTCAGTCCACCCCTGACAGACTCAAGGGCCAAAGCAAGATTCACGGCGTCATCCAGGGCGCTGTGGGTGCGTTCGGAGGTAATGTTCAGAACGCGGAGGATCGTTGCAAGGCGAGCTGAGGGAATCTTAAGCTCTCGCCTCCAAGGATACCGGAGGGTATCCAGCCAGCGATCGAAGATGATTTTACGCCCCAGGAACCGAGCATCGAACTGGAGAACGTTATGCCCTACGGCAAAATCTGCCTGGTCAAAGAAGGCCTGCGCCACATCCCAGGCTATATGTTGGCCCATCAGATGGGATCGGTTTAGGCCATGGATGCTGACCACCCTCTCTGAGATGGGGAAGCCAGGGTCCTCCCAGCCCACGTAGGATTGAATGTGGTGCAGCCTGTTGCCATCCAGGGCAAAGAGGGAGAGCGCGATCTCCACAATGACGTCTCGCTCAGGATGAAGGCCAGTCGTCTCCAGGTCTATAAAGAGAAACCGCGGGCTTTCCAGTGACACCCTTGGCCAGTTCACCGGGGACACCACGTCCCGCTGGTTCTTGAGTGATTCCGGTAAATCGGCCCTGGCACGGAGGAAGGCTGAGGCTCCAGGGTGATACAGGACATCATCCGCTAGGCTGTAATTTTCCTTAGCTAGAGGCGACCATAGCCTCCCATTGACCCAGCTCACGGCCCTCCCCCCACATGGCCCCCTCACCTTCCCGTTCGGCGCGCCAACAGGAGGGCACCGGGCGGTCCTATCCCCATTTTAAGAGGAGAATCAAAATCCTACCAGCCAACAGTAAACTCGGGATTAGGGAGAGGAGGAAGGCCATGGAGCCCCACTTCCTGATTCAAACCAGCTTTGCGTGGACAGAAACCCTGCGGGAAAAAGTCATCGCGGAAGGGGAAGCTCTCCTGAGAAGATCCCCCCTCCAGCCCGAGGGTATCGGCCTAGTTCGTGAGGAACTCTTGCAATCCACTTCTTCCCTGAACCCCGGGATGTGGTGGGAGAAACTGCCATGGCTGGCTGGGAGAAGGCTATCCCTTCAAGGGGCATCGCTCCGGCGACGGGGCTGGTACGCCACCGAAATCCGCATGAACCGTCAGGTATCCCGAAGGAAACAGAACTCTGAGTCCCACCCTCTAATCCCGCCTGTCGATCACCGCCCGCTCTTTCGCTTTTTGAGCTAGCCTACGAACCTGATCCGGCCACAGGAAACAGGATCTATGCCTATCTAGATCTAACCCTGCGGGCTGCCAAAAGGGCGTTGAAGAGGCCCTGGGCTTTCGACCAAGATTCCTATCCGGCCCGAGTACCTGTACTGGACGGATCACGTGAGTATTCATCCTGAACATCGCCTCGCCCTGGTGTTGGCGCAAAAAGAGCAAAAAGATGTGAAGAGATACCCAAAGCCCGACGACCGGTCGGGGCGTCTGGACCTCGGAGGAAGGCATCGACTGGGGCGAGACCGACCGCCCTTTCGCTCTGTTGGAACCCCGGCTGGTCCCCACCCTCTTGAACCATATCTACCGGCGTTTCAACCTGACACCCAACCCCTACCTTCGAGTTACGTGGAGCACACCGCAAACCTCTTCTTCAAGTGACGGCACCTCCCGCGGCCTTCCCCTTATAAATCCGCTATCGGCAAAGAGGATACGGATCCTTTTTTGGCGAATGTCGGAAAAAGACCTTTTGCCTGAAGACTTTGCAAGACCTGCCGG
>JAHHQG010000040.1 GCA_018729555.1 Clostridiales bacterium | reverse complement strand
CCGCCAGGGCTTTTCGTCCTCCCAGGCGCCCTTCACCAGGTTTCCCTGGGCCACTTCTTGCGATGCCACCACCAAGGTCTTTAAGGGCCGGGTGATCATCCCGATGATCCAGCGGCTGATGAGAAATGCCCCCAACAGCGAGACGAGGATGGGGATGGAGGCGGCGATGCCGCTCCAGCGAAAGATGGTCTGCATCTTGGCTTCGGCAGCATCGCCGCTGGTGTAGTTGGCGTGCAACAGCCAGATGACGGAGCCCAGGGCGGAACTGAAGTTCAGGCCTCCCGAACCCTCCAGAAGGGCTTCCCGCGCTTCATCCAGCTTCCCTTCCCTAAGGAGTGGGAGGGCCCCGTCCCTCGATTGCTGGTACGCCTGCCAGCGGGCTTTGAAGGTTTGGATGACCGCCCTTTCCTCGGGGCTAGGGGCCACGTTTTCATACCGGTCCGCCAGCTCCTGGATCGTCCGATCCAGCTGCGAGAGCCGCTCTTCTCGAAGGGCATTTTGCTCCGGATCCACATCCGCCAGCATCATGAGAACGGTATTGCGGGCTTCCAGCACCGCTTGACCCAAATCCGTCAGATCCCGGGCCATGCCCATCCGGTCCACGGCGATGCTCCGGGCCACTCCGTGGACGAGGGCGGTCACCACAAAATAGGTCCCTCCTACCAAAAGGACCCCGATCATCAAAAAGGTGCTGAGCAACCCGATCTTGAAGCCAACAGGGAGATGCTGAAGCCTGGCCGTCAACCGCGATCCCCTTTCCTGGACGAGAGTCCTTCTCGCTCCAGGACAGAAGATCGGGCCAGAGGTCCTCTTTCTTTAACCAGGATCTGCAAAGATGGTGGGCGAACCAGGACTCGAACCTGGGACCCCCTGCTTGTAAGGCAGGTGCTCTGGCCGCTGAGCTATTCGCCCGTGACACCAAAAGGGTAACCCAAGGAAGACGCCGTCTCAAGACGGTTTCATCGGCCGAGATCAAGGGGCGATAGGGGCATGGTGGCGCCCGCAGGGAACCGCTCTCTTGGAGGTCCAAAGGGTCTTCCCTAGCCCCACCGGGCGAATGCCCGCCGGGAAAATGGCACCCGCCAGCACGAACCCCAGGACCGCGCGGCTTACGAGCACCTCCCGGCTCTTCCCGAACCCCGGTGCTCAAAGCACCTCCGTGGCTCCTCTTTCTCCATCGGGTACCGTTTTTGCAGCCGGAAGATACTGCCTGACGCTCTTTTCACCCATGGAGTACTCCGTCGTCAATAAAGCCCAGCATCGGCAGCCCAGTGGCTCCTGCTCGCCATCTAGGGTCCTCTGCATCAAGGCTTTCGCGCCCCTGTTTCCCAAACTCCCAACCCTATCGTTCCTTCGCCAAACAACACCCACCCACCCTCAAGCCCTCCCCATATCCTTCGCTGAAGGAATGCCTAAAGCCCCTTGGGCATAAAGAACCGCGTGGACAATCGCCTCGGCCACCACCTCTGCCGCAAGAGACCCTACCCAATCGGAACTAGCCTCCACTTCTCCGGTGGCCAGAACAAAAAGCGCATCGCCATCCCACAAGGTGTGGGTAGGAAAAATGGTATTCCAAAGGCCTCCATGGGCCATCTGAGCCACTTTGGTGGCCTGCACTTTGTTTAAGCGGGCGTTGGTGGCCACCACCCCGATGGTCGTGGCCGTACCGGGAGCCGACCTAAATTCCCGGATATCCCTCTCTTTCGCCATCTGCCTCAGCCAGAGTATTCGATCCCCGTCCCTCACCCCAGCTAACGGAGGCTCCCCGGGCCTCGCCACCTCCCCCACGGCATTCACCGCCACCACCGCTCCCACCACAAGGCCATCGGCAAACCTCCGCGATGCCGTCCCCAGGCCCCCTTTCATGGCCGAAGAAGGGCCGTAGATCTTCCCCACCGTCGCCCCTGTCCCTGCCCCCACATTCCCTTGCTCCTCCGGCTTCATCGCCCCCATTCGCCTGGCCGCCTCATAGCCCATCGCCTTATCGGGGCGAACGTGGCTAGACCCAAACCCAAGATCGTAGAGGGAAGCCGCCGCCACGATGGGCACCTTGGCGTACCCTGTCTCCAGCCCGATCCCCTGCTCTTCCAAATACGCCATCACCCCGCTGGCCGCATCCAAACCAAAGGCGCTTCCCCCGCTTAAGACCACCCCATGGACCTTCTCCACCAGGCCGAGAGGGTCCAGGGCGTTAGTCTCCCGCGTGGCGGGAGCCGATCCTCTGACCGAGACACCCCCCACCGCCCCCTCTGGAGCGATAACCGCCGTCACACCGGTCCAATGCTGAAGATCCGTCACCTGCCCCACCAAGATCCCGGGCACATCGGTGATGGTCCCTTCGCCCATGACCAACGCCTCCTCTTCTTTCCGTCTAAAGGCTGACCGCCAGCCCGTAAATCCCGTAAAAAAGACCGTTTAGGATCAGGATAGCGCCTGGAATCCTCCCCTTTTTGACCTGGACGCCCCACACCAGCGCCCCTGCCAAAAGCGCCATCCCTACAGCCCAAAGCTGCTGCCGCCCCATCACCCAGGGGGTGAAGAAGATGCCGATGGCCGGCACCAGAGACGACTGCAGCACCATCGCCCCCGTGATGTTCCCCAAGGCCAGGGTATCCTTCTTCTCCCCCAACCAGATGATGCTGTTGAAGGTCTCGGGAAGCTCCGTCGCCAAGGGCGTAATGAAGACCGAGAGGAGAAACGGCGACACTCCTAACGATCGGGACGTGGCCGTAATCGCCTCCACAAAGAGGTGAGCCCCTCCCACGAGAAAGCCCAGACCTAAAGCAGCCTGCAACAGCACCCATCCCCAGCCCTCGTGTCAACCCCGGGTGAGGTAAAGGGGCCTCGGATCGTCTTCCCTTTCCCATCCTTCGCTTCCCCGGGATCGCCGCACCGCCAGATAAGCGTAGAGGACGTAACACCCCACCAGGATCATCCCGATGGCCCACCTTCCCCCATGGCCCGGGGGCATGAGGCCCGCCAGGCCCACAAAAGGGTAGAGGAGGAGAAAGAAGGAGAGGTCGCTCCTCAGGGCCAGATCGTCCCCCTTTATAAAAGAGGGGCGACGTCTCCTCCAGGCATAGTACAGGGCAGCTGCCCCGCTGATGGCCAGGGCCAGGGTCGTCAAAAGAAGAGGTGCCCCGACGATGGCTCCCATGGCCACGTCCGCGCCCTCCTGAGTCCCCAGGAAAATCGCCCAAAGGGCGATGATGGACTCGGGAAGGTCGGTTCCCAGGGAAGCCAGGAGGCTCCCTGTGGTGCTATGGCGAAGGCGGAGCTTTCGCCCCACGTGCTCAATCCCGTTGGTGAAGAGGCGGGAGCCTCCGAAGACCACCGCCAGCGAAAGCAACATCCAAGCGAAGTCCATGGCCCGATGGTAGGGGAGGGATCGGGCCGAATCAAATCGGCACCTGAAGGGGTCTTCCCTCGATCCAAGAGGGCCTTTCCTTTCCCTTACGAAAGGGGACTGGGGAGGGTCAAATCTTCTTCGAGCCCCACCAAGAGGGACTGATCGTCGGTGAACTTCCTCGCCTGCTCCAGGTAGTAGCGGGACGTGGCCATCCGCTCCTGCCACGGGATGCGGAAAGCGGCCATGACCTGGCGGAAATCCTCTGCCGATACGCCTCGCGCCCCGCTGGCGAAGGCCCGCCGCTTCGCCCTCAGGACCAGCTCTTCCAGCTCCGCCCCCGTAAAGCCCCGGGTCCGGGGGACGATCTCCTCCCGCAGCACCTCCTCCAGTTCATCGACGTCGAGAAGGGGCGGCCGCTTGTGGCGGGTACCGGGATGAAGCCCCAGGTGCACCCTGAGGATGGCCAGGCGGGCCTCCGGACCCGGATAGAGGAAGGGAACCTTGTAATCGAAGCGCCCCGTCCGGATGAACGCCTCATCCAAATGGTCCGGCACGTTGGTCGTCCCCACCACAATGGCTTCCCGGTCGGGCTTCCCCAGCCACTCGAGGAACTGGGAGAACACCCTCTGGCTTTCCTCTCCCGCCGAATCCCGGATGGCACCGCTCCTTCGCCCGAAGCGGTCGATCTCGTCCACAAAGACGATGGCCGGCGACATCTTGTCCACCAAGGTGAGGGCCTGGCGCATGTTGTGGCCCGATTCGCCAAACCACTTGGAGTAGATGTTCTCCGTCTGGAGCTGGATGAAGGGGAGGCGCACCTCATGGGCGAGGGCCCTTGCAAAGAGGCTCTTCCCGGTGCCCGGCGGCCCGAAGAGAAGGATCCCTCGGGGAAGGGGCACCCCGAACTCCTTCGCCCGATGGGCCTCCTTGAGGACTTTCACCACATCGCGGCGCACAAACTCTTTGACGGCGTCATAGCCGCCGATGTCATCAAAGGATGCCTTGGGCTCCATCACATCCAGGACCCCGGAATGGCGCACCAGGCTGCTCTTCAAATCCTTCACCCGGTCCAAATCGAAGGTGCGGGTGGCATGGTAGGACTCCAAGAGGATGCTCTCCACCTGGTGGAGGTTGAGGCCGGCTGTGGCCCGCACCAGGGCCCCCATCAGGTCCTCATCCACCTCCAGCTCCAGCTCTGCCGCCGCCTTCTCGATGAGGTAGCGCCGCTCCCCATCGCTGGCCGGATCCACCTCGATGACCACCACCAGCTCCCGGGTGAAGTCATCCAGGAGATCCTGGGCGTTAGAGGTCTGCAGCAAGATGGTGGACCCATGGGAGAGGACCTCTTCATCCACGGCCCAGGAGCGAAGGGCGCTCTGAAGCCCCGTCTCCCACTCCCGGTTCTCCGCCAGGTTCTGGAGGATGAGGACCGTCTTCCTGGTGCGGAGAAGGGGATCCACTTCCCGCAAGGCCTGCTTTAAACCGGTGAGGGAAACCTGCCCCGGATCCCCCGAGGTATACCGGGCAAGGGGACTTTCCGCCACCGCCTTCTTAAAGGGCTGAAAGCGGCCGCTGCTATCCATCCGGCTCAGGCCCCGCCAGAGATCGAAGAGGAAGATGTGGTCGGCGCTGGCAAACTCGGGGTGGGTCCGCACGAAATCCTTCAGCTGCACCAGCCGGCGAGGATCGGCCGTCTCAAAGCAGATGACGGGCGAGTAGTTGCTCTGCCGCTTCAAGACGGCTTCTTCCAGCCAGCCGGTATCCAGGGCCCCTTTCACCGTCAGGCCTCCTTATCCGCAGGGGGAACGGAACAAAAGCTTTACGGGGAGGCCCAGCTCCCGGAGTTTTTCCTCCAGGAGCCGGGCATGATCGTCACCGTAGCGCTCCGTCACCTCGAGGGAGCCGGGAAACACCTGCACTTCCAGCATCCTCCGCGGAAGCTCGGGGGTGGCCTGCGCCTTCCGACGCCCTCGCCTTTCCGCCTGCATCACGCGTCCCTGCCCGTCCCCGTGGCTTTACGCTCGAGAGCCTCCGCCTCCCCGGCTTCCCGGAGCCTCTGGGCCATGTCCTTCATCACGCGGTCCACCAGGTTGGCGGAAAGGCCAAGGGCCTTGAGGGCTTCCCCCAGGCGGTCCGCCTCCAGGAGGCAGTCATCGTCGAGAAAGCCGCGGAAGTCCGTCTCCAGACGGCCGTTCTTTCCGACCACCACGTGGACTTCCCGGCTCATGCCAAAACCCCCCGAACCAGCACCCGGCGCTCGCCTCCGAGGCCCGTCTCTTCCACGTCTACCTGGTAATGGAGAGCCTGGAGGGCCTTGGCCACCGCCAGGGCCGAGAAGTTTTGCACCACCTCATCCTTGAGGGCCTGGAACTCCGCCACCCGGCCGTAGTCGTCGTAGAGGAAAAGAAGCTCCCCCGTCCGCCGATCGATGGACATCCCAAGGCCACCTTTGAGGTGGGGCACATGGACGGCGATGTCGCAGGCCGTCGGCCGCCCGAAGATATCCCTCACCGTCTGGTTGATGTGACCCCCGTGGGCCTCTGCCACTGCCTGAACCGCCTGCTGGAGAATCTCCCAGGCCGGATCTTCTTCCAGCCGGCCGCCCTTGGCCACCGTCTGAAACACGATCTCCGTCGTGTACGCGCTGACGTGGCTCATCTTCCTCACCCCTTTCCCTTAATCCAGCGGTATGGGCTGCCTGAGATAGCTTTCCCTTCGCCTCTGCAACTCTTCAATGGCCGCCGAAAGCTCCCGCGCTTCTCGTTCCACTTCATCCCGCCTGCGCTTCAGCTCTTCCAAACCTGCCGGCGGTAGACCGTCCTGCCTTTCCTCCTCCGGCGCCTGGCGACGGCGCGCCAGCCGCTCCAGCTCCACAATGGCCAGTTGCACTTCGATCTGGGCCCGCTTCTCGCCGCTGCTCTTTTCCCTGAGGTCCATCAGGGAGCGGCGCCTTTCCTCCAGGGCCCCATCATCCAACCCCGCCGCCTCTTCCCTCCATTCTTTGGTTTTGAGGGAGCGAATCCTGGCCATCCCTGGTTCGCTCTCCCATTGTACGACCACGCGCTGCCACTCGTCCCCAGGGTCCCTGGCGGGTCTGGACGGCGCGGGAAGGCGGGCCGAGCGCTCCAACCGGCGGATCTCCCACGTCAGCTGATCATACTGGGCGAGAAGGCGCTGGAGATCCCGCCGCATCTCTTCCAGGGGCATATCGAACTGGCGGAGCTTTTGTAGCCGCCAGCGGTAGATGGCCGCATACCCGGAAAAGACGAAGAGGAGCCCGGCCATAAGGATGAAGAGGAGGAGCCTCGCCCAGAGGGGAAAGGTCCTGAGAAACACCAGGTTGATGAGGAGGGCGACCCCGGAAGCAACCAGCCCGTAGGCCATGAGCACCCGGCGGCTCCTGGCCGTATGCCTGACGGAGTGAAGAAGGGCGTCCGCCGCCAGATAAGCGAGGAACAGCAGGCCCAGCGTGGCGGCAAACAGGTAAAGCATAAGCCTCACCCCAGGCGCTCCGGTTGGTCTTATTATACCGCCTGAGGATCAAAAGCGATCATGGAGGGGGAGCCGGCTTTTGTCCGCCCTCCAGAAGCTGCGTGATACGATAGGCGCCGGGACGGCCTCGGATGACCACCTGGAGGGTGTAAAGCGGTTCTGTTTCGTCTTCCCCGCCAAAAAAGGTGATGCGGTAGCTCATGCCCCCTTCGATGGCCTGGCTTTCGTCCAGCCGGTAGTGGTGGATGGTACCTCCCGTCGCTCCCGGCTTCCACCGGGTGAGGCGCAGGGTCTGCCGCCACACCTCCTGCAGGCTCTCATCCAGGTAGAGGATCACCTGGGCCCCTCTCCCCTGGACCCAGGCGTTTAAAAAGCGGTGCAGGAGGACCTCCGGCGTCGAGGTGGCCTGGGCTTCCAAGGAGAGGTACCGGACCTGCTCCGCCAACACGGCGGCCGCTTGCCGCGAAGCTTCCAGGTCCCGCTGTAGGGCGGCGCTCCGGTAAAAAGACCACCCGCAGACCACCAGAAGGACCAAGAGGATCAACAGCCGAAGACGACTCCCCACCGTTGCCCGCTCCCGCCATGAGCCTATGAAGGCCCGGGCGGGGGAAGACCTGGGGGACGACCTCGGAAAGGTAACCGCCTCTTCCGCGCCGACTCCCTGTTTACTAAGATTTGTGCAGAAATCCATGTATTGGGTATTGACTCTTCGCACAGCCCACGCCAAAATGGATGTAGGGCTCGGGGTTTCCCGGGCGGCCGCCCCTGCTGGGGCGGTTTTACTTTTGTTGGGGGAAAACCTTCAAACCCTTGCTCTGGTAGTCAGGGTACCCTGCCAGCTTCCTTTCCACGATCTTAAAGTCTTTGCCTAAATACCCATCGCGTACGTGGCGATATACGGGATATGACACCAAGTCCGCTATCTCGAGGGGGATATAGGTGCTCCCGCTGGGATGCCATTTCGGCGTGAAGTAAAACCCGTACCTCCGGCGCCAGGCGGTGGAGCTGGTCCGGGGAAAGACGGTGGATCTGGAGGTGCCCTAGCTCGTGGCGATACCGATACTCCCCGTCGGGAGGCCAGTATTTCCGTTTAAGATCACGGACGGCCGTTGCGATAAGCGGAAACTCCTGAACGTCAAACACCACACCCGTCAGAGTTACGTGGCGGTTGAGGGGATCGACATCCTCGCCGCGCCGGAGAGCTCTATGAATCCCTTCCAGGTGGCCGTCACCATTCTCGTCAATGGCCATCAAGAACCGATACTTTGAAGGCCAGCTCTCCATGACGGTAGGACGCGTCATCCACTCCTGGGACTCACGGAACATGACTGATTCCCCCGCTGCCCCGTGGAACGGGCCGTCTAGGTCTTGCCATCCAACCCCTCCCACCGAGGACTCAGGGAAATATCCGCCCCTGCCGCCCGAAGGAGGCGATCCGCCACAAAATCCACCAGATCCTCGATGGTTTTGGGCCGGTGGTAAAACCCCGGCATGGCCGGCACCACCTTTACCCCCAAGCGGGCCAAGGTCAAAAGGTTTTCCAGGTGAAGGGCATGGAGGGGCGTCTCCCGGGGCATCACCACAAGGCGCCTCCCCTCTTTGAGGGCCACATCGGCCGCCCTTTCGATGAGGTTTCCCGACTGGCCCGTGGCGATGGCCGCCACCGTGGACATGGAACACGGCGCGATGATCATGGCATCGATGGGCGTGCTCCCGCTGGCGATATCCGCCGACACATCCCGCACGTCGTAAAGGTAAAGCTCTCCCGGCACCCCTTCCTTGTGGCCTGTCCAAAAGGAGCGCTGGGGATCACCCAAGAGGCGCCGGGGCCGGTGCCACCCCGTGAGGGGATGGACCTCTTCGGGAGAAAACCCTTGCCATTGGGGATCCCACTGCGTTTCCTCGGCCAGGACTACCTTCCCTGCGGGCGAGAGGAGAAGATCCACCCGGGCGCCCGCTTGAAGAAGGGCCCTCACCACCCTCACTCCGTAAGGGGCCCCGCTGCCGCCCGTAAAGGCCACGATGTAGCGCCCCTTCATCCCGCCACCCCTGCCCAGGCTCCCAGAAGGATGAGGGGCCCCACCCAGGCGTTGCTGTTGAAGGCCGCCACCGCCCGCCCGATATCCACTTGATCAGCCCTCACCAGCCAGTGCTGGTACAAGAGAATGGGCACCGTGAAGAAAAGAAAACCGTTGTAGGCGGGGTTCAGGTGAAGCCAAAGGCCGGCCGCCACGAAGAGGAGAAAAGCCACGGCGTGGCTCCCCCGGCTGATCCAAAGGGCCCTCGGAAGACCCCAACGGGTGACCGCCGAATGGACCCCCGCCCTCACCTGGGCCGGCCCATCGGCGGCATGGATGAGGATATCGGAGGCGGCCACCCATAAGCCGTAACCGAGGGCAAAAAGAACGGCCGGCCCTGTGATGGTCCCCGTCAGGGCCAGCCAGGCTCCCAGGGGCCCCATCGATTGCGGCCAGATCTGGATGAAGTGGACCCACCAGGTGTGGTACTTGGCGTAGGAGTAGACCACAAACCCCAGCACGGGAATGGCCACAAAATAAAGGGTGATGGGATTCAGCCTATAGCCCGCCCATGCCAGGACTCCCACGGCCAAGAAACTGAAGATGAGGGTCTCCCGCTTGGTGAGCCTTCCCGTGGGGATGGGCCGGTTCCGCCCGCGGGGATTTTGCTTATCCCACTCGGCATCGATGACCCGGTTGAACCCAAAGCCGGCGGCCCTCCCGCTGATGAGGGCCAGCACCAGCCACCCTACCTGCGATAGGGTCGGCCATCCCGAAAGAGCCAAAATCCCTGCCGCCAAGGTGGCCGACAACCCGAAGACGGCATGCAGGGGTACGGTGGTCTCCCAGAGGGCCTTCAGCTTCACCTTCCACGAAGGCCGGGAGAGGGCCAGGTTAGGGGAGACCAAGCTCCTGCCACCTCCGTTTCACCAGCTCTGCCACCCTGGCATCCTGCCGGATGCGGGCCGGCCATGGGCGCCGGTGGCCTTCCTCGGGAAACTTGCGGGTGCCGTCGATGACCATCTTTCCGCCAAAGGCCAACTCCGACGGCGAATGATCCAGAACGCTCAAGGGCCCCGGGTAAATCTTCACGTCCCTCTGGGGATCCATGTGGCTCAAGGCGACCCACCAGGCTTCTTCCGGATCCTTCACGTTCACATCGTCGTCCACCACCACGATGACCTTCTCCAGGCTCATCTGCCCTAGCCCCCAGAGGCCTGCCGCCACCTTGTAGGCATGGCCGGGAAAGCTCTTCTTGATGGCCACAAAGATGAGGTTCTGGAACGTCCCGTAGGCCGGCATGTGGTAGTCCACCACCTCCGGTATGGCCATCTGGACGATGGGCAAAAAGAGCCTTTCGGTGATGTGGCCCAGGAAATAGTCTTCCTTGGGAGGAGGCCCCACGATGGTTGAAAGATAGATGGGATCCCGGCGCCGGGTAATGGCGGTGACGTGGAAGACCGGATAGAGATCGGGGAGGGAGTAAAAACCCGTATGGTCCCCAAAGGGACCTTCCCACACCAACTCTTCCGAAGGGTCCACATACCCCTCCAGGACCAGCTCCCCATGGGCGGGCACCTCCAGATCCACCGTCTTTCCCCGGACCAGCTCCACCGCCTGGCGCCGGAGGTACCCGGCAAAGAGGAACTCGTCCATCCCTTCCGGCAAAGGGGCCGACCCCGCATAGATGGTGACAGGATCCGCCCCGATGACCGCCGCCACTTCCAAACGCTTTCCCATCTTTTGCGCTTTGCGAAAATGGGCTGCTCCCCCGTGGTGGAGCTCCCAGTGCATGGCCGTCGTCTTGGGTCCCAGGATCTGCATCCGGTAAATGCCCGCATTCCTCTGGCCGGTCTCAGGATCCTTGGTGATAACCAGGGCCAGGGTGATGAAGGCCCCCCCGTCGCCGGGCCAGGCTACGATGTGGGGGTAATTCCAGAGGTTGACCTCGTCCCCCTCTTCCACCACTTCTTGCACCGGACCGCTCTTCACCAACCTTGGAGCAATGGTCGCCAGTTCCTGGATCTTGGGAAGTAAGCTTAGCTTCGAGAGAAGGGATCCTCCTCCGGGTCCCGGCCCCTTGATGAGCTCCAGGAGCTCCCGCACCCGCCCTGCCGCCTCCTCCAGATCCGACACCCCCAGGGCGAGCCCGATCCGCCGCTCCGACCCAAAGAGGTTCATGGCCACCGGAACCTCCGAAGCTCTCGCCCCGTAGGGTGGAAGGGGCACCACCCGGGGTTGCGGCTTTCGCACCTCCACCGCCACCGGGTCGGGGGAAACGCCCCTTTTGGCCAGATGGCCCGGATGAGGCTTTTCGAAAAGAAGGGCGGGCCCTCCCCGCCGGAGAGCCTCCTCGGCAAAGGCGCTCATCTCCAGGTAGGGGTCCACCGGTTCCCGGATGCGCTTCAGCTCCCCTTCTTTCTCCAAGAGGGAAAGAAATTCTCGGATATCCCGCAGTGCCAGGTCCACCGCCCCTTTCTTAAAGCTACATTCTTTCCGAGGAACCGTCGAGACGGAAGGTCCATAGCCTGGGGGCGGAAGGGGTAACCGCCATGACGGCAGGCTTTTGGGCCATCCTTTTGGGCATCGCCCTGGCCTCCAGCGTCGACAATTTCGGCGTGGCCGTCACGTACGGCATCCGGAGAGTCCACATCCCCTGGGATGCCAACGGCCTCATCGCCCTTATCGCCTTCATCTTTAGCTGGGCAGGCATCACGGGGGGTCTCTTCTTGGCATCGGTCCTTCCCGGCATCGTGCCGGCCCTTTTGGGAGCCCTCACCCTCTTCTTCCTGGGCCTAAGGATCCTTCTCCTGGCCCTTCCCCGCCATGGGGCGCAAGACGCCGACCATCCTTCCATTTGGCGCTCTATCCTCACCCCTCCCCATGACGCCACCATCGGCTGGGGTGAAACCGTTTTCTTAGGGGTGGCCCTCTCGGCCAACGCCCTCACCAACGGCATCGCCGCCGGCCTCATCGGGATCTCCCCTTTCCTCCTCTCCCTCCTCACGGCCGTCGGGAGCTTCATCAGCGTGGCCTTGGGGGTGCGGGCGGGAAAGAAAGCCGCCGCCGTAAGGGTGGGGTCCATCGAGATCGGCCAGTACGGCACCCTTATCAGCGGCGTCCTACTCATGCTTCTTGCGGCTTTGGCCATCTGGGCTTAAAGGAGGGGCTTCTCCCCCCGCATGCCAACCCCCTGCAAGGTAGCCACCCGCTTCCGCTCTTCCCCACCCCCCCATGGCCTAAAACCCCGCCCGCTTGGTGACCTGAAGCTCCCACACCGCCCCCGAAGGTCCTCGCCGACCTTGGAAGCCCGCAAAAACCGGAGGGAAAGGCTGGTGGCCAGGACCACCTCCCCGTGGCTGTTGCTGGCGCAGGCAAAGGTATCATCCGCCAGGCTGAAGATCCATCCCCCGCGGGGGACGCCGGCGAAATTGAGGCGGGGGGATCCGCCTGAGCCATCAGCAAGGGCTCTCCGGCCTTGACCTCCGCGAGGCGGAAGTCCATCCAGCGGGTAAAAGGGTCCCTCCCATGAGCGCTTTCAGTTAATGGTCCATCGCAGGCCTTCCGCCGGCGGTTGCCCTTCTGGTCCTGGTCAGCGGGTGTGAAAGACCGGCAGCTGCACCCGTTGGATGCCGAGCGGCTGCTGACATCGGATAGCCTTCCGGTGGCAGTTTCGTCGCCGCGGCCGGGTCTTCTGCCAAACGTCAGGATCTCCCCTTCCATACAAACGAGGCCAGGAGATGTCTCAGGACCGGAGGTTCCTCCATCACCTTCACCCCGGGAATCTCCGAAGCTTTCTTTTTGAGCCGATAGAGGCCCTCGGCCACATCCTCCATGTGGCGGTCGGTGTAGACCCGCCGGGGGATGGCCAAGCGGAGAAACTCCGCCGGGGCCCTTCGATCCTTCCCCGTCTCAGGATCCCTTCCCATCATGAAGGTTCCTACCTCCACCCCCCGCACCCCCGCCTCGAGGTAGAGAGCCGCCGCCAGGGCCACCCCCGGATAATCTTCCGGCTGAAGGTGGGGTAAAAAGCGCCCCGCATCCACAAAGACCCCGTGGCCTCCCGGGGGCTTTTGCAAGGAAATCCCTTCTCGCTGAAGGAGCTCTGCCAGGTAACGCACCTGCCCGATCCTCTGGGAAAGGTGAGGGGGATCCACCGCCTCTTTCAAACCCACCGCCAGGGCTGCCATATCCCTTCCCGAAAGGCCCCCGTAGGTGAGGTAGCCTTCCATGGCGATGAGGGAGGGGGCCAGCTCCAGGTACAGCTCCCGGCTGCGAAAGGCCAAAAGGCCCCCCATGTTCACCAGGACATCCTTCTTGACACTCATCAAAAACCCGTCGGCCAGGTCGAAAAACTTCCGGGCGATGGCAGCCACCGTCTCACCTATCCAGGGCATCCTCAAGGGCTCCTTCAGCTAGGTTGATAGCTTCCTGAAAGTCCGGGGCAAAGGCGGTGCCATTGGTTTTTAGAAACTCATCCGTTGCTAGAATCTGGCCCATTGAATACACCCTTCCCGTTGTTAGTAGCTTTTGATCTGGTTCTTTCCCTTGAAGTGCGGCTTTCCTCCCCGACCGTACGCCCAGCGCTCCAGGGCCTGAAAGGACCGGGCGGCCAGCTTCTGGGCTTCGCTCGAACCGAGATTTTGATTGCGGTATAATGCGGCTGGAAGAGGAGCAAGGGGGATTACCGTGCACCCCGACGTGGAAGAGGCCATTTCGATCGCCGCGTCTGTTTTGTCAGCCGTGGAGCGGATCTTTTAGAGAAGCACTAAACCTCCCCACGGCTAAAGCCGGGGGTTCTGAGGGGAACCACCGCCGCCTCCTCCGGGCTCCCGCCCCGTCCTGACGAATGCGCTACAACACATCCGGGGTTTCTGCTTTGGCTATCCCCTTTTCTGCGGATATGAAGTCCTGAGCCGGCAGCCGGATCAACTGCACCTTCGGATCGACGGGGTCAGGACAACTTTTCTGGCCTACCCTTTTCGATTCCGGTATCCCGCGCTGGAGTTCCAGAGAGTGCGAGTCGCAGATCCGCGCGACATCGCGGTCATGAAGGCTCAGGCCATCGGTCGGCGCGCAACTGCGAGGGACTACGTCGATCTGGCGTTGCTGTTAGACATGCGCGTGACCTCCATCAACGAAATCATCACAGCGGCAAAAGAGATCTTCGTGGCGGAAGGCGAAGCCGAATTCTCAGAGCGGCTCTTTTTGCAACAGCTCGTCTATACAGAAGACATCCAAGACGCAGCGGAGGCGGTCGCGCTCGTGCGGATCCCCGACTGGACGTTTGAACGTGCAAAGCGCGTTCTCGAAAAGGAAGTCCAGAACTATCTCCAAAAAACGATGGACCCCGAGACGAGAGGTTTCAAGTTATGAGCCTCCCCCCCAGAATCGCCCGGCTCTTCCACAACTACCGGCCTCATCTCATCGATCCCGAAAAGCACGCAGCGTTCGTTATCCTGACCGTCCTACGCGACGGCGACATGGACGATATCCGATGGGTCTTCCGAAAATACGGCTGGGACCGTGTCGAAGAGGTCGTTCTGTCCGACGTTGAAGGCATGCGCACGCTTCCCCACGCCGTCGCCAACCTCTGGAGCATCGCCTTTTGGGGCAGACGGCTGCCTTATCCGTCCGTTCACGAACGATGGATGCCGACGCGCCGTATTGTACCCGACCGATAACAGCGGGCCGTCCGCAGAAAAGGGGATAGCCAAAGCAGAAACCCCGGATGTGTTGTAGCGCATTCGTCAGGACGGGGCGGGAGCCCGGAGGAGGCGGCGGTGGTTCCCCTCAGAACCCCCGGCTTTAGCCGTGGGGAGGTTTAGTGCTTCTCTAAAAGATCCGCTCCACGGCTGACAAAACAGACGCGGCGATCGAAATGGCCTCTTCTGCGTCCTCCTCGCGGAAATACCGGCCGGGAATGTCGTCCGGCAGGGCGTCTGGATAACGGGCTTCGCCGTGCAACCGTTCAAGGTCACGCAGGGCGCGGTGCCTGACGCCCTGAAGCACCACGCCCATGTCTTGCAGCATCTGTTCAAGACGCGACAGGGAATGCGTTCGGGCGACCATCCCAGACCGGGCCAGCAACGCCGCCTTTAGTGCCTTCTCTGCCGCTTGGTGGGCAAGGAAGCATGCCACGTAGGGATGCCGGGTCTTATTCGACCTGGCAGCGTCCAAGTCGATCCGAGCCTGCTCCAACCACCGCCACGCGTCATCCGTCGCGCTCATACAGCACAACCCCCTTGCCCAGCACTTCCTCGCGCATGAACGCCCGCTCGCGCACCGCAACCCACTCGGCCGGTGTGTATACGTGCAAGTGCAACGGGTACGGGAACCCTTCCACCGCGGGATGATTCCTTAGACGTTCGTGAAACCGACAGCGCTCCACCCCCGGCATGACGACAACCAGGTCGACATCGCTGTCCACCGTCGCGCGCCCGGTGTCGGTGAGCGAGCCGAACAGCACCACAAGCTCAGCGCCACAACGTGCCAACACAGCCACCAGCTCCTGTGTGGCCGCCAGCATTTCACTCTGCATCTTCTTGTTGGCCTGCCGGATCACGCCCACATCACTCACCTATGCTGTGGCTCACGGGTCGAGCCGGATCGAATTCGACACGAAGACGTTGCTGTTCGTCGAAATACCGGCGGACATGGGCTACTAGAACGGCCTGCAATTGTCGCACCACTTCGCTTCGGTCCTTGGCGGACAGTCCCTGCAACTCGCGATGACACGGATGATTGTTGAGTAGCTCCACAAGAGACTCAGCAGCCGCTAGAGTGGCACGCGTCGTGCGCCCACCTTCCCGCGTGAATTCTCGTGTTTCTCCGAACCGCCGTAGGATTTCCTGAATAAGCGGACCACTGGTGTGGACTTGACTTTTTTCTGTAACATAATGTTCCCTGTCAAGGGGATAGTGATCTTTCATGTGTTCTAGAACAGCCAGACCAGCACACACGACATATCGCTTGTTGGGCGTCAATACTCCGCTGGTTTGCTCATGGAACCACTCTTCTAGCGCCTGTATAAGTTCGTTCATCAGCGAGTGCGAAAACATCCCGGCACTCTCCCCCTAGCGACATGCCGCAACCGATGATGCAGACTTTGGAGCAACCAACCGATTAAGAGCATGTTCGGCAAGCCACTCAACAACAGGCACACAGACGCCATCGCCGAATCCCCATAGCGCTTGGTTATACGGAACATCGATAGGATAAGTGTCAGGAACCCCCTGCAACCGAGCATACTCGCGGGCGGTCATGAGGCGAACACGGATGCGTCCCCGACCAGCAATGACGAGAATCTGGCGGCTGCTTCCTCCTCGCGGCGTCCTCAAACACCCGGCAACACCATCCGCACGCACTTCCGCCATACTGCGACCGTGCCGCATTCGTCGATATACCGTCATAGTCAGAAGGTCGTCGCGTTTCGCCGCCGCCCGAACGAGCGACAGATGCTGGGGCTTCATCTGGCTAAGCAAGTACGCTGCCCGGTCCTCGGGCCACCAAGCTTCATGATCCTCAGGAAGGTCTTCGAGAATGTCTTCCAAGCTAATTCCAAGCCTGGGAGGATCAGGGAACGAAATCAGCCCCCATGCCAAGTCAACATGAGTGCGCATGAATTCTACGAGCTTTGACGGTCGCACGCGGGAGGGCTCGACGTCAAACGGGTGGAGAGACATCAAAGGATGCCCGCCAAGCCGACCAATGACGAACACGCGCGGTCGCGACTGGGGAACGAACCACGCAGCATCAAGCACTACAGCGTCGCAAACGTAGCCCAACGAATTCAGGGTTTCGATCACTGCTCGGAAATCGTGTCCGCCGCGAGAGGTAATCCAACCAAGGACGTTTTCCAAGGTAACCAGCTGGGGAGCGCGCCCCTGTTGTGCCATTCCGCGCAGAATCCGAATAAACTCCCAGACAAGGCCGCTCTCTCGCCCGTTCAGGCCCGCGCGCTCGCCAGCAAGGCTTAAATCCACGCAGGGAAAACTTGCATGGGCTAGGTCGACATCGGGGACATCATCGGGCTGAACGTTGCGAATATCGTCAAGCCGATAGTGATCGGGACCAAAATACGCTGAATACATGGTAAACTTTGCTGGATCTATGTCATTTGCCCACAGAGAACGCCACCCCTGCGTTTCCAAACCGACGCGAACCAAACCAATCCCGGCGAAAAAGTCCGCAAAGGTACGATCCACCCGCCTTCCCCTCCCCCTGGACATTCCCGTGTCTCCACGTCGCCCTGTATCCATGTTTTCAGCATAGCAAAAAGACTCCGCCTTGATCCCCCCACTGGGCCCACTTGGTTCGTGTCACGTTCCGGTGGGTGCCCCCAGCGGTAGTTCCCCTATCAAGCCCGAACCAAGTCGCGGAGCAGTTGCGCCCAGGGCCTGACTACTTGGGGCCCGCTAAGCGTCGGGAGACGCACACGCAGCCAGCGGCCCGGGGCCTCTCGGAGCCGGTGAACCTCTTGCTGAACTGCTTGGCGGGTCGTCCGCGGGACGGAAGAAGGCACTTTGGAGGCGCCCGCCCTCCACAACCAAACGCCGTTCGTGGTCAACACGCTCGCTCAGAAGAGCCTGTTGCGTGGAGTTACTGCGGGAGGAGCGTAGGGATGTGACGAAGGGGACCAGCGGTGTTCGACACCCCCATCCCCTATGCTCTCCTTCCGCCTCCGTCGTGCAACCCGTGACGTTCTCTCAGCTACCCTACGCCATCGTTGCAACCATACGCCGAAGCCACGTAGGCAAGAGGCGCTCCGTCGCCCTATCTCATCGGCAAGTTTCGGCAATCGCTCCCACAACCGGGCCTTCTCATCATAGTTATAGGCCTTGGCGTACAGCATGCCGTGAGGTTCCACAAAGATGATCCGCTGGCTACTGCCATCTATCAACCACAGCATGAAGTCCGGGTAGAAGCCGCTATTCTCAAAAAATCCCACCCCCCTTCTCTGGCTGAGATTACGTAGAACATACAGTTCCTTTCTGACCATGATGTCTTCTTTTTCCTTGTGCCAGAAATCCCGCAGATCCCGCACAAACTGTGCTTCGCTGGCGTTGAGTACCGGGGGTATCGTTTCGAACTTTTCCGCCTGTTCCACCAGCAACGGCAGATAAACACTTCTATCAAAATGAATCCGTGGAAGTGCCTGGTCTTCTTGCTGATAAAGCCGTTCCCCGTCCTTTAATAACTTCTGGATGGCTTCGATTAGCTCGCTATCAGAATGCCGCACTTTGACAATGTAGGCCGGTTTACCCTCGTTAACACGGTCCCGGTTAATGGCCAAGTTCGGGTCGTCTCTGTCTAGGGTCCGGTATTCCATCGCTTCCGTTTCCCAGCGCTCACGGCGCCGCCGGTAGAAGGTGTCTATGTATTTGCGCAGAATGTTAACCACCGCCTCTTGAAGCAACATACGTTGGGCAAATGTCCGGGGCCGCACCACGGTCTCGTCTGCAATGAGTTCATAGGACATCTGCTCCATCAGTTGGCGCGGGGTTTCTGGGCGGACAACGAGGTTGTACCATCCCTTACGTTCCTTGTATTTTATGAGTTCAAGGTATACTTGCTCCCAATCCACCAGCGCCAGGCTTTCTTTGGGAATTTGCTGTCCCTGCCAGGCCTGTGCCTGTCCTTCGTGCAGACCATGCTTCGTGCTGGCCATGACCTGCAGCTTGATAGACATGTCCACACGTACCCGGATATTGCCGTCCGCTTCGAGCGCGAGGAGGTTTTCGATTACAAAATCCCGATTTTCTGGTGTGCGGGGAATCACCAAATGCTTTTTTAGCGCGGATTCGTTGATCTGAATAAAAAGCGGCAGCTCGATGACCGGCTCGGTCTCCACACCTTCACGCTCCAAGTACTCACGGAACTGGGCCATGTAGTTGGCGCGCACTGCAAAGATATTCAGCGTCTCCAGCAGGTTGATGTACTTCGGGTGTACGCCGCCTAAAGCGGTGCTCCGCTTCAGGCTCATCTCTTTACCTTTTAGCCGCACGCCGCGGCCGAACAACTGGATGATCTGGGATCCTTCCTGTCGGCCGATGTTCAAAAGTCCCATGTTGGAGACGCGCCAAGAATTCCAGCCCTCCATGAACTTTCTGGCGCCGATGAGCACGTGAATGTGGGAATCAGGCCGGTTGATTTCGTCGAACAGGGAACCGCCGATCGCATCTTCTTCCAGTACCATCTCCGGTGTTTGCTCGGCGACGAGTTTTTTAAAGGCCGACACATCGCCGATAGAAATCACTCCAAAGTACTCTTCCGCACCGGCGGCCTTCAGGCCGATCTCCCCGCTTGAGCCCCGGATGTCCGCCAGATGCAGGCCGCCGCCTCCGGGGGCGTGGAAAACGCGTTGGAGAATATCCCTGTAGAAGGCCCGCGCGTCTTCACGCTTTTCTTCTTTCAGCTCTTTCAGGTATTGGAAGCGGTCGGCGAAGACGTCTTTCCCGTCGGTGCCGAGCAGGCCACTTTTGCCTTGCAGCAGGTTGCTGATGGTCTCAACCACCCATTTTGGGTCGCTCAGGACGCGGTGCAGGAAACGGGCTACCGTCAGCACGTCGCTTCGCTTCTGCCGGTTTTCGGAATAGACGGCATTAACCGTGCTACCGACAAATACCCAGAGCGGCTTCTCCAGGTTGTAGGAGCGCAGCTCTTTGCCCTGCTCCTCGTACAGGCGCAGTTGCTCGTAAAAGGAAAGGAGGTTGCCCAGGAGCAGGGTTTCGGTGACCTCTGGGCGGTCCTCGTCTTTCAAGTTCAGGATGCGGAAGTCTTTGCCAAAGCCGTCGCCGTAGAAGTAACGGTAGGAATAGTCGAAGACGATGGCCTTGCCGTATTCGAGAGTCAGGTCGTCCCTGCCGGCGGCGCTGAGCGCCTGGCCGAAGGTGGCGCTGTACTCGAAGGTGAAACCGGTCTGTCCGAGCGCCTCACGATACTTACGCCACGTTTGGCCGCCGCTTCCCTTGTGCCCTTCGTCCACAAAGATCAGGTTGCGCCCCTCAAAGGCCTCTACAGGCACACTGACTCCACCGCCGCGCTTTTCCTCTACCAGTTTGGTGATTTCGATGACCTGCACTTCGCCGACACGCATGGAAAACAGGCTGTTCTGGTTCAGGTCGAAACGCCGTGCCGGAATGCCCGACTGTTCCAGCTCCCGAAGGTGTTGCTCGCTCAGGCCTTCATTGGGAGTGATGAGCAGGATGTTGTCCAGCGGGTCCCTGTTATAGTGCAGAAACTGGTAGTAGTTCAGATGCAAAATCAGCGTCTTGCCGCTGGCCGTGGCCATCCAGTAGGCCAGTTTGGTAAGGTCTGCTTCAGTGAAAGCTTTATCCTGCGGCTCGCCGGGACGTTTCTTTGCGTTGCGCTCTTTAACAAAGGCGTTCAGGTCAGCCAACAACTGTGCCTTGTGGTAGAACAAGCGGTCGAGGACGATTTCGGTATAGAGGGCGGCCAGGTGCTGGAAGTAGCGCAGGGTGATGGGTTCCGGCCTGTGGCGGTTGATCTTCTCTAGGTGGGTGCGGATGTTTTCGTCGTACCGGGCCAGGACCCCTTCCGGTATGCTCACCTTCCCTCCGCGGGCCAGCAGGTGGTGGTAAAGGTAGCTGTGGCCGTCGGACGCAAAACCCTCGGCCACGTCCTTACAGTCGGAAAGCAACTCCTTGTTGCTTTCGTAGCCCAGGAGGCTGTTCAGCCAGGCCAGGAGGACCAAGCGGTGCTCCAGTCTGGTGTATTGCTGGATACCGTCAGCCATGCTCATCCCTCCACTCCGGCAAACATTCTCGCTTTGAAAAGCCCATCTAGCGATTGCGCGCCGGGGATGAAGGAGTCGCCGTTTACATAGACTTCGTCTGCCCCTTGGGCCAGTCCGTGCTCCTCTACGAACTGCCTGTCGCGTTCATAAGCTTCCTTCGTCCAGCCCCCGGTCTCGCGCCAGATGACGGCGACCGTGCGGCCTTCGCGGGTGGTCCCACGATAGACCAGGTAGCGCCGCTCACCATCGTAGCAGACCCTGCGCGTCTTCACGTCCAGGCCCATGAGGTAGTTGAAAGTCTCAGGTAGGTCGACGGCCTGCTCGCGGATTTCGCCGTCGCGGTGGATGTGGAGTTTGTAGGAGAAGGGGGCCTGCAGTTTCTCAACATTCAGCAAGGTTTCGCTCTTGCGGGTCTCCCAGCGGAGCATGTAGCGCAGCAGGTACTCCTCGCTAAACATCTTCAGCGCCTGCTGCCCCGTCTCTTCATCAAAGGTGATGTTGTTCAGCGCATCCTCGTAGGACTCCAGGCGCACCACCTTGACCACCCGCGGTCCGCGTTCAAATTCCTCCGGCGTGGCGGAGCGCTTGGGCTTGCCGTCCTTCCACTCCGGCGAGAAGGTGACCTTCTTGATTCGCGGGAGGAGCACGGTGTCAAAGTACTCGCCCACCTCCACCAAGATAAACTTGCGCCGCCCGCCGTCTTCGCGGTTGAGGTTGATCACAGCGTGGCCAGTAGTTCCGGAGCCAGCGAAGTAGTCAACTACAAAGCCTTGGCGGCTAGCACCGACTCTGATTGCATCGATAACCGTCGCAAGTGCTTTAGGGTATGAGAACAGCCCGGCGACGCCGAGTATGTCCTTCAAGAGATTCGTCCCCAAAGCCGCGGTATATTGCTGTTGAAACCATACAGACTTTGGCTTTAAGCCTTCTTTGTTTTCGAGTCGATCTTTTACTTTCAACTCGACACGGTCTTCCGTAGCTACCGCGAATACGTCTTTAATTCTCTCTAAAAAGGTTTTCGGAGACCACCGCCAAATTCTCTTGACTCCTGTGAGGTCTATAGGTAGCAAGAATTGGAAACCCAGTTTCTCATACTTTTCCTGTAACACCCCTATGTATTCATCATCAAAAGAACCCCTGTTTTTATCGTATAACCGCTGGTACTCTTCATCTTCAATCAGCCGCAGTGTGTTATCCGACGATCGATACAGAATGGGATAATACATCTTGGGTCTCGCTTCGCGAGTAGAGTTGGAACCGCTTCTCCTAAACTCGCGTACGCGATAAGGACCCTTATCGTCGCTTAGCCTAAAGGAAGCTGTTACCTTCTCGTTCAGCGGTAGAAGGTTAGTGACAGCATGAGACGAAGATAGACCGTACAGAAAAGCATACTCATGAGCAGTAGCCACATGCTTATCATCATGTCGTCCACCAGGATTATGAACTACCACGACGTTGCCGAGTCGATTAGTGAGGCCCATAACGTCATCGAGAAGCAGCTGGAGGCGCGCAGCTTCATAGTCGTCGATTGCAGTAATGAGTACCCCGTCTAAACTCAACAGATATTTGGAGATTCGCACTCTGTTCTCCATTAGACAGAGCCAAGAGGAGTGTTCGTAGTCATTTTTATAAACAATCTTAGTGGCAGATGTATTAAATGGTGGATCAATGTAAATGCACTTGACCCGCTCCCGGTACTTCGCCAGCAGCAGGTTGAGTGCCTGCCAGTTTTCGGAGTGCACCAAGAGGCCGTCGGTCATCTCGTCCAGGTTCTCAAAGGAAGCCAACAGGCGGTCGGTGAAGTCCTGCGAGAAGTGGCGCGTGTCCAGAACCAGGCTGGGATGGGCCTTGAGAAAAGCGACGCGTCCTTCCACGGTTTCCGGATCGCCGGAGAGCAGGTCTTTGGGCAACTCGTGGACACGGAAAAGCTCCCGCCATTCCTGCCACTGGGCTTCGTTTTCGGCGATCTCGGGGTAAAAGTCCTTGGGGATGTTGCCCACGGTGATACAGTAGAAGGTTTCGGTGACGAACTTCTTTTTCTCCCACAGCATCTTTTGAAAGTCCTCAATCTGAGCGAGGAAGTCGATGATGTGGTTGCCGATTCGCTTGATCAGGCGCATGAGCTGGAACCATCCCTCGGCCAGGTCCTCACCGGCGGCCTCCAGCTCGTCCAGGTTCAGCACCTCGTTCTTCAAGTAGAAGTCCAACTCGCGGGAGAGGAAGCTCCGCAGATCCTTGTGGATGAAAAAGTCACGGGTGTTGCGGGCGGTATAGCGGCGTAGGTGGTGTTCCAGGAAGGCGATAGGGTTTCCCTCGGCGTCCCGGCGCCTCTCGACGGTCAGTGCGGCCAGGGCGTCCGGGTCTTTGACACGCTTGGGGATTTCGGCCAAGGCTTGGGCGATAATCGCTTCCTGCTGGTTCTTCTGTCCGTAGGCGGTGGTCTCCTGCGCGGTCAGCGGACGGAACTGGAAGGGGATGGTCAGCGTACGCGCCGTCTCATCCCAGGCAACCCCCTGCAGAACGGGCAGAAAGAAGCGCTTCTCACCCTTGACGTTGTTCTGCTCCACGTCGGCCTGCTGGAGCTTGAAATGAACGGTAACGCCATTGGGAGCTTGATAGGTGTAGTCCGTGAAGTACTCGCCGGTCTTGATGTAGTACTGGTCGTGGTTAGCCCAGTAGAGATAGACCTCCTCGCCGTTATAGGGGATGGCGTAGCGATCCTTCTTGGAGTACCGCCTCTTGGAGATAAAGTCCCCGTCCTGCCAATAGCGGCTGAAGAAGGTGTAGAGGTGGTTGTAGATGGCGGCTTCCAGGGCCTCACGGGAACGGACCGCCCGGGCTTTCTGCTGCAACTCCAGGTAGTCTCGTCCAACTTTCGTGTTGTGGTAGGTCTCGACCAAGTTGCCTTCGGCGTCCAACGCCTCCTCGCCCAAGGTTTCCAACACCTTCTGACGAGCTTCCTGCAGCGCCTGATGGGCCTCAACCTGCTCGGCCAACGCCCCTTTCCGCAGCTCTTCTTCAATGGCTCTGGGCAGATCTTCAGTGATCCAGCGGTCAATGACGTGCCGCTTGTGGTTCATGATGCGGTAGATGCCGAAGTCCAGGTCGGAGCTGTCGAACTGGAAAAGCTCACGGAGAAGCTGCTGGAACCTTTGCTGCATCGTCATCTTCATCCCCTAAAAAACAGTTCAAAGGAAGACGCCACAGGTCAAGCCCCGAATTGTCTCTACAAACGGTCTGGATCATGCGGTGGCAGTGTCCTTTCCCGTAGACTCAGCCAGTCGCCGTTGGGCTTGCCGCTCTCGTTCCCCAGCCTCCATGTAGCGCTGGAGTTGCTTTTGCTCGACCTCGCTGAAGCGCACCCGCCGCCAGCGCTCGCTCGCCCGTCAGGCGCCACCGCGGGATGGAGCCCTACCCGTCGTCGATCGCGGTTATGATATCCTCAATGGCGGCCCGATCATCGCGGAGCGACATACATGACTTCCCGGTTGTTCAAAATGGAATCGCGCACACGGCCCCTCAGCGCCGACTTGACGACAAGATCAATCTTCCGCTCAAGCATTTGTGAGAGCTCATCTTCCATCTCCATCAGCTGGAACAAGCTAACCGCTTTACCGGGCGCAAAATCCACAAGAACGTCAATATCGCTGCACGAACCGAAATCATCTCGTAGCACCGAACCAAACAATGACAGTTCACGAATCCCGTGGCGCTGACAGAATTGGGCAATCTGCTCTTTAGGGATTTCCACGCCAACGCGGCTCACAAGTTCTCACCCTCTCGGCGCATCCTATCCGACATCCTTTCGAATCCAGTATGCGCCAGCCGGATCGTCGCGCGCAAGGAAGCGGGCGGCCACCGTAGCGAACCGCCCGCTTTGTTGGTGTCAAATGGTTGTGGTACAATGTTTTTGCCTCGCATGATCATCACCTCCTACCGCCCGGTGTAGGCGCCGGGCGGTTTTTTATGTGTGGTTGCCGCCGACGAGGTGCTCGGCCATTCAGCCATCAGGTGGATGAGAGCGGCCTTATCACCAACAAAAAGTCAACTACCCCATAGCTAAAGCTAGGGGCTTGCACCTAGCCCGCTGGCGCGGGCTGGCACGATAGGCCGGTTGACGGCGGCCCGCCAGCGGCAGGCATGCCACCGCTGGCAAGACGGCGGACCATCCCTCACCCGCACCGTTGCCGGTAAGCCGTTTCCCCGAAGGGTGCCTTGTTCGCGGGCGGGGCCGTCGGTTACGCCAAGGGTTTTACCTGCCAGACGATTCGCTGGCAGAACCTCCGGAACCCTTGCTTGTCAAGGTCCTGGAGGAATTATACCACAACACGAAAGGAGGGAGGCGGCGCTCCTCCCCATACCTGAAGGCAGGGGTCTCCGCGCCGCCGAAGGTCCGATGAAGGGGATGCCGCCTCATTGCAAAGCGGCATCCCCTTGGCCTCCTTCATGCCAGCGCAAGGCTGGCCATTCCCGTTACTTTATGCCAGCGCTAGGCTGGCTGCACTTGGATCAGCGAATCAGCCGGGGCCGGGTGCACTTTTTCCACCAGCCGTCTTGTGAGGTGAAGGCCGGGTTCCGGTAGTCGCAGGTGACCTCGGGCCACCCCGGCGGGCGCACTACCGGCCGGTCCAGGCTGCCGGGATTGCCGTTGTCATCACCGGGTGGCTGGTCCAAGGGTGGCATGTCTTTGCAGTCGAAGATCTCGCGTCCATTAACCAAGCGGCCGTTGACCTCGAAAGTGTAGTTCCAATAGAGGATCCGCCACTTCGATTCGCCTGGCTTGGCCTCAAGGCCAAGGTTGATATAGAGCTTCCCAGGGAACGGCCAGTTCGCCACCGATTCCAGCTCCGGGGGGAACGGCACTCCGGCCGCCACCAGCACCTGGGCAAGGGTGGGCTGGCGCCGCCAGGCGTTCCCGCCGCTGCTGGCGTCAGGGAGGTTCCCGGAAAGATCGATCTTATTGGCGTCCAGCCAGCCGTTAGCCGCAAGCTCCTGCAGGAACCACGCGCCCGTCGGATAGTCAAAGGGCTTCCCGGCCTGGGAGGGGCGCCAATTCGTCCTGGGATAGCGCACCACATAGTCCTGGGGGTCGGCAGGCACGCCGCCGGGCCACTCCACCCGGAACTTATCGCCGCATTTCACCGTGAAGGGGAGTTTGGCCTCCCAGGTGTCAGGCGCCCCGAACCAGAAGGCCCAGTCCATGCGGTAGGCCTTGCCGCCGCCAGGCAGGGACACCACAACAGACTCAAACCAACCAGTCTCCTCATCGTAGATCACACCATCGCGGATAACCTTTGTCACCACGTGGCCGCCGCCGTGCCCGGGCGCGGGAAGGCCGGGGGGCGTTGGCTCATTAGCCTTACCGCTATCCCTCTCGTATCTAGATCCGATCAACACCACCCCCTCATCGGTAACCAGGCCAGGGAAAAAGGGCAGCGTGATCGGCCCGGCAAAAACGGGTGCGGCCTGGGCCGCCAGCATCCCCACCATCAGGGCAACGGCCAGCAGGAGGCGGTATCGGCGTCGTTTCGCCATATCCTTTCACCTCCCTTCATGGCCCTACCGGGCTGGGTGCGGAAGGCAGCGCGGGCGGCCCCACCACCTGGCACCCTTCGCAGCCCAGCGTGATCTTAAAGGGACCATCAGCGGTCACCCGCCAGTAAAGCCACTCGCCCCCGTCCGCTTCCGGCGTTCGCTCCAGCGGCCCCAAAGGGCGGAACCACTTCATTTTGTTGCTGGCGGCGAACCACTGAAAATCGGTGGCGGGCCGGTCCCACCACACCAGCTTTTCATTGGCGTATTGGGCCGGTACGTCGTAGTAGAAATCAACCACCGTCTTTTCGCCCGGGGCAAGGGGCGCTTCCAGGGGAACGTCCACAACCCGGTAGCTGTTGCCGTAGGCGTTGTAGACGCGAAGCTTGGTTACGGGCGGATCATCCCAACCCTTCCCAAGCCAAGCCTTTGTGGTGCGATCAAACACCGGCACCTCCCGCAACTCCTTCAAAAGCTCATCGCCGATGTTCTCGACGAACATCGTCTGGTGCACCCCAACGCGGTGTTCGTCGGTGTACCAGAAGATGGTTGTACGCAGCTGCCGGATCTCGTACACCTTCCCCCGGATCCCCGCGATGGGCGTGATCTCCTCAAGGGCCACCTCGATGGGCTTTCCCGCCGCCGCGTCCTTAACCTGGAAGAACACGCCGTCCTTGCCCTGGGTCCGGACGATGTGTGTATCATCATAGGTGAGGTTAAGGCGCGCCAGCGTCTTGGCCTCCGCCTTCACGGGGCGGAAGAAGATGTTCGGGACCGCTTCCGGAGGCGTCAGCGTATACGTCGCGGGAAGTTCCCCCAGCGGCAGGCGGTAGGACAGGCGGATGGCCAGCTGAGTGGGCGGGACGCGCACATCTTCCAGGGTAACGGTGCCGTCGGCCGCCTCCTCGGCCACGGCCTCCCCGTTCAGGGCGATGTCCCTTGCCCCCGCCAGGACGGGGATGGAGTAGCTGTCCGCCACCGCCTCCACGCCGGGCCTCGGGCTTTTGAGGCGGATCATCTGGGTTACCCTTACCTCACCCGCCTCCCGATCCACATCAAAGGTGATGTCCATCCCTGCGATCTCGGGTTGCGGCGCGGGCAAGAGGCGTTGGATCGGCTCCGCCACAACCTTGGCCTGCTCACGCGGGAGCATGTGCCAGCCAGCGGCTACCACAGCGACGACTACGGCGATCAACAGTAGAACCTTTAGTGTCCGCATAACACAACCTCCTTATCCAATATCTTTATCGTGGTTTTCCAAACCGGTTCCATTGATTGACTATGTTGCGCCTCGACAAACGACACCTCCTCAATCAAAACTCTAACATCTCCGCAAGCAATTGTCTTTGCCTTTCTTTGATGTTGGAAAGCATCCGCTGTGTTTGGCCCGCTGGCGACCCTGCCTTTGATGTTCTTTGTCTATTAAGCGGTGCTTTTCCTCCGTCCATCTGTAACACCTGTAACACCCCCCAAACGCCTTGATTTAGCTGGGTTTTTGGTGTTACAGGCGCGTTACGGTGGCGCGGGGCGTTACAGGGTAGAACAACCAAACTGTAACACCCTTCTGTAACGCCCCGCCACGACCCCAAAACCTTGATCTTGCTAGGTTTTGGGCGCTACGGGCGCGTTACGGTGGCGCGGGGCGTTACAGGGTGGGACCGCAACACTTTGACCTCCTCCCCGGAATGAATTCCGGGGCTTTCGCCGGCTGGTTCTGTAACACCACTTTTGAGGCGGAACCGAAGGTTAAGCGCCTGCCATTCCGCCTTTGGCTCCACAGGAAACAAGCGCAGGGTGCCTCCCATTTCAATGGGAGGGGGAATGCGCCGCCGGTTAACTGTACTCATAGCCATCACCTTTCTGGAGAACCACCAGGTACTTCGGATGAACATCAAACCCGTTGAGCCGAAAACTCGGCCGGTGCCGGATGGCGATGCGTCCGATATGCGTTCCAGCGTATTTCCCGTGCGGGATATGAGCCCGCACCAGGTCACCCGTTCGGAACCCCATGTACGACTTTGCGGCAGGCGCGTGGCTTTTGGGAAACCCGTATTTGTCCGTGACGCATCGCTGCCGCTTTCCATGCCCTTTCGCCTCGATCTTGAGGATTCGCATATCCGGATCAAGCCGCACGTGCTCCCCCGATTTCCCCGCGCAAGCCGCGTCAATCCAGTGTTTCTTCGGGTAGCCTTGTTCAGATCGATTGTGCTTTGTCCGGCCACCAGAACCAAGCTCAAGTGTCAAACCGAGTCTTTTCAACCGCTCAACGATCACCCACCGGACCGTGTTCACCGCCGCTGCATCCTGAAGAGGCTGCCGGAGTTTTTTCAACACCTCGGGAAAACGACGTGCACGAACGCGATCGATCGGTCGGGCCGACGTCTTCAACTCTTCCAGCCATTCTTCCGGCATCCGGTTCCCCTTCGCCTCATTGCACGTTCGGCAAGCGATTGCCAGATTACTTACCCGATCAGTTCCACCCCGCGATCTAGGGATCACGTGATCGATGTTCAGCACTGGGTCACCGGATACTCCGCCGCAATAAGCACATTTGTGGTCAAACTTCATCAGCAGGTATTCCCGCAATTCGTATCCAAAAAGCGCCCCCCGCTGGTACTCCACCCCGGATATGTCCGGGTTCTGAAGTAATTGCATGTCGAATTTGACGTGCTCAACGGTGACCAAAGAGACTGGCGCGTACCGGGAGAGACGTTTAACCCATGTGACGACGTTTTCCACCCTGCTCTCAAGGGAAGGCGGCAGGCGTTTTGCCCGCACCCCCTGCCCGTCTCCCGCCCTGCAATGCCGGCAGTACCGGCTGCCGTGCCTGGCGTTTTTCCCGCAACCGTCGCACTTCTGCGGGTTCCGGTTCAAAAAGCGCGGCTTCCGGTAACGCGTCTTACGATTCCGCCTGGAACGACGTAAGCGCGCGCGTTCAAGCATGGCGGCGTGGATCTGCTTGCCCCGGTGCTGAATCTCGGCCGCACAGACTACGGTTCGGCCCCGCCTGCCGAACTCGGCCACCAGGGCCATGCCCGTAGTCTCCGAGCCGGGGTCGCACTTTACCGCGACCGGCTGAACGTTTCCTCCTTTCCTGTCTTTGAGGATGATCGTGAACGGGAAGTATCGATAGATCGCCGCCCGGCCGGATTTTAGGAGCATCCGGGCCCGGGCGGGACTGCACGGCATGAGCGGTTTCCTATTCCTTCCTACGACCAACACTCTTTGTTGCATGGTGCTTACGCCTCCTTCCTCGCCGGGACTTGCGCCCCGCGCGGTCAAGTGAGCCTCGCCAATGTTATCCCGGCTTGTCATGCGGACGGCACTGGCTTCGACCCCGTACGCCTGTTTAACCGCCCGCGACAGAGCCTGGAGCTGGCTCACGCACCCCAGGGTGTCATGACCGGGATAACGTAGCCCGATGGCCTTTCAGCCCTGGCTGAGGCTGGTCAACTCCGAGGCTTACATGCCTCCGACTTCAGTCGGGGTAGTTGACCCTTTGTTCCGTCTTTAACGACCCGGAACACGACCATGCGGAC
>JAHHQG010000004.1 GCA_018729555.1 Clostridiales bacterium | reverse complement strand
CAAGGATCATCGAGACCATCTGGTACGGAATCTGGTACAGACCCGGATCGATCTCCTCGCTTCCTGCCGTCAAAAAGAGCAGTGTCCCATTTTCGACGTAAAGCTTTCCGCGCGACAGCCAGAGCAGTCCGTGGCGATCCGCGTGCGGAATCCTTGCCCCGGCCAGACCGAGGCGCCCTGACAAAAACGAGCCCTTGCTCATCGCACCGGCCTCAACAGGAGCATCCCGTATCCGAAGGCTCGATGCCTTCCGATGCCATGCGCCAGCAAGGCGGAAAATGCTTCGGGATCGTTCACCGTCAGTTCTCCGCGGATGAGCGCCTGGGGTCGAACGATCTGGCGGCGCTTTCGCTCCTTCCCGTGGGTATACCGGGCCTGCCGAACAAGCCGGAATCCCTCCAGGCGGGCGGCGTGAACGACCGCCGCCTCCCTTTCTTCCAACAACTTTTTGACCCACCTCCCATAAAGCTCTGCTCTTGACGCTTCGGCTTTTCCGCCGTTCTGCTCAACGTGATGAAGAAAAAGATCTTTTTCAATTGTCTTATCCCCCGCTTCACCGCCCGACGACTTTCGCGCGATGGGAACCGTCAGCACCTCGAAAGCCAGCAGCCGCCCTCGGGTAAATTCGGGCATCGGCTTGCTCAGGATGCTGCTTTCCGAATGCGGGAGAACTTGATACGCCCCGGGCGTAGCATATACGTTGAGCTGTTCTCGCAAAGCCTCCGCGTCATGTGGTGCGTATCCCAGGATCTTGGCGGGGCGCCGGCGGGCCATAAAGAGTCGCCACGGCTTCGGCGAAAGCGGGCCGAACGCCGATACCAGCCACGTGTGGATTCCGTAACCGAGATCTTCATCATCCCGGCGCGGCTCCATGCGCGCGTCCTTTAAAAACCGCATCAACGCCCCGACATCCAGCGCGATCTCCACCAGATGCACGCCCATCTTAGTTCACCTCGATCGAATCTTTCACCTCGATCAAACCTTCCATTCGCCATCGGCTCCCGGCGGGAAGCTGATTGGCCCAATCCCTGAGATCAAAGACGCGCCTCAATTCGCCGCGCACCCCCGAAGGAGTCCCTAACTCATCCGGCCAGCAGGCCGGCAGAAGATCTTCCGCTTCCCTGCGAGACTCCGCCCGCCCCCGGCGGATCCAACGCGGGATCCGCCGGAGCAGTTCGAGCAGATCGTCTCCCTCGACGAGCGGAGTGGACGGGTCGAGAAGCGGGCGGGACGGTAGGCATGTTTTCCGGCCGATGAAAAGAGGACGGGACGGATGCTTAAGAGCTTCCAAAATTCGATTCAGGCCCGGCTCTTCTTCCTCGTTGAGCAGCGTCAGCACGACCGTCATCAGACCGTCCGTCCAGTAATGACGAAATCGTTGATGGATTTCTTTCTTTGCGGTACCGCCGCTTCCTTTTATTCCAGGGCTTCCTTATTGACTAGCTGATTGATTGTAACGGGCGAGATCTCAGCATTCCGTCCTTTCCTCGGGCGACGGCAGAAAGTCCACACGCACCCGCCGGGGGGCAAAGCGCCGCTCGGCAAAAGAAATGGGCTGATCAGAGCGGACAATGGGGCCGTCGGCGTCTTCCAGCACCAAGCGCAGGCGGGAACCGCTAGGGCGGTTAGTAATAAGCGGATAGGTCCTTAGGGCCTCCTCCAGACCGGTATGCTCTCGCAAACCGTCGGGCAATTCCACCGGACAGGCCGGAACGAAGGCCTTGCGGCCCAGGTAGAGGGGCCATACAGGATCGCGAAGCGCCTTCTGAAGGCGACGGAGCAGGTCAAGGTCCTCCCCCTCCAGACCGACGAGAAAGGCGGCATCGGCCAGGTAGTAGCGGCGGGAGACTTCGGTGTCCTTCAGGCCCGAACCGCTGGCCTTGTAGACCTGCGAGGCGGTGTGGAAGTCCACCATGACCTCACCCTCGCGGTCCACACGTACGCCCATGCGAAGAGCGGCAAGGTCATCAATCCGGTCCTCGCGTGGTCGCCCCAACGCCGCGGCAAGCAGCCCCACCACGCCAGATTTGGACGGCTCGCGTCCGGTATCGCGTACGGTAAAGCGGCTGGAGACACCCCACGACTGCATCGGCCCCACCAGGCGCAGGAGGAGGGTATGGTGCATGATCATAATTCCCCCCGGGCTCAGGTTGAGACTTTAGGCAGCTGATTGATCACGGCCTGGATCCACGCTTCTACGTCTGGCTGAAGCGCGCCCTGAAGGTGCTGAAGCAGTCCATCGCAGCCATCCGGCACGCAAAAGGCAAACGGAGAGAGACCTGCCTCACCATTCGGTTCAACCTGCCCATTTTGCCCGACCCGCCTGCCGTAGACCTGCATCAAGCGGCCCCAGTAGGCGTCCAGCGCCCGAATCGAGGGCCTCATGTAACCGCCCTCAGAATCGGGTCGTACGGGAGTCTCAAAAGCGTTGACCAGCGACCAGGCATTGCCATCCTCGCGCACCACGGCCAGACCGAAGTCGGGCGGGTTGTAAGCGGCAAAAGCGTTCTGCTTACCGCTTGGAACGGCCTGCAACGCTGCTCGAAGAAAGCCCTCTACCGTGCGGCGGGCCAGGTCAACGTCATTATCAAGATTTCTCACCAGTTGTTCCCATTTAATTCGGGCGTAGCGATAGTAGGTGGCGCTGTTATAGGGAGTAACGCCCATCATCCCCGCGCCTACTTCTTCGTCGGTGAGCAGGTCGTCTACGGCGGTAAAGAAGTCGAACTCCATCTCGACGCGGTGGGTAGAGATGGCATGGGCCACCTGGCAGGCAGCTTCCAGGTTGAGATCAGGCTTTTCGGCCAGCATACGGCCGAAAAGGGCAATGTCAGGCGCACTGGTACGGTTTCGTACCACCTTCAGCCAGTCTTTTACCAAGTTGTCAAAGAGTTCAAGCGCGATTTTTTCCCGTTCATCTATATCTCTTTTGGCCTTGGAACCACCTTTGGCCTTGGCACCATCTTGAGCTTCAATCGTGCGTGCTGCAGCGAGAGCCTCATCCCAGCGATTAAGCAAAGACTGGGCCATTTGGTCGTACTCCTTATCACTCAGGTAGATCAGGACGCTGGACCGGTCGGGAGAATTCCGGTCCATCTTGCCAAACAACGTAGAGGCGAAAGCTTGTGCAACTATAGAAGCCTCTTCCACAGACTTTCCGGCCGTGGTGAGCTTCTCAGTCAGTCGGCGAGTCATCCAGCGCGTGCGCACACCTGGGTGCACCTTGGTGGTCTCGGCGAAAACCGGCTCCAGACGAATGGCCCGTTTGATAGACTGAGAGGAAATGCGGGCACGGCGCACCCCGCCGAAAATGGTGTCCTTGGGGTTGCCCGTATCATCGCGATTCAGGTTAGACGGAGCAAAGCTCTGAAGGAAATGGACTTCGATGAACATAATGCATCCTCCTCACTTTGGGATTTATAAATCTATAAAATGGACTCACAGGGACTCAGCTTTCGGAGATCGGAACGATATCCTCAGAAGTCACAGCCCAAAAAGCCCGCGCCCATTCGCGACGTATTCGAGCCCCATAATTCGAATGGTTCCAGTAGCGTAAGGCAGAAAACAGGGCATCCCAGTTCACCCTCACCTCCTGAGCTTTGAGGAAACCGATGGTCTGACGCAGCCTCTCGGGCAAGTCCTCGGAACGCGCGGCGAGGAGGGCCACAAACCGCCGCTCCACGGCCTCTCGATTTCCCTTGTAGGCGGCCTGGGCCATGTGGTCGCCCATATTGCCCCGATACGTGTGGGAAGGGTGCAAAGCAAAGAGGGCCGCAAGGGTGTAGTAAGTAGCTTCTTCTTGGAGCCCTAATTCCCGGGGAAGAAACGGGATCACATAGGGGAACATCTCGGGGACGGTGCCGGGTGGTCTCCCCAAGCCTCGGCGCAGGGCAGCAAGCGCCGCCCGATCCTCTGCCAGCTCCAGGAGATACTTGACAAAAGGATGAGGCTCGCGGGTCGTGCTCACGACGTGCTCCTCCTCCTACTCCTTGCGCCTTTTCGGCGAGATGCCCGCTCCTTACAACGCTCGTCCTCCGGATGGAAGACGCAGCGCAGGGCTCCGCGAAGCTGAACTTCGGCACGGGTGGCGGCCTTGAGCACCCGAGGGGTTTCTCCCAGGGAATGGATGGCCTGGTCGAAAGCATGCCGGGCAACCCTTTCTACTTCGGCACGCCAGGATTCCAGGGCTTCCCTTCCGCGGGCGGGTAAATCCACCACAAGTTGATGAAAAGGAACCTCGAGGGCCGACCAGTAGGACCGCAACGCGCCCCAGTGGCCCACCAGGTTGTTTACTTCATTGCGCTCCGGGCGGCGGCCATTGGGGTCTTCTGCCCCAGGAGAAAGGAGCAAGGTCGCCAGCCGATAAAGTGCTTGTCCCAGTTTCTCCCCGACCTGTTCGGCCAGACTTAGCGCTAGGCTCAAATCGTTCACGCGCTTCGGCTCCCGGAGGTAATCCTGGGGGAGCGGGAAGTGCTCCTCGCGGAAAAAATCAATTTTGGATTGATCGGTTGCCATGCCCAAGGCCGTCAAGCGCAAGCGCGCTTCTCCGGGAAGCAGTTCCCCGGTGGATAAATCCGACAGCCAGGCCACGGGGCGGGGGGGCCAATGATCGTCGGTCTGCAACTGTAACAGAGAGACGCTATCCCGCCATAACGCCCGGTCTTCCTGAAAGCGGAGTTCGGTGTACCCGCTTTGCCTGGACATTCGGTAATGCTTGTAGGGGTCGCGTAAGGAATCCTTGGTGAGAGTCAAACCGGGGGCTCTGGTCACCTGGCGAATCCGCCACCGTCCATCGGGGTCAAGTTCGGGAAAGAGCCAAATCAGGCGGTTGGGCCAGGTGAGATAATCTTTCACGCCCAGGGGTCGATTCCGTTCCGGGATTAAGGGGTTGTCCGCCTCCCAGAACGCCCTGTCAACCTCGGGATTGGAAAAGGGTACCGTGCTCCAGTGGCGTTCGGGCAGGTAGTTAAACATCAGGGTCTCGAAGAGGGTCATGCCTTCGGCGAGGAAGATCACACCTCTCGCCCAGGGGGCATCGGTAAACTTCTGGGGCAGACCGCTTAGTCCGCCAAGGCCAAAGGCCTGCTCGGCCAGCAACGACCTTGCGGCCTCGGCGGGAGCCAGAGCCACGTCCTGGCCCTCGTGGTGGTGGTCGAACAGAGTGGCGTTGTTCCCCGAGGCCATGTGAAGGACCAGGTTGATAATTGACTTAGTGTGAACTCGATCGTCGAACCACTGAAAGAAGGGGCGCTCCGGGTGAAAGAGGTTAAAACGGTCCGACCAGCGATTCAGATACGCCTCCAGCCTATCGGCGGGGAAACGCCCTTGCGCCCAGATGTCCTCCCAGGCGTCGGAGTTGGGCATCCCTAGGGCAGCGTATAGCACGGCGAGCAACAGGCGGTAGATGGCCGCAGTGACGACAGAGGTCTCACCGCTTACCGCCCGCAATTTGTGGGCCTGAAAGAGCACCTCACGTAGGCCGAGGGTATCGAAGGAACCGTCGGCCCGGACCACGGAAATCCATGGCTCCCGGAGCAAGTCGTAGGACGGCTGGGTCACGATGTCCTCTCCTTTCGCAGACGCAAGCCGAACTCCCGATCCAGCGTGAGTACCCAAGCGCCGATTCGGGCTTGTCCCTCCTCGAAAATAACGGGGACCGCGTGGCGCAGCCCGACCACTCGCCTCCAGGGAGCGGGCGTTTCAGGCAGATCTGGTAGGCGGCCCAGTTCCCCGTGGGGTATGGCGACCAGATAACGGCGCATTCGGCGCGCCATTTCCGCGTCGGGTTGCAGCATGGGATCCACTTCCCCTTCTCCTTCCGGCTCCAGGGTGAGCCGACCGTCGCGCTGGCGATGCAGAGGGAGCAAAGTGACACCAGGATCGACCAGCCGGGTCAATGCCTTCAGATCAGGATGCTTGAGGGCTTCTTCGTCGTCATCCAGAGCTTCGGCCCAACTTTCCGGAAGAACATCTTTGTCCGGTCGAACGATGAGTCGTACTTGGGCCTGAGAGCCAGCGTATTCGGTCTGCTTTTGCCAATCCGCCCAGGTTTCTTCTAGCCTCCGAGCCAATATGTCCCGTTCGGCCAAATCCAGGGAAGTGACGAGCGGGTCGCTATCCCCTTCCCAGGGACGGTACACTGCCCGAATGAGTTCATCCGTGTCGGCCGGCAGGTGTAAGGCCGAGCGGCTCCGAAGGGCCAGAAGAGTGCGCCACAGGATGTAGGGAGCATACACGAAGCGGCTGGGGCCGAAGTCCGGCGCGGTGAGCGAATCGCCGGGGCTCAAAAGCCACAACTGGGGCTTCTTCAAACCATTGGGGCGCTCAATCTTTTCGTGGTGGTGCAGGCGTTCGGCTTCGTGTTTGGGGTCGTGTTTGGGTTCGTGGCGGTGCAGGCGCCCGGCCCGCTGAATGAGCAGGTCTACCGGGGCCAATTCGCTCACCATGAGGTCAAAGTCTAGGTCGAGACTCTGCTCCACCACCTGTGTGGCAACCAGCACAAAACGCTCCGGGCGCTCGCTGTTTTTGCCGAAGAGGCGCAGGACTCTCTCTTCTACCTCGGTCCGCCAGACAAAGGGCATCCGGGCGTGAAAGAGCAGGCGCTCCTCGGGAGCAAAGTGCTGGCGCACCGCCTCGTACACCGTTTGCGCCTTGTCTACCGTGTTACAGATCACGGCGGCGCATCCGCCCTGCGCCAAGCGCTCGGCCAGCCACTTGGCCACCTGGCTGGGTTCCTTCAGTGTCAACCAGTTCAGTTGCACCTCGCGGTTCGGCGGGGCAGGCAGGGGGTAGACCTTCGAAGCCAGGGCCGCCGTACCCTGTGCCTCCTGCGGAGTCACCAACGTCAGTCGGGGGTAAGGAACTCCCTCGCTCAGGTCTTCAGCCCGTCCGCCCCAGGCACTTACGATGCGCTTCCGAGTCTCCTCGGGAAGTGTGGCGGAAAGCACAATGACGGAAGTGCCTACCGCCCGGAGCCAGCGCAATAGATTTTCGAAAAGGCGTTCCATGTATGTGTCATAGGCGTGTACCTCGTCGAAGACGACTACCTTGTGAGCCAGACCGAACAGGCGCAGGAAGTGGTGGCGCGCCTGGAGCGCGCCGAGGAGCGCCTGGTCCACCGTACCAACGCCAAAGGAGGCGAGGAGGGCCCGCTTGCGCGGTAAAAACCAGGAATGTACCGCCACGACCTCTCCCGTGTCCTCTCCCACTCCCAGCAGTTCCGGGAGCACATCCTCGGCGTAACTATGGGCTAGGACGACGGAACCGGCCTGCCCGGGGTATCGGCGTGCCAAAAAGTCGCGGCGTAACCGTCCGAACATGGCGTTGCTCGTTGCCTGGGTGGGCATGGCGATGTAGAGGCCACGCCCCTGCCGAGTTTGTAGCCACGCGTCGGCCAGATACAGAGCCAATTCGGTCTTTCCCTGACCGGTGGGCGCTTCGACGATGAGGAGCGCCGGGTGCGCCACCTTCTCCGACAGGCGGATGGCCGCTTCCTGAAACGGACGCGGGGTAAAACCGAAGAGGCGATCGAAGGGGAGCACCGTTCTGTCCCCTTGCCAGGCATCCAACCAACCCGTGGCTTTAAGCGCCTGTTGTGCCCGCTCTCGCGCAATGGCCCAGTACTCCTCTGCGGTTAACCTAGCGTCTTCGTAAGAGAAGTAATCTTCCAGGGAGCCCAGCCAGTCGGCCACGGTGATGAATCCGGCCAGGAGGACCAGGACGCCGTTCTGCATCTCCAGATCCGAAGTGAGATGCACCCCCCGGGGCGGCTTCACCACTTCGGCCAGGGCCTTCAGAAGGTACTCCCGGCTCTGCGACCAGATGGAGTCTCTGCCCACATCGGCTAGGCTTTTGTCCTTAAGGTCGGCCAACGCTCCCGCATGAGGCCAGGAGCCATGGTGGGCACCCACCACCCGCGCCAGGCGGCGGGCAGTACATCGCTCCCAGCTCAGAGCCTCCCTCAGCCAGAAGCTGAGCACCCACGCGCTGACTATGCTGTGATGGACGCCCGTAATCCCGCGATCGTCGAAGTCGTAGCCCAGGTCCTCTAAAGCCATACGTAGTTCAGGCACCTTGCGTTGGAAGGCCGGGGAGGCCTTCCCGATGTCGTGAGCCCCTGCCAGAAAAACCGCCAGGCGCCGAGCCTCGTCCTCGTTGAAGGAAAACGCCTGAGCCACCTGGGCCCGTGCTGCGGGCGTCAGGGCGTGTTCCCAGAGCCTATCCGCGCAAGCAGCCACATCAAGCATATGGTGCAGCAACGGGTGGTAAGCGCCTCCTCTGTTATCACCGGCCTTAGCCCACAATAACAGGGGAGGATTCTCCCGACGGGCTGTCCTGAGCATAGTTCACCTCCAGCGAGCAGAGTCTTCCAAAGGAACGCTGATTCTCATTAAGTACAGCAAGGTTGTAAAATTGTCACCATGATCAGGCTCCATGTCAAGAAGTGTGATCAGGCGATCAGATGAGCGAAGGGATCAAAGGCCAAACGTATCTTCCGGACAACCCCTTCGCGGTTTTTGAAGCCATAACGGATCCGTTTCAGCCGTTTGATCTTCGTGTGCACGCCCTCGGTGTAGCCGTTCGTCGTCCGCCAGGTGTGATCGGCAAGGATTTCGTTCTTCCAGCGCTTAAGCGTTCGGCCCCACGGCACGAGCGCCGCGTCGCTGGCCCCCTCTGCCT
>JAHHQG010000039.1 GCA_018729555.1 Clostridiales bacterium | reverse complement strand
GGGGTTGCAGGCGGAGCCTGTCACCCTCGATCCCCATCAGGTGACGGACTACAACACCAGCCGTACCGTGGATCCCTTGTTCGAGCGGCTGGTGGAATTCAAGGACGAGAGCACCGACCTGGAACCCGGGCTGGCGGAATCCTGGGAAGTCAGCCCCGACGGCCTGGTGTACACCTTTCACCTCCGCAAAGGGGTGAAATTCCACGACGGCACTGATTTCAACGCCGACGCCGTAAAGTTCTCCATCGACCGTCAGATCGATCCCAACCACCCCTACCATGACACAGGCGATTTTGCCTATGCCGAGTTCACCTTCGGCTATGTCAAGGAAGTTCGGGTGGTAGACCCCTACACCGTGGAGATCGAGCTCAAGGAACCTTATGCGCCCTTCCTTTCCAACCTGGCCATGCACTCCGCCTCCATCGTCAGCCCCGAGGCCGTGAAGAAATACGGCCGTCAGTTCTCCCAGCACCCTGTGGGGACCGGTCCCTTTAGGTTCGTGGAGTGGAAGCCCGGGGTGGAGGTGGTTCTGGAAAAGAACCCCGACTGGTGGAAGGGGCAGGTCAAGATCGATCGCCTGGTTTTCCGCCCCGTCATCGAGGATCAGGCGAGGCTCACGGAGCTGGAAGCCGGGAGCCTGGATTTCATCGTCAACATTCCGCCGGATGAGCTGGCCCGCATCGAAGCCGACAGCGCCTACACCGTCCTCCGCCAGCCCGGGATGCATGTCTGGTACCTGATTTTTAACGTCCAGAAACCGCCCTTTGACAAAAAGGAAGTGCGCCAGGCCGTCAACTACGCCATCAACAAGGAAGCCATCGTCCATGACCTTCTGAAAGATACGGGGGTTCTGGCCAAGGGACCCCTGCCTCCCGTGGTGTGGGGTTACACCGATGACGTGAAGGATTACCCCTATGATCCGCAAAAGGCCAAAGAGCTGTTGGCCGAGGCAGGTTATCCCAATGGGTTTGAGGCCACCTTCTGGATCCCCGAGTCGGGTTCGGGCATGCAGCAGCCCAAGGCCATGGCGGCGGCTATTCAGGCGGACCTTAGGAAGGTGGGCATCCAGCTGAACATCCAGACCTTCGAGTGGGGCACCTACCTGGATAAAGTGCTGGGCAATCCCGAGGATCTGCCCGAGGTCTTCGAGATGTCCTGGCTGGGCGATAACGGCGATCCCGACAACTTCCTCTACATCCTCTTGAGCGGGGACCAATGGCCCCCGGCGGGGTTCAACATGGGCTACTACAAGAACGAAAAGGTGGATGAGCTCCTGCGGCAGGCCCAGCGCATCAGCGATCGAGCGCAGCGGGAAGCCCTCTACCAGCAGGCCTTGAAGCTGATCGTGGAGGATGCCCCCTGGGCCTGGATCGATCACGAAATCCAGATCGTGGCCATGAAGAGCTCCATCAAAGGGTTTAAGCTCCATCCCACGGGGGTCTTCCGCTTCCAAAACGTCGATCTGGTGACACCGTAACCATGCGGGGGAGGGATCCTCGGGATCCCTCCCCTTCCTTGGAGGATGACTGTGGCTGCTTACATCCTGCGCCGCCTTGTAGCCTTGATACCCGTCTGGCTGGGGGCGACCATCCTGGTCTTTCTCATTATGCACCTGGCTCCCGGCGATCCGGCCCTCATCATGCTGGGGCCCAAGGCCACCGCCGAGTCCCTGGCCCGCCTCCGCCACGAGCTGGGCCTGGATCAGCCCCTTCCCGTCCAATACCTCCGCTGGCTGGGGAAAGTCCTCCACGGGGACCTGGGGCGGTCCATCCAGCTGAAGAGGGACGTGGCGGAGCTCTTGCGCACCCGCATGGCGGCCACGGGGATCCTCACCCTTGCGGCAGGCCTTCTCGCCACGGTGGTGGGGATCGCTGTGGGAGTCATGGCAGCGGTGCGCCAACGAAGCCTCTGGGACCGGGGCGCCATGGTGTTGGCGCTGGTGGGCTACGCCATCCCGGTCTTCTTCCTGGGGCTGGTGCTGCAGATCGCCTTCGGCTACCGCTGGCCCATCCTCCCCGTCTCCGGGATGAACAGCCCCGGTCAGTCAGGGTGGGGGGATCTCCTCTGGCACCTGGTGCTTCCGGCCTTCACCCTGGCCACCGGTGCCATCGCCCTCATCGCCCGCATGACCCGCTCCAGCATGCTGGAGGTCATTCGCCAGGATTACATCCGGACGGCCCGGGCCAAGGGCCTCAAAGAACGGCTGGTCATCTACCGGCATGCCCTCCGCAACGCCCTTATCCCCGTCATTACCGTGGTGGGCCTCCAGGTGGGCTACCTTTTGGGCGGAGCCGTCCTGGTGGAAATGGTCTTCTCCTGGCCGGGCATCGGCCTTCTGATGGTGAACGCCATCTTGGCCCGGGATTTACCCGTGGTGCAGGGGGCGGTGCTGGTGGTGGCGACGGCCTACGTCCTGACCAACCTCGTGGTGGACATCCTCTACTCTTTGACAGACCCCCGGATTCGCTACTGATGGAGGGATGGCACCTTTGGACACCGATGACCTTCAGGCCCGCAATCCCTTGAAACGGCTCTTCCGCGATCCTTGGGCCGTGGCGGCCTTGTCCTTCATGGCCCTGGTCTTCCTCGTGGCGGCGGTCGGGCCCCTCCTGGCGCCGCACAGCCCCATCGAATCCAACCTGGCGGATCGCCTGAAGCCCGTCGGGACCCCCGGCCATCTTCTCGGCACCGACGAGTTGGGGCGGGATGTTCTGAGCCGGCTCCTCTACGGAACCAGGCCCTCGGTGGGGGTGGGGTTTGCGGCGGTGGCGGTGGCCGTGGCTCTGGGGGTGCCTTTGGGCCTGGCGGCAGGTTATTTCGGTTCCTGGATCGACAGCCTGGTGTCCCGCACCACCGATGTCTTCCTCGCGTTCCCTTACGTCCTTTTGGCCATCGCCGTCATCGCCGCCCTGGGACCAGGCTTTTACCACGCCATGCTGGCGGTGGCCATCGCGGGCATTCCCTACTACATCCGCATTGCCCGGGGCTCCGCCCTGGCCCTGCGCCACCGGGATTTTGTGGAGGCGGCCAAGGCCGCCGGCGCTTCCCATCTGAGGATCCTCTGGTCCCACCTGCTGCCCAACGCCCTCTCGCCTCTCCTGGTGGCGGCCACCCTGGATGTGGGCTGGATGATCACGGCAGCGGCGGGCCTGAGCTTCCTGGGCTTGGGGGCCCAGCCTCCCATGGCGGAATGGGGGGTGATGCTCAGCGATGGCCGCCAGTTCGTCCGGGTGGCGCCCCATCTGACCCTAGTGCCCGGCACCGCCATCTTCCTGGTGGTGCTGGCCCTCAACATCCTGGGTGATGCCCTGCGGGATGCTCTCGACCCCCGCATGGGCGGCAAAGCTTGATCCTCAAAGGAGGGATGACCATGTCCAGCAAGTGCGTGGCCACCTTTTCCATCGTGGCGGCCGATCTGGAGGCCGGCGAGTGGGGAGTTGCGGTAGCCTCCAAGTTCCTGGCGGTGGGAAGCGTCGTTCCCTGGGCAAGGGCCTCTGTGGGGGCGGTGGCCACCCAATCCTATGCCCACACCGGCTTTGGCCCTCAGGGCCTTTCCCTCATGGAAAAGGGCCTTTCGGCCCGGAAGACTTTGGAAGCCCTTCTGGCCGACGATCCCCAGCGGGAGCTCCGCCAGGTCGGCCTGGTGGATTCTAGGGGTGAGGCGGCCACCTTCACGGGGAAAGACTGCCACCCTTGGGCCGGGGGAAAGACGGGTCCGGGTTGGGCCGCCCAGGGGAACATCCTGGCGGGCCCCCAGGTGGTGGAGGCCATGGGCGAGGCCTTTGAAAAAAGCCGGGGTCCCCTGGCGGAACGCCTCCTGGCGGCCCTCAAGGCCGGCGACAACGCCGGCGGCGACCGGCGGGGACGTCAGTCGGCCGCGCTTATAGTGGTGAAGGAAAAGGGGGGCTACGGCGGATTCAACGACCGCTACATCGACCTCCGGGTGGATGACCATCCCCGGCCTGTGGACGAGCTCCAGCGCCTCTACCGCGCCTGGCGCCTATACTTCGCGCCTAGCGAGGACGAACCCTTGGCCTTGGAAGGCCGCCTCCTCCAGGAGCTGCAGGAGATCATGGCCAAGCTGGGGTATTACCGGGGGTCCATCACCGGCGAGTGGGATGCCGCCACCCGGGAAGCTTATCGGGCCCTCATCGGGAGCGAAAACTTCGAAGAGCGCCTTCCCTTCGATGCCCGCCACATCTACCCCGACATCCTCCAGTACCTTCGTGAAAAGGTATCCGGGCTGGAGAGGTCCTGAAAAGGGCCTCTCCAGATCCTCCAAAATTTCTCTTTTTCCCTCAGCAGGAAAATCCCACTGAACGCAGAAACAGAAGGGCCATAAGTTAAGGAAATGCACCCCCACCGAGGGCCTGGTTCCGTAGAGGAGCCGGCTCAGAACATCCCGCCCCAACTCGTCGGTGCCGAGAAGATGGCCGGGGGTCCCGACGGGCTTCAGGCGATCCGCCAGGTTGGATTCGATGGGGCTGTGCGGCGCCAGGAGGGGCCCGACCGCCGCCACGAGGAAGACCAGGGCCATGAAGGACAAGGCCGCCACGGCCCAAGGATCGCGGAAGAGCCGTTTCAAGGGATTGCGGGCCTGAAGGTCATCGGTGTCCAAAGGTGCCATCCCTCCATCAGTAGCGAATCCGGGGGTCTGTCAAAGAGTAGAGGATGTCCACCACGAGGTTGGTCAGGACGTAGGCCGTCGCCACCACCAGCACCGCCCCCTGCACCACGGGTAAATCCCGGGCCAAGATGGCGTTCACCATCAGAAGGCCGATGCCCGGCCAGGAGAAGACCATTTCCACCAGGACGGCTCCGCCCAAAAGGTAGCCCACCTGGAGGCCCACCACGGTAATGACGGGGATAAGGGCGTTGCGGAGGGCATGCCGGTAGATGACCAGCCGTTCTTTGAGGCCCTTGGCCCGGGCCGTCCGGATGTAATCCTGGAGAAGGGGTATGCCGAAAGCGATTCGGAAGTGGAACCCGACATCCAAGCCTTTGGAGCGCCCGTCTTTGATGCGGGGGGATCGGTCTTGGGTGCGGTGAGCGTGGCGGGGCCCCGCCACCGGATGCAAACCCATGACGCCCAGGAAATCATCGCCAGCGTGCAAAAGGCAGCCCAATCCTTGAGCTGGCAGCTGGGCTGGCGCGGTCCCTGGCCGGCGCCCTGGCGCTCCAGGGGCGTCAACCGAAAGGCCTTTTCGAGGGAGGGAACGCTGAAATGAGGTTCAGGATCACGGCAGCTCTGGTGGGCCTGGGTCTCCTCCTCGCCGGCTGCGGCGGCACCAGCAGCCCTGGCCCCAGCGCCGGGAACGAAGGTACGACACCGGCGCCTGCTTCCGCGCCCGTCACCATCGTCATCGGCATCAACGCCGATCCGCCCAACCTCGATCCTGGCAAATCCACCGCTCTGGTGGATCGACAGGTGCAAAACGCCATCTACGACAAGCTCTATGACATCGATGAGAACCTAAACATCATTCCCATGCTGGCGGCCGATCTGCCCCAGATCTCTCCTGACGGTCTGGAATACACCATTCCCTTGAGGCAGGGGATCCAATTTACGGACGGTACGCCTTTTAACGCCGATGCGGTCGTCTTTACCCTCGATCGGTATCGCCAGCCGGGGTCGGGCCGATACAGCGAGCTTTCCTCTATCGACCGGGTGGAGAAGGTGGATGACTTCACCGTCAAGATCATCCTGAAGAAGCCCTATAGCCCCCTCCTCTACGTCCTCACCGACCGGGCGGGGATGATCCCCTCGCCTAAAGCTGTCCAGGAGCAGGGGGACCAGTACGGGCAGCAGCCTGTGGGGACCGGTCCCTTCATGTTCGAAAGCCGCATCAAAGGTGATCAGATCGTCCTCGTCAAAAACCCCAACTACTGGCGGCAGGGGCTTCCCAAGGCCGACAAGATCATCTACAAGGTGGTCCCTGACGACAACGTCAAGGTGGTCAACCTCCAGTCGGGCCAGCTGGACATCATCGATACGGTGCCGGCCCAGTCCATCGCGGAGCTGGAGGCCAACCCCAATCTGAAGGTCGCCATCGGAGATGGTCTGGGCTTCCAGGGGATCTTCCTCAACAATCAAAAGCCGCCCTTCGACAACGTCTACCTGCGGCAGGCCGTCGATCTGGCCATCGACCGGGAGACTCTGGTAAAGGTGGTCTTCCAGAATACCGCCAGCCCCGCCTACGGGCCCTTCCCGCCGGTGAGCCCCGCGGCGGCCGCATCGGGGACGCCACCCAAGGTGGATCTCCAGAAGGTCAAGGAGCTTTTGGCCAAAGGGGGTAAGCCCAACGGCTTCTCCTTCACCCTGAAGATCGCCCCCGGCCCCGTGGCCCAGCAGGTGGCCCAGGTGGTGGCCAACATGCTGGGGGAGGCGGGCATCCAGGTGGACATCAAGCAGGTGGAGTTCGGCACCCTCTTGGATGATCTGGACAAGGGCAACTACGAAGCCGGCGCCGTGGGGTGGAGCGGCCGCCCCGACCCCGACGGGAATATCTTCGTTTGGCTCCACACCGACGGGAACCAGAACAACTCCAAGTACAGCAACCCCGAGGTGGACCGCCTCCTGGAGAAGGCCCGGGAGGTTACCGACATGAAGGAGCGGGTGGCCGTCTACACCCAGGTGATGGACATCGTCCACCGGGAATCGCCCTACGTGTACCTGTACTTCCCGAAGAACGTGCGGGGCTATTCCGTCAAGGTGGGAGGCTTCGTCAACTACCCCGACCAGATCATCCGGACGGCCAATCTGACGAAGGAACCGTGAGCTCTTGGGGATGGAGGGGAAGGGGCTTCCCTTCCCCTTCGTCCCGCTGAAAAGAGGTGAGGGATTGCTTCAGTACATCGCCCGCCGGGTCCTTTTCAGCATTCCCGTGCTTCTCATAGTCACCATCTTTGTCTTTTTCATCATGCGGGTTCTCCCCGGTAACCCGGGCCGGGCCATCCTGGGTCCCGAAGCCGATCCCGCCACCGTGGAGGCTTTCAATCGCGCCCACGGCCTGGACCAGCCCCTTCCCGTCCAGTACATCCGCTGGCTGGGAGACGTCCTCCATGGGGATCTGGGGCGCTCCCTCATCGACGGGACGCCTGTCTCCATCCTCATTGCCCAGCGTCTTCCGGCCACCATCGAGCTGACGATCGGAGCCATGCTGGTGGCGGTCCTCATCGCCATCCCTGCGGGCATTATCGCCGCCACCCGGAGGGGCCAGGCCATCGATCATGCCGGCACCATCGTGGCCTTGGCGGGCCTCTCCATCCCCCAATTCTGGCTGGCCATCCTCCTCATCATGTACTTTTCCGTGCGGCTGGGATGGCTTCCCGCCTCGGGGTACGTGCCTATCTGGGAAAACCCCGTGGCCAACCTGAAGGTGATGATCCTGCCCATCGTGGTGACGGGCCTTCGGGAATCGGCCGTCCTCATGCGGATGACCCGCTCCAGCCTTCTGGAAGTGCTGAACCAGGACTACATCCGCACCGCACGGGCCAAGGGCCTCCCCGGTTGGGTGGTGGTGGTCCGCCACGGAGTGCGCAACTCCCTCATCCCGGTCTTGACGGTGGGGGGCCTGCAGCTGGCCGGCCTTCTGGGTGGTCTGGTGATCACCGAAACCATCTTCGTCATCCCCGGCTTTGGCCGCCTCATCGTTGACAGCATTTTCAACCGCGACCTTATCACCCTCCAGGGCGCCGTCTTGGTGGCCGCCACCTTGGTGGTCCTGGTGAACCTCCTGGTGGATGTCCTCTACGCCTGGCTGGATCCCAGGATCAAGCTTTCGGGGGGTGCGGCCGCTTGAAAGACCTCCGACGCTTCCTTCGCCATCGCCTGGCTGCCCTGGGAGCTGGGATCATCGTCCTTCTCATCGCGGGCGCCCTCTTTGCCCCCTACCTTGCGCCGGAAAGCCCCATCCGCCAGGACTACGGTGCCATCCTGCAGCCCCCTTCGGCCGACCATCCCTTCGGCACCGACTTTCTCGGCCGGGACGTCCTTTCCCGGGTCATCTACGGCGCCCGGGCTTCCATCGAGGCAGGCCTCATCTCCGTGGGTCTGGCCATGGCCATCGGCATCCCGGTGGGGCTGATCTCGGGCTACTTCGGGGGCTTTTGGGATGAAGCCGTCATCATGCGCATTACCGATGCCCTGATGGCCTTCCCGTCCCTCATCCTGGCCCTGGCCATCGCCGCAGCCCTGGGTCCAAGCTTCACCAACGCCATGATCGCCATCGGCATCAGCTTGGTGCCCAGCTTTATCCGGCTGACCCGGGGCCAAGTCCTGGCCGTCCGCGGGATGGAGTATGTCCAGGCGGGCCGGGCGGCAGGGGCGGGTCACCTTCGGCAGATGACCCGGCACATCCTTCCGAACATCCTGAGCCCTCTTCTGGTGCAGGCCACGTTGGGCATGGCGGCGGCCGTCATCGCCGAGGCGAGCCTGAGCTACCTGGGCCTGGGGACCCAGCCCCCCAATCCCAGCTGGGGCTTCGATCTCCGCGCAGCCCAGGGCTACCTCAACGTGGCGCCCTGGCTAGCCTATTGGCCGGGTGCAGCCATCTTCGTGACGGTCCTTTCCTTCAACCTGGTGGGGGATGGCCTGCGGGATCTCTTGGACCCCCGTCTAAGACCTGAGCCCTGATCCGCGCCGCCGGGCAGCCGGGGCGCGGTGCCCCGCCCGGAACGGGGAGATGTGGTTTCATGGCAGGTCCCGTGTCATGGCAGCGCCTGTGGGAGCTGACCCTGGCCTTCGGCCAGAGCGGCCTCCTGGGGTTCGGCGGCGGCCCCGGCGTCGTGCCCTTCATCAAGCAGCAGGTGGTCGATCGCTACCACTGGCTGGATGAAGCGGGCTTCGCCGAGGCCCTGGCCCTGGGCAACGCCCTGCCGGGCCCCATCGCCACCAAGCTGGCGGCCTTCATTGGCTTCAAGGTGGCGGGGGTGGCGGGGCTCGTGGCGGCCACCATCGCCGCCGTGGCGCCCACGGCCGCCGCCATGATCGCCCTGTTCGGGCTGTTCCAGGCCTATCACCACTCGCCGGCCGTGGCCGGGGCGCTGAAGGCGGTCAAGCCGGTGGCCGTGGCCTTGATGCTCCAGGTGGCCTGGGACCTGGGCACCCAGTCCTTCCCCGGGCCGGCCACCTGGCTGATCGGCATCGCCAGCGCCGTGCTGCTCTTCGCGGGCGTCAACCCGGCCCTGGTGGTGGCCGGCGCCCTGCTGGTGGGTGCCGTCTTCAAGCTGTGATGCAAGGTGTAACGCGCCGGCCTGCCGGTGGGACGAACCGGCGGGCGAACCGGCGGTAAGAACCCAGGAGGATCCCGCGGACGTAAAGCGTAATGGAGCTTTGGAAAGGAGCGTTTATCGATGTTAGATCCTGCTCATATGTCCGATCCCCATCGCCCCGTTTACGGAAAAGCCATGGTCTCTGCCGGAGAACCCCTGGTGGCCTCGGCCGGCTTGGAGGCCCTGGCGGCGGGCGGCAACGCGGTGGATGCCGCCCTGGCCATGGCGGCCATGAGCGCCGTGGTGATGCCCGAGATGTGCGGCCTCGGCGGGGACGCCTTCGTCCTGGTCTACGAACCCGATCCATCGGGTAAGGGCGGCAGGGTCTACAGCTTTGCGGGGAGCGGGCCGGCTCCCCAGGCCGCCACCTTGGAGCGCTTCCGGAATGCCGGATATGACACCCTGCCGCCCTTTCGGGGCTGGTGGTCGGTGGCCGTCCCCGGGGCCCCTGCCGTCTATTTCGCCCTCCATCAGCGGTTTGGACGGCTTCCTCTGGCCCACCTCTGGCGACGGGCCATCGCCTACGCCCGCGACGGCTTTCCCGTAAGCCCGCGCCTGGCCGCCAGCATCTATACCTACCGGGAGATCCTCCGGCAGCATCCGGGGACGGCCAAAACCTACCTCGTGTCGGGCGAAGCTCCCAAGCCCGGTGCCCTTTTGCGGAATCCCGCCCTGGCGAAAAGCTTCGAGATCCTCCTGGAGGACGGTCCCGAAGCGTTCTACGGCGGCCCTCTAGGGGAGTCCATCGCCCGGGCCTCAAAGAAAGAAGGCGGCCTTCTCACGGTAGAGGACCTGGAAGCCTTCGGCAAAGAGGCCTTTGCCGAAGGAGGCCCCGTCCTCAGCCCCGCCATCGCCACCTCGTATCGGGGCTACCGCATCTGGCTGACGCCCCCTCCATCCCAGGGCCACCTCCTCCTCCAGATGCTGAACATCCTGGAGGGCTTTGACCTCACCCACTATCGACCCCACGATCCCGACTTCATCCACCTCTTGGTGGAGGCGAAAAAGCTAGCCTACGCCGACCGCCTGGCCTACATGGGTGATCCCCGCTTTGTGAGGGCACCTTTGGAGCACCTTTTGAGCAAATCCTTCGCCGCCGATCGGCGCCGCCAGATCCAGATGGATCGGGCTCTAGACCTTCCCCAGCCGGGTCACCTGCCGGGAGACACCACCTCCTTTCTGGCGGTGGATGAGGAAGGAAGGGCCGTCTCCTTCATCCACAGCATCTCGGCCGCCTTCGGTGCCGCCGTCATGGACGAAGAGACAGGCATCCTTCTCAACAACCGGGCGGGGCGAGGCTTTACCCTGGAAGAAGGCCACCCCAACTGCCTGGCGCCCGGGAAGCGGACCATGCATACCCTCAACACGTACCTGGTGACGTACGGAACGGAAGAGGAAACCCAGGAGGGGTCATGGGGGCAAAGGGCCGGGGACCTCTACGCCCTCGGGAACACCCCGGGCGGTGACGGCCAGCCCCAGTGGAACCTGCAGGCCCTCCTCCACCTCCTGGATCTGGGCCTAAACCCCTATGAGGCCGTGGCAGCGCCCCGCTGGACCAGCTGGCCGGGCACCGATCCCCACACCCTTCAGAACGCCCTGGAGCTCTGGTTGGAGAGCCGGTTCCCTCCGGAAACGGCCGCCGAGCTTTCTCGCCGCGGCCATCGGGTGAGGCTCCTCGGTCCTTGGGCGGGGGGAGGCAGCGCTCACCTCATCCGGCGGCTCTCTGACAGCTGGGAAGGGGCTGCCGATCCTCGGGACGGGGGTCAAGCGCAGGCCCTTTGACGGTTGGGGGGTCGGGCAGGGAGGAGGGGATCCTCCCTGCCCCGGCTGTTTGGGGGATCGCCTCTGCCTCTTCCCTTCTTCGAAGCAGGGATAAATCCTGCTTTTCACATGATTACGCTTGATTAACATACCGGTCCGGTGGAAAAGGATTTCATCACCATAGAACGAATAGGAGTAGGTGTGGTAATCTACTCGTCAACAGCGCTGGTCTGGGCAGGCGAGAAATCGAGGGAAGTAAAGGGGTGTCCCATGGCTGAAACATTGCTGGAAATCCAGGATCTCCACGTGGAATTCCGCACCGAAGAGGGCATCGTCCCGGCGGTGGCGGGCGTATCCTTCAAGATCAACAAAGGTGAAACGGTGGCCCTGGTGGGGGAAAGCGGGTGCGGCAAGAGCGTCACGGCCCTTTCCATCATGAGGCTGTTGCCGGAACCCCAGGCCCGCATCACCAAGGGCAAGATCCTCTTCAACGGCAAAGATCTCGTCAAGGCCAGCCAGGCGGAGATGCGCAAGATCCGTGGGAACGCCATTTCCATGGTGTTCCAAGAGCCCATGACCAGCCTCAATCCTGTCTTTACGGTGGGCATGCAGGTGATGGAAGCCATCATGCTCCACCAGAAGGTGACGGAAGCCCAGGCCTGGCGGCAGGCGGTGGACATGTTCAAGCGGGTGGGCATCCCCGACCCGGAAACCCGCATGCGGCAGTATCCCCATCAGCTCTCCGGGGGTCTTCGCCAGCGGGTCATGATCGCCATGGCCCTTTCCTGCCGGCCGCAGCTCCTCATCGCCGACGAGCCCACCACCGCTCTGGACGTGACCATCCAGGCCCAGATCCTGGACCTCATGCGAGAGCTGCGGGATGAGTTCGGCATGAGCATCCTCTTCATCACCCACGATCTCGGGGTCGTGGCGGAGATGGCCGAGCGGGTGGTGGTGATGTACTCCGGGGAGGCGGTGGAGGAGGCTCCCGTCCACGAGCTCTACGCCAATCCCAAGCACCCCTACACCAAGGGTCTCCTCACCTCCATCCCCCGCCTGGATACCCAGCGCAAGACCCTCCTCCCCGCCATCGAAGGGGTGGTGCCCCGTCCTCAGGATCGCCCCAAGGGCTGCCCCTTTGCTCCCCGCTGCCCCTACGTCATGGACATCTGCCGCAGCGAGCATCCCGATATGGTGGCGGTAGGCGAGGCCCATATGGCCCGCTGCTGGCTCTACCCTGATAAGAAGGAGGCCGCCTCCTGATGGCTGTGCAAGAGAAGGACCTGCAGACAACGCCGGAACAAGCTAACGAACCCCTCCTCTCCGTCCGGGACCTGAAGAAGTACTACCCCATCACCGGCGGTTTCCTGGGACGGGTGAGGGGCCACGTCCGGGCGGTGGACGGCGTCAGCTTCGACGTGATGCCCGGCGAGACCCTGAGCCTGGTGGGGGAAAGCGGGTGCGGCAAGACCACCACGGGCCGCACCATCCTCCGGCTGGAGGAACCCACCTCGGGGCAGGTCATCTTCGAAGGTCGGGACATCACCAAGCTGCGGCCCGCCCAGATGCGAAAAGTCCGCCGCGATATGCAGATCATCTTCCAGGACCCCTACGCTTCCCTGGATCCCCGCATGCCTGTGGGAGAGACCATCGCGGAGCCCCTGGCGGTCCACGGGGTGCCGGCTCAGCAACGGAACAAGCGGGTGGCGGAGCTCCTCCAGGTGGTGGGCCTCCATCCCCGGGATGCCCGCCGGTATCCCCACGAGTTCTCCGGGGGCCAGCGGCAGCGCATCGGGATCGCCCGGGCCCTCGCCCTCAACCCCAAGCTCATCGTGGCCGATGAGCCCGTCAGCGCTTTGGATGTCTCCATCCAGTCCCAGATCATCAACCTTTTGATCGAGCTGCAGAAGGAATTCAAGCTCACGTACCTCTTCATCGCCCACAACCTGGCGGTGGTGCGCCACATCAGCGACCGCATCGCCGTCATGTACCTGGGGAAGATGGCGGAGCTCACCGACGCCGAGACCCTCTTCATCCGCCCGGCCCACCCCTACACCCAGGCGCTCCTCTCCGCCATCCCCATCCCCAATCCCGAGCTGAAGCGGGAGCGGATCATCCTCCAGGGCGATGTCCCCAGCCCTGCCAATCCGCCCTCGGGGTGCCGTTTCCACACCCGGTGCCCCATCGCCCGGGACATCTGCCGCACGCAAGAACCCGCCTGGCGGGAAGTGGAGCCAGGGCACTGGGTGGCCTGCCACTTCGCCGAGCAGGTCCTGGCCCAGGGGAAGAAAGTGGTGGGGGCTTCCTAAACCGGGGAAGGGGATCCCCGCCAGAGGGAACATGGCAGTCTCAGTTGAAAAGGCCGAAACGGAAAGGGGCAGCTTTCAGCTGCCCCGTCCTTTTCCCAAGGCCCACGCCAGGGCCCTTCCTCCATCGGCCAGGGTGGCCAAGGGCTTTCCCGCCATCCAGGCCTTCACCCCCAGGGCGATGGCCCACCGGTATTCTTCCTGAGGATCGGGCACCGTGACCTTCAGGCGCCACCTTCCCCGATCGGAGGGCTCCGCCTCCCAGCTCAAGGAGCTTTCCCTGAGGGGCTTGAGGAGATCCTCCCCCTCCGCCGCCACCTCGCCCTCCAGGCGGGAGGGGATCCAGCCTTCGATCCTCAGCCACCCTTTGGAAAAGGCCAAAAGCCGCACCTGCATTTCGTCGCCAGGCGGCCGGGTGAAGCTGTGGAAGAAGGTGCAGGGGCAGGGCTCCCCTCCCTTTTGGAGAAGATCCAGGCGTAAAAGGGCCCGATCGTAGGTGGGAAGGGAGGGATGGGGCCAGGAAAAGGCTTCACCTTCCGTATAGGCGCCTCCCGTAAGATAGAGCACTTCATCCACAAAGTGGACCCCGTGCTCCTTGAGAAGACCTCCCGAGCGGGATTCGTCCCAGAACCAGTGGTCTTCCGGGAGGCGAGAGGCCCAGTTTTCCAGGTGGTAGCGCTGGAGCTTACCCAAAAGATCCTTTTCCATCCAGGATCGGACCACGCGAAGGAGGCGGGTCGCCCGCATCACCAGGTCCAGGGCGGCCGGCACGGCTTGCGCCTCCGCCAGCTCCTGCAGGCGGAAGAGGTCGTCGGCTTCCAACGCGCCCGGCTTTTCCAGAAAGACGGGAACCCCTTGGGCGAGGAATGCCCGGGCCCAGGCCGCCTGCAGATGGGGAGGAAGGGCGATGATGACCCCCTCTAGCTCCTTAAGGCCCAGAAGATCCTCCCCGCGGCCCAAAAGGCGGGGAGATCCCGGCGGCAACCCCCGGGATTCCCGAACCTCATGCCAAAGGGAAAGGGCTCTCCGGCGGCTGACTTCCGTCCGGGCCACCACCGCCGCCAGTTCCACTTCAGGCATAGGGGCCAGGGCTTCGAGGATGAACCGGCCGAAGGCCCCGGGCCCCAAAAGGGCCAGTTTCAAGGATGCCCCTCCTTTCGCCCCGTCACGTCCTCTTCTTTCCCGTTCCTCCTCGCCCTCCATCCTATCGCCTGGCCAACAGGAAAAGGGCCCCCTGGCGGGGGCCCTTGGACCGCGATGACGAACTTACGGCTGGTTCCAGGTGATGTGGAAGACAGGCGACGTCCAGACTTCCACCTTGCCCTCGCCCATGCCGTTCTGGAGGGGCTTTCCGACGGTGAGCACCAGGTAGTAGTCCCCTTCGGGGGCCGGGCGCCACTTGCCGCTCTTCCCCAGGGGGAGGTAGCCGTCCCAGGAGAGGGCGAAGAAGGCGGTGGGGGAGCTGCTCCGCGGAACGTATTGGATGTGATGGATGGTGCCCATCTGGGCCCCGTCGGCCGCCCGCTTCACGTCCACCTTGACGAAGGGGGCGCCATCCGCAGGTGGAAGAGGAGGTACGGAAGATCCCCCGGCCCACGTCAAAGACGGCTCCATCGTCCACGGGTGCATAGCTTCCGCCCTGGAGCTGGGCCAGCCACGGCAGACCGTAGGGGTTGGGCTGGAGGAGGGTCATCTGGCGGGTGTCACCCTTGTACCCCATGTAAGGCACCCGGAGGACGCTCCCGTCATCGCCCGTGAAGACCAGGTAACCCCCGTAGACGCTCCCGTCGGGGAGAGCCGGGTTGGGCGTGATGGTCACCTGCACCGAGACAGGGCCACGCCCTTTGAGCGTCACCGTGTCCTTTGCGAAGGTGACGTCGGCAAACCCCGTAAGGAACTGGGGTGAGAAGGGGTTAGGCCCTGTGGAGAGGGCCGGCTCATGGCTAAGGGTGTAGGTGATGGTGGCGTTGCCCTGGCCCTTCAGGGTGAGCTTCACCTTCACGGGCTCACCTCCGGTGGGACCCAGGGCGATCTTCCGGGGCTCCACCGTGACGGTGGTCAGGATGGCCCTGGGGATCTGGATGAGGCCGGCGCCCTGGCGGTGGACGTTATCCAGGAAGCCCAGGTTGGGGTTCCCCCACCAGGGACGGGGGTCGGCGGTGTTGCTGAGGCGGGTCGCCACCTCTTCGGGAGAGATCCCCGGATGGGCCTGCAGGAGAAGGGCCGCCGCACCTGCCACATGGGGGGAGCTCATGGAGGTGCCGCTCAGGGTGGCGTAACCGCCCTTCGCCCGCGGGTAGGTGGCAAAGATGAGGCCGCCCGGGGCGCCGAGATCGGGCTTGAAGCTGAAATCGGGAGCCGGCCCATAGGAGCTGAAGGACGAGACGAGGCCCCCGGTGGGAGTGGGGAAGGTGCCCTTCTCATCGGTCCAGACGAGGCTGACGGGGCCTTCCTGGAGCTTCTGGTAGATGAGAAGCCCTTCGGTATCCGAGATGGCCGCCACGGGAATGGTGATGGGAGGATTCCCTGCCACGGTGGCCGAGAACCGGCCGGGCACGTTGTTGTAGATGATGACCGCCTCCGCCCCCGCCTGCTGGGCGTTGTAGGCCTTCTGCCAGAAGGTGCACCCGCCCCGCCGGATGAGGGCTGCCTTGCCCGTCAGGGAACCGGCGGGAAGGGCCTGGCAAGCGTCGGCGCCCGATGCGGGTGTGCCCGTGGCGGCGATGGGCAGGGACCCTGAGGTGGGGGGAAGGGGCGCCGCCGAAGCGGGGCTGTAGCCGATCTTTTCCCCTCCCGGGTCGAGGATGAACTGATTCAAGGCGATGCCGATGTTGTCAAAGGAGGCCACACCGATGACTTTGGAGCCTACGCCCGGGGCACCGGCAGAGTAGACGCCGTTGGCCCCGTTGTTGCCGATGGATGCCACTACCACCACGCCAGCCTCCACCAGGCGATCGGCGGCCACGGCGGTGGGATACTGGGGCCACTGGAAGGCGGCCCCCAGGGACATGTTGATGACCTGCATCCCGTCTTGGTAGGCCCGCTCCAGGGCAGCCAGGATGATGTCGGAGGTGGTGCTGCCCTCGCAGCCGAAGACCTTGTAGGCGCCAAAAATCACCTCCGGCGCCACCCCCACCACCTGGCCGTTGGCCCCGATAATCCCCGCCACGTGGGTGCCGTGGCCGTTGCAGTCCATGGGGTCCGGCCCGGGGACGGGCTGGTTGCTGCCGTCGAAGGCATCGCCGACGAAATCCCAGCCGTAGGCCACCCGATAGCCAGGGCCAAAACCGCCTCCCAGATCAGGATGGAGGTAATCGACGCCCGTATCGATGACCCCCACCTTGATGCCTCGCCCGGTGTACCCCATCTGATGCGCGATGGAGGCACCCGTCATATCCAGGGCGGTATAGAGCTGGGGGGAAACTTCCTCCGGCTGGGGGATGGTAACGGGGAGCACCGGATAGACGGCCACCACCCCGGGGATCTCCCGCAGCTCATCCAGGTGACCGGGAGAAGCTGCGACGGAGAATCCGTTCCAGAGACTTTCGTAGCGGTACCGGATCTTGACGCCCTTTTGCTCCGCCGCCTGCCGGAAGTCCTTTTCCTGCTGGCGCAAAAGGGCTGCGGACCCGCCTTTAATCTTGGGTGCTCCCTGCAGCTCCACAAACCAGAGGCCCAGAGAGTCTTCTGTCATGGCAGGGGTGGAAAGGCTTCGAGCTCCCCTTTCCGGGACCAGCTCCTCCACGCCGCTCAAACCCGCGCCTGCCGCCGGCGAGGCCGAAAAGGACAAGAGAAGGAGAAGAGCCAAAAGCGACGTCCACCGCTGTTTCCTCAACCGCGCCACCTGCCTTTCGCGACCAGGTGAGAAAGATCCTTCGCCGCGGCAGGAAAGACTCCTCCTGTACCCTCTTCACCCATTACAACTCCATTCTTTATGTCAACCTTTGGTCTGCCCCTTGACCGCTGCCCCTCATCCTTGCATAGTGTACTATGACACCTAATACGATTAGGTGGGTTGGGGGGTGCATCCGTGTGGAACTGGCAAGATGATCCGGGGGTCCCCATCTACGAGCAGGTGATCCGCCAGGTCAAACGCCTCATCGTGCGGGGTCTCTTAAAACCGGGGGATCGCCTGCCGTCGGTACGGGAGCTGGCCAGCCAGATCCTCGCCAATCCCAATACGGTGGCCAAAGCCTACCAGGAGCTAGAGCGGCAGGGAGTCATCGTCACGGCGGTCGGCCGAGGAGCCTTCGTCGCAGAAACGCCCTCCCCGCCCGAGGGCATTCGCACCGCCCTTTATCAAAGGGTGGAGGACATTGTCTGGGAGACCGCCTTTTGGGGGATCCCGCCCCAGGAGGTGGAGGAATGGGTGCGGCAAGCCTCTTCCCGGATTGCAGAAGAAAGGCAACGGTCTGAACACGAAAGGAGGCAGAACGGTTGAACCTCGAGGTGGAACACGTCCGCAAATCCTTTGATCAGCTGCTGGTCCTTCAGGATATCACCTTTACCGCCCAAACGGGCGAGATCGTCGGTCTTCTGGGGCGAAACGGGGTCGGGAAGACCACCCTCTTACGGATGATGGCCGGCATCTATCGTCCCGACCAGGGCCGCATCCTCTACGATGGTCAAGATGTCTACACGGTGCCGCAGGTGAGGACCCAGATCTTCTTCACCGATCCTCAGGCATGGCCACAACACTACACGCCTTTGATGTATCGGGAGCTCCTGCGCCGCATTTATCCCAGCTTCCGGCCCGAGCGTTTCATGGGCTACGTCAAGCGGTTCGAACTCCCGCCCAAAATGCGCCTTAGCTCTTTTTCCCAGGGGATGAAGGGACTTTTCTTCCTGTCCCTTGCACTTTCCCTGGGTTCCCGGGTGCTTCTCCTCGATGAACCCACGGAAGGGCTGGATCCCATCTATAAGAAGGAGGCCCTCCGCCTGCTGGTGGAAGCGGCGGCTGAGGATCGGCCCCTCATGATCATCGCCACTCATCGCTTGGATGAGCTGGAATCCATGGCCGACCGGCTCCTCTTCCTGCGGCAAACCCGGGTCGAGGCGGAGATAACCCTGGAAGACCTCCCGCAACGGTTCACCAAATGGAGGGTCTTTTTGCCCGAAGGGCAGACGGCAGAGGAACTGGCGAAACTCAAACTTCCCCAGCTCCACATCCTTTCGCAGATGGATCGCATGGTCACGGTCCTCTGGGAAGGGGACGGGAGCGAAGGGGAAAAGGCTCTAAGGGTAGCGGGGGCCGTCGCCTGGGAAAAACTCCCTCTCCACCTGGAAGATGTCTTTGCCGCCAAGCTGGGAGGGATGGAAGATGAGTAATGCCCTTACACCGCTCCAGAACGGACTCTGGTGGAAGGAATGGCGTCAGGTAGCCTCCATGGGGTTAGTCTTGATCCTCACCCTCCTGGTCTGGACCCTCAATCAGACCGCCTCTTCCCTGGAGCGGGTGGGGATGTGGGTGGAAAAGGGGCTGCCCATCCCAACGCCAACGCCCATCGGTGTGGAATGGCCGGTCCTGCTCCTGGCGGGCTTTGCCCTGGCCTTGGGAGTGCTCCAGATGGGAAGCGAGCGCAACGGTCTGGACCGCTTTACCTTCTTCCTTCCCTATCCCCGGGCCAAGATCTTTTTCGTGAAGTTCGCCCTGGGCACCGCCATCATCGGCGCCGCCATCCTCATCGCTGCCGGTGCCAATGTGGCCCTCTATTACAGCTCGCCTATGGCTGCCCATGTGGCCTTCGATCCCGACTGGGCAGCCCGCATGGGCCTGGTCTTCCTGGATGTGGTCACCTTCTACGCCCTGGTGCTCTTCATGGGGGCCCTGGCAGGGACCGTCTTCTACCACATCTCTCTCAGCCTCATCTTCGGCGTCTATGGCGTGGGCGCTCTCGCTCTCTTCGGAGTCTTCGTCGGCGTCCATGCCGAGGCCTTTGGGCTGCGCCTCGAAGAGCTGCCCATCTTTCATCTTCTCCAGAACCAGGTCACCCGCTTCGCCCTGGGCATCAGCCCCCTCCTCCACGGCACCAGCTTTTTCATGGCCAACAGCCTGCCCATCGGCGCCGTCCAGACCAACATCCATGAGGCAGCCCGGACCTACCTTCCTTATGACGCCGCCCTCCTGGCCCTCTTTCTCCTCCTGGGGTCTTTCGTCTACAGGGCCGGCCGGCTGGAGTTTTCCGGGAGAATGCTGGTCCTCCCGCAGCTTCGCCCCCTCTTCTTGTGGGCCGTCCCCATCCACTTCGGGCTCCTGGCCGGATTCGTGGCTTTCCTCTTCGGGATGAGCGCCAACCCGATCAGCCTTTTCACTGTTCTCCGCTACGACTTCATCGGGCTTCTGCTGGGCTACGGGGTTTACCGCTGGATGAAAGGGGCCCTCTATGGAACGCGTTGAAGGGCCGTCCCTGAAGCCAGGGCCCATGGGAGCGGACCACCGCTGCCGCCTGCTTCCATCGAGGAGGCAGGTCAAAGGCAGGAGGGATCGTGGGTCGTGAGTAAAACCGGCACCCTTCCCTTGCAAAAGGGAATCTGGTGGAAGGAATGGCGCCAAGTGGCCTCCATGGGGTTGGTTTTCGTCCTCACCCTCCTGGTCTGGACCCTCAATCAGACCGCCTCTTCCCTGGAGCGGGTGGGGATGTGGGTGGAAAAGGGGCTGCCCATCCCAACGCCAACGCCCATCGGTGTGGAATGGCCGGTCCTGCTCCTGGCGGGCTTTGCCCTGGCCTTGGGAGTGCTCCAGATGGGAAGCGAGCGCAACGGTCTGGACCGCTTTACCTTCTTCCTTCCCTATCCCCGGGCCAAGATCTTTTTCGTGAAGTTCGCCCTGGGCACCGCCATCATCGGCGCCGCCATCCTCATCGCTGCCGGTGCCAATGTGGCCCTCTATTACAGCTCGCCTATGGCTGCCCATGTGGCCTTCGATCCCGACTGGGCAGCCCGCATGGGCCTGGTCTTCCTGGATGTGGTCACCTTCTACGCCCTGGTGCTCTTCATGGGGGCCCTGGCGGGCACGCCTTACTACCAGATCGCCCTCAGCCTCATTTTTGGCGTGTACGTCGCAGGGGCCGCGGTCCTCTTCAGGGCCTTCCTCATCGTCCACTTGGCAGGCCTTCCCATTCCCATCGTCCGGATCCTCGAAAAGATACCCTTCCTCACCCTGTTGGACGCCTTCGCCACGGATGAGGCCCTCCGATTCTTGATCGGCGTAAGCCCCCTGATGCACGGCCTCTCCTACATGTTCAGCAATCGCCTTCCCATCGGCGCCCTCACCACCGACCTACACGAGGCAGCGTGGGCTTACCTTCCCTATGACGCCATCCTCCTGGCCCTCTTCGTCGCCTTGGGCGCCCTCGCCTACAGGGGAACCCGCCTGGAACTCTCAGGCCGGATGCTGGTCCTCCCCAAGGTGCGGCCCCTTTTCCTCTGGGCGGTTCCCCTCCACTTCGGACTCCTGGCGGGCTACGTCTCCATCCTATTCAGCAACGCCGAGGGTCCTTTGAGCCCGTTCTTCGTGGTGCGCTACGACCTCATCGGACTTCTGGTGGGCTACGCCGTCTTCCGCTGGATGAAAGGGGCCCTCTATTCCCAAAAGTGAAATCCCATCAGGGCCGCAGAGGCTCGGCGGGGCGGGGAGCATCTCCTTCCCGCCCTCTTTCCCTTTCCACGATAGGGATGGAATCCAGCACCCGGATGCCTTGAGGGGTGACCTCACACCGGTAGGCGAAAGCCATCATGCCGGCGGCCACCCCGTCCCAAAAGGCGCGGGCAAAAGGAGGATCCGCCTCATCGTCGGGGGTGAGGGCTACGGCATCATCCCTCTGCACGAACCAAACCACGGCCGTTTCCACCCCCTTTTCCCTGAGCTCCCGCAAGAGCACCAGATGGCGGGCCCCCCTTTGGGTGGGGGCATCAGGGAAGAGGGCGATGCCTTCTTCCACCCGGTTGCAAGATTTGGTCTCCACATAAAGAAGCCCTTCCGGCCGTTCCAAGCGAAAGTCGATGCGGGTAGACCCGAGAGGGACTTCCTTGCGAAAGAACGTGAAGTTCCCCGCAAAGGGCCAGGCCCGTTGCCTGAGACCCTCTTCGAAGAGGCGGTTGGGCATGCGGGCATCCACCGACACCCACCTCCCCAGGTGCTCCACCAGCAAAAGGGTGCCTTCCGTCCTGGGGCCGGGGTTTTTCCAGGCCAGACCCCGGACACCGGGGAGGAGGAGCTCTTCCATGCGACCGGAATTGGGAAGATGGAGGGGGACTTCTTCTCCTCCTTTCTTCCGGGCCAGAATGAGAAAGCGGTTCTTCCTCTGGATGAGCCTCACCTCTTCTAGAGGAGCAGGGAAGGGGACAAAGACGGTGGTAAGGGGATCTTGATGCAACCGGTGCCTTCCTTTCTGGCGGCCCGCCGGAATCGGTCCTGGGCCCTTTTAGAGGGATTCCATCCCCTGAAACACGCCCTGCGCTTCGGTGCCCGGGTCGTGCGGGCAGTAAGCCCGGACCCGGAAAAGATCTTTTCTTTGGCGGAACACCTGGCCCCCGACATCCTCCCTTGGCTGAAAGACCACCTGGAACCTATGGACCCGGAGACCTTCGCCCGCCAAACCCCCTATCCCCTCCCCTCGCCGGTTCTGGCCCTGGCCCAGCGGCCTTTCGTCGATGCCCGGACCCTCTTGCAGGAAAAGGAGCGGAAGGCCCCCCTCCTTCTCCTGGAGCATCCCTCCCACCTGGGGAACATCGGCGCCGCCATCCGGGTGGCGGCGGCCGCCGGCGCCCGGGGCGTGGTGGTGACAGGTCCCCAGGACCCGTGGCATCCTGCTGCCTTGAGGGGAGGCGCCGGCCTCCAGTTCGCCCTCCCCGTCGCCTCCTGGGAGGGTTCCCTCCCCCCTTCGGAAGGCCCCCTCTGGGCCCTCCACCCCGAAGGGGAATCCCTTGCCGACCTGGCCATCCCTTCCGACGCCATCCTCATCTTTGGTTCGGAGCGCCGGGGCCTCACCCAGGACCTTCTGCAAAGGGCCGACAGAAAGGTGGCTATCCCCATGGAGCCGGGGGTCTCCAGCCTCAACCTGGCGACGGCCGTGGCGGTGGTCCTCTATGCCTGGAAGCTTAAGCTAAGGCCGCCTTCAGCTCCGCCGCCAGCTCCCGGCAGTAGCTTCCATCCTGATAGAGGGTTTTGACCTTTTCGTGGTCCCCCTGAAGGCCCGCCATCTCTTGGGTGTAGGGGCGGGAAGCGTAGCGGCCGATCTCTCGCCCTTCTTCATCCAGGAAGACGAAGACGGGGATCTTCTTCCGGCCCCAGGTGAGGAAATACCGCTCCACCTCCTGCGCGATGGCGGGATCATCCCGGTAGAGGAAGCGGAGGTCGAAGGCGCCGGTGGCCTCCTGCAGCTTTCCCAAAGCTGCCACGCACATGATGCAGTCGCCGCACCAGTTTTCAGCGATTACCAGGGTAGCGATGGGCCCTCGCTCTTCCTTCAACCGGCGAAACCACTGGAGGTCATCCTCGCCGAAATGGGCCTTTTCGTAAGCGCCGTCAAAGCGCGCCTTCTGGCGCTCGTCGTAGCGGCCGATGAATTCTTCGTAAGTGATGCCCCTCTGGAAAAGATCCTTGCCGTTCAAAAGGGTCTTGGACCAGACCAAGCTTCTCCCTCCCGGGAGCCAGTGTACCTTGAATCCTTATGGATGGGGAGAAATCCATCTATAATGGCTGCGGAGGAAAAGCCTTTTTGGCGTCCTACTGGCGTCTACTGAGAAAGCCTGCCCTTCGCTCCCTCCTTTTGGGCTTAGCCCTCCTGGGATTGGGATACGGCATCGTAGGGGTGCTGATGAACCTCTACTTCCTGGCCCTGGGCTACAACTCGGTTTGGATCGGGATCTTTGTGGCTTGGGGTTTCGCGGTAGCCTTCCTCACAGCCCTTCCCGTCAGCCGGATGGTGAACCGCCTGGGCACGCGGGAATCGGTCCTCTGGGGGATCGGGGTGAGCGCCGTCGCCCTGGTGGGGGCCGTCCTCTTTCCCTCCCCCGCGCCCCTTCTGCTGACCTTAGCCCTCCTGGCCGTGGCCCAGGAAGGGATCAACATCGCCCTCGGCCCCCTTTTGATGGAGCAGAGCGAACCGGAGGAACGGGAGCACCTTTTCGCCGGCCAGACGGCCGTCAGCACGGGGGCCAACGCCGTGGGGAACCTCATCGGCGGCGGGCTGCCCGCAGCCATCGCGCTAACCCTGGGAACCGGCGGGAAAGATCCCCAGGCCTACGGGTACACCCTCCTTCTGGCGGCGGCCCTGGCCCTGGCGGCCCTTCTTCCCTTCAGCCGCTTACCACGGGTGGAAGACCACGCTTCGGCCCTCTCGGTGCTGCCGCCGGAACCTCTCGGCTTGAGCCACCTCCTTCACGACCGGCTCCTCATGGCCTTCACCCTTCCGGCCATCGTGGGAGGCCTGGGGGCGGGGTTTTTCATCCCCCTTCTGAACGTCTACCTGGACCTTCGCTATGGGGCTTCTTCGGGAGAGATCGGCTTCATCTTCGCCTGGAGCGCCGCCTTCATCGCCTTGGGCTCGCTTTTCACCGGTCCCCTCGCCCGCAAGATCGGGAGGGTGCCCACCATCGTCTGGGTGCAGGCCGCCTCCCTGCCCTTCATCGTGGCCTTCGCCCTCAGCCCCACCATCTGGTGGGCGGCGGCCTTCTATTGGATCCGCTCCATGCTGATGAACATGGCCAACCCCGTCATCTCCCTCTTGATGATGGACTCCTTCAGCCCCCGGCGCCGGGCCACCGCCAATGCCGTGACGGGCATGGCCTGGATGCTGGGCTCCGCCGCTGCTTCGCCCCTGGCGGGCCTTCTCATGCGCCACGTCTCCCTGACGGCTCCGCTGTGGATCACCCTGGCCCTCTACGGCCTAGGAACCTACCTCTACTACCGCTTTTTCTGGCAGCAGCGCCTTTCCTCTTGAAAGGAGCACCTGTGGTATCCTGCAGCCAAGGAAGGTGAAGCCCCATGCATGAGGTGCGGGAGACCCTATCCCTGGTGGAGGAAGTGGAGGCCCTTTTGTCGGAGGACGACGGCTGGCTTCCCCAGCTGGCCAACGTAGCCTCGGCGCTCTTTTATCGCCTGCCCGACGTCAACTGGGTCGGCTTTTACCTCCTCAAGGGCGAAGAGCTGGTCCTGGGGCCTTTCCAGGGAAAGCCCGCCTGCGTTCGCATTGCTCTTGGAAAGGGCGTTTGCGGCACCGCCGCCCTGCGGAAAGAGCCGGTGAGGGTACCGAACGTCCATGAGTTCCCGGGCCACATCGCCTGCGACACCGCCTCCAATTCGGAGCTGGTCGTCCCCATCATGCCCCGCGGGGAGGTGGTGGGAGTCCTGGATGTGGACAGCCCCCGCTTCAACCGCTTCGGGGAAGAAGAAGAGCGGGACCTCTTGGCGGTGGTCAGGGTGCTGGAAACTCGGGTGGATTGGGATCGGGCCCTCAAGTGGTGAAGCGCCAGAAGGGGTGATGGCCTTGCGGCCCGAAGACATCCAGATGCTCTTACAGCATGAGAAGCGGGATACCCTCTCCCTTTACCTGGACACCGACCCCACCAAGCCGGAGAACCAGCGAAAGCCGGAAGGCTTTCGGATCTGGGCCCGCCATGAGCTAAAGAAACTTCGCGAAACCTTGGCTTCCGTGCTGACGCCTCCGGAGCGCAAGCAGCTGGAAGCCCAGGCGGAGGCCCTCTTGAAGGAACTGGACCTTCTGAAACCTCAGGGGAGAACCTTTGTCTACTTCGCCTCCCCCAGCTTTCAGCTCTCGGCCTTTTATCAGGCCCGCCTGCACAAGAACAGCCTCCATTTCGGGGCACCCCATGTGGCACCCCTCCTCTGGCTTCTGGAGGAATACGCCCGGGCGGCCATCGTCCTCCTGGACCACCAGCAGGCCCGCTTCATGACGGTCCATATGGGGATCACCGAAGGGGTGCAGGAAGAGTTCCTGTACCTGGATACCGAAGATTTTCCCGAATACAGCCTGAGGGCTACTCCCATCACCTCTGGGGACGGCACCGTCTACAAGAAGGGGAGCTTTGGCGACGTTTTCGATCGGCGGGTGGAGGAGCAGGTCCATCGTTTCTGGCGGGATGCCGCCCAGCGGCTGGAGAAGTTCATCCAGGAGGAAAAGCCGGTGCTGGTCCTGCTGGCAGGGGAAGAAAAAGCCCGCTCCTTCGTCCGCAGCCGCCTGTCGCCGGCGGTTCGCGACAAAGTGCTGGACGAAGGGGTTTCCTTCGCCGTGGGAGCGCCCGCCCATGAGATCCTCCTCAAGGCCAAACCGCTCCTCCAGGAAGGGGAACGGCGGCGGGAAGAAGCCCTGGTGGTAAAACTCCTCGATGAGTTGGCAGGGGGTGGCAAAGCCGATGCCGGAGCGGCCGCCGTCCTTAACCAGCTGCGGGAAGGGAACGTCCGCCTGGTGGTGGCGGCCTGGCCCATGATGCGGGAGGAAATCCACGTCTGCCAGAACTGCCATACCTACTTTGAAGACGCCCAGGACAAGTGCCCCCTCTGCGGGGGAACCCTCACCCGCCGCTCCTTCTCCACGGCCCTCATCCGGGAGGTGTACCTCCACGGGGCTCAGCTAGAGCTGGTGACGGGGAAAGGCGCCGAGAAGCTCCGCCAGGGGCCCTACGGAGGGGTGGCGGCTCAGCTCCGCTTTTGAGACGTCCCTCTCGGGCTTTTCTTGGGTCTTGGGACCGGAAGGCCTCCTCGCCGCCGAGGTTTCCAAGGAAGCTCAGCCATGGCCGGGCGCCGGTCACCGTCGCCCGGGTGGAGGCGGGCCAGGGCCTCATCCCCGGACCACCTCCCCCCTTTCCCGGGCGCTAAGGGCCCGGCCATGAGGTTTGGAGGAAAACCTTCCCGGAGGACCCTCCCCATGGCATCATGGGAACAGGAGAGGAGGCGGGGAGCATGAAGGCAGCCCGGTTGCACCGGTACGATCCCAAGATGGAAGGCCCCGAGTTTTTGAAGCTGGAGGATGTGCCCGAGCCCAGGATCACCGAGCCCGACCATGTGATCGTCCGCATCGGCGGAGCAGGCCTTTGCCGCACCGATCTCCACATCATCGAAGGCATCTGGCGCACCAAAGTGAACGTAGAGCTTCCCTATATCCTGGGGCACGAAAACGCCGGCTGGGTGGAAGAAGTGGGGCCCGGGGTCACGGAGTTCAAGAAGGGGGACGCCGTCATCGTCCATCCCCTCATGACCGACGGCACCTGCCCCGCCTGCCGCAAGGGAAACGACATGCACTGCGAAAACAGCCTCTTTCCCGGGATCAACACCGACGGAGGCTTCGCTGAGTACCTTCTCACCAAGAGCCGCAGCCTCATCAAGCTTCCCCAGGGCATCCATCCCCATGAGATCGCCCCCCACGCCGACGCAGGCCTTACCGCCTACCATGCGGCCAAGAAGGCCGCCCGGCACCTGGAGCCGGGGGATTATGCCGTTCTCATCGGCTTCGGCGGCCTGGGCCACATCGGATTCCAGGTCCTGCGGTCCCTCTCGCCGGCCCGCATCATCGTGGTCGACCGCTCCCCCCTCGCGCTGGAGCTGGCAGAAGAGCTGGGGGCGGAGCACCGGGTGAAGGCCGGTGAAAAGGCAGTCCAAGAGGTCCTCGCCTTGACGGGCGGTCGGGGCGCGGAAGCCGTGTTGGATTTCGTCGGCGAAGGAGGTTCCATCGAGATGGGCCTGGCCATGACCAAGAATGCCGGGTCCTATTACGTCATCGGGTACGGCGGCACGGTAGAAGTCCCCGCCATCGACCTCATCTTCAGCGAAAAGAACATCATCGGAAATCTGGTGGGCACCTACACCGACCTCATGGAGCTCATGACCCTGGCGGGGGAGGGGAAGGTCCACCTCTCCACCACCACCTACCCCCTCGAGGAGATCAACCAGGCCATCGCCGACCTCCACCAGGGGAAGGTCAAGGGGCGGGCAGTCCTCATCCCCTAGGACCTAAAGGAGCCACTGGGGGAACTGGTGGCCCAAGGCCTCCTTCACCGCCTGATGGGCAGCTTCGATGGCCTTTTCATCATCGGGGTGGAGGATCCTTGAGATGGACTCCACCTTGTGGGCCACGGTAAAGGTATCTTCCGCCGCCAGGAGGACGGGAACCTCCTTCTCCCTGGCCCGGCTGAGGACCCGGGCGTCGGGTTCGTTGCCTCCGGTGAGGATGAGGAGGGAGATATCGGTCTCCAAGGCGGCCAGGGCGACATCGGCCCGGTCACCGCCCGTGATGACCCCCACGTGGGGATAGCGGCGGAAGTAGCTGAGGGCCCGCTCCGCCGTCATGGCCCCGATGAGGAGATGCTCCACCGGCCGGTCCAGCCGACCCTCCACCAGGAGGCGTCCCGCGGCCATCTGCACGTAGACGGCGGCGGTAGGAGCGCTCAAGGTGGTGCGGTAGGGGATGGCGCCCAGGTAGGGGATGCCGTGGCGGTCTAGGATGGGCCGGTAGATCTTTTCCACCCGCTGGGCTTCATGGGGCTGGACGCTGTTGAAGAGGACGCCGGCCACGGGAACTCCCCTGTCCTTGGCAGAACGGGCCACCACCAGCACCTGTTCCAGCGCCCGGTCACCGTCGCGGGGGCGGACGGCATAGAGGATCGGGTACTGGAAATACTCCATCAGGCTCCAGGCATCCAGCCCAGCCGAGGCCAGCTTCCAGAGGCTGGTGGGTCCATCCACCAGCATGGCATCCCGCCCCTCCCGGGCCTTGGCAAAGGCTTGATCCAGGGTATCCCGGGAAAAGGAAGCCTCCTCCTTGAGGTAACGGGATTCCAGGGGAAAGGGGCAAAGGATGTTCAGATCCAGGTCCAATCCCAGGACCTTTTGCATCAGGCGGGCATCGGCATCCTCCCCAAATTCCGGCACCGCCCAGTAACCGATGGGTTTCAGGTATCCCGGCCTTTTCCCCAGCTCCTTAAGCCACAGGGCCAAACCCAAAAGAATGGCCGTCTTTCCGCTCCCCGGTCGCCCCAGGATGAATACGCCCGTGCCGTGTCGGCTGGCCATGCTCCCACCTTCCCTTCACTGGATAGTCATTTTCGCATCCACGACCCAGGCTCCTTTTTCGCCCACCAGAACCGGGTTCAAATCCATCTCCAGAAGGTCGGGGAAAGTTTTTAGCATCAAGGCCACCTGGCGGAGGAGATGGAGGAAGGCCGCTTCATCGGCCGGAGGCGCTCCGCGAAACCCTCGCAAAAGGACCCCCAGCCGCGTTTCCGCCAGCATCTCCTGGAGATCGCCTTCCGTCAAGATCTCCACCAGGCGGAAGGCAGCCTCCTTGAGGAGGTTGACGAAGATGCCTCCGAGGCCCACCACCAGAACCGGTCCGAAGGTGGGGTCCCGGGTCATGCCCACCAGGGCTTCCACGCCCTGGGGGAGCATCTTTTGAACTTCCACCCCGTAGAGGGCCGCCCCCGGCACCCGCCGCTCCACTCCCTCCATAATGGCGGTATAAGCCTGTTCCACCGCTTCCCGATCCGTCAGCCCCAGCTTCACGCCTCCCACGTCCGATTTGTGCAAGATATCGGGGGAAGAGATCTTTAAGACCACCGGGTATCCCAAGGCGTCGGCCAGATCCCCCGCCTCCTTGGCGCTGGTGGCGAGCCGCGCTCCCGCCACCGGGATGCCAAAGCTTTCCGCCACCGCCAGGGCTTCCGCCGGAAGAAGCACCTTCCGGTGTTCCGCCCGGGCCCTTTCCACCACCTCCCGGGCTGCTGCGGGGAAGGTCCACCCTTCCGGCAGGGAGAGGGGCGGAAGGGAGCTTTGCTGCCGGTAGCGGCCGTAGCGGTAGAGACCGGCAAAGGCTTTGACCGCCTGCTCCGGGAAAGCGTAGGTGGGGATGGCTCCCTTTTGCAAAAGGACAGTCCCCTCCGCCACGCCCTTGCCCCCCATGAAGGAAGCCACCACGGGAAACCCCGCGGGGTTTTTCTCCAAAAGCACACGGGCGGTCCCCAGAGGATCGGCCGTATCGGCGGGGCAGAGGATCACCACCAGGCCATCGACGCCAGGGTCGGCCGCGAGGAGGGTGAAGGCCTTTTCGTAGCGGGAAGCGTCGGCATCCCCCAAAACGTCCACGGGGTTTTCCACGCTGGATTCAGGGGGAAGGAACTGCCGCAAGCGGGTTTTGGTCTCCAGGGCAAGGGAAGCCAGCTCCAGGCCCTCCTTCTCCACGGCATCGCTGGCCAAGATGCCTCCGCCTCCTGCGTTGGTGAGGACGGCCACCCGCTTCCCTTTGGGGTAGCGGGTTGAACGAAAAGCCCACGCCGCAAGGAAAAGCTCGTCCATGGTATCCACCCGGATGATCCCCGTCTGGCGAAGGGCGGCATCGTAAGCCCGGTCGGAACCCGCGAGGGCGCCCGTGTGGGAGGCGGCCGCCTTGGCGCCGGCGGCGCTTCGCCCCGACTTTAAAACCACCACCGGCTTCTCCCGGGTGACCTTGGAGGCAAGCTGTAAAAACTCCGGCCCCCTTTTGATGTCCTCCAGGTACATGAGGATCACCCGGGTCTCCTCGTGATGGAGAAGGTTTTCCAGGAGATCCGTCTCATCCACGTCGGCTTTGTTCCCGATGCTGGCAAAGCGGGAAAACCCCAGCTGAGTCTCCAGGGCATAGTCCAGGATGGCCAGGAGGAGAGCTCCGCTCTGGGAAATGAAGGCCACCTCGCCCGGCGGGGGAAAGCCGGCGGCAAAGGTGGCATTGAAGGGGGTATGCATGTCCATGGTGCCCACCACGTTGGGCCCCAAGAGGCGCATGCCGTATTGGCGGACGATGGCGAGGAGCTCTTCTTCCCGGGCTTTTCCCTCGGGGCCGATCTCCCGGAACCCTGCCGAGAGCACCAGAAGGCCGGCAATCCCCGCTTCCCCCGCTTCCCGGGCAATCTGAGGCACTTTCTCCGCCGGCACCGCCACCACCGCCAGATCGATGGGCCCTTCGGCATCCCGGGCGTCTTTCAAGGTGGGGTAAACGGGGAGGGATTGCCAGCGGCCGCCTTTCAAGTTGATGGGGAGGATCTTTCCGCGATAGCCGCTTTGCAAAAGGTTTTCCATCACCATGTAGCCCACCTTGCGGGGGTTGAGGGATGCGCCCACGACGGCCGTGGTTTTCGGCGCAAAGAAAATGTCCAGATCCTTCATGAGGAAATCTCACCGCCTTTCCGCACAAGCCGCCGCTCCGTCACCCGCCGCCGGTAGCGGACGCCGTGGGCGTTTTGGAACCACCAGAAGAAGCGCCAGTGGGGCAGATTTAAAAGGGGATGGAGCCAGAAGGTATCGGGAACTTCCCCGAGGGGGGAAGGCTCCCCCACATCGATCCGGGTCACCACGATGCCGAAGCCTTCGTCGGGGGTACGCTCGGCCATGACGGTCCCGTCCCGTTCCACCACCTGAGCCGAGGCGATGTAGCGGGTTCGATAGGAAGTGCCAAGGGCCCAGCTCCCCTTGATCTCCCCGCACCAATTCCCGTGGATGATGGGGGCTCCCACCAGGCGGCTGAAGGTGGGAAGAGCCGCCTGCCAGAGGTTCACGTTCTGGCGGTGGACCCATCGCCAAAGGAGCGAACCCGGGAGGTTTTCCGGAACGTCCCACCAGGCGCTTCCTCCCATCACCAGGCGGACTTTCCCCCTCAGGCGCCGGACGGTGGCGGAACGGAGAAACTCCCAGCAAAGGGCAGCCCCTACAGGTCCCAGAGGGGTGCGGAGGATGCCTTCGTCCTCCCCACCCTCGTACCAGGCGTTCTCCCACATGGTGGGGATGTCTTTGTCGTGGTAACCGAGAAACCCCGAAGGGCCCATGAGGACAAAGCGGTTGCGCAGGGCCCCCGACGGTAGCCGGATGATCCAGGAGGCGCCGATGGTGAGGTTTAAGCGGCGGGCCTGCTCTTCCAGCCACGTGTAGGTGGGCCCGGGAAAGGGTTCGATGGCCGCGGCGATGGAGGGATGAAAGGCCATGGCGGTGGTGAGGAATTCCGGGAGGGCCACCCAGCGAGCCCCTAAGGACGCTGCCTCCTTGAGGGCTTCCTCCGCCTGCTGGAGATGGTATAAGCGGTTTCCCACCCGCGCTTCCAGCTGCACGGCCGCTACCTTCAACCGTTCCACGCCGCGGCGACCTCCTCTGGCCCTTATTGTGCCATATCCTGGCTTTCCCTTTATCCCGGGAAGGAATTGCTCCACCTCTAGGCGAATGGCAGGAAGCAATATGAAAAAACCGCAAAGGAGGCGACAGGTGTGAAGCTGAAACCGGCGTGGTTAACCCTTCTGGCCATCGGAGCCCTGGTGCTGGCAGGCTGCGGGGGAACTGCCGCTCCCTCGCAAGGTGCAGGCACTGGGACCGGGGGAACGCCTTCCCAGCCCCAGCAGGTGCTGGTGTGGGGCCGGGGGGGCGATTCCGTCTCCCTGGACCCCGCCAACGTGACCGACGGCGAATCCCTTAAAGTGACCATCCAGATCTTCGATACCCTCCTCCGCTTCGAAGGGGATACCACCAATGTGGGACCCAGCCTGGCGGAGAAATGCGAGCCCAATGAAAACGCCACCGTCTTCACCTGCACCCTCAGGAAGGGTGTCCAGTTCCAGGACGGCACCCCCTTCAACGCCGATGCCGTGGTCTTCAACTTCGACCGCTGGCGCAAGACCGACAACCCCTACCGGTTCCCGGGGGAGAACTTCGCCTACTACGAGTACATGTTTGGCGGCTTTGATGACGATTCCATCATCCAGGACGTGAAGGCCCTGGATGAGTACACCGTCCAGTTCACCCTGAAGGCGCCCCTGGCGCCCTTCCTCCAGAACCTGGCCATGCCGGCCTTCGCCATCGCCAGCCCTGCGGCCATCCAGGCCTACAAGGAGAAGTTCGGCCAGCATCCCGTGGGGACGGGGCCCTTTAGCTTCGTCAGCTGGACGCCCGACGATCGCATCGTCCTCCAGCGCAACGACCAGTACTGGGGCACCCCCGCCAAGCTGGACCAGCTGATCTACCGGGTCATCCCCGACAATGCCGAGCGCCTCCTGGAGCTTCAGGCGGGCACCATCCAGTTCGCCGACGGCATCAACCCGGCGGACGTGAGTCATCAAGAGCGATCCCAACCTGCAGCTCTTCATCCGGCCCGCCAACGACATCGGGTACCTGGCCATGAACACCGAGAAAAAGCCCTTTGACGATGTGAGGGTCCGCCTGGCGGTCAACTATGCCGTCAACAAAGAAGCGCTGGTGCAGGCCTTCTACGGCGATCTGGGGGTGGTGGCCCACACCCCCCTGCCGCCCAAGATGTGGGGCCATGACGGCAGCCTCAAGTACCCCTACGATCCCGAGAAGGCGAAGCAGCTCCTGGCGGAAGCGGGCTACCCCAACGGCTTTGAGACGGAGCTGTGGGCCATGAGCAACCCCCGCCCCTACTTCCCCGAACCCCAAAAGATCGCCGAGGCCATCGCCAACGACCTCAGCCAGGTGGGGATCAAGGTGAAACTGGTGGTCTACCAGTGGAGCACTTACCTGGAGAAGACGGAAAATGGGGAACACACCATGGCCCTTTTGGGATGGATCGGCGACAACGGGGACCCCGATAACTTCCTCTACGTCCTCTTGGACAAGGACAACGCCGTAAAGGGGTCGGCGGGGAACATCGCCTTTTACAAGAACGACCGGCTCCACGAGATCCTCATCAAGGCCCAGCGGACGCCTGACCAGAAGGAGCGGGAGCGCCTGTACATCGAGGCTCAGAAGATCATCTTCGAGGATGCGCCCTGGGTCCCCCTGGTCTACGCCGAGGATCCTGTGGCGGCCAGCGCCCGAGTCCAGGGCTATGTGCCCAGCCCCTTGGGCCTGGAGCAGCTCACCCATGTCAGCCTGGAACCCTAACGGCGAGGAGCGGGGGCGGCGGGGAGGGAACTCCTCTCCCCGCCGCGTTCTGGAAAGGAGTCTTGCTTCTGGCGCGGTACATCGTGCACCGGCTTCTCCTCCTCATCCCCACCCTCCTGGGCATCCTCCTGGTGACGTTTCTGGCCCTCCACCTCATCCCGGGAGATCCCACCCACACCCTTTTGGGCCAGCACGCCACCCCTGCCGCCCAGGAAGCCCTCCGTCGCCAGCTGGGGCTGGATCAGCCCTTGCCCATCCAGCTCCTCCGCTACCTTGAGACCATGCTTCGCCTCGATCTGGGGGAGTCGGTCATCACCCGCCGGCCGGTGCTGCAGGAGCTGAAAGAGCGGATGCCCGTCACCGTCACCCTCACCTTCGCCGCCATGCTGATCGCCAGCGGCGGAGGGATTCTTCTGGGCATCCTGGCAGCGGTCCGCCGCCGGACCTGGGTGGATTACCTCGGCATGGGCCTCGCCCTTTTCGGCGTCTCCATGCCCATCTTCTGGCTGGGCCTCCTCCTGGTGTACTACTTCGCCGTGGTGCTGGGCTGGTTTGAGCCCAGCGGCATCGCCTCGGTGACCTATCTCAATGAGGTGCCGAGGATCACCGGCTTCTTCCTGGTGGATGCCCTCCTTACGGGCCATACGGCAGCCTTTTGGAACGGCCTCTGGCACCTGGTCCTCCCGGCCGTGGCCCTCGGCACCGTCCCCATGGCCCTCATCGCCCGCATCACCCGCTCCAGCATGCTGGAGGTCATGGGGCAGGACTACATCCGCACCGCCCGGGCCAAGGGCCTGAAAGAGCGGTGGGTCGTATGGCGGCATGCCCTGAAAAATGCCCTTTTGCCCGTTATCACCGTCATCGGGCTGCAGTTCGGAACTCTTCTTTCCGGGGCGGTCATCACGGAGAGCATCTTCGCCCTTCCCGGCATGGGCCGCTACATCGTCAACGCCATTTTCAACCGAGATTACCCGGCCGTTCAGGGCGCCGTGATCCTTTTCGCCTTTCTCTTCGTTATCTTGAATCTTCTGGTGGATCTTCTGTACAGCTGGCTGGATCCCCGAATCCGCTACCAGTGAGGTGAAAGGGTGAACACCTTTAAAAGGCTTCTTCGCCATCGAGGTGCTGCCGTCGGCCTCGTCATCGTGGGGGCGTTTGTGTTGGCTGCCCTCTTCGCCCATCTCATCGCCCCTTACGATCCCCTGGAGGGCCAGCTGGCCGATCGCCTCCAGCCCCCCTCCCCCCAGCACCTCCTCGGGACCGATTACGCCGGCCGGGACCTTTTCTCCCGCCTCATCTACGGGGCCCGCCTGTCGCTCCAAGTGGGCCTTCTCACCGTGGGGTTGGCCCTTTCGGTGGGCACCCTATGGGGTGCCTTCAGCGGCTACGCCGGGGGCCTGGTGGACCTCCTCAGCATGCGGGTGGTGGATGTCCTCCTGGCCTTCCCCAGCCTGCTCCTGGCCATCCTCATGATCGCCATCCTGGGACCCAGCCTCACCCACGCCATGCTGGCCGTCGCCATTGTGGCCATCCCCAACTACGTCCGGCTGGTGCGCTCCGTAGTTTTGAGCATCAAGCACCAAGAGTTCATCCTGGCGGCCCGGGCGGTAGGAGCCGGGACAGGGCGCATCCTCTGGCGCCATGTCCTCCCCAACGTCATGGCGCCGGTGTTGGTACAGGCCACCCTGGGTATCGCCGCCGCCATTTTGGAGACGGCAGGGCTTTCCTTCCTCGGCCTGGGGGCCGATGCCCGCACCCCCGAATGGGGCTCCATGCTGGCCCACAACAAGACATACTTCCGCACGGCGCCCTGGACCATGACGTACCCCGGCCTGGCCATCATGCTGGTGATCCTGGGGTTCAACCTTCTGGGGGATGGCCTTCGGGATGCCCTGGATCCCCAGACCTCGGCGAAGCGGGTCGGGTTGTTGGCCAGAAAGGCCTTGGGCTCGGTTTCCTGGTAGGCGGCGTTCGCGCCGCGGTCCAGGATGCGGTATTGCGGGGGAGGTGGGATCACCACCTCCACTTTAAGCCCATACTGCACCTGCAGGGCCCCCACCCGGTAACCATCGGGGATGGGGTCAAGGGCCAGAGGCCTTAAGACGGGTTCGGAAAGCTCAAAGACCACCACCTGCCTTCCCCCCCGCCGGGCCAGGATCTCCCTGAGGAGCACCTGGGTTTCCGTCCCGGTGAAGGCGTAGAGGTCCGGGGTCTGGTACTGGGCGGGCTGGACCAGGCTCCGGCTTTCCCCTTCCCTCAGGCTCCCCGTGAGCCGGACCCAGCCCACCCCGTCATAGAACCAGGTGGCGCGCAGGTTGGCCTGGGCGCGGACCTCGAGGAGGCTTCCCTGGATTCCCCGCACCGCCTCGGCCAAGGGGCGGAGGGCAGGTCCCACCTCCCTGAGCACGGGATTTCCCCCCACCCAAAGGGCTCCCGGCACCGCCCAGAGGCTTTCCCCCGAGGCCTTTTCCAGGCGGAGGACCTGGGTGCCGAGCCGGACCTCCCGGGGCTCCCCGTAGAAGTAGGTCCAGCGCTCCGTGGCCTCAGGGAAGAGGAGCTGGGCCTCGGCCACCCGGTAGCCCGTGCCTTCCAGAAGCTCGCAGGCGCTGAGAAGGGGCAAAAAGAGCAGGAGAAAGACGAGGCCTTTTCTCATGGTTCCATGATACCCCTTTGGAGCTTGCCTCCTTCTTAAGGCCGCCTTTAGCCTTTAGCGGCTTCTCGGGTCCAGGGCGTCCCTGAGGCCATCCCCCAGGAGGTTGAAGGCCAAAACGGTGAGCATGATGAAAAGCCCCGGGAAGATCATGGTCCAGGGGGCGTTCATGGCGTAGCCTCCCTTGAAGCTGTCGGCGATCATGGCTCCCCACTCGGGGGCAGGGGGCTGGGCCCCAAGGCCCAGAAAGCCCAAGGCGGCGGCCTCGAGGGTGGCGGTGCCGATGGACAAGGTAGCCTGCACCACCAGGGGGGCCAGGGTACCCGGGAGGATGTGGCGGAAGAGGATCCGTCCATTCCCCGCCCCCAGGGCGATGGCCGCCTGCACGAAGTCCAGCTCCCTTAAGGAGAGGACCATGGAGCGGGCCAGGCGGATGTAGACGGGCACCTGCACGATGCCGATCGCCAGCATGGCGTTTTGCAGGCTGGGTCCGGAAACCGCCACGATGGCGATGGCCAAAAGGGTTCCGGGAAAAGCCAGGAGCAGGTCGGCAAGCCAGCCGATGAGAAGCTCGGTCCTTCCCCGGTAGAACCCGGCCAAGAGGCCCAGGAGGGTACCCAGGAAAAGGCCGATGCTTACCGAGATCACGCCCACCTGGAGGGAGATGCGGCTACCGTGGAGGACCCGGGTGAAGACATCCCGCCCCAGGTGGTCGGTGCCGAAGGGGTGTTCCAGGGTGGGGGGCTTGAGCCGGTTCAGGTAGTCCCGGTCCGTGGTGGGGTCATAGGGCTTCAGCAAGGGGATGAACAGGGCCAGAAGGACCAGGAAGAGGGTCAAAACCAGGCCTATCTTGCCGGAAGGCGATTTCAGGAAACGCCGAAGAGCTTGACGGGTGGGGGTTTCCATGGGTTCACCTGTACTGGATGCGAGGGTCCAAAAGGGCGTAGGAGAGGTCCACCAGGAGGTTGACCAGGACGAAGACCGTGGCCACCACCAGCACCCCGGCCTGGACCACGGGGTAGTCGCGGTTGAGGATGCCCTCGTAGATGTAGGAGCCTATGCCCGGCCAGGAGAAGATGGTTTCCGTGAGGATGGCCCCGCCCAAAAGGGTACCGAACTGCAGGCCGACGATGGTGACCACGGGCAGGAGGGCGTTCTTTAGGGCGTGCTTCAGGATCACCTGGCGCTCCGCCAAACCCTTGGCCCTGGCGGTGCGCACGTAATCCTGGGAGAGCACCTCCAGCATGGCGCTACGGGTGATGCGGGTGAGAATGGCCAAGGGGATGGTACCCAGGGTGAGGGCGGGGAGATAGCGGGAGCCATCCTGCTCCTCGTTGGCTGCCACCGTCGGCGAATAGGCTTCCCTCATCCCACCACCAGGGATCGGCGGCCCATCCTTGACTCCGGACACGGGCCCACCCCTCAGGAGAGCCGGGTAACCCCCCATCCCAGGCGGCACCGCCGGCGCCTACGCCGTCTCCTCGTCCAAGGCTCCCAGCTGCTGAAGGCGATACATGGCGGCATAGAGGCCACCCCGGGCCAAAAGGTCCCCGTGGGTCCCCTCCTCCACCAGCCTTCCTTCCTGCAGCACCAGGATGCGGTGGGCATGCTGGATGGTCGAAAGGCGGTGGGCCACCACCAGGGTGGTCCGACCCCGTTGGATGGTTTCCAGGGCTTCCTGGATGCGGGCTTCCGTCTCCGAATCCACGTGGGCCGTCGCTTCATCCAGGATGAGGAGGGAGGGATTCCCCGCCAGCACCCGGGCCAGGGCCAGAAGCTGCCGCTCCCCTTGGGAAAAGGTAGCCCCCCTTTCCCCCACCCGATGGCGGTAACCCCCGGGAAGGCGCTCCACAAAGGACGATGCTCCCACTGCCTGAAGGGCCTCTAGGGCATCGTGTTCCGTCACCCACGGCCGATCCATGATGACGTTCTCCAGGATGGTCCCCTCGATGAGGAAAGGCTCCTGGAGCACCAGGCCCACCTCTTTCCGAAGCTCTTCTTCGGGGATCTCCTCGAGGCGCCGGCCCCCGAGGAGGATCTCCCCCCGCTCCAGGGGATAGAGGCGGAGGAGCAGGTGGATGAGGGTCGTCTTCCCGCTCCCCGTCGGCCCGACGATGGCCACCGTCTGGCCCGGTTCCACCCGGAAGGAGATATCCTTTAGCACGTCCCTTCGGCCATCGTAGGAAAAGGACACCCGGCGAAACTCCACCGCCACCCCGCCCGACGGCGCCATCGCCTTTCCCCGGCCTCTCCCTTTCTCCCCCGTTAAGAAGGGGTCCACTTCGCCTTCGTCCATGAGCTCAAAGACCCTCTGGGCCGACACGTAGGATTGCTGAAACATCTGCATGCGCTGCATCATATCGTTCACCGGCTCAAACATCCGCTCCAGGTAGCTCAGAAACACAAAGAGGGCCCCCACATCCACCGCCCCCAAAAGGGCCCTTCCCCCGAAATAGGCCAGGACCCCCGCCAGGGAGAGGGTGTAGATGAAATCCGTGAGGGGCCGGAGCAAAAGCCCGTTCAACCGCACCGTCCCCATGCGGGCCCGATAGTGCTGGCGGTTCAGTTCCGCAAACCTTTGGGCCATCCTCTTCTCCTGGGCGAAGGCCTGGATCACCCCCGCTCCCTGGATGCCCTCGTTCAAAGCGGCGTTGAGGCTTCCCAGGAGCTGGCGGGTGCGAAGGAAGATGGGCCCCGAAAGATGCCGGTACACCAAGATGATGAGGACGAAGATGGGCAGCAGAACCAGGTAGATGAAGGCCAGCCGGACGTTCACGAAAAAGAGGGCGATGAAGATCCCTAAGAGGGTCACCGTGTGCTGCACATAGGCGGAAAGGACGTTCAGGTATAGCTCCTTCACCGCCTCCGTGTCGTTGGTGACCCGGGAGAGAAGGGCCCCTTGCGGATGGCGATCGAAGTAGGAGAGCCTCAGCCTTTGGAGATGGTTGAAGACCTCCACCCTCATCTCCCGAATGATATCCAGGGCGATCTTTTGAAACCGCAAAAGCTGGAGGTAGGATGCTCCTGCCGCGACCCCGAGGAGTAGAAGGTACCCCCCCGCCAAAAGAAGGAGGGGACCCGGGGGGAACACTCCGGGGGTGAGGTGGCGATCGATGAAGACCCGGATCAAAAGGGGCATGGCCACGTTGGCCCCGGTTCCCAAGAAGAGAAAGAGAAAAGCCAACAAAAGCTCTCCCTTTCGCCTTCCCAGATAGCCAAGGAGGCGTCTCACCGTGGGGTTCATCCCACCACCTCCCCCGCTTCCATCTTCTGAGCCCGGTACACTTGGGCATACCAGCCGCCCCGTTGCAAAAGCTCCTCATGGGTTCCCCTTTCCCGGATCCGCCCTCCATCCAGGACCAGGATCTCATCGGCATGCTCCACCGCCGACAAGCGGTGGGCTACGATGATCACCGTACGGTTCCGGGAAAGCTCTTTCAGGTGCTGAAGGATGTGGGCCTCCGTCTGGCCGTCTACGGCGGAGAGGGTATCGTCCAGAAGATAGATCTCCGCCCCTTGCAAAAGGGCCCGGGCCAGGGAAATCCGCTGGCGCTGGCCTCCGGAAAGGGTCACTCCCCGCTCCCCCACCAGGGTGTCATAACCCTCGGGGAAGGCAAGGATATCCTCGTGGACCCTCGCCAACCGGGCCGCCTCCTGGATCTCCTCCAGGGAAGCCCCCGGTTTCCCAAAGGCGATGTTTTCTGCCACCGTCGTGGAAAAGAGAAAGGGATCCTGAGGAACGTAGGCGATGGCCCGGTGGAGGGCCTCGAGGCGGTAGGCGGAAAGGGGCTTTCCTCCCATGAGGATCTCCCCCTTTTCCAGGACATACTGCCGCAAAAGAAGGCGCAAGAGGGTGGTCTTGCCGCTTCCCACCGGCCCCACCACCCCCAGGGTCTTTCCCTGGGGAAGGACCACATGGATGTCTTCCAGGGCGTTTCTCCCCGACCCGGGGTAGGAAAACGCCTCGATGTGGATCTCCAGATCCCCGGAAGGAAGCTCCAAAAGGGCCTGGGGATCATCTTCCACCTGGGGCTTTTCCGAAAGGAGGCTCCGAATGCGATCATAGGACGCCCGCCCCCGCTCCAGGATGTTGATGAGAAACCCTCCCGCCATGAGGGGCCAGACGGCCTGGCCCAGGTAAAGGACAAAGCTCGTCAGACCCCCGATGGTGAGGGATCCCTGCTGGATCAGAAAGGCGCCTCCCGCCACCGCCAGGAAGTAGGCCGCACCCACAAAAAGGAGGATGGTGGGCTCGAAGAGGGCCTCCACCCGGGCCACCGCCATGTTCTCCTCCACCACCTCTTCGGAAATCCGCCGAAACTTCGCATCTTCCGCCATCTGCCTCCCCAGGGCCTTATGGACCCGCACCCCCTGGAGGTTTTCCTGCACCGCCGCATTGAGGCGGGAAAAGGCCGCTTGGGCCCTTCCGAAGCGCCGGTGGACCTCCGCGCCGTAGTAGCGCATGGCCAGGAACAGGAAGGGCATGGGGAGGAGAGAAAGGAGCAAGAGAGGCAGGCTGATGACCCCCATCATGATGAGAACCATCCCTCCAAAGACCAGGGAGTCCACCAGCATCACCAGGCCATCCCCTGCCGCCACCTCCACCGCCTGCACATCGTTGGTGGCGCGGGCCATGAGATCGCCCGTCCGATGGCGCTGGAAAAAGGGGGGATCCATCCGGATGAATTTCTCGTACAGCTCTTGGCGGAGCCGCATCCCCAGTTCGTAGGCAGCCGCCGGGAGATACATGCGCCAGATGTAACGGAGGACGTAGTTCACCACCCCCACCCCCACCACCAAAAGGATCCAGCGGAGGAGGTGGGAACCGGTGAGGGTCGCCTTCTGCATGGCATCCACCACTCGGCCGACGGCCCAGGGCGGGATGAGGCTCAAAAATCCGATGAGGATCAGCATGCTGATCCCGATGCCGTACGCCAGCTTCTTTTCGCGAAAGTACCAGGAAAGGTCGGAAAGAAGCTTCATGCCTCCTCCTCCCGCTCGGGGTTCACGTGGACCACCACATCCTGCACGAAATCCAAAGACCCCACTTTTTCCATCACGTCGTGGGCCAGGCGATGGGCCTCCACCAGGGAAAGGTGCCGTCCCACCCGGATTTCCATATCCACATGGACAAAGGGGCCGGAGCGCCGGGTCCGGAGGCTGTCGATGCCCTTCACCCCCGCCACCTCCAGAGCTTTCGCTCGGATCTCCGCCTGCCGGGCTTCATCGGCCTGGCGGTCCAGAAGGTCGCTCCCGTTTTCGAGGAGAACCCCAAAGCCGTAGTGGGCTACCACCCCGCCCACCACCAGGGCAAAAAAGGGATCCGCCCAGCCCCAGCCCAGCTGGGCCCCCACCACCCCTGCCATGGCCGCCAGAGACGTCCATTCATCGGAGCGATGATCAGCGGCGTTGGCCATGAGGGCCGGGGAGTGGAGCCGCCGAGCCACCGCCACATTCCAGCGATACAGGACCTCTTTCAGCCCAAGGGCAGCCGCCGCCACCCAGAAGGCCGGCCACTCCGGTGTGGCGGACACCTCCCCCCGCCAGAGGGTCACCAAGGCTTCCACCGCCACTACCCCACCCGCCACGATCAAAAAGGACCCCATGGCCAGACCCGCCAAGGGCTCCGCTTTGGCATGGCCATAGCGGTGGACCCGATCGGCGGGGCGGCGGGCCACCTCCATGCCGTACAAAACCCCTGCCGAGGCGACGGCATCCCCCAGGGAATGGACGGCGTCGGCCAGGAGGGCCTGACTGTAAAAGAGATATCCAGCCAGGCCCTTTCCCAGCGTCAAAAAGATGTTGGCCAAAAGCACCCACAGGGCCACCCGGCGCCCTTCGGTGCCATGGGATGCCGCCACGTACGTCCACACCCCCTAGGAAGCCCGGGCCAGCCGCCGGCGATAGCCCCGCTTTTCCATGAACTTCACCAGATAGATGAAGATGGGGTTGGCGATAAAGATAGTGGAGTAGGTCCCCACCACAATCCCGATGATGAGGGCCAGCACCAGAAGGTGGACGGATTCGCCGGCAAAGAAGAACATGGCCAAAAGGGCCAAAAGCACCGTCACCACTGTGTTGATGGTGCGGCTCAAGGTCTGGTTGATGCTGATGTTCACCGTCTCTTCCAAAGGTTCCTTGAGGCCCAGCCCCAGCCGCTCCCGCACCCGGTCGAAGATAATGATGGAATCGTGGATGGAATAGCCGTAGGCCGTCAGGACCGCCGTGATGAAGGAGGCATCCACAGGAAGGCGAAGGACGCTGAAGATCCCCATGAGGATCAGGATATTGTGGATCATCCCCGCCACCCCCGCCAGGGCATAGGGGACATCGAAGCGGATAGACATGTAGAGGATCATCATGAGGGTGGCCAGGACAAAGGCCCAGATCCCCCGGCTCCTAAGCTCGCTTCCCACCGTGGCGCTCACCTGATCTTGGCTCAAGATCTCCAGCTTCCCGAGCTTATCCTCCAGATCTTTTTGGACGGCCAAACGCTCCTCATCGGTCATGACGGGGGCCGTCACCTTAAACTCGTGGCCGCCGCTCCCGGCATACTCCTGGATCACCACGTCGTTGACCCCGTGGGCCGTGTAGACGCTTCGGATGTCGGCCACCGTCACCGGCTGTTCAAAGCGGTAATTGGTGAGGACGCCGCCCTTGAAATCCACCCCCAGGTTAAAGCCCTGGACCACCAGGGAGACGATGCTCACCAAAAGGAGAACCGCCGAGAGGATCAGCCAGTACCGGCTGGTCTTGATGAAGGGGAAGTGGAAGCGAACCGCGTCGGCGTTATGTTTCATCGGGTCACCTCCCCCGCAGGCCCCTGGTAACCTGGCGGCGCAAAGAACCAAAAGCTGGGCCGGGCCCCGGTGTCCACCTGGAGGCGAAGGACCCACCGGGTAAAGGTGACGGCGGTGAAGAGGCTGATGAGAACCCCCAGGGAGAGGGTGATGGCAAAGCCCTTTACAGGCCCTGTGCCGAAGATGAACAGCATAGAGGCCGCCAACACCGTGGTCACCGAGGAATCGATGACCACCCGCACCCCGTGCTTAAACCCTTGATCCACCGCGTTCCGGAGGCTCCGCCCCAGCCGCAGTTCCTCCCGAATCCGCTCAAAGATGACGATGTTGCCGTCCACCGCCATCCCCACCGACAGGACCATGCCGGTGATGGCGGGAAGGGTGAGGGTGGCTCCCAGGCCGTAGAGGGCGAGGAAGAGAAGCATGATGTACACGATGAGGGCGATATCGGCCCAAAAGCCCGGGATCCGGTACCACACCATCATGAAGAGGATCACCAGAGCCGACGCCAGGATCACAGCCTTTTCACTGGCGGCCATGGAATCGGCCCCCAGAGAGGCCGACACCTGCCGGTTCTCGATGATGCGGAGATCCAGGGGAAGGGCCCCGGAATTCAAGGCGACGGCGATGGCGTTGGCGTCATCGAAGGAGGCATACCCCGTGATGACCCCCACCCCGTTGGGGATAGTGTCCCGCACCACCGGCGCCTGCAAAAGTTCCCCATCCAAGTAAATGAGCATCTGCTGGCCGATGTGGGTGCTGGTAAAGTCCCGCATGGCCTTGGCGCCTGCATCGTTGAACTGCAGCTGAACCAGCCACCCCTGCTGGGGGTCATAGACGGGCGTCGCCTTCACCAGATCGGCCCCCGTCAAAAAGACCGGCCCCGGCTGCCCTGGGCTGGTCCCGGGCTCCCGGAACTCCAGGACGGCCGTCCGCCCGATGGTCTGGGCCACTTCCTCGGGGTTGGTCACCCCGGGAAGATCGAGGACGATCCGATCCCGCCCCTCCTGCTGGATAACAGGTTCCGTCAGCCCGAGGGCATCCACCCGCTTGGTCAAAATGGCCAAAGCGGACTTCATGGCATCTTCCGTCACGGGCGTCTTCTCAGTGGGATAGGCCTGAAACACGATATGGACGCCCCCGACCAGGTCCAGGCCCTTGTGGAGGCGTCCCCAGAGGTTGAATCCCTGCGGAAGCACCAGATATAGCGACGATCCCAGAACCACGATGAGGATCAGGGCCAAGGTGATGAAGCTGCGACGCCTGCGCCGTTCTCGCATGAACATTCCCTTCTAACAGGGCATAACGACGATTTATTATAGAAAGGCGGCCCGGCCCTGTCAAAAGGCCAGGGGCTATACGCCAATAAGTGTGGGGTCAGTTCCAAGAGAA
>JAHHQG010000038.1 GCA_018729555.1 Clostridiales bacterium | reverse complement strand
GAAGTCCACTGGTCGTGGATGGTGCCGTTTGACAGGCCGTAAGGGCGAAGAGAAGCCATCCCACCCCAAGCCAACGCCTCATTCCCTTGCACCTCTTTCTCCGACGTTAGTTTCCTTCACCTAAGGGGGCTCCCTGAAGGTTGCCCTTTCGGACCGTAACCTCATAGCAGTTACTGGGAGCGCTGCTATTGCTTTCAACAGGACGGGTGAGCCACTGGCTGATGATTTTGCTCTCGTCCTTTGTCTTGCGGGTATCCCTCCCAAAGCACTACGGCAATATGTGTGTCTTGATTTCATTATCCTTTAATACGTAGGGGGCTCTATACGTGCCCTCCACAACAATAGCTGCTGCCACCCCGCCTTACCGGATGAGTATAATAACAGGCCTGACCTGTTCTTCCCCGTCAAGGGCACTCCTGTAACGTATTCCCCGCCTTCTTCTGCGAGTACGATGGGTTCGCCAGCCATCTGAACGCTTTCTTCCTCCGACAACACTGTTGCTAGTTCCGAATAGCCATGACTAAATAGCGCACTTCGCCACTGGTCGCCGGCAGCGGTTGCACCCCTTTCAAAAAGCAGCAACACCACTAAAGGGGTTAGAACCGTCTTCGCTGTTTTCACGAATCTAAACCCCCTTCTGTGGCCTGTTGTTTCTCGTGTATAGAACGTGCTAAAGATGCCGCACCGCCCAGCTAGCCTGTGTTTCGTTTTCCATGATCACCTCCCATTTGCCATGATGTGTGTAGCGTGTTTCGCCGAGCAAGGGTTTCAACTGACAGGATTGTGCCTGTTTAAGGTACCGCTAATCAGTTCAGTTTAAATTACGTTTCCCCATTCGAGACTCCAAAACTCTCTCACGCGACTTGTCAAGGACGCTTACCGGCTGAGAGGGTCAGCTGGGAGGTGACGGCCATAGGAGCCTAGCTTCCAAAGATACGGCCGGCTACGCGCGTTCACGGGTAAAGAGCAGGTTAGTCTGCCAACAGGCGCCACCATCTGTTCTCCTCCGCCTCAAAGGCGCCCGGCCTCATCTCCTCCTGGCAATCTACCGGACCCAACGGCCCTGGATCGGCAGGACCGATGCCGCTTGCCAAGTGATTACCGTCCTGGTAATCTCCTTCCAGAGCGCTAGGCACGGTGAACCCAAGTGAAACGACCAAGAGAAAGCAACTGAACCCACCCGATAGGATAGAACTCAAGGGCCTCAAAGTTCTTCACCCCTTCTATCACGTTTAATGTTGGCCCGTCCCTTGTAAAAGGAAAGAGAGCCTTCTCACCATGTGGTTCACAGGGAGGATCGCCATGAAGACCCTGGGAGAACTTCTAAAGGAGAGACGGCAGCAGCTGGGCTTATCCCTGGCTGAAGCAGCTGCGAAGGCTACCCTCAGCCGCGAACACCTCTCCGCCATCGAATCGGGCCGCCGCTGGCCCAGCATCGATGCTCTTCTCCAACTGACACACCAGTACGCCCTCGACCTGGAAACGTGCCTTCCGGCCTACTTGCATCAGGAATCCCGGTGCAAACCCCTCATCCGACTTGCCCGCGCCCTTTTACGGTCAAACCAAATTAATCTTGCTTACAAAACGTTGCAATTGGCCCGACGCTTGAATCGTGCCCACTATTCTGGCCGGTATAACGGTGAGATCTATGAACTCTCGGGAAAGATCGCCTATGCTCAGGGACGATATCACCGCGCCGTCTGCTGGTTTAGACGTTTAGAGCGGGTTACGGCCCGGGCGCCCCATTCCGGCCGCCGGTGGACCTCGACCTACAACCACGCCTTGGCCCTCGGCCGCATCGGCCGCTTTTCCGAAGCTCTCCACCGGTTTGACCGGGCCATCGCTGGATTTTTAGAACACCGGATGCTCAAGGAATTGGGTTTAGCCTATTTGGCCAAGGGCAACTTACTTCTCCGACTGGAGAGCACTCAGGAAGCCGCCCGCGCTTACCGAAGAGCCTCCTATCACCTCCGGGGCCACCCTCTACGCCTGGAGGCCCTCCTTGGCTCCGCCCTTTGCACATGGATCCAGCGAGGGCCTAGCCAGGCCCTAACCGCCTTAGAGAGGCTCTTTCCCTTCTGCTCCGCGCCCATCCAGTATGCGAAAGTCCATGCCAACCTGGCCGTTGCCCTGCGGCAGCTGGGGCGCCCAAAAGAAGCCCTAAGTCACCTGCAACGAGCCCTATCCCTCGCCCCTTCGGAGGCATCGGCCGTCAAGGGTTCCCTCCTTGCGGAGCTATGCCTTCTTTCTCTAAGGACCCGTGACATCCCCGTAGCTCGTCAAGCTCTGGCGGAATTCTCTGCCCTTTCCGGACCCAAGGATGCCCAGGACGTGGTGACCATGCATATCCTGGCTTCGCTCTTGGGGATGAATCCTCCGCCCGACCCCCTCCCGCAGACCCGGGCGGATGACTACCAAGGGCGGGTGAGGGCTGCAGTATCCCTCCTCCTCGAGGCGACTGCACCATGGGTCTTACCTGTGGAACCTGCCATGGCGCATGGATCACCGCAAAAGGGCGAATGAGAAGGGCGAAGAATCACAGACAAAATGGTTTGAGGCGGGAAGGGGCCCCCCGCCCGGGAAGGCCCCCCTTCTTCGCCTAAAGGCCATAGAGGTGGCTGAACTTCTGGCGGATATACGAGAGATAGGGCTCGGTCGAAAGAGGCTTTCCCGTCGCCCTTTGCACCAGATCCAGGGGATCATACTGAGCCCCATGGCGGTGGATCTTTTCCCGGGTCCATTGGAGAAGGGTTCCGAAAAGACCCCTTCGCATCTCTTCTTCGATGCCCGGCTGAGCCTCCTTGACCGTCTCCCAGATCTGTCCGGCAATGACGTTCCCCAAGGCATAGCTGGGAAAGCTCCCAAACCCCCCACCCGACCAATGGATATCCTGCAAGACCCCCTCCAGGTCGTCAGGAGGCGTGATTCCTAGGTAGCTTTTCATTTTTTCATTCCAAGCCTCAGGGAGATCCTTCACCTGCAGGCGGTCGGCGAAGAGATCCTGCTCCAGCTCGTAGCGCACCATGATGTGGAGGTTGTAGGTCAGCTCATCGGCCTCGACGCGGATGAGGGACGGCTGGCTCTTATTCACCGCCCGGTACCAGTCCTCCACCGTGACCCCTTCCGTCTGGGAGGGGAACATCTCCTTCAGTTTCGGGAAGAAAAACTCCCAGAAGGCGAGGGAACGCCCCACCACGTTCTCCCACATGCGGCTCTGGGACTCATGGACCCCTCCCGAAGAGCCGCCGTCGAGGGGCGTGCGGTAGAACTTCTGCGGAATCCCCTGGCCGTAGAGGGCATGGCCCGCCTCATGGAGGGACGCAAAGAAGGCGGCGCTGAAGAAATGCTCATCCACCCGGGTGGTGATCCTCACATCGTCGGGCGAGAAGGCGGTGGTAAAGGGGTGGACCGAACGATCCTGACGTCCGCGAGAGAGATCGTACCCGATGGCCTCCACCGCCTGAAGGGTCAGCTGCCACTGCTTATCCTCCGGCCAGTGCTGGTGGAGCACATCGTCTTTCACCCGATCCCGGCGCTCCGATACGGCCTGCACCAAGGGTACCAAGCCTTCCCTCAGCTCCGCAAAGAACTGATCCAACCAACGGGAGGTAATGCCCGGCTCCACCTGATCCAAAAGGGCATCGTAGCGGCGCTCTTCCCACCCCAAGGCATCGGCGTAGTCTTTTCGGAGCCGCACCAGCTCTTCCAGGGCCGGCGCGAAAGGTGCAAAGTTCTTTTCCTTCCGCGCCAAAAGCCACGTCTCATGTCCCTTGGATGCCGCCCGCGACATGGCCTCCACCAGATCCGCCGGCACCTTCACCTGGCGGTCGTAGCGCCGCTTTAAAAGACGCACCACGCCATACTCGAAGGAGTCTTCCCCCTGTTCCCTGGCCCAGGGCAGCACCTTTTCCAAAAGTTCTCCCATCTTGGGTGAGGTCACCCGCTCGTGGATCAGGCGGGCCAAGGTGGACAGCTGATCGGCCCTCGCCCGGGTTCCGCCGCGGGGCATGTAGGTCTCCCGATCCCAGTTGAGAACCGCCGCCGCTTTGCCTAGGTCATAGATGGTCTGGTAGTAGGTAAGAAGTTCTGAAAAAGCCTCCTGCAAACCTGTCAACCTCCCTTTTCTTCCTTCGCCTCCCTTCGGTCCTTTCCTCCTTCATCTCTGCCCAACCGACATGGAAGAAGGTCATCACCATCGCCCTTTCCTCTCGGCCGGCTAAACATATTTCCTTGCGGATTCCTTCTCCGTATCCCTCCGTCCGTTACCACCGCAACACCACCGTCACAGGTTCCGCAGGCTGCCCTTTCTCCGCGCCTGTCCGCCCTTTCTTCCCGTCACATCTTCCCGGTCCCCGTTACTGAAGGCGGGAAAGGAATCTTCCACCGTGCAGCGAACCCCACGGACGGTATCCGGATACCCAATCCAATGCAAGAGGAGGTCGTCTCGGTGAAGTTTAGGCGAACATGGTGGCGCATCCTCTTTGCCCTGGTGGTGGCCTTCAGCCTACTCTCCAGCGGCATCCCCGCCGCCCAGGCCTCCGACACGGGAGCGCCGGTGGACGCCGCCGTCCTGGCCGCCCTTGAAACCGAAGGAACCGCCGACGTCCTGGTGCTGATGCAAGCCAAGGCCGATCTCAGCCCGGCCTACGGCATCGCCGACTGGGAGGCGCGGGGCCGATTTGTCCTGGATGCCCTCCGCCAGGTGGCTCGGGAGAGCCAAGGGGAGGTCCTGGCCTACCTGGATGCCCACGGCATCCCCTACACCTCCCACTACATCGTGAACGGGGTCACGGTGAAAGGAGCCAAAGCTCAGGACATCGATGCCCTTAGCCAGATCCCCGGCGTCAAGGGGATCTACGCCCTCGGCGTTCACGAGCTTCCCACCCCTGAGCCCGGGTCCGAGGAAGCCAAAGTCCAAGGCGTCGAGTGGAACATCTCCAAGATCAAGGCCGATCAGGTGTGGGCCCTTTACGGGGTCAAAGGGGAAAACATCGTCGTCGCCAACATCGACACGGGCGTCGATTACCAGCATCCCGCCCTCAAGTCCCAGTACCGCGGGAACCTAGGCAACGGCCAGTACGACCACAACTACAACTGGTGGGATCCCTACGGCCAGTACACCGCCGCTCCCTACGACGGGAACGGCCACGGCACCCACACCATGGGCACCATGGTGGGGGATGACGGGGGCAGCAACCAGATCGGGGTGGCTCCCAAGGCCAAGTGGATCGCCGCCCGCGGATGCAGCAGCAACTCTTGTTATGATGCCCAGCTCCTGGAAGCCGCCGAATGGATCCTGGCTCCCTGGGATCTCACGGGGAACCGCGATACCGCCGATCCCAGCAAGCGTCCCCACGTCGTCAATAACTCCTGGGGCGGTCCTGGCGGCGATCCCTGGTACATGGATGCTGTCGCCGCCTGGCGCGCCGCCGGCATCTTCCCCGCCTTCTCCGCCGGCAACTCCGGCCCCAGCTGCGGCACCGCGGGAAGCCCCGGGGACTACGCCATCTCCTTTGCCTCCGGAGCTACCGACATCAATGACAACATCGCCAGCTTCTCCAGCCGCGGTCCCGCCGCCGGGGGGCGCATCAAACCCGATGTGGCGGCTCCCGGGGTGAACGTCCGGAGCAGCGTACCCGGAGGCGGCTACACCAGCTACAGCGGCACTTCCATGGCCAGCCCCCACACTGCCGGAACGGTGGCCCTCATCCTTTCGGCAGCCCCCCAGTATGTGGGGGACGTCAGCGCCGTGGAGGTCCTCCTCAAAGAAACGGCCACGGGCAAAGCCGACAGCCAGTGCGGCCCGGCAGGTCCCCCCAATAACGTTTACGGCTACGGCATCATCAACGCCCTAGCGGCGGTGGAAGCAGCGGCCTTCTCCGGGACCCTCCAGGGCACCGTCACCGATGCCTCCAACAGCCAGCCCCTCCAAGGAGCCACGGTAAAGGCCACCAACGAGGCCACGGGAGCCTTCCGGAAGACCACCACCGATGCGTCGGGCCATTACCAGATGACCCTGGTGGAAGGCACCTACACCCTGGAGATCTCCAGCTTCGGCTATGAGACCCAAACCATCACCGGCGTGGAAGTGGTGAAGGACCAGGTGACCCCCCAGGATGTGGCCCTCAACCCCAGCCCCACCGCCACCATCACGGGGACCGTCACCGACGCGGACACCGGGGAGCCTCTGGCCGCCACCGTCACCGCCCTAGGCACACCGGTACCCCCTGCCCAGACCGATCCCGCTACCGGCCAGTATTCCCTGTCCCTTCCCCTCGGCACGTACACCCTCCGGGCGGAAGCTCCCCAGCACCTTCCTCAGGAAGTGACGGTGGAGCTTACGGAAGACACCGCGGTGGACTTCGCCCTCTCCAGTTATGACTTGCGGGTCCTCCTGGTGGACGACCAAGGCGGCCACAGCTACGATGCCCGGCCCCGCTACGAAGCGGCCCTCCAGGCCTTGGGGGTCGTCTACGACGTCTTCATGATCCCTCGCGGCGGCCGCGGCCCCACCTACCAGGAAATGGCCCCCTACGATATCGTCATCTGGTTCACCGGCGGCCAGTTCGCCTATAACCCCGGGCCCACCGCCGAGGACGAATCCCACGTCATCCAGTACCTCGAAAACGGCGGAAGCCTCTTCCTCACCAGCCAGGATTACCTCTGGTCCCGGGGGCTCTCCGACTTTGGCAAGAACTACCTGGGCATCGCCAGTTTCACCAACGACACCCGCAGCACCTCCATCACCGGCGTTGCGGGCCATCCCATCGGGGGTTCTTTCGGGAGCATCACCCTCGACTATCCCTTCACCAACTGGTCCGATACTTTGGTGGCCCAGAGCTTTGCCCAGGTCGCCTTCACCGGCAACCTGGCGCCCTCGGGGATCGCCTTGACGGTGGACGGCCTCACATGGAAGACGGCCTTCTTCGCCTTCCCCTGGGAAGCCATCCCGGATTCCACCCGGGTGGACGTCCTCGATAAGACCCTCCAGTGGCTGAAGGATAAGGTGAAGACCGGCCAGCTCAGCCTCACCGTCACCCATGCCAAGACAGGCGAGCCGGTGGAAGGGGCCGAGGTAACCCTCACCGGGTCGAGAGGCACCTTTACCGGCACCACCGATGCCGACGGCAAGTTCATCCGGAAGCTCCCCACAGGGACGTACACCTTGGTGGTCAAGAAGGCCCTCTTTGAAGACGCCACCGTGACGGATGTGGCCATCGAAGAGGACGCCATCACGGAAGTGGCCGTGGCCCTCCAGCCCCTGCCTCTCCCCGCCGTGGCGGTGAGCCCCGAGAGCCTCGAAGGGAGCGCCGTCATCGGCGAGAAGACCACCCTTTACCTGACGGTGAGCAATGTGGGCGATCCGGGGACGGTCCTCGAGTTCAACATCAAGGAGGCTGGAGGCAACCCCTTGGCCGCCCGGGCGCCCAGCTTTAGCGTCCTCTCCATGCCCGAGCCCGGCCTTCGGGTCAAGGGCTTCGATCCCAACGGTCCCTCCACCCGAGGGAAATACCAGGACGAGGTCCAGTCCCTGGCCATGCTCCCCGAAGCTCCGGGGGACGTCATCACCTCTTGGCCCACGGGCATGGCCCTTCCCTGGGGCGTAGGCTATGACGGCCGCGTCTTCCTCTCCAATCCGGGAGCCGGGGGCGGCGATGACCATAACTGGATCTTCACCCCCGACGGCCAGTTCCTGAAGAAGTGGCCCACCACCAGCTGGCGGGGCTCCTGGGCGGGAGACATGGACTACGATCCCAACCGCGGCTGGATCTGGCAGGTGAATGTGGGAGGCGACAACTGCCTCTATGCCCTCGACCCGGAGACAGGCGCCGTGAAGGATAAGCTTTGCGGCAGCGGCTGGTCCTGGATCTCCCAGCGGGGCGTCGCCTACCGGGCGGAGGACGACACCTTCTACGTGGGCGGCTGGAACACCGACTCCATCTTCTGGATCAAAGGACCTTCCTGGGATAACCCCGGCGAAGTCATCGAAGAACACGCGTTCCCCGATGTCTCGGGTCTCGCTTGGAACGAATTGGCGCGGGTCCTGTGGGTGGCCACCAACAGCCCCACGGACACCATCTACGGCGTGAAACCCGAGGAAGGGTGGGCCATCATCGCCCAGATCCCCCATCCCGACACCCAGAACAGCTATGTGGGGGCCGGCCTCTCCATGGACGAGATGGGGAACCTCTGGACCGTCTCCCAGGCCACCCGCATGGCCTACCTCATCGACACCGGCATTCCCGCCTATGGGGACGTCCCGTGGCTGCAGGTGGAGCCCAGGGAAGGCCAGCTCGAAGCCGGAAGCTCCATGACCCTCACCGTCACCCTGGATGCCGCCCAGCTGGAGCAGGGGACCTACACCGCCACCCTCTTCGTCGTCACCAACGATCCCTACCAGCGCCGGGTGGCCGTGCCCGTGACCTTCACCGTCACCCCCTATGTCCTCCGGGTGAATGTCGGCGGGCCGCAATACACTGATAGCCAAGGGAACCTCTGGCTGGCGGACCATGCCTACGGCACCGGCGGCGAAAAGTACGCCTACGGCTATGTGGTGACGGACGCCAAGGGGAAGCCCAAGAAGCCCCGCATCAAGACCACCAAGAAGTCCATCGCCGGCACGGAGGATCCCTTCCTCTACCAGAGCCAGATCGCCGACAAGGACTTCAAAGCCTACGTCTTTGATGTCCCCAACCGGGACGGCTGGTACGAAGTGACCCTCCACTTCGCCGAGCTCACGGAAAAAAAGCCCGCGCCAGCGGATCTTCCACGTCCAGGTGCAGGATGGCCTCGATCCCTATGCCGCCATTCAGGATGCCATCGGGCTTCTCTCCGGCGACACCCCCGATGTCAAGGGGGCCCTCAGGGTCCTCCGGGCGGCCAACCTCTCCTACTACGACATCGTGGCGGCCGTCGGACCCCTCACCGCCGACGTCTACACCGTCCGGGTGAAGGCCCAGGATGGGAAAGTGGTGGTCCACTTCAAGCCGCTTCAGGGCCATCAGGAACCCGTCCTGAACGCCGTTGAGATCCGGAGCGTGAAGGATCGGTAGGTCCTCCGGCGGAAAAAGGAGCGGCAAAGGGGGCGCAGGAAGAAGGCGTAGGAAAAGGAAGGGGGCGGCACCGCCGCCCCCTTCCTCGTGGCTTTCCCAACACCTTTTTGGCTTTCCCCTGTACCCTCCCCGCTCCTCGCCCTTCCCTTTTTCTTTCGCCTTCGACCGTTCGCGTCAGGGCCATCCTTCCCGGCCTTCCTCACCCTAGACCTCTCCTCCTCCATCCCCGCGGAGAAACCGGGGCGGTGGGGGTTCATCCCCTCCCCGCAAAGGGCCTGCTCCCAGGAGAAAGGGCGGGTCTTCCCCCAGGCGGCGGAACACCTCCAGGGCATAGGCTCTCGCCCATGGCGAAAGCTCATGGCGGGACCAAGCCGAAAACCAGTCCACCCAAACCTCTTTCGCCTTCTCCAAGTGGCCCAACGCCAGACGGACCCTCCCTTTCAGAAACCTCCGCCAGGGCAAGAGATCGTCTTCCCCCTCTTTCCCGGCCCACCTCTCTGTCAGCTCCAGGACCAGAAGGGCCGCCGCCTCCCGCCCCTTCTGGACCTCCATGAAGGCGAGGAGGGTTCCCACTTCCCCCAGCCAAACCTTGGCCTCCTCTCCCTGGCGAAGGGTTGGGCGCCAGAGGGCCATGGCGATCCAGAGATCCCGCAGCTCTTCTAAAGCTGCCTCCTCCCTTCCCTGATGCCAGAGGCAAAGGCTCTCACCCGTGCGGGCCCTGGCTACCAGGAGGGGATGGCCCTTCCCCTTTTCCGCCGCCTGGTCAAAGAGAGTCCTCGCCACCTGAACCTCCCCTCCGCGGTAATGGAAAAGGGCCAGCACCTCTTTCATCTCCGCTTCCCAAAGGGAAGGCCTTCCCCCTGCCCGGTAGAGTTCCTCCATCCGCTGATATAAGGGGATCGCCCGCTCCCCCCCTTCTCCCTCCACCCAAAGGAGGTGACGGGCCCATGCCGAAAGGTGCTGAAAGCTCACCATCGGGGAAGAAAGAGCTGCTTTCAGGAGATGATCCAGGGGAACCTCCAACCGCCGCGCCAGCTTCACCAAAAGGGTAGGCGACGGATAGCGAAGATCCTTCTCCAGCTGCGAGATGTAGCTCCGGGCACAAAGGCCCCTCGCCAGCTCCTCCTGGCTGAGGCCTCGTTCCAGGCGGAGCCGGCGCAGGAGCTGGCCCAAACTTGAGGTGCTTCCCTCCGCAAAAAGGGCCGTCATGATGAAGGCGCCTGGGCCAAGGCCAAGGCCCGCAAAAGGACCTGCACCGCCTCCGCCCGGGTGCTGGCCCCCTCCGGCCGGAAACGACCGTCGGGATACCCCTTCACCAGCCCCAGCTGACTGGCCTGGGAAAGCCGCTCCCGATCCCGAAGCGGAAGACCTCCCGTGTCCGTGAAGGGAAGGGGACCTCCTTCCGGAAGGCTGTAACCCAGCTGCTGCAGCTCCCGCAAAAGGATCCGCACCATAGCCAGGCGAGGGATCGGCTCATTCCAAAGGGGCGTTTCCCCCGCCAAGAGCCCCGCCGCTTCCGCTGCGGCGATATCTTCCCGCGCCCAGAAATCCTGCGGGACATCGAAACGGGTGGGCGCCCCTTCCGGCACCGGCAGATGGAAGGCCCGCACCGTCATCCGGATGAACTCCGCCCACGTCACCGGCCGATCCGGGCGGAAAGTACCGTCGGGATACCCCATGATGATCCCCAGCTCCACCGCCTGCCGCACCTGGTCCTTCGCCCAGTGGCGCTCCATATCGGGGAAATCCTTGCCGGGCGACGAAGGCTTCTTGGGAAGAACATCCTCCTTAAACCGGTCATCGGTGCCCACGAACCGGAAGGCGATGGGCCGATCCGTTAGGGGGATGCGGACCACATCCCGGGGATAGGTGAGCACCTGCAGCACCATGGCGTCGGGCGCCGGCCGGGAAGCGGTGATCCAGGCTTCCAGGCCTGTCTCGATTTCCGTCACCACGCGAAAGAAAATCTGATACCCGCTGGTGGGCTTTTGGCCCCAGGTGACCATCAGCCAGGTGTACCCGCCGCCATCGTACCGGCCCACAGCCGGCTCCATCAGGTGCTCTTCCACCCAGGCTTTGACCTCATCGGGCCAGGCGGAAGGGTCGGGCCGTTCCATGGCCACCGAGGCGAGAGCGACGGGCGGCGGAAAGAAAAGGACGGCCATGGCAAGAAGAGGGATCATCACCGCTAAAGGAAACCGCTTCACCGTCTTCACCTCCCAAAAAGGGCTTCGCTTCCCCACTGCCCTTTTTGTCTCTTCCCAGTCTCCGGGTTGGCAGCGGGAAAAGACGTCGAAGAAGGTCGCAAGGCTTTTCTTCGCCCTAGGTCCTTCCAAGTCCTCCTATCCAAAGCGCCCCCTTGTACTACCATCTATCTTTGGAGGCGTTTCGTTGTCGAGGGAGGAGCAGGGCGTTCTCCGCCTGCACAATGTTACTTTTCGCTACCGGCTCCCGGGTGGCAAGCTGGGAGCCCCGGCCCTTCAGAATATTCACGTGGAGATCCGCCCCGGCGAGTGCCTTTTCATCCTGGGGCCCAGCGGCGCCGGCAAGTCCAGCTTCTGTTACACCTTGAACGGCCTCATCCCCCAGTTCTTCCGCGGCCGGTTTGAAGGCGAGGTGCTCCTGGGGGACCACCCCGTCCACCGCTCGCCGGTGGCCCGCATGGCGGGAAGGGTGGGTCTCGTCTTTCAAGATTTCGAAACCCAGCTCTTTTCCACCAGCGTGGAGCTGGAAGTGGCCTTTGGCCCTGAGAACCTGGGCCTTCCCCGGGACGAGATCCGCAGGCGCATTGAGGAAGCCCTTTCCCAGGTGGACCTTTTGGGCCTGGAACGAAGGGAACCGGCCACCCTTTCCGGCGGCCAGAAGCAGCGCCTGGCCATCGCATCGGTCCTGAGCCTGAAGCCCTCTCTCCTCGTCTTGGACGAAGCCACCACCGACCTGGACCCCCTCGGCCGCCAGCAGGTCCTCTCGATCCTCCGGAACCTCCAGGCCCAGGGCGAGATGACCCTTCTGGCGGTGGAGCACGAAACCGAGGAAGCCCTCATGGCCGACCGCATCCTTCTCATGGCGCAAGGGCGCATCCTCCGGGATGCGCCCCGGGAGGAGATCCTGGGCGATGCGGAGCTTTGCCTGGCCCATGGGGTCCGCCCCCTGGACACCGCCCTTTTGCGCCGCCGCTGGCCTGAGCTTCCCTTGGAGGAGGGAAGGGCAGTCCGGTACCTCAAAGAGCGGGGGGTATACCTCAACCAAGAGGCCCTTTTGGCCCGCCACCGGGAAGAAGCGGAGCGCTACGAAAAAAAGCTGGGGGACGTCCTCCTCGAAGTGCGGGATGTCCACCACCGGTATCCCGGGGGGATCCTCGCCCTGGAAGGGGCCTCCTTCACCCTTCGTAAGGGGGAGTTCGTGGCCATCGTGGGGCAAAACGGCTCGGGGAAAACCACCCTCGTTAAGCATTTCAACGGCCTCTTGCGGCCCACCCAAGGAGAAGTCCTCCTAAAGGGCCGGGACATCCGCCAGATTCCCGTGGAAAAGCTGGCGGGGGAAGTGGGCTACGTCTTTCAAAACCCCGACCACCAGATCTTTGCCGAGACGGTGGCCGAGGAAGTCGCCTTTGGCCCCCGGAACCTGGGGCTCTCCGAGAGGGAAGTGGCGATTCGGGTGGCGGAAGCCCTGGAGGCCGTGGGGCTCCGGGGGATGGAGAAAGCCGATCCCTTCGCCCTGACCAAGGGGATGCGGCAAAGGGTGGCGGTAGCCTCCATCCTGGCGGCCCGCCCCCAGATCATCATCCTGGATGAGCCCACCACCGGCCTCGATCACCGGGAGCAGGTAGGCATGATGGAGCTTTTGAAGCGGCTCAACGAGGAAGGCCACACCATCGTCTGCATCACCCATTCCCTCTGGGTGGTGGCCGCCTATGCCCAGCGGATGGCCGTAGTCCACGGGGGCCGCATCCTTCTGGACCTCCCTGTGCGGGAGGGCCTCGCCCGAACGGAAGAGCTCCAAAAGGCCCACCTGGTGCCGCCCCTCGCCTGCCGCCTGGCCCAGGCCCTCAGCCCGAGCCCCTCCCCCGCCCTCACCGTGCGAAACGCCGAGGAGCTTTTGGACCTCCTGGAGGAACCGTCATGAGCCTCTACCTTTACCAGGACCGGAACACCTTTTTCCACCGCCTCGATCCCCGCACCAAGTTCCTGGGCCTCATCGTCCTTTTCGCCGGCCTTCTTTCCTTCAACACCTGGCTTCCCGAAGTCTTCATCCTGGGGGTCCTCGCCCTTTTCATCACGGGAGCCGGCGCCTGGCCCACGGTAGCTCGCTTGAAATTCATCCTCTTCATGCTGGCCCTCATGGCCATCATCATCTGGTCTTTCATGGGAGGCGGCACGGAGGTCATCTTCTGGCGCTTCACCGTGGAAGGCCTCCTCTTCGGTATTGCCACCGCCCTGAAGCTCATCAACATGGTCCTCACCGGAGCCCTATTCCTGGCCACCACCCGCAACGAAGAGATGATGGCGGGCCTTTTAAAACTGGGGCTTCCCTTTGCCGCCGGCTTTGCCATCTCCACGGCCCTGCGGCTGGTGCCGACCCTGGTGGGTTCCGGCCTCACCATCATCGAGGCCCAGCGCTCAAGAGGCCTGGACCTCAGCCAGGGGAACTTCATCACCCGCCTCCGGAAACAGATACCTCTCCTCATCCCAGTGGTGGCCACCGCCATCCGCTCCACCCACCACCTGGCCATGGCGGTGGAGGCCAAGGGCTTCGGCTACAGCCCCAAGAGGACCCAGTACTTGGTGCTGAGGTTCACCTGGCGGGACGGCTTAGCCCTTCTTTTTTTCGTCCTCTTCCTGGGAGGGGTTCTGGCCTGGCACAGGTATTTCTCTTAATGGAAAGGAGGTGATATCATGCGTGAGCTTTTCACCATGTGGAAAAACACCCGTATGGTTATGCTGGTGGCCCTCACGGCGGCCATCTACGCCGCCATTTTGATCCCCTTCAAAGGCTTTGTCATCATCCCCACCCTCACGGAAGTGCGGCCCGCCAACGTCATCCCCGTGGTCTTTTCCCTCTTCTTCGGGCCGGCGGCCGCCTGGGGATCGGCCATCGGCAACACCATCGGCGATATTTTCGGCGGAACACTGGGGCCAGGAAGTTTCTTTGGCTTCTTTGGAAACTTCCTCCTGGGCTACATCCCCTACACCCTCTGGGGACGCCTGGGTCCCCTCTCCGCCGGCGGCGAACCCGACGGCCGCACCTTCCGCAAGCTCCTGGAGTTCTGGATCATCGCCCTTTTGGCCTCCCTCGCTTGCGGCGCCTTCATCGGGTGGGGCCTGGAGATCCTCCGCATCCTCCCCTTCACCGTCATCGCCAACATCATCGCCCTCAACAACTTCCTGGCGGCGGCCATCCTGGGACCCCTTCTGCTCCTGGCCCTCTATCCCCGCATCAAGGCGTGGGGGCTCCTCTGGACGGAGGTGATGGAGATGGAACCCTCCCCCTCCGCCACCGCCCGCACCGGCGCCCTGGTCATCACCGTCAGCATCCTGGCCTCCTACATCGTGGGGAACTGGCTGGGATTTGCCGCCGGGACGGGCTTTGCCGCCCAGGGCTTCGCCCAGGCGGGGATGGCCGGCCAGCTGAGCATCATCTACAGCCTGGCCATCCTCTGGGTAGTCCTCCTCATCGGCATGTTCATGGCGGGAAACCGGCCCCTGGAGGCGTCGGAAGAAGCCTGAGGACAGCCGGAAAGGAAGGCTGGCCAAGGGGAAATCCCTTAAGGGATTTCCCCTTTCACTCCTTCTCCTTTGCGAGGAGCCGCCATCCTCCCCCTTCCCAAAGCCACCCTTCGTCATCCGTCCGGAGGATGGCCTGATGGCCCGCCTCATCCCGAGACCAGCGGTAGCGGCCGTCTCCCAAGGGCTCGTAGCGGTGGCGCACCTGGCGAAGGAGGAGCTGCCCGAAGGACGCTCCCGCCTCGGCCGGAAGAGGTGCCGCCGCTTCCACGGGGATGAGCTCCAGGGCGAGGAAGGTCCCTTTGAGTTCGGGGCGCATCGCCAAAAAGCGGAGGGCCGCCGTGTGGCTGAAGGGGGTCAGCCAAAGAAAGAGGTGCTGGGCATCATCGGTCCCGGGCAAGAGCCGCCCGTCTTTGCTCCGCCATTTCCCCGCGCCGTCCCGATGGATGACCACCTTTTGGGCTCCCCAGCGGAGGGCGAGGCGCCGCAGGGACCAGTCCACCCCTCCTTCCCAGGAAAACTCCGCCCGGAAGGGTCGGCCTTCTTTTTGCCCCAGGGTGATGCCCCGGACCTCGTAGGTCCAGCCCTTACCCCTGAAGGCCAGATGATGGGCCCCCTCGGCGTGATGCCAGAGAAAGGTGTCCTCTCCAAAGGGGAGGGCTTGAAAGTCCAGGGTATGGAGAGGGCCGGGAAGCTTGGGGTGACCGCCGGTCACCCGCACCCCCCGGACCCCCTGCCCCCGCCAGTAGGAGAGGATCTCCCGCCAGGCGTCATCCCTCGGCTGTTGAAAGGTGAGCCGATGCAGGTGAGCCCACTCTTCCGCCAGCTCCACATCCAGGGAGGCCACCGGCTCTCCATCGCGAAAGAGATGGTACCGGCCGCCGTCCTTCCGCCACTCCCAGGGCATGGCCCTTCCCCGGCCTAAAGTATGCCCGGAGAAGGGCCTTCCCCATTCTTCAGCTCCCCGCCACCCGTGGAGCCCACACCATGAACTCCCGGAAGCCGTCGCTCAAAGTGAGGCGGAAGAGGTACCCTCCTCCCACCGCTCCCACCGGCTCCGCATCCAAGATGGCGGGACCCAGCTTCAAAAGCGGCTGCCACTGGCCTCCCTGGTAGATCCGCACTTCCCTTCCGAAGGTGGCGATGAGGCTCCCTCCCACCACATCGCCGTAAGTGCCGAAGAGCCAATCCACCTCGCCCGCCACCCGGCCGCTGCCCGTCTGGGTGTCCACCACTTCATAGCGGAAGGTGGGACCCCCCGCATCGCCCCAGCTGTCGTTGCGCCAGCTGCGGATCACCACCTGGTCCCGGTCCAGCCAACCGGCCACCTCATAGGTGCGGCTGGGATCCAAGGCCCCTTTGAGGAGCCGGGGCGTCCCCATCCCCCTCTCCCAGCCGTAAAGCCCATAGCTCCGGACGGCATAGGTATCGCCCGCCTCTTCCACCTGGGCGTCCAGGAAGACCAAAGGGGACCCCAGGGGTGCAAAGGAGGGGTTCATCACCCCGTGGGGCGACCTCAGGACCGCCAGGGGCTCTCCCCGTCCGTCCCAGACGCCCAGCGCGTCCCCCAGGGGGAGGGGGCCTTCGTCCCCCGGGAAAATCCCGGGAGCTCCGCCCCCCGCTCCCAGGATGAGGGCGCCGAAGTGGCTGCCGTCCCGGGACCAGGTGGGAAGGTAGAGGCTTCCCTCCGGCGAGGCGATGGTCTTCAAGGGTTCCCCCCGCCGCCAGAGGAGAAGCTCCCCCCGATCCTCCTTTCCCATATCCTGGAAGAGGACGGCCTGCAACGCGGGAGCAGCCTGGGGCCAGACGTAATCGCCGTAGCTGGGAACCTCGGGGATGGCCACCTCCACCTCACCGGTGGCCAGATCCAAGTAGCGCATCTCGCGGCCGCAGAGGAAGGGCACCCCGCCTTGCGCCGGCTCCTCCCAGCGCAGCTGGCCGTTGGTGGTGATGGCCTGGAACTCCCGACACCGGGAAAGGGTCGTTTCCTTCCGCGTACCGTCGGAAAGGGAAACCTCCACCACCCGAGGATCTTCTCCCGAAGATCCGGCATAGGAAAGGGTTCCCGACACCCAGACCAAAACGGGCTTTCCCGCGACGCTCGCAAAGGCGGTGAAGAGAAGGGGGCGGGGATTTTCGGCGATGGAGTAAAAGCCTTTTTGCGGATCGAAGAGGTAGACGACGGAGGAGTCATCGTCCCGGTTAAGACCCACGGCCGCCCAATCCCTTTCGGGCCAGAGGGCCACCGTCACAGGTCGGCTCTTCTCCCCCGCGTCCAGGAGGAAGCGGGCGCCTGCCACCTCCCGCAAAAGAGGCGGCAGGTCCCCCTCATCCTCAGGTGAAGGAGCAGGCTCCTCCGGCACCTCGTCCGAAGGCGGCGTCTCCTCGTGGCCCATGCCGGGCACCAGGGGCGCCTGAAGACCGCAGGCTGAAAGAAAAAGAAGAAGCACCGCCAGGAAAAGCCCAAGCCAGCGCCAGGGCCACCTCAGCCCCATTGCCCTTTCACCGCCCCTGGGAAAGCTCCTCTAAAAACTCTCGGATGGCCCTCGTCACCGGGCCTGGCTTCTGGGCATGGACCAGGTGGCCCGCCCCCTCCACCACCACCAGCCGGGCCTCGGGAATATCCTCGGCCAGGCGCTGCCCGTACTTCAGGGGGGTCATCTGATCCTGGTCGCCGTGGACCACCAAGGTGGGCACCCGGATCTTCCCCAGCTCCTCCAGCCGGTCAAACCGGTCGCAGGCCAAAAGGTCCCGGTAGACCACCTCCGGCCCCTCCACCACCCCCGACTGGGAGGGATCGGCCTGGGCTGCCTCCTCCAGGGAGCGGCCCGACACGGCGGCCATGAGTTCCGGAGGAAAGCTCCCCTTGGACAGGGTCTCGAGGAAGTCGGGGCGCACCCGGAGCCGTCCCCCGGTGCCGACAAGGATGAGGCCCTCCGGCCGGAGCTCTGTATCCTGGTAGGTGAGGGCGTACTCGATGGCCACCGCTCCGCCCATGGAATGACCCATGAGAACGAGGCGGAGCCTTCCCTTCTCCCCCCGCTTTTCCAAGAGGGTTTCCCAAAGGTCGGCCACCGAACGGGCATAGGAGGGGCAGCTCACCTCGCCGTCGAGGGTTTGCGAGCGGCCGTGGCCCGGTAGGTCCAGGGCAAGAAAGGGCACTTTCTTTCCCAGGGCGTAAAGATAGTGGGCCCACACCCCGTGTTGCGCCCCTGCCCCGTGGAGGGCCACCACCGCCACCTCGCCCTCCGGCGCCTGGAGGGGATCCACTTCGCCGTGGGTGTAGTAAAAGGCCCGACCCTTCACATCCAAAAGCGGCATCCTTTCGCCTCCGCCCCCATTTTACCCTTGGCCCCAGCCGCCGCCCCCCGGCGTGTGGATCTCCAGCCCTTCTCCCGCCTCCAGGTGGCCCTGCCACTTGCCGGGGAGCTCTTCCCGGCCGTCGTCCTTCCCCACCCGGATGACCTTCCCCGGCTCTCCCGGGCTTCCCCCCTGAAGGCCGTAGGGCCCCCGGCGTCGCCTCTCGCTGATGACGGCCACCTGCACCGGCACCAGGAAGCGGTAGCGGCGGATCACCCCATCGCCCCCGCGGTATTTCCCCTTTCCCCCGCTCCCCCGGCGGATGGCGTAGGTCTCGATGCGCAAGGGCAGCCCCCTCTCCAGGGCTTCGATGGGGGTGTTGAGGGTGTTGCTCATATGGACGTGGACGGCGGACGTTCCGTTCCACCCCGGTCCGGCCCCCGCCCCGCCCCCTAAAGTCTCGTAGTAGGCGAAGGGCACACCTTGGCGATCCTTGCCGCCAAAGGTGATGTTGTTCATGGTGCCCTGCCCGGCGGCGGGGATCCTCTCGGGAAGGGCCTGGCTGAGGGCCCCCAGGACCACATCCACCGTCCGCTGGCTGGTCTCCACGTTCCCCGCCGACACCGCCGCCGGAGGGAGGGCGTCCAAAATGGTCCCGGGGCGGGTGAGGATGGTGAGGGGACGAAAGCCCCCCTCGTTGCTGGGGATGGGCTCGGGGATGGCGGCCCGGAAAGCGTAGAAGGACGCGCTCTCCGTGATGGCCCGCACGGCGTTGATGCTCCCCTCCACCTGAGGATCGCTCTCCCGGAAATCCAGGATGGCCTCATCCCCCTGGATGGTGAGGGTCAGGCGGATGGCCACGTCCTCCCGGCCCCGCCCGTCCCCATCCAGGTAGTCTTCGAAATGGTAGCGGCCGTCGGGAAGCTCCCGGATGAGGGCCCGGGTCATGCGTTCCGCGTAGTCCTGAAGGGCTTTGGCGTAGAAGAGGACTTTCTCCCGGCCTTCTTCTTCCACGTACTTCAAAAGGCGCCGAGCTCCCACGGCGTTGGCCGCCAGCTGGGCGAGAAGGTCCCCCCGCCGCTCCTCCGGAGTGCGGACGTTCCGCAGCAAAAGGGCCAGAACATCCTCCATGAGCTTTCCTTCCCGCATGAGGCGCACGGGAGGGATGATGATCCCTTCCTGGTAAAGCTCCGTCGCCAGGGGAAGGCTGCCGGGGCTCATGCCTCCCACATCGGCGTGGTGGGCCCGGTTGGCCACATAGAAGAGGGGTTGATCTTCCCCCGGCCAGAAGACCCCCTGCACCACGGTGATGTCGGGGAGGTGGGTTCCTCCCCGGTAGGGGTCGTTCAAGACCACCACATCGCCCGGTGCGAAGGTGAAGGCCTTTACCGCCGCTTCCACGCTCCGGGGCATGGAGCCCAGATGGACCGGCATATGCTCCGCCTGGGCGATGGTCTTCCCTTCGGCATCGAAGACGGCGCAGGAATAATCCCGCCGCTCTTTGATGTTGGGGCTGAACCCCGTGCGGCGGAGGGTCTCCCCCATCTCTTCCGCCACCGCCTGGAAAAGATGCTTGAAGATCTCCAGGGCTACCGGATCTTCCCTCATGCTTCCGCCTCCCATCGCACGTGGACAACGCCGTGGCCGTCCATCTCGCCTGTGGCCCCCGGCGGGATGAGGAGAGTGGAGGAGGCTTCCAAGATCACCGCCGGTCCCTCTAAGACCTTCCCTGCCGGCCAGGCAGTCCGCAGGTAGAAGGGGGTCTTTAGCCGGTGGCCGCCAAATCGCAGCTCCTCCACCAGAAGGGGTTTCCATTCCTCCTGAGGCTCCCAGCGAGGAAGGTCCACTTCCGGGAGGAAGGCCAGGGTTCGCCCGTGGATGTTGACGCACTCCACAGGGGTATCGGGATGCTGCTGGAGATAGAACTGCTGGTGAATCTGGTGGAAAAGTTGGAGGGTTTGGCTGACATCCCCCTGCCAGGGGACGGGGAGTTCGTAGGCTTCCCCCCGGTAGCGGAGGTCGAGGGTGGCCTCGAAGGAAAGGTCCTTTTCCGAAAACCCCTCGCCCAGGAGGACCTCCCGCCCGGCCCCTTCCAGCTCCCGGAGGATCCTTTCGATCTCCCCCTGGACCTCCGGCCGAAGCTCTGCGAGGAAACTCTGCATGTGATGGGAGAGGGCGGGGGCCAGGGCCAGACCCCAGGCGGAAAGGGTGCCGGCGGCAGGGGGAAAGAGGATTTCCTTCATGCCCATGGCCCGGGCCAAGGCGGCCGCGTGGAGGCCCCCCGCCCCGCCGAAGCTCACCAGGGCAAACCGGGCGGGATCGTAGCCCTTTTCCGCCGTCACCCGCCGGATGGCCCGCACCATGGTGGCTTCCGCCACCTGGATCACCCCTTCCGCCAGCTCCTCCAGGGAAAGCTCCCGGGCCCCCACCTGGCGCCCTTCCGCCTGGAGGCGGCGGAAGGCTTCTTCAGCTGCTTCCGGGGAAAGGGTCATCCGGCCGCCGAGGAAATGGGCTTTGGGGATGCGCTTTAAGAAGACGTGGGCATCGGTCACCGTCACCCTTTCACCCCCCAGGCCGTAGCTGGCAGGGCCGGGGCGGGCCCCTGCCGACTGCGGTCCCACCTGAAGGCTTCCACCGGGATCGAAGCGGGCCAGGGAACCCCCACCCGCTCCCACCGTGTGGATGTCGACCCGCGGAAGCCGCAAGGGAAGGCCCCCGATGAGCCCCTCCCGGGTGAGGGGGATCTCCCCGGGCAAAAGGGCCACGTCGGTGCTGGTGCCGCCCATGTCGAAGGTGACCACTTCCTTCAGACCCAGGGCTTTGGCCAGGTGATGGGCGGCCACGGCACCCCCCGCCGGTCCGGAGAGCATCATGGCGGCCGGCTGGCGGAGGATGCTCCCCGGGGAGAGGTGGCCTCCCGAAGACGCCATCACCCGAAGGCGAGGGATCTCCCGCCGCAACGCCTTCAGGTAGCCGTCCACCTTGGGGGCGATGTAGGCGGAGATGACGGTGGTGCTGGTGCGCTCATACTCCCGGTACTCGGGATTGACTTCGGAAGACCGGTAGACGTAGGGCGTATACCCTTCCAGCTTCGCTTGGAGGGCCTTTTCGTGGTCGGGGAATTCGTAAGCGTGGAGGAGGCAGATAGCCACGGCTTCAGCGCCGTAGGACTTCACCCATCGCAAAGCTTCATCCACCGCTTCCTCCGTCAGGGGGAGGAGGACCTCCCCTCCGGGAAGGGCCCTCTCCTTCACCCCGAAGCGGCCTTCCCGGGGGACGAGAGGTTCGGGTTTGGGGCTCCTCAGGTCATAGATCCCCATGCGATCCTGGCGGCCGATCTCCAGGACGTCTTCGAAACCCCTCGTGGTGAGAAGGGCCACCTTCGCCCCTTTCCGCTCCAAAAAGGCGTTGGTGGCCACCGTGGACCCGTGGATGATGAGGACGTCCGGCGAAATCCCCAGCTCCCTTAGACCCTGCAGCACCGCCTCGTGGGGGGCCTCAGGGGTGGAGAGCACTTTATAGCTGCGGATCCCTTCAGGGGAAAAGACGACGAAGTCGGTGAAGGTTCCACCGATATCGATGCCCACGCGAATCACGGTTGACCTCCCTATCTTCCGCCAGTCTAACGGAAGGCCGGAGGGCATACCAAAAGGAAAGGGACCCCCCAAGGGACCCCTTTCCTTTCGTCAAGCCTTCTTCGCCGCTTCGACTCCCTGGCTATGCCCTCACCAGCTCCAGTTGCTCACCTGCATGAGAAGGACGAGGGCCGCCGCCAGCGCCCAGTTCTTCAGATGATTGCTCATCTCGTTCATGCGGACCATGGGATCCTGAATGGTCCAAAAGTTGTGGATGAGAAGAGCCGCCAACACGAGGAAGGCGGCCAGGACTGCCAGGCCCCAGGTGACGTACATGCCCAGAAGGATGGTCACGCCTCCAAAGATGAGCATGAGGCCTGTAACGATGACCGCCAGACCCGGCAACGGGACGTTCTTCGCCTTGGTATATTCCGCCATGGCCTTATAGCCCATGAAGTGGTTAAGGCCGCTGAAGATGAAATAGATCCCCAGGATGACCCGCGCCACATCCAACAACCACGCCATAGCACCACTCCCTTATCCTTTTTGGGTCTCGGCTGACCCCCAATACTATATCATGTATGCTTGCTATAGGATGACAACTTGGGGTGAAACCTAGCGTTAGGTTACAATAATACGGAAAGGAGATGTCCCCTTGGTCCCGGAGATCTGCCCCATCGCCCGCACCGCCGTTCTCATCGGGGATGTGTACGTCCTCCTCATCCTCCGGGACCTCCGGGATGGACCCCGCCGCTTCACCAGCCTGGAGCGGTCCATCGGCGTCAATCCCCGGACCCTCAGCAACCGCCTGCACCGCATGGAAGCGGAAGGGCTCCTCCTTCGCCGCCAGTACCCGGAAATCCCGCCGCGGGTGGAATACGAGCTCACGGAAAAGGGAAAAGCCCTTATCCCCATCCTGGACCTGATGCGGGAATGGGGCGAGACCTGGACCGCCGATCCTTCCCCGGCCCGCTAGGCGGCTGCCTTTTGCCTCGCCCCCACCATGGTAGCCGCCATCCCCAGGAGGAGGAAGGCCACCACGTAATAGCCCCCCGCCGCCCATCCGAAGATCTTGGTCAGGTAGGTGCTGACAAAGGGCGTCAGCCCCGAACCCAGGGCATTCCCCACCTGATAGGCAAAGCTGACGCCGGTGGTGCGAGCAAGGGTGGGGAAAAGGGAAGAGAGAAAGCTGGCCTGGGGTGCATAGGCCACCCCGTGGGAGAAGCCCCCCAAGAGGACGGCGAAGACCAGAAGGCCGATGTGGTTCAAAACCACCCCCGCCAAGAGACCCGTCACCGTCATCCCCAGAAGACCCGCGAAGATGAAGGGGAGATTCCCCCACCGTTCGCCAAGGATCCCTCCCAGGATGACCCCCAAAAGCTCCGCCAGCCCAAAGCCGAAGACCACCAAAAGATAAAAGTTGTTGTCGATGATACCCTGGGCCCGGGCGGTACCGGGGAGGGTGGTCCAGCTGTACATAAAGCCGGCGCCCACGGCCCCCGTCAAAAAGACGCCTGCCAGCATGGACCCTGGGTATTGCCGAAGGACGGTGCCGATGGGGTTGGGTACCTCGCCGGCTTTCTCTTTGGCTTCTTCATATTCCACCGCTTCCGGAAAGCGCACGCGGAAGAGGAGGCCGATGAAGACCAGCACCACGGAGAAGAGGAAGGCCAGCCGCCAGGCCCAATCCAGGACGGCATCACCCAAAAGGTATTCCAGGAAGAGGAGCATTCCCGAGGCCAAAAGGATCCCCAGGGATACCCCGCTTTGCACCAGGATCTGGGCCAGGGTCTTCCGGGGCGTCATGTCGTAGATGTAGCTGGTGGCCGCCCCCCACTCCCCTCCGATGGAAAGGCCGATGAGGATGCGGAGGAGCACCACTAGGACGGGGGCCGCCACCCCCCACCGGGCATAGTCGGGAACAAGCCCGATGAGGGAGGTGGAAAGGCCCGCCAGAAGGAGGGTCCAAAAGAGGGCGCTCCTTCGCCCCGCCTTATCCCCGATGTACCCGAAAAGAAGAGCCCCTACGGGGCGAAAGACAAAGGTCACCCCATAGGCCACATAGACGGCCATCAAGCCGGCCAGCGGATCGTCGCTGGGAAAGAAGGCCTTGCTGATATAGACCCCCGCCACCGCGAAAAGAAAGACATCGTACCATTCCAGTGCCGTTCCCATCAGCGCCCCCAGGGCAATTCCGGGGGAAATTTTTTCTTTCGCCATCGGCACCTCTCCTCCCCTCCCTATGGTGTCCTAACTTCGCCCTGGGTCCTGGGCCTCCTCTTTCAGCTGGTGGTGGGCCGTCAGAAAATACCCCGGAGAAAGCCAGTAGAGGGCCATCCCCGTCACCGCCGCCGTTCCCGCAATGGCATACATGATGAGGATCTGGTAGTTGACGGCTTCCAGGGGCGATGCCCCTGCCAGAATCATCCCCGTCATCATTCCGGGAAGCTGGACCAGCCCCACCGTCTTTAAGGCATCGACGGTGGGGATCATGGCCCCCTTGAGGGCATCTAAGGCGAGGAACCGGTAGGCGTAAGAACCGGGAAGCCCGAGGGTCAAAAGGGTCAGGAGGTGATCCTCTCGCTCCTTTCGCGCCTGAAGAAGGCGGTGGTAGAAAAGGCCCGCCGCCACCATGGCGTTGCCGATCACCATGCCGCTCAAGGGGATGATGGTCTTGGCCTCGGGCGGGATGATGCGAAGGCCCAGGAGAAGGAGCATCGCCACCCCTTCGCTCAAGGCGAGGGCCGCTAAAATCCGCCAGAAGACCCCCGGGAGCCCGGGGGCCTTCTGCCGGGCGTTGGCCGCCGCCACCGCCAGCATGCCCAGGATGGGCACCGCCAGCCACCAGGGTGAGGACCAGCGGAAGATCCAGGTGAGGAGAAAGCCCATAAGGAGGAGCTGGACCATGGCCCGCACCGTCCCCACAAGAAGTTCCCGGTCCAGATCCAGCCGAAAGCCCCGGCTGATGGCCCATACCAGCGCCATGAAGCTGAGGCCCAAAAGGGGGATCCAGAAGTAGCTCAAAATCGATCCCTCCCCTGGCTTCCACCCCAGGCCCGAAGGAGCGCCTGGGAGGTGGAGGAGGAAGGGCGGTGGAAAAACGCCTGGACTTCGGTTTCCTCCACCAAACGCCCCCGGTCCAGGACCCACACCTCATCCGCCCAGTCGGCCACCAGGTGGAGGTCGTGGGCGGCGAAGAGAAGGCCTTCCCCTTCCCGGATGAAGTCCTTCACCCGGCGCCCCACCGCCTTCACCGTGGCGGTATCGAGGCCCGCCGTCACCTCATCGAGGAGAAGGACCCGGGGGCGGAGGAGAAGAGCCCGCCCCAGGGCCACCCGCGCCAGCTCACCCCCCGATAGCTGCCGGGCGTCCCGCTCTCCATAGGACCGGGGAAGCCCCAGGTCCTCCAGCATGGTGGCCCAGGCCTCCGGGGGGCAGGGTTCCTTCCGGCCAACCCTCCCCAGGCAGAGGTTTTCCGCCACCGTTCCCGGGAAGGCCACGGCCCTTTGCGGCACCAGCACCGCTTCCCGGCGCAGGGAAAGGGGATCCCAGGCGGAAAGGGGCTTTCCTTTGTAGCGGATCTCCCCAGAGGTCGGTTCCATGAGGCGCACCAGGAGTTTCAAGAGGGTCGACTTTCCCGCTCCCGAAGGGCCCACCAACGCCACTGCCTTCCCCTTCGGGAGGGTTCCCGTCACATGGCAGATCCGGGTGCCCAGGGTCACATCCCGGAGCTCCCACAGCGCCTCCGGCAATGGAGGTCCTCCTTTGGCTCCATGCTACCGCCCTCTGGCCCAGGCCGCCACCTTCCAGCGGGCCACCCGCACGAGGGTGTAGAGGCTGGCCAGGAGGGCCCCTCCCCCGGAGAGGGTGAGGGCCAGCATCCAGTGCTCGGGGAGGAGGGGGACGCTCCCGAAGATGGATGCCAGGGGCGGAAGGTAAATGGTGGCCCAGAGGACGCTGAAAGACACCGCCAGGGCCAGGAGGAGGTGGCGGTTCTCCCACGGCCGGATCCCCCAGATGCCCTTGATCTCGGAGCGGGCATCCAAAGCGTGGAAGAACTGGGAGAGGCAAAGGGTCACCATGGCCAGGGTCCTGGCCAGCTGCACGTGATGGGTGAGGGTGAGGGTGAGGAGGAAGGCGTACAGGCTCACGCACCCGATGATGAACCCCCTCACCAGGATGAGGCGGCCCAGCCCCCGGGCGAAGATGCCCTCTTTGGGGTCCCGGGGAGGCCTCCGCATGATGCCGGGATCGGCGGGGTCCACCCCTAAGGCCAGGGCGGGAAGGCCGTCGGTCACCAGGTTCACCAGGAGCATCTGGACAGGGAGGAGAGGGAGGGGTGCGTTCAAGAGGACGGCCCCCAGCATCACCAGGATCTCACCCGTGTTGGAGGAGAGGAGGTAGCGGACAAACTTCCGGATGTTGTCGTAAACCACCCGCCCTTCCCGGATGGCCCCCACGATGGTGGCGAAGTTGTCGTCGGTCAAAAGGACGTCGGCAGCTTCCTTGGCCACATCGGAGCCCGTCTTTCCCATGGCGATGCCGATGTCGCTGAGCTTTAGAGCAGGCGCATCGTTCACCCCATCCCCCGTCATGGCCACCACATGGCCTTTGGCCTGGAAGAGGCGGGCCACCCGGAGCTTGTGGAGGGGAGAAACCCGGGCGAGGACGGCCGCGTCCTTGAGTTTCTCCCAAAGCCCCTCATCCTCCAAGGAATCCATCTCTTCCCCCAAAAGGACCTGCTGCCCGGGCTGGAGGATGCCTACCTCCCGGGCGATGGCGGCGGCCGTCAACCCGTGATCCCCCGTGACCATGAGAACCCTGAGACCTGCCTGGCGGCACTGGGCCACGGCCCGGGAAGCCTCGGGGCGGGGCGGATCTTTCAGGGCCGCCAGACCCAAAAAGATAAGCTGGTCTTCATCGTCTTCCGCCGGAGGCCTGCCCTCCCACGGCCGAAAGGCCAGGGCCAACACCCGGTAGGCCTCCCGCGCCAGATCTTCAGCTCCCTTGAGGATGGCCCGGCGGGTTTCTTCCGTCACGGGGCGGATACCTCCCTCACCCATGACCCAGCGGCAGCGAGCCACCACCCCCTCGGGCGCCCCCTTGACGTAGAGGGCATCGCCGTCGGGCCCCCGGGCCCAAACGGTCATCCGCTTGCGGTGGGAATCGAAGGGGACTTCCCCCATCCGCCGGTAAGCCGACCACCGCTCCTTGGCCCATCCCGCGCCAAGGGCACCCTTCCAGAGGGCCACCTCCGTGGGATCCCCCCGCACCCCTTCCCCCTCCCCCCGCACATCGTTGCAGAGGAAGGCGGTGCGAAAGAGAAGCTCCAGGTCCTCCCGCCGCTCCCCCAGGGCCGTAAGCTCCTCCACCTTTCCCTCGCGCCAGAGGAGCCGCCACTCCATCTCGTTGCGGGTGAGGGTCCCTGTCTTGTCGGTGAGGATGACGGTGGCGCAGCCCAGGGTTTCCACGGCCGGAAGCCGCCGGATGATGGCCCTGGCCCGGGCCATCCGCTGCACCCCGATGGCCAAGGCCACCGTCACGGTGATGGGAAGGCCCTCGGGGATGGCGGCCACCGCCAGGCTGACGCCGCTGAAAAACATGAGGTAGGGATCCTTCCCCTGGATGACCCCCAGGGCAGCGATGAAGGCGGCGATGGAGAGGCAGGCCACCACCAAGATTCGCCCCAGCTGGGAGAGGCGGACCTGGAGAGGCGTCTGGGCCTCTTCTTCGGTGCTCATCATCTCGGCGATGCGGCCCATTTCCGTGCGGGGGCCTGTGGCCACCACCACAGCCTTACCCCGTCCCTTGACCACAAAGGTCCCCTGGAACACCATGTTCTTTCGGTCTCCCAGGGGGAGGTTTTCCTGGAGAAAGGGAGCCGGATCCTTGCCGGCGGGAAGGGATTCCCCCGTCAAGAGGGCTTCTTCCACCTCCAAGGAGAAGGCCTCCAGGAGGCGGGCATCGGCGGCCACCCGGTCCCCCGCCTCCAGGAGGAGGATATCCCCCGGCACCACTTCTTCCCCGGGGATCTCCACTTCTCTTCCCTGGCGGAGGACCCGGGCTCTGGGGCTGGCCAGCTCCCTGAGGGCCTCCAATGACCGTTCCGCCCGGTATTCCTGGTAAAAGCCCAAAAAGGCGTTCACCGTCAGGATGGCCATGATGGCTAGGCCGTCGGCCCCCTCGCCCAAGAGAAAGCTGAGGAGAGCCGCCGCCAAAAGCACAAGGACCATAAAGTCGGAGAACTGGCTGAAAAAGATCCGCCAGGGGGAAGGACCTTTGCCTTTGGGAAGGCTGTTCGGTCCGTAGCGGCGAACCCTCCGGCGGGCTTCCCTTTCGTCGAGGCCGCGACGGGGATCGCTCTTGAGTTCCCTCAAAACCTCCGCCGAGCTTTTGCTGTGCCAGGACAAGGCCGGTGACCGTCCTCCCCTCCATGGCTATGAGAAGAAAACCCCGCTAAAACCCTGCCCCGTCCTGACTCCCGCCTCCCCGCGCCATTTGGTACAATGGGCCGGCATGGAGAAGGCCGCCCTTTCCCTGTCGACCCGGGCCATGCTTCTCTTCCTCTTGCCCATGCTCCTCAGCAACATCACCAACGGCGTCAGCTCCACCCTGCAGGCCATCATGGTGGGGCAGCGGCTGGGGGTGGAGGGGCTGGCAGCCTTGGCGGCCTTCCTCCCCCTCTTCTACCTCCTCATGTCCTTTCTCTTCGGCTTTACGTCAGGGAGCTCCGTCCTGGTGGCCCAAGCCTACGGGAAGGGCGAAGTCCCAAAGGTGAAGGCGGTGACGGGCACCGGGGTGACGGTCGTCTTCCTTCTGGGGTGGGCCATGGCGTCCTTGGGCTACGCCACCATGCCTTACCTCCTCCGGGTCATGGGAACGCCGCCCCATGTGTACCACGATGCCGTGGCGGCGGCCCGGACGGCCGTGTGGTGCTTGCCCCCTTTCTTTCTCTTCTTCCTCTACAGCGCCCTTTTGCGGGGCCTTGGGGATTCCCGGACGCCCTTCACCTTTCTCCTCGTGAACGTGGCCGGCATCACCGGAGCCACGGCCATCGCCCTCTTCGGCCTGGGCATCCCTTCCCAGGGCATCCGGTCGGTGGGCTGGGGCTATGGAGTGGGGGATACCCTGGCCTTCCTCAGCATCTTCCTCTGGCTTCGCAAAAGGGGCCATGTCCTCTGGCTGGACCGAAAGGACCTGCGGTATTTCTGGCCCCGCCGGGAGATCCTCCTCCCCATGCTGCGCATCGGCCTTCCCACAGCCCTCCAGAACACGCTGGTGGCCCTTTCGGAGATGGCCATCCTGGGGATGGTGAACCGCTTTGGAGCATCGGCCACCGCCGCCTTCGGCGCCTACTGGCAGGTTTCTAACTACATCCAGATGCCCGCCATCAGCCTGACGGTGGCGGTGTCGGTCTTCGGGGCCCAGGCGGTGGGCGCCGGGAGGATCCAGGAGCTGGAAAAGGTGGTCCGCTCGGGCCTCGTCTTAAACTTCACCGTCGGGGGCCTCCTGGTGGCCCTGGCCTACCTTTTGGCCCCTATCTACCTCCCGTGGTTTCTCACGGAAAGCGAAGCCCTCGCCATCGCCCTTCGCCTCATCTGGATCACGGGATGGAGCTATCTCCTCTTCGGCATCTCCGGCGTTTTGACGGGCATCATGCGGGCGACGGGAGTGGTCTTCTGGCCCTCCGCCATCTCGGTCCTGGTCATCTGGCTGGTGGAAATCCCCGTGGCCTATGGCCTCTCCCGCCTCATCGGAATCGATGGCGTCTGGTGGGGCTATGCGGCTGCCTTCACCGTCGGCCTTCTCCTCATCGGCCTCTATTACCGGTACGCTTGGCAAGGGAAGACCTATCAGGCCCTCATCTAGCGTGAGGAGGATTCTTCGTGCTGGACGGCATCTACGTGCGGGCCCTCCACCATGAGCTAAGCCGCTGGAAAGGCGCCCGGGTCCAGAAAGTCCAGCAGGTGGACCCCTTCACCTTCCAGTGGCACCTCCGGCACCCGGAGAAGGGAAAGGGGTTTCTCATCGTGAAAGGAGGTCCGAGGGGCCTTCTCTACCTGGCCCCGACGGGCGAAGCCCCCATGGAGGAGGAAACCCTCTTCTGGCAGCTTCTCCGCCGCCATCTCACCGACGGGCGGTTTTTGGGGGCCCGGCAGGAAGAGCTGGAGCGGTGCCTTTACCTTCGCTTTGCCGGAAAGGACGAACTGGAGGAGGAAGCCCTTTTCACCCTGGCGGTGGAGCTCTTCAGCCGCCCTGCCCGCCTCATCCTCCTGACGGAAGACGAAAGGATTGTGGATGCCCTTCCCCGCACGGCTCCCGACGATGAAAAGAGGCCCCTTTCCCCTGGCCTTTCCTTTTCGCCTCCCCCACCCCCGTCAGGAGATCCCGCCGCTTGGCGGTCGACGGGGGAAGCCATGGAGAAGATCCTCCAGGACCTTCCGTCCCTCCCCCTGGAAAAAGCCCTTCCCCGGGCCTTTCCGGGGCTGGGACCCCTCCTTGCCAAGGAAGTGTTGCAAAAGGTGGGCCTATGCCCCCAAGCGTTACCGGAAGATCTCAGCCCTTCCCAGCGGGAGGCCCTGGGAAGGTCTTTGGAGGATCTCTTTCACCGGGTGGGGCAAGGCCTCTGGGAGCCCACCCTCCTCCTTCCCGGAGGCGCCTTTGCCGCCTTTTCCTTGACCCCTCACCCTGGGGAAAGGGCCGTGGCCTTTTCGTCGCCATCGGAGCTCCTCTTTTTCCTCGAGAGGGAAAGGGTCCGGCGGGAAGCGCGGGAAAAGGCCCTCTCCACCCGGATGGCGTGGGTCAAAAAGGAGCTCAAGCGGGCGAAGAACACCCTTCAAAAACGGGAAGAGGAGCTGGCGGAAGCCCAGGGTGAGGACCGGTTCCGCCTTTACGGAGAGCTCCTTCTCGCCCACCTGCAGGAGGTTCCCAAAGGCGCGGAGGAGGTGATCCTCCCCGACTGGGAGGGAACTCCCCAGGCCATCCCCCTGGATCCTTCCCTCACCCCGGCGGAGAATGCCGAAACCTACTTTGAACGCTACAAGAAGGCAAGGCGGCGCAAAGAAGAAGGGACCTTTTGGCTGCAAAGGGCCCAGAGGGAAGTGGAGGTGCTGGGAGAGGCACTCTTGGAGCTGGAGAACCTTCAGGAGGAAGATCTGGAGCTGGAGGAGTTGGAGGAGGTCCTTTCCGCATGGGATATGCGGTACGGGTTCCCTCAAACGGAAGGAAAACCGAAGACGAAACCGAAAGAAGGGGAACCCTCCGGGCCGCGAAAGCTGGAAGGGCCCGATGGCTGGACGTTTTTCGTGGGAAAGAACCAGACCCAGAACCACTGGTTGACCTTCTCTTTCGCCCGTCCCGATGACTGGTGGTTCCACGTGCGAAGCCAGCCGGGAAGCCACGTCATCGCCAGGCCTCCTGCGGGATGGCCCAAAGAGGCGCCGCCTCCTCCCCATGTGGCGAAAGAAGCCGCCCTCCTGGCGGCCCGCCACAGCGCTGCCCGCCACAGCCATGACGTGCCGGTGGATTACACCCGCAAGCGGTATGTGCGGCCCCAAAAGGGAGCGCCGGGGCAGGTCTTCTACCAGAACGAAAAGACCTTGTTTGTGTCGCCGGGGGAGGACCCATGACGGATCCTGAAGCGAGCCTCCCTCTGGGCATCCCCGGAATTCACTTCCGGGAGGAGGTCAAAGCTGGTCGGAGAAGGATCGGCGCCGGGAACGCTTCCACGCCCACAGCCGACGCTACCGGTACGGGGAATGATCAGCCGGCCGCTCTTCGGATCCGGCGCGGGCTCACCAAGGCCACGGGGTCGGAAGCCTCTCCGGGGATGGATTCCCGGCTCCCTGGGCCTTTCCCGTTTCATCCGCAGCGGCCCGTTTCAAAGTCACAGACCGGACCGGCCTCCTCGTCGGAAAGCTCCACCATGAGGCCGCCGGCAGCCGGATGTTCCGCGTCCCCCGCCATCGCGCCTGCGTCCCAAAGCGACGGCAGATGGGCGATGCGCGCCCAGCCTTCGCCTTTCTTCACCGGCTGGACCGTCAGGCCGGTAAAATAATGATCCAGGACGGCTTCCCGCTCCTGGGCGAGGGGAGGCGTGCAATAATCTTCTTCTTCCCACACCGCTTCGCCCGTCGCATGATCGAAGCGGGCCCGCTCCAGGGAAGCGCTGCGGGCCTTGCCGAAGGGCCTCCGGCCTTTGCTGCGCCAGGAGGCGCTCGATCCAAGTCTTGAGCCGTTCATAAGGTTGCGCCCCGCTGAAGGCGTACTTGCGCTCCGCCACAAGGGTGGGCACGCCCCGGATCCCGTACAGGCGAGCCCGCGCCAGGTCCCGCTCGACGGCCTCCCGGGTCTCCGGCGAGCGAACGTCGGCTTCCCACCGGGCCACGTCCAGGCCGACGTCTTCGGCGCACTGGCGGAGCACCTCGAAATCGGCGATGTTCAGGCACTCTGTGAGATGGGCGCGCTGAATCCGGTCGTACATGTCCCAGTGGGCTTCCTGCCCGCCCTGGATCTCGGCCGCCTTGCAGGCCAAAAGCCCCGGCATAGAGTACGGGTAGTCAAAAGGGCGCGTGGCCATGAGCTCGGCCTGGATGCGGTGGTCATCGTCGTTTTGGTTGGCCGCTCGCCAGTGGGAAAGGATCTCCCGCTTGGCCTGCTCCTTTGAACCGAACATGGCCTCCAGGGATTCCGGCGTCGGCGCCAGGGCAAAGGCGCGGTGGACGATCCGGATTTCGGGGTACTCGGCGGCAAGCCGCCGAACCCGCGGAGAAAGGGCGTAGCACCACGCGCAGAGGACGTCGTGGAAAAACTCCAGCTCAATCCCCGGGCGGGTGGTCTCGTCAGCACCTTGCATCGGCGTAACCCCTCCGTTTCGGCTAAGGGCGGGCCCTTGCTCACCCTCGACGGGCCATAGACTCCGCCCGGCAGCTTATTCATCTATAGTTACTTGTCATTGTATCATAATCCGGCCCAACGGCACTTGCGCCGGACGACCTGGGCCGCTGCCAAGCTTCGGTAGGGAGGGGCCACCGCGTCCCGTGATGCCCCGGTCTTGGGAAAGGTTCGGCAGAGCTCACCGCGGGCTGGCGCTGGAAAAGGAGAGGCGACGGTGCCTTCTCCTGGGACCAACTCGGAGCTCCTCCGCAAGCGTCGCCAGAAGATGCTCCAGACCTTTCATAGGTCGGAGAAGAAGTCCCCTCCCTTAAAAAGGGGTGCCACCTTAGAAAGCCATGGGCGAACGCCGAGGGATTCAGGCAAAAGGCTTCCTGCAACACATCCTCTCCACCGACGGCCTACCTCTTCCCCTGGCACATCCCCGGCAAAAGGTAGAGGGGGCTCTGGGCTGCCATTTCCGCCTCTTCCGCTGAGAGAACCCCATCGTCCCGCAAACGGTTCAGCACATATCGCTGGCGGACCCTGGCCGCCTCCAAGTTGCAAAAGGGATCGTAGGCCGAAGGCGCCGGCAAGAGCCCCGCCAAGAGGGCCGCCTGCCCCCACGAGAGCTGGTTCACCTCTTTCCCGAAGTAGATCCTGGCTGCTTGAGGAGCTCCCCAGGCCCCATGCCCGAAATACACCCGATTGAGATACATCTCCAGGATTTCATCCTTGCTGTAGAGGCGGGTCACCCAAAGCGCCAGGAGGATCTCTTCGGCCTTTCGCCAAAGATCTTTATCCTGCGAAAGAAAGACATCCCTCATCAGCTGCTGGGTCAGGGTGCTGGCTCCCTGGACGAAAGCCCTATTCCAGAGGTTGATGAAAAGAGCCCTCACCATGGCTTTGGGATCGATTCCGGGATTGCTGTAAAAGGTGCGGTCTTCTGCGGAAATCACCGCCTGGGGAAGTTTATCCCCCATGTGTTCCAGAGGAAGGTACATTCCCCCTTTTTCCACCGCCTCTTCCCGCACCGTCTGGGAAAGCATCTCCAGCTTGGGCGCCCAAGTTTGGTAGAAGATCATGGCGCCCCAAAAGCCTCCCAAAAAAAGAAGGCCTATAATGATCAGAAGGAGCCGGCGAAGGAGGCCACGCATGAGCTCTGCCCCTGGCGGATTGTACCATGTCCTCACCCTGGCCGGGGAAGGCCAGAGCCGCATCGAAGATCGCCATTCCGTCTTCTTCGGATACGCCTTTCCCTGTCGGAGCGAAGAAGAGCTGAAGGAAAAGCTCAAAGAGGTGGCGGGCCGTCACCCCAAAGCCCGCCATATCGTGTACGCCGCCCGCTTCTACCCTGGAACCGAAAAGGCCCACGACGCCGGCGAACCTGCCTATACCGCAGGCCTTCCCATCCTGGAGGCCCTCCGCCACGAAGACCTCTACGATGCCGCCGTCATCGTGGCGCGGCTTTTTGGCGGCATCCTTCTGGGAAAGGGAGGCCTCATCAGGGCCTATGGAAAAGCTGCCCGAGAGGCCCTCGCCCAGGCGCCCAAAGAAACCCGCCGCTGGACGGTCCCCCTCACCCTGTCCGTCCCTTATGATCTCTGGCCCCGCCTGAAAGAGGCCCTTTCCCGCGAAGGCCTTTCCATCGAGCCACCCCTCTTTGCCGACAAGGTGACCTTCACCCTCTGGGTACCCGGGGACCGCAAGGAGGATCTCCGCCGGTTCCTCACGGATATAGCCAAAGGTGACCTTCAGCTGGAGGAAGGTGCGGGAACCCTTCGTCCCCTTTGAAATCGGAAGCTTGGATCTTCACGCCATGGCCCGCCGCCGGGCTTTCCCCAAAAGGATGGGCTGGACCGGCCAAACCGCAGGGAGAGATTCCCATTCTATCTCTTGCAAAAGGGGCTCTTCTTGAAGCCACACCTGCGTCGGGCGGTTCAGCTGGCAGCCTCCCGCCACCTTCTCCCAGAGGGGACGCAAAAGATCCTGCCCTCTCCCCCGCCATCCTTCCCCCCGCACATGCTCCAAGAAGAGCAGCTCCCCGCCGGGTCTTAACACCCGGGCCATCTCGCGGATGGCCTTTTTGGGCTCCTGAACCGTGCAAAGGACCAGGCTCGTAAGGACGTAATCAAAGCTTTCATCGGGAAAGGGGAGCTCTTCCGCCCTCCCCGGGAGAAGCTCCACCCCAAACTGCCGGGCCCTTCCTTCCGCCTGCCGCCGCATGTAGGGATCGGGTTCGACGGCCGTCACCTGGAGGTCTTTTCGCTTCCCGTACAAGGGAAAGAGAAACCCCGGCCCTGCCCCCACCTCCAAAAGGCGTCCCTTCTTTCCGTGAAGGAGCTTTTCCACCTGCCCCTGGAGGTACCCTTGGCCCAAGCGCCCAAAGGACCCATAAAAGGCGGCGAAAAAGGGGTGGCCTTTCTCTTCGGCCATACCTTCCTCTCCTTCCCTCATCGCAGCTGGCGGACGGAAACCTTTAAGCGGTTGGCCTCCAAGAATTCCTCCACCCGGTTGAAGACGTTGAGGAAAAGGGGCGTACCCGCAAACGAGAGGGGGCTCACCGGGCCGATGGTCATGAAGGAGTACCGGCGGCTGCCTGCATCGAAAGAGGAATGGGGGTCCCGAAAGGTCTGGTAGAGCCTCAGGCTGGCATCGGAGGACCCCACCAGCAGCCGGAGGGACTGAAACTCCTGACCTAACCCCAGCCCAAAGCCAAAGAACATGATCCGCAGCTGCTGCAGGATCTCCGTGTGAAGGCTGGCCAGGGTCTGGCTGATAAACATCCAGCCGAGCCCGTATTTGCGGGTGGTGCGGGCGGCGTCGATGAGGTCCCTTCGCACCAGGTCCTCCTCCTCCTCCTCATCGGAAGCTTTCCTTCCCGCCAGCCGGTGGGCTTCGTCCATGACCACCAGGGTGTTCAGGCTCTCTTCTTTTTGTTGGTAGGCTCGCTCCGCCGCCGTCGTCAGCCCCTTCAGGATGCGCCGGATCACCAAGGTCTGAATGCGATCGTTCCAGAAAAGCCCCCTTGCCTGCTCTTTCGAAAGGTCCACCACCAGGACGGGGCGGACCCCCCTTTCGTTGGGGGTCAAAAGCCAGCGTAGCGCCGACTTCACTTCCCGGGTCCCGGGCCGTTCTTTGTTGAAGAGTTCGCCCACCGGTTTCCAGTAATTTTCGTAAAAGGCGTTGGGGTCGGCTTGCTGTAGCATGTCGTTAAACCGGCTGCGGGAGTCGGCGGTTCGGTAGAAGACCTTTTGTACCGTTTCCCGGTGCAGAATCTCCCATGCCTTCTCGAAGGCCGCCCTTGTGTGAAGCTCCGCCAGCTTGACCTTGGCTTTTTCGAGTTCCTCCCCCAAGACCCCGGCTGCCAGCTGTCGGTTCTCCCCCCGAGGCATGGAGAGCCTCTCAAAGAAGGGGGATTCCACGAGAATCTCTTTAAAGAGGTCCCAGTCATCGAGGACCAGATTCCGCACCGCGAGGGTAAAGGAGGGCTTTCCCAGGTAATCGAGGATGGCTTTAAGGGGAAGGGCGAAGGTCCCTGTGGATCGACCCGTTAGATCTTTGGAAAACTCGCCTTGAGGATCCAGGACCAGAATGCCCATCTTCCTATGGCGGGCGTAACCTGTCAGGATCATCTTCGCAAGAACCGATTTCCCGGACCCGGTCTTTCCAAAGATACCCACATGATACGCTTCCCCTGCGCCCTCGGGGCCTGTATCGAAATGCTTGAACCAGAGGGGAAGTTTAGGCGTCGATCCGTAAACCTTGCCCAGGTAAAAGATCTGGGAAGCGTAAGGCCGGAGAAGATGCTCCAGCATGGCATCATCCACCAGGCGGATAGCCGTACCCGTGGAAGGGACCGTACCCAGGATGGCCGGCTCAAACTGGCCTTGGTGCTGCCGGAAAACGGCGCTCACCGTCATCTTGCCCAGGTGGGTATCCTGCCGTTCGCTCACGGCGTCCACCCGGCCCCGCTGGCGGATCAGGCTGCGGATGCTGGGATCTTCGTGCCACCGGTTCTGAAGGACAACTTCGGTAATCTGTCCCAGGGCATAGTGGAGAAAGCTGTCCTGCCGGAACCGGAAGAGGGCCAACTCCCCCACCAGCTTTCGCTCTACCGCCGTCCCCAGGATGTCCAAGGTTAGCTCAGCGGTGCTGGAGGGCGATCCGATGACCCCCAGCTGCTCTCCCTGGTCCAAAAGCCCATCCAGATCCTGCCCGCCGCCCCCCATGGCCCTCACCTTCCCGTCTCCGTCCGATAGCCGTGAAAGGCAAAGTAGACTTCCTCCAGGTCCCCCTGGTAGCCCTGGGCCACCCCCTGGGTGATGACCTGCCGGAAGGCGGGCATCGCCGGCCCCACGGCTTTGGCCATGCGATCGGCCATGTAGGTGGGGTAAGGCTCCAGGATCCCCGGCGCCACGCATTGGTGCTTCAGCCCCTGCACCACCACCGCCAAGCGGTGACGGTTGGTGGCCACAGCCCCCGGCATCTCCACCCGCAAGGCCGGAAGCCAGGGGGTCGGCCGGTAGTACATGATGTGGATCTCCTTGACGGCCGCCAGGATCTCCTCCACCACCTCTCCCAGGGATTCCTCCCCCTCGGGAACTTTGAGGTGCCAGGGATGGTCGGGGTCCTGGAGGGGAAGGGGCCGGGTCAGTTCCCCCGCCTGCAAAAGGAAGCTCATCATCCCCCGATCGTCCTGGGCGGAAGCCCACCCCAACCGGTTCCCCAGCTCCCTTTGGGAGGAGTACTTGGGGATTCCCACGTATTGCTTGTCGGTGCGGCGGGCTTGGAGGATATCCCGGTAGGCCCGAAGGTAACCCGGCGCATGGGCCAAAAACTCCCGGGCCGATTGGAGTTCCTGCACCCTGGGGGCGAGATTGAGAGCTTGGTTGAAATAGATGAGGGGCAGGGTGAGGGTCATGTCCAGGAAAACCATGTCATGGGGAGCTTCCCGAGCTAGAAGGAGCTCCCGCCCCACCATGACGCTCCGCAGCACCGTAGCTGTATCCGGGCTGTGGGGCTCCCCCGCCATAAACACCCGGTGATGGGGTTCTTCCCAGTGGCGACTTTCCGAGGGAGGGGTAAGACCCTCGACGGCCACGGCTGCGCAGAGGCAGACGTCCATGCTGAGGAGCCGCTCGATCGCGTAGGATCCGTCCACCCCGCAGGTGGTCGGTGCCGGCGGCCATCCCAGCGACGCCTCGTGAAGCAAAAGGCCTTCTTCTTCCAACCGCCTGCGGTAACGGCTGCGGGCCGCCCGATTGTCTTCCAGGGCAACCGTCAACGCCTGGCTAAGATCCTGGGCTTTGGCCAGGACCTCTTCCACAAGGCTCGCCGGCAGATGGGCAAAGACCAGCTCCTCTTCTTCCCGCAGGGGAAACCCTTCCTTCCGTCAGGACCAGAGGGCATAATCCTCCGGCCGAAAGGCCCGGAATCGGTCATCCCGCCTGGCCCGGGGTAAAAGCCAGCGCTCCCTGAAATAAGCAAATAATTTCTGCAGTGGAAGATCAAGGGGCCGGAGGTCCTGATCCTCCCCCCGAAGGAAAGCCGCGGCATTTTCCGCCAGAGGCACTACAAAGATCTGGCGGCGAACACCATGCTGGTGAAGATCGGTGGAAAGGCCCAGCTCCCGAAGACCTTTCCGCACCACTTCCCGCCGGTTGCGAAACCCTTTTCCCCAGCGAACGTGCTTGGCCGTCGGGTAGGAGCGTTCCCTCACCAGCTGAAGGAGCTCTTCGTAGAGGGCTGAGGAAAAATGAAACTCCCCAAATCCCCGGGTGTAGCCCACGGGAAGATAAAGGAGCCGCTCCCCGTACCGGACGCGATTATACAAAGAGGAGGGCCCGAGGGCGGATGCGGTCGTGAGGAGGGCCAGGTGCCCATCGTGGCGTTCCCCTGCGATGACGGTGGAGGCCCCTTGGTACTTGCGGGAAAAGGCCTCCCTCACTTCGTTGCTGGCGGCCGCCATGGCCACCAGCTTCCCGCCAAGGAGATCGGCATAGGGGGGAAGGGCTCCGAGAACAAAGGCGTCCATCACGTACCGGATCTTTTGCCGTTTCGTCTCCTCATCCCAGCCGATCCACCGGTCCCGGGGCGCCAGGGCGAAAACGGGATCCCCCAAGCCCAAAATGCCCATCACCTTTTCGTTTCCTTCGTCCACGAGGAGAAAGCGCAGGCGGCGTCCGTAGCCGGAAGACACGGGGATGCTCCAGTGAAGGGCCGCCCAGCGGAAAAAGAGCTCATCCCGGGATCGTCGCTGGACTTCCACCAGGCGGGGGCGGATGGCCTCCACGCGAAGATCCCGCCCGGAGGCTACCCGGGAAAGAAACTCCGGCTCCCACCGGGCCAGCCGCTTCCCCTGCTCCCGCCGGCGGTGCTCCACCGCCAAACGGTGGAGGGCGCGGATGGTTTCTTTCCTGGCATCAGGGGGAAGGCGGACAACCCCCCCTTCAACCCGAAAACCCTGCTGCTCCAAAAAGGTGAGGAGGGCGGCCCGCAGCTCTTCCGGGGACCTGTTCCTCCCCGGAGTCCCCGTCGTCAGGACCGCCCCCTTCCCCTCCGCGGACATCAAAGCTCCTTTTTCGGCTCCCGCAAAGGAATCCCTTCCCGACAGAGGGGACATTCCTCCGGCGCCCAGTCAGGGGTGGGGAGTTCCAAAAGGGCTTTCACCGGCATGGGGAGCTCTACCCTTTGGGATGATCCCCGGTCCACCACCGCCCCGATGCCCACCACCTGGGGTTCCCAGGGCCGAAGGGCCTCATAGGCCTGGAGAAGGGACCCTCCCGTGGTGACGGCATCTTCCACCAGGAGGATCCTTTCCCCAGGATGGAGCTGAAACCCTCGCCGAAGGGTCATCTTCCCTTCCCCGTCCTTCTCGGTGAAGATGGAGCGAGCCCCAAGGGCCCTCGCCACTTCATGGGCGAGGAGAATCCCTCCCACAGCGGGCCCCACCACCGCCTCCACCTGGAGGCCGGAAAAGAGCCGGGCCACGCCTCTCCCCAGCTCTTCCGCCAGAGGGGGATACTGAAACGCCCGGGCCAGGAGAAAGAATCGGCTGCTATGCCTCCCTGACGTCAGGCGAAAATGGCCTTCCAGGATGGCCCCTACCGCTTGAAGCTTTCGCAAAAGTTCATCCTTCGCCAACGCCCATCGCCTCCGCCATCTCCTCTAAGATCGCCTGAGCCGCCTCTTCGGGGTGAAGCGCCTCTAAAATGGGCCTTCCCACCACCAAAAGATCGGCCCCGCTCTTCAAGGCCTCCCCCGGCCCCGCCACCCGCCGCTGATCCCCCAGGGGTTCCCCTCGCCGGATGCCGGGCGTCACCAAAAAAGCCTCTTTCCCCAGCACCCTTCGCATCAGGCCCACTTCCTTCGGCGACGTCACCAGGCCTTTGATCCCTGCCTCCCGGGCGAGGTGAGCCCAGAGAAGGGCCCGCTCCCCCGGGTTTTCCCCCAGGTGGAGCTCCCTTAGATCCTCGGGTCCTAAGCTCGTCAGAAGGGTGACAGCCAGGAGAACCAGCCGGGCATTCACCCGTTCCGCCCCCTCCCGGGCCGCCTCCAGCATGGCCCTTCCTCCTGAGGCGTGGAGGGTGAGGTAGCGGACGGGAAGGCGTCCCGCCTGCTCCACCGCCCTTTGGACCGTCCGGGGGATGTCGTGGAGCTTGAGGTCGAGGAAGATCTCCACCCCCAGCTCATGGAGCTCCTGGACGGCCTTGGGACCTTCCGCCACGAAGAGCTCCAGGCCCACCTTCACCACCCCTACGAAAGGCGAAAGGCGCCTTACCCAGGCCTTCCCTTCGTCCAAGGTCCCCACATCGAGGGCCAGAGCCAACCGCTTTCGAGCTTCCAAACGGCCTTTACGCCCCGCCATAAAGAGGACCCTTCCTCTTCACGCCCTTATGGGCCGCCCCGATGGCGCTTTGAAAGCTGGTCTGGCCTCCCTGCCGGCTGGCTCCCCAGCGAAGGAGGCCTTCCAGGATCTCTTCCGCGATGGAGGGGTTGATGAAACTGGCCGTCCCCACCGCCACCGCCGACGCTCCGGCCAGCATATACTCCGCCGCATCTTCAAACCGGGTGATGCCTCCCATGGCGATGATGGGGACGGAAAACTCCCGGTAAAGCTCCCACACCCAGCGCATCACCAGGGGCTTGATGGCGGGCCCCGAAAGCCCTCCGGTGATGCCGGGAAGGACAGGCTTTTCCTGCCATACATCCACGGCCATGGCCACATAGGTGTTCATGGCGCTCAGGCCATCGGCTCCCGCCTTCAAGACCGCTTCCGCCACTTTGAGGACATCGGGGGCGTTGGGGGAGAGCTTCACAAAAAGGGGCGCACCGTTTTCCTCCCGCACCGCCCGGGTGACTTCCGCCGCCTGTCTTGGGTCATGGCCGAAGTGGATGCCTCCTTCTTCGATGTTGGGGCAGGAGATGTTGAGCTCCAAAGCCGCCACACCGGAATCCCGGAGGCCTCTGGCCACCCGGGCATATTCCTCCACCGTGTGGCCGATGACGTTGACGATGACGGGGATCCCCACCTCCTTTAGGAAGGGCAGGTCTTCTTCGAGGAAATGCTTTAGACCGGGGTTCTCCAGGCCGATGGAGTTGATGAGCCCGCCGGGCGTCTCCACCGTGCGGGGCTGGGGATTCCCCAGCCAGGGCTCCGGCGCCACGCCCTTCACCATGATGCCCCCCAACCTTGAGAGATCCAGGTAGCGGCTGATCTCCTTCCCGTACCCGGCCGTGCCTGAGGCCAAAAGGACGGGATTGGGAAGCTTCAAGGGCCCCAGCTGCACCGACGGATCAAAGCTCATTCCAGTCCACCTCCTCCGCGGGAAAGACAGGCCCTTCCACGCAGGCCCGCCGGTAGAAGTGGGGGCCTCTTGGCCCTGGGACAGTGCAGGTGAGGCAGAGGCCTGTCCCGCAGGCCATGTTGGTTTCCAGGGAGACATAGAGGGGCCATCCCTTTTCCCTGGCAAAGGACGCCATGGCCGCCATCATGGCGGTGGGGCCGCAGGCATACAGAAAGGGCGTCCGCCCATCCCCCTTTTCTTCCCGCAGGAGGGTCTCCCGGGCAAGGTCCACCACGGTGCCGTAGTAGCCTTGGCTGCCGTCGTCGGTGGCCACCATCACCTGGGCGCCCGCCTCAAGGGCCAACCCCATCACCGCCAGCTCCTTATGGGAGGCCATCCCGATGAAGAGAAGGGGCGTTTCCCCTTTGAGGGATAGCTCCCGGGAGAGGAAGAGGAAAGGGGCGAGGCCGGTCCCGCCCGCCACCATCACGGGGCGATGCTGGGGTGGGAGATCCAAGGGAAAGGGCTTTCCCAGCGGGGCGAGGAGATCGAGGGTTTCCCCCGGTTTTCTTCTGGAAAGCCACCGGCTCCCCCGCCCTTCCGGCCGGTAGAGAAAGCTCAAGGTGCCTTTTTCCCGATCCACCTGGGAGATGGAAAAGGCCCTCCTCCACCCCGGACCGTCCTTTTGGCTGAAGGGTTCCCCGCAAAGGATGTGGGCGAACTGGCCCGGGAGGGCCTCCCTCGCCCCTCGGGGCTCTTTCACCGTCAGCCAAAAGAGGGTCCCTCCGATGTTTTGGTTCTCCAAGATCTCCGCCAGAGTCGCTTTCATCGCTGGGTCGCCCCTTCCAGGTACTCCTGCAAAGCCCGGACGCCCCCGTTGGGCTCGGGGGAAAGCACGGCCACAAAGGCCCTGGCGGTATCCAGGGAGGTGAGCATGGGGATCCCTGCCTCCACGGCCGCCCTGCGGATGCGAAAGCCGTCCCGTTCCGGCTTTCCCCCTTCGGTAAAGGTGTTGATGACCAGATCCACCCCTTCCCGGATGGCCTCCACCACATCCTGGCCCTTTCCTCCGAGCTTGGTCACTTCCTTCACCTGAAGGCCCCGCTGCCGGAGAAAGGCGGCCGTTCCCGGGGTGGCGAGGAGGGTGAAGCCCAGGGCCAAAAGCGCCCTGGCGATGGGGAAAAGCTCTTCTTTATCCCGATCGCTCACCGTCAAAAGGGCTCTTCCCCCCGGAGAAAGGGGCCATCCCACGGCCCGAAAGGCCTTCTGCAGCGCTTCCGGATAGCTGTACCCCAACCCCATGACCTCTCCCGTGGACTTCATCTCGGCGGAAAGGGCGGCTTCCACATCGGTGAGCTTTCCCAGGGAGAAGACGGGCATCTTTACAGCCACCCAGGGCTTTTCCGGCTGCAGGCCCGTCACCCATCCTAAATCCTTGAGCTTCTGGCCCAAAGAGGCCCTCACCGCCAGCTCCACCATGGGGATGCCCGTGGCCTTTTGCAGGATGGGGACGGTGCGGCTGGCCCTGGGGTTCACCTCCAGGACCTGCACCTCCCCTCCCTGGACCACCATCTGGATGTTCATGAGGCCCTTCACGGGAAGGTGGCGGGCGATGGCTGCGGCGTAGGCGGCCATCTTCTCCTGCAGATCCCGGCTGAGGTGCTGGGGCGGGTAGACGGCCATGCTGTCGCCGGAGTGGATCCCCGCCCGCTCGATCTGCTCCAGGATCCCCGGGATGATGACCGTCTCACCGTCGGAGATGAGATCCACATCCACTTCCACCCCGCCGATGTAGCGGTCCACCAGGACGGGATGGCGGCGGGAGACGGCCACCGCTTCTTCCATGTAGCGGGCCAAATCCTCGGGGCCGTAACAGACCTGCATGGCCCGGCCCCCCAGGACGTAAGAAGGCCTTACCATGACGGGATACCCGATGGACGCCGCCAAAGCGAGGGCCCGCCGCAGGGAGGTGGCGGCCCCCCCTTCCGGGTGGGGAATCCCCAAAGACTCCAGCAGGGCTTCAAACCGCTCCCGATCTTCCGCCTGGTCCAGGGCATCCACCGTGGTGCCGAGGAGGGGAATTCCCTCCTTGGAAAGGGGCCCCGCCAGGTTCAGGGCCGTTTGGCCGCCGAACTGGACGGAGACGCCCACCGGCTTTTCCCGCCGGCAGACGTGGAGGAGGGTCTCCACGTCCAGGGGGTCGAAGTAGAGGCGATCGGCCACGGTGGCATCGGTGCTGACGGTCTCCGGGTTGTTGTTCACCATGACGGTGCGGTACCCCAGCTTCTGGAAGGCCTTGACGGCGTGGACAGACGCATAGTCGAACTCGATCCCCTGCCCGATGCGGATGGGGCCGCTCCCCAGGACCAGGACCGACGGCCGTTCTCCCGCTTCGCCTTCCTCCGCCGACTCTTCCGGAATGGGGCGGTAGGTACTGAAGAGGTACGGGGGAAGCTCCCTTCCCTCCAAGGAAAGGGGCTTCACCCCACCGAAGAAAGGCCGGATCCCCAGCTCCTCCCGCATCCCTTCCACATCCCCCGGCGCCACCCCCCAAATGCGGGCCAGGCGCCGGTCGGAGATGCCCGCTTCCTTCACCCGCCTCAGGATAGCCTCCAGGGGAAGGGACGGCTCTTCCTCCGGGACGTTTCGCAAAAGGGCCGCCCCCTGGGGGGTGGTGCGGGCCCGAAGGCCCCCCGCCCGGGCCCACATCCGCTCCACCTCCACCCCTTCCCGGATGGCTTCCACAAAAAAGGGATCGATGGCCGTCAGACGAGAGGCCTCTTCCACCGTCATGCCGCGGCGAAGGGCCTCCGCCAGGGCGAAGATCCGCCGGTCGTCGGGGTGGATGAGGGCATCCCTCAGGGTCTCGTCGTCCCACTCCCGGATCTCGGGAAGATCCAGGCCATCCACCCCCATGTCCAGGGAGCGGATAGCCTTTTGCAGGGCCGCCAGGAAGGTGTACTCCAGGGCCATGACTTCCCCCGTGGATTTCATCTGGGTGCCAAGGCGCCTCCTGGCGGAAGGAAACTTGTCAAAGGGCCAGCGCGGCACCTTCACCGCCAGGTGGTCCATCTTCCCATCCCACTGGGGAAGGGGTTTTCCCACCGAGAGGAGGGCCGCCACATAGGCGATGGGATAGCCTGTGGCCTTGCTGGCAAGGGCGCTGGAGCGGCTGGCCCGGGGATTCACCTCGATGACGTAATAAGGGGCCGGCGCCCCTTCCAAGCCCCGGGGCGGAAGGGCCAGCTGCACATTGCAGCTCCCCACCACGGGAAGGGCATGGACGATGCGCTTGGCCGCCTCCCGGAGCATGGTGCGCTCCTTTTCGGTAAGGGTCTGGACCGGCGCCACCACGATGCTGTCCCCGGTATGGATCCCGACGGGATCCACGTTTTCCATGTCGCAGACGATCTGAATCTCCCCAAAGCGATCCCGGAGGACCTCGATCTCGATCTCCCGCCAGCCGTAAAGGCTTCGTTCCACCAGGACTTCCCCGATGGGGCTGAGGCGCAGGCCCCGGTAAAGGATGTCTTGAAGCTCCTCTTCCGTCTCGGCAAAGCCCCCTCCGGTGCCGCCCAAGGTAAAGGCCGGCCGCACCGCCACGGGTAGGCCGATCTTCCGGGCAAAGGCGATGCCTTCCTCGACGGTCTTGCAGGCCTTACTCTCCGGGATAGGCTCCCCGATGGCTTCCATCAGCTGGCGGAAGAGCTGACGGTCTTCCGCCTTCTCGATGGCCTCCACCCCGGTCCCTAAGAGCTCCACCCCGTACCTTTGAAGGACTCCGCTCCGATGGAGGCGGGCGGCGAGGTTGAGACCCGCCTGGCCGCCGAGGGTAGCCACCAGGCCCCGGGGCCGCTCCCTTCGGATGATCTCTTCCGCTGCTTTCTCATCCAACGGCTCCAGGTATACCCGGGGTGCCGTGGTGGGATCGGTCTGGATGGTGGCGGGATTGGAGTTGAGGAGGATCACCTCGTAGCCGAGGGATTCCAGAGCCCGGCAGGCCTGGGTGCCGGCGTAGTCGAACTCTGCCGCCTGCCCGATGACGATGGGCCCTGACCCGATGACCATGATCTTTTCACCCAAGGCGCCACACCTCCTTTCCCGCAACAAAGGTGCCAACGCACCGACCCCGGAGTTCCCGCCCCTTGAGGGGGGTGTTTTTCCCTTTGGACTGGAAGGTCTCCGGATCCACCACAAAGGGGGTATGGAGATCGAAGAGGCTGAGGTCCGCCGGTTCCCCTTCCAAAAGCTTTCCCCCGGGAAGGCCGAGGAGCCGGGCCGGCTCCACCGTGAGGCGCCGGACCAGGTCGGTGAGCTTTAAGTGTCCCGGCCGCACCAGGGTTTCGTAGAGGAGGGGGAAGGCCGTCTCCAGCCCCGAGATGCCAAAGGGAGCTTCCTCATAGGAAAGGCTCTTTTCCTCCCGGCTGTGAGGGGCATGGTCGGTGGCGATGATGTCGATGAGGCCTTCCCTTAAGGCTTCCACGAGGGCCTGGCGGTCTTCTTCCTCCCGGAGGGGTGGATTCACCTTGGTGCAAGGATCGTACCGCCAGCGCTCCAGCTCTTCCGTCGTAAGGGCCAGATGGTGGGGAGTCACCTCTGCCGTGATGGGGGCACCCATGGCCTTTCCCCACCGCAGGGCCTCGACGCTTTCTTTCGTCGAAAGGTGCATCAGGTGGAGGCGGCCCCCCGTGGCCAGGGCCAGCTGGATATCCCGCATGACCCCCAGGGATTCCGCCAGAGAAGGGATGCCCTTTAGGCCCAGGCGCAAGGCCACCTTCCCCTGGTGGCAGACCCCATCCCGGGAAAAGGCAGGTTCTTCGCTGTGGGAGAGGATCACCTTTCCCAGATGGCGGGCGTAGGTGAGGGCCATGGCCATGAGGAAGGGGTCCCGGACCGGGCGGCCGTCGTCGGTGAAGGCAAGGGCCCCGGCCCTCGAAAGGCGCCCCAGGGGCGCCAGCGTTTCGCCCCGCTGCCCCAGGGTGACGCTGGCCGCCACGTGAACCCGCACCACGGCTTTTTCCTTCGCCAGGGACAGCACCTCTTCCACCAGCTCGGGACGATCGATGACCGGCTGGGTGTTGGGGAGGGTGAGGATCTGGGTGAAGCCTCCCGCGGCGGCAGCACGGGTGCCCGTCTCCATGGTTTCCTTATGGACCTGGCCGGGAACTCGAAGGTGGACGTGGAGGTCGATGAGGCCGGGGGTGAGGAGAAGGCCTTCGGCCTCCACCACCTGAACCTTCAGGGGCGAAAGGGCCTTGGGATCTTCCGGAAGGCCTCGTTTCCCGGAGAGATCGCCATCGATGGCCGCGATGACGCCCTTTTCCACCAGGATATCCGTGGTCCCTTCTCGGCCGCTTTGGGGATCGATGGCGTAGGCCTGACGGATCCAAAGGGCCTTAGACATGACGCATCGCCTCCAACACCCAGAGCCAGACGGCCATCCGCACGAAAAGCCCGTTTTGAACCTGCTCTTCCACCAGGGAGCGGGGACCGTCATGGAGATCCGCCGTGACTTCTTCCCCTTTTCCGGCAGGTCCCGGGTGGAGGAAGAGGGCAGCGGGCGCCAGCTTTTCCAAAAGGGGTTCCTCCAAGCGCCAGAGGCTTGGGTACTCGCCTCCTCCGGGAAGATACCCCCCCGCTTCCCTTTCTTTCTGGATCCTCAGGCCCATGACGGCATCCACACCCTGGAGGCCTTCGTCCAGGCGGTGATAGACCCGGGCGGGAAGGGCCCCTTCCATTTCCAGCGGCACCAGGGAAGGAGGCCCCACCAGCCTTACCTTCGCCCCCAGGGCATGGAAAGCCCAGGTGGAGCTTCTGGCCACCCGGCTGTGGAGGATATCGCCCACGATGGCGATGGTCTTCCCCCGAAGATCCCCCCACCTTTCCCAGAGGGTGAAGGCATCCAGGAGGCCTTGGGTGGGATGCTCATGGATGCCGTCTCCCCCGTTCACCACCGAGAGGCGGATGCCCTTCTCATCGAGGAAACGGGCGAGGGTCTCCGGTTCTCCCGAGACGGAGGTGCGGAGAACGAGGCCTTCGATGGCGAGATCGGAGAGCTTCACGGCCGTGTCTTGGAGGGATTCACCCTTCTTGCGGCTAGAGGAAGCTTCGTCGATGAGGAGGGTCTCAAGATCCAAAAGCTGGGCCGCTCTCTCAAAGGAAAGGCGGGTCCGGGTGCTGGGTTCCCGAAAGAGAAGGGCGACGGCTTTCCCTTTGAGGCTGGGAAGGGGTTTTTCTTTTCGATAGGCGTCTTTCAGTTCTTTTGCTTCTTTCAATAGCCAAAGGATGGTCTCTTTCGAAAGCCTCTCCAGATCCAAGAGATGGCGCTGGAGGATCACGAACCGGCCACCTCTTCCAAGATCATCACTTCATCTTCCCCATCGGTTTCCTTCAGGCGGCACTCCACCAGCTCCCGCCGGGAGGTGGGCACGTTCTTTCCCACGTAGTCGGCCCGGATGGGAAGTTCCCGGTGTCCTCTGTCCACCAGGACCGCCAGGCGGATGGCCCGGGGCCTCCCCATGTCCATGAGGGCATCCAGGGCCGCCCGGACCGTCCTTCCCGTGTAGAGGACATCGTCCACCAGGACCACCACTTTATCCTGGATCCCGAAGGGGATGGCGGTGGTGGGTTTGCCCACCACTTCTTCTCCCGTGAGATCATCCCGATGGAGGGTCACATCCAGGGCGCCCACAGGGAGATCCACTCCCGAGATGGCGGCGATATGCTCGGCCAATCTTTGCGCCAGGGGCAAACCCCGCCGGCGGATCCCCACCAGGACCATATCTTCCAGGTGCTCGTGCTGCTCCATGATTTCGTGGGCCATGCGCCGTAGAGTGCGGGCCATGGCCTTTTCGTCCAGGATGACGGCTTTCTTTCGCAGAGCCACCTTGCTCCTCTCCCCCTTTCCCCTTGCCCAACCCAAAAAGCCTCCTGGGCCCTTCAGCCCAGGAGGCTTTTCCGGTTCATCTTCGGCCTAGTGACCGAAAAGTCGCCTTGCCCGCCTCGCTGGACGGCTTAAAGGCCTCAGTTCGAAGGTAGTCTACGCCCTCATAAAGCGGGGGTCAAGCGCCTTGGGCTCTTAGAGGATTAGGGTGATGCAGAAGGAGCGAAGCGGCAGGAGCGCCAAG
>JAHHQG010000037.1 GCA_018729555.1 Clostridiales bacterium | reverse complement strand
CCTGGATCCATTTTGTCCAATATCCTTATGACCTTTGGACAGATGGGCTACATGCGATCCGGCGCCGTGACCCCCAGGAGATGGAGAACCTTCCGCAGGGTGTGGCCTGCCGCCTCCGCCAGGGCCAGGCGGGCAGCCTCCACCTCCTCCGTCTCCCCCAGGACCCGGCAGTCGGTGTAGAAGGTGTGAAAGAGGGAGGCCAGCTCCCGGGCGTAGACCGTCAGGCGGTGGGGAGCCCTCTGGGTAGCCGCCTGGTCCACCTCGTCGGGGAACCGTCCCAGATGCATGAGGAGGAGGCGCTCCGACGGGTGGGGGTAGAGGGTCTCCTGGCGGGGAGCCAGGAGGACCTCTGACGAAAGGGGTTCCCGCCCCAGCTCCTTGGCCCGCTGTAAGAGGCTCTGGATCCGAGCGTGGGCGTACTGGACGTAGTAGACGGGGTTCTCCTGGGTCTGGAGGTTCGCCAGGTCGATATCGAAGTCCATGGGAGATTCGGGAGCCCGAGACGCGAAGAAGAAGCGGGCGGCATCACGGTCCACTTCCTTGAGGAAATCCTCGAGGGTCACCAGCTGTCCCTGCCGCTTGGACATGCGGGCCCTCTGGCCCCCTTTGACCAGGTGGACCACCTGGCTGATGAGGATCTCGATGCGCTCCGGATCCTTCCCCAACGCCGCCAGGCCCGCCCGCAGACGGGCCAGATACCCGTGATGGTCAGGTCCCAGGATGTCGATGAGGCGGTCGCCCCGGGTGAACTTGTCCAGGTGGTAGGCCAGGTCGGGGAGGATGTAGGTATATTCGCCGTCCCGCCGCCGGATGACCCGATCCTTTTCGTCGCCGAAAAGGGTGGTCCTCAGCCAGACGGCGCCGTCTTCTTCGTAGGTGTAGCCCTTTTCCACCAGGATCCGAAAGACTTGGTCGGCGGCCCCCCGTTCCCGGAGCTCCGATTCCCGGGCGAAGTAGTCAAAGGCGACGCCGAAGGACTCCAGGGTTTCCCGGGCCGCTTCGATGTTCATCTCCACGCAGAGGCGGCCCATGGCCTCTTCCCGCTCCTCGGGATCCATGGCGGCCACTTTCTCGGGGCCTCCCAGCCGGGCTACAGCCCGATCCACCAGGTCAGCCACGTATTCCCCGGGATAACCCCCTTCGGGGATGACGAGGTCCTTCCCCTGGTATTGGTGAGCATAGCGGGCCGCCACCGACGCTTTGAACTTCTCGTACTGGGTGCCGGCATCGTTGACGTAGTACTCCCGCACCACCCGGTGGCCCTGGGCCGTCAGCAGGCGGCAGAGGACATCCCCCAAGACCGCCGCCCGGGCATTCACCACGTTGAGGGGGCCCGTGGGGTTGGCGCTGACGAACTCCACCACGATGCGCTCCGGTTGCGCCGGCGCCCCTTCACCCCAGAGGGGGTGGCGGGCCGCCGCCACCACCTGGTCCCACCAGGCCCGCGGGAGCCTCAAGTTGATGAACCCCGGCCCTGCCACTTCCACGTGGGCCAGGAGGGGGTCCTCGGGAAGGGCCGCCACCAGCTCTTCCGCCAGCTGGCGGGGCGGCTTTCTCACGCGGCGGGCCAGGACCAGCGCCGCGTTGGTGGCCAGATCCCCATGGGAAGGGTCGGGGGGAACATCCACCTGGAAAGGCTCTCCTTTCAGGTCATCGGGGAGGGCTTCCCTGAGGGCCCTCTCGAAACGCTCCCGGGCCTCCGCCAGGGGACGAGGTCCTCCGGCCATCACCCTTGGCCTCCTTCCCGAAACCACGCGATGAGCATCTCCCGCACCAACTTGGCCGCCACCAGCTCCGACCGCCCCGTGGGATCCCAGGGAGGAGAAAGCTCCACCAGATCCACCGCCACAATGGATAGCGACGAGAAGGCTTTCAGCACGTCCAGCAACTCCTCCAGAAAAAGGCCGCCGGGCTCCGGCGTCCCGGTCCCCGGCACCACCGCCGGATCCAGCACATCGATATCCAACGTAATGTAGACCGGCGCGGCCTTCAATCCCGGCAGGGACAGGATCTCCGGGAGATATCGCCGGGCCTCAAAGGGGAAGAAGCGGGTCCAGCTCCGGGCAAAGGCCAGTTCCTCCCGGGTTCCCGAGCGGATGCCGATCTGCACCAACCTTCGCGGATCCATAACCTCCGCCAGGCGCCGTATGACACAAGCATGGGAGAGAGCCACCCCCAGGTATTCCTCCCGAAGGTCGGCATGGGCATCCAGCTGCAGGACGAAGAGGTCCGGGTAACGCTCCAGGGCCGCCTTCACCAGAGGATAGGTGATGAGGTGCTCGCCCCCCAGGGCAAAGGGGATGCGGCCCTCGTCCAAAAGGCGGCTGGCCGCCTCCTGGATGACCTCCAGGCTCCCCTTCACGTCCCCCAGGGGGAGGAGGAGATCCCCCAGGTCGGAAAAGGAAACCTCCTCTAGGCTTCCCTCCTGCTCCAGGCTGAACTCCTCCAGCCCCTGGGAGGCCTCCCGGATCCTCCGAGGGCCCAGGCGAGTGCCGGACCTGTAGCTGGTGGTCATGTCCAAGGGGGCACCGAAAAGGGCTACCTTCCCCTGGCGGGAGGCCGCCAGGAAGGGCGGCCCCTCTTCCCACCGGATGACCTCCATCTCAGGCCAGCTCTTTCACAAACGGCGGCAGGACAAAGGCCGCCCGGTGGATCTCCAGGGAATAGTAGCGGCCATGGATCCGGAGGGCCGCTTCTTCCCTGGGCTCTTTGGGATCCGGCCCCAGAGACCCCGAGGTGAAGGTCCAGAACCCCCCAGGGTAGGTGGGAACCGGCGCCCAGTGGAGGCGGCTCACCGGGAAGATCTCCCGGAAGTACCGGCGGGTGGCCCACAGCTGCTCCCGGTTGAACCAGGGGGATTCCGACTGCACCGTGATGATGCCCCCTGGCCGCAGGGCCGCGCGGCATGTCCGATAAAAAGCCTCGCTGAAAAGGACGGCCCCCGGCCCTACGGGATCGGGGGAGTCCACCAGGATGACGTCGAACTCGTTGGGATGTTCCGCCACGTAGAGGGCGCCATCCCCGAAGCGGAACTCCACCCGGGGGTCGTCGAAGGCGTGGGCCAGGGAGGGGAGGTACAGCTTGCTCACCTCCACCACCCGTTCATCCAGCTCCGCCAGCACCACCCGCTCCACCGTCGGGTGCTTCAGGACCTCCCGGACGGTACCGCCGTCCCCGCCCCCCACCACCAGCACCTGCCGGGGCTCGGGGTGAGCCACGAGAGCGGGATGGGCCAGCATCTCGTGGTACACGAACTCATCCCGCTCCGTGGTCATGATGATGTCGTCCAGGGTCAAGAGGCGGCCGAATTCCGCCGTCTCATAGACGGTGATCTCCTGGTAGGGACTCCGCTCCCGGTGCAGGACCTCCTCGATCCTGAGGCCGATCCTCATGTTGGGCGTCTGATCTTCGCTAAACCAGAGATTCACGGGACCCCTCCTTCGTACCAGAGCACGGCCGCCGCCACCACCGCCCCCTTGCTCTCCACCACGTGGTCGATGGCTTTGACGTAGACGGCCTTGAGCTCCTTTTGTCGCATGGCGAAAGCTTCCTCCACCATGGATCTTACCCTGGCTTCCGCTTCTTCTTGGGTGCAGCGCCCCGAGAATTCCATGATGACCCCGTGATCGCCGTCGGAAAACCCGATGCCGATGGCGGCGGCGATGCGGGTGCCGGGCTCATCGGCCATGAGGTAACCGTACGCCGTGGGCGTCAAGGACCCGGGCGGCACATCAAAGCTCTCTTTCAGCTGGCATCCCGGCGGAAGGATGCTGCTCACACGGATGAGATTGAGGTTGCCGATTCCTGCTTCCAGAAGAGCCTTGTCGAAGGCGTTCAGGAGGGTGGACCCTTCCCCTTTGCCCACGGCCAGCTTGACGATGTTCGGTCTAGGCATGTGCATCCCTATCTTCGGCCTCCCCCAAGTTGATGGCGCACCGCTACATTATACGGCATGGGGGCAAAATAGCTCCCAGGAGGGTTCATCCACGGAATCCCGCAAGGCTCGGCGTCGGCGATCCCGCCGCCCTGTGGGTTTCATGGTGCTGCAGATCACCGGTTGGGCCACCATCCTCTTTTTGCTCCTGGCCTCCGGCCTTGCGGTGGCCGCATCCCGGACCCCCTTGCCGCCCGTGGACCTTCCCGAGGCCAGCCGCCTCTACGACCGCCACGGGAGGCTCATCGGCAGCTGGTTTGAAGAAAATCGCACGCCCGTCAGCTCCAGCCAGATCCCACCCCTTTTGAAAGCCGCTGTGGTCCTCATGGAGGACGAGCGGTTTTACGAGCATCACGGGGTCGACCCCTTCGGGATCGCCCGCGCCCTCTACCGCAACCTCCGGGCGGGAAAGGTGGTGGAGGGAGGCAGCACCATCACGGCGCAACTGGCGAAAAACCTCTACCTTTCCCCCGAACGGACCCTTTCGCGCAAGATCAAAGAGCTCCTCTTGACCTTAAAGCTCGAGCAGCAGTTTAGCAAAGATCAGATCCTCACCCTTTACCTCAACACCATCTATTTTGGCGATGCCGCCTATGGAGTGGAAACGGCGTCGGAGTATTACTTCGGAAAAAGCGTCTCGGAACTGACCCTCCCGGAGATCGCCCTCCTGGCGGGGATGCCCCGCTCCCCCGCCGCCTATTCCCCCAGGACCCATCCCGACCGGGCCAAAGCCCGTCGGGATCTGGTCCTGGACCGGATGGCCCAAAAGGGACTCATCACCCCCAAGGAGCGGGATCAGGCCAAGGCCCAGCCCATCCAGGTGGCCCGGCTGGCCCAGCCTCTCCCCCGTTCCGGTTACCTTATGGACTACATCCGGTCGGAGATCGCCACCCGCTACCCGGAGATCGCCGCCCGGCTCTCGCGAGGCGGCTACCGCATCTTCACCACCATCGACCTGGATGTTCAGGAGGCGGCGGCCGCCGCCTTGGAGAGGCTCCCTGTGGCGGGGGAAACGGCGGCAGGCGTCCGGCAGCCCCAGGGGGCCATCCTGGCGGTAGACCCCAGGACCGGCGAGATCCTCGCCTATGTGGGAGGGCGCAACTACCAGGAAAGCCCCTTCGACCGGGTTCGAGACGCCCAGCGCCAGCCGGGATCGGCCTTTAAGCCCTTTGTGTACGTCACCGCCTTGGCCCAGCGCTTTCCCATGACGGCCACCCAGATCGATGAACCGGTGAGCTTCCCCGGCAAAACCCCCGACGCGCCTCCCTTCGTCCCCATGAATTTCGACCGCACCTTTTCCTACCAGCCGGTGGATATGACCACCGCCCTGGCCCGCTCCCTGAACGTGGTGACAGCTCGCTGGATGGCCGTGGTGGGCCCCGATGCCGTGGCCCGGACAGCTGCCCTCATGGGCATCGAAAGCCCGCTGGAGAGGAGCATCCCCCTGGCCCTGGGAACCTCGGCTGTGAACCTGAAGGAGCTGGTGCGGGCCTACACCCCCCTGGCCAACCTGGGGTGGCGGGCGGAGCTCTTCGCCGTGCGGCGGGTGGAAGATGCCCGGGGCCGGGTCCTGGTGCCCGAGGGCACCTTCGGTCCCCGGGCCACCCGCGTGCTGGAACCGGGGGTGGCCTACATCACCACCGCCATGTTGCAGAGCGTCTTTTACCCCGGGGGGACCGCTTACGGGCTGGGTCTGGGGGTCCCGGTGGCCGGAAAGACCGGCACCACCGATGAAGATGCCTGGTTTTTGGGGTACACCCCCACCCTTTTGACGGGCGTCTGGGTAGGGTGGGACGATTACCGGCCCCTCCAGGGCCAGGGAGCCACCCTCGCCGGCCCCATCTGGCGCCAGGTGATGCTGGCAGGGCTGGAAGCCCAGGGCTACCCCCGGGACGACTGGGCCATGCCCAGCGATGTGGTGGCGGTGGGAAACGCCCTTTACCTGAAGGGGACGGAGCCGGAGGTGGGCCCCTGGAACTGGGGCGCCGTCCCTTCTCCGGAGCCGTCCCCCGCTCCTCCTCCCGAGGGAGAAAGCCCGGGGACTTCGGAAACACCGACTCCGCCTTCTTCGCCGCCCCCTTCCCCTTAAGGGGTGGAGCAGCTGACGCTACGGGCGTCTTCGAGGAGGCCGCTGTAGGCGTTGACGTAGTAAACGGCCGCGGAGGTCTTCACCTGCCATACGGGCGGCACCTGAAAGCGCTCCACCGGACAGTAGATGTCGGCGAAATAGCCCAGGGTCACCGAAAGGATGTCCTCATCCGGGGATAGGTAGGGCGCCAAGCGCAAAAGGGCTTCCCACCATGGCAGGATGGGCTGGGGTTTGACGGCAAAGCCCTGGGGCTGGAGGAGCATGAGGGAGAGGCTCTCCACCCCTTCCGGCCCCACCGTCATCTTGGCGGGCCCGCTGACGGGCCGCCCCTTCTCGCTGAGGTCTTCCCCCACCGACCCCCAGAGGGGGTAGCTCTCAAAGCGTTGATGGAAATAGACGGCCCATCGGCACGACCCTTCCGCCGCCACCAGATCCACCGTCAGGTGGCCGGCCAGGGAGGGAAGATGGGCGGCCAGAAAGGCTTCCGCCACATCCCTTGGGTTTTGTGCCGCTCCGGGGGGACAGCCTTCCCTACTCCTTTCCATCCGGTACCAAACAAAACCCGGATCGATGGTCACCAGCTGTCCCCCGGACCAGCGGAAGATCTGGGTGCCGGGGGCTCCCCCAAGGGCCTGGGCTCCGGGAGGAACCAGGCCGGAAGGATCCACCTGGCCGTAGGAGAGGGTCAGGAGGGCCATGGCGGCGGGAACCTTCCCCGGCGGTTGGCCCACAAAGGGGATCCCCGCTTTCTTGAGCTGCTCTTCCCCGTTGACTTCGCTCCCTCCCCCTGGAGTGCCGCCGCCGCTACCCCACCAGGCCGCCAGGAGAGGAGCCGCCAGGAAGACGTCCAGGATCAAAAAGGCGGCGATGAGGTAGGTCTTCAGCCGCCGGTCGTCCATGGCCTACCTCCCCTCCGCCGGAAGGATGTCGCCCGTCCAGGCATGGGCCCAGAGGGGCGATCCCTCCGCGGGCAGGAAGAGCCAGGTGGGCATCAAGACCTGGGGCTGGGGAGGGTCTCCGGGAAGCCGCCAGACGAGGAAGATGGCCTCGACCGGAAAAGGCTGGCCCCCTTCTTCAGTCCAGGCCTTCAAGATGGCCAGGGGGTCCTTGACCTTTAGCCCCTTCTGGCCAGGGAGCAGGGGAAGGGGGCGGAAGAGGCGGCGCTCATAGTTCCGGACTCCCTGCCCGTCCAGGCGGAGGCTGAGGGGCGGCCGAAGGTCCACCGCCGGGTAGAACCCCACCCGTTGGGCCCAGGCCACTTCGAGCTGGCCGTCGGCCTGGGAGAGGCTCCAGGGAAGAAGGGGCTCCTCCGGCCATCCTCCGTGACGGGCCACAAACCGGCCCACCTGGCCCATGGCCTGGCCGAGGCACCAGCTGCCGGGAAAGGAAGCCCGCAGCGCTTCGTAGCGAAGGTTCCGGTCGAGGTGCAAGGTGGACTGGCGGTCGGTGAAGAGGACCTGGTCGGCGCTTAGATCGATTTGCCTAACCACCGCCATGTCCGGGAAGAAGGCTTCGGCCACATGTACCGCCGCGGGGAATTCCTCCCACTTGATGGGGATGGCCGCCACCTCCGGGAGCGAGGCGGGAAGAGGGAGGGGGCCGGCTGCCTCCCATCCGGGGGGAAGCTTCGCCTCCCGGATGGGTTCCCCCGGTTGATGGGAAAGCCAGTCCAGGAGCCTTCCCGGATCATCGGGAAGGAGAGGGAGGGAAACTTCCCGTCCCGAGTTCCCTTCCCACATCCCCAGCACCCAGCCTTCCTCGTCCTCCCGAAGGGAAAGGCGGCGGAAGGTGAGGTCCTCCCCAGCCCGGCACCCGGTATCGCCCGGCTTCCAAAGGGCCGCCGCCAGGGAAACGGGGCCCAGCCACTCCAATTCCAGATCGCCCCTGCGGGTGTCATCCCAGGCGAGGAGATCCGCTTCGCGCCAGGCCTTCTCCGGAATAGCGCGAAGGGCTCGGCGAAAGAAGGACTGGACTTCCGGAAAGATGCCGGCGTCGGCGGGGGTCCAGCGCAGCCCATCCCGCCAGTCGGTGACGGCAAAGGGCGAGAAGAGATCGTCCGGCACCTGAGAAACGGAACCCGGAAAGAGGATGGGCGTTCCCGCAGACGGGGCCGCCCCACTACCTTCCCCTTGGGGCCAGAAGAGGCGCCAGGAGAGGTAAAAGCTCAACGCGACCAGGAGCAGAAGGAGACCCGTCTTGGCATGTTCCTTCATGATCCCCGCGCCTCCCGGGCGTAGCCCTCCCCCATGCGGGGAAGGGTGAAGGTGACGGCGGTGCCCTCCCCCACCTGGCTTTCGATGCGGATGTCGCCTCCGTGGCGCCGGATGATCTCCCGGGTGATGTAGAGGCCCAGCCCCGTGCCCCCGAATTCCCGGGAGCGTCCCTTATCCACGCGGTAAAAACGTTCGAAGATACGGGGCAAATCCTGGGGCGGGATACCGATGCCGGTATCCCGGATGGTCACCGCCACCTCCTTCTCCTGCCCTTCCACCTTCACCTCCACCCGGCCGCCGGCGGGGGTGAAATCCAGGGCGTTGGTGAGGAGGTTGGTGAAGACCTGTTCCATCTGCAGCCGGTGGGCCAGGACGGGCGGCACGGGCCCCTTCGCCTCCAGGAGAAGGTCGATCCCCTTTTCCGCCGCCCGCCCCCCCAGCTTTTCCACCATGTCCTCCGCCACCTTCTCCAGCTGCAACGGCTCCCGCTCCTCCAGCTCCTCCCCGTGTTCCAGGCGGGCGATCTGCAAGAGGTCGTTGACGATTTTGGTCATGCGGTCCACTTCGCCTTCGATGACCCCCAGGAACCGGGCCGCCAGGGAAGGGTCCTCCAGGGCGCCCTGGCGGAGGGTCTGGACGTAGGACTTGATGGTGGTGATGGGGGTCTTCAGCTCGTGGGACACATCGGCCACGAACTCCTGCCGCATGGCTTCCACCTTTTCCTGCTCCGTCACATCCCGCATGACCATCACCACCCCCGACACCTGCTCGCCCACTTTGAGGGGGGCCAGGCGGGCATGGACGGTGCGGGGCGGATGGGAAAGGCGGGTCTGGACGGAGGCCAGGCTCCCCGCCAGGCTCTCGGCCAGGGCTTCCTGCACCTTTTCATCGGGCCAGAGGCGGGCCAGGGGCTTCCCCTGGGCGTCCGTGGGGCGGACGGCCAGGAGGCGGGCGGCCGCCGGGTTGATCATCAGGACCCTTCCTTGGCCGTCCAGGGCCAGCATCCCGTCGGCCATGTAGGTGAGGATGGCTTCGGCGCGCTGCTTTTCGTCGGAGATGGCCTGGAGGGTTTCGTCGAGGCGGCGGCTGAGGTAATTGAAGGTCTCCGCCAGGACCCCCAGCTCATCTCCCGAGCCGGTGGGCATCAGCTGGCGAAAGTCTCCCCGAGCCATGGCCAACGCCTGGGCCGTGAGGGCCTGGAGGGGCCCGGTGATGGTCCGCGCCACCGCCAGGCCCAGGAGGGTGAGGATGACCACCGCCAGCACCGTAGCCGTCAAAAGGATGCGGCGGAGATCGGCGAGGGTGGCGTAGACGCCGTCCAGGGGGGCGTCCAGGTAGACAGCCCCCAGGATGCGCCCCTGCCCTTGGACCGGCACCGCCACGGTGTAGAAGGTGGAGTCCCCTTCGGTGTACTGCCCTTCCGTGATCTCTCCCTCCAGCGCCCCCGAGCGGATCTCCGGCCGCCGGAACACCTGTCCCGGGACCACATCGGCGCTGGAGGAAGCCAGGACCACCTCGTCGGGGTCCACCACCACCAGCCTCCCCTGCCAGGAAGGCCCCGACAGGGAGGAGCTGTAACTCCGGATGAAGCGCTCCACATCGTCCAGGGCCGCCGGCTGGCGCCCGAGGCTCCCCGCCACCACCCCCGCCACCATGGCGGCGGTGGTCTGAAGGTCGGTGCGCACCTGGCGCAAAAAGTAGTCCTCCATGGAGCGGAGCAAAAAGGCGCTGACAAACTGCATGGCCAAAAGGGCCAGCAGAAAGAGGGCGGCGGCCAGTTTCCCCTGGATCCCCCAGCGCACGCCTTTCATGTCACGGACCGGGGGCGTAGTACCCAAAACCGCGCTTCGTCAGGACGTAGCGGGGATTGGCCGAATCGTCTTCGATCTTTTCCCGCAGCCGGCGGATGGCCACATCCACCGTGCGCACATCCCCCGGAAACTGGTAATCCCACACATCCCGCAAAAGCTCTTCCCGGGTGAAGACCTGTCCCCGGTGCAAGAGCAGATGGCGAAGCAGTTCAAACTCCCTGAGGGTCAGGGGGATCTCCTGGCCTCGCTTGCGAACCGTAAAGTTCTCCAGATCCATCTCCAGGTCCCCCAGGCGCAAGAGGCCATCCTGCCCGGGGAAGCGGCGCAAAATGGCCCGGATGCGGGCCAAAAGCTCCCGCATGTCGAAAGGCTTGGTGACGTAATCGTCGGCCCCCAGCTCCAGACCTTCCACTTTGCTTTCGGCCCCGTCCCGAGCCGTGAGGATGAGGATGGGAACATTGGATTCCCGGCGAATCTGCCGGCAGACATCCCAGCCGCTCATCCCCGGTAGCATGAGATCGAGGACGATGAGGCGGGGGTTCAGGCGCCGGTAAGCCTCCAGGGCTTCATCGCCCCGGTAGACCACGGCCACATCGTAGCCTTCCTTGCGGAGGTTGAACTCCAGGATTTCGGCGATGGGACGCTCGTCTTCCACAATGAGGATCCGGTCCACGGCCCCACCTCCTGGAGGCTATTCTGCCTGAAGGCGGCCGGGTCCTTCCAGATTTGCGGTAGATACAGAGTTTAAGGCAGGGGGATGGGCCGGGTCCAGGGGGCGCCGGAGACGAAGGCCGGATAGTCCTGCCCCAGGATGGCCTTCAGGCTCGCCTCGAGGGAATACCCCCGTTCCAAGCGCTGCAAGAGGAGCTCCAGGCCTTCGCCGCCATGGGTCCGGGCGATGGCATCCACCAGAAGGTAAGACTGGAGATAGGCCAGGGCGAGATCCCCCACCTCCCAGCGGGAAAGCTGGCGGTAGGTGTACCCCTCCCCCGCCTCCAGGCGGGGAAGGGCATCCAGCCAGAGAAAGCCCGTCACCTTCTCGTCCACCCACTGGGCGATCCCTTCGTCCAGCCACACGGGGACGGCCTCGCCTGCACGGGAGTGAAGGGCCAGATGGGCCAGCTCATGGACCAGGGGCCCCTCCTCCAGAAAGGTCTCCCGGTCCACCGGCCCCCTTGGCCAGGCGGAAGGAGCCAGGACCCAGATGGTGTCCTTCCAGAAGGCCCCCAAGGGGGCCTCGCGGGTGCCCAGATCCTTCTCCAGTTCCCTCTCGTCGGCGGCCAGGACCACCCGGATGGTCTCCGGGACCGGAACCCCCAACAGGGAGAAGACCGGTTCCCGGTAGCGGAGCACCCCTTCCAGGACCCAGACCGCCTCTTCTTCGTGGCCTTCGGGGTAGAGGACCAAGACCCCATCCTGCCGCAGGGCCGGGGTTCCCTGGGCGAGAGCCTGCTGCTCCAGGACCCATCCCCCCAGGGACGGCCACGGGAAAAAGGAGAGGCCTCCTACCAGAAGGAAAAGGATCAAGACCCATGCTGACCCGTGGCGCCTCATGGCCATCACCCGGCGTTATGGTAACCTGCCGGATCGGGTCCCGTCGCTGTCAAAGTTTCTCGGCAAAGGGCATAAGCGTCAGGTGGAAGGCCTCTTCAACAAGGGGGGAAGCCCTTTGCCAGCCCGCGGTGACGTCCCTCCCCTGGACCCCCACCTGAGGGGGCAGATCGTCAAGCGCAGCGTGGTGGAGGTGGATGGGGAGCGCTGGGAGCGCCTCAACATCCGCACCCACGTCATCCTGGCGGGAGAAGACATCGTGGAGGTGGTCCTCTTCTACACCTTGCCCCATCTCCAGCCCCATGACCTCATCTTCATCAGCGAGAAAGCCGTGGCGGGAAGCCAGGGGAGGGCCATCCCCGTCAAGGAGATCCAGCCGGGACGGCTCGCCCGGTTTCTCGCTTCCAAAGTCCGGCCTGTCCCCTGGGGCTATGGCCTCAGCAAACCCGAGACCATGGAGATGGCTATCCGGGAGGCGGGCGTCTGCCGCATCCTCCTGGCCGCCAGCGTCCACGCCGTCACCCGGCTCTTCGGCCGCAAAGGCGATTTCTACCGCATCGCCGGCCAGAGGGTCACCTCCATCGACGGGCCCGACGAGCCGACGGCTCCCCCTTACGACCAGTGCGTCACCCTTATGCCCCTCCACTCCGACGACATCTGCCGGCAGCTGGTCCAGCGGGTCCGGCGCTGGAAGGGGCCCCACTTTCCCGTGGAAGCCGCCATCGTAGACGTCAACGACCTGGGGAGCGTCGTCCTGGGCGCCAGCCAAGGCGTCCACCGCAAAAAGCTGGCCCGCATCCTGGCCGACAACCCCCTGGGCCAGGGGCCCTACATCACCCCCATCGGCATCCTCCGCCGCGCCCCCGAGGAAACGCCGTAGGGAACCGCGATTCCCTTCCCCTTCGTCAAGAAGCCAGACGAACGAGAAGGGAAGGACGGCCCATGGAAGACCCCCTCTTGGTCCGCGCGCAAAGCCTCCCACAAGGGAGCATCGTCCGGGATACCACCGTGGAGGTGGCCGGGGAAACCTGGCGGCGCCTCACCATCAAAACCCACGTCATCTTGGCGGGGGAAGATATCGTGGAAGTGGCGGCGGCCTACACCCTTCCCTACCTGGAACCTTTCGACCTTATCTTCATCAGCGAAAAAGCTGTGGCCGGAAGTCAGGGGAGGGCGATTCCCGCCGCCCGGATCCGCCCCCGCTGGCTGGCGCGCTTCCTCGCCGCCAGGGTGCGCCGGGTGCCGTGGGGCTACGGCCTCAGCAAACCCGAAACCATGGAGATGGCCATCCGCGAGGCGGGAGTCCTGCGGATCCTGGTGGCCGCCGGCCTCCACGCCGTGGCCCGCACCTTGGGTTTCAAGGGGGTCTTCTACCGCATCGCCGGCCAAAGGGTGGCCTCCATCGACGGTGCGGGGGAACCTACCGCCCCCCCTTACGACCAATGCGTCACCCTTATGCCCCTTCACACCGATCATATCTGCCGAAACCTGGTGCAAAGGATCCAGGCGGTGAAAGGGCCGACTTTTGCCGTGGCCGCCGCCATCGTGGACGTCAACGACCTCGCAAGCGTCGTCCTGGGAGCCAGCCCCGGCGTAGACCGAAAGAAGGTAGCCCTCCTCCTGGCGGACAACCCTTTGGGCCAGGGACCCTACATCACCCCCATCGGGATTTTGCGGCGCATGGCGGGATGAGATAAAAAGACGTAGAGAAGCCGATCCTAAAGCGTAGGAGGATCATCCGTGGACGATGCCATTCTGGCCCGATCCCGCGCTACTCCCCTCGGGGGTGTGGTCCGGGATAGTGTCATCGCCGTGGGCGGCAAAGCGTGGCGGCGCCTCACCATCAAAACCCACGTCATCCTGGAAGGCGAGGACATCGTGGAGGTCACCGCCCGCTACGTCCGGCCCCACCTCCAAGAAGGCGACATCGTCTTCGTCAGCGAGAAGGCTGTCGCCGGGAGCCAAGGGCGGAGCGTCCCCATCGCAGAGGTGAAACCCCGGCCCCTGGCCCGGTTTTTGGCCAGCAAGGTCCGCAAAGTCCCCTGGGGGTTCGGCCTGAGCAAACCGGAGACGATGGAGCTGGCCATCCGGGAGGCAGGGGTGCTGCGGATCCTTTTGGCGGCGGCCGTCCATGTCCTGGGCCGCCCCTTCGGGCGGAGCGGCGACTTTTACCGCGTAGCGGGGCGGAGAGTGGCAGCCATCGACGGGCCCACCGCCTGGACCCAGCCGCCCTACAACACCCGCATCACCTTGGCGCCCCTCCATCCCCATCGGGTGGCCGAGGCCATCGCCGCCCGCTTGCGGGAGGAAACAGGGTTCTCCCGGATCCATGCGGCGGTCGTGGACGTGAACGACCTCGGCAGCGAGATCCTGGGAGCTTCCCGTGGCGCCCCCCGAAACCTCATCCGAGAAGCCCTGCGGGATAATCCCCTGGGCCAGGGCCCTTACCAGACGCCGCTCGGGATTTTGCGGGAAGCTTAGCGGTAGAAGCGCAAGGGATTCACCGGCACCTCATCGATCCGGATCTCGAAGTGGAGGTGGGGACCGGTGGTGCGGCCGGTGGTGCCGCTATATCCGATAACGTCTCCCCGGCTCACCTTCTGTCCCGGATTCACGGCGATCTTCGAGAGGTGGGCGTAAAGGGTGGAATAGCCGCTGCCGTGATCGACGATGACCCGCAGGCCGTAGGCGCCGCTGGAGCCGGCCGCCCGGACATACCCGCTGTCGGCGGCGTACACGGGAGTGCCCGGCGACACGCCGATGTCGATGCCCGAGTGGAAGCTTCCCCACCGGGGGCCGAAGGAGGAGGTGACTTTCCCGCCGTTGGTGGGCCAGATGAACTTGCCGCTGGCCGTGATATCCACCGCCTTGCTCCCCACGGCCACCACGGCGTTCTGAGGCTCTTCCACCACTTTCTCTTCCACCACGTCCACGGCGACGATGCGGCCGTTTTCCCGGACGACCTCGGTGGTCACCTGGCGGATGCCGTTCTTCCCCGCCTGGCGGGTGACCCGCTGCCAGGGGTAGAGGGACTTGTCCTGAACGGTAGTGACTTTATAGGGGATGCTCTCTTGCGTCACCCGGATCTCCTTGCTGCGGAAGGTGATGACCGGCTCCGGCACCGTAAGGCTGATCTCCTGCCCCACCTGCAGGAGGTTGGGCCGGATCCCGGGGTTGGCGGCCATGATGTCTTCTTCCGTCATGTTGTGCTGGCGGGCGATGGCCCACAAGGTGTCGCCCTTTTGCACCTTGTACACCTGGCTCACCAGGGGGGCGTGCCGAAGCTGTGCCAAGGCCTCCTCCTGGCTTTGAAGCACCTGGGATGGATCCACGAGGGCGGTTCGGATCTCCACTTTCTCGATGGGTTCCACCGATACCACCTGGACGTTCTCCCGATCGGCTCCGATCCACCGGATATAGTCTTGTTTCAGCTCCTCCAAAAGGGCTTCCGCCTCCTCGCGGGAAGCCACCGTAACCTTCTTCTGGCCGTCCACCCAGATCTCTGCCGCCTTGACCCGGAAGATAAGGCGAGGACCCAAGGCTGCCGCCAGCTCATCGGGGGTCATCAGGGGGAGGGGCAAGAGGTAATGGACTTTCGTCGCCCGGGGCTTTTCCAGAAGGACCAGGTTGTCCGCCTGAACATGGCGAGCGCGGGCTTCTTTGCGGATGGCTTCGTCCAAGGTTTGAGGCTCGTCCACGTAGCCGACGAAGATATCGCCGACGGTGATGCGATAGGCGGTGTGATGAAGGTACACCCAGAGAAGAAGGCTGAGAACCGACGTCAGGAAGGCGATGAGCATCGCCAGTTTGCCTTTGGACCACGAGCCGACGGGACTCAGGTCAGGACCCTCCTTGCCTCAAGGACCTCGCTCCTACCAACATACGCCGGGCGGTTGTCGGTTTCCTGCTAGCATCCTCCAGATTCTGCAGTTTCCCGCAAATTTATGCCCCGGCGCCGTTGTCCGTTCGTCAGACGGTCACCAGTGTAGCAAAAACTCCGGGTGACAACCAACATCAAAAGGTCGGTAGGCGGCGGAAATGGCTCCGGAGGGAACATCACCGGGACCGGGCCGTGTCGCTGATGGTGATGCGAGTCGTCACCCGGAAGGAGAGATCCTCCAGGCGCTGAAGGAAATCCGCCGGAAGCCTCCCTCCCGGGCTTTGGATCCTCATCTTTTCGGCCACGTTGAGGACGTCGATCCTTTCGTCCCGGTACATCCGGCGGAGAAAGGCGTCCATCCGCTCCTTTACCGCCTCGTTGAGGAGGCGCTGCAGCTCGGAAACAGGCGGCTCAGGCCCCCCTTTCCACTCCACGAGGGAAGCTCGTCCTTCCACCGTCACCTCCACCCGGCTTCCCTTGAGGCGGGCCTTGGTGGTGAGAGGGGTGAAGCGGAAGGAGGCCAGGCCTTGCGCCAGGGGGAGGGTCATCTGGGCCGGGCCCCCCGGCCGGATGCTCCTCAAAAGGGTGGCTTCTTCCCCGATGGGAAGCGCCGCTTGCCAGCGCCCGTCCCGCAGGATCACGTGGCCGATGACCTGGGCCTCTTGCGGGGAAGCCGTCACCCAGGGTCCCCAGTCCACCCAGTAGTCGGTCCACACGGCGTTAAAGAGCTGCCAGAGGGTCATGGGATGGAGGAGGACGGTGCCGGCGGAATCGCCGTCGAAGATGCTCAGAGCCGCGAGGACCGCCGATGTGCCGTTGGGGCCCGTGGCGAGAAAGCGGGACGCATCCCCTCGGGTGAAGAGGACGTACGCCGAATTGATGGTAAAGGGCTCTCGTAAAAGGGCGTCCATCACATCCTTGAGGCCCTGCCGCGTAAGACCTTCCCCAAAGAAAATGGCCCGCACATCCCCCATGTAGATCCGCCCCGGCACCCGGAAGCGGAGCCTTTCCACGGCTTGGGTGAAGGTTTGACCGGAGCCCGAAAGGGTGAGGGGCGTCACGGACGGGGACCCCCCGGTCCCCATCGAACCCACCGGCGTCCCGCCCCCCGCCGCTCCCGAGGGGCTGAGGAAGTGGAGGGTCACCACCAGCTCCCCTCCCGCGCCGGCATCCAACCCAAGGCCATAGACCAAGACATCCCGGTTGGCGTCCATCATATCGACGCAGCCGCTGAGGAGAAGGGGCATCAGGAGGAGGAAGAGGATAAGGAGACGCCCTTTAGGCGCCAGGCCATGACCCAGGGGAGAAGGACCGTCACGGCGTAACCCACCCACGACCACGCCAGGACCTCCCTTCGCAGCAAGGCCGGCGACACCTTTTGGGCGGAAAGGACGATGGAAAGAAGGCTTACTCCGGCCAACACCCAGCCTACCTGCCGGATCCCCAAAGCCCGGGACAGGAGGAAGCTCCCGGCATAGAGGGTGGGGGCCACCACAAGGAAGCTCACCAACGGCCAGACGGCCATGGTCACGGAGAGAAAACTCTGGAGGCCCACCCCCGATGCTCGGATGGTGTCCATGGCCTCCAGGACAGGGTAGCGGAAGTGGACCGTCACCTCCGGAAAGAAGAGGGCGAGGGGAGCCAGGCGGACAAGGGCGATGGCCCCCACCGCAGCCAAACTTCCTCCCACCACCGGCCCCAGGAGCTGACGCTCCTCCCGGATCTGACCCGCCAACGCCAGAGCCAGGGAAAAACCCCGGGCGCCCAGGGCGAAGGCCCACACGTCCGGGGAAAAGAGGGTGGGAGGAACCCCCGTCAAGGGGAGGATCTTCCCCAGGTGACCGTAGAGGAAGGGAAGGAAGATCAAGAGGGCCAAGATGGGGATAAAGATCCAGCTCCACACCTCCGCCACCCGTCCGATGACCTCCGGGCCGTAGTAAGCGGCAAAGGCCCCAGCTCCCACAAAGAGAACGGCCAGGAGATAGGGATGGGTGAGGGGAAGGGTGGTGTCGTGGAGGATGTCGATGATCACCTTCACGTTGCCGATGGCCCCCCACAGGAGAAGCCATCCGCCCAAGGTCACGGTGGCCAGCCACCCCAGCACCCTTCCCAAGGCCGCTCGGGCGAGGTCGGGGAACGCCAGGCCGGGCCGGCGGCTGAGGAGGCGGACCACGCCCAAAGCACCCACCACGGTGACGGCCGCCTGGAGCAGGGAGGCGGCCCACTGGTACCGACCTAAGAGCTCATAGGTTTCGGGAAAGGTAAAAGGCGTCATGCAGAAGGAGGAGACGAAGACCAGGAGGGCCAGCTGCCACCGGGAGATGCGGGGCACCGTCATCACCCCGTGGGTTGACCCTTGGAGTCTTCGGGCCGGAAGGTCTGAGGCGGCTTGGCGATGAGGCCCTTGGAAAGAGGAAAGACAGCGTAGACCGCGAGATCGTAGAGGCGGGTGGGTCCTAAGGGAGCCAGGTAGGGAACGTCCAGCGAGCGCATGGCCGCCAGCCGCGTCGAGAGAAGGATGAGCCCCACCGTAAGCCCCGTGATGCCAAACACTCCTCCCAGCACCGTCAAGGGATACTTGGCCAGACGTACGGCATAGGCCAGGGGGATATCGGCGGAGAGGAGCACCCCAATGGAGGTGATGGCCAAGATGATGATCATGAAGTTGCTGGCCAGCTTCGCCTGCACCGCCGCCTGCCCGATAACCAGCGTCCCCACGATGGTGAGGGTCTGGCCCAAAGGCGAAGGCGCGAGGAGGGATGCCTCCGTCACCACATCCAGAATGAGGATCATGATGAGGGTTTCATAGAGGACGGGGTAGGGCACTCCTTGGCGGGTGGCCGCCACGTTCACCAGCAGATCCGGCGGAAGGACCTGGGGCGAAACCGACATGAAGGCGGCGTAAAACCCCGGCGCCAAGAGGGAGCCGAGAAGGCCGAGGTAGCGCATCCAGCGGATGAAGACCGGTACCAAAAGGCCGCTTCCCACCATGGTCTCCAAGCCATGGGTCAGCTCGTTCAAGGTGGTGGGGAAGATGAGGGCAAAGGGGCTTCCGTGGAGGAGGATGACCACCCGCCCGCTGCTGAGGGCGGTGGCCGCCATCTCCGGTCTCTCCGTGCGCTTGTCGGTGGGAAAGGCGGAGTTCTTCTCCGGGAAGAGGATATCCCGCACGTCAGAGGTAGTGCGGACATAATCCACGTCTTGGAGGCGGGGGAGGAGCTTTTCCATGCGATGGACCACCGCGTCGGGGCAAACGCCCTCCAGGTAGAGGAACGCCCCGGGGACTTGTGAAAGACGCCCCGCCCGGAAGGTCATGACCCGGAGCCGGGGGTCCCGCAGCCGCTGCCGAATGAGGTTGATGGAAGTATCCAGGGCCTCGGTGAAGGCTTCCTTGGGGCCGATGAGGACCGGCTCCGTGGAGGAGGCGGAGACGCTTCGCCCCTTTAGCTTGGCGGCCGGCACCAGAGCCACCTTCCCTTTGTCCGCCAAGAGAAGGGCGGCCCAGCCATCGCCTAGGCGGCCCAGGACCTCCATGGGGTCGGAGCTCCACTGGACTCCCGCCACCAGAGCCCGGGGCTCTGCCTCATGGCGGGCCGAAAGGAGCGCTTCCACCACCTCGTCGGCCAGGCGCCGCCGGTCCACCAGGGTCTCCAGGTACGCCAGGGCCGCGTGGCCCCCCGGCAGGGGCACCTGTTCCACCTTCAGATCGGCGCTGGGGAGAACCCGGTGAAGCCAGGCTTCCCAGGCCTCTCCCCGGTCCTCCACCGGCCCTGACCGGCGCATCTCCTCCCTGACCTTGCGCTCCAAGGCCGCGATCTGGATCAGGAGATCATCCCATCCCATGGCGACATCATGTCCCGAAGGAAAGCCCCTTATGCGATCTTGACGGTGACCTCCAGGCCGTTTCCCAGGGGGAAGGTGAAGGAGCGAAAGGCAGGATGGCGGCGGACATAATCCACGTAAGGCTGGAGGGCTTCCCGGTGGGAAAGGACGTTGTCGGCCACCACCACCGCCCCGGGCGTGAGGAGGGGTTCTACTGCCTTCAGGTAGGCGACGTATTCGTCCTTCGCGGCGTCCAGAAAGACCATGTCGAGGGGTTGGCGCAGGTCCTTCAGGTGGGAGAGGGCCAGCCCTTCGAGGATCTCCACCCGGTCCAGAAGGCCGGCTTGGCGGAGATGGTCCCTCGCCAGCTTAACTTTGGTCGGGTCCTTTTCCACCGTGTAGAGGCAGGCACCGGGCAAAAGGGCGGAAGCCATCCAGAGGGTGGAGTAGCCGGCGGAGAGGCCTACTTCCAGAACCCGCATGGGTTTTCGCAAAAGGGCCGGGACGTGGAGGAGCTGGCCCCCTTCCCTTCCGACGCAGAGGAGAGAAGGCCGTCCTTCCCGCCGCCGCCTCTCTTCTTCCTCTTCCAGGGACTTAAGGACTGTTTCCACGTGAACGTCCATGGCACCGACCTCCTTTAGGGGTTGCCAGCAGCTTAAAATACGATTGATCTTCGTCTCTTTCTCAGGTAAAACATACCCTGAAACTCAGCCAATGGGCCAAAAAGCGCGGCATCACCTATAAGACGGCATGGCGCTGGGTCAAAGAGGGCAAAATGCCCGTGCCGTTCGAAATCACTCCCTCGGGTACGATCCTCGTCCACGAACCCGAAGCACCCAAGGAAGGCCTCGTCGCCCTCTACGCCCGGGTGCCGTCTTCCGACCAAAAGGCCGATCTGGAAAGGCAGGTGGTGAGGCTTCTCGAATTCGCCAATGCCCAGGGCCTTTCGGTCGGAAAGACGGTCAAGGAAGTCGGGTCCGGCTTGAACGGCAGGCGGAAAGAACTTTTGAAGCTTCTTTCCGATCCAAACGTGACGACGATCGTGGTGGAACACCGGGGCCGGCTCACGCGCTTCGGCTTTGAATTCATCGACGCTGCCCTTCGGGCGCAGGGGCGAAGGATTCTGGTGGTCGAAGAAAGAGAGGTGGATGACGATCTGGTGCGCGATGTGACCGAAGTGCTCACGTCCCTCGCTGCCCGTCTGTACGGCAGGCCTTCCGCGAGACGCCGGGCAAAAAAGGCACTGGAGGCGCTGCAACGTGAAGATCCATAGAGCCTACCGGTACGAGCTCGATCCCAACACGGAACAACGCATCCTTCTCGCCAAGCACGCCGGGGCCGCCCGCTTCGCCTACAACTGGGGCCTCGCGCGGTGGATCGAGATCTACGAAAAAGAAGGCCGCACCACAAATGCGATCGAACTCCACCGGGAACTGAACCGCCTCAAGAAGACGGACTTCCCGTGGATGTACGAAGTGTCCAAATGGGCGCCGCAGGAAGCGCTTCGGGATCTGGAAAAGGCGTTCAAAAACTTCTTTCGCGGGCTCAAGTCCGGTCGCAAAGTCGGCTATCCCAAGTTCCGCCGCAAACACCACCGGCGGGACAGCTTCAGGCTGGAGAACAGCAGAGGTACGATCCGGCTCCTTCTGGACGGCGAAGACCGGCGCCATCCCGGTAAAGCGCGCCACATCGTGCTGCCCAGGATCGGCGCCCTCCGCCTCAAAGAAAAGCCCATCCGCCGGAAGAAGAGTGGTGCCGTGCGTAGGTATCTTCCGCAAGGGCGCATTCTTCACGCCACTGTGAGCCGCGAGGCCGATCGGTGGTTCGTGAGCCTCACGGTGGAAGAAGACATTCCCGATCCGATTCCGCCGAAGGGGTCGGCGGCGGGGATCGACGTGGGCCTCGAGGCGTTCGCCACGATCGCGGACGAAGCGGGGACGGCTCGGAAAGTTGGGACGCCCAAACCGCTCGGGAAGGCGCTTCGCCGACTGCGAAGACTCCAGCGGCGCCTTTCCCGCCGGGGTGAGCGGGCGGAAGACGGGAAACTCAAGCGGCGCACAAGGAACTACGAAAAGATCCGCCTACAGATTGCCAGGCTCCACCGTCGGATTCGAAACATCCGGCTGGACTTCCTCCACAAGCTCACGACCGAACTCGTCCGGACACATCCGGTGATGGCCATCGAGGATTTAAACATCGCCGGGATGCTGAAGAACGACCGCCTCGCGCGGCATATCACCGACGTCGGCTGGGGTACCTTCCAGGCGTTCCTCGAAGCGAAAGCCAAGCTTCGGGGTGTATGCATCGTGAAGGTGAACCGCTATGAACCGACGTCGAAGACGTGCTCTTCCTGCGGCCACGTTCTTTCGGAACTATCGCTTTCTGTCCGGGCGTGGACGTGTCCGGCGTGCGGCGCGCCTCACGACCGGGACGAGAACGCGGCCAAGAATCTACTCAAGTTCGCCCTGGCAGCCGGCGTGTAGGCTGCTCTACCGCGAGTTCCGCGGGAAGTGACGCCTGTGGAGACGGGCTCTGCGGCGGAACGGGAAAACCCGGTCTACGAGCACCCCGCCGACGAAGCAGGAAGCAACCGGGGCGGTATCCCTTTGGGATATTTGTCTATGAGTTGCGGAACGGAAGCCTATGCCTTACCTGAAGAGGCGTCCACGGTTGGTGGCAAGAACCCAGGCCACCACGGTAAATCCGAAGACGAGCACGATGGCGGCGTAAAGGAGGGCTTTTTGGTCCTCGCCGTTGGCCACGGCGAAGAAGATGGCCAAGGGAAGGGTATCGGTCTTTCCCGGGATATAGCCTGCCACCATCAGGGTGGCGCCGAATTCCCCAAGGGCCCGGGCGAAGCTGAGGACAATCCCCGAGAGAAGGGTGGGCCAGGCCAAGGGAAGGGTGATGGTCCAGAAGACGTAGAAGGGCGATTTCCCCAGGGTGCGGGCGGCCATCTCCAGCTTGGGGTCCACGCCGCCGAAGGCGGCGGTGGCGTTGAGGTACATGAGGGGGAAGGCCACCACGGAGGAGGCCAGGACAGCGCCCCACCATGTGAAGACGATCTGGATGCCGAAGGTGTGGTAGAGAAAGGAGCCCAGGGGCCCTTGCCGGCTAACGAGGTAGAGGAGGACAAACCCCAGGACCGTAGGGGGGAGGACCATGGGGAGGACCAGGAGGGCCTCCACAAGGGTTTTCCCGCGAAAATGGAGGCGGCTGAAATAAAAACCCAGGACGCCGCCGGTCACCGCCACGAGGAGGGTGGCCACCAGCGAAACCTTCAGGGATAACCAGAGGGGATGGATCAAGGTTCCACCACCGTGAAGCCGTAATCCTCGAGGATAGCCTTCCCCTTTCCTTCCGTAAGCTGGCGGAGGAACTCCCGGGCCAGATCAGGATGGGCGGTGCCTTCCACCACAGCCCCGGGGTAGACGATGGGTTCATGCCAGTCGGAGGGCGCCTCGTCCGTCACCCGGACCTTCTCGGAAAGGGCCGCATCGGTCTTGTAGACCAGGCCCCCATCGACTTCACCCCGCTCCACATAGGCCAGCACCTGGCGGACATCGCCGGCAAACACCAGGCGCTTTTCGGCCTCTAGCCGCTGATAGATCCCGAGATGTTCCAGCACCTGCTTGGCATAGGCCCCGGCGGGAACCGTCCCCGGCTCCCCGATGGCCAAGCGGAAGTTCCCGTCGGAGGTCAAACGGCGGAAGGTGAGGGCATCCCCCTGGGAGACTTCCTTCGGCACCACCAGCACCAGGGTGTTTTTCACCACCGGCCGGCGGGTGCCGGGGACCACCTTCCCCTTGGCCTCGAGGTCATCCATGGGTTTGCTTCCCGCCGAGATGAAGACATCTACCGGAGCTCCCTGGAGAATCTGCTGCATGAGGGTTCCGGAAGCTCCAAAGTTGTAGAGGAGCTTCACCCCGTGCTCCTTTTCAAAGATGGGCTGGAAAGCCTCCAGGGCATCTTTCAGGCTGACGGCCGCCGAAACGGTGAACTCCGCAGGTGAAGCCTCTGGGCCGCAGCCGGCCAAAGCCGCCATGGACACCAAGATGAGAAGGATCCAAACCTTCGCCCTACCCACGTCCTTGCCCCGTCTTCGCTTTCGGTTCTTTCCATTCTCCCTGCTCTTCCCCTTCTTCGGGCCAGTTGAGCCGTCCCCTTTCCATCACGTGCACCGTCTGGGCCAGGCGTCGGGCATCTTCTCCGTCGTGGGTGACCAAAAGGGCCGGGGTGTCATACCAGCGAAGGACGGTCCGGAGGAAATCCTGGGCCTGGCGCTTGGTGTCGGGATCGAGGGCCGCAAAGGGCTCGTCCAGCAAGAGGAGACGGGGACGGGGAAGGAGGGCACGGAGGAGGGCTACCCTTTGCTTTTCCCCGCCGGAAAGATGGCGAGGGTAGCGGTGGCGCAAAGGCCAGAGGCCAGTTTCCCGGAGGGACTCTTCGACCCCTGCCTCTTCCGGGGAAAGGCCCCGGGGAAGGCCGTAGATCACGTTCTGCCAGACCGTCAGGTGGGGAAAGAGGGCCAAGTCTTGGAAGACGTAGCCGATGCGCCGCTTTTCCGGAGGAAGGGGCCGCTTTCCCGGGGCGAAAAATACTTCATCTCCCCACCGGATCTCCCCCCGGTCGGGATGGAGGAGGCCCGCGATGAGGTTCAAGAGGGTGGTTTTGCCGGCGCCCGAGGGGCCCATGAGGGCGGTCACTCCGGGGCCGAAGTTGGCGCGGGCCTTAAGGGTAAAGCCTGGAAAGGATTTCTCTACCGCCACCTGCAACATGGGACTGCCCCTTACGTCTCCTGACGGGACCTCAGGGTTCGGAGGGCGCGGGCATAGGCCAGGAGGCGCCGGGTCTGGTGGGCGATGGCTGCCCGCTCCCCGTCCCCCACTTGGCCGGCGTTGGCGGTGGTTCCATAAGGATTGCCGCCCGCCTTGTATACATCGGGATGGGTGTACCCGGGAGTCACCACCACGGCACCCCAGTGATAGACCGTCTGGTAAAAAGAGAGGAGGGTGCTTTCCTGTCCGCCGTGGGGATTCTGGGTGCTGGCAAAGGCGGAGACGGGCTTATCGGCCAGGAGCCCTTTGGACCAAACCGGCCCCAGGGAATCGATGAACTCTTTCATCTGGGCGGGCATGTTGCCGTAACGGGCGGGAAGACCGAAGAGCATGGCATCGGCCCATACCAGATCCTCGGGCTCCGCTTTGGGGTCATCCCGGTGGGCTTCGTAAAAGGCCTGCCATCGGGGATTGGCAGCGATGGCTTCGGGCGGCGCCAGCTCTTTCACCAGGCGCAGGCGCACCTCCGCCCCATCCGCTTCCGCCACAACCTTGGCGTGGGTAGCGAGGGCATGGATCGTGCCCGTGGCGCTGTAGTAGATAATGGCCAGCCGGATCTTCCCTTCACCTTCCATAGGCGCCTTCCTCCCTTCCCCTATGGTAACCCAAGGCCCTTCACCCCTTTGACGGAGCGCTACAATGAAAAGCGCAAGAAAGAGGGGATATCTTGGCCAGCATAGCCCGTTCGCTTCTTTTGTCCTTTTCCCGCAATCCTCGCCTTGCCCGCTTCGCCTACCGCCACGGAAATCGCCTCGGCATCCACCGGTTCATCGCGGGGACGACCCTGGATGAATGCGTGGCGGTGCTGCGCCGGCTGAATGAACGGGGCTTTCACGCCAATACCACTCTTTTGGGAGAAGCGGTGGAGGACCCGGCGGCAGCGGAAAAGGTGAAGGAGGCCTATGCCGAGATCTTGGAACGGCTTTCCCGGGAAAAGCTCCGGTGCAATGTGGCGCTAAAGCTCAGCCATCTGGGTCTGGGTATCTCGGAAGATGTGGCCTTCGGTCACATGGTAGAGCTCCTCACCCTGGCCCGGGATCTTTCCCGCCGGGAAGGCGCTGTGCTACCCCCTGCCGGCCACTTCATCCGGATGGATATGGAAGAGTCCTATTACGTCGATGCCACCCTATCCATCTACCGCCGCCTGCGGGAAAAGGGCTTTGAGAACGTGGGGATCGTGCTCCAGGCCTACCTTCACCGCTCCCCCAAGGACCTCAAGGATCTCCTCCCCTTTCAGCCCAATGTGCGCATCGTGAAAGGGGCCTACATGGAACCAGCCTCCGTCGCCTACCAGGACCGGAAGACCATCGACAAAAAGTATCTGGAGCTGGTGCAGATGGGCCTCCGGAACGGGTGCTATGTGGCGGCGGCCACCCACGATGACCGTCTCATCCAAAAGATCCAGGAATGGACGGAAAACGAGGGAATCGGCCGGGACCGCTTCGAATTCCAGATGCTTTACGGCATCCGTCCGTCCCTGCAGGAAGGAGTCTTGGCCCAGGGATACAAGGTCCTGGTGGCGACGCCCTTCGGGAAAGACTGGTACCCCTATTTCATGCGCCGGCTGGCGGAGCGGCCGGCCAACGTGTCCCTGGTGTGGCGGAGCTGGATCGGCCGGGGGTAAAAGAAGAGACCCCCTTGGGGGTCCAATTAAGAATGGAGCTGGCGGAGGGAGTCGAACCCTCGACCTAGCGATTACGAATCGCTCGCTCTGCCGACTGAGCTACGCCAGCATATGGAGCGGGTGAAGGGAATCGAACCCTCGTCTGAGGCTTGGGAAGCCTCCGTTCTACCATTGAACTACACCCGCACGCGCACCCTTCATTTTAGGGAACGGGGAGATCCCTTGCAACGTCCACCTGAAAAAAAGAGGGGGATCCTTGGTTCCGGAAATGAGCCGCCGAGACCGGCGAAGGCGCCGGAAGCGCCCCTGGGTCTGGGGTGTTTTTTGGGTAGGGGCGCTCCTTCTTCTGGGTTGGGCAGGTGCCTTGCGTCTGGGGACCATGGCGGCGGACCGGCCTACCCTGGCGGTTCCCGACGAACCCCCCGTCGAGGAAGCGGAGGAGGCACCGCCGGCCACGCCCTCTGCCTTTGAAACGGCCCGCATCGAGGGGAGATCGGCCCCCAGCTTCCGCCAAGGCGCCTACTATGCCGACCCGGGTCCTCCGGTGCCTCCGGGTCTTTACCTGGTGACGGGTCAAAGGAGCTCTTACTTCCGCATCGCCCTCCCCGACGGCAGCGAAACCTGGGTAGAGGGCCGCCACCTGGTGTTCAGCCCTAACCCCTATGAGGTTCGGTATGAGGAATACCGGCCGGGTCTTTGGCGGTTCACCCTGGCGTGGGGGGAAAGCCATCTTCTTCTCGAGAGGCGTCCCGAAGGGGAGACCTTTTTCCGCCTGGAAGAGCCGCGATGGTGGCCCCTCTGGCGATGGGAGGAGGGAAGGCTGACCTTCTTGCATCTCCAACTCCCCGACCCTGCCTGGGTGTTCCCCCTGGCGGTGGCGGAATGGTCTGCCCTCAAAGCTAGCCCTTCCGGGCTGGAGCTCGCCTTTTCCCGACCTTCCTTCTGGACCCTCACCCAGGCGCGAAGAGGGCTTTTGGAAGGATCCTTTGGGCGGCGGCTAGAGGGCTGGGAGAAGAGGGATGAAGGGTTTGTCATCCGCCTGATGGGAGAGGTGGCGGTGGAAACCCAGGTGGAAAAGGAAGGCCTCCTCCTGCGCTTCCCGGGAACATGGCTGGCACCGTCGGCTGAGGCCGAGGGGGCGTGGGAAGAGGGGGGAAGCGCTTTTCTGCGCCTTCCCCTTCACCCGCCCTACCAGATCCTTCGCCATCCCGAGGGTCTTTGGGTCCGGGAAGCACCGGCTTCGTGGGACGGACGGGTGATCGCCATCGACCCGGGCCACGGGGGGAAGGATGAAGGGGCCGTCAGCTCCCTCGGCGGATTTCTGGAAAAGGATAAGAACCTGGAGATCGCCCTGGCTCTAGGCGAAAAGCTAAAGGCCCTCGGGGCCAGGGTTGTGTACACCCGCACCAGCGACGAACCTCTCCGCGGAGACGGCCGGGAGCTGGAAGCCCGGGTTCAGCGGATGCAGGAGGCCCAACCGGACGTGGTCATCTCCATCCACCACGATGTGGCTCCTTCGCCCAAGGTGAGGGGGGTGGCGGTCTACTACAGCCCCCTCAACCTCAACGTGGAGGCCAGCCGCCGGCTGGCGTCCCTCGTAGAAGAACGCATCTCCCAGGATCTCGGCCTTCCGCGGCTCGTGTCCCAGTACGGAAGGGCGCAGCGTTACTACGTCGTCACTCCGGTGGATGCCCCCGCCATCCTCGTCGAGATGGGGTTTGTCAGCAACCCTCAAGATGTGGCCGTCATGAAGGATCCCCTCTACAAGGAAAAAGCCGCGGACGCCATCGTCCGCGGCCTGGAGGCATACTTCTCGTCCCTTATCCCCTGATCTTTTCGTAGATTTCCTCCACCTTGGGCCAGTTGACCACATTCCACCAGGCCGCCACGTAGTCGGCCCGGCGGTTCTGGTACTTCAGGTAATAGGCATGCTCCCATACATCCAGCCCCAGGACCGGCTTCTGGCCATCCATGATGGGATTATCCTGGTTGGGCGTAGAGATGACCTCCAGTTTTCCTGCGGGGTTCACCACCAGCCAGGCCCAGCCGCTCCCGAACCGGCCGAGGGCAGCCTTCGTAAATTCCTCTTTGAACTTCTCGAAGCTGCCGAAGGTCGCCTGAATATCCCCCGCCAGCTTCCCCTTGGGCTCTCCCCCGCCCTGGGGGCTCATGATCTCCCAGAAAAGGCTGTGGTTGGCGTGGCCACCGCCGTTATTCCGCACGGCCGTGCGGATGCTCTCCGGCACCTGGGCAAGACCCGAGAGAAGATCTTCCAGGGATTTTTGCTGCAGCTCAGGATGACCTTCAAGGGCAGCGTTGAGGTTCTTCACGTAGGTGCCATGGTGCCCCTGATGGTGGATTTCCATCGTCCTGGCGTCGATATGGGGTTCCAGCGCGTCATAGGGGTACGGAAGGGACGGAAGCTCAAACGGTGCCATACCATCGCCTCCTCCAATCGTTCGTGTCCAGGAGGCATTCTATCCAAAAGGATGGGAAGCAGGCAAATCGCGGATAAAAAATGGCGGAGGCGACGGGAATTGAACCCGCGATCTCCGGTGTGACAGACCGGTGTGTTAACCACTACACCACGCCTCCGCGAAGCATAGGCATTGTACTTTGATGCCCTTCCTTCTGTCAATCGGGGCTGGGCTCTAGCGCAGCATGCGTGCCGTCGGCCGGATCACCGGATACGATCGAAAGAGGGTGCGCAAGATCATTGCCGTAAAGGAACTGCCGCGCCGCAAGCCCAGGCGCCTGCGCCCATCCAGGACCGACGCCGCCAAGCACTGCCCCGTCCTTCACACCGAGATTCAACCTCAGGGATCGACGGGCGGAAAGACCCTGCCCAAGCGTTCTTGTTGGCCCGTTTCGCGGGGTCCGGGCACCCCGGGCGGTTCATCTCTTTGAAACGCCGCTATTGGCGTAGGTCGATTCCTTCTCGGCCATTCTGCTCCCTGTTCTTCGGTTGCGAGGATTTCTTTGAATACCCTCCCCTGGCCCTATCCATACTACCGGCGAAAGGAAGGGAAACCATGCAGCTGAGTCCCACGGAGATGTGGGCCATCCGTGAGATGGCCCGGCAGCTGGCCATGTCGGTCGAGAAGACAGGGTTTTACCTCCAGCAGGTGCAGGATCCGGCCCTCCAGAGGCTTCTGGTGGAACACCAGGAGTGCTGCTGGGATCACTACCATGCCTTTGTGGCCCAGATCGCCCAGGGCCAGGCCCAGATGCCCCAGCTGCCCCAGCCTCCCCAGGCGCCTCAGGGGTGGGGCATGCCCTCCGCATCCCATGCGGGAGCCCATGAAAGGTGGCAGCCCAACCCCCGCCCTTCGAGAGTTGAAGACCGCATCATCGCCGCCGATGGCCTCTACGACACCAAGGGCGCCGCCGTCTTGGCCACCTACCTCACCCTGGAGATCGCCCACAAGCCCCTTCGGCGCCAGTTCCAGCAGCTCATCCAGGATTACCTGGATCTATCCTTTGAGTATTACCGGTTCCTCCACCAGAAGGGGATGTACTCGCTGCCGCGGACGGCCCAGGATATGAGCCAGATGCTCCAGCAAGCCTTCGTTCCGGGGGGCGATGGGCAGGGATCAGCTCCCGATAACGCCTGGACCCGGGCCCGCTCGGCCTCTCAAGGGGAAACCCCCCGGGACTATGCGCCGCCCCAGGCGAGAAGCTGAGGGATGGCCTTACCAAAGACATCGAAGAAAGCCCCCTTCGCGGGGGCTTCTCATTTTTCAGCGGGTGGCAGGCGCTGCGGCAAAGGGATCGAAGCGGACCAGGGTGGCCTCCCGCCCGGGACCTACCGACACCATGGACACCGGAAGGCCGGAGAGCTCCTCCACCCGCTTCACGTAGCGCTGGGCCTGGGGCGGGAGATCTTCAAAGGAGCTCAGGGCCGAAGGCATCTCGGCCCAGCCCTCCAGCTCTTCGTAGATGGGTTCCGCTTCAAAGAGATCCTCCATATGGAGGGGGAGGCTTTCCCACACCTCTCCCCGGATCCGATACCCCACGGCGATCTTTACCGGATGGAGGCCGGTGAGGGTATCCAGATGATTGAGCGCCAGGCTGGTGAGGCCGCTCACCAGCTTTGAGTGGCGCAAGACCACCGTATCCAGCCACCCGATCCGCCGCGGCCGGCCGGTGGTTGTGCCATACTCGCCGCCCTTTTCCCGGATGTAGTCCCCGATCTCGTCCTTGAGCTCCGTCGGGAAAGGGCCATCCCCCACCCTGGAGGTGTAGGCCTTGGCCACCCCCATCGCGGCGTCGATACGGGTGGGCCCCACCCCTGAGCCGAGGCAGGCACCTCCCGCCGTGGGGTAGGACGAGGTCACGTAAGGGTAGGTCCCGTGGTCCAAGTCCAGCATGGTGCCCTGGGCGCCCTCGAAGAGGACCCGGGCCCCTTGGGCGATGGCTTTGTTCAGGAACTGGGCTGTGTCGGTCACAAAGGGGCGAAGGGCCTCCCCGTAGCCTGTGTAGAGCTCCAGAAGGTCCTCCAACCGGTACCCTTCCACCCCGTACACATGCTCAAGGAGGTGGTTCAGCTGCTCCAGGTTGCGGGAAAGCTTGGCCTTCAGGGTTTCGGGGCGGAGAAGATCGGCCACCCGGATCCCCATGCGCGCCACCTTGTCGGAATAGGCGGGCCCGATGCCCCGCCCCGTGGTCCCGAGGCGCTGGCTTCCCCGCCGCTCTTCCTCCAGCTCATCCAACCGCTGGTGGTAGGGGAAGATCACATGGGCCGCGTGGCTCAGGTGAATGCGGTCCACCGGCACCCCGCGCTTCCGAAGGCCCTCCAGCTCCTCCAAGAAGGTCTTGGGGTCCAGGACGACCCCGTTGCCGATGACGCACTCCTTGCCGTGGAGGATACCTGCCGGCACCTGATGGAGCTTGTACTTTTCCCCCTTCACCACCAGGGTATGCCCAGCGTTGGGTCCTCCTTGGTAGCGCACCACCACGTCCACCGAGGCCGCCAGCACATCGGTGACTTTGCCCTTTCCTTCATCGCCCCACTGGGCCCCGACCACCACCAGCGTGGACAATGGCTCGCCCCTCTTTCACGAAGGTTCTTCCGCATACGTCTTATCCACTGACCCAAAGAGGGTCCAATCATGAAAATACACCAATTCCACCGAGCCCACAGGTCCGTTTCGCTGCTTCGCCAAAATGAGCTCCACCGGCGTCACCAGGGTGCGGGACTGGCCGCCGGCCACGGCCGCTTCCCGTCGCTCTTCCTCCAGCTTGGGATCCCGGTAGATGAAGAGGACAGCATCAGCATCCTGTTCGATGGCCCCCGATTCCCGGAGATCGGAAAGCTGCGGCCGCCGCCCCTCCCGCTGCTCCACCGCCCGGCTGAGCTGGGAAAGGGCCAGGATCGGCACGTGGAGCTCTCGGGCCAGAGCCTTCAAGGACCTGGAGATCTCCGAGATCTCCTGCTGGCGGTTCTCCGCTTTGCCGGGAGCATGCATCAGCTGGAGGTAGTCCACCACGATGAGGCCGATGTCATGATCCGCCTTCAGGCGCCGGCTCTTGGCCCTCATCTCCAGGATGGACATGTTGGGGGTATCGTCGATGAAGAGGGGGGCGTCGCCCAGGTGGCCGAGGGCCACGGAAAGGCGCTGCCAGTCTTCCGGCGCCAGGTTGCCGGTGCGGAGCTTAAAGCCGCTCACTTTGGCTTCCGCCGAAAGGAGCCGCTGGGCCAGCTGTTCCCGGGCCATCTCCAGAGAGAAGATGACCACGGGGATCCGGGCCCTTACCGCAGCATGGGCGGCGATGTTGAGGGCAAGGGCTGTCTTCCCCTGGGAAGGCCTCGCCGCCAGGACGATGAGCTCTGACGGATGGAGCCCCGCCATGAGGCGGTCCAAGGCAGGAAACCCGGTGGGCACCCCGATGACGTCGCCCCGGGTCTCAAACATCCGCTGGATGTGCTCGAAGGTGTCCACCAGCACATCCTTCAGGCGGGCGTAGGGGCGGGTTTTGCGCTCGCGGGTCAGCTGGAAAATCTTGCGCTCGGCGAAATCGAGGATGGTATCCACATCCTCGGCCGCGGCGAACGCCCTCTGGGTGATCTCCGACGCCACCTGGATGAGGGAGCGCAAAAGGGCTTTCTCGAGGACGATGCGGGCATAGTACTCCACGTTGGCGGTGGTGGGCACCAGTTGGGCCAGCTCCGCCAGATAGGCTCGTCCGCCCACCGCCTCCAGCTGCTGGCGTCGCTGCAGTTCGTCCCCCACCGTCACGATATCCACCGCTTCCCCCCGCTCCGTCAACGCCACGATGGCGGAGAAGATCAGCCGGTGGGCATCGCGGTAAAAGCTCTTTTCCTCCAGGAGCTCCATGGCCTTGTGGATGGCATCCCTGTCCAAGAGCATGGCCCCCAGGACCGATTGCTCCGCATCCAGGTTCTGGGGAGGGATCCGGTCCACCAGCTCAGAGGCCATGGGTATCTCCTCCGGCCACCAGATGGTCCAGGAGCTCTTCCGCCCGCCCCACGGGGATCACCTCAAGGGGTGAAGGATCGCCGGGGACATCATCCTGATTGTCTTTGGGGAGGAGCACCCGGGAGACCCCAGTGCGGCGGGCCCCATAGAGCTTTTCAGGGATGCCCCCCACCTCCTGGATGCGCCCCGAAAGGGAAATCTCCCCGGTCACGGCCGTATCCTGCCGCAAAGGACGGCCTTCGATGGCGCTGTAGAGGGCCGCCAAGATGGCGGCGCCTGCCGAGGGACCATCGATGTTCCCGCCCCCCACCACGTTCACGTGGATGTCGTAATCGGAAAGATCTTTACCCGTAAGGCGCCGCAGAACGGTCCCGGCGACAAAGACGGAATCCCGGGCCATGGTGCCCGCCGTCTCGTTGAAGCGCAGGCGCCCCTTCCCGGCTTCCCGGGCGGGGAAGGCATGAGCTTCGATCTCCAGGGCGGCCCCCCAATACCCCTGGACGGCAAGGCCGATGGCCCGCCCCACCTGAGGGTGGGGAAGGGCCAGGGGCCGGACTTCCCGCTCTAGGCGGGAGGCCGCAAGGGCCCTCGTCACGTGCTCCATCCGCACCACCGGCGGCCGGCCGTAACCGGAGGCGAAGAGGGCGAGGGCGTAGGCATCGGCCAGGAGGTTGAGGGCCTTTCGGGCATCCAGGGCGCGGAGGGCGATGGCCTCCACCGCCCCATCTTCGATATCCACCTGGAGCTTAGCCGCCCCTTGCTTCACAATGCGGCGAAGATCGTCAGGCGTCAGGGGATCGAAGAAGATCTCGGCGCACCGGGAGCGAAGGGCGCTGCTGATCTCAGAGGGATGGCGGGTGGTGGCGCCGATGAGGACAAAGTCCGCCGGCGCTCCCCGCTGAAAGAGGTGGCGGATGTAGGCGGGGACCCGGGGATCTTCAGGATCGAAGTAGGAGGATTCGAAGGTCACCCGCTTATCCTCCAGGACCTTCAGAAGCTTTGTCTGCAGGAGGGGATCCATCTCTCCGATCTCATCGATGAAGAGAACGCCTCCTGTGGCTTCCGTGACAAGCCCCAGTTTCGGCTCGGGGATGCCCCCCTCGGCCAGTTCGTGACGGGCTCCCTGGTAGATGGGGTCGTGGACCGATCCCAGGAGGGGATTGGTGATCTCCCGGGGATCCCAGCGCAAGGTGGTGCCGTCCACCTCGACAAAGGGGGCGTCGGGGCCGAAGGGGGAGTGGGGCTTTCCTCGGGCGGCCTCTAGGGCCAGCCGGGCGGCCGTGGTCTTGCCCACCCCCGGGGGGCCGTAGAGGAGGATGTGCTGGGGGTAAGGCGACGCCATCTTGGCGAGCAGGCTTTCCACCGCCGCCCTTTGCCCCACCAGCTCATCCAGGGATTTGGGCCGCAGGATCTCCAGGACCGAGGTCCGGAGCTGCCGTTTCTCCAGCTCCTCCAGCCGCTCCATCTTCCGGCGGGTTTCGGGGGTTTCGGCACTGTACTCCCGCAAGACCTGGGCCCTCAAGTCGGCTACGTATTCTTCCTGCTTTTGCGCCATCCGCTCCTGGACTTTTTGCTCGATCTGATCCTCCAGGGAACGGCGGGCCAGGATGTCGGCCAAGGCCTCCCGCATCTCCTGGAGGACCTGCCCGTAGTGGCTAGGATGAGGCGCCTCATCCAGGGTGGGATCGTCGTAGATGAGCTTTTGTAGGGCCACCAGGCGGCGGCTGACGTCGGGGGACCGGACGTCGCTCAGGGCGCCCAGCTTCCCCGCCTTGAAGATCACCCGATCGGGGCCGTAGATGTCGGCCAGCATGCGGTAAAGGGCCGTCACTTCCCGCTGGAGTTCGTCGGTGGTCAGGCTCATGGCTTTGCCTCTTCCGGCACCACGAGAACGGTGAAGCGGGCTTCCACCCCGGGGAGAAGGTGAGCCGTCACCGGGTGGGCCCCCGGCGTCTTGATGGGATGCTCCAGGCTGAGGAGCTTTTTCTCCACCCGGAGGCCCCACTCCCGCTGGAGGGCCTCGGCGATGTCCCGGTTGGTGATGCTTCCAAAGAGCTTCCCTCCCCCGGATTTAGCCGCCAGGGTAAGGGTCTTCCCTTCCAGCGCCGCTTTGAGGGCCAAAGCTTCTTCCCGTTCCTTCTGGCGTTGCCGCTCTTTCTTCGCTTCCTTCTGGCGCACCTCGTTGAGGAGGGCGGGCGTAGCTTCCGCGGCCAAGCCCCTGGGCACCAGGTAGTTGCGCCCGTACCCGTCGGACACCTCGACCACCTGGCCAGCCCGCCCTAGGCCTTTGACGTCTTGCAGCAAGAGGACCTTCATCCCGCTCCCTCCTTCTGGGCCGTCAGCGCTTGCGCTTGCGAAGTTTGCGGCGTTTCCCCGGGGTCAGGGGAGGCTTGGCCTTCTTTTCCCCTGATCCCTCATCGTCCTTGGCCTTCTTCGCCTTCTCGGCGCCCTTCGAATCCTGGGGACCTTTGGCCGGAGGAGGGGGCCCGAGGAAGGGGCGGTAGAGGCGCAGAAGGGCCTGGCTGGCCTCCTCCCCGACTTCCGCCCTCATCCCCTGGCCCGGCGCCAGCTTCTGGAGGGTGCGGGCCCGGAGGCCGAAGAGGGTCTCCCATACCCCCGCCAAGGCCAGGAACGGTTGCCAAAAGGGCGTGAGGGCCGTGAGGACCACCAAGGGATAGGCGAAAAAGGGGGAAACCCGCCAGCTTCTAAGATAAAAGTACAGGACCGATGCCCCCACCACAAGAAAGGCCAGGAGGAGGAACTGGAAGGCCACCGATCCCCCCACCACGAGCCAGCTCACGCTGTAGCGGGCGCCCAGATAGAGGGGTAAGAGGGTGAAAAACCAGACCCATGCCATCCAGCGGGGTGCCACCCAGGCGGCAAAGGGAGTCATGGCGGGAACCTCGATCTGCATGCGCCGGAGAAGGGGCCGCAGGGCGGCATAGTAGAGGAAGGAGAGGGTGAGGGCAGCGGCGGCTCCCGGCGCCACCCAGAGGGAAGGATCGGCCGCCGCTTGCTGGAGGGCTTCCAGGAGCGTCTGGGCCGAATCCCGTGCAAAGGATGGGCCCGAAGTGGCGAGGGTCTTAAGGGCTGTCTCCATCTCCCGGAAGGTCACCATAAGGGCATCTTCGTGGAGAAAGATCCGGGAGTAGGCAAGGGCGGAAACCAGCATCAGGAGGGCGGCCCCCGCCCCCAAGAGCACCGTGGCAGGAGCGCTCCAGCGCCGCCGGAGCCCCCATCCAAGGGCCACGCCCATGAAGGCGAAGACGATGGCCAGTCCCAACGCCTGCACCGGCCCAAGAAAAAGGGCCAGAAGGATAACTGCCACCGCCACGCTTCCCAGGGCTGCCCAGATCCCCTGACGGGCCGTCAGGGCAGCGATGGGGGCGGGGAGAAAAAAGATGAGAAGGGTGCCGAGGACCGGCACATAGAAAGCCAATAGGGCCAGGACCACCGTGAGGGTGGCCATGAGGGCACCTTCCACCAAAGGAAGTGTTCTCAACACCATGCACCGCCTAGGGCGCCCATCGGGGAGCGCCGGTTATTCGATGACGTAGGGCAAGAGAGCCATGAAGCGGGCGCGCCGGATGGCCGTCGTCAGCTGCCGCTGGTGCCGGGCGCAGTTGCCTGTCACCCGCCGAGGCAGGATCTTGCCCCGCTCGCTGATGTAGCGGCGCAGGCGGCTGGTGTCCTTGTAATCGATGTAATCGATCTTATCGACGCAGAAGGCGCAGACCTTCCGTCTGCGTTTGCGCTCTTTCTTCGCCAAGGGGACGCCTCCTCTTTAAAAGGGTATGTCATCCTCCACCGAAGCATCGTCGTCAAAAGCGCCGCCAGCTCCTTCGCTCGAGGCGCGCGGCCGATCTAGGAAGCGGACATCGTCGGCCACCACCTCCGCCACCCTTCGGCGCTGGCCGTCCTGGGCTTCGTAGGATCGGATCTGCAGCCGGCCCGTCACCGCCACCAGGCGGCCGCGGGCCAGGTGATTGGCGCAGGTTTCCGCCAGCTGGCGCCATACCACCACGTCGATGAAATCCGTCTCCCGTTCGCCCTGAGCGTTCTGGAAGGGCCGGTCCACCGCCAGGGTAAACCTGCCCACTGGGGTGCCCGATGCGGTGTACCGGAGCTCAGGGTCCCGGGTGAGGCGCCCGATAAGGACGACCAGGTTGAGCACGGCGGATCCTCCTCTCGCCCCACCTCGTCACGCCGGCGATACCGGTTCTTCCGTTTCAGTCGTCACAGCCGAATCAGCCGTCTCCTGGCCCTCCCCTGCCGTGGCCTGGGGCGAAGCCTCCTCCTTGGCAGGGATGCCCCGCTCCAGCCGCACCACCAGGCCGCGGAGAACTTTGTCGGTGATGGACATGATGCGCCGCAGCTCAGCCGGAAGGTCCGGGGTGCCTTCGAAGACCATGAGGAAGTACAGGCCTTCACGGTAGCCTTCGATCTCATAGGCCAGACGTCGGCGTCCCCAGGGCTCCAGGGAATGGACATTGCCTCCGTGCAGAAGCACCACTTCCGCCAGGCGGCGGGCCACATCCTCCATGTCCTCGATGGTAAGGTCAGGGCGGACGATATACAGCATCTCGTAGGCGCGCATGAACGCACCTCCCTCCTTCGAGCATCGGCCCGTTCTCAAGGGAACGGGCAGGAAGGTTCCTTGCGTACCCTGCGATTATAGCAGAGGTGTGGGGCGTCCAAAAGGAAGATGTTAGGCATCGCTGAGGATAGCGACGATGCGGCTCTCCACTCGGGAGCGCGGAAGTAGAATGCGCCGCCCGCAGGTGAGGCAAAGGAGCCCCACATCGGCCCCCACCCGGACGATCTCCCACTGATTGCCGCCGCAGGCGTGGGGTTGGCGAAGCTTCACCTTCTGGCCGAGGCGCAAGGGGAGGGGACCCATGGGCCTGGCTCCTTTCCGTAGATCTCAAGGTTCATTTTACGCCTCAGTCCCCTTACCGGCGCCGCCGCCGGGGCCAAAGGACGAAGGCGAGCAGGCCTAAGCTGGCGGCTCCCACCACCGGGTAGAGGCGGCTGACGATCCACGGAAGACCGAGGATGGCGAGGGGAAGGGCAGCCAGGAGGGGAATGGGAACCGCCAGGGCCGAGGGGAGCTTCAAGCGCTGCTGAAGAGCCACCTGGCTGGACAGGGCGGTGGTGGAAAGGGCCGCGAGAAGGAGAGCCTGGTACCCCACCACCCAAAGGGGCCCCAGCCCCCTGGCGAGGGTGAGAAAAGGGAGGGGGTCTTGGGCATCAGGCGGGTGGCGCAGGAGGAGAAGGACGGCCAGGGCCGAGAGAAGCCCCAGGACAAAACCCCCAAAGATGGCCCCGCGGCGGCCCCGCCGGGCAACGTCCAGGTCCAGGGCCAAAAGAGCACCCAGGAGGGGAAGGAAGTTGTAGGCGGCGTACAGGAGGGCCGCCCAGAAGAAGGGGAAGGGCAGCGCCGGATGGGGCGCTGACGGCTCGGGGGAAGGGATGGGCTTCCCAAGGGTAAGGGCTCCAAAGAAGAGGACCATGTAAGGTACCAAAAGGCTGTGGACCGAAGCGAGGCTCCGGGCACCCCCCAAGGCCAGGGCACCGATGAGAGCTCCAAAGAGGATGAGGCCCTGGAGGAAGGAAAGGCCGCCCATCGAGGAGGTGAGGGCGCCGGCCGCCGCCAGGGTGGCGGCGAGGATCACCCAGAGGAAGAGGGTGCCCACCCCCTCCAGGGCAAGGGCAAAGGCGGAGGGCCACGCCGATGAAAGGGCGGCGTATCCCGGGGCGTCCTCCGCCAAGGATAGGGCGCGGCAAGCGGCCAAGCCCAGGAGAAGCCCCGTGGCGAGGGACGATGGCACACCGACAGGGCCGTAGGACCCGTAGAAATCCCAGAGCTCCCGGCCTGACGCATACCCGGCCCCCACCACCGTCCCCACCAGGACGGCCGCCACGGTGAAGCTGGCCTTCAGGTCTCTCATCACGGAAAAGGCTATGGGTGGGGAGGTGGGCGTATGCGGCAGGATCAGGGGGCATACACTCCGCTGGGGATGGATGCCGGTGGTGGAGGCCGGAGGCCAAGGGGTTGTGCGGGTATTTTGGCATGAACCTATCAGCCACGAGGCCCTAGGCTATGCCTTGGCGCAGTTCTTAGCGGAAGTGGCGGCGGAAGAGGGCCTTACGGGCAGCCCTCTCGTCCTTTGCATCGGGACCGATCGATCCAGCGGCGACTCCCTAGGCCCTCTGGTGGGCTATTTCTTGCAGGAAGAAGGCTATCCCTGGCCCATACTGGGGACCATCCACGACCCTGTCCATGCCGTCAACCTTGAAGAGGTCCTGCGGGACATCCGCAGGTTCCATTCCCGCCGTCCGGTGGTGGCTGTGGATGCATGCCTGGGGCGGATGGAGACGGTGGGCGCCATCCACTGCCAGAAGGGTCCCCTCTGGCCAGGATCGGGCGTCCGCAAGAGCCTTCCCCCGGTGGGTCACGTCAGCATGACGGGGACAGTGAACGCCGGTGGCGTTCTGGATTATGTGGTCCTCCAGACCACCCGCCTCAGCACCGTGATGCGCATGGCGCGGGTGATGACCCGCGCCCTTTGGTTGGCGGCGGCCCTCTACGGGTCATCCAGCCAGGAAGGGGTGGCCGTCACGGGACCAGGACGGTGAGGGCCTTGGGCACCGCTTCAAAGGTGGCGGGGAGGGTGCCCACCACTTCCCCGTCGGCGTGGACCGGGAGGTCCGAGGGGCCCTCGATGGTGACGGCGGGAGCCCGTCCCCGCTGGGCTTTGGCGATATGGATGTGGCGGCCGCTGAAGACCAGGGGAAGGGCCCTCAGGATCTCCAATCGGCCCAAGTCCCCCAACCAGATCCAGTCCAAAAGGCCATCTTCAGGGTCGGCCTCGGGGCACATTTTCATGCCCCCCGCGTAATGGGTGGTGTTCCCCACCGCCACGAGAAGGCTCTTTCCGGAGACCCTTCGCTCCGCCTGCAACTGCAGGGGCTGGTTTTGGTAGCGCAAAAGAACCCGGAGGAGGGTAGCCACGTAGGTGAGGGCCCCTGTCCCTGCCCGTCCGCCTTCGTTGACCTTCTGCGCCACCATGGCGTCAAAGCCGGTGCCGGCGATCTGGATGTAATACTGGCCATGGACCCTTCCCAGATCGATGCGGCGCTCTTTGGAGCCGGCGATCACTTCCCAGGCTCCTCTGAGGTTTCTCGGGATACCCAGACCCCTGGCAAAGTCATTCCCCGTCCCAAAGGGGAGGACCCCAAGGGGGGTCTCCCCGGGCAGCATGCCGTTGACGATCTCGTGGAGAGTGCCATCGCCCCCCACCCCCACCACCAGGTCGGTGCCGTGGCGGACGGCTTCTTGGGCGAGGAAGGTGGCATGGCCGGGGGCTTCGGTCTCGTGATAGGTCACGTGGCGGAAATGCCCGCGGAAAAGGGGCTGCAGCTCTTTCCATGCGCGGAGGGCACGGCCCCCTCCCGCCTTCGGGTTGACAATGACGGTGACGGAGGTCCTAGGGCTCACGGGCAGCCCCTTCAGGGGCGGCGTCGTCGTTCCCCGTCATGCGGGCTTGACCCTCGAACCGTCCGCCCTCTTCCACCACCAGCTTGGGGGCGTAAAAGTCCCCCTGCAAAAGACCCTTTGGGCCGATGAGGAGGCGCTCTCGCGCGTGGACGTTCCCCACGACCACGCCCGCCAGAGCTACATGGCGGCCGGCGATGTCGGCCTTGACGCGGGCCGTCTCGGCGATGTACACGTCTCCCTCGGCGGCGATGCTGCCTTCCAGCTGGCCCTCCACCCGGACAGCTCCTTGGCACTGGAGGGTTCCCTTGAGGATGGTGCCCGGCCCTAGGATGGTGTCCACGTGATCCGGGCGGGCAGGGATTCGCCTGCGCATGCTGTCACTCCTTCACGGGGTCCCGGCCAGAAAAGCATACCGTTGGCCGGTGAGGTAAGGATAGGGGTCTACGGGGCGGCCCCCCTCCAGCACTTCGAAGTGGAGGTGGGGGCCGGTGCTGTGGCCGCTGGAGCCCACCCGGCCGATGACATCCCCTTTCTCCACCGCCTGGCCGGCCGTCACCAAGATGCGGCTCATGTGGGCGTAAAGGGTTTCCCGATGGGCACTGTGGCGGACGATGACGGTAAATCCGTAGCCCGGCTTGTACCCCGCAAAGGTGACAGTGCCGGCCGCCGCCGCCGTGACGGGGCTACCGTACGGAGCGGCGATGTCGATCCCGCTGTGGAACTGGAGGGTGCGGGTGAAGGGGTCGCGGCGGAGGCCAAAGGGGGACGAAATGGCACCGGAGACGGGCCAGCGGTCGGGATACCTTCGGGCCTCTTCCTGCACGTCCTTCAAAAGGCCAGCGAGATCCTGATACTGCTGCTGCAGGCGGTCGGCCGCTGCGCTTAGCTGGCTCACCCGCCGGGAAAGCTCGTCCACGGGCCCGCCTAGGGCGGGCGGGGGATAGGCGGTCTGGGTGCGCGGGAGGGCCGGCGGCCCCTGGGATGCCGCTTGGTGGGCCACCGCTCCGGTGGCGGTGGCCCTCAGCTGGCTCTGCAAGGCGTCGGCCTGCATCTGGAGCTGGGCGACCCGCGACTCAAGGGCTTGAACCTCCATCTGCAGGCGGGCCAGCTCCGCCGTCTGTTCCTGCCCGACGGTCTTCCAGACCTGGAGCTGGGCTTTTTCGGAGGCGAGGCGCTGGTAGTGGTGGGCAAAGCCTACCGTCCCCGCCAGGACCACGGCGATGGCGACAGCCAGGGTTTTGAGGAACCAGTAGGGGATGCGCAGGGACGCGGAGGGGCGGAGGCTGTCGGGCACCCACAAAAGCGTCACGTGCCGCGGCTTTTCCGGCATGGAACCCTCCCGATCATCCGTCGTCCGTCACGGGGTTAAGGACGCACTTGAGTCACCTTCTCCGCCGGGGGCAAAATTCCTGCCTGGCGCAAAAGGTCCAATTCTTCCGGCGAGAGGGGCTGCGGCGAGTGGCCGCCTTCGAGGCGCTTGGCGTAAAGGCGGCCTTCCTCCCGCCCCTGGATGGAAGTGAGGAGGATCCCGTTGCCGTGGCCATCGGCCAGGAGGATAGAAAAGCTCCAGGGATGGCCTTCGCCAAAGGGGGAATAGTGGACGAGAAGGGGCGGCTGCAGCGCAGCGTCCAGGCGGGCGGCCTGGCGGTCCAGGGATGCCGCCATCTCCTGCTGAGCCCTTTCGACGGCGCGAAGATCGGCCTGAAGGCGTTCCAGGAGGTCCAGGAGCTCCTCGGGGGAGCGGAGAGGGAGGAGCTTCCGCCAGCGGTGGAGCCACCTACGGGTGCGCACCAAAAGCGCCACGCTGAGGGTCGCCAGCAAAAGGGCGAGGAGGCTCAGGATGAGGGGAAGCACCTCCACAAGGCGGGCAAGGTCTAGAACCATGGTGCCGCCACTCCCGCAAAAAGAGGGGCCAGGAGAATGGCCGGGGACAAATCGGCCACGGAGAGGCGGGTGGCCCCCGTCATGTTGAGGCCGATGGCGGCGATGAGGAGCCCTCCCGCGGCGCTCAGGGCGTGGAGGACTGCATCGGTGAAGAGGGGCTGGAGGAAGGCCGCGAGGAGGGAGATGCCCCCCTGATAAAGGAGAAGGGGGAGGGCCGCCAGGATCACGCCGGGCCCTGCCGTGGCCGCCAGGGCGATGGACGTGAGGCCGTCCAGGGCCGACTTGGCGAAAAGGATGCTGGAGGAGACACCCAGGCCGTCTTCCAAGGCGCCGATGACGGCCATGGGACCGACGCAGAAGATGAGGGTGGCCGTGAGGGCGGCGCCGGCCATGCCTTTGCCCCCTTCACCGAACTTGTGTTCGGCCCAGACCTCGAGGGCGTCGAGGCGCTTTTGGAGCTGCAAGCCCGAACCGACAAAGGAGCCCAGGACCAGGGCGAGGATGAGGAGGACCGCCTGCTGGGCCACATGCTCCAGGGAGAGGGCGAGGCCGATGGCGATGACGGCCAGGCCCACGGCGCGAAGGGCCGTCTCGTGCCAGTCCCGTGGGAGGGCCCGGAGGATGGTCATGCCGAGGAGGCTCCCGAGAAGGACGGCGGCCACGTTGACCCATGTACCGAGCAACGATGTTCACCTCTTAGAGCTGGGAGGATTCCAGGAGGGCCACCAGGCGCTCCAGGTCGTCCACCCCAAAGTAGTCGATTTCGATGGTGCTCTTTTTCGCTCCCTTCCGCAGGCGCACGGGGAGCTGGACCCTCTGGCGGAGGCGGCGCAAGAGGGCCGTCTCCTCCGGCTCCGCGCGGGCGGGCTCCCGGCCCTTTGGAGGATGGGAAGGCTTCCCTTTTTCCGTTGCCCTGCGGGCGAAGGCCTCCACCTGGCGCACCGTCCAGCCCTCGGCCATGGCCTGGCGGGCGGCCTGGAGGCGAAGGGGTCCCGCCGGGATGGCGAGGAGGGCCCGGGCATGACCCTCCGTCAAGCGGCCCTCCTCCACGTGCTGCTGGATCTCGGGATCCAGGGAGAGGAGGCGCAGGGTGTTGGCGACAGCGGAGCGGCTTTTCCCCACCCGCCGGGCGATCTCTTCCGCCGGAAGGCCGAATTCTTGCTGCAACCGCTGGTAGGCGCGGGCCGTCTCGATGGGATTGAGGTCCGCCCGCTGGAGGTTCTCGATGAGAGCGATCTCCGCCACCTGGTGGTCCGTCAGTTGGCGGATGAGAACGGGAACCGTCGCCAGGTTGGCCAGGCGGGCGGCCCGCCAGCGGCGTTCCCCTGCCACCAGCTGGTATCCGCCTTCGATGGGTCGGACGATGATGGGCTGGAGGATGCCGTGCTGGCGTATAGATTCGGCCAGCTCCTCCAGCGCCGCAGGGTCCAGGTGCCGTCGGGGTTGATAGGGGTTGGGCTGAATGGCATCCACGGCGATTTCCGTCGGCCGTTCCCCTTGTTGCGGTTGGAGGCTCGGCAAAAGGGCGTCCAGGCCTCTACCGAGCCCGCGCTTGCTTCCGGCCACGTTGGGCCACCTCCTCTGCCAGTTCTCTGTACACTTCGGCGCCGCGGGATCGGGGGTCGTAGAGGTGGATGGGGAGGCCGTGGCTGGGAGCTTCGCTGAGGCGGACGTTGCGAGGGATGATGGTGCGGTACACCAGCTGGCGGAAATGGCGCTTGGCCTCCTCCACCACCTGGATGGCCAGGTTGGTGCGGGCGTCGAACATGGTGAGGACGATGCCGTCAATGGCGAGGGAGGGGTTGAGGCGGCGGCGGATGAGGTCGATGGTGTTGAGGAGCTGGCTGATGCCTTCCAGGGCGTAGTACTCGCACTGCAGGGGGATGAGGACGGCATCGGCGGCGACCAGAGCGTTGACGGTGAGAAGGCCGAGGGACGGGGGGCAATCGATGAGGATGAAGTCGTACCGGTGGCGGAGGGGGGCGAGGGCTTCCCGGAGTTTTGTTTCACGTGAAACAGCGCCCACCAGCTCCACCTCTCCTCCCGCCAGATCGATGCTGGAAGGCGCCACGAAGAGGTTTTTCACCCGCCCCACCGGCCGGACCACTTCCTCCAGCGGCAAGCCCTCCAGGAGCACCTCGTACATGCTTCCCTTCTCCGCCTTCACCCCTAAGCCGCTGCTGGCGTTGGCCTGCGGATCCATGTCCACCAGCAGCACCTTCCATCCCTGCTCCGCCAGGGCAGCCGCCACGTTGATGGCGGTGGTGGTCTTCCCGACGCCCCCCTTTTGATTGGCTACCGCCAGGACGCGGGCGCCGGCCTCTTCCTCCGCCCCCTTCCCCTGTCCTTCACCTTCCGGCCGGAAGATCCATCTCACCGCCTCGCCCCCCGCTGGCCCGACGCCTGAAGATCGATCTCGATGGCCACCCGCACCTTGCCGTCCTCCACCGCCTCTTCCATGACCACCGAAAACCCTTGCTCCTTAAGGCGCTGCACCGCCCGCCGGAATTCGTTCACCAGGATCCGCACATCCCGGACTACCCCCCGGCGCCGGGGTTTGGGCGCCTTCCCCTTCAGCTGCCGCTCAATATACCCCTCCAGCTGGCGAACCGTCCATCCGTGCTGAACACAAAGCTCCAGAGCCTTCTTTTGGCTCTTCTCATCGGGAAGGGCTAGGAGGGCCCGGGCATGGCGTTCACTCAATATTTCCCGGGAAATAATCTCGCGGCACTCCGGTGAAAGCCGCAAGAGTCGCAGCTTATTGGCTATGGCCGACTGGCTCTTACCCACCTGCCGCGCCAAATCTTCCTGCGTCAATCCGAACTCCGCCAGCAGCCGGGCATAGCCTTCCGCTTCCTCAAAGAAGTGCAGGTCCTCCCGCTGGAGGTTTTCCAGAAGAGCCGCCATGGCCGCCTCGCGATCGTCCATCTCCCGGACCACCGCAGGCACCGTCCGCAGCCCCGCCATGGCCGCCGCCCGCCAGCGCCGCTCCCCTGCCACCAGCTCGAAGCCGTCGGCCCGCGGCCGCACCAAAATAGGCTGAATGACGCCGTGCTGTGCGATGGAGCTGGCCAGCTCCCTCAGCCTCTCTTCGTCCATCTCCTGCCGCGGTTGATACGCCCCCGGCTGGATCGCCTCCACCGGGACTTCCCGCAGCCATCCTCCCCGGCCCTCGCTCACGCCCTCCCACCTCCAAGACGGCCCAGGGGCTTGCGTTGGGCCACCCCTACTCTTCTTGGATATTCGTCAGGCGTCGCCCAATCCTTCTTGAACCCCCAAAGACGCCTCTCGGCCCCCGAAAACGGCAGGCGATAGGGGCGCACGCCGAGGAGCCTTGCCCCCAGTATCCCGGCCACCTCCACCAGGTCCTGCCGGATGTCATCGGGATCGGTGCCGGGTCCCCACCAAAACCACGCTTCCCCGCCCACCGCCACCAAGGGAAGCACCCACTCCAGGGCCACCCATGGGGACGCCAAGGCCCGGGCGGTGGCCAGGGCAAAGGCCTCCCGGAGCTTTCCCCTTCCCTCGTCCTCCGCCCGCCCCCAAACCGTCTCGACCTCCCAGCCCAGACGGCCCGCCACCTCCTCCAGGGCCCGGACCTTTTTCCCCGTGGCTTCCAAAAGAGTCACCCGCCAGCCCGGGCAGACGGCCTTCAGCGCCAGGCCCGGAAACCCTCCCCCGCTCCCCACGTCCACCACCCGGAGACCCTCCTCCCCACACGGCCGCCAGGCGAGGAGGGCGATGCTGTCCAGGAGGTGCTTTTCCAGGGCCTCCCGCCGGTCCCTTAGGGCCGTGAGATTCACCCGCTTCCCGGCCGCCTCCACCGCATCCCATAACGAAAGGAGGCGCCTTCCCTGCGGTGGGCTCAAGGCCACCCCCAGCGAAAGCGCCCCTTGCAAAAGCTCATCTAGCTCAGCGCTGGGGCGGTCCTCCATCTCCTTCCCGGCTCCCTTCCGGATAGATGACCACCCGGCGGAAGGGCTCCTTCCCTTCGCTGGCGCTGGTCACCCCTGCCACCTCCTGGATGGTGGTGTGGACCACATACCGCTCGTAGGCCGTCATCGGTTCCAGGCGCTGGGGCTTCCCCGTCCGGAGGGCCTGCCGCGCCGCCCGCAGCGCCTCCCGCCTCAGCCATTCCCTTCGCCGGTGGCGATAGTCGTTGACGTCCACCACCACCCGCTCCCTCTCTCCGGAGCGGTAGAAGGCATAGGTTTCAGCCAGGTACTGGAGGGCCGCAAGGGTCTTTCCCCGCTTCCCGATCAGGACCCCCTTCACATCTCCCGCGATGCTCAGGAGCCAGCCCCCCTCGGTGGCGACGGGCGGGTGGACCTCCGCTTCGGGCGCCATATAGGATACGACGCCCTCCACAAAGTGGAGGGCCGCCTCCGGAAAGGAAGGCCGCGGCCGCACCCGCACCACCGCCTGCCGGCGTCCCCGGCCAAAAAGGCCGGGCGCCGGCTCATCGAGGACGGTGATCTCCACCTTCTCCCGCGGAAGACCCAGCTCCGCCAGGGCCTTGGCCACCGCTTCCTCGACGCTTTCCCCCGTCCACTCGTCCCGCATCCTACGCCTTCCTCTTCTCCTTTTGGGCCTTCCCCCGCATGCCGCCCCTCACCGCCTGCACCGACCGCTTCTTCCGCTTCTTCTTGCCTCCGCCCGGGCCCCTCTCGGGCTCGCCCCCCTTGTCCTCCACCGCTTCACCCAGCGGCGGCAGCATCCTGTTCACCCACCACTGCTGGAGAATCCCGAAGAGGGATTGGGTCACCCAGTATAGGGCGATGCCCGCCGCCAGCCTCGACGCAGCATAGGTGATGAAGATGGGCATGAAATACAGCATGGACCGCTGGGTTGCCGCCGTCGGCCCCTGCAGGCTCTCGGGCGACATGCCCAGCCACGACTGCACAAAGGTCAAAATACCCGCCAGGACCGGCAGGATGTAATAGGGGTCCGGCCGGGTCAGTTCCGGGATCCAGAGAAAATGGGCTCCCGCTGTGTGAAACTCGCGCAAGACGGCATAGAGGGCGAAGATGATGGGCAGCTGGATCAAAAGGGGCAGGCACCCCATGGCGGGGTTGGCGTTGTGCTCTTGCATCAGCCGCATGGTCTCTTCGTTGAGGCGCTTGGGATCGCCCCGCAGCTCTCGCTGCAGTTGCTGAAGCCGCGGCTGGATCTGCTGGAGCCGGCGGGCACTGGCCATCTGCGCGTGGACCAAGGGGAGGAGCAGGATCCGTACCGCCACCGTAAGGAGGATGATGGCCAGACCGTAGTTTCCCGTCAACTGATAAAGCCAGTCCAGGAGGGACTGGAAGGCGTTAACCAGATTTTGCCACATAATGGACAGACCAATTCCTCCTTAGGGAACGGGATCGTAACCCCCGGGCGCGAAGGGATGGCACCGGGCTACCCGCTTGATGGCCAACCCCAATCCCTTCACGGCTCCGTACTTGTCGATGGCTTCATAGGCATACTGCGAGCACGTCGGGTAGTAGCGGCACGTCTTCCCCTTGAGGGGCGAGATGTACCGCTGATAGACCCGGATCATCCCTTTGAGAAGGCGCTTGGGCACGGCGATCCCCTCACCTTTCCCCCTCGTCCCCCAGGATCGCTTCCACCATCTCTACCAACTTTCCCACTTCATCCCGCAGTTGTCTATACGAAAGGACCAGGGCCTTCGGCCGGGCGATCCATACCCCATCCCACCCAGCGCTCCGCGGCCAGTGCTCCCGCAAGGCGTGCCGCACCCGCCGTTTGGCCCGATGGCGAAGCGGCTTGGTTCGGAGCTGCCGGGCCGCCACCACCGCCCACCGCGGGCCCCGGCGCCCCCCGCCGGGGCGCCACACCAGCACCACCCCTTCGCCGTGCCAGCGGGTACCTTCGGCAAAGACCCGGCGGACGGCGCTCCCCGGCAGACGGGCTTCCCGGGGCAGCATCAAACCGTCAGCCGCGCCCGCCCCTTAGCCCTGCGCCGCGCCAGCACCCGCCTTCCGCCGGCGCTCCGCATCCGACGGCGAAAGCCGTGGACCTTCTTCCGATGCCTGCGCTTGGGCTGGTACGTCCGCTTCATGGCTTCACCCCATATCCCGTAGCCTTCAAAGGACGCACGGATTATAGGTTGACCCTCGGATCCCTGTCAATGAGCCCTTTTTTTCGCCTTGCTCCCCCGCCAACCCTTTTGGTAGCATGACGTTACTTTCCCGGGAGGAAGGACCACCCCCGGCGCCTAATCATACGGGAAACGGCAGCGGACGGGATGGATGGGTCCTGTGGATAACTTGCGCAGCATCGGACCGGCACCTTCCGGCCACGGAAAAAACCTTATAACGGCGGCCCTTTCGACTACCTACTTTCCTCCCGGCCGGCATCGAGCCCTCTTCCCTTGTGGATAACCGGTGGATAACAGGGCCTCGTGTTCCTAGGACGTCTGTCCCGATCTGACGAGGAGGACCTGCGTTGACCGCGCCCAACAAAGATGACCTTTGGGACCATGCCCTCAAGGAGTTGCAAAAGGAGCTGCCCTTACCGACTTACGAAACCTATCTCCGGAAGACCCGGCTCCTGGCCATCTACCAAGATCTGGTCGTCATCGGGGCGCCCAACGAGTTCATCCGCTCCTACGTGGAAACCCGCCTCGCCCAACCCATCAAGCGCTGCCTCACCCGCCTCCTCCAGCGGCCCGTCGAGCTGGAGACCGTGGCCCCCGATCCCCAGGTGGCGGCGGCCCAGGAAGTAGTGGTGACGCCTTCGCCTCGCCTGGATGGCGTCCTTCTGCCTCCGGCCCGCCCGCCCTCCCCGCCCTTGAACCCCAAGTACACCTTCAGCACCTTCGTGGTGGGGAGCAGCAACCGCATGGCCCACGCCGCCTGCATGGCCGTCGCCGAATCCCCGGCCAAGGCCTACAACCCCCTCTTCATCTACGGCGGCGTCGGCCTTGGGAAAACCCACCTCATGCACGCCATCGCCCACCACATCCTGGCCCATAACCCTTACGCCCACGTCCACTACACCACCGGCGAAAACTTCGCCAACGAGCTCATCGCCGCCATCCGCGAAAACCGGACGGTGGACTTCAAGGCCCGCTACCGCAACGTGGACCTTCTCCTGGTGGACGATATCCAGTTCATCGCCGGCAAGGAGTCCACCCAGGAGGAGTTTTTCCATACCTTCAACGCCCTCTATGAAGCCGGCCGCCAGATCGTCCTGACCAGCGACCGCCCCCCAAAGGAGATCACCCCTTTGGAAGAGCGCCTGCGCTCCCGCTTCGAGTGGGGCCTCATCTCCGACATCCAGCCGCCCGATTACGAACACCGGGTGGCCATCCTGCAAAAAAAGGCCCAGCTGGATAACCTCACCATCCCGCAGGACGTCATCGAGTTCATCGCCGAGCGGGTGGAAACCAACATCCGGGAGCTGGAGGGGGCCCTCATCCGCCTCGTGGCCCATGCCAGCATCGAGAACCGGCCCATTGATCTGGCCTTCGCCCAGCAGACCCTGAGCGAGCTCTTTCCCAAGCAGCGCGCCCGCACCATCACGGTGGAGGCCATCCAAACGGCCGTCGCCCGCCACTTTAACCTCAAACCCCAAGAGCTGCGCGAACGCCGCCGCACCCGCCAAGTGGCTTATGCCCGCCAGGTGGCCATGTACCTCGCTCGGGAGCTGACGGATCTCTCCCTTCCCCGCATCGGCGAGGAGTTCGGGGGCCGCGACCACACCACCGTCCTCCACGCCATCGAGAAGATCCGCCAGGATATGGCCCAGGACCGCGACCTCCGCGCCCTCATCGAAAGCCTCAAGGCGAAGCTCCGCACCTGATCCTCTGGAAAACCTTGTGGATAGACCGGGGATGGGAGGCCCATAACCTTTCCCCTATCCCCAGCTTACCCCCGCCCCAGGTCTCTTTTCCCGCCGATCCTCCCCCTATCCACCCCTCTTTCCACACCTCCATCCCCATCTAAAAGGCCGCTATTTCGCCGGCCTTCGCCCCTTTTCCCCAGGGGCCGTCGCCCCCTACAACAACTACGGCTTGTTTGGTACATATAACCCAGTAGCTGTATCCCATCGCTATCCAGACACCAGAGGAGGGCATGTCCTTGCACATCCGTCTCCCTCAAGAAGATCTTTCTCCCGCCCTTTCCGTCGTGAACCGCTCGGTGGCTACCCGCAGCCCTCTCCCTGCCCTTTCCGCCATCCTCTTTCAAGCCCAAGGCGATCAGTTGACCCTTTCCGCCACCGACCTGGAGACCACCCTCGCCCTTTCTCTTCCCTGCACCGTCCTCGAGGAGGGGGAGCTCCTCCTCCCCGCCCGCTACGTGGTGGACCTCATCCGAAAGGCTCCTTCCGGACCGGTGGACATCCAAACCCTCGGCAGCGGCCCCGCGGCAGAAGTCGTCTTCGGGCGCTCCCGCTATACCGTCCAGGGGTTTCCCCCCGGCCAATTTCCCCGCTTCACCGAGGCCCAGCCCCAGCGGGTCCAGCGGGTGCCCACAGCCCTCTTGCAGCGGGCGGTGCGGGACGTGGCCCCGGCGGTCGCCACCAAAGACACCCGCCCCATCCTTATGGGGATCCAGCTGCGGCTGGGACCCCATCACTTCCAGGCCCTGGCCACTGACGGCTTCCGGGTAGCCCACGTCCGCTTCCCCTTGGAGGAGCTGGAAGAAAGCTTGGAAGTGGTGGCGCCAGCCCGGGGCCTCCAGGAACTCACCCGCCTCCTGGAAGACCGGGAGGAAGAAGAGGTGGAAATCGCCTTTTACGACCAGCGGCTCGCGGTGGAACTGCCGGGCCTTCGTTTCCACACGGCCCTTTTGAACGGCTCCTTCCCCGACGTCCTCTCCATGGTACCGACCCAGTACCCCACCTCCCTCACCGTCTCGGCGGGGGAACTGGTGATGGCCCTCCAGCGCTCCCTCATCATCGCGGCGGCGGAAAAGGACCGGAGCCAAGTGGTGACCCTGAAGGTGAGCCCCTCGGGGCTGGAGATCTCCGCCAAGGCTGCCGATGTGGGGAGCTCGACGGAAGAAGTGGCGGGGGAGGGGCAGGGCCCTGAGCTGCAGCTGGCCTTCAATGCCCAGTTCCTCTTGGAAGGCCTGCGGCCCTTTCCCGACGAGGAGGAGGTGCGCCTCCTCTTTGCCGGGCCCCGCCAGGCCCTTTTGATCACCGGAACCGGCGAGTCTCCCTATCGGTACTACGTGCTGCCGGTGCTGCTTTCCGCATGAAGGAGGAAGCCCTTCAAGAGGTGGTCCTTCGCCGCTTTCCCATCAAGCTTCAGCAGCTTTTGAAGCTTCTCGGGGTAGTGGCGACGGGGGGCGAAGCCAAGATCCTTCTGGAAGCCGGGCGGGTTTCCGTCAACGGCCAGAGGGAGATCCGGCGGGGGCGTCAGCTCTTTCCAGGGGATGAGGTGGCGGTGGAAACCGAGGAAGGCCTTCAGCGGTACCGCCTGCGCGAGGCGGGCCCATGATCCGCCCTCTTTTCCTAAAGGAGCTGGACCTCCGCTCCTTTCGCAACTGGACGGCCGCCCGGGTGACCTTTTCCCCCGGCCAGAACGCCATCGTCGGGCCCAACGGCGCCGGGAAGACGACCCTCCTGGAGGCCATCTACCTCCTCGCCCTGGGCCGCTCCTTCCGCAGCCACCAGGACGAGGCCCTCGCCGAATGGGGATCCTCCTCCTGGCGGGTGGCGGGGGTTTTAGAGGATGGGCGGGGTGCCCGGGAAATGGAAGTGCGCTGGGACCGGGCCCGGGGAAAGCGGATCCGGGTGGGCGGCCGGGGGATCGCCCGCCTTTCCGATCTGGTGGGCCAGATGCCGGTGGTCCTCTTCACCCCCGATGAGCTGCACCTCGTCAAAGGCCCACCCCAGCTTCGCCGCAGCTGGCTGGATCGGGTCCTGGGCCAGGGGCGTCCCTCCTACGTGGAAATGCGCAGCCGGATGCGGGAGGCTCTCCTCCAGAGAAATGCCGCCCTTCGCAAAGGAGGAAGAGGGGGGGATCCGTGGACCCTTCTCTGGGTCAAAGCCGCCGCCCCGGTGGCGGCAGCCCGCCACGCCTTCTTTCAGGAGTATGTGCCCCTTTTCCAAGGGGCGGCCGCCCAGATGCTGGGAACCGGCGATGTCGATCTCTTCTGGCTCCCCGGAGGTTTCAAGAACGCGAAGCCAGCCCATGCCTTTCCACCGGATGAAGAAGGGTGGCGTCAGCTCCTCCAGGCGAAGATCGAGGAGCAGCGCGGGGAAGAGGAGCGGCGGATGGCGACCCTGGTGGGCCCCCATCGGGATGAGATCCTCTTCACGTTCCGCGGAAAGCCAGCTCGCCATTTCGCATCCCAAGGGGAACAGCGCTCCCTAGTGCTGGCACTTAAGGCGGCGGAGATCCTCTACCTGCGGGAAAAGCTCCAGCGCCATCCCCTGGCCCTCCTGGACGACATCTTTTCCGAACTGGACGTCTCCCACCGGGAGCGGCTACAGGTTATCCTTGCAGATGAAGGCCAGGCCTTCTTCACCACCACCGATCCCCAATGGGTCCCTGGGCGCCGGGAGACCCGGTGGATTTGGGTCTCCGGCGCTTCCATCCGAACGGAGGGTCGTTGATGGAGTCGGTGCGCCAGAGCCTGTGGGAAGCTCTCTCCCGCCTGGGCCTCAAAGAAGCGGCCCAGCGCCAGCAGGCTGTGACCCTTTGGCCGCAGGCTGCGGGTCCCCTCCTGGCTCGCCGCTGCCGGGCCCTTTGGGTCCAAGGGACCACCCTTTGGGTGGAAGCAGAGAGCTCCGCCTGGGCCCAGCAGGTGGCCCTTTTAAAGCATCGGATCCTCTCCCGCCTTCAGCATCTGGGAGCGGAGGGGATCGACGATATCCGGGTACGGGTGGGGGCCACAAGGATGGATGAGCCCCCTGAAGAACCGCCTCTTTTAGCGGAAGAGCTGGATGAGGCCCGGCGCAAGCTGGACGAGATGGGCTTTCCCCAGAGCTTCGATCCCCTTCAAGAAGCCCTCAGGGAATGGCGGGTGAGGGTGGAAGCCTGGCAGGAACGGCGGCGGAAAAAGGGAAAAGCCTAAGGCATGAAAGGCGTCAAGCTGGTGGGCGTTTTCTCTTTCCGCTGCCTTGCGGCCACCCCCGATTTCAAACCCTTTCTCGAGTATCATGCGGCCCGAGGGCGGGTGGTCGACGAGAGCGGGGGACACCCCCTCACCCTTCTGATCACCTCCCGTGGCCTGCACCTCCTTCCCGCGGGTCCCCGCACCGTTAAAAGCCGCCTGGCATCCGAAGGGGGCCTGGGTCTTGAGGTATACTGGAACGTGGTGTGCGCCCCTGCCGCGCACTTGAGGGAGGATCGGCCCGTTGGCCTACGACGAAAGCCAGATTCAGGTCCTGGAAGGACTTGAAGCGGTTCGGCGCCGTCCGGGGATGTACATCGGGAGCACAGGCCCTCGGGGCCTTCACCACCTGGTCTACGAGGTGGTGGACAACTCCGTCGATGAGCACCTGGCCGGCCAGTGCGATCATATCTGGGTCACCCTTTTTGAGGACGGATCCTGCCAGGTGGAGGACAACGGCAGTGGGATCCCCGTGGGGATCCACCCCACGGTGGGAAAGCCTACGCTGGAAGTGGTCCTCACCATGCTCCACGCCGGCGGGAAGTTCGGCGGCACCCACTACAAGGTGACGGGTGGACTCCACGGCGTGGGGGTGTCGGTGGTGAACGCCCTCTCGGAGTGGCTGGAAGCCATCGTCTACCGTGACGGACATATCTATCGGCAGCGGTTTGCTCGGGGCCACCCCGTGACGGGTCTGGAGGTCCTGGGGACCACGGAGAAGCGGGGGACGGTCATCCGCTTCAAACCCGACCCCACCATTTTCGAAGATACCGAGTTCAACTACGAGACCCTCGCCCAGCGGCTGCGGGAGCTGGCCTATCTCAACGCGGGTCTCACCATCGACCTGGAGGACCGCCGCACGGGTAAGGCCGTCACCTATCGCTTCGATGGAGGCCTTGTGGCCTTCGTGGAACAGCTCAACAAGAACAAGGATCCCCTCCACCCCGAGCCCATCGCCATCCGAGGGCAGCGGCAGGGGATCGACGTGGAAGTTGCCCTTCAGTGGACCCAAGGCTACGTGGAAAGCCTCTTTTCCTTTGCCAACACCATCCGGACGGTGGAAGGGGGCACCCACGAAGCTGGTTTTAAGGCAGGCCTCACCCGGGCCGTCCAAGAGTATGGCCGCCGGTTCGGCCTTCTCAAAAATGGGGAAACCCTCACGGGAGAGGATATCCGGGAGGGCCTGACGGGTATCATCAGCGTGAAGCTGCCGGAGCCCCAGTTCGAGGGTCAGACCAAGACCAAGCTGGGGAACAGCGACGTGCGCGGGGTGGTGGAATCCCTGGTGGCCGATGGGCTCTTGGCCTACCTGGAGCAGCAGCCCCAGGTGGCCCGGGCCATCGTGGAAAAGGCCATCGTGGCGGCAAGAGCGCGGGAGGCGGCCCGCAAAGCCCGGGAGCTCACCCGTAAAAAGAGCGCCCTGGAGGTGTCGCCCCTCCCCGGAAAGCTGACCGACTGCATCACCAAGAACCCCGAGGAAGCCGAGCTTTTCATCGTGGAGGGCGAGTCGGCCGGGGGTTCCGCCCGCAACGGCCGGGATCGGCATACCCAGGCCATCCTTCCCCTGCGGGGAAAGGTCCTCAACGTGGAAAAGGCCCGGCTGGACCGGATGCTCTCCCACAGCGAAATCCGCGCCATCATCACGGCCCTGGGGACCGGGATCGGGGAAGATTTCGACCTTTCCAAGGCCCGCTACCACAAAGTCCTCATCATGGCGGACGCCGACGTGGACGGCGCCCACATCCGGACCTTGCTCCTCACCTTCTTCTTCCGGTACATGCGGGAACTCATCGAAGCCGGCTACCTCTACATCGCCCGGCCGCCCCTTTACGAGATCATCCCCAAGCGGGGCGACCGCACCCCCCGCTATGCGTACTCCGACGAGGAGCGGGATGAGATCATCGCCAGCTTGGGGGGATGGGACGCGGTGGAGAACCCCCAGCGCTATAAGGGTCTCGGTGAGATGGACGCGGATCAGCTTTGGGCCACCACCATGGATCCGGCCCGGAGGAGCGTCTACCAGGTGACCATCGAGGACGCTATCCGCGCCGACGAGATCTTCACCATCCTCATGGGCGAGAAGGTGGAGCCGCGGCGTCAGTTCATCGAAGAGCACGCTCATCTCGTCCGCAACCTGGACACCATCGGGTAAGGGAGGGCCAGCGTGGCGCAACAGATCATCCCCATCGACATCGTCGACGAGCTCCGGCAGTCCTACATCGACTACGCCATGAGCGTCATCGTGGCCCGGGCCCTCCCCGATGCCCGCGACGGCCTCAAGCCCGTCCATCGGCGGATCCTCTACGCCATGTACGAGGCGGGCCGCACCCCCGACAAGCCCTACCGGAAGTCGTCGGTGACGGTGGGCGACGTCCTGGCCAAATACCACCCCCACGGCGACGCCGCCGTCTACGAAGCCATGGTCCGTATGGCCCAGGATTTCTCCCTCCGCTATCCCTTGGTGGACGGTCACGGGAACATGGGGAGCATCGATGGCGACCCGCCGGCGGCCATGCGCTATACCGAGAGCCGTCTTTCGCCCCTGGCGTTGGAACTCTTGCGGGACATCGACAAGGATACGGTGGATTTCCAGCCCAACTTCGACGGGATCCACGAGGAGCCGGTGGTGCTTCCGGCCCGCTTCCCCAACCTCCTCTTGAACGGTGCCGACGGCATCGCCGTGGGCATGGCCACCAAAATCCCGCCCCATAACCTAAAGGAGCTGGTGGCGGGTACCGTCGCCCTCCTGGAAAACCCCGACCTTTCGGTGGAAGAGCTCATGCGCTACATCCCCGGGCCCGATTTCCCCACGGGCGGCCTCATCGTCGGGCGGGAGGCCATCCGGGAGGCTTACGAAACGGGGCGCGCAGGCCTTAAAGTAAGGGCCCGGGTCCACATCGAAGAGGCGGGGGGCGGCCGCCAGCAGCTGGTGGTGACCGAGATCCCCTACCAGGTCAACAAGTCCCGCCTTATCGAGCAGATCGCCGAGCTGGTGAGGGAAAAGAAACTGGAAGGCATCGTGGATCTCCGGGACGAGAGCGACCGTACGGGGATGCGGGTGGTCATCGTCCTCGGCCGGGGGGTGAACCCCCACGTCCTCCTGAACCGTCTCTACCGGGAAACCCAGCTGGAGATCACCTTCGGGGTCATCCTCCTCGCCATCGTGGACGGCCGGCCCCGCCAGCTCAGCCTGAAGGAAGCCCTGGCCATCTACCTCCGGCATCAGGTGGAGGTGGTGACCCGCCGTACCCGCTACCTCCTCCAAAAAGCCTTGGACCGGGCCCACATCGTGGAGGGCCTCTTGAAGGCCCTGGACCATATCGATGCCATCATCGACCTCATCCGTGCCAGCCACACCATCGAAGAGGCCCGGCAAGGCCTCATGGAGGCCTTCTCCTTCAGCGAAAAGCAGGCCAACGCCATCTTGGAGATGCGCCTGCAGCGCCTGACGGGGCTGGAGCGGGAAAAGCTCACAGGGGAGTACGAAAACCTCCGGAAGGATATCGCCTATTACCATCACCTCCTGGAAGACCCTGCCGCCTTAAGGGGTGTGATCAAAGAGGAGCTGGAGGAGATCGCCCGGCGGTTCGGCGATGACCGGCGGACCACCATCGTGGCCCACGAGGACGAGAAGGCGCCGGAGGATTACGTGGAGGATGTGCCGGTGGTCATCCCCCTCACCCATGCGGGTTACATCAAAAGGGTGCCTTTGGAAACCTACCGCACCCAGAGCCGGGGCGGCCGCGGGAAGGCCGGCATCACGACCCGAGAAGAAGATTTCGTGGAGGATCTCTTTGTCGCCAGCACCCATGACACCCTCCTCTTCTTCACCAACCAGGGGCGGGTGTATCCCCTCCGGGCCTTTGAAGTGCCCGAAGCGTCCCGCCAGGCCCGCGGCATGGCCCTGGTGAACCTCATCCCCATCCTCCCCGGGGAGAAGGTGACGGCAGCCCTCTCTGCCCGTCTGGAAGAGCGGGACGGGTTCCTTTTCTTCGCCACCCAGAAGGGCAAGGTGAAAAAGACGCCCATCGCGGAATTCCGGCAGATCCGCCGGAGCGGTTTGCGGGCCCTGGCCCTGGACCCGGGGGATAGCCTCATAGGGGTTCGCCTCATCCAGGAAGACCAGCTGATCCTCTTGGCCACCGCCCGGGGTCAGGCCATCGCCTTTTCGGCGGCCGATGTCCGGCCCATGGGCCGCAGCGCCCGGGGGGTCCAGGGGGTGCGCCTGGCTCCAGGGGATCAGGTCATCGGGATGGTGGCGGTGGAGCCCGGGATGGACCTTCTCCTCGTGACGGAGAAAGGTTACGGGAAGCGCACGGCCCTCCAGGAGTTCAGGGTGCAGAAGCGAGGGGGTATCGGCCTGAAGGCGGCCAGGATCACCCCCGAATCGGGGCCCCTGGTGGCGGTGAGGGCGGTTCACCCCGAGGATGACGTCATGGTCATCACCGCCCGGGGGATGGTCATCCGCCTGGCGGCCGATAACGTAACCCGCCAGGGACGGCCCACCCGGGGGGTGCGACTCATCCGCCTGGATGAAGGGGATGCGGTGGTCTCCGTCGCCCGGGTGGTGAAGGACGAGGAAAACGGCGGCCGTTGATGGGCGGGCCCGGGCGGAGTACTGTCTAGCGTAGAAGAGATCCAGCATGAGGAGGCTTGGGCCATGGCCAAGAAAGATCTAGCCCGGTCGTTTGTGGGTGGGGTCATCATGGACGTGACGACCCCCGAGCAGGCCAAGATTGCCGAAGAAGCGGGAGCGGTAGCGGTGATGGCCTTGGAAAAGGTTCCGGCGGACATCCGCGCCGCCGGCGGGGTGGCCCGCATGGCCGACCCGGAGGTGATCCTCCGGATCCAGGAGGCGGTGGATATCCCCGTCATGGCCAAATGCCGCATCGGCCATGTGGCGGAGGCCCGGATCCTGGAGGCCCTCGGGGTGGACTTTATCGATGAGAGCGAAGTCCTCACCCCCGCCGATGAGGAATTCCACATCAATAAGCACGAGTTCGCCGTGCCTTTTGTATGCGGCGCCCGCAACCTTGGGGAGGCCCTCCGGCGGATCGCCGAAGGGGCGGCCATGATCCGCACGAAGGGAGAGGCGGGCACCGGCAACATCGTGGAGGCGGTGCGCCACCTGCGCCAGATTCAGAAGGACATCCGTCGGGTCCAGGGGGCAGGGGATGAGGAGCTGGTGGTCCTCAGCCGCGAGATGGGGGCGCCCCTGCACCTCCTGAAAGAGGTGCGGGATCAAGGTCGCCTGCCGGTGGTGAACTTCTCCGCCGGAGGGGTGGCCACACCTGCCGACGCCGCCCTCATGATGCTCCTGGGGGCCGACGGGGTCTTTGTGGGTTCGGGCATATTCAAGTCGTCCCGGCCGGAGAAATTTGCCCGGGCCATCGTCCAGGCGGTGAAGCACTACCAGGATCCGGAGCGCCTGGCGGAGCTCAGCCGGGGGCTGGGGGAAGCCATGCCCGGTCTGGAGATCGCCGGCCTGGCCCAGAGGATGCAGGATCGGAGCCAGTAGTATGGCCAGCCCGGAAGGGGCGGCGCGCGAAGTCCTGGTGCAGACCTGCCGGCGCCTAGACCGGCAGGGGCTGGCCCCGGCCCGCTCCGGAAACGTCAGCATGGCCCTGGGAGACCGGATCCTCATCACCGCCACAGGGACGACCCTGGGCCTGATTCAGCCCCAGGAGATCGCCGTGGTGGACCGCCAGGGGAAGATCCTCAGCCCCATCCCGCCTTCTTCGGAACTCCCCCTGCACCTGGCCCTCCACCGCCTGGTGGATCGGGGGGTGGCGGCGGTGGTCCATACCCACTCCCCTTACGCCACGGCCCTCAGCTACGTGGGGAAGCAGCTCCCCCTGGTGAGCGAAGAGGGCCTCCGTACCCTCCAGGAAGTCCCTGTCCTCCCTTACCGGCCGCCAGGTTCCCAGGACCTGGCGGAGGTGGCCCAGGCGGCGGCGGCGGAGGGGTATCGGGCCTTTCTGCTGGAACGCCATGGCGTGGTGACGTGGGGAAGAAGCCTGGCGGAAGCCGCCTACCTGGCGGAGCTGGTGGAAGCCGAAGCCCGCCTGGGATACCTCATCCGCGGTTGGGAAGGAGGCCTTGGCCATGGTGGAAGCCATCATCCCTGAGGAGACAAGGGAGGCCGTCCGCCTCCTGGACCAGCGGCTCCTTCCCTGGGAGGAGCGGTATCTCACGGTGCGGGAAGCTCAGGATACGGCGGAAGCCATCCGCCAGATGGCCGTAAGGGGGGCTCCCGCCATCGGCATCGCCGCCGCCTACGGCTTGGCCTTGCACATGGGCCGGAGGAAAGGGTTGCCTCTTCCCGACAGGCGCCGGGCCTTCCGCGAGGCCTACCGGCTATTGGCGGAGTCCCGCCCCACCGCCGTAAACCTCTTTTGGGCCCTTCGCCGCTTGGCTCAGGTCTGGGAAGCCTATGGGGAAGGGGAACGGCCGGGGGCGGTAGATGCCCTCTGGGAAGAGGCGCGTCGCCTCCACGAAGAAGACCGCCAGCAGAACCGCCGTATCGGGCAACAGGGGGCCGAGGCCCTCTGGGCCTATCTTCGGGGAAGGGGAGCGGTTCAGGAGGGCGGACGGATCGCCGTCTATACCCATTGCAACACCGGTTCCCTCGCCACCGGAGGCTACGGCACCGCCTTCAGCATCCTGCGCCAGCTCTGGCAGGAAGGGCGCCTTTCCCATGTGTACGCCGGCGAGACCCGGCCCCGCTTCCAGGGGGGCCGCCTCACCGCATGGGAACTCCAGAAGGAGGGGATCCCCTTTACGGTGGTGGTGGACAGCGCCGCCGGGGCCCTCATGGCCCAAGGAAAAGTCCAGGCGGTGGTGGTGGGGGCCGATCGCATCGCCCGGAACGGCGATGTGGCCAATAAGATCGGCACCTATACCTTGGCGGTCCTGGCCAAAGCCCACGGCATCCCCTTCGTGGTGGCGGCGCCCACCAGCACCCTGGACGGCGATACCCCGACGGGGGAGGCCATCCCCATCGAGGAGCGGGATCCCGAAGAGGTCCAGGGGAAGGAACCCTGCCGGTATCTGGCGCCAGGCGCCCCGGTGTGGAATCCCGCCTTTGATGTGACGCCCGCCTCCCTTGTCACCCTCTGGATCACCGAGAAGGGGAGCGTGAAGCCTCCCTTTTCCTCAAACCCCCTATCCCTTTGATCCTGCTATAATAGGGAAGCCGCGGAGGGGTACCCGTAACTGGTAACGGAGCGGTCTTGAAAACCGCCGTCCTTCAATGGACTTGCGGGTTCGAGTCCCGCCCCCTCCGCCAAAGCTTTAACTCCTCACCACCCAGTGCATTCCCACAAGAAAGACGACCCCCGAAAGAAGGGCGCGAAGGCTGCGCTGAGGGACGTGAAGGGTCAGGCGGCTGCCGATGTAGACGCCGATGGCGGAGCCTAAGAGGATGTTGAGGGCCATGCGACCGTCGACGGTGCCCGCCGCCAGGTGAAGGGTGCTGGCCGTGAGGGAAAGGACCAAGCTGAAGGCGATGTCGGTGCCCACCATTTCCCGGGGCAAAAGGGGAGAAAAGAGGAGGAGGAAGGGCGAAAGGAGGGTGGCTGCCCCGATGGAGGTGACGCCCACCACCAGCCCGATGGCAGCTCCGGCCGCCGCCCAACCGATGGAGTGAAGGTCGCCCCTGCCCCTCGGGGCTGTCTGGGGTGGGCGGAAGAGGAACAGGAAGGAGAGGAGGGCGGCCCCCATGAGGGCGCACCCCAGCGCCACCAGGAAGAAGTGCTTGAGCTCGGGCCGGTAGCCCCAGCGGGTGAGGAAAAGGGTACCTCCCACCACACCGGGCAGTCCCCCGGCGAGGAGATACCGAAGCAGGGGCCCGACGATGTTCTTTTGCCGCCGGTGCTGCCAGACGGCCACCAGCTTGGTGAAGGCGACGATGACCATGTCGGTCCCCACCGCAGAGGGAAGGGGGAGGCCTAGCCATAGGAGCAGGGGGGTTATGAGGCTTCCGCCTCCCATGCCAGTGAGGCCGATGAGCAGGCCGATGGTCAACCCAGCCAGTGCAGCTGTAGGCGACATCCCATCACCTCGCTACCCTGGCACGGGTATGCCCGAAGGCCGTGAGCCGGTGCCGGTCCTAGCGAGTGGCGTAGAGGATGAGGCCGACGCCCACCAGGATCAGGAGGAGCTTTCCGGCCGATGCACCTTTGCCGATAAGGCCGATGGCTCCTAAGGCCGTGACGAGGAGCAACACCAGGGGGCCGACCAGAGCAAGATAGGCGTTGAGGCGGAGACCGGTTTCCACCTTTCCCCAATAGAGGATGAGCAGGCCCACCAGCAGCTCCATGGATCCCGACAGGGTCCGTAATAGGCCCATGGCGATGGCCAGGGGTTCCCGATCCAACACACCCACCCAAGGGGACCTATTCCAGCCGCGGGAGCATTATGCGGGGAAGCCTTCAAGGGAGGAAACCGTCCCTCTCGGTCCGTATGTTTCCGTCCCGAGGCCGCTGTCGTCAGGAAAGTTGCCGGTGGGTGACGTATGCTTGGTAACCCACGGGACGGTTGCTTCGAAAGAAACCCCTTGCTACTATAATGGATGCCCTTCGGAGAAGGGCCGATGCGGAGAGGTACCCAAGAGGCCGAAGGGGGAAGTTTGCTAAACTTCTAGTGGGGCGAAAGCCCCAGCGCGGGTTCGAATCCCGCCCTCTCCGCCATAAAAGTTTTGCGCCCATAGCTCAGCGGATCAGAGCGGCTGACTACGGATCAGCAGGTCGGGGGTTCAAATCCTCCTGGGCGCACCATCTCTTCAG
>JAHHQG010000036.1 GCA_018729555.1 Clostridiales bacterium | reverse complement strand
TGCAAGGGCCTCATGTTGACCTCGCATCGCTGACCGTCATGGACCTTCTGAACCTTCTCGAGAGGCGAGAGCTTTCGGCGGAGGAGCTCTGGACCATGTTCCGGGAACGGGTCGAAGCCCTGAACCCGGAAGTGGGTGCCTTCCTTCTCACCCTCGATGAACCCCAAGAAGAACTACGGCTGGAGAGCCCTTTGAAAGGACTTCCCTTTGCCGTCAAGGACATTTTCGATGTGGCGGGGTTGGCCACCACAGGAGGAAGCCAGGTCTTTCCACCCCATAAGAGGCCACACGATGCTGACATCGTGGCCCTTTTGCGTACCCAAGGTGGCCGCCTTTTGGGAAAAACCCATCAGCATGAGCTGAGCTTTGGCATCACATCGGTCAACCCCCATTTCGGCCCAGTGCGCAATCCCTATCGTCTGGACCACATAGCAGGAGGCTCCAGCGGAGGGAGTGCCGCCGCTGTGGCGGCAGGTCTGGTTCCCTTTGCACTGGGAAGCGATACCGGAGGTTCCATCCGCATCCCATCGGCCCTTACCGGCCTGGTGGGTTTGAAGCCCACCGTGGGGAAGATTTCAACCCGCGGTATGTTGGGGCTCTCTTGGACCCAGGATACGGCAGGACCCATGGCACCAACGGTGGAAGACGTCGCTTACATCTACGGCCTTTTGACGGGCGAACCGGTGGCCCCGGTGGGACCCGAACCTGGGGTCCTTCGAGGTCTAAGAGTCGGCTTCCTTGGCGGCTACCTTGCCCAAGACCTTCATCCCGATGTGGCCCACATGATGGAGAAGACCCGCAAGGAGCTGGAAGATGCCGGCGCAGAAATCTTTGAGATGGAGATCCCCTCGGTGGAAGAAGCCATAGCCTGCGGCTTCGATGTGGTGGTTCCGGAAGCCTGGGTACTCATCCAGGAGCGGCTGGAAGAAGTGGCTCCGGGTACCCGGTTGGAAGATCGTCTGGAGGTCCTTGGGCCGGATGTAAGGGCGGTATTTCAGGGGGCAGCAGAACCCCCAATTCCGGCCACCCGCTACCTCCAAGCCCTCCGTAAGACCCGCCGCCGCATCCAGGAGAACTTTCGGGAAGCCTTCCAGAAAGCTGACGTCCTCCTCGCCCCCACCACCCCTAGCCCGGCCGTTCCCCTGGAACAGCATGTCCAGATGGACCTCAACGGCCAACCGGTGGATACCTTCCTCACCCTTCATCCGGCATACAGTTCCCGCCAACGTAGCAGGGTTTCCCGCCCTGAGCATTCCCTTCGGCCTCAGCAAAGAGGGGCTACCTCTGGGCCTTCAGTGGATGGGCCCTTGGGAGAAGGAAAGAGATCTTTTGCGCTGGGCATGGGCCTTTTCCCGGCTGAGGGAATAAGGCCGCAAGGGCTTCTGGTGGCCGGAGCCTACCTTTCTACCAGGAAGGTGTCCTTGCGGGAAGGCAGCACCGCTTCCATTCCCATCTGGGCGGTGTGTTCCGTCTTCACCCATGTGCTCTGGTCCCGCCACTTAAAGAGGGCTTCCAATGCGACGGGGAACCACATGAAGGCGTAGAGAAGGGCTGCCCAGGACCAAAAGATCCATTCCACCCGCACCTTCCCAAACCTGGCCTTGGTGGCGCCGGCGGCGCTAAGGACCATGAAAAAGAGGCTGTAGACCACGCTCCAAACCGAAAAACGATCGATGAGACCCAGAGCCAAAAGCCCTAAGAGCAAGCGGTTCCAGGGCGCCGCCAGATAGAAAAACGTATCCAGGGCTCGGAGGCGTTCCAGCCCGTGGCCCCTCCAGACCCGCTTCAACACCGAAAGCCCGTAGGTCCAGAAGACGAAGAAATGGCCCTGGTACCAGCGGACCCGCTGGCGGTAGGACGACCGAATCCGGTTGGGTTTCTCATCATAGACCCGCGCTTCGTGGCACCAGTAAACCCGGTCTCCCTGAGCCACCAGCTCCGCATACAACTCCAGGTCCTCCGTCAGGCTGCGGGCCTGCCAGCCCCGCCGCAAGAGGTAGGATGTGCGGAATACCATCCCGGTGCCGCCCAGGGTGGGCGACAACCCCAGCTTCTCCCGGGCATCCTGCCAAAGGGAGTTGGTGAGCCAGTAGGAGAGGGCCATGGCCCGGGGAATCCACCCGTCCCTGGGATTTTTGACATCCACGTAGCCCTGTACCGCCTGAGCCTCGGGATGAAGGGTAAGAAACCGATCCATGGCCTTCAGGAAACCGGGATCCACCAGGTTGTCGGCATCGATGATCACCAGGGCGTCATAAGCCTCTAAGGGGATCACCCGGAGGGCATGGCGGACGTTCCAGGTCTTCCCGCCTTGGCCGCCCTCACGTTCGATGACAAAAGCGCCCTTTTCCCGAGCCACCTCTGCCGTCCCATCGGTGCAGCGGTCGGCTGCCACGTAGACATCGAAAAGGGTATCCGGGTAGTCCAAGCTGGAGAGGGAATCCAGGAGATAGCCGATGACCTTCTCCTCGTTGTGGGCCGGGATGAGAAAGGCGAAGCGATGGCCGGGCGCCCATGCTCCGCCTTCCCGGGGCTTTGTCCGCTTCGCCGCCCAGAGGCCCAGGACGCCGATGGTGAGGTCCCACGCCAGGATGAAACTGCTAAGGATGAAGGACACCCAAAAGAGATCATGGAAGATCAGCCCATGGAGAAACTCCTTCCACACGAAAGCGGGGGCATTGCTTCCCGGCTGGTAGAGGGTGAACCCGAGGGCGGCCGTCACCGCTAAAAGGCTCATTGGTCCCATCGCCCCACGCCTCGATGATAAACCGCCGAGGGGTCAGGAAGAAACTGGCCAAAGGAAGAGCTCCCGTGAGGGGAGCTCTTCCGTGGCGGGGAATCCCTTACTCGCCGTCTTCCGCTTCGGCACCTTCAGGGCCTTCAGCGCCTTCGTGCTCATCGTCGGGGTCGGCCTTCTACCGCCAGGCCGATGAGGAGAAAGCGCTGGCGGAGAAAGGCTTCGGCATCGGAGAAGGGGACAGCCAGGTGGGATCGATTACCTCCCTCGTTCCACCAGAGGACCCGATAGCCAGCCTCCCCCACTGGGTAAAGGCCTTCGTGGGGAGGAACCGCCGGGAGGGTAGAGGCTACCTCCTTTCCCTGAAGATGTTGAGGAGGTAGCCCAGGGGAAGGGCGCTGAAGATCCCTTCGTCGTGGGGATCCGCCTGGCCCGGCCCTTCCCCCTCCCCGTGGCCCTGGGAAAGGGCGTAGAAGAAGGCCTGGCCTTGCTGCTGGGCCAGGCGCTCCAAATGGGTGCGGAGGGGTGTAGACCAAACGGCCGCCGACGAGCATGGCGGCGGCCGGCCAGGAGGGCCATGATGAGAAGCCCTGGGCGGATGGAGAGCCTCATGGCTTCACCTGCAGCCGACACATGTCCCGGACCGTCTGGAGGTAGCGGGCGGGCGGCCGGCCCCAGCTTTTTCCCAAGGTACCCGGTATAGACGTCCACCACGTTGGCATATCCCCTGACGGCCTCCAAAATAGTCTCCCGGCTGAGGGCCTAGCCCTGAGGCGGAGGTGGTGCAAGAGGTCCAACTCCCGGCGGGTGAGGTTGAGGACCTTTCCCCTGACTTTGGCTTCCCGGCTGCCGAGGTCGAGGGTGAGCTCCATCGGAAGGTGGCAGGCAAACCCGTCATCATCCTCCACCAGGAGAAGCCGGGGTTCCTGATCCAAGGAGCTCCCTCCTACACGATGGCTTCTTCCCGGACCCAGTTCTTCGTCCAGAGGCGCTCCACCGTCAAGGGCGTCAGGTCCACCGTCTGGGGCGCTCCCCGGAGGATCCATTCCGCCATGCCGATGCCCACCGCCGGGGCGTGCTGAAGGCCATGGCCGCTGAAGCCCAGGGCGACATAGTAGCCCTGGAGCTCCGGGTGGGGCCCCAGAAGGGCGCTGTGGTCGTGGATGTGATCGTCGTAGATCCCTGCCCACCCTCGCTCCAGGCGAAGGGCCTCCAGGTTGGGCGCCCGTTCAGCCAGGACAGGCCAGATATGCTCTTCGAAAAAGCGGGGGTCCCAGGTGAGCTCAAAGCTGGGCTCCCGCTCTTCCGAATACCCGGCGATGATCTTTTGCCCTTCTTCCCGAAAATAGACCCCTGTGGGATCGATGGTGAGGGGAAGGTGGTTTTGGAACGGGATGCCCGGCTGGAGGACGAAGACCTGCCGGGGAAGGGGCACCACGGGAAGGGGGTAGCCCATCCGGCGGCTGAGGTCGGCTCCCCAGGCTCCTCCGGCGTTCACCACCGCCGAGGCTTGGATCTCCTTTCCCGATGCCAGGCCCACCCCCCGGATGGAGCCTCCTTCCAGAACAAAAGAGGTGGCTTCATCCTCCAGGTAGAGGGCGCCCTTTTCCTTCGCCCGCCGGAGGTACCCCTGCATCACCGCGTAGGGGTCCATGTAACCGTCCCCCCGGCCGTAGAGCCCGCCTTCCAGGTCGTCGACCTTGAGCTCGGGGATGATCTCCCGGATCTGGGCGGGAGATAAAAGCTCGGCCGTCACGCCCAACGACCGTTGGAGATCATGGGCCGCCTTCAGCGAGGGCCAGGATTCCTTCCGGGCGAGGAACAGGTACCCGTAGGGTCGAAAGGAGATCTCCTGGCCCAAGGTGCGGGAAAAGTTCCGATAGATCTCCAGGCTGTATTGGCTCAGCCGGATGTGGACTTCTTTTGTGAAGAGGCGGCGGATCCCCCCGGCGCTCCGGGGGGTGGAGCTTTCCTGGTACGAAGGGTCCTTCTCGATGATGGCCACGGCCAGATCGGGCTTCAGCTCCAGGAGGTGCCAGGCGATGCTGGCCCCGATGACGCCTCCCCCGATGATGGCCACATCCACCTTAGTCAACGTGGGTTCCCCCTTCCACCCTCTATCCTTCACCTCTGCGGAAAAGGAGCAAGGCCAGCATGAAGGCCAGGAGGGCCAAGGCGGCCACCACCGTGAGGTCGAAGGAAAAGCTGTGGGCCACCAGGATCTTGGCCATGGGACTCCCCTCGTACATGACGCCCCGCAGGGCATCCACGGCATAGGTGAGGGGGTCGATCTTCATGAGGAACTCCATCCAGCCGGGCACCCCCTGCAGGGGAAAAAAGGCTCCCGAGAGCATCCAGAGGGGCATGACGATGAAGTTCATGATCATCTGGAAGCCCTCCATGCTGCTCATACGGGAGGCCAAGGCCAATCCCAGCCCCGTGAGGGTGATGGCGATGAGGAACATGATGAGCCAGAGCTTCAAGACCCCCAGGATCCCCGGCCAGAGACCCAGAAAGGGCATGAGGATGAGGAGAATGGTCCCCTGGATGAGGGCTTGGGTCGCCCCGCCCAGCATCTTTCCCAGGACGATGGAGCTTTGGGAAACGGGGGCCACCAGGATCTCCTTGAGAAAACCGAATTCCCGGTCCCAGATGACGGAGATGGACGAAAAGAGGGACGTGAAGAGGACCGTCATCCCCAGGATGCCGGGGAACATGAACTGAGTGTAGGAAAACCCTTGGGGCAAAAGGGCACCCCCGCGGAAGGTGCTGCCGAGGCCGGTTCCAAAGATGAGGAGAAAGATGAGGGGCTGGGCGAGGGCCCCGATGAGGCGGGACCATTCCGTGACAAAACGGGTCATATCCCGGAGCCAGAGGGTGTACACGGCCCGGAGTTCGTGGGCCATGGTTTTGGCAGCCAAAGGCTCGTTCATCCTCTTCGCCTCCATTAACGGCGCCGCTGAAGGCGCATGCGGTCGACGGCCGACGCTTCTTCGTCGCGGATGGCGCGGCCGGTCAACTTGATGAAGACATCGTCCAGAGACGGGCGGCTCACGGTGACGGCCTGGATGTGCTGGGGAAAGGCTTCCACCAGCCGGGGCACCCAGGAAGCGCCATCGGCCGTCTCCACCACCACCTGGCCCTGGGGGCCGGGCCGGACCTGCAGGTGGGGCCAGCGCTCCCGGATGGCGGTCAGGAGGCCGCCGGGATCTTCAGAGCTCAGGGTGATGACATCGCCTCCCACCATGGATTTGAGACCATCGGGCGTATCCAGGGCCACGATCTCCCCGTGGTCCATGATGGCGATGCGATCGCAGTTTTCCGCCTCGTCCAGGTAGTGGGTGCTCATGAAGACAGCGATCCCTTCCTTCTCCCGGAGCTCGTGGATGTAGCTCCAGATCTTCCTTCGAGTCTGGGTGTCGAGGCCGACGGTGGGCTCGTCCAGGAACAGGACTTTGGGCCGGTGCAAGAGGCCCCGGGCGATTTCCAAGCGGCGGCGCATGCCTCCGGAGAAGGTCTTCACCCGGGAATGGAGGCGGTCCTGGAGCTCCACCATGGTGAGGAGCTCCTCCATCCGCCGCCGGGCCACATCGGCGGGAACGCCGTAGAGCATGGCATGGAAGCGCAGGTTCTGGTAGGCCGTGAGGCGGTCGTCCAGGCTGGGGTCCTGGAAGACCATGCCGATGGAGCGCCGCACGTCGTTAGGCTGGGTGGCCACATCGTACCCCGCCACCCGGGCCCGCCCCGCCGTGGGGCGCACCAGGGTGGCCAGCATCTTCATGGTGGTGGTTTTGCCGGCCCCGTTGGGGCCGAGGAAGCCGAAGATTTCCCCTTCCCTCACCTCAAAGCTGATGCCCTTCACCGCGTGGATGGGGCCGTAGCGCTTCTCGAGCTTCTCCACCTGGATCAAAGGAAAGCCTCCTTTGTGGAAAGATTCTACAGCTTTGCGAGGGATGGCAGAAAAGCTTTCCAACGATGTTTTATATATGAGCTGGCATCCTGGAGGTGGTGAACCTGGACGAAGGTCCGGCCATTCAGTCCTCCCATGTGGAGAAAGTCCATCCCGGCGGGAAGTATGCCGTCGGGGATCTAAACCTCTCCATCGGGTACGGAGAGTTGGTGCCTCCCCGGGGCCTTCGGGTGCGGGAAAACCACCACCCTTTAACCGCAGCTATCCCCTCGCCCTCTCCAGGGATTTGGCGGAAAAGGATCACCTCAAGACCGACGGCGACCTGGTCCCCGTCTCCCATCAGATGATCCTTGGCGTGGAGCAGCATGGACACCTCGAAACCTTCTCCCAGGAAAGCTCTCCGATGAGACGGCGCAGGAGCTCAGCCACCGGGTGGACGAGAAGGAGAGCCGGTGGAGAAGGTGGCCCGCGATTTCCTCCAAGAGGCCTGGCTCATCCCCTGAGAGGGCGGCTACCCCCACACACCGGATACAATAGGAGCCGAGAAGAACAGGAGGAACGCCATGAGCAGCCGTCCGCCGGCACGCTACGAAGAGATCGCCATGGATCTGGCCCGCCGCATCAAGGAAGGGGAGCTCAAAGAGGGGCAGCGGATTTCCACCCGCTCCCTCCTCTCGGCCCATTACCAGGTGTCCCCGGAGACGGCCCGGCGGGCCGTGGCCCTTCTGCATGCTCACGGGGTTTTGCAGGCGGTGGCGGGAAGCGGAGTAGTGGTCCTCTCCCAGGCGGCAGCCGAAGAGTTTTTGCTGAGCATGGGGACCCGGCTGCGGGTGGTGGCCGCAGAGGAGGAACTTCGGCAGCTTCTTCGGCAAAGAGCCCAGCTGGATGAAAAGATCGAGTCGGCCCTGCGGACGGTGATCCAGAACACCCAGCGCCTTTTGGCCCTGGCGGGGGATGTGGACGAAATCCTCCTTCCCCCGGGGTCCTGGGCCCACGGGAAGACCATCAAGGAGCTGGAGATCCGCAGCCGCACGGGAGCCACCGTCCTTACGGTGGTAAGGGGAAACAGCGAACACTTCTCACCGCCCCCCGACTTTGTGCTGAAGGGAGGGGACGTCCTCATCGTGAGCGGGGATGCGGCGGCCCGGCAGCGGGCAAGGGAGTACCTCCTGGCGGCGGAAGCTCCGCAGCTCATGGCTCCTCCGCCGAACGATGTGGTAAAATGACGGTCGTATGAACGCGCGCCTGGATCCGCTGGAGACCCCTTCCCTTGAGGGGAACGCCCTCTCCCCCGCGCCTTCGCCAACCGTCTGGCAGCGGGTGAGGGAGCAAGCGGCCGATTACTGGGCCCTCACAAAACCCGGTATCTGGATGCTGATGCTCGTCGCCACGGCCGCCACCATGCTGGCGGCCGCCAAGTTTTCCCTCTCCCCGCATGTCTTTCTCCTGACCTTGCTGGGGACGGCCATGGCGGCGGCAGGGGCCAACACCCTCAACTGCTACGTGGACCGAGACATCGATGCCGTCATGGAGCGGACGCGCCATCGTCCGCTGCCGGCGGGAAGGCTCCAGCCCCGCCAGGCTCTCATCTTCGGCATTGCCCTCCTGGTGGGATCCTGGCTGGTGTTGGCCTTGGGGGTAAACCTTTGGGCTGCGGCTGCGGCCCTGGGCGGGGCCCTCTTTTACGTTTTCATCTACACCCTCTGGCTGAAGCGCTCCACGCCCCAGAACATCGTCATCGGAGGGGCGGCAGGAGCCGTCCCGCCCCTCATCGGGTGGGCCGCCGCCACGGGCCATTACTCCTGGATCGCCCTGGGCCTCTTTGGGGTCATCTTCCTGTGGACGCCGCCCCATTTCTGGGCGCTCGCCCTCTATCGCAATGAGGATTACCGCCGCGCAGGCATTCCCATGATGCCCACGGTGGCGGGGGTGGAGTCCACCAAGCGCCAGATGCTCTTTTACACCGTAGCCTTGGTGATCCTCAGCATCAGCCTCTATTGGGTGGGACTGGGGTCTTGGGTGTACCTTTTGGGGGCGACGGCCCTGGGCCTTTACTACATCTACCTCATGGTGAAAGCCCAGAAGGATCATAGCGTGGCCATGGCTAAGCGCCTCTTCCGCTATTCCATCCAGTACCTGGGCCTCTTCTACATCCTCATCGCCTTGGGATGAAAGGAGCCGGTGGTATGTGGCAGGATCTCGTGAACTTCATTCTCGGCTTTTTCATCGGCATGGCCGCTTACATCGGGGGCTACGCCAGCGGCAATAACGCCCTGGTGGTCCTCAACTGGATTTACGCTGCCCATATCATGTACCTCTCCTTGGCCAGCTTTGGCCTCTACCAGGCCAGCCGGCGGACGGGAACCATCGTCCATGCCCGCCGCTACATCCCCATGGTGGCCGGGCTCTTCGGCGTGGCCGTAGTCCTGACACCCACGCTTTTGGGTCTGGCTTCCGACCTTAAGGTCAACACCTACAGCCTTTTCATGGGAGTGGCCGTGGTCTTCCTGGCCTTCTGGTCGGCCCTCCACCCCGAACCCGCGGAAGGGGCGTCGGTGGCGGAAGAGCGCAGCCACTACCAGGGCCGAACCACCGTGACCTCTTAACTGAACCTCCCCACGGCTAAAGCCGGGGGGTTCTGAGGGGAACCACCGCCGCCTCTCCCGGGCTCTCGCCACATCCTTACGAATGCGCTACAACATCCCGGGCCTCGGCCTTGGCTATCCCCTCTTTCGCGGGCGACCCGCTCTGACTCCGGGGGGCTACCCCGAAGGAGGAAGGGCGGAACACCCTCCCACTCGCAGGTTCGGCTACTTCCCTCCACGCCGCCCGCAGGAGCGGTTCCGCACCCGACCAAGCCTCACGCGCTTGGCCCACGTGGAGCAGCTTCAATAATATTCACGAAGAAACTTACTGGCGGCTAATCCCCAGGGCTCAACCCCGGCGCCTGTGCCGCCGAAGGCTTTCGGTCAAATCCCGGGACCCTCATCCGCCTGAGGATGGGAGACAAGGTCCTTGCCCTCATCCGCAGGCTGGAGAGCCCCCCAAAGGGCGAAAAAGGTCATCAGGGTGGCCAAAAAGAGGTTGTCCCGCCCTGCAGCCCCGTGGCTGGCCTGCCCCGTCCAGATGGGGAAGAACATGGCGAGGGCAGCCAATAGAGCAGCCACCAGGAGAACCTCCCTTGGAGGCTTAAAGGCGAGGGCCTGACGGTTCCTCGTGAGGGACCACGCCACCAGAGCCAGGACCAGCACGTGGACGGCCACCAAACCGTTGAGGATCGTCAGTTCCGCCGAATTCGCAAAGCCGTCCCAAAAGGCTGCCGTGCCGAAGAGGATCGCCACCAAAGCCAGGCCTACATCCTGCCACATGAGGGGTCCTTCCCTCCTTTAGGTCAGATCCGTCCTGCCAGGTAGCCGATCTGCCACACCAGGTACCAGACCCCCAGCACCCACAGGACGGAAAACCCGATGCCCGTGTAGAAATAGGCGGGGTACCAGCCCTGGCCTTCCTTGAGGTGCATGAAGACGTACAGCTGAATGAGGACCTGGAGGATGGCCGCGCTTCCCAGGACTCCCGCCAGGAAGTATCCCCGGGGAGGCCATCCCATCCCCACCGCCAGGAAGACCAGGGCGCTCAGGGCCAGCATGGAGAGCCAGGCCAGGACATAGCTTCGCACTAGCCCACCACCCCCGAGAGGTAGACCACGGTGAAGATGACGATCCAGACCACATCGACAAAGTGCCAGTAGAGGCCGGCCACCCAGGCCCGCGAGAGATCTTCGGGGGTGACCTTCTTCCAGAAGAAGGACTGGGTCCAGAGGCCGAAGAGCCAGAAGACCCCGAAGAGGACGTGAAGGCCGTGAAAGCCGACAAGGGTATAGAAGGCGCTCCCAAAGGCGCTGGTCTGCCAGGAGAATTCCCGGTGCACCAGGTACTCGTAGAACTCGTATCCCTGGATGAAGAGAAAGATCTCCCCCAGGGCCACCGTCAAAAGGAGCCATGCCTGGAAGGGGCGGATGTGCCCCTTCCGGAGGGATGAGGTGGCGAGGGCGCCGGTGAAGCTGCTGGTGAGGAGGACAAACGTGGCGGCAGCCACCATCTCCAGGCTGAAGAGATCCTGAGGTCCTGGCCCTCCCGCCGTCTGGCGGCGAAGGGCCATGTAGGTCCCCAGGAGGGAGGCGAAGAGGTTGGCCTCCCCCGCCATGAAGACCCAGAAGCCCAGGACCCGCCCCTCCGCTGCCGAGAAGAGGGGAAGCTTCACGGCTGCCGATTCCTCTTTCGGGTTCATGCCCTCACCTCCGGGTGCAGGACGAGGGGCGGTACCCGGTCAAAGAGGGAACGGTAAAGGGCGTAGAGGGTCCAGAAGACGCCCCCCCAGGCCAGCCAGGTGACGGGGTAGATCACCCCGTAGGCCACCACCGTCATGCCCAGGGCCAGGAGGAAGGGCCAGAGGGTGGGGGCGGGCAGGTGGATATCCCGCTCCGGCTCCGGAAGGGGGATGCCCTGGCGCTTCATGACCCACCAAGCATCCCGGGAGGTGACGGGAGGAAGGGCCGGAAAGTTGTAGAGGGGTGGAGGGGATGAGGTGGCCCATTCCAGGGTGCGCCCGTCCCAAGGATCGGCGGGGGCTCGTTGACCCCTCACCATGGTGATGATGATGTCGTACATGACCACCAGGAGCCCCAGGGTCATGACGATGAGGCCGATGGTGGAGAACTGGTTCCAGAAGGTGAGGCCCCAGTCGGGGGGGTAGGTGAACACCCGCCGGGCCATGCCGAAAAGCCCCAGCCAATGCTGGGGAAAGAAGGTGGCGTTAAAGCCCACGAACATGAGGGCGAAGCTGAGGCGCCCCAGCCTTTCGTCCAGGAGGCGGCCCCAGATCTTGGGGAACCAGTAATAGAGGGCGGCCAGGAGGGAGAAGAGGGAGCCGCCGATCATGACGTAATGAAAGTGGGCCACCACGAAGTAGCTCATGTTGTACTGGTAGTCGGCCGGCGCCATGGCCACCATCACCCCCGTGATGCCCCCCACGACGAAGATGGGGATGAAGCCCAGGGCATAGAGCATGGCCGAGGTGGTGCGGATCTTCCCGCCCCAGAGGGTGCCGATCCAGTTGAAGATCTTCACCCCTGTGGGGATGGCGATGAGCATGGTGGTAGTGGCGAAGATGGAGTTGACGATGGGTCCCATGCCGGCCGTGAAGAGGTGGTGGCTCCAGACGGTGAAGGAGATGAAGGCGATGGCCACCAGGGCGAGGATCATGCTGTCGTAACCGAAGAGGTTCTTCCGCGAGAAGGTGGTCACCACCTCGGAGATGATGCCGAAGGCAGGAAGGATGAGGATGTAGACCTCCGGGTGGCCGAAGATCCAGAAGAGATGCTGCCAGATGAGGACGTTGCCTCCCTGGGCCACGTTGAAAAAGTTCATCCCCATGAGGCGGTCGAAGATGAGGAGGAAGACATCGGCCGTAAGGGGAGGGAAGGCGAAGATGATGACGGTGGACATGATGAAAACGGCCCAGGTAAAAAGAGGCATGCGCCGCAACGTCATGCCCGGAGCCCTCATGTTGAGGATGGTCACCACAAAGTTGATCCCCGTGATGAAGGTCCCCAGGCCCGAAATCTGGATGCTCATGGCGTAGTAGTCCATGCCGAAGCCGGGATTGTAGGTCTTGAGACTAAGGGGCGGGTAGGCGAACCAGCCGTCGTTGGGCATATCCCCCGTGATGAGGGCCGTCTGCAAGAGGATACAGCCCGCCAGGTAAAGCCAGTAGCTAAAGGCGTTCAGGAAGGGAAAGGCCACATCCCGAGCCCCGATCTGGAGCGGCATGATGACGTTGGCGAAGCCCACGAAGAGGGGCATGATGGCGAAGAAGATCATGGTGGTGCCGTGCATGGTCACCAGCTGGTTGAAGCTGTCCCCCACCACCAGGCGGTTGTCGGGGTGGAAGAGCTGGAGGCGGATGAGGAAGGCTTCCACCCCACCGAAGAGGAGCATGATGGCCGCCGTCACCACGTACATGGCGCCGATGCGCTTATGGTCCACCGTAGTGAGATGAACCCAGAGCCACTTGCCGAGCTTTTTCACCGGTTACCCTCCAAAAAGGCCACCAGCGCCTGGATCTGCCCGTCGGAGAGGTTGAGGTCCCGTTTTCCCGAGGGCATCAGCACCCCGTACTTCATGGCCAGGGGGTCTTCGATCCACCGGGTGAGGTTTTCGGGGGTATTCTTCACCAGGCCGGCGCCTAGGGTGGTCCGCAGGTAAAAGGCCGTGAGGTCGGGGCCCACCCGCCCTTTGAAGGGGCTTCCCCCGATGGCGTGGCACCCTTGGCAGCTTTGGGAAAAGACCGCCTCCCCTTCCCGGGCCAGGGGATCGGTGGGAATCCCATAAGGAGCTTTCATGGCCTGGACCCACTTCTCGAAGTCGGCCGCCGTCTGGGCGTGGACCACCAGGTGCATCTGGGCATGGCCGGCGCCGCAGAGCTGGGCGCATACGCCGGGATAAGAACCCGGTTCGTCGGCCTGGAGCCAGAAGCGGTTGGTCCTCCCGGGGGCGGCATCCAGCTTTCCGCCAAGGCGAGGGATCCAGAAGGAATGGACCACGTCGGCGGAGCGCACCTTCATCTCCACCGGCCTTCCCGCGGGGATGTGGAGCTCGTTGGCGGTGATGATCCCCAGGTCGGGGTAGCGGAACTCCCACCAGAACTGGTGGGCCACCACCTCCACGGGGAGCGGGTCTTCCGTCGGGGGTTTGGCTAGGTAGAAGGTGGTGTTGTAGGTGGGGATGGCCATGATGATCAAGAGGCTTAAGGGGATGGCCGTCCAGAGGACCTCCACCCACGTCACCTCGGGGCTGGGGGGAGGGTCCTCGTCATCGCCGGGCTTTTGGCGAAAGCGGAGGGCGGAGTACAGGAGAAGCCCCAGGACGACGGTGGCAATGCCCGCCATGATGAAAAAGGAGAGGGCCACGAGCTTCAGCTGCGCCCGGGCCACCGGTCCCGCCGGGTGGAGCACGGAGGCGGGATAGTCGACGCGGCAGCCGGTGAGGAGGAGCAGGAGCATCCCCACCCAAAAGATGAAGCGACGCAAGGCGACGGGCTACCTCCGGGACTAGGGTGCGCCGGAGTTAGCCTCTTCATGCGCACGGCGATCCCGCCCCAGAACCCAGAGGGCAAAGGCCCCTCCGATGAGGCTGCTGAAGAGAAGGGCACCCCGGGGACCGGCCACATGGGCCATGGCCCCCACCAGCTCGTTGCCGAAGGGAGACGATCCTCCGAAGACCAGATAGTAGACGGACATGACCCGGACCCGGAGGTGATCGGGGACGTTGATCTGGACGAGGGCGTTGCTCCCAGAGGTGAAGCGGATGGAGTAATAACCGGCCACCGCCAGGAGGACCATGACATATTCGACCCGAGAAAGGGCGGCGACCAGGGCCTCAAAGAGGGTGAAGAGGAGGGCGTAGAGGGCGACGCGGGCGGTGGTGAAGGGTCGATGGTCCCGGGCCATGTGGAGGGAACCCGCGAGAGAGCCGATGCCCAGGGCGCCGTAGAGGAGGCCCAGGCCGTCGGCCCCCAGCTTTAGGACGTTTTTGGCCATGAGGGGAAGGAGGACGTTCCAGTTGATGCTGAAGAGGCTCACCACCCCCACCAGGGCGATGGGCCAGAAGATGTCAGGGGTGGTGCGGATGTAGCGGAGGCCCTCCACCACCTGCTCCCCTACCCTGCGGCCGTCGGAGCGGGGCAGGGGGAGATCCCGCATCATAAGGAGGCCCACGATAAAGGGGAGGTAGGCAGCCGCATCGATGAGGAAGGTCGGGCCGATCCCCACCGCCTTGATGATGAATCCCCCCAAGGAGGGGCCCACCACCCGGGCGGTGTTGAAGAGGGACGAATTGAGGGCGATACCGTTGGGAAGATCATCCCTGCCCACCAGTTCCACCACGAAGGACTGGCGGGTGGGTTGATCGAAGGCGTTGACGAGGCCCGTCAAAAAGGCGATGACCATGACGTGCCACACCTTCACCAGGCCGGTAAGGGTGAGGATCCCCAGGAGGGCCGTCCATGTCATGAGGAGCGATTGGGTGACGAGGAGCACGGAGCGCTTGGGGTAGCGCTCGGCGATGGCGCCGCTGACGACACTGAGGAGGAGGACGGGCAACCACTGGAGGGCACCCACGGTGCCCAGCACCAGGGCGGAGTTCTCCAGTTGGAGGACCAGCCATCCCTGGGCCACCTGGTACATCCACCGGCCGGTGGCGGCAGGGAGCTGTCCCAACCAGTAGTACCGGAAGTTGCGGTGCCGCAGGGAGCGGAAGGTATCGGAGAGGGCCTCCCTCACCTGGCGGCGAAAGGTCGCGTAAAGGGACACAGGCGCCTACTTTCTAAGCCTTTTGATGCTCCTCCTCCCGGAAACCTTCCAGCCTCCGGGCCGCCCATTTCGGGCCCATGGGGCGGCGGCGAGGCAGCCAGACCCTCCCCATCCAGCCGAAGATGACGAAGACGACGGCGACGGCTGCGAGAAAGAACAAAAGGTCGTGCATGGCACGATTATAGCAGGAATAGGGGTGATGGGAGACGTTAGCACCGTGTGATAAGATGAAGTCCACAACCATCTTTTTGACAGGGGACGTGAAGGCATGCGCTACGGATTTTCCAAACGAGAGGATGAGGGCCACCTTACGGAGTTCCTGGATGGGCTGGACCGGATTCTCCAGGCCCACGGCCACCAGCCCACGGAGGTCTCCGATCCCGACATCGGCCTGGTCCTCCACCCCATCGATCCGGAAGGACCTCGGCCCTTCCGGCGGCAGGGGCGCGGCACGTATGTGGTGAGCATTGTGGCCAAGGGCCCGTGGCCCTCAGGGGATGAACCCTACGAAGCCATCTTAGCCCGCTACTACCCGGCCATGATCCGATCCCTGGCCAACCTCCTGGTGGTGCCCCTCCCCCCTTCCCCCGAGAGCTCCCGGCGGCAGGCGTTCATCGTGACCCTGGAGCGAGGGGCCTATCCCGTGCGGGGTGAGACGGAGGAAGAATTCTACCAGGGCATGTACGAGGCTTTGGCGCCTTTGGCCCAGTCGTGTCTCGTCATCGACAACATCTTCGAGCCAGATCTTCCCGAAGAGCTCTGGAACGGGGATGAGCATACCCGCTCCATGGCCTGGGCCGGGGCCCGGCTGGATGAGCTGAACCTTCTCCCGGCACCCTTCCCCATCCGGGAGATCCTGGACGAGCGGGATTACCGCCACCTGAAAAAGCTCTACCAGATCGGGGGGTTAAGCTACGGCAACCTAAGCGTCCGCCAGGAAGGAAACCGCTTCTGGATGAGCGGGAGCGGTGTCGACAAAAGCCGTCTTTCGGTGGTCGGGCGGGACTTCCTTCTGGTGAAGGGCTACGATCCCGAGCGCAACGCCATGATCCTCTCCGTGCCTCCCCACATCGAGCCCAACCGGGTGTCGGTGGACGCCATCGAGCACTGGATGATCTACACGGAGCATCCCCAGGTGGGGGCTATCCTCCACATCCATGCCTGGATCGACGGCATCCGCAGCACCCAGATCAACTACCCCTGCGGTTCCCTGGAGCTGGCCCAGGCGGTGGCCGAGGCGGTGCGCCAGGAACCCGATCCCGGTCGGGCCATCATCGGCCTTCGGAACCACGGCATGACCATCACGGGCCCGTCCCTGGAGGAGATCTTCTCCCGCATCGAAGGAAAAGTGCGGACCCAGGTCCCCATGATGTAGCCAAAGGAGGCTGGAAAGAAAAGGGCGGGGAGCTCCTGCGGAGCTTTCCCGCTCTTGGCGCTATAATGCTTATAGCGATAGGGAGGGTCACCTTTGCCCATCATCCCGGGTGAACGCTACAAGATCCAGGCGGCGGTGAAGACCCTGGATGTGCTTTTCCTCTTCCGGGAGCCGCCCCATGCCTTCACCTTGGCCGAGCTCAGCCGCAGGGTGCCTTTCAGCAAAAATCAGGTTTACCGCTGCGTCCAGACCCTCGAGAGCTACGGGCTTTTGCGCATGGATAGCTCGGGGAAATACTGCCTCACCGGCGCCCTCTACCCCCTGGCCTGCGCCGCGGAAGCGGAAGCCTCCTTAGTGAAGATCGCCCAGCCCTCTCTGGATCGCCTGGCCCGGGAGACAGGCTTCGCCGTGCACCTGGTGGCCTACCTGGACGACATGGCGGTGGTCCTAGACCGGCGGGACAGCCGTTCCGCCCTCTCCTTCCACACCAAGATCGGCACCCGCACCCACCTCCATGCCGGGGCAGCTCCCAAGGCCATCTTCGCCTTCCTCCCACCCGACGACCAGGAGCGCCTCTTGAAGAAACTCCCCACCTGGCCTGCCCTCACCCCCCGCACCATCACCGATCCCGCGGTGATGCGAAGGGAGCTGGCCCTCATCCGCCAGCGGGGCTATGCCGTGGGCGATGAAGATTACGAGGTAGGGGGCCGGGCCGTGGGCGCCCCCCTCTTCAACCCCCACGGGCAGGTGGTGGGAAGCCTCAGCTGCGGAGGCGCCGCCCTCCAGCTCCCCCTGGAGGAACTGCCGCACCTGGCGGAGCTAGTCAAAGAAGAGGCGGCGGTGATCTCGCGCCAGATCATCCAGGGCACCTTCTGAAGGCTGCCGGCGGGACAGGGCCTGCTGGAGGGCCACCGCCGCCAGAAGGGCGGAGGTCCAGCTGAAGAAGTTGGCCAGAAGTTCCCCCAGAAAGGCGGCCCCGACGCGGGGATAGCCCGCTAGCCAGAGGCTGGCGGCAGCTTCCGCCGCCAGGGGCTGGGAGGGAAGGCCTCCCCAGAGGCCCATCTGGACGGGCAAGGTGAAGAGGGCCGCGAGGGTCGCGAGGAAAGCCCCCAGGGAAAGGAGATGGCTCCAGGTCTGAAGGGGGCGCCTCTCCTTCCAGTACCCGGCGGCGTAGCCTGAGGCCATGAAGGCGAAGGAGTAGGGCCACCACCAGGGATCCCAAAGGAGGGTGAAGAGAAGGCCGTGGGCGAGGCCCGCCAGGGCGCCCCACCGGGGACCCAGGAAGAGCCCCAGGCCCACCGTCCCGATGCCGTCCAGGAGGACGGGAAGGCCCAGGAAGCGGCTCAGCCACCACCCTCCCCCGTCGATAACCACCGCCAAAAAGAGAAACCACCAACGGTTCCTTCGCAAGAAAGACTCCCCTCCTGGCCTATACGCCGGAGAGGAGGGAAGGATACCTTCTCTTGAATCTCCCCGCGGCTAAAACCGAGGGGTTCTGGGGGGAACACCCTTGACCTATCCCCGGCTCTCGCCAGCGGACACCGCCGCCGCTACAACATCCGGGGGCTCGGCCTTGGGCTATGGCCCCCTTTCGCGGGCGATCCGCTCTGTCCCCACGTGGGGCGCTCCGACGAACGCCGAAGACCTCGCGGATTGTTCCCGCCCGGCGCCGCCCGCAGGAGCGGTTCCGCACCCTGGACCGGATGGCCCCGCGCCGGGCCTTGGGACACCTTGAAGGTTTTAACTGGCCCCGGAAAAGTCACCGCGCGCCCAGCATCATGAGAAGGGTGTCGAAATCCTCCCGCAAGAGATCTTGGAAGTGGACCCCTTCTTTCGCCTGCTCCGCCGTGATGTTCTCGATGGGCGAGAGCTCCACCAGTCGGGCCCCCGTCTCCCGGGCGATGGTGTCGGCCACCTTGCTGGGGACCATCTCTTCCACCCCGATGTACTTCACGTGAAGCTGCCGGATGGTATCGATGATGTCCTTCAGCTGCTGGGGAGATGGTTCATCTTCCGGCGTCAGGCCTGCGATGGGGATCTGCTGGAGGCCGTAGGTGCGGGCCAGGTACCCGAAGGCCTGATGGGCCACCACGAAGTCTTTGGTGGTGGCGTTCTTAAGGCCCTCCCGGAAATCCCGGTCCAGCTGATCCAGCTGGGCGATAAATTTGTTCAGATTCTCTTCGTAGACGGCTTTTCCTGCAGGGTCTTTTTGTATAAGGGCCTTCGCGATGGTCCGGGCCATCTCCTTGGCGTTGTCGGGGCTCAGCCACACGTGGGGATCCCATCCCCCATGGCCCGCGGGGATCAGCTGGATGCCCTGGGTGGTATCCACGGCCAGGGCGCCCTTTTTCATCTGCTGGCGGGCCTGGTCCACCCAGGTTTCAAAGCCCGCCCCCACGTAGAGAAAGATGTCGGCATCGGCCACCTTCTTCATGTCCTGGGGCGACGGCTGATACTCATGGGGCTCCGCCCCAAAGGGCACCAACTGCTCCACCTGCATGCCATCCCCCGCGATCTGGAGGGCCATGTCGTAGATGGGGTAGATGGTGGCCACCACCAAGGGCTTTTGGTTGCTGGCGAAAGGCGCGGCGGCTTTGCCGCACCCGGCAAGGGCCAGGAGGGCCACCAAGCCTAGGACCAAGAGCTTAACTCCACGGCGCTTCCACCGTGCCATTCATACATCGCTCCTCTCACGAGTTTCCCTTCTTCCAGCACTGGGGGCAGTACCCGAAGATCTCGAAGCGATGGCCCACAATGGTGGCGCCCTTCAGTTGGGGCTGAAGGACCTCGAGGGGGCAGTTCAAGATCTCCTGGCTGGCCCCGCATCCCAGGCAGATGAAATGGTGATGATGATGGTCGATCCCGCAGTGGAAGCGGTAGCGCCGCTCCCCCTGGAACTCCGTCATGGTGACGATGCCCATCTCGTGGAGGAGGCCCAGGTTGCGGTAGATGGTGTCGGCGCTGAGGTCGGGGTAGATTTCCTGCATCTTCTCCCATAGCTCTTTCGCCGTGAGGTAACGGTCTTCTTCCGCCAGGATCTCCACCATCCGTTCCCGGCGGCGGCTGTGGCGGTACCCGGCTTCCTCCAGTCGCTGCAGGGCTTCCTCTTTGGTCATGCCATCACCCCCTCCCGCCAGCGGGTGTAGAAGAGGACCAAGAGGAAGAGGAACACGCTGGCCAGGACGATGGTGCCGCCGGTAGCCAGGTTCAGCTGGAAGGAGATGAAGAGGCCCAGAAAGACGCTGGTTTCCGCCAGGAGGACGGCGTAGAGGAGGAGCTGGCGGAAACTCCGGGCAAGGCGCAGGGCCGCCCCCACGGGGATGGTGATCAGGGCCGACACCAGGAGGATGCCCACCAGCTGGATGGCCGTCATCACCACGACGGCCACCAGAGCGGCGAAGAGGGCCTGAAGGAACCCGATGGGGAGGCCTGCCACCCGCGCGGCTTCCTCGTCGAAGGAGATGGCCAGGAGCTCCTTGTAGAAGAGGCCGATGATCAGGAGAACGGCAGCTCCGAGGATAACCACCCGCCAGAGATCCTCCGGCGTGACCGCCAGGATGTTGCCGAAGAGAAGGCCCAGGAGGTCGATGTTGACGCCCCGGCTGAGGCCGATGAGGACCACTCCTAGGCCCACCCCTGTGGAGAGGATGATGGGGATGGCCAGATCGGCGAAATGGCGGTAGGTCTGGCGCAGCTTCTCGATAGCCAGGGAGGCGACGATGGCGAAGATGAGGCCGTAGTAGGTGGGTTTCAGCTGTCCTGCCGCCGGCCAAAGGGAACCAAGGAGAAAGCCCAAGGCGATGCCCGAAAGGGAGACGTGGGCCAGGGCATCGGCGATGATGGAGATACGCCGCACCACCACAAAGGAGCCCACCAGAGGGGCGATGAAGCCGATGAGAAGCCCCGCCAGGAAGGCGTTCCGGACAAAGCCGTACTGCCAAAAGAGGTCCATCATGGCTGCCCGACGCAGGAGGAAAGCGCCGGTCTCACCACCCGCATGCCCCCGCCGTACATGGCCTCCACCACTTCATCCTGACGGGCCAGGAACTCCTGGGAGGGGCCGAAGTAGAGGAGGCGGTGATTCAGGCAGGCGATGGTCCCCATGTGCTGGGAGATGACCCCCAGATCGTGGGAGACCATGATGATGGTGAGGTGCCGCTCCCGGTGGAGCCGGTGCAAAAGGTCGTAGAACCGCTCCTCCGCCTGGTGGTCCACCCCCACCGTGGGCTCATCCAGGATGAGGACGTCGGGATCGCTCACAAGGGCCCTGGCGATGAGGACTCGTTGCTGCTGGCCGCCCGAAAGGGCGCCGATGGTCCGGCCCGCAAAGTCGGCCATGCCCACTTCCGCCAGCGCCGCAAGGGCTTTTTCCCTCCCCCGCCGGCCCAGGGGGCGCAAGAGCCCCACCTTACCCACCAGACCCATCATGACCACTTCTTCCGCCGTGGCGGGAAAGCCCGTCATAAAGCTGGCGGCCCTTTGGGGCACGTAGCCGATGCGCCACCGCTCCCGGAAGGTCTGAAGGGGCTGTCCAAACCAGTAGATCCGCCCTCTCCTTAAGGGGAGGAGGCCCACCATGAGGCGGAGAAGGGTGGACTTGCCCGCGCCGTTGGGACCCACCAGGCCTACCATGTCCCCCATCTGGAGGCTGAAGCTCACATGCTGGAGGACGTCCCGGTCGGCATACCGGAAGGAGACATCTTCCACCCGCACTGCTTCCCCCATCCTCATGCGAATTCCTCCTAATCGGAATGACTCCGAATTTCTTTCCACTTCTAGCTTACACGGTGCGTCAAGGGGGAAGGATCCATGCAAAAGGCCGCCGGGCATCGGCGGCCTGACGCAAGAAGCCAACGGGCTAAAAACCGGGGCCCTTAGGGGTGGGACCAGGACGTGAACTGCACCGGAATGGTGAGCTGATCGGCAGGCTCTCCATCCTTGGGGCTGTCGTAAAAGATCAAGAGGGTGCCGTAAGGGCTGCTGGGCCTCTTCTCGAGAGGCAACGTTACATCAAAGGGCGACCACGTGGGCGCTCCTTCGGATACCTGCAGCACCTCATCCAAAAGGACATCGTGCCCGTCTTCCAGCATCACGTGGAAGGTGGCTTCCCACACCCGGGCCTGACCCTTGATGTGGACCTCATCCCCGACCTTTTCATAAGGCACCGGCTTCTCCACCTTGAAAGCATTGTTTTGATAGAAAATCCCGCCGCGAAAACGGATGTCCAGGGGGTAGGGGCCGGCGGGGGTCACCTGGAGGAGGGCCAGGGGATAACTGACCGCCGGCAGGGTGATGGCGTCGGGCGAGGGTTCCTTGAGGTGGATGTCGATGGCCAAGCCTTCCTCCGTCGGTTCCGCCTTCTCCACCGTCAGCTGATAACCGGAATGGAGCTTTTCGCCCCACGCGATGAGGATGTAGGTGGCCTTTCCGACGACGGTCTGGTAAACGCCCGGCGCAGCCTGGTGCTCCTCAACAAAGGTGCGGACCTCCTGAGGGATGTCCCCCGGCGGCAGGATGGCGATGGCTACCTCTTCTCGAGGGGTTCCCTCTCCCCCGTCGGAACCGGAGGGGGAAGGCCCTGCCTTTTGACCGCAAGCGGCGGCAAAGAGGACCAAAAGGGCGAAAAGGGCCAAGCGAAAGGGTATTCTCCGGCGTAAAGCCTGTGGCACTTGGAAACGGCCTCCTTATCTAACGAGACGTCAAGGGGAAGGGGCCGGTTCCTCCCCCTTCAGGCCGGCGAAGAGAAGGGCACCCAGGAGGGAGATGGCGGCCACCAGAGAAAAGAGGCCGGGAAACCCTTTTAGCTCGAGGGCTAGGCCGAAGAGAACCGGGCCCATGGCGATGCCCACGGTGCGGAAGACGGCGATGAGGGAGAGGGCCTCACCCGAGCGATCCCCCGGGAAAAGGGCGAGGGCCATGCGGTTCAAGGGTGCGCCCATGGTGAAGGCGGTGCCGATTCCCATGAGGCTTATGGCGGCGATAAATCTTAGCCACGTGAGATGGGGCGGCACCAGAAGGAGGGCCCCCAGGGCAGCGGAAAGGAGGCCCGCCACCAGGACGAAGCGGGATCCTCGCCGATCCACCAGGACGCCTCCCAAGGCGGAGAAGACGGCAGCCGTGAGGGCGGCGGGCATCACCGAGACGCCCGACGCCAGGACACCCACCCCCAAGGCTTTCTGGGCCAGGGTGGGGATGAAGACGGCGGCGGCCATGTCCATCCCCACCAGGATGGCGCCGGCCACCACCATAGCCCCCCAGAGGGACGCAAAGGCCTTCAGGTCAAGAAAAGGCTCTTTTCCGCCGGGATGGCCCTGGCGCCAGGCGAAGAGGAGCCCCAGGAGAAGACCGGCCAGGAGGAGCTCAGCACCGTAGGCATCCCAGGCCGTGAGGCTCAGCAGAAGGGCGACCAGGGTCAGGCCGAAGAGGATGCCGCCCCAGAGGTCGGGGACGCCCCGGGGACGGAGGGCGGTGGGCGGGAGGGAAGGCACCAGGAGGAGGACCAGGAGCACCAGAGGGACGTTGATCCAGAAGATGGCGGGCCAGCCCCAGTACTGGCCCAGGAAGCCCCCCAGGTTGGGTCCGATGATGGCGGCGACGCCAAAGACGGCGCCAAAGATGCCGAGGGCCGTCCCTCGCCGCTCGGGGGGAAACGCCTGGATGCCGGCCGCCTGGGCGTTGGGGAAGATGGCGCCGGCGCCGCCCCCCTGAAGGGCCCTTCCCAGGAGGAAGACCCCGAAGGAGGGAGCCAGGGCTGCCACGGCCGATCCCAGACCGAAGAGGACAAGGCCCCATGCGAAAAGGCGCCGGTGACCCAGGCGATCTCCCAAAGCGCCCGCCAGGACGGTGCCCACGGCGTAGATGGCGGTATAGGCGGTTACGGTCCAGGCGTCCCAGGTGATGGAGATCTTGAAATCTTCTGCGATCAGGGGAAAAACCGGTCCGATGATGCTCATGTCCAGGGCGCCCACGAAGACGCCCACCAGGTAGATGGCGAGGGCTTTTCCCAAAGGATCAACCTTCTTTCCGAGGTTCCCTAAAGATTTCCCCCACGGCTCCTGCCGCCCCCAAAAGCTGGGCGAGGTCGGTGGGGATAAAGATCTTGGTGGCCTGGCCTTGGGCCACCTCCCGCAAGGCCTGCAAGGCCTGGAGGGCGAGGACCGCCCGGTCGGCTCCGGCCTCTTTCAAGAGCCGAAGCCCTTCCGCCTCCGCCTGCCGAACCCTCAGGATGGCCTGGGCTGCCCCTTCCGCCTCCAGGATCTGCTTCTCCTTCTGGGCTTCTGCCGCCAGCACCACCGCCCGCTTCTCCCCTTCCGCCCGCAGGATGGCCGCCTGCTTGGTGGCCTCCGCCGAGAGGACGGTGGCTCGCCGTTCCCGCTCGGCTTTCATCTGGAGCTCCATGGCCTTCTGGATCTCTTCCGGAGGTTCGATGGCCCGAAGCTCCACCCGGTTCACCTTCACCCCCCACTTGTCGGCGGCCTCATCCAGGTGGAGGCGCAGCTTCTGATTCACCTGTTCCCTCGAGACCAGCATCTCATCCAAGGTCAGCTCACCGCAGACATTCCGAAGGGTAGTCTGGATGAGGCGGTCGATGGCCAGGTGGTAGTTGTTGATCTCGTAGACGGCCCGCACGGGATCCACCACCTGGATGTAGGCGACGGTGTCCACCTGGACCGTCACGTTGTCTTCGGTGATGACGGGGATCTTGGGAAACTCCAAGGTTTCTTCCCGGAGATCCAAGACGGCCCGCACCGAGTCGATGAAGGGCACGATAACATGGAGGCCCGGCCCCAGGGTGGCGTGGTAGCGGCCGAGGCGCTGGACGATGACGGCCTGGGCCTGTTGGACCACCCTCAGAGAGCGGATGACCACCCCGGCCGCCAGGATGGCCACGAGGAACCATATCACGGCGGAAACGAAAGAAACGCTCACGCTTCAGCTCCTTCCTTTTCCCGGTCTTCTCCTGCCTTCTCCACCCAAAGAGTCACTCCTTTGAGGGCCACCACCCGCACCACCGTGCCTTCGGGGAGGTCAGCCTCAGCCCTGGCCGCCCAGTCCTGTCCGTCCACCTGGATGCGCCCGGGCCTCCCTTCCCCGATGGCCTGGGTGACGTAACCGATCCGCCCGATGAGGGCTTCGGCATTGGTCGGGGTGTAGGAAGCTCTGAAAAAGAGGCGGCGGAGGAAGGGGCGGACCGAGAGGAGGAAGAGGACGGCCACCGCCGAGAAGGTGGCCAGGGTCCAGGGCAGGGAAGCCCCCAGGTAGGCGGCCACACCTGCCGCCAGGGCGGCGATCCCCAGGGAGACCAGGATGAACTCCCCGGAAAGGACCTCCATGAGCGACAAGAGGATGCCCAACGCCCACCAGAAAAGCGACAATTCCATACTCCCATCGTATGCCAGAAGGGAGAACCGGGGGAGATCCTAAATGAGGCCGTATTTCTCCAAGATGAGGGCGATGCCGCCGGGCCCTTCCATCTCCTCGTCGGCCAGAAGCTTGACGGCAGGGATGGCCCGATCGGAGGCGACGGAGAGGCCGGCAAAGCACATCATGGGGATGTCGTTGGCCCCGTCCCCAAAGGCCATGACTTCCTCTCGCCGCAGGCCCCACTTTTCCGCCAGCCAGGCCAGGGCGATGCCTTTGGTGGCCAGGCTGTGGGTGATGTGGACCACCCGGGGTTCGTTGGGGTCGGGGAGGGGCAGCACCCGCACCTGGCCGTCCAGGTAACCGAAGGCCTTCATGAGGGCCACGGCGTCCCGGCCGCCCGTCAAAACCTGGAGGGGGTCCTCCGGGTTTTTCTCCACGGCCCGGGGATCCACATGTTCATGGGGCCCCATATGGTCGGGGAACTTCTGGTCGTTCCAGAAATCCAGCTCGGGGCGGCGGTTGTAAAACCAGGAGAGCTCATAATCCACCCGCACAGCCACATCGGCTTCCTGCGCCCAGCGGACCATCTGGAGGGCCGCCTCTCTCGAGAGGCGATAGGCTTTCCAGAGCTCTCCCCGCGGGCCGTGGATGGAGGCCCCGCCCGTGGCGATGACGGGGACATCGTCCCCCAGCTCCTCGGCGTACTGGTGGGCGTTGAGCCAGTGCCTTCCCGTCACGATGACGGGCCGGATGCCCTTTTCCCTGGCCTTCTGAATGGCCAGGAGATCGTCTGGGTGGATCTTCTTGTCCGTGCCCAGAAGGGTGTCGTCCAGATCGAGGGCCAACAGGCGGATGGGCGGCTTTTCTCTCATCGCTCCTATGATACCTTACAAGCAAAGGAGGAAACGGTGAAGCCATGACCCCCATCCCGCGGAGGCTCTGCCCGTGAGCCCCCTGGCGTGGGCCTTCACGGGTCTTCTAGTGGCTGTGATCCTTTCCTTTCTCCTCCCTGGATGGGTGGGAGGCGTCTGGAGCCCTACCCCTAAAGATGTGGCCCGCATCATGCTGGAGCTGGCGGACCCCAGGCCGGGGGAACACCTGGTGGATCTGGGTTGCGGGGATGGACGCCTGCTGATGCTGGCGGCCGAAAGGGGCCTTCAGGCCACGGGGTATGAAATCAATCCCTTCTGGCGGTGGTGGGTGGCCGTGAAGGCCTCTCTTCTAGGGGTGAGGGGATCGGTGCGGGTGAGGGGAGAGGACCTCTTCCGAGCCTCCCTGGAGGACGTGCAGATCGTCACCGTGTTCCTCTCCCAAGCCGCGTTGAATAGGCTGGAACCGATCTTTGCTGAAAAGCTTCCCCAGGGCGCCCGGATCGTGACGTACGAGAAGGTGCTCCCAGGATGGGCGCCGCAAAAGGCCGTAGAGGTCCGCCCAGGGAAATGGGTCTATCTTTACGCGAAGGGGGAAGACGTCTGAGGGATCGGGAGGAGGAACGGAAGAAGCTTTTCCGCCGCTCTTTAAAGGTCCTGGTGCTAGCTCAGATTTTTGGCGGAGGAGGCCTCACCGCGGGGGTGACGGTAGGAGCCCTCCTGGCCCGGGATCTGACAGGAACCGAGGAGGCCGGGGGTCTTCCCACGGCCCTTTTTACGGCCGGTTCCGCCTCAGCCGCCTACATGATCGGCCGCCTATCCCAAAAAAACGGGCGGCGGGTGGCCCTCAGCCTCTCCTATTTCATCGGGGCTCTGGGGGCCGCAGCCATCGTCGCCTTTGCGGCCTTGGGGCATCTGGCAGGGTTCTTCACCGCCCTCTTTTTCTACGGCGCCGGTCTGGCCGCCATCCTGCAAGGGCGATACGGAGGTGCCGATCTGGCTCCACCAGGGGAGCGGGCGACGGCGGTGAGCCGCGTTCTCCTGGCCACTACCCTGGGGGCCATGGCTGGGCCCAACCTCGCGGCCTGGACGGGCCAGGAGGCGGCCCGCTGGGGCCTTCCCCCTTTGACGGGCCCCTTCATCCTGGCGGCCCTCTCTTACTTCATGGCCGCCTTCATCCTCTTCACCTTCCTCCGCCCCGATCCCCTTCTCTGGATGCGGGCCTATGGACCCCGGGAGGAGGGCGAAGAAGGTGAGTCGCCGCCTTCCCTTCCGGCCCAAGGCGTAACGGCAGGCGCCGTCCTGATGGTGCTGGCCCAGCTGGTGATGGTGGCCATCATGACCATGACGCCCCTCTATATGGAGCACCACGGCCATGGCCTTCCCCAGGTGGGCCTGGTCATCAGCCTCCACATCGGCGCCATGTACCTGCCTTCCCTTTTTACGGGGATCCTGGCGGACCGCTTCGGAGCCATCCCCATGGGCATATTGGCGGCGTGGATTCTCCTTCTTTCCGGCCTTCTGGCGGCTTACGTGCCGGGTACGTCCCTCGGGGGCCTGGCGGTGGCGTTGGGGCTTCTGGGCTTGGGATGGAACCTCGGGCTCATCGCCGGAAGCACCCTGGTGTCGGCAGGGGTGCCCTCTTCCCAGCGGGCCCGGACCCAGGGCACCGTCGATGTCCTGGTGGCCCTTTCGGGGGCCAGCGGAGGAGCCTTTTCAGGCATCCTCATGGGCCACTCCAGCTATGGCCTCTTATCCCTCGTAGGAGGCCTGATTTCCCTCGCCGCCCTGCCCTTTCTCCGCTTCAGGAAGGATGTCCCATCCACCCGGTATACTGAGGAGAGGGGAGGATAACGGTATGCGGGTGGCGGTTCTGGGAGGCACCGGGTATCTGGGGCGGTATGTGGTGCGGGAGCTTCTCTCCCGGGGCCATGGGGTGCGGGGCGTCAGCCGGCACATCGCTTCAGGGCCGGGGGTGGAGTGGATCCGCGGGGATTTCCGCAGCCTGGAGCTGGCCATGCGGGCCCTCCAGGGCATGGATGCCCTCGTCCACCTGGTGGGCGTCATCCGCCCGCAGGGGGACGATACCTTCGAGTCCATCCATGTGGAAGGGACTCGGATCTGGCAGATCGCCGCCCGGGATAGCGGCATCCAGCGGTTTATCTATGTGAGCGCTCTGGGAGCGGCCAATGTACCCCGCCTTCGCTATGCCTATTCCAAGTGGCAGGCGGAGAACATCGTCAAGGAAAGCGGGGTTCCCTGGACCATCTTTCGGCCGTCGCTCCTCTTTGGCCCGGGAGGAAAGGGATTTTTAGACCGCCTCATCCAGTCGCTGGAGATGGCCCCCCGCGGCCTGGCGCCCCTCCCCGCTGGGGGAAGAACCCGCTACCAGCCCCTCTATGTAGGCGATCTGGCGAAGGCCATCGCCATCTCCTTGGAGCGGGATGACGAGGGAAAGACCTTCACCCTGGGCGGCCCGGAGCACCTCACCTACCGCCAGATCCTAGAACGCATTCTGGAAGTGCTGGGGGAAAGGCGCCGGATGGTACCGGTGCCGGCTCTCCTCTTAAAACCGGCGGTATGGGTGATGCAAAGCCTCTACCCTGATCCTCCCGTCACCTTAGATGAGCTGGCCCAGCTCCCCTACGACAACATCACCGATCTGGACAGCGTGGAACGCCACTTTGGGTTTTCCCCCATGCCCATGACGGTGGAGAATATCGCTTACCTTAGGGAAGCCCGGGAGAAAAAGGCCCAGGCGTAAACGAGCTCCATTGGCTTCTCTCCCCCTTGGGATTTTGGCTTTCCTTCCGCTTTATTGCCCAAGGAGAAGGGATGCCGCGCACCGCGACCCATTCTGTTTGCTTATTTCAACCGAAAGGAGGTGGCTCTTGTGCCGGAACTGGGAAAACTGTTGAAAGAGGAAGAAAAGCTGAACCTCCCCACGGCTAAAGCCGGGGGGTTCTGAGGGGAACCACCGCCGCCTCTCCCGGGCTCTCGCCACATCCTTACGAATGCGCTACAACATCCCGGGCCTCGGCCTTGGCTATCCCCTCTTTCGCGGGCGACCCGCTCTGACTCCGGGGGGCTACCCCGAAGGAGGAAGGGCGGAACACCCTCCCACTCGCAGGTTCGGCTACTTCGCTCCACGCCGCCCGCAGGAGCGGTTCCGCACCCGACCAAGCCTCACGCGCAAGCCCGGGACCTGCGCCGCCGAAGGCTTTCGGTCATCTTCTGAATGGACTGGCTTTCCCAGGAGGAAACACCTTCTCCCCGGCGAACCTTTCGGGTAACGAAAGGTTACGGAGGGTGAGGACCTTTGAAGCTTTTGCCCCGCTCGGAAGTGCCGGCCGAAGAAACCTGGGATCTCTCCCACCTCTATCCCAGCGATGAAGCTTGGGAGAAAGATCTGGAGCGCATCTCCGCCCTCATAGAACGGGTGAAAGGTTTCCAGGGTAAGCTCACCACGGCCTCTGCCCTTTTGAACCTCCTCAAGGCCATGGAAGAGCTGATGGAGACCTTTAGCCGGGTGGCGGCCTACCCTTCCCTCCAGCAGGCCACCGACGGCACCCACCCGGGATATCAGGCCCAGAGCATGAAGGTGAACCTCAAAGGCCAGGAGATGCAGGAGGCCCTCAGCTTTGTGGAGCCGGAGCTGCTGGCGTTGCCGGAGGAAACGTGGGAAAGGTTTCTGCAAGAAGAACCAAGCCTGCAGGCGTATCGCCCGTATATCCGGCGGCTCTTGCGGCGCAAGCCCCACGTCCTGTCGGAGGAAGGGGAACGGATTTTGGGAAGCCTTTCCGCCGCCCTAGCAGCTCCTTCGATCATCTACCGGAGGGCCAGTGCAGCCGATCTTTCCTTTCCACCGGTGGAACACCAAGGCCGGAAGATGCCCCTTACCGTCTCCCGATATGACCAGTACCTGGCTTCGCCCGACCGGGCGCTGAGGCAAAAGGCTCATGCCGCTTTGGGTGAAGGTCTAAAAGGCCTTCATACGACCCTCGCCACCACCTTGGCCCTCCACATCCAGAAGAATGTGGCGGTCGCCCGCTTGCGGGGCTATCCCTCAGCCGAAGCCATGTTCCTCCATCCTCAGGACATCCCCATGGAGGTGTACGAGAACGTCCTGGATGTGATCCATGAGGAGATGGCGCCGGCGGTTCGACGGTGGGTAGAACTCCGTAAGAAGGTCCTGGGGCTTCCTGAGGTGCATACCTACGACCTCTTTACGAGAAACCGCCGGGAAAGGCCACCCTTTCAAGGGCGTGAACAGCTTGTCGAAACATAGTCAGACATAGGCAAACATATGTGCTATATTTCAGGTATGAAGCTCTCCGAGTGGGCCAAGCGCGAAGGAGTCAGTTACATCACCGCGTGGCGTTGGTGGAAGGCGGGCCGGCTGCCCGTTCCCGCCCGGCAGACCCCATCCGGGACCATCCTCGTGGACCTGCCTGCTCCGGTGAAAGGGAAAACGGTGGTGTACGCCCGCGTTTCCTCTCACGACCAGAAGAGCGATCTCGACCGTCAAGTGGCCCGGGTCACGGCATGGGCTACGGAGCACGGATTTCATGTGGGCCAGGTGGTCACGGAAATCGGGTCCGGACTGAACGGGAAGCGGGCGAAGTTTCGGCGGCTTCTGGCGGACGCAGCGGTTGCAACCATTGTGGTGGATCACCGTGATCGGTTGGCCCGCTTTGGGGTGGAGTACCTGGAAGCCGCACTCGTAGCACAGGGACGACGGATCGTGGTGGTGGATCCGAGCGAATCAACGGATGACCTTGTGCGCGACATGATTGAAGTGTTGACCTCGTTCTGCGCTCGGTTGTATGGTCGGAGGGGAGCGCGCAATCGGGCCATGCGAGCCCTGACGGCCGCCAGGCGGGGTGTTTCCCCATGAAGGTCTTGCAGGCCTACCGGTTTGCCCTCGACCCTACTCCGCGCCAGGAACGGGCGCTGGCCTCCCACGTCGGTGCCCGCCGCTTCGCCTTCAACTGGGGCCTAGCCCTGGTGAAAGAGCGCCTGGAAGCCCGCACCCGGGGCGAGGACGTGGAAGTGCCGTGGACGCTTCCGGCCTTGCGGCGGGAGTGGAACCGGCAAAAGCACGTCGTTGCGCCCTGGTGGCGGGAGAACTCGAAGGAAGCCTACTCCTCCGGCTTGGACGGGCTGGCCCGGGCGCTGCAGAGCTGGTCCAAGAGCCGCAAGGGTGAACGCAAGGGCCGCCGCGTTGGGTTTCCCCGCTTTCGGAAGAAGGGTCGGGGGCGGGAGTCCGTGCGGTTTACCACCGGCGCGATCCGGGTGGACGACAAGAGCCACGTTGTCCTTCCCCGGATTGGGCGGGTGAAGACCCACGAGCCGACCACGGCCCTGCTCCGGCGCATTGAAGCGGGGACAGCCCGCATCCTCTCGGCCACGGTGGCGCGGGAAGGCGGCCGGTGGTTCGTCAGCTTCACCTGCGAGGTGGAGCGGCAGCCGGGCCGGCCCCGGTTTCCATGGCGGGTGGTGGGCGTGGACGCGGGGGTGCGGCACCTGGCGGTCCTTTCAACGGGTACGGTGTGGCCGAACCCGCGGCCCCTTGAAAAGGCCCTCCGGAAGATCTCCCGGTGGAACCGCGCCCTGGCCCGCCGCCAAAAGGGCAGCCGGAGGTGGCAACAGGCCCGCCGCCAGCTGGCCCGGCTCTATGCGCGGGTTCGGAACATCCGGCAGGATGCCCTTCACAAGCTGACGCACCATCTGGCGACCACCTATGGCGTGGTGGTGGTCGAGAACCTGCATGTAGCGGGCATGCTGAAAAACCGCCGGTTGGCCCGGGTGCTGGCGGATGCGGCCCTGGCGGAAATCCGTCGCCAGCTGCAGTACAAGTGCGGCTGGTACGGCTCGTGGTTGGTGGAAGCCTCCACCTTCTACCCCAGCAGCAAGCGGTGCTCTCGTTGCGGTGCCGTCAAGGAGCGCTTGATCCTGGGGAGCGCACCTACCGGTGCGAGGCATGTGGGCTGGTGCTGGACCGGGATGAGAACGCCGCGCGGAATCTCGCGGCCTTGGCGGCCGCCGTCGCCGGGAGTGGCCCGGAGACGCTAAACGCCCGTGGACGGGACGTAAGACCTGCCGCCTGGCAGGCAGTCCCGGAGGAAGCGGGAAGCCGGCGCCGGCTTATTGCTGGGTAAGACCGGCACCGCCGATCCGTGAGGATCGGCTGCCTGAAACAGATGACGATGTTTCAGGTAACGGTGGGATGAAAGGCGGCTTTTCATTAGATGAGTTGCGGGTTCTAATGGTTGTGGTATGATACGACTATGGATGGGAAACGATGGAAGCGATCAAAAACGGTAGTGTACAACATCGGCTACCACCTCATCTGGTGCCCCAAGTACCGCCGAAAGGTCCTGGTGGGTGAAGTGGCTGTACGGCTAAAAGAGTTGTTGCTCGAGAAGGCCGGAAAGATCGAAGTGGAGATTGTGCAGATGGAGATCATGCCGGATCATGTACACCTGTTCGTGAAGACCGTTCCCACGAACAGCCCCCACTTCATCGTGCAGCAGTTGAAAGGCTGCACGTCTCGGATATTGAGGGAAGAATTTCCCTCCTTGAAGAGTCGTCTTCCTTCGTTGTGGACGAGGTCGTACTACGTCGAATCGGTAGGGCACATATCGGAAGAGACCATCCGGAAGTACATCGAAGGCCAGAAAGGGAAGTAAGTCGTGACCAAAGCCGAGCGGATCAAAAACTCCCTTCAAAAAACAAAAGAACGGCGGAAAACCCAAAGACCCGTCGTCTTCGAAATCAAACTCCAGAATTTGTCCAGGAGAAAAGCGGAAACTCTCAAAAAGGCTTTCTTGGAAGCCAAGTGGCTGTACAACTGGTTGGTCTCTGATCTGGAAAGACTTAAGTTACCGGCCAACAAGGTGGACACGGTAGAGGTTAAAGTGGGAGACGTTTTTGAGGAGAGGCAACTTGTCGTCCTCGGCTCCCAGATCAAGCAGGAGATAGCCGACAGGCTGAAAGACAACCTCCGGGCACTTGCGAAGCTCAAACAGAACGGCCACAAAGTGGGGCGGGTCAAACCCAAGAAGTTCGTGAACTCCATACCCTTAAAGCAGTACGGCGTGACCTACAGCCTGGACTTCGCCCGGAATAGGGTGAGGATACAGAAGCTGGGAAGCTTCCGCGTCCTGGGGCTTCATCAGATCCCTCCCGATGCGGAGATAGCGAACGCCGTTTTGGTGAGCAAACCCAGCGGGTACTACATTCACGTGACCGCCTATCTTTCGACGACATCCGCCAATTCATCATGCAAACTCGGTAAAGATATAGGGGTTGATTTTGGCGTTGATTCCAAGCTCACGCTGTCCAGTGGTATCAAGATGGACTTCGAGCTCTACGAGACCCCCAGGATCAAGAAACTCCAAAAGAAGATTGCCAAAACGAAGAAAGGTTCCCGAAACAGGAGTAAGCTTCGCCACCTTCTGAGGAGAGAATACGAAAAGTTAGTCCGCAGGCGGAAAGACGTTCAGAACAAGGTCCTTGCCTTTCTTAGGCAGTACAGGACGGTGGTATTCCAGGAAGACTGCGTAAAAGGCTGGACGGCCCTCTTCGGCCGGCAGGTTCACGCCTCGGGGATAGGCGGACTGAAGTCGAGGTTGAGGAACAGCCTCGAAGTGCCTGTCTCCGTGGACAGGTATGAACCGACTACCCAGGAATGCTTCGCCTGCAGGAAGAAGCACAAACTTTCTCTTTCAGACAGAGTCATCAAATGCGACTGTGGCTGGACCTGCGACAGGGACCTCAACGCTGCCCTGGTCATCTTGAGAAAAGGGCTTGGCCTGAGCCCTGATCAGGCCGTAGGGCCGGACCGGCCCGAACTCACGCCCCCGGAGAGGGAGGACGCTGCGCGGATTTTGGGGAGCAATCCCTATATCCGTGTAAGCTTTCTTCAATGAAAGGGGAAGCCCACCCTTTCAAGGGTGGGAGGAGGTCACGCCCCTTTATCCTGAGAGCGAGCCCCAGGTGACCTTCTCCGAAGCGAAGGAGATGATCCTGTCGGCCCTTAAACCCCTGGGCCATGACTACCTAGGGATCATCCGCCGGGCCTTTGACGAGGGATGGATCGATCGGGCCGAAAACGAAAGGAAGCGCCACGGAGCGTTTTGCTCCACGGTCTACGGCGTCCACAGCTACGTCTTCATGACGTGGCGGGGAAGGCTGCGGAATATGTTTACCCTGGCCCATGAGCTGGGCCACGCCTGCCATGGCATGCTGGCCGGCCAGCATCAGTCGATCCTCCAGATCCGGAGCGGTCTCTTCTTCGTGGAAGCACCCTCGACGGGCCATGAGGTATTCCTCGGGAACTATCTTCTCTCGAAGGAGAAGGACCCCCTCCGCCGCATCCACATCATCCAGGCCTTCATGGGGACCTTCATCCACAACATGGTGACCCATCTTCTCCAAGGTCACCTGGAGAGGCGGCTCTATCGCCTGGCGGAAAAGGGTGTGCCCATCACCCTGTCGACCATCCGACAGGAGCAACGAGCCGTGTACGAAGGGTTCTTCGGGGATGCCGTGGTCATCGACGATGTGGATGAGCTGGCTTGGATGACGGTACCCCATTACTACACGGGACTCTACCCCTACACGTATGCCGCCGGCCTTTCCTGCGGAGTGGCGGTGGCCCGGCGGGTCCTCACCGAAGGTACTCCCGCCGCGGAGGATTGGCTGGCGGCCCTCAAGATGGGCGGGACGGCCTTCCCCCTCGAGCTTATGGATCGGGCCGGGGTCAACTTGAGGGATCCCGAGACCCTCAGGGAGGGAGCGAGGGAATTCGGGAAACTGGTGAAAGAGCTGGAGGAACTCTTAAGGGATTTGCCGTAAACCTTTGCGATTGGTCGTCTATCCCGGTTTCCTTGGTGGAGCTTCGCCGGCCAAAGGGGCCGGTGGAGGTGGCCTCTTTGAGCCTACCTTGCGAGTGCGTGGACTGCCACCTGGCCATCGGGACACCTCCTTGAAGCGGTGGCACACGGTCTAGCCGGGGCGCCAGGAACGGCCCCTGGCCTGCACCCGGAAAACCTGTATGACCAAAAAGACCCAGAAAGTATGGCAGCACAGCGGGCAGGCGGTAACCACGGGCGGATCTGGCGAACAGGCCTCAAGACCTGGGGAAGCCCCGGCGGCGGGACCGGTAGAGTTGCCAGGAGCCGGCCACGAACGTCGCGGCGAGCAAGGCCACGGCGCCCACCGTCAGCCACCGGCCCATCGCCGGAGCGGCGATCGCGATGCCCACGGTGGCGTACGCCCAGACGAGCCCCCACACGAGGTCGTTGAGCAGGAGGAAGGCCAGGAGGACCGGCCCTCCGACCCGGGTGGCCCCGAGGACCCAGAACACCTGCGTGTAGCCAAGCCCGACCCACCGCAGGAGGAAGAGCGGCACCCACGGGTACCGGCTCGCAAGGATGAGGCGCAGGCGGCCCACGGGCGCGGAGAGGGCGGGCATCCACGCCGTCACCGCCTCCAGAAACGGGGGTCCCAGTCGCGCAAAGACCGCGTAGGTGATGCCGTGGCCCAGCGCCGTGGCCGCTCCGGCGAGAGATCCCGCTACCCACCAGGGGGTGCCGGCTTGGGCCGCCGTGGCTGCCAGAAGAGCGAAAAGGGCGAGGGAGGAAAGCGGCAACCCCGCGGCCAGGAGCGCGAAACCGGCGACCAGGCCCGCCCAGCTCCCCGACCACGCAGAAAGGCCGGTAGCCCACGCAGGTGCCACGGCTGCGCCGGCCCACTCAGGCGGCGCCACGCCCGCCCACCTCAGCGCTGCCGGAACGCCCACCCATTACCTGGGCATAGAGCGCCAGCACCTGCTCCAGCACCCGGCCCGCCTCGTGCTCCCCCGCCACGGCGCGCGCCCCCGCCCCGAGCCGGCGCCGCAGAGCCGGGTCCCGGGTCAGGAGGAGCACCGCGCGGGCAAGGGCTTCGGCATCGCCGGGGGCAGCGGTGATCCCGCTCACACCGTCGCGGACCACCTCCGGCAGGGCGCCGGCGCGGGCGGCCACAACCGGCAGCCCGCTGGCCATCGCCTCCAGGACCGCCAGACCCTGCGTCTCGGTCGGGGACGGGAAGAGGAGGAGGTCGGCGGAGCGGTACTCGGCGGGCATGGCCTCCCACGGCACGTGTCCCAGCAGGGTGACCCTTCCGGCGGCGACATGGGGCGCGAGGGCCCGCCGCACGGCCAACGCCCGTGGCCCGTCGCCGGCGATGCGGGCGCGCAGGCCCGGCTCTTCGCTCAGGGCGATGTCCAGGGCTTCCACCAGGGTGTCTACGCCCTTGTCCGGGCTGAGGCGGCCCACGAAGAGAACGGTGACGGTGCGTTCCGGCCCGGCTCCGGCGGCCGGGCCGGCATGCCCGGGGTTGGTGCACCCGTGCCCCGGGATCGCGCCTTCTACCGGAGCGAAACGGTCCAAGTCGATCCCGTTCGAGATCACCGCGATGGGCCGCCTCACCCCGAACCGCCGGAGTTCCTCCGCCGCAAACCGGCTGGGGGCGATGACGGCGTCGCAGCGGTTGTAGAAGACCGGCACGAGCCGACCGGCCGCGACCGCCACGGCTCTTCCTGCGGGGAGCACGACGGCGGCCGACCGGATGTTGGCGTGGTAGGTGGCCACCACGGGGATCCCGAGGGACCGGGCCGCCAGCAGGCCGAGCCAGCTGACCGGCAGCACGGTGTGCAGGTGCACCACATCCGGCCGCCACTCGGCCAGTTCACGCCGGACGCCCCGGTAGTCCCAGGCGAGGTGGGAGTCCGGCGGCAGACCCGGCACCGGCCGGAGGGGGATGGCCCGGACGAGGCGAACATCCCCCGCGTGAATCGGGCCGCCCGTCTGCGGCAGCGTGAACACCCGCACGGCGTGCCCGGATCCGATGAGCCGGTCGTGCAGCGCGATCGCCGCGCGGGTGAGCCCGCCCAGGTTTTCACGAAACGAGTCGGTGAAGAAGGCCACCCTCACCCCGCCACACCCCTTCCGACAACAGGCAGCAGCGGGGGCGCCGCCCGGGTCCACGACACCGGGTCCGCCACCGTGGCCGTACCGGTGAGGAGCGGCAGAGCCTGCCGCGCGGCCACCCGTCCCGCCGCGATGATCTCCGCCGCGCGGTCGAACTGGTGGCCGTGGAAGCGCCGGACGTCCGGCCGGATCACCAGGTCGGCCTCCAAGGGGGAGGCATCCCGCTGCAGGCGGGCCTCCGTGATGTCGAAGGCGCTGAGGACCGTCCGAACCAGCCCCCACGCCCGCTCGCCCGGCCGGGCGTGGGCGGTAAGGGTGAACACCCGCCCGGGTACTAGGTCGGTGGCGGCCCCCCTAAGCCGGCGCCAACGCCTCCGCACGCCACCGACGGATAAACGCGCTCGGGTCGCCACTCGGGTCCAGACATCGTCCTGGCTGGAGACGTCCACGGCAACGGCCCGCGGCGGCCGGAGCTCCCGCAGGGCGGTGACCGGGACCAGTTCCACCAGGCCCCCGTCGACAAGGGCCCTGCCCTCCACCATGGCGGGAGCGAAGAGCCCCGGAACCGACATGCTCGCCCGGACGGCCTCGGCGATGGAACCCGTCCGGAGCACGACTGGCGCGCCGGTCTCCAGGTCCGTCGCCACCACAGCGAAGGGCACCGGCAGCTCCTCGAACCGGAGCCCACGGGTCAGGTGCCGGAGCTCCTCGAGGAGGGCGTCCCCGCGCAGAACTCCCCCCGAAAAGGTCGCATCGGCGTAACGGATGAGCTCCGCCCGGCTGAGGCTGCGGGCGAGCTCTTCCAGTTCCGCCAGGGTGCCGCAGACGTATGCGGCGCCCACGATCGACCCGAAGCTGCACCCGGCCACGTGGGTCACGGCCACCCCTGCTGCCTGCAGTTCTAGCAGGACGCCGATGTGTGCCAGTCCGCGCGCGGCTCCGCCACCCAGGGCGAGGCCGATCTCCACCTTGTGCATGACGTGAGCACCTCCTGTTGTCTCACCCACCGCCCCACGTGACGAGGTTTACACCCCACGTGAGCCCCGCTCCGAACCCGACGAAGGCCAAGAGGTCCCCGTGCCGCACACGCCCGGAGGAGACAGCTTCCGCCAGTGCGAGCGGGATGGATGCGGCCGAAGTGTTGCCAAAGCTATCCACGTTGGCCCAGAAGCGGTCTACCGGCAGCCCCAGCCGCTCAGCGGCCGCCTGGATGATCCGGATGTTGGCCTGGTGCGGGATGATGAGGGTCAGGTCCTCGAGCCGCACTCCGGCCTCCGCGGTTGCTTCCCGCAGAGACCGTACCAGGATCTCCACGCCGAAGCGGAACACTTCTCTCCCTTGCATCCGGATGGCGTGAAGCCGGTCGCGCACGGTCTCGGTGCTCGCAGGCATCCGTGAGCCCCCCGCCGGGATCTCGAGGAGGCGGGCTCCTGAGCCGTCCGCCCCCAGGATGCAGTGAATGAGGGCCGGACCCCGACTTGCACCCAGCACGACGGCACCGGCCCCATCCCCGAACAGCACGGCGGTGCTGCGGTCTGACCAGTCCACGACGCGGGACATCAGGTCCGCCCCGATCACCAGAACCGTGCGATACGTTCCGGTCAGCACGAACTGGCCCCCGGCGGCCACCGCGTAGGCGAACCCGGCACAGGCGGCGTTTACGTCCAGGGCAGCGGCCCGGCTGGCACCCAGCGCATCCTGCACAAGGGCGGCGGTGGAAGGCATCCACTGATCGGGCGTGCTGGTGGCGACGAGGATGAGGTCCAGATCTGCGGCGTCAACTCCGGCGCTCTGCAGCGCCTGCCGAGCTGCCTGGACCGCCAGGTCGGACGTGGCCAGCTCCGGCCCGGCGATGCGCCGCTCCCGGATCCCCGTCCGCCGGATGATCCACTCGTCACTGGTGTCCAGGAAGGCGGCAAGGTCGTCGTTGGTGATCACCCGCTCCGGTACCGCCGCTCCCACTCCCAGGACAGTCACCCCGTGCGCGCTCATGGTACCTCCGCTGGCGACGCGGGCTGTGCCGACCTATAAAACCCAAAAAATCGACGCAAGAGCCCTCTTGCTTGAAACGGGGCAAAAGGAGAGGTTACGCAGGTTCTCCCAGGGCATGGTCGAGGCGCCGCTCGAGTATCTCCTGCTCCCCGGGATCGAGGTCCCGCACCTAGCCCCGAAACCGGCCGACCATCTCCAAGGGCTCGAGGCTTAGGTTGTGGCTCGGGCTCTGGATCACCGTCCCGACGACAACCCCCACGGACATGATAAGCCGCATCTCGGCCCCCGGGGCCGACCTGACGAGCCCCTCCACCAACCGCGCCGTCCCCTCCCCCAACCCGCGGACGTACGGGATCAGGAGAGCCAGGAGGTGCGCCCAAAACCTGCCCCGGGACTCCACCTTCGGCAGCCCCTGAAATAGCTTCTGTATAGCCTCGCCGGGGCGCCTGCCCCGCAACGGGCCCGGAAGGCCCAAGATCCGGGCCTTCGCGGCGTCCCGGTCCTCGGAACCGGCAAGGAACACCCGGGCGCGCGACGAGCCTTTCCCCATCGGCCATGGCGGTGAAGACGATCACCGAGTCCCCGACCTCGTCGCGCGTCACGGCATCATGCCGCCGTACGTACACCGGCTTTTCGCCTTCTTTCAGCATGGAGCAGGCCATCCACTGGCTAACAGCGAGCGCCTCGGCGACGCTCTCATAGTGGACGGGCAGGTTCGTCCGCCGGTATAGGTCGATCAGCTTCTTCGGGACCTGGTTGCGGTGTCCAGTGAGTGCCGCCTTGTTCACCCCCAAAAGACCCAAATTTCGTACCTAAGCGTACCCGCGGTCGGGCCTACCGTCAAGCGATAACGAGGATTGGGGCGATGCAGAAGGAGCGAAGCGGCAAGAGGCCTCCTTCTTGTATCCGTATCACCAGAAGCGTTGGTCCTCCTGCCGCCTTCATCCTTCTCCACCCCACTTATTGACAGCAACCATTTGCGGCAGGTGGGAGCGGGTGCGGCTCGTCTGAGAGGGGCCGACGCGCGGGTATCAGCACGACTGACATCGTTCCGCGGGGTGAACGAGCCGTTCACCTATGCCAAGGGGGTGCATACTGTGCGCCCCCGTGGCCGGGAGACCCCGATCACCGGCGCGCCTGGGCCGGAACCGATTTGACCCCGCGGGGTGTCGGCAGCGGCGACACCCTTGTTGCAGAACGGCAGCAACCTTCGCGCCAAGGACTTGACAACGGAACATCTTATGTTAACTGTAGGAGGTGCAAGAACCTTTACAAGCGAGCAAGGGGGTGGTGGAGATCATCCGGGTTTTCCCTTTTAACCCTCTTTCGCGCAAGCCGGAGGGTGAGGGGGCCGCCTCTCCACCCTCTGGCTCTGTTGAAAAGCCCGGGCGTTGAGCCCGGGCTTTTCCGTTACTCCCCGACCGATCCCAAGGGCTCCCTTTCGTCCGGCCGGGCTGTATCCTCCCGGTAGTAATCCTCTTGCCGGAGGGGGATCTCCTTGAGGAAAAGGGAAGCCACAAAAGCCGCAACGGCAAAGGTCAGGGCCATCCAGAAGAGCGGCGTCATGGCGGCGGCCAGGGCTTCCCTCACCGCCTGGATGAACTGATCGTAAAGGGCCATTCCCTGGGGGCCGAAGGCCTGGAATTTCACCTTGATGGCCTCCTGGCCGAAGGTGCTCACCAATCCTTGGGGATCGGCAAACACCTTCTGTTGGTCTTCCGGAAGGTTCTGCATCACCTGCACCAAAGGCGCCGGAAGCCGCTTCCCCAACTCCGTGGAAAACCTGGACGCAACGACGCTTCCCAAGATAGGTGCCGCAATGGCGCCTCCGATGTTGTTGGCCGTCTGCTGAGTGGCGTTGACGGTCCCCATCATCCGGTAGGGGAAGGCGTTTTGCACCACGGTACCCAGCACCGGCATGATGAGCCCGATCCCCACGCCCATGACCATCATGTCCCGGACAACCATCTCCCAAGTGGAAGAGGCATCCAGGAAGGTCAGGAGGTAAGCTCCGGCGGATGTCAAAAGGCCCCCCACCAGGGTGAGAATCTTATAGCGGCCCGTGCGGGTCATGACCTGCCCGGCGATGACGGAACCGGCGATGAACGAGAGCATCATGGGGGTCATGATGTAGCCCGAGCTGGCGGCTTTCATACCGAGAGCCCCCTGAACGAAGAGGGGGAGGAACATCATGGAGCCGAACATGGCCATGGAGATAAAAAGCCCGATCACCATGGTGGAGCTGAAGACAGGGTTGCGGAAGATATCCATGTGGATGATGGGCTCCGGGGAACGGCGCTCCACCCAAACAAAGAGGGTGAGAAGGACCGCCGAGAGGGCGAAGAGGCCCAGGATCTCGCGGGAGAGCCAGGGGTAAGTGGTTCCGGCCCACGTAAAGCCAAGCAGCATGGGCAAAAGCCCCGACACCAGGAGAAGGCTCCCCAGCCAGTCCAGATGGTAGGTTTGACCCGTACGGACCCGCGGAAGGGCGTAGATCACCAACGCCAACGCCACCAGCGCCACCGGCATGTTGACGTAGAACACCCATCGCCAGCCCCAGTGGTCGGTGATCCAGCCGCCGACCCCGGGACCAATCAGGGTGGCGATGCCAAAGATCCCCATGAGGGCCCCCATCCAGCGGCCCCTCTCCCTGGGGTTGAAGATATCTCCCACTGTGGCCCGCGGCATGCTCATCATGGCGCCTCCGCCGATGCCCTGGATGACCCGCGCGAAGATGAGCATGGACATGGATTGGGCACGGCCGCTCAAGGCCGAGCCGATGAGGAACACCACCAGCCCGAAGACGTAGAAGGGTTTCCTCCCGTAGACGTCGGAGAGCTTTCCGTAGATGGGCATGGTGGCCGTCACCGCCAGGGTAAAGGCGGTGAAAACCCAGGCGTAGAGGCTAAACCCCTGCAGATCGCTGATGATGGTCGGCATGGCCGTGGTGACCGTCGTCTGGTTGAGGGCCGAGAAGAACATGGAGAGCATCACGGCCGCCAGCGCCCACCAGCGCTTCTCGCCGGTGATCCGGTTGGTGGTCTGCCAGTTGCCCACGTTAGGTCCCTCTTTTCGTAATGGTTCGAGACTCAAACAATTTCTAAGTATACGGAGAGCCAAGCCCGCCTGCCACCGGCAGGGCCTACCGGATAGGGAGGGTCAGATGCGGTCCAGAGCCGCCGTGAGGGCTTCCAGGAGAAGGGCTACCCCCACCAGCAGGGTCCGCTCCGTGGGATCGAAGTAGGGGTTCACTTCCACCAGGTCTATCCCCGCGATGGGGTTCTGGCGGCCGAGGGCGCGCAAGAGGGTTTTGACCTGGGTGTAGGTGAGGCCTTCCGGTTCCGGGCTCCCCGTCCCCGGGGCCAACGACGGATCGATGCCGTCGATGTCCAAGGTGACGTAGAGGGGAATGCCTGGGGGCACAAGGTCCAGGAGTTCCTCCAGCCGACCCTCTCGGTCCTGCCGGTGAATGGCTTTTGCCAGCACCGGCTGAAAACCCCGGGCGATGGCCTGGCGGTAATCGTCTTCCGACGTCCGCCAGCCCCGAACGCCGAAATTCACCCCGCCCCTCACCCCTTCCAGCTCCGAGATGCGGCGGATGGGGCTGGAGTTGGCAAGGCGCACCCCATGGACCTCATGGCGAAAATCCAGGTGGGCGTCAAACTGGACGATGAAAAGCTCCGAGACGGTGTCGGCCTCCAGGAGGCCCCGCACCGCCGGAAAGGTGATGGAGTGATCGCCCCCCAAGACAAGGGGGATGGCCTTTCGGGCGGCGATGGCTTTGACGGCCTCCGTCACCCGGGAAAAGGTCTCTTCCACATCCAAGTAGAGGATGTCCACGTCCCCCAGATCTAAGAGGTGGACGTCCCTCAAGCGATACCGCTCCTCTTCCACGTCGAAGAAACCCTTTTGCCCCAGGCGATACCGCATGGAGGCATGGCGAAGGGCCCGGGGAGCAGCCCTCGCCCCGGGCCGAAAGCCCACCCCGCTGTCCCAGGGAACGCCCAGCACGCCGACAGAGCCCTGCCGGAGATCTTCCGGCCGTCCCATGGGAGCCCCCAGAAAGGTGGCCACCCCGGTATACGGAAGGCCCAGCTCACCCTTCATCCACGACCACCTGGCCTTCCTTGATGACCACCGCCGCCAGGTTGACGCCCCAGCGGTACGGGAGGTGATGGTACGTCGGACAATCCCAGATCACAAGATCGGCTTTCTTCCCCTCCTCCACGCTCCCCCGATCCTGGAGAAACCCCAGAGCCGCGGCAGCGTTGCGGGTGACGGCCACCAGAACCTCTTCGGGGGTCATGCGGTAGAGAAGGCAGCCCAGGGTCATGGTGGCGAGAAGTGAAGGATTGGGCTGGGTCCCCGGGTTCATATCGGTGGCGAGGGCCACCGGGACCCCCTCATCGATGAAGGTGCGAGCAGGGGCATGGGCCTCTTTCATCAGGAAGAAGGAGGTGGCGGGCAAGAGGCAGGCCACCACCCCCGCCTCGCGGAGAAGGGCCATGTCCTCCCGGGTGGTGGCCACCAGGTGGTCGGCCGACACCGCCCCCACCTCCGCCGCCAGGCGGGTCCCCCCCAAGGGATGGACTTCATCGGCATGGATCTTTCGCCCCAAGCCCTCCTTGGCGGCTGCCTCCAGGATGAGGCGGGATTCATCGACAGAGAAGACACCCTTCTCGCAAAAGACGTCCACGAAGTCGGCCCATCCTTCCGCCGCCACCCGGGGTACCATTTCCTCCGCCACCTTTCGGGCATACTCGCTCCCTTTCCCGCGGTACTCCGGAGGCACCGCATGGGCCCCCAAGAAGGTGGCCACCACATCCATGCGGCCCCGCAGCTCCTCCTTCACCCGCCGGATGGCCCGAAGCTGCTTTCGCTCCGCTTCCCACGAAAGGCCGTAGCCCGATTTCACCTCGATGGTGGTCACCCCCTGGCGGAGGGCCTGAAGGGCCCTTTCTTTCAAGGTGACCACCAGCTCCTCTTCCGACGCGCGGCGGGTAGCCTGGACCGTCTGGAGGATGCCTCCTCCCTTCTGCAGGATCTCCAGGTAATCGGCTCCCTGGACCCGCAGGGAAAACTCTTCCGCTCGCCACCCGGCAAAGCAAAGGTGGGTGTGGCTATCCACCATGCCTGGGGTCACCAGGCGTCCCCGGGCATGGAGAACGGTAGCCCGGGGGAGCACCCTCACCCGCGCCAGGACCTCCTCCTCTTTCCCGACGGCCACCAAACGACCCCGATAGGCCGCCACCGCCGCTCCGTCGATGGCTCCCACCCGTCCTTGGAAGGGGCCTGCCAGAGGGCCTTCCCCTGCCCCCTCGGGAGCCATGGTGCAGAGCTGCCCGATGCCCGTCAAAAGAAAATCGGCATCCACCATACGGTCCCTTGTCTTCGCCGCGGGAGGCGAAAGCTCCTTCCCCTCCTTTCCGGTACCATGGGCCTAAAGGGGGGAACCCATGAAAAGCTGGCGGCAGCAATACCGGCGCCTCTTGCTGGAAGAGCCCGAAGAAGGCCTTCTCGAGATCATCCTCCACAACCCGGAAACCCGCAACTCCCTAGATGCCGAAGGTCATGGGGAGCTCAGCCGCATCTGGAAGGATATCCATCTGGACCCGGAGATCCGGGTAGTCCTGATCCGGGGCTCCGGAGACCATTTTTCGTCGGGGGGAGACTTTTCCCTGGTGGAAGCCATCGCCGCCGATTACGCCACCCGGGAAAGGGTCTTTTGGGAAGCCCGGGATCTGGTGCAAAACCTCCTGGATTGCAGCAAGCCGGTGGTGGCGGCGGTGGAAGGAGTAGCGGTGGGCGCAGGGTTGGCGGTGGCCCTCCTGGCGGACATCACGGTGGTGAGCAAGACGGCCCGCCTTCTCGATGGCCACACCCGCTTGGGGGTCGCAGCAGGCGACCACGCCGTCCTCATCTGGCCCCTTTTGATGGGGATGGCTCGGACCAAGTACCATCTCCTCTTAAACGAACCCATCACCGGGGAAGAGGCGGCCCGCTGGGGGCTGGTGGCCCTGGCGGTGGAGGAAGGCGAGGTCCTTTCCAAAGCGAGGGAGCTGGCCCGCCGCCTCCTGCAAGGGGCCCCCAGCGCCCTCCGCTTCACCAAGTACGCCCTCAACGGCTGGTTCCGAGCCCACGGAGCCCTCTTCGATACTTCGGCCGCCCTGGAATTTCTGGGCTTTACGGGGCCAGAGGTTCAGGAAGGGCTGCGCTCCCACCGGGAAAAGAGGCCGCCCCGCTTTTGAACTTCCTTGCCCCGGCCGCCATATGCTGGGCACATTAGAGGGGGGTATGGGATGCAGGCTTCGGGAAAGGCTCTGGCGGACCATCTTTTGGCCTGGCGCCAGCGCACCTTTCAGACCCGGGCGGAAAAGCTCCCCTTCGTGGGGCTGGCCGGGCGGGATGTGTACAACATCACCGCTCCCTTCGAGACGGCCGGCCTGACGGTCCTGGCGGGAAGGGTGGAGGCGCGCTACAGCGAAAATTCGGAGGTCCTCTTTTTCACCTTCCGCCACGGCGCCTGGCGCCCCCTGCCGGAAGCGCCCATCCCGGCCCTCCAGGATCCCTTCGTGAGCTTCATCCAAGGGGAGCTGGTGGTGGGCGGGGTAGAGACTTTCATCGATCCCCGGGGAAAGCCGCCCCACTTCTTCTGGTTCCGGACGGTCTTTTTCCGGGGTCCGGACCTTTTCCACCTGACCCCCTTCTTCCGCGGACCCGACGGCATGAAAGACATCCGCCTGGTAGAGCTGGAAGACGGGCAAGTGGGCGTCTTCACCCGGCCTCAGGGCGGTCCTGCGGGGCTGGGAACGATCGGATTCACCCGCGTGCCCTCCCTCGATCACCTGACCCTCGAAGCTATCCTGGAAGCCCCCCTCTTAGAAGGCCTCTTCGCCCCCGACGAATGGGGAGGCGCCAACGAGGTCCATCGCCTCCCCGGCGGAAAGCTGGGGGTTCTGGGCCACATCGCCCGCCGGGAAGGCTTGTTCCGCCACTACTATGCCATGGCTTTCCGCTTCGATCCGGAAACTTTCACCTGGGAGGAGCTCCGCATCATCGCCGAGCGGCAGGATTTCCTCCCGGGGCCTGCTAAACGAAAGGAACTCCGGGATGTGGTCTTCCCCGGCGGCCTCATCCGTTACCCCGACGGCACCGCCCACCTCTATGCAGGGGTGAGCGATGCCGAGGCCCAGCGGCTTCTCATTCCCGATCCGTTTGAGTAACCCATCGAACCCTTCAGGGCTGATGGGACCGTTCCTCCTGCGATCCCCGGTCTTCTTCCCCACCGTCTGACCTTTCCCACATCTCCTTGACCGCCGGCCCGTAGGTCCCTTCCCACCCCAGCTCCCCCGGCTGGTAGAAGCGAGGTACTCCGGGGGGAAGGTATGGCTGGCGGACGAAGTGGCCGGGATAGCTGTGGGGGTAGAGGTAATCCTTCCCGTATCCCAGGATGCGGGCTCCGGGGTAATGGGCATCCCGGAGGTGAAGGGGGACGGGGGCTGCCCCCTCCTTCTTGATGTGGGCGAGATACCGTTCCAGGGCCACATAGCTGGAGTTGGATTTGGGAGCCAGGGCCAGGAAGACAGTCGCCTGGGCCAGGGGAATCCGCCCTTCGGGAAGGCCGATGCGCTCCACCGCCAGGTAGGCGGCCACCGCCAGGGGAAGGCCTTCGGGAGCGGCATTGCCGATGTCTTCCGAGGCGAGGATCACGAGGCGGCGGGCGATGAAGAGGGGATCTTCCCCGCCGTCCAGCATCTTCGCCAGCCAGTAGAGGGCGGCATCGGGGTCGCTGCCCCGCACCGACTTGATGAAGGCGGAAATGGTGTCGTAATGCTGGTCACCCGTATCGTCATAGATGACGGCGCTCCTTTGCATGGCTTCTTCCGCCACGGAGAGGGTGATGACCTTTTCCCCCGAAGGGCTCCGGGGCGCTCCCATGGCCGCCAGTTCGAGGGCATTCAAAAGCCGGCGGGCATCCCCCCGGGCGCTCCTCACCAGGTGCTCCAAGGCATCCTCCTCCAGGACCACCTTTTCATCCTTCAGGCCTCGGGGATGGGTGAGGGCCCGTTCCAAAAGCTTCTTCAGGTCCTCTTCCGATAGGGGTTCCAGCTGGAAGAGGTGGCTTCGGGAGAGGAGGGCCGAATTTACGTGAAAGAAGGGATTTTCCGTGGTGGCCCCGATAAGGGTGAGGGTGCCGTCTTCCACAAAGGGAAGAAGGGCATCCTGCTGAGCTTTGTTAAAGCGGTGGATCTCATCGATGAAGAGGAGGGTGGGCTGGCCCTGCATGGCGAGGCGCTCCTTGGCCTCCGCCACCGCTTTGCGGATGTCGGGCACCCCTGCGGAAACGGCGCTCAGGGCGATGAGATGGGCCCCCGTCATGCTGGCCATGAGCCGGGCGAGGGTGGTCTTCCCCGATCCGGGAGGTCCCCAGAGGATGAGGGAGGGGATCTTCCCCTGCTCCAGCATCCGGCGAAGGAGGGTGCCGGGTCCGATGATCTTCTCCTGACCCAGGACCTCATCGAGGGATCGGGGCCTCAAGCGATCCGCCAGAGGAGCCCGCTTCTCCCGCTCTTTTTCTCCGTGAAGGCTGAAAAGATCCACCCTTCTCCCCTCCTCCCTTTGGTACCATCATGCGGGAAAGGACGATCCCTTTGCCTATCTCTTTTGAGCGGATGCAAAAGGACCTCGAGATTCTTTCGAGCTTCACCGATCCGGAAAAACCCTATACCCGGCGCTCCTTCTCGCCCCTTTATGAAAAAGCTCGCCAGTGGCTCTGGAAGGCTATGAAAGAGGCCGGCCTCTCCCCTCGTTTGGATGAAGCCGCCAACCTCATCGGGGTGAGGGAAGGAGCCGAGGCGGGCCTTCCGCCCCTCATCATGGGAAGCCACATCGACACCGTGGAGGGAGGGGGCCGGTTCGACGGCACCGCCGGGGTGGTGACGGCCCTGGAGGTGGCCCGCTCCCTCTTCGAAGACGGCCATGTCCTTCGCCATCCCCTTTGGGTGGTGGATTTCCTGGCGGAAGAGCCTAGCCCCTACGGCCCTTCCACCGTGGGGAGCCGGGCCATGGCCGGGCGCCTCCGCAAAGAGGATCTGGAGCGAAGGAACGAAGAAGGGGAAACCCTGAGAGAGGCCATCGCCCGGATGGGAGGGAAGCCCCAACAGTTAGGGGAACCCCTCCTCCCCCCCGGGGCCATCGCCGCCTATCTAGAGCTTCACATCGAGCAGGGCCCCCTCCTGGAGCGGGCCGGCGTACCCCTGGGCATCGTGACGGGCATCGTGGGGATCGACCGCTACCGCCTGGAGGTCCGAGGGGAGCAGGGCCATGCCGGGACCGTCCCCATGAAGGAGCGCAAAGACAGCCTGCTGGCCCTGGCGGAGGTCCTCCTGGAGGTGGAGGCCTTTGCTCGAAGGAAAGCCGAAGAGGTTCCCTTCGTCGCCACCATGGGCTGGGTGAAGGTCCACCCCAACCATGAGAACGTGATCCCGGGGAGGGTGGAGGCCGTCCTGGAGATGCGCTCCCTCGCCCATGAGGCCCTGGAAGAAGGGGAAAGGGCCCTCCGGACCATCCTCGAGAGGGTGGAAGAACGCCGAGGGGTGACCCTCCGGGGGGAGCGAACGGACCGGCTGCCCCCTACCCTGAGCGACCCCCGATTGATGGACCTCTTGAAAGAAGCCGCCGAGAAAAGGGGCCTTTCCTTCCTGGAGCTTCCCAGCGGCGCAGGCCACGATGCCATGCACATGGCAGCCTTGGGCCCTATGGCCATGGTCTTCATCCCTTGCCGGGGAGGAAAGAGCCATGTGGCGGAGGAATGGGCCGATGTCCGCCACATGGCCCTGGGCGCCCGGGTCCTGAGGGACGTCCTCCTCAGGCTGGACCATGAGGATCGGAGATCCGGTCCAGCTGGTCCATGACCTCCTCGGGGATTTCCAGATCCACCGCCTTTAGGTTTTCCTCCTGCTGCTCCACCCGAGTGGCCCCCACCAGGACGCTGGTGACGCCAGGCTTGGCCATAACCCAAGCCAGGCTCAGCTGGGAAGGCGTCACCCCCATCTGGGCCGCCAGCTCCGAAACTTTTTCCGCGATGGCGAGGCTCCGGTCGGTGAGGCGCTGGGCAAAGCGGGGTTGGGTCACGGCGCGGGAGCCGGGCGGCGGCGCTTCCCCTTTCCGGTACTTTCCGGTAAGGATACCTCCTCCCAACGGGTAATAGCAGAGGATCCCCACCTTTTCCTCCAGGGCAAGGGGCACCATCTCGTCCTCGATGCGCCGGTCGATGAGAGAGTACCCCATCTGGATGGATTCGTAGCGGATGAGATTCAGCCGTTCGCTGAGGCCCAGGGCTTTCATGAGCTGCCAGGCGGCAAAGTTGGAGGCGCCGGCATAGAGGATCTTTCCCTGGCGCCGAAGATCCTCCAGCGCCCGCAAGGTTTCTTCCACAGGCGTATGGGGATCGAAGCGATGGATCTGGTAGAGGTCGATGTAGTCGGTCTTCAGCCTCTGGAGACTCTTTTCCACCTGGCGGAAGATATGCCACCGGGAGGAGGACTCGTCGTTGGGACCCTGGCCGATGCGCATCCCCACCTTGGTGGTGAGGACCACTTCGTGGCGCCTGCCCTCTAGGGCCTCTCCGATGATGGCTTCCGACTGGCCGTCGGTGTAGATGTCGGCCGTATCGATGAAGTTCACCCCGTGATCCAGGGCATGATGGATGATGCGGATGGAGGTTTCCTTGTCGGCCCTTCCGCCAAAGGAGTTGGTGCCCAGGGCGTAGACGGAAACCTTCAGGCCCGTCTTTCCCAAAAAGCGATACTTCATGGATTCCCTCCCTGCCTAAATTCCTCCATGGGCATGCGGAGGCCCCTCTCCCGGGCCACCTGGATGGCTTTCTCGTACCCGGCGTCGGCATGGCGGATGACCCCGATGCCGGGGTCGGCGGTGAGGACCCGCTCCAGGCGCTGGGCAGCTTCATCGGTGCCGTCGGCCACCACCACCATGCCGGCATGGAGAGAGTAGCCGATGCCTACGCCCCCTCCGTGGTGGACGGAGACCCACGTAGCCCCGGCCGCTGTGTTGAGAAGGGCGTTTAAGATGGGCCAGTCGGCGATGGCGTCGGAGCCGTCCTTCATCCCTTCCGTCTCCCGGTAGGGGGAAGCCACGGAACCGGCATCCAGGTGGTCCCGCCCGATGACGATGGGGGCCTTGAGCTCCCCCTTCCGGACCATTTCGTTGAAGAGAAGGCCGGCTTTCGCCCGCTCCCCGTATCCCAGCCAGCAGATGCGGGCGGGAAGCCCCTGGAAGGGGATCTTCTCCCGGGCCATGGTGAGCCAGCGGCGAAGATGTTCATCCTCGGGGAAAAGCTCCATGAGGGCTTCGTCGGTGCGGTAGATATCCTCCGGGTCCCCGGAGAGGGCCACCCAGCGGAAGGGACCCTTCCCCTCGCAGAAAAGGGGCCGGATGTAGGCGGGGACAAAGCCGGGGTACGAGAAGGCCCTTTCCCGGGGAAGGCCTCCCAGGGCCGCCTGTTCCCGGAGGTTGTTACCGTAGTCGAAGGCGACGGCCCCCCTCTCTTTCATCCCCACCATGGCCTCCACATGGCGGGCCATGGAGGACCGGGCCCTCTGGATATACGCCTCGGGATCCTTCTTTCGAAGGTCGGCCGCTTCCGCCAGGGAAAACCCCGCCGGGATGTAGCCCTCCAGGGGATCGTGGGCGGACGTCTGGTCCGTCACGATGTCGGGGATGATATTCCGCTCCAGGAGGAGGGGAAAGATCTCGGCGGCATTCCCAAGAAGGCCGACGGAAAGGGGTTCTTTCTTCCGCCGGGCTTCTTCCACCCATAAGAGGGCCTCATCCAAAGACGCCGTCCACCGGTCCAGGTAGCCCATGGTATGGCGGCGCCGGATGCGCCCTTCGTCCACCTCCACCACCAGGCCCACGGCCCCGTTCATGGTGATGGCCAGGGGCTGGGCCCCTCCCATGCCGCCCAGCCCTGCCGTGAGGACCAGCCTTCCGCGAAGGTCCCCTCCGAAGTGCTGGCGGCCCACTTCTGCCAGGGTTTCATACGTCCCCTGGATGATCCCCTGGCTCCCGATGTAGATCCAGGAGCCGGCCGTCATCTGGCCGTACATGGTCAGGCCCATCTTCTCGAGGCGCTGGAACTCCTCCAAACGGGACCAGGCGGGCACCAGGAGGGCATTGGCGATGAGGACCCGGGGGGCCATGGGGTGGGTCTTGAAGATCCCCACGGGCTTTCCCGACTGGACCAAGAGGGTTTCGTCTTCCTCCAGATGTTCTAGAGCATGGACGATGGCCCAAAAGGCCTCCCAGCTGCGGGCGGCCCGGCCTGTTCCCCCGTAGACGATGAGCTCATCGGGTTTCTCGGCCACATCGGGGTCGAGGTTGTTCATGAGCATCCTCAAGGCGGCTTCCGTCTGCCACGAGCGGCATCGCAGCTTGGGGCCGCGGGGAGCCCGGATCACCTCTTTTTGGACCACGGTTTCCCTCCTCTTCCTCTCAGCATATCCCAAGCCCCGCCGGGAAAAGGACCCTCATCCCGGTATCTGCACCTGGCTTTCTGTCGCGGTTTTTTCAATTGACACAAAAGGAACTCTTCTCCAGTGTGGGAGTCAGAACGCAAGAAGGAGGCGATCCCTTGATCATCCAGGTGGAAGGCCTGGTGAAGGACTACGGATCCTTCCGGGCCGTGGACACCATCTCGTTCACCGTGGAAGAAGGGGAGATCTTCGGCATCGTCGGCCCCAACGGGGCAGGCAAAACCACCACGGTGGAATGCCTCATCGGACTCCGAAAACCTACGGCCGGGAGGGTTTCCGTGCTGGGTATGGATCCCCAGGAGGACGGCTATGCCCTTAGGGAGCGGATCGGGGTGCAGCTGCAGACCTCCACCCTCCCTTCGCGGATGAAGGTGGGGGAAGCCCTCTCCTTTTTCGCCAGCTTCTACGAAAAGGCTGTCCCTTCCCTGGAATCCCTCTTGGAACAGGTTGGGCTGGCGGAAAAGAAGAACCGGTATTTTCAAGGCCTTTCCGGAGGCGAAAAGCAGCGCCTTTTCATCGCCCTCGCCCTGGTGAACGACCCGCAGGTCATCTTCCTGGATGAGCTCACCACCGGCCTTGACCCCCGAGGGAGAAGGCACATGTGGTCCCTGGTGGAAGACCTAAAGAAACAGGGAAAGACCATCCTCTTGACCACCCACTTCATGGAAGAAATCCAGCGCCTGGCGGACCGGGTGGCCATCCTTTCGGGGGGTAAGATCCTCGCCATGGGCACGCCCCAAGAGCTTATCGCCGCCTACGGCGGAACCCCCCGTCTCATCCTTCACCTGCGCCCCGGGGAGGATCCTGAAAGGCTTCTACCGGGAAAGGCCTGGCAGAAGGTGTCCCATGAGGACGGCGGCCCTCTCAAGGCCATCCTTCCCCTGAAGGACATGCGGGAAGCAGCACAGGTCATGCACCAGCTTCTCGCGACGGACATGGATTTCCAGGCCCTGGAGCTCCAGCAACCTTCCATGGAAGATGTCTACCTCAACCTGACGGGAAAACCCCTGGAGGTGGAGAACTCCCATGCTTAGAGGGCTTAAAGCCATGATCCTTCATCACGTGCGGGTCCGGTTGCGGGAGCCCATCGCCGTATTCTTCGACATCCTCTGGGCCCCCTTGATGCTCCTTCTCTTCGGCACCATCTTTTCCGCCGGGGCCGAGTCGGGGATGCCCGGCTTTCGGAACGTGGACTTCATGGCCCCCGACCTGATCCTTTTGGCCATCATCGTCATCGGGTTTTTGGATTTCACACCCGAGGTGGCTTCGGAACGGGAATCAGGGTTTTTGCGCCGCCTGCACGTCACGCCCGTGCGGCCCATGGTGTACCTTCTGGGCCTGGCCGCGGCTGCCCTCATCGTCACCCTCTTCTCCGTGGCTCTATTACTGGTTCTGGGAAAGCTTCTTTTCGGCCTTCGCTTCCACGGCTCCCTCGGTGCTCTTTTGTGGGCCTTTTTCCTGGCCCTTCTGCTGGTTTATCCCTTTTCCTTCCTCCTGGCGGGGATCTCCACCACCTCCAGCATGGCCCGGGCGTTAGGCTTTGTGGTGGGCTTTCCTTTGATGTTCCTCTCAGGAGCAGCCGGCGTGCCGCTGGAGCTTTTTCCCGAGGGGCTCCTGAAGGTATCGCAATGGCTTCCCGCCACCGTAGGGGTCAAGCTGATGGCCGCAGCCTGGTTGGGGCAAGATCTGGGAGCTCTGAGGGTCGAAAACCTCTATGCCATCCTCTTTGGCCTGGGCTGCATCATCCTTTCGGCCCGCTTCTTTCGGTGGGATGACCAGGCTTCTGAGTGAAGCGGGAGCCCACCAGGGTTCCCGGGCCGGGGGCGAAGGTGGAACGGACCTGCAAAAGGACGCCTGTATCCCGGGCATACTCCACCGCTTTTTTCTGGAGGACCCGGGCCCCCTTTTCCGCCAGGTCCAGCATCTCTTCGTAGGTGAGAAAGGGCAGAAGCTGGGCCCTGCGCCTCTGGGACCGGGGATCATGGGTGTAGACCCCCGGGACGTCGGTGAAAATCTCGCACACGTCGGCTCCTAAGGCATGGGCCAGGACCACCGCCGTGAGATCGGACCCTCCCCTTCCGAGGGTGATCCAATCCCCCTCGGGGGTGGTGGCCTGAAAGCCCGCCACCACCGGCACCTTCCCTTTCTTGAGAAGGGCTTTCACGTGCTCCCCCACCGGAGGGAGAGGATAGCCGTCGCCAAAGGGGCCTTCCGCCCGGATCCCGGCCTGATAAGCGTTTAAGGATATGGCCGGGAGGCCCAGGTTCTGAAGGGTGAGGGCCATGAGGGCGCTGGCCTTGAGCTCCCCCGTCACCAAGAGGGCATCCACTTCCCGGCGCCGGGCCGGGTCTGGGTCTCCTTCCCCTGGAGGAACCGCCCGCAAGAGGCTGTCGGTCTCCCCCGCCGGAGCCGAGACCACCACCGCCACCTGGTGGCCTTCCTCATAGGCTTCCACCACCCAGAGGGCGGCCAGGCGCAGATCCCCCGCCATGCTCCGGCCGCCGAACTTTTGCACCCGAATCCCCACCGCCTTCACCCTTTCCCACGTACCGGCTCGGGGGCAGGATATGCGGGGGAAGGCCAGGGCGACTCAAAAGAACCTCTTTTCTACAATGGGACGGGAGGGATGGCCATGCTGTACGTGGATCAGGGGCCTCTTCACGTGCCGGCCCTCAACTTGGCCATCGAGGAGTACCTTTTGCGGTTGGACCCGGAGGAGGATTACCTCCTCTTTTACAACAACGATCCGTCGGTCATCATCGGTCGCCACCAAAACGCATGGGAAGAGATCGACGAGGCCTTTTGCCGAAAGGAAGGGATCCACGTGGTCCGGCGGCTTTCTGGCGGAGGAGCCGTCTACACCGACCGGGGAAACCTCAGCTTCAGCTTCATCACCAAAGATGACGGCCAGAGCTTCATGAACTTCCGCAAGTTTACGGAGCCGGTGGTGGAAGCTCTAAGAGCCCTAGGGGTGCCGGCAGCCCTCACCGGAAGGAACGACATCCAGGTGGGGGATCGGAAGATCTCCGGCAATGCCCAGTACGCCTCAGGAGGCCGCCTCATGACCCACGGGACCCTCCTCCTTTCGGTGGACCTCGACCGGATGGCCAAAGCCCTCAAGCCCCGGTCGGAAAAGTTCCAGTCCAAGAGCACCAAGTCGGTGCGGGCAAGGGTCGCCAACATCCAGGAGTTTTTGCCCGAGCCTCTTTCCGTGGAAGCCTTTCGACAGCATCTCTTGCGCCACATCTTCAAGGGCGCCAGGCCGCCGACCTATGAGCTCACCCCAAAGGATTGGGAGGCTATCCAAAGGATCGCGAGAGAGCGCTACGACAACTGGGAGTGGAACTTCGGCCGCTCGCCTGCCTTCAACACCCAGACGGTCCGCCGCCTGGAGGGCGTCGGCACCGTGGATGTGCGCCTCTGGGTGGAAGACGGGGTGATCCGGAGCTGCGCCATCTACGGGGATTTCTTCGGCGAGCGGCCGGTGGAGGAGCTGGCCCGGCTCCTCACGGGCCTTCCCTACCGCCGGGAGGATCTGGCGCAGGCTCTGAAGGAGATCCCCATCCAGGCCTATATCGCGGGCCTGGATCAGGATACGTTCCTGGAGCTCCTTTGAAGGAGGAACCGGGACATGGATGTCCAACATGGGGAGTAGCATCACCTGCTGAAGGAGGTGCGGCCGTGATTTTCGTCGAGAACGGGCCCATCTATGACCCTCGCATCAACCTGGCCATCGAGGAGTATATCCTCCGGCACCTGGACAAGGAACAGACCTACCTCCTCTTCTACATCAACGATCCCTCCATCATCATCGGGCGGAACCAGAACACCCTGGAGGAGATCGACGATGCCTATTGCCGGGAGCACGGGATCCACGTGGTGAGGCGCCTTTCGGGCGGGGGAGCCGTTTACCACGATCGGGGGAACCTCAATTTCAGCTTCATCACCAAAGATGACGGCCAGAGCTTCATGAACTTCCGGAAGTTCACGGAGCCCGTGGTGGAAGCCTTGAGGGCCCTGGGGGTGCCGGCCGAGCTCACGGGAAGAAACGATATCCAGGTGGGGGACCGGAAAATCTCCGGCAACGCCCAGTTCACTACCGGAGGCCGCATGTTCAGCCACGGCACCCTGATGCTGTCGGTGGACCTGGATCGGGTATCTAGGGCCCTTCGCCCGAAGGCGGAAAAGTTCCAGTCCAAGAGCACCAAGTCGGTGCGGGCAAGGGTCGCCAACAT
>JAHHQG010000035.1 GCA_018729555.1 Clostridiales bacterium | reverse complement strand
GGCGGAACGGGAAAACCCGGTCTACGAGCACCCCGTCGACGAAGCAGGAAGCAACCGGGGCGGTATCCCTCTCTTGGGATATTTGTCTATGAGTTGCGGAACGGTGCGGGAAGTCATCCGGAACATCATCGCCGAGCTGGATCTGACCCTGGCCCTTTTGGGCTGCACATCGGTGAAGGAGCTCCCCGAGGTCCCGGCCCCTTAATCCGAAAGAATCCCTTGGGCCTGCAGACGGTCCCTGAGGGCCCTTAGCCGCTCCAGGGTGGCGGCAGAGGGAAGGGTCGCCGGAGCTCTCACGATGGGGTACCGGATGACGCCTTCCCATACCAGGAGGTGCTTTCTGAGGCTGATCCCCAGGGCCCCCTGAAACTCAAAGCGGATGAGGGGCACCATCAGGTGAAAGAGATCATCGGCTTCTTCCCAGAGGCCCTCCCGGGCCAGGTGGAAGAGCTTCACCAGAAGGCCCGGGTAGGAAAACCCCGTCATGATCCCGGCAGCTCCCGCTTTCAGCTCTTCGAAGGCGAAGAGCCCTCCCAGGGCCCCAAAGACGGCAAGGGAACTCAGCTTTTTCAACGCCTCCATCTTCTCGACGGTGGGCGCTTCCTCCAGCTTGACTGCCGCCACGGAGGGAATATCGGCGGCCATCTTGGCCAGAAGAGAAGGCGTAAGGGTGATGCCGGTGGAGGCGGGGTAGTCGTGGATCACCAGGGGAAGGGAAGTAGCCCGGGCCACCTCTTGGTAGTAGGCCAGGATGGCTTCGTCCTTTTGCACCGGGGGCGGCCCCACCATAAGGGCGGTGGCCCCCAGGGCTTCCGCTTCTTTGGCGAGCTCCGCCGCTACCCGGTTGGCCGGCGCCGAAAGGCCCACCACCAGCTCTTTCCCCTCGGGCAGGGCCGCGCGAAAGAGGGCGATGGCCTCCCGCCGTTCCTCGGCGGTGAGCTTTTGCCCTTCCCCCATGACCCCCAGGATGGCCAAGCCGGCTTCCCCGTGGGAGGTGGCGTAGGCGGCGAGCCTTGGGATGCTCTCCCGGTCCAGGGAACCATCCTGGGTGAAGGGGGTCGGCAGGATGGGATATACTCCTTCTGGTAACCGCATCCAGCTATAGGGCTCCCTTCGGAAAAGGGTCTCTAGGCACCTATGGTAGAATCAAACGTAAGGGGGTTCCAGAGTGACGGAACGGATTCTTGACGACGAAACCCGGCAGAAAGTCATGGAGATCCTGGAGGACATGGACGCACCGGTGGAGATGGTGCTGGTGGATGAACCTCTGGAGATGGGTGAAGCTGTGGGCGGCATGCTGCGCCTTCGGCAGGATCTCGACCAGCTCTTGAAAGAGATGACGGAGATCACCGACAAAATCTCTGTGCGCCGGCTGACGCCCGAGGAAGCCCGGGCGGAAGGCCTGGAGGCCGATTACACCCCGGCCCTTTACCTCCGGCGTCAGGGGGAAGACAGAAAGAACGTGGTCTTCGTGGGGGCGCCTTCGGGCTTTGAGTTCGGCACCCTGGTGGAGGACATCGTGGATATCTCCAAGGGGCAGACCCACCTCAGCCCCCAGACCAAGGAGTTCCTCTCGCAGCTGAAGGAAGAGCTTCTGGTGCAGGTATTTGTGACGCCCACCTGCCCCTATTGCCCGCGGATGGTCCGCCTGGCCCACCAGATGGCCATGGAGAGCGATCTGGTGAAGGCCCAGATGGTGGATGCCACCCAGTTCCCCGAGCTGGCCAGCCTCTACCATGTCCATGCGGTGCCCCGCACCGTGGTGAACCGGACCTTGGCCATCGAGGGAGCTGTGCCGGAGCCGGTGTTCATCAACCGGGTCAAGTCGGCGGTTCTCTAAGCGAGAGAATAGAGAACGGAATCACAAAAAGAGCAAAAGGAAGCCGCCCGCTTCACCTCGATCAGGAGCGGGCGGCTGTCTTTTCCGACATGACCCATTCCAGAAAGTCGTCCAGGTGAGGGAAGCTCAGGTCGGGATCGGCTTCGTGGGCCAGCTGGTAGGGGTCGATGAAGACGGTCCGAAGCCCCAGGATGCGGGCGGGGAGGATGTCGTTCAGGGGATTATCCCCGATGCTGACGGCATCCCCGGGAGATACCCGGAACTGTTGCAGGAGGGACTGCAGGTGAGCCCGTGTCAAAAGGGGCTTCCCTGCAGCGAAGATAGCCTTGTCGAAGGCCCCCCGCAAACCCAGCTTTTCCAGGATGATCTCCGAATCAGGCTGGGGGCTGTTGGTCATGAGGGCGAGGTAACCTCCGCCCTGGCGAAAGGACCGCAGAAATTCCACCAGCCGTTCGTTGCGGGGAAGCTCGTACTGGGGGCTGGCCTGAAACGCCCGCGTCAGGAGGAAGGCCTGCCCGATGTCGCTGTCGCTGGCGCCGTAATGCCGCCCGATGACCAGGGGCACCCACCAGTCGTCTCCGACGAAGATGTGGCGGCCTTCTCCGGGGCGAAATTGCTCGGGTGCCTTCACCTGGGGAAGGAGTTCCCCCTCCCAGCTGTAGGCCCGGTAATCACCCTTCTCATCCCGGCGGAAGAGGACGTCCAGGAAGGCGTCGTAGAAGTCGCCGAACTGGACCGGCCCTTTTCCCAGCAGGGAGTTCTGGTAATCCCAAAGGTAGGCCTCCCGCTTTTCTTCCGGCAGCCGCCGGGCGATCTCCCGAGCGTAGACGGCGAAGTGGGAGCGATCCTGGTAGAGGGTGCCGTCCAGGTCGAAGACCAGAAGCTTCTTTTCCCAGAGGTCTTTGGGTTCCATCGTTTCCACCTCCTTTCCCGCTTCCAGCTTAAGCCCCTGGAGCCGGGGAAAGGCGCAACATGAAAGAAATATGGCCCATTTGAAGGATGCTTAATACCAGCTTTGCCTCAACCGGCGGAGGGTCTCCACGCGCTTGAAGGCTGAAGGATGCCCCCTCGTCATTTCTTCCAAAAGCGAAAGAAGCCTCTCGGAAAAGGTTCTGGCCTCCTCCTCCAAATGCCCCCGATTGCTGATGATCATCTCCAAGGACATGCGGGGATCGCCGGCAGCCACGCGGGTGGCGCTGGCAAAGCTTCCCGCCGTCACCCACCGCCATTTCCTCCGGTCGGGGCTCCCTTGGGCGAAGAGCTTCTCCTGCAAACGGTCCATAAAGGTCAAGGCCACCAGGTAGGGGAGGTGGCTGGTCAAGGCCACCATCTCATCGTGGAGGGGTGGAGGAAGGAGGCGGGGCTTGGCGCCCAGCCGCAAAACCAGATGCCGCCAGAAGCGAAGGGAAGGCCGGTGGAGGGAGGTGGGGGTAAAGATCCAGAAGGCGCCGGAAAAGAGCTTCGAGCTGGCCCCTTCCCAGCCGGCTCTTTCCGTCCCCGCCATGGGGTGGCCGCCCAAAAAGAGCCAATCTTCCCCGTGGCCTTTGATCCGGGAAACCCGTTCCACCACCGGACCTTTGACGCTCCCGGTATCGCTCACCCAGGTCCCGGGAGCGATCCACGGCTGAAGGTCTTTCAGAACCTCCGGGATGGAGTCTACCGGCACTGCCACGAGGATGGCGCTGTACTCCCGGATAAAGGGGCCAGGCTTGGCCTCCACCCGAACAAAGAGTCCGCTGGAACGAGCCCCTTCCCGGACTTCAGGCGATACATCCATCCCCGAAAGGGGCGCCGGGTAGCCTTGGGCCCTCAGGCCCAGGGCTACCGAAGCGCCTATCTGGCCCAGCCCCACGATGAGGAGGGGGCGTGCCCTCACTGGCCGGAGCTCCCCGGGGGCACCAGGGCGGCAACCGCCATGCGCCGGCCGATGGCTTCCGCCACCGGCGGAAGGGACGCCATCAGCCGGCGAAAGGATTCCAGATCCAGGGATTGCCGGCCATCGGACCAAGCTTTCTCCGGCTGGGGATGGACCTCCAGCATGAGGCCGTCAGCTCCTGCTGCCACGGCTGCCCTGGCCATGGCGGGGATCCAAGGGGAGTGGCCTACTCCGTGGCTGGGATCGACGCAGACCGGGAGGTGGGTCCAGCTGTGGATGACGGGGATGGCGGAGAGGTCCAGGGTGTTGCGGGTGGCGCGCTCAAAGGTGCGGATGCCTCTTTCGCAAAGGACCACCTGGCCTCCTTCCGCCAGGACGTACTCGGCGGCCCAGATCCATTCCTCGATGGTGTTGGCAAACCCCCGTTTCAAGAGGACGGGCTTTCCCGATCGTCCTGCCTCCTGCAAGAGGGGGAAGTTTTGCATGTTGCGGGAACCGATCTGGAGCATGTCGGCATAGCGGGCTACCAGTTCCACATCGCGAGGGCTCAAGACTTCTGTGACAACGGGGAGGCCCGTTTCTTCCCGGGCCAAGGCGAGAAGCTTCAAGCCTTCTTCCCCCAGCCCGCGGAAGGTGTGGGGGGAAGAGCGGGGTTTGAAGGCGCCCCCCCGCAAAAGGGAAGCGCCAGCCTCTCGCGCTGCCCGGGCTGTCTGCAGAAGGATTTCTTCCGTCTCGACGGAGCAGGGCCCTGCGATGACGGGGACGTCAGGACCGCCAAAAACCACAGGGCCTACGGCTACGGGCTTGATCTTTCCTGCGGAGGATCCGCCCGCCAGGGGAAACCGGTCATCCATGGGCCAGGCCTCCTTCGCTGGGGACATTATTCTCTGGAAAGAGGTCAGGCCGCAACCGCCGGGTGACCCCTAGATAGACGTGGCAGGGCTGACCTAGACCCTGGGCGAGAACCAGCACCCGGATCACCCGGGAAAGGTCGCCGACCACCGCCGGAGCTGCCAGATCCAACAAGGGAACCGTTCGCCAACCCCACTCGCGGGCAAAGCGGGCGGGAAAGGAGGCGGTGAGATCGGGGGTGACGGTGAAGAGGCAGGCCACCAGCTGATCTTCCCGCAGGCGGTTGCGCAAGCTGATGGCCTCTAAAAGGTGATGGACGGCTTGACGGATGGCCAGGGGATGGTTAGCCGACGCCTGCACTGCTCCGCGGATAGCCACCACTCCCGCAGGAGACGTGACAATCCGCTCCATTTCTTCCAACCGATCCAAAAGGCCAGCTCCCTTCCGGCAGCAGGCCACCAGGGGAATGGGTCTAGCAGGGTGCGGAACAGAGAGCCAACACCTGCCGTCCTACCGTACTGCCTTTCTCCCTCGAGGTGACCTTCCGGGCTGAGCCCGGCGCTGCCCCTACCGTTCTACCGCCAGCGTTTGCTGGACGTGGGTTTATCTTAAGGAAACGGGAAGCGCGAGACAAGAGAAAAACGTTCGCGTGTGCAACGAGTTTGAATGGGTGGGACCCCTCGAACCGGTAGGGCCACCGGGCTCATACCGGAGGTCGTAAGCCTGTCCATCGGCGATCTTCACCCACTGCCGGCCCGAGAAGACCGCCCTCTTTCTTCAGGTGCCTACGCCATCAGCAGCTGATACCCGGGCCACTGACGCCGACCGCAGCATTCGCAAGTTCATGGCCCACAAAGCAACAATGCCGGCGGACCATCGTCGGCGTTCGCTTAGGTTAGCGGGGTGACTGGCTGAGGAAAACCCGCGGCTGATCAGCCTTCTCCCGAAACCGACGGAATCGCCCGATGAGCCAGCCCGACCGCCACATCATCCAGGTGCAGAAGTCCTACACCGACAAAGACAGCCACCACCAGGTGTTCCCCATACCTGGCGATGGCTAGCTTTCCTCCGACGTTGAATCCTAAAGCTTTGGTCGCTACCTGCAAAAGAGCTTCCCTTGCGCTTCCCGCCACGGCTCCCGTATGGGGGTGGATATCCGCCACCACCCCTTCCCGGCGGGCAGCCACCACCGCCTTTTGCACCGTGGCTGAGATAACCTCGGGCATACTTCCTCCAAAGTCGGTGGCGGCGGCCAAGACCCCCTCTTCCCTGAGAGACCGCCTCACCGCCTCCTCTTCGCTGCGGGTGGCGGTAAGAGCCAGGGCCAGAGCTGCCCGACCAGCCTTCAGGTTGGGTTCCATGAGCCCATCATACAAAAGCTAGTCCAAGGGACGCACAAAAATGCTCTGGGCCATTCGGGGACCGATGAGATGGGTCATCCCGTGGGCTTCCACCACCAGGAGATCATCCAGGTCATCCCGGCCTACCACCTGGAGGAGGGTTCCTGGATGGAGATCCATCTGCGCAAGGCGGGTCAAAAGCCCTTCCACCCGCTCATCCACGTGGGAGATGACCACCTTCTGCCCCGCCTTTACCTGAGCCAAGGTCTGCCGAGGCAAAGGCTCCACATGTCCCTTTCGATCGGGGATGGGAAACCCATGGGGACAGGTCCGGGGTTCTCCCATGTACCGTTCCATGGCATCCACCACAGAATCCGGGAGAGCATGCTCCATCTGGTGGGCCATCTCATCCACCTCTTCCCACGGAATCCCTAGGACATCCGTGAGAAACCGCTCCACGATCCGATGCCGCCGGAGCACCTGGAGGGCCACCTGTTCTCCCTTGGGAGTGAGGGTCACACCCTGGTACTCCCGGTAGGCCACCAGCCCTTCCCTCGCCAGGCGCTTAAACATGGCCGTCGTGGAAGCGGGAGACACCTTCCGCCGCTGGGCCACCTCCTGGGTGGCCACCGCCCCATGGGAAGACACCGACTCCTTCTGCAGGCGGAAGATATCCGCCAAGTAATCCTCCACGGCCCGCCCCGGCGTCAGTTCTTCCTTGCGTTCCATTGAGCCTCACCTCGTTTCACCCGCGACCCTTCCATCACACGTCGATGCCATGGAACGCCATCCATAGAATATACGCATTGAGGGCCAGCACCACCGCCGCCATCAGATAGCTCACCACCTGAGTAAGGGGCGCATTTTTAAGGGATCCCATGATGGCCTGATCCCCCGTATATCGGAGAAGCGGGATCAGGGCGATGCCGATCCCGAAGGAGAGAACCACCTGGCTGATGAGGAGCATCTCGCTGACGCTCCTCCCCGTGAGGATGATGAAGAAAGGGGGGATGGTGGAAAGAGCTCTCCGCAGATAGAGGGGGATATGGTAGTGGATGAACCCCCGCATGATCACATCCCCCGCGAGAATCCCCACCGAGGAGCTGCTGAGCCCTGAGGCCGTCAGGCCGATGGCGAAGAGAACGGCCGCCAGCGGGCCCAGGAGCACCCCCAGCCAGTGGTGGGCTTCATCCAGCTCATGGGGCGAAACGCCGTGGGGCGCAAAGAGGGCTGCCGCCACCACCAGCATGCTCATGTTGATGATGGCGGCAATCCCCATGGCGATCCCCACATCCCAGAGATACATCCGGTAGATGTGCTGCTTTTCCTCGTCCGTCTTTCCTACGATCCTCCGCTTGGTCAAGGCCGAGTGGAGGTAGATGGCATGGGGCATCACGGTGGCCCCCAAGATGCCTGCCGCCAGGAAGGGGGCATCGGGCCCGGGGATGGAGGGGATCAGCATGCCCTTCAGCGTTTCTTTGGGATCGAAGCGGGCAAGGAACATCTCCACCACAAAAGAGAAGGTCACCACAAAGACCAGCAGAGTGATGGCCCCTTCCAGGGGGCGAACGCCCATGCGCTGGAACTCCAGGAGCAAAAAGGCCACGGCGGCGGCGATAATGGCGCTGGTGAGAAGATCCAGGCCGAAGAGGAGGTGGATGCCCAGGGTACCCCCGAGGAATTCCGCCAGGTCTGTGAAGATGACCACCATCTCCCCTTGAATCCAGAGGAGTGCGCCCAGCCACCGGGAATTCCGGTCCCGGATCAGCTCCGCCAGATCCTTCCCTGTCGCCAGCCCCAGCTTCATGGAAAGGCTTTGGACCAGGATGGCCATGAGGTTGGCCGCCAGGACCACCCAGAGGAGGCGGTACCCGTACTGGGTGCCGGCGGCGATGTTGGTGGCGTAGTTCCCGGGATCGATGTAGGCCACGGAGGCGATGAAAGCCGGGCCCAAAAAGGGCAAGAGCCCCCTCCAGCCCTTCGGGCGTTGGGCCACCGCTTCTTCTCCGGCCTTGTAGGAAAGAAGCCCCGCTTCCATGGACAACCTCCCGGTTTAGATGCGTCTAAATCCGTAATCAGGATATGACTTACTTTGAAAAAAGGCAACAAAAAATCCGCCCCAAACGGGGCGGATGAGGCCAGGTCTTGTCAAGCGTAGATCAGCTCAAAGAGCTCCTCAGGGTCCACGGGGCCGAAGTACTCCTTCACATCCACGCTCTTCAGAACCTCCCGGATGGCCTCCGGCTCATAGCGGATCCCCTCCAGCATCGCCTGGAACTCCGCCACCGGCTTCGTCCCGAAGAAATCCCCGTAGATGGTGCAGTTCTTGATGAGCCCCTTTTCCACCAGAAGCCTCACGTCGATGGAGCCCACTCCTTCGATGCGCTTGGAGCTCTGCACGTTGAAGACCGGGGAGTGGCCGTAGTTCCACTCCCAGTTGGCGTAGCGCTCCGCCGAGATCTGCCGGATGATGGCCCAATCATCTTCGGTCAAACGGTAGGTGGGGATGGAGTCGCCCTTGAAGATGAACCGCAAGAGGTGTTCCCGGAACTCTTCGATGGTGAGGGGCTTTTCCAAAAACTCGTTGATGTTGGCGACCCTTGCCCGCACCGACTTGGTGCTCTTGGACTGGAACTTTTCCGCCTTCGGGCGAAGGGCCCTAGATACCCGATCCAGGTCCACCGACAGCATCAGGGTGCCGTGGCTGAACATGCGGCCTCCGGTAGTGAACTGGGCGTTGCCGGAGATTTTCCGGTCCCCCACCTGGATATCGTTTCTTCCCGTGAGCTCGGCCGGCACCCCCAGGGCCCTCAAGGCTTCCACCACGGGCTCCGTGAACTTCCGGAAGTTCATGAAGCTCTGGCCGTCATCTTTGGTGATGAAGCTGAAATTGAGGTTCCCCCGATCGTGGTAAACGGCTCCCCCGCCCGAAAGGCGCCTCACCACGTGGATCCCGTGCTCCCGGCAATAGGCATCGTCGATCTCCTCCAGGGTGTTCTGGTTCCGCCCGATGATGATGGAGGGATCGTTGATGTAGAAGAGGAGGTAGGTCTGTTCCTTGTCCAGGTGCCGGAGGATATACTCCTCGATGGCCAGGTTGATGCGAGGGTCATAGATGGGCCCGTTCTCGACGAAAATCACGGCCGCACCTCCTTCAGCAGGTGATGCTACTCCCCATGTTGGACATCCATGTCCCGGTTCCTCCTTCAAAGGAGCTCCAGGAACGTATCCTGATCCAGGCCCGCGATATAGGCCTGGATGGGGATCTCCTTCAGAGCCTGCGCCAGATCCTCCCGGCGGTAGGGAAGGCCCGTGAGGAGCCGGGCCAGCTCCTCCACCGGCCGCTCGCCGAAGAAATCCCCGTAGATGGCGCAGCTCCGGATCACCCCGTCTTCCACCCAGAGGCGCACATCCACGGTGCCGACGCCCTCCAGGCGGCGGACCGTCTGGGTGTTGAAGGCAGGCGAGCGGCCGAAGTTCCACTCCCAGTTGTCGTAGCGCTCTCTCGCGATCCTTTGGATAGCCTCCCAATCCTTTGGGGTGAGCTCATAGGTCGGCGGCCTGGCGCCCTTGAAGATGTGGCGCAAGAGATGCTGTCGAAAGGCTTCCACGGAAAGAGGCTCGGGCAAAAACTCCTGGATGTTGGCGACCCTTGCCCGCACCGACTTGGTGCTCTTGGACTGGAACTTTTCCGACCGGGGCTTGAGGGCTTTGGCCATCCGGTCGAGGTCCACCGAAAGGAGGAGGGTCCCGTGGGTCATGAGGCGGCCTCCTGAGGCGTACTGGGCATTGCCGGAGATCTTCCGATCCCCCACCTGGATGTCGTTCCTTCCGGTGAGGGCTGCCGGCACCCCTAGGGCTCTTAGAGCTTCCACCACCGGCTCCGTAAACTTGCGGAAGTTCATGAAGCTCTGGCCGTCATCTTTGGTGATGAAGCTGAAGCTGAGGTTTCCCCGGTCGGTGTAGACGGCTCCTCCGCCAGAAAGCCGCCGGACCACGTGGATCCCTTCCTTTCGGCAAAAGGCCTCGTCGATCTCTTCCCATGCGTTTTGGTGGCGACCGATGATGACCGACGGATCGTTGTTGTAAAAGAGGAGGTAATCCTCCTCCGGGTCCAACCGCAAAAGGTACTCCTCGATGGCCAAGTTGAGGGCCGGCACGTGAAGAGGCCCCTGATCCACGTACAGCATGGCCATCCCTCCCGTCCCATTGTAGAAAAGAGGTTCTTTTGAGTCGCCCTGGCCTTCCCCCGCATATCCTGCCCCCGAGCCGGTACGTGGGAAAGGGTGAAGGCGGTGGGGATTCGGGTGCAAAAGTTCGGCGGCCGGAGCATGGCGGGGGATCTGCGCCTGGCCGCCCTCTGGGTGGTGGAAGCCTATGAGGAAGGCCACCAGGTGGCGGTGGTGGTCTCGGCTCCGGCGGGGGAGACCGACAGCCTCTTGCGGGCGGTTCCTCCAGGGGAAGGAGACCCAGACCCGGCCCGGCGCCGGGAAGTGGATGCCCTCTTGGTGACGGGGGAGCTCAAGGCCAGCGCCCTCATGGCCCTCACCCTTCAGAACCTGGGCCTCCCGGCCATATCCTTAAACGCTTATCAGGCCGGGATCCGGGCGGAAGGCCCCTTTGGCGACGGCTATCCTCTCCCTCCGGTGGGGGAGCACGTGAAAGCCCTTCTCAAGAAAGGGAAGGTGCCGGTGGTGGCGGGCTTTCAGGCCACCACCCCCGAGGGGGATTGGATCACCCTCGGAAGGGGAGGGTCCGATCTCACGGCGGTGGTCCTGGCCCATGCCTTAGGAGCCGACGTGTGCGAGATTTTCACCGACGTCCCGGGGGTCTACACCCATGATCCCCGGTCCCAGAGGCGCAGGGCCCAGCTTCTGCCCTTTCTCACCTACGAAGAGATGCTGGACCTGGCGGAAAAGGGGGCCCGGGTCCTCCAGAAAAAAGCGGTGGAGTATGCCCGGGATACAGGCGTCCTTTTGCAGGTCCGTTCCACCTTCGCCCCCGGCCCGGGAACCCTGGTGGGCTCCCGCTTCACTCAGAAGCCTGGTCATCCCACCGAAAGAAGCGGGCCGAAAGGATGATGCAGCCCAGGCCAAAGAGGATGGCATAGAGGTTTTCGACCCTCAGAGCTCCCAGATCTTGCCCCAACCAGGCTGCGGCCATCAGCTTGACCCCTACGGTGGCGGGAAGCCATTGCGATACCTTCAGGAGCCCCTCGGGAAAAAGCTCCAGCGGCACGCCGGCTGCTCCTGAGAGGAACATCAAAGGAAAGCCCACCACAAAGCCTAACGCCCGGGCCATGCTGGAGGTGGTGGAGATCCCCGCCAGGAGGAAGGAAAAGGGATAAACCAGCAGAAGGGCCAGGAAAAAGGCCCACAAAAGAGCACCGAGGGAGCCGTGGAAGCGAAGGCCGAAAAGAAGCTTTCCCAGAACCAGTAATAGAGCCACGGAGAAGAGGGTGACGATGAGGGCAGCCGCGGCCAGGCCCAGAAGGTACACCATGGGCCGCACGGGCGTGACGTGCAGGCGGCGCAAAAACCCTGATTCCCGTTCCGAAGCCACCTCGGGTGTGAAATCCAAAAACCCGATGACGATGATGGCCAAAAGGATCAGGTCGGGGGCCATGAAGTCCACGTTCCGAAAGCCGGGCATCCCCGACTCGGCCCCGGCGGAAAAGATGGTGCCGAAGAGAAGGAGCATCAAGGGGGCCCAGAGGATGTCGAAGAATACGGCGATGGGCTCCCGCAACCGGACCCGCACGTGATGAAGGATCATGGCTTTAAGCCCTCTAAGCATGGGAGTTCTCCACCTCCAGGGGTTTTCCCGTCAGGTTGAGGTAGACATCTTCCATGGAAGGTTGCTGGAGCTCCAGGGCCTGGAAATCCATGTCCGTCGCGAGAAGCTGGTGCATGACCTGTGCTGCTTCCCGCATGTCCTTCAGGGGAAGGATGGCCTTGAGAGGGCCGCCGTCCTCATGGGACACCTTCTGCCAGGCCTTTCCCGGTAGAAGCCTTTCAGGATCCTCCCCGGGGCGCAGGTGAAGGATGAGACGGGGGGTTCCGCCGTAGGCGGCGATAAGCTCTTGGGGCGTGCCCATGGCGAGGATCTTACCCCCCGAAAGGATGGCCACCCGGTCCGCCAGGCGCTGGATTTCTTCCATGAAGTGGGTGGTCAAGAGGATGGTCTTTCCCTGTTTCTTTAGGTCTTCCACCAGGGACCACATGTGCCTTCTCCCTCGGGGGTCAAGGCCGGTGGTGAGCTCATCCAGGAAGATGACCTGCGGGTCGTTCACCAGGGCGAGGGCGATGAAAAGGCGCTGCTTTTCGCCTCCGGAAAGGCCTTGAAAATACCGGTTCTTCTTTTCCGCCAGCCCAACCTGTTCCAAGAGGGATTCCAGGGAAGGGACAGCCTTTTCGTAGAAGCTGGCGAAAAAGGAGAGGGCTTCCCCCACCTTCATCCGCGAAGGGAGGGTGGAGGTCTGCAGCTGCACCCCGATCCGCTCCCTAAGGGCATAGCCGTCCTCCTGGGGATCCATACCCAGCACGGAAACCCTCCCGGCCGTAGGTTTTCGGAGTCCGATGAGGCATTCCACCGTGGTGGTTTTGCCTGCCCCGTTGGGGCCGACGATGCCGAAGATCTCCCCTTCTTCCACGGTGAACGAGATGGTGTCCACGGCCCGGAAGGATCCGTAGTCCTTCACCAGGCCTTCCACCTGGATGATCAAGGGATCGCCTCCTTCTTGCGTTCTGACTCCCACACTGGAGAAGAGTTCCTTTTGTGTCAATTGAAAAAACCGCGACAGAAAGCCAGGTGCAGATACCGGGATGAGGGTCCTTTTCCCGGCGGGGCTTGGGATATGCTGAGAGGAAGAGGAGGGAAACCGTGGTCCAAAAAGAGGTGATCCGGGCTCCCCGCGGCCCCAAGCTGCGATGCCGCTCGTGGCAGACGGAAGCCGCCTTGAGGATGCTCATGAACAACCTCGACCCCGATGTGGCCGAGAAACCCGATGAGCTCATCGTCTACGGGGGAACAGGCCGGGCCGCCCGCAGCTGGGAGGCCTTTTGGGCCATCGTCCATGCTCTAGAACATCTGGAGGAAGACGAAACCCTCTTGGTCCAGTCGGGAAAGCCCGTGGGGATCTTCAAGACCCACCCCATGGCCCCCCGGGTCCTCATCGCCAATGCCCTCCTGGTGCCCGCCTGGTCCCGTTTGGAGGAGTTCCAGCGCCTCGAGAAGATGGGCCTGACCATGTACGGCCAGATGACGGCCGGCTCCTGGATCTACATCGGGAGCCAGGGGATCATCCAGGGGACGTATGAAACCCTGGCAGAAGTGGGCCGCCAGCACTTCGGAGGGGACCTTCGCGGAAGGCTGGTCCTCACGGCAGGGCTGGGCGGCATGGGAGGGGCCCAGCCCCTGGCCATCACCATGAACGGGGCCGTGGGCCTGGTGGTGGAGGTGGACGAAGGGCGCATCCGGCGCCGCCATACCATGGGCTACCTGGACCGGTGGACGGCGTCTTTGGATGAGGCCCTCTTATGGGTGGAAGAAGCCCGGCGGAAGAAAGAACCCCTTTCCGTCGGCCTTCTTGGGAATGCCGCCGAGATCTTTCCCCTCCTCCTGGAGCGGAATATCATCCCCGACATCGTGACGGACCAGACGTCCGCCCACGATCCCCTGGAGGGCTACATCCCGGCGGGGTTTTCCCTGGCGGAAGCGGCCGACCTTCGAAAGAAGGATCCCGAGGCGTATATCCAGAGGGCCCGGTCCTCCATGGCCCGCCATGTGGAGGCCATGGTGGGGATGAAAGAGAGGGGGGCCGTCGCCTTCGACTACGGTAACAACCTCCGGGAACAGGCGGCCCTGGGAGGCCTTCCCCGGGAAAGGGCCTTCTCGTACCCCGGCTTTGTCCCCGCCTACATCCGGCCCCTTTTCTGCGAGGGGAAGGGTCCCTTCCGCTGGGTGGCCCTCTCCGGGGACCCGGAGGATATCTACCGCACCGACGAAGCCCTCATGGAGCTTTTCCCCGAGGATGAACATCTTCGCCGCTGGCTCACCATGGCCCGGGAGAAGATCCCCTTCCAGGGGCTTCCCGCCCGCATCTGCTGGCTGGGATACGGGGAGCGGGCGAAAGCCGGCCTTCTCTTCAACGAAATGGTCCGGAAGGGGGAGCTCAAGGCCCCCATCGTCATCGGGCGGGACCACCTGGATGCCGGTTCCGTGGCTTCCCCCTACCGGGAGACGGAAGGGATGAAGGACGGCTCCGACGCCATCGCCGACTGGCCCATCTTAAACGCCCTTCTCAACACAGCGGCCGGGGCTACGTGGGTCTCCGTCCACCACGGAGGGGGCGTAGGCATCGGCTACTCTCTCCATGCCGGCATGGTGGTGGTGGCCGACGGCACCGATGAAGCTGCCCAGCGCCTGGAGCGGGTCCTCACCGCCGACCCCGGCATCGGGGTCATCCGCCATGCCGACGCCGGGTACGAGAAAGCCATCCAGGTGGCCCGGGAGAGGGGCCTCCGCATGCCCATGGAGGAATTTAGGCAGGGAGGGAATCCATGAAGTATCGCTTTTTGGGAAAGACGGGCCTGAAGGTTTCCGTCTACGCCCTGGGCACCAACTCCTTTGGCGGAAGGGCCGACAAGGAAACCTCCATCCGCATCATCCATCATGCCCTGGATCACGGGGTGAACTTCATCGATACGGCCGACATCTACACCGACGGCCAGTCGGAAGCCATCATCGGAGAGGCCCTAGAGGGCAGGCGCCACGAAGTGGTCCTCACCACCAAGGTGGGGATGCGCATCGGCCAGGGTCCCAACGACGAGTCCTCCTCCCGGTGGCATATCTTCCGCCAGGTGGAAAAGAGTCTCCAGAGGCTGAAGACCGACTACATCGACCTCTACCAGATCCATCGCTTCGATCCCCATACGCCTGTGGAAGAAACCTTGCGGGCGCTGGAGGATCTTCGGCGCCAGGGAAAGATCCTCTATGCCGGCGCCTCCAACTTTGCCGCCTGGCAGCTCATGAAAGCCCTGGGCCTCAGCGAACGGCTGAATCTCATCCGCTACGAATCCATCCAGATGGGGTACTCTCTCATCGACCGGCGCATCGAGGACGAGATGGTGCCCCTTGCCCTGGAGGAAAAGGTGGGGATCCTCTGCTATTACCCGTTGGGAGGAGGTATCCTTACCGGAAAGTACCGGAAAGGGGAAGCGCCGCCGCCCGGCTCCCGCGCCGTGACCCAACCCCGCTTTGCCCAGCGCCTCACCGACCGGAGCCTCGCCATCGCGGAAAAAGTTTCGGAGCTGGCGGCCCAGATGGGGGTGACGCCTTCCCAGCTGAGCCTGGCTTGGGTTATGGCCAAGCCTGGCGTCACCAGCGTCCTGGTGGGGGCCACTCGGGTGGAGCAGCAGGAGGAAAACCTAAAGGCGGTGGATCTGGAAATCCCCGAGGAGGTCATGGACCAGCTGGACCGGATCTCCGATCCTCATGGTCCAGCCTGAGGAGGACGTCCCTCAGGACCCGGGCGCCCAGGGCCATGTGGCGGACATCGGCCCATTCCTCCGCCACATGGCTCTTTCCTCCCCGGCAAGGGATGAAGACCATGGCCATAGGGCCCAAGGCTGCCATGTGCATGGCATCGTGGCCTGCGCCGCTGGGAAGCTCCAGGAAGGAAAGGCCCCTTTTCTCGGCGGCTTCTTTCAAGAGGTCCATCAATCGGGGGTCGCTCAGGGTAGGGGGCAGCCGGTCCGTTCGCTCCCCCCGGAGGGTCACCCCTCGGCGTTCTTCCACCCTCTCGAGGATGGTCCGGAGGGCCCTTTCCCCTTCTTCCAGGGCCTCATGGGCGAGGGAGCGCATCTCCAGGACGGCCTCCACCCTCCCCGGGATCACGTTCTCATGGTTGGGGTGGACCTTCACCCAGCCCATGGTGGCGACGAAGGGAACCTCTTCGGCTTTCCTTCGAGCAAAGGCCTCCACCTCCAGGAGGACCTCCGCCAGGGCCAGCAGGCTGTCTTTGCGCTCCTTCATGGGGACGGTCCCGGCATGGCCCTGCTCCCCTCGGACCTCCAGGCGGTAGCGGTCGATCCCCACGATGCCCGTCACGATGCCCAGGGGTACGCCGGCCCGCTCCAGGAGGGGGCCCTGCTCGATGTGAAGCTCTAGATAGGCGGCGATGGCCCCGGGGGGGAGGAGGGGTTCCCCTAACTGTTGGGGCTTCCCTCCCATCCGGGCGATGGCCTCTCTCAGGGTTTCCCCTTCTTCGTTCCTTCGCTCCAGATCCTCTTTGCGGAGGCGCCCGGCCATGGCCCGGCTCCCCACGGTGGAAGGGCCGTAGGGGCTAGGCTCTTCCGCCAGGAAATCCACCACCCAAAGGGGATGGCGAAGGACATGGCCGTCTTCGAAGAGGGAGCGGGCCACCTCCAGGGCCGTCACCACCCCGGCGGTGCCGTCGAACCGGCCCCCTCCCTCCACGGTGTCGATGTGGCTTCCCATGATGAGGGGCGGAAGGCCCGCCTCGGCTCCTTCCCTCACCCCGATGAGGTTGGCGGCTTCATCCAAACGAGGGGAGAGGCCGGCCTCTTTCATAGCCTTCCAGAGCCACTGGCGAGCTTTTTCATAAAGGGGCGAGAAGGAGCGCCGGGTATAGGGTTTTTCCGGATCGGTGAAGCTCGAAAGAATCTCGAGGTCCTTTTGCATCCGCTCAAAAGAGATAGGCAAAGGGATCGTCCTTTCCCGCATGATGGTACCAAAGGGAGGAGGGGAGAAGGGTGGATCTTTTCAGCCTTCACGGAGAAAAAGAGCGGGAGAAGCGGGCTCCTCTGGCGGATCGCTTGAGGCCCCGATCCCTCGATGAGGTCCTGGGTCAGGAGAAGATCATCGGACCCGGCACCCTCCTTCGCCGGATGCTGGAGCAGGGGAAGATCCCCTCCCTCATCCTCTGGGGACCTCCCGGATCGGGGAAGACCACCCTCGCCCGGCTCATGGCCAGCATGACGGGGGCCCATCTCATCGCCCTGAGCGCCGTTTCCGCAGGGGTGCCCGACATCCGCAAAGCGGTGGCGGAGGCCAAGGAGCGCCTCGCCATGCAGGGCCAGCCCACCCTCCTCTTCATCGATGAGATCCACCGCTTTAACAAAGCTCAGCAGGATGCCCTTCTTCCCTTTGTGGAAGACGGCACCCTCACCCTTATCGGGGCCACCACGGAAAATCCCTTCTTTCACGTAAATTCGGCCCTCCTCTCCCGAAGCCACCTCTTCCAGCTGGAACCCCTATCGGAAGAGGACCTGAAGAAGCTTTTGGAACGGGCCCTCACCCATCCCCGAGGCCTGAAGGATGAAAAGGTGGTCCTGGAGGAGGATGCCTTGGAGCACCTGGTGAGGAGCGCCCGGGGGGATGCCCGCCGGCTTTTGAATGCCCTCGAACTGGCGGCCATGGGAGCGCCCCGGAGCCCTTCGGGGGAAAAGGTCATCACCCTCTCCGTGGCGGAAGAAGCCATGCAAAGGAGCGCCGTCATCTATGACGATACGGGTGACCAGCATTACGACACCATTTCCGCCTTCATCAAGTCGGTGCGGGGCAGCGACCCCGATGCCGCCCTCTACTGGCTGGCGAAGATGCTGGACGGCGGGGAAGATCCCCTCTTCATCGCCCGCCGCCTCGTGATCCTCGCCTCGGAAGACATCGGCAATGCCGCTCCCGAAGGCCTTCCCCTGGCGGTGGCCGCCTACCTGGCGGTGGAGCGCATCGGCCTTCCCGAAGGGCGGATTCCCCTGGCCCAGGCGACTGTCTTCCTGGCCCTGGCTCCCAAATCCAACTCCAGCTATGTGGCCCTGGAACGGTATCTCGCCCACATCAAGAAGGAGGGGGCAGCCCCCGTCCCCCTTCACCTCCGGGATGCCCATTACCCCGGAGCCCGCATCCTGGGATACGGGAAGGATTACCTCTACCCCCACAGCTATCCCGGCCACTTCGTCCGCCAGCCATACCTTCCCCCCGGAGTACCTCGCTTCTACCAGCCGGGGGAGCTGGGGTGGGAAGGGACCTACGGGCCGGCGGTCAAGGAGATGTGGGAAAGGTCAGACGGTGGGGAAGAAGACCGGGGATCGCAGGAGGAACGGTCCCATCAGCCCTGAAGGGTTCGATGGGTTACTCAAACGGATCGGGAATGAGAAGCCGCTGGGCCTCGGCATCGCTCACCCCTGCATAGAGGTGGGCGGTGCCGTCGGGGTAACGGATGAGGCCGCCGGGGAAGACCACATCCCGGAGTTCCTTTCGTTTAGCAGGCCCCGGGAGGAAATCCTGCCGCTCGGCGATGATGCGGAGCTCCTCCCAGGTGAAAGTTTCCGGATCGAAGCGGAAAGCCATGGCATAGTAGTGGCGGAACAAGCCTTCCCGGCGGGCGATGTGGCCCAGAACCCCCAGCTTTCCGCCGGGGAGGCGATGGACCTCGTTGGCGCCTCCCCATTCGTCGGGGGCGAAGAGGCCTTCTAAGAGGGGGGCTTCCAGGATAGCTTCGAGGGTCAGGTGATCGAGGGAGGGCACGCGGGTGAATCCGATCGTTCCCAGCCCCGCAGGACCGCCCTGAGGCCGGGTGAAGACGCCCACTTGCCCGTCTTCCAGCTCTACCAGGCGGATGTCTTTCATGCCGTCGGGTCCGCGGAAGAAGGGGGTCAGGTGGAAAAGGTCCGGACCCCGGAAAAAGACCGTCCGGAACCAGAAGAAGTGGGGCGGCTTTCCCCGGGGATCGATGAAAGTCTCTACCCCGCCCACCACCAGCTCCCCTTGGATGAAGCTCACGAAGGGATCCTGGAGGGCCGGGATGGGCGCTTCCGGCAGGGGGCGCCAGGCGCCGTGGCGGAAGGTGAAAAAGAGGACCTCCGAATTTTCGCTGTAGCGCGCCTCCACCCTTCCCGCCAGGACCGTCAGGCCGGCCGTCTCGAAGGGAGCGGTGATGTTGTACACATCCCGCCCGGCCAGCCCCACGAAGGGGAGCTTTTCCGCCCGGGTCTGAAAGGTGCGCTGGCGCCAGGCCAAAAGATGGTCCGCCAGAGCCTTTCCCGAAGCCTGCATCCCATACCCCCCTCTAATGTGCCCAGCATATGGCGGCCGGGGCAAGGAAGTTCAAAAGCGGGGCGGCCTCTTTTCCCGGTGGGAGCGCAGCCCTTCCTGAACCTCTGGCCCCGTAAAGCCCAGAAATTCCAGGGCGGCCGAAGTATCGAAGAGGGCTCCGTGGGCTCGGAACCAGCCGTTGAGGGCGTACTTGGTGAAGCGGAGGGCGCTGGGGGCCCCTTGCAGGAGGCGGCGGGCCAGCTCCCTCGCTTTGGAAAGGACCTCGCCTTCCTCCACCGCCAGGGCCACCAGCCCCCAGCGGGCCGCCTCTTCCCCGGTGATGGGTTCGTTTAAGAGGAGATGGTACTTGGTCCGAGCCATCCCCATCAAAAGGGGCCAGATGAGGACGGCGTGGTCGCCTGCTGCGACCCCCAAGCGGGTGTGGCCATCGAGAAGGCGGGCCGTCTTGCTCACCACCGTGATGTCCGCCAGGAGGGCCACCGCCAACCCTGCGCCCACCGCTACTCCTTCCACCGCCGCCACCACCGGCTTGCTGCAATCCAGGAGGTTTTGCACCAGATCCCGGGCTTCCCAAAAGACCCTTTCCCGGGTGGCGTAATCGGCGGCGATGGCTTCCACCAGGGAAAAGTCTCCCCCCGACGAAAAATGGTCTCCGGAGCCCCGGATCAGGACTACCCGGATCTCCGGGTCCAGATGGATATCCTTCCAGATGCGGCTGAGCTCCCCATGACCTTCGGCATCTAGGGAGTTGCGGGTTTCCGGGTTGTGGAGGATGATCTCGAGAAGGCCTTCTTCGGGCTCTTCCAGCAAGAGGCGCCGGTATTGCTGCCGCCAGCTTTTCATGGGTTCCCCCCTTTAGGCCCATGGTACCGGAAAGGAGGGGAAGGAGCTTTCGCCTCCCGCGGCGAAGACAAGGGACCGTATGGTGGATGCCGATTTTCTTTTGACGGGCATCGGGCAGCTCTGCACCATGGCTCCCGAGGGGGCAGGGGAAGGCCCTCTGGCAGGCCCCTTCCAAGGACGGGTGGGAGCCATCGACGGAGCGGCGGTGGCGGCCTATCGGGGTCGTTTGGTGGCCGTCGGGAAAGAGGAGGAGGTCCTGGCGCGGGTGAGGGTGCTCCCCCGGGCTACCGTTCTCCATGCCCGGGGACGCCTGGTGACCCCAGGCATGGTGGATAGCCACACCCACCTTTGCTTTGCCGGGTGGCGAGCGGAAGAGTTTTCCCTGCGGGTCCAGGGAGCCGATTACCTGGAGATCCTGCAGAAGGGAGGAGGCATCCTCCAGACGGTCCAGGCTACCCGCCGCGCGTCGGAAGAGGAGCTGGTGGTCACCTTGAAAGAAAGGGCCCTTCAGGCCCTCCGCCAGGGGGTGACCACCATCGAGGTGAAATCGGGCTACGGCCTTTCGTGGGAAGCGGAGCGAAAGCAGCTTCGGGCCATCCGGCGGGTGAAGGAGGAGCTGCGGGGCCGCATGGATGTGGTGGCCACCTTCTTGGGGGCCCATGCGGTGCCTCCGGAGTACCGCGGGAAAGGGAGCGAGTATGCCCGAAAGGTGGCGGAGGAAATGGTACCCCGGGTGGCGGCGGAAGGATGGGCCGACTTCGTGGACGTCTTTTGCGAGAAGGGTGTCTTCTCTGTCGATGAATCCCGCCTCATCCTGGAGGCAGCCGCCAAGGAGGGCTTGGGGCGAAAGATCCATGCCGATGAAGTCCATCCCTTGGGGGGGACCCGCCTGGCGGCGGAGGTGGGGGCGGTGTCGGCCGACCACCTGGTGGCCACCACCCGGGAGGACATGGCCCTTCTCCGCGAGGCGGGGGTGGTGGCCTGCCTCTTGCCCGCCACCTCCTTCTTCCTGATGAAAGAGGCCCATGCCCCTGCTCGCACCTTCATCGATGAGGGGGTCCCGGTGGCCCTCGCCACCGATATGAACCCGGGGACCCAGCCCAATCCTTCACTTCTCGCCACCATGACCCTGGGCTGCCTTCTCTACCGCATGACCCCCGAAGAGGTTCTGGTGGCCGTCACCCGCAACGCTGCCGCGGCTCTGGGGTTTCTCCAGGATCGGGGGAGCGTGGAGGAGGGGAAGAAAGCCGATCTTGTGATCTGGGATTGTCCGACGTACCATCACCTCCCGTACCGCTGGGGCGTCAACCTGGCGGCGGTGGTCATCAAGGAAGGCCAGGTGGTCGTGGATGAAGGGTGAGCTGGGCCTTCCGTATACCGGGGTGGCCACCTTTCTGGGGGCTCCCATGGGACGGCCGGAAGATCTCCGGCAGGGCTCTGTCGGCGTGCTGGGCGTTCCCTGGGACAGCGGGGTGGGCTTTCGGCCCGGGGCGAGGGCTGCTCCCCGGGCCCTTCGCCATGCCTCCATGCGGTATCGCCTGGGGCAAAAGGGTTTCTTCGACGTGGAAGAGGAGCGGTATCGCTTGAGGGACGTCCACCTCTTAGATCTGGGGGACGTGGACATCCTCTACTTGGATGTGGAAGAGACCTTTTCCCGGGTGACGGAGGCCGTCAAAGCCATCGCCGCCCGAAAGGCCATCCCCCTTGTCTTGGGGGGCGATCACTCCATCACCTTTCCGGCGGTGCGGGGCCTCCTGGAGGCCGACACCGTCTCGGAGCTTTTCATCGTCCAGTTTGACGCCCACCTGGATTTTCGCCATGAGGTCCATGGGGTGCGCCTTGCCAACTCCAGCCCCATCCGCCGCATCTCGGAGCTGGAAGGGGTGAGGGGCGGGGTGAATTTCGGCGTTCGGGGCTGGCGGACGTCGGAAGACGATTACCGCCAGGCCATCGCCCGGGGTTTTCAGCCGGTGCTGGCAAAAGCCATTCACCGGCAGGACCGAGAGGGTCGGCTGGAGGAACTCCTGGACCTTGTGCCCCCAGGCATTCCCCTCTACGTCACCTTGGACATCGACGGCATCGATCCGTCGTTGGCCCCGGGGACGGGGAGCCCGGAACCGGAAGGCCTCACCTACACCCAGGTCAAAACCCTCTTGCGCGCCCTCGGCCGCCAGAACCCCATCGCGGGGATAGACCTGGTGGAAGTGAACCCCTACTTCGATCCCACGGAGCGGACCCTGCTGGTGGGGGTAGCCCTTCTCCTGGAAGCCCTCACGGCGGCTCTGGACCGCATCTGACCCTCCCTATCCGGTAGGCCCTGCCGGTGGCAGGCGGGCTTGGCTCTCCGTATACTTAGAAATTGTTTGAGTCTCGAACCATTACGAAAAGAGGGACCTAACGTGGGCAACTGGCAGACCACCAACCGGATCACCGGCGAGAAGCGCTGGTGGGCGCTGGCGGCCGTGATGCTCTCCATGTTCTTCTCGGCCCTCAACCAGACGACGGTCACCACGGCCATGCCGACCATCATCAGCGATCTGCAGGGGTTTAGCCTCTACGCCTGGGTTTTCACCGCCTTTACCCTGGCGGTGACGGCCACCATGCCCATCTACGGAAAGCTCTCCGACGTCTACGGGAGGAAACCCTTCTACGTCTTCGGGCTGGTGGTGTTCCTCATCGGCTCGGCCTTGAGCGGCCGTGCCCAATCCATGTCCATGCTCATCTTCGCGCGGGTCATCCAGGGCATCGGCGGAGGCGCCATGATGAGCATGCCGCGGGCCACAGTGGGAGATATCTTCAACCCCAGGGAGAGGGGCCGCTGGATGGGGGCCCTCATGGGGATCTTTGGCATCGCCACCCTGATTGGTCCCGGGGTCGGCGGCTGGATCACCGACCACTGGGGCTGGCGATGGGTGTTCTACGTCAACATGCCGGTGGCGCTGGTGGCGTTGGCGTTGGTGATCTACGCCCTTCCGCGGGTCCGTACGGGTCAAACCTACCATCTGGACTGGCTGGGGAGCCTTCTCCTGGTGTCGGGGCTTTTGCCCATGCTGCTTGGCTTTACGTGGGCCGGAACCACTTACCCCTGGCTCTCCCGCGAGATCCTGGGCCTCTTCGCCCTCTCGGCGGTCCTTCTCACCCTCTTTGTTTGGGTGGAGCGCCGTTCCCCGGAGCCCATCATCCACATGGATATCTTCCGCAACCCTGTCTTCAGCTCCACCATGGTGATCGGGCTTTTTATCTCCATGGCCATGTTCGGCTCCATGATGTTCCTCCCCCTCTTCGTTCAGGGGGCTCTCGGTATGAAAGCCGCCAGCTCGGGCTACATCATGACCCCCATGATGCTCTCGTTCATCGCCGGTTCCGTCATCGCCGGGCAGGTCATGACCCGCACGGGCCGCTATAAGATTCTCACCCTGGTGGGGGGCCTTTTGACATCCGCCGGAGCTTACCTCCTGACCTTCCTGGATGCCTCTTCCACTTGGGAGATGGTTGTCCGGGACATGATGGTCATGGGCGTGGGGATCGGGCTCATCATGCCGGTGCTGGGTACCGTGGTGCAAAACGCCTTCCCCTACCGGATGATGGGGACCGTCAACGCCACTCAGCAGACGGCCAACAACATCGGAGGCGCCATTGCGGCACCTATCTTGGGAAGCGTCGTTGCGTCCAGGTTTTCCACGGAGTTGGGGAAGCGGCTTCCGGCGCCTTTGGTGCAGGTGATGCAGAACCTTCCGGAAGACCAACAGAAGGTGTTTGCCGATCCCCAAGGATTGGTGAGCACCTTCGGCCAGGAGGCCATCAAGGTGAAATTCCAGGCCTTCGGCCCCCAGGGAATGGCCCTTTACGATCAGTTCATCCAGGCGGTGAGGGAAGCCCTGGCCGCCGCCATGACGCCGCTCTTCTGGATGGCCCTGACCTTTGCCGTTGCGGCTTTTGTGGCTTCCCTTTTCCTCAAGGAGATCCCCCTCCGGCAAGAGGATTACTACCGGGAGGATACAGCCCGGCCGGACGAAAGGGAGCCCTTGGGATCGGTCGGGGAGTAACGGAAAAGCCCGGGCTCAACGCCCGGGCTTTTCAACAGAGCCAGAGGGTGGAGAGGCGGCCCCCTCACCCTCCGGCTTGCGCGAAAGAGGGTTAAAAGGGAAAACCCGGATGATCTCCACCACCCCCTTGCTCGCTTG
>JAHHQG010000034.1 GCA_018729555.1 Clostridiales bacterium | reverse complement strand
TTCTCTTGGAACTGACACCACACTTATTGGCGTAGAGCCTCTTCATCTTGCACCCTCTCGAAGTCCTGTGCTACACTCTCCCCAAACTTCATAGACCACAGGCGATGACGGGGAAGAGTACATCCGACCCCTCGCCCTCCAGCGAGCCGGCGACGGTGGAAGGCCGGCGGGTGAGCCGGATGGAATGGGCCCCGGAGCTCCCAGCCGAACAGCCTTTGGGCTTAGTAGGTGCGGGCGGATCCCTCCGATAAAAGGGCGGCGGTATCAAGCGCTTTGGCGTGTCGTACCGCTTAGAGCGGGGATGGATATCCCCAGCTGGGTGGCACCGCGGAAGGTAACCTTTCGTCCCAGGCGAAAGGTTTTTTCTTTTCCTGGACGCCTTTGGCTGGGGCCTCCTCACTTGGGTGGCACCACGGGAGGAAGGGCCTCTCGTCCCAAGGGACGAGAGGCTTTTTGTTTTGGAACACACGTTGAGAGAGGAGTACAGCCATGGATCTTCGACCGGGAGAACGGGAATTCCAGCAGCGGGCTCGAGATGTGGGCCCTGACGGGTTTGTCCTCGTGGGGATCTCGCGGATGGAAGATGGGGAAACCCCCATCTCCCTTTACCGAAAGCTCCTTCCCTTGGGCGCCCATTACCTTCTGGAAAGCGCCGGGGAGAGCGATGGCCCTGGACGGTATTCCATCATCGGCTTGGAGCCGAGGGAGCACCTCATCTTCGAGAAGGAGAGCTCACCCTTTGAAGGATTGGAGGCCAGCCTCCGCCGGTACCGGGTGTCCATCCCCGAAGGGTTCCCACCCTTTGTGGGTGGGGCGGTGGGGTACATCACCTTTGAGGCGGCCAGGTACATCGAAGGGGACCTCCTCTTTGCCCCTTCGCCCTGGCCCGACGGGGAATTCTCCATCGCCGGCACCTACGCCATCCTGGACCACTTCACCCACACCCTCCACCTGCTGACCCTCGCCCCGGCGACTGCGGAAGGCTATGCCCGGGGGAAGGCAAGGCTTTTGGAGGTGCAGCAGGCCATCCGGGAGGGGGACGGTTTTCTTCCCGAGGTCCCCCTTCCCGAGGAAGAACCGCCATCGGGCAGCAGTTTCCCCCGGGCGGCCTTTCTCGCGGCCGTGAGGCGGGCCCAGGAGGCCATGGCGCGGGGAGAAGTCCTCCAGGTGGTCCTCGCCCAAAAGCTTCGCCGCGGCCTCTTGGGCCACCCCTTCGACATCTACCGGGCCCTTCGCTCCCTCAACCCTTCCCCCTACCTCTTCTACCTGGATTTCGGCCCCCGCATCCTGGCGGGTTCCTCACCCGAAACCCTTCTCAAGGTGGAGGGCCGCCGGCTCATCCACCGGCCCATCGCCGGCACCCGACCCCGGGGAGAGACGAAGGCCGACGATGAAGCCCTTCTGGAAGAGCTCCTCAAAGATCCCAAGGAAGCGTCGGAACACGCCATGCTGGTGGATCTGGGGCGAGATGACCTTTCGCGGGTCTGCCGGCCCGGTACGGTGCGCATCGTGGAAGAGCGGGCCGTGGAGAAGTACTCCCGCGTCATGCACCTGGTGACGGAGCTCCAAGGGGAGCTGGCGGAGGGGCTTTCCCCACTGCAGGCCCTGAAGTCGGTGTTCCCCGCCGGTACCCTCACAGGGGCCCCCCGCAGGAAAGCCCTGGAGGCCATCCTTTCCCTGGAGCCGGAAGCCCGGGGGCCTTACGGGGGTGTGGTGGGCTACGTGGGCTTCAACGGCCAGATGGATATGGCCATCGCCATCCGGATGGTGGCCCTTCGGGAAGGAAGGGCGGAGATCGGGGCCGGAGCCGGGGTGGTTCAGGGAAGCGTTCCCGAACGGGAATACCAGGAGACCATGGACAAGGCCCGGGCGGTGGAGGAAGCCCTCCAGATGGCGAGGATCCTTTCCCCCGTGGGAGGGGTCGGGCGATGAAGGTCCTATACCTGGTATCCCCCGATGAGCTCTTCACCGCTTCCCTGGCGGAATCTTTGGTGCTCCTCGGGGCGGAGGTGGAGGTGTGGCGGGGCTGGAAGCCGGAGGAGGCAGCCCGGGAAAGGCCCGATGCCTTCCTCCTCGGCCCCTTTGCCGGCCCCCTGGACCTCTTTCACCCGGTCGTGGAAGTGGCAGCCCTCCTTCCGAAGGACGTCCCCCTTCTGGCGGTGGGCCTGGGGATGGTGGCTTGGGCCAGGGGACTGGGGGCCCAGGTGGCGCCGGCGCCGGGAGCGCCCCAGGGGATGGCGAAGGACGTCCGCCACGACGGAAGGGGCATCTTCCGGGGTCTCCCCAGCCCCTTCTCCGCCGGCCGCTACGACCTCTACCACGTGTTGCGGGAAGGCCTTCCCGGGGAGCTCATCATCAGCGCCCAGGGGGAGGACGGGGCCCTTTTGGGCCTCCGCAGAAGGGATAGCCTCCAGGAAGGGATCCTCTTCCACCCCGAATCCTACCTGACGTCGAAGGGCCCTGACCTACTCGCCCAGTTTTTGAACCTCGATCGCATGAGAAAGGAGCGAGGCGCATGATGGAAAAGTACCTACAGAAAGTGGCTTCCGGTATGGACCTCACGGCCCTGGAAGCGGAAACGGCCATCACCGCCATCATGGCGGGGCAGGCCGACCCCCTGGTGGTGGCGGGCTTTCTCACGGCACTCCACGTGAAGGGGGAAGCCCCCTCTGAGATTTTGGGAGGCGCCCGGGCCATGCGGCGGGCCGCCATCCCCATCCGGAGCTCCCGGGGCGAACCGATGGACACCTGCGGCACCGGCGGGGACCGCAAAGGCACCTTCAACATCTCCACCGCCTCCGCCTTTGTGGTGGCGGCCGCGGGCCAGCCGGTGGCCAAGCACGGCAACCGGGCCGTCTCCAGCCGCTCGGGGAGCGCCGACATCCTGGAAGCCCTGGGAGTCCGCCTCCTCACCGATCCCCGCGCCATGGAAACCTGCCTGGACGAGCTGGGCCTGGCCTTCCTTTACGCCCCGGCCCTCCATCCTGCCATGAAAGAAGCCGCCCCCATCCGAAGGGCCCTTGGCCTTCGCACCATCTTCAACATCCTGGGGCCCCTCACCAACCCCGCGGGAGCTCCGTTCCAGCTGGTGGGGGTCTACGAGGCCCGCCTGGTGCCCCTGGTGGCCGAGGCCCTTCGCCAGCTGGGGGTGAAGCGGGCCCTGGTGGTCCACGGGGAAGACGGCCTGGACGAAGTCTCCCTTTCGGCCCCCACCCTGGTGGCGGAGGTGGAGGAGGGACGGGTCAAGACCTACCGCGTCCGCCCGGAGGATATGGGCTTGCCCCGCCGGTCGCCGGAAGCCATCCGGGGAGGGGATGCCAACGAAAACGCCGTCATCCTGAGGAAGGTTCTTTCGGGAGAAGAAAGCCCCTATCGGGACGTGGTCCTTTTGAATAGCGGCGCTGCCCTCTATGCCGCGGGGCGGACCCTTACGTGGAAAGAGGGGGTGGAGCTGGCTCGGGAGACCATCCTTTCGGGAAAGGCCCTCGCGCTCCTCGAGGACTTCGTCCTCCTCACTCAAAAGCTCCACCGGGAGGTGGCCAGCTGATGGACGTCCTTGAGGCCATGGCGGCGGCCACGAGGGAGCGCATCCGGAGGGAAAAGGAAAGGGTGCCCCTCTCCCAGCTGGAAAAGAAGGTGGCGGCCATGGAAGCTAGCGGCCGGGAGGAACGGCCCCGCTTCCGAGAAGCCCTTTTGGGGAAGGATCCCTTCTTTCCCGTCATCGCCGAGTGGAAGCGGCGCTCGCCTTCGGAGGGCCTTCTACTCCGGGATGGGCAAACCCTGGAGACCACCCTTTTGGCGTACCAGCGAGGGGGAGCTGCCGCCCTCTCCATCCTCACGGAGCCGGCGTTCTTTTCCGCAGAGGAAGGGGATCTCGCCCTGGCAGCGAAGAAGACCCGCCTTCCCCTCCTGAAAAAGGACTTCATCCTGGATCCTTACCAGATCTATCAGGCGAAGGCGGAAGGGGCGGGGGCCATCCTTCTCATGGTCTCCCTGGTGAAGGGAGAGGAGCTTAAGGTCCTTTACCGGGAAGCCCTCGCCCTGGGGATGGATCGCCTGGTGGAGGTCCACACCCTCGGGGAGGCGGAAGAAGCCCTTGAGATGGGCGCCGACCTCATCGGGGTCAACAGCCGGAATCTCAAGAACCTGGAGACCCGCCTGGAAGTGGCGGAGGATCTCTTGCCCCGCCTGCGGGACCTGGCCCCTCCTGGCACCCTTCTCGTGGCGGAAAGCGGCATCCAGGGGCCCGATGATATCCTGCGGGTGAGAGAAGCGGGGGCTCAGGCAGCCCTGGTGGGGACGTACCTCATGCGCTCGCCCGACCCCGCCCAAACCCTGGAAGAGCTCACCCGTGCTACCGTGAAGGCGAGAGGAGCCTAACCCATGTGGGTGAAGATCTGCGGCCTGAAGAAGCTGGATCAGGTGCTCATGGCGGCCGAGCTAGGGGCGGATGCCGTGGGGTTTGTCTTTGAGCGAAAGAGCCCTCGCTATGTTACCCCGGCGGAAGCCGTCCCCCAGGCCTTGATCCTCGGGAAGAAAGCCCAGAAGGTGGGGGTCTTTTGGCACTCGCCTGCGTTGGAGGTGGCGGGCCTCGCCGATGCCGCCCAGCTGGATTTCGTCCAGATCCATCCCCCCAGCAAAGAGACCCTCCGACCCTTTGTGGCGGAGGTGCGCCGGTACCTGAAGCTGGGGAGAAAGGCGACGGGGATCATCCTGGCCCTTTCCTTAGGTGAAGGCGGCTACACTCCCGAAGGGATGGCAGAAGAAGTGGCTGCCCTTTCCCCCGACATGGTGCTGGTGGAAAGCCCTAAGAAGGAAGGCCTTCCCGGGGGGCAGGGGAAGGCCTGGGAGTGGGGGCGCCTGCAGGATGTGCGCAAAGCCTTTTCCGACCGAGGTTTAGACGTTCCCCTCATCCTGGCAGGGGGCCTCAACCCCGGGAATGTGCAAAAGGCCCTTGATGAAGCCCGCCCCGACGGGGTGGACGTCTCCAGCGGCGTGGAAAAAGACGGCCAGAAGGACCGCGATAGCATGGCAGCCTTTTTGAAGGCGGTAAGGGAGTGGCAAGCCCATGATGGTGTGGGAGGATAAGGGGAGCCGTCGGAAAGGGTTTTTCGGACCCTTTGGGGGCCAGTTTGTCCCCGAGACCCTGATGCCCGCTTTAAAGGAGCTGGAGGAAGCCTACCGGACCCTTCGCCGCGATAAGGCCTTTCAAAAGGAACTGAAGGAGATCCTTCACGACTATGTCGGGCGGCCTACCCCCCTGACGGCGGCACCTCGCTTGGCGGAGGCCCTCAAGACCCGGGCCAAGATCTTTTTGAAGCGGGAAGATCTCAACCATACGGGAGCCCATAAGATCAACAACGCCCTGGGACAGGCTCTCTTGGCCAAGAAGCTGGGAAAGGCCAAGGTGATCGCCGAGACAGGGGCGGGGCAGCACGGGGTGGCGACGGCCACGGCGGCGGCTCTTTTGGGGCTGGAGTGCCAGGTTTTCATGGGGGAAGAGGACATGCGGCGGCAGGCCCTCAATGTCTTTCGGATGGAGCTCTTAGGGGCGAAGGTGGTGCCCGTCAAAAGCGGGAGCCGCACCTTGAAAGATGCCACCAATGAGGCCATCCGCCACTGGGTGACCTACGTGCGGGATACCCACTACATCATCGGTTCGGTGGTGGGACCCCACCCCTATCCCACCATGGTGCGGGATTTCCAGAGCGTCATCGGGCGGGAGGCCAAAGCCCAGGTCCTGAAGAAGGCGGGCCGCCTCCCCGACGGGGTGGTGGCCTGCGTCGGCGGTGGGAGCAACGCCATGGGCATCTTTTACCCCTTTCTGAGGGATCGGCAGGTGGCCCTCTTCGGGGTGGAGGCGGCGGGAAGGGGCTTGGATACAGGGGAGCATGCCGCCAGCCTTTCGAGGGGGAGCTACGGGGTCATCCACGGGAGCGCCACCTATCTTCTGCAGGATGAAGAGGGCCAGGTGAAAGAAGCCCATTCCATCTCGGCGGGCCTCGATTACCCGGGTGTGGGTCCCGAGCATGCTTACCTCAAGGCCACGGGGAGGGCCCGGTACCTTTCCGCTACAGACGAAGAAGCCCTCCTCGGTCTGGAGCTCCTCTCTCAAACGGAGGGGATCATCCCCGCCCTGGAAAGCGCCCACGCCGTGGGAGCCCTCCCGCGCATCCTCCCGGATCTTCCCTCCGATGCCGTCGTCGTCGTGAACATCTCGGGGCGAGGCGACAAGGACATGTCGGAAGTGGCCCGGCTGAGGGGGTGGAGGCCTTGAAGCTGGAGATGATGTGGGCGAAGGTCAGGGCGGAAAACCGCCCTGCCCTCATGGCGTTTCTCATGGCGGGCTATCCCACGTTGGAAGGGTCCTTAGAGCTGGCGGAGGCGGCCCTGGAGGCAGGAGCCGACGGTATCGAGCTGGGAATGCCCTTTTCCGATCCCTTGGCCGATGGGCCCCTCCTCCAGGCAGCGGCCCAGAAAGCCCTGGCGGAGGGGCTGACCTGGAAGAAACTCCTTGCGGCCCTTTTCCGATGGGTTCCTGGGATCCAGGCACCCGTCACCCTCATGAGCTACGTGAATCCCGCGCTGGCTCTTGGATTTGAGCGGTTGGCGGAGGAAGGGGCCGCCATGGGGTTGGCGGGGGTTCTCATCCCCGACCTTCCCGTGGAGCTGGCGGGATCTCTGGTGAGGGAGCTCCGGAAGCGAAACTTGAGTTACATCCCTTTCCTTGCCCCCACCAGCCCTCCCGAGCGGTGGCGGGCGGCGGGAAGGTACGGGACGGGGTTTGTCTACTGCGTTTCCGTCACAGGGGTGACGGGGGTGCGGGAGGGAGTTCCGAAGGATCTTCCGCCCTTCCTGGACGGGGTGCGAAGAACCCTTTCCCTGCCCGTGGGGGTGGGCTTTGGCATCAGCCGGGGAGAGCAGATCCGGGCCCTTAAACCGTACGCCGATGCCTTCATCGTGGGGTCGGCCCTGGTGAAGGCCATGAACGAGGGAAACGGGAAACCGGAAAAGGCCCTCATGCAAAAGATCCGGGAGCTGAGGGAGGCCCTTTTGTGACGCGACCCCTTTTGGTGGAACGGAAGACCAGGCCTGAGGGGACCATCGTCCAGGTGGGAGAGGCCCGCTTTGGGAGCGAGGAGGTGGTCCTCATCGCGGGGCCCTGCTCGGTGGAGAGCCGGGTCCAGGTGATGGAGGTGGCGAAGAAGGCGAAAGAAGTCGGGGCCAAGGTCCTTCGAGGAGGGGCTTTCAAGCCCAGAACATCCCCCTACAGCTTTCAAGGTCTGGGAGAAGAAGGCCTTAAGATCTTGGCGGAAGCCCGGGCGAAGGTGGGCCTTCCCATCGTCACGGAGGTCTTAAGCCCGGAGGCGGTTCCCCTGGTGGCGGCCTACGCCGATATGCTCCAGATCGGCGCCCGGAATATGCAGAATTTTCAGCTCTTGCGGGCTGTAGGGGAAGTGGGGATGCCGGTTCTCTTGAAGCGGGGGCCGGCCTCCACCATCAAGGAGTGGCTGCAGGCGGCGGAGTACATCTTGGCGGCGGGGAATCCCCATGTGGTTCTTTGCGAGAGAGGCATCCGCACCTTTGAGACCTCCACCCGCTTTACCCTCGATCTCAATGCCGTGCCCCTCTTGAAGGAGCTGACCCATCTTCCGGTCGTGGTGGATCCCAGCCACGGCACGGGAAAGGCGTCTTTGGTGCGGCCCATGGCCCGGGCGGCCCTGGCGGCAGGGGCCGATGGGATCATGGTGGAGGTGCACCCGGAGCCGGAAAGGGCCCTTTCCGATGGGGAACAAGCCCTGACCCTTCCCGAACTCGCCCTTCTGGCGGAGGAGATGGACGGCTTGGCCGGGGTGCTCGGGAGAAGGTTTCGATCTTGAGGATCGCCTTTTCGAAATCGCCGCGCCCGTTTTTCTACGAAGGCGAAGTGCCCGGCGATAAGTCCATCACCCATCGGGCTCTTCTCCTAGGGGCCATCGCGAAGGGAAGGACGGTGATCCGAAGGCCCCTTCGGGCCGCCGATACCCTCGCGACCCTGGGGCTCATCCGGGCCCTCGGCGTTCAGGTGGACGAAGGGGACGAAGGGTGGGTGGTCCACGGAGGGACGGAGGTTTCGAGAGACCTGGGGATCATCGATTGCGGCAATTCCGGGACCACTATGCGCCTGGGGGCAGGGCTTCTCGTAGGGCTGGGGGTAAGGGCCACCCTGGCGGGCGATGCGTCGCTTTCCCGAAGGCCCATGGAGAGGATTGTAAAGCCCCTTCGCCTTATGGGAGGGTGCATCGTTTCCCACGGGGGGAGGGCACCTTTGACCTTAGGCCCAAGGGAAGGTGAGCTCAGGGGTATCCGCTACCGACTGCCGGTGGCCAGCGCCCAGGTTAAGTCGAGCCTTCTTTTGGCGGGCCTTTGGGCTAAAGAAGAGGTGGCGGTGAGGGAACCTCTTTTATCGAGGGATCATACCGAGAGGCTTTTGCGCTACATGGGTGCTGATTTGGAGGAGTCTTGGAGTCCTTACGGAGAGCACCAGGTCCTTTTGAAACCTCATCAGGCCCAAGAGCTTACCGGAAAGGCCATTTCAGTACCGGGGGACCCTTCCTCGGCAGCACCTTTGGCGGTGCTGACGGCCCTCCTTCCTGGAGCCCGTTTGGTCCTCCGCCATGTGGGGTTGAATCCTACGCGGGGAGGGTTCTGGAAGGTCCTTCAGAGGGCGGGGGTGGAGGTGAGGTTTCAGGAGGTGAGGGATGAGGCAGGGGAGCCCGTGGGGACGGTGGAGGTGGTGGGGCCGGAGGAACTCCGGAGCTTTTCGGTGGATTCGGAAGAGGTACCTCACCTTTTAGATGAGGTGCCGGTGCTGGCGGTGTTGGCTCTAAAAGCCAAAGGTGTGAGTTCTTTTTATGGGCTTTCGGAGCTTCGGGTCAAGGAGAGCGATCGGGTGAGGGCCATACGAGAAGAGCTGGGGAAGATGGGAGGTGCTATCGAAGAGCGAGGGGACGATCTCTTTATCAAGGGTGGGCGCTTCCTTCGGGGAGCCAGGGTCAGCAGCCGTGGGGACCATCGGCTGGCCATGATGCTCTCTCTGGCGGCGTTCTTGGCGCGGGGAGAGGTGGAGATCGAGGGAGCCGAGGCGCTTTCGGTGTCCTTTCCAAGCTTTAGGGACGTGCTGAGGGAGATGGTGGAGGAGGCGGGAGGAGTCTTGGAAGTCTACGGCTAATGCAACTGTAAGATCCTTCCTTTCATCCATGGAGGCCCCCATCGTCTTCAGCTTCCTCCAAGAGGGCGGCCACCTGGGGATACCGCGGCCAAAGGGCCTCTATCACAGGGCCTGAGGGGCGGCTTTTGGCCATCTTACCCGACGATCGGCTGGTGACGCTTAGGGATGATCTCAGCCGGATTCCCGAAGCGGTGAAAGGGCGGATCGTTGGGTGTGTATCGACGTGAAGAAAGCATGGCGGCTAGAAGTGAACCGCCAGCTGCCTCACGTTCAGGTGGTGGCCGATGGGTTCCATGGGATTCAGGATGCCAACCGGCGGTTGGATGAAGCGCGGATGCTGGAACAGCAGCTGACGCGGCAGCGGATCCCGCGCTGGCCCCTTTTGAAGAATCGAGAGAGGCTAAAACTTCGCCAGGCAAAGGCGCTTCACGGGATCGGCCAAAGGCACGCCAACGTCCGAGCAGCTGGGACGGTTTTGCCGCGCCGGATCGTCAGGAGGCGGAGGCCCGGTTGGATCGGCTTATCTTCAACCTCTAGACGATACCGGCACCTTGGCTGGGGCGCCTGGATTCGAACCAGGATTCCGCGGTCCAGAGCCGCGTGTCCTACCGTTGAACGACGCCCCAAAGGGTTGCCCTGGGCATTATAGCAGGGGCTGCACCATAGCGCAATGGGCGGAGCTTCGGCTGGCAGGCCCCCGCAGGGACCCTTCGAACTGATGGAGAACCGGTTCCAGCTATAGATGCCCACCACCGCCAGCGTCGGTTCCTTTTCGCTGAAACGGCGACAATCCTCGCCGTTGACGTCATCGGGCCCATGGGTTTCGGCTACTTGGGTGACGGCTTCCGCCCACGGGAGGGCCGCCCACTCCCGATCGGTGTAAAAGGGCGCTTCCCGCCCGCCCAAGGCATAGACCATCCTCCCTTCGCCAAAGGGTATGGGGATGTCCCCGCCCCCGTTCCCTCTAGCCGCCGAACATGAGGCGCAAACCCAGCCAGCTCACCAGAAGACCCAGGAGAAGGTTGATCCTTCCCAACCACCGCCCGAGAGCCCGGTAGGAGGCGTTAGCCCCATCCCTCCCTTTCGTACCCAGGCGGACCATGGCCACGTCATGGACAACCGTCAGGAGGATGATCACCACGACCCAAAAGAGCTTGATGCCCAAGGTGCGGCCGAAAGGGGTGGCGTAAAAGGCGGGGTCCACGAGGGAAGCCCAGGGGATTCCGAGAAAGTAGAGGTTGCCGATCCCCGTCACCACCAGAAGGGCCAGGGCCCCCAGCATCCACGGCCTAGATTGCACCCCGATCTGGTGGTAAAGGGCGGCCCGCTTTTGGGGATCTCCTAGCCGGGCCGCTACCGGCGTCACGATGAGGGCGAGGGTGAGCATCTCCCCCACCCAGAACATGGCCGCCACCAGATGGAGATAGAGGTTGATCTTCCCCCAGATCACACGCCGTCCTCCCTGCGTCCGATCCTCACCCGCCACACCTGCGGGCCTTCTTCGAGGTACTGCCATGTGAAGGCGTTGGGGTATTCCGCAGCAAACTGGTAGAAGAGGGGCTTCGGATCGTGATCGTTCACCAAGATGAAGGCTTCACCGGGGCCGAGATTCAAAAAGGTCTCGAAGATCAGCTGGTGACGCCGGGCCGGCGCCAGCTCCCGCACATCCAGAAGGGATTCGTCCATGGCTTTCCTCCCTTTCCGAGGGTGAGCCCAAAGGGCATGGAGGGTACCGTCTAGCCGCCTTTCCAAAAGGGAATCCTCCCGCAAGAGAAACCAGGCCTCCGCTGCCAGCCGCGACGCTTCTTCCCTCTCGCCGGCCCTTCCCAAGGCCCGGAGGGCCTGGTCCAGGACCTTCACCAGGTGAGCCAGCGTCTCTTCATGGTTCACCGTCATGGCTCCCGCCGGATGGCCACCTTCCACACCTCCGGCCCTTTCTCCCGGTAGGTCCACGAATAGGCCTGGGGATAGAGAGCCTGCAGCTGGTAGTAAAGCGGCTGAGGGTCGTGGTCGTTGACGATGACCAGGCTTTCCCCCGGCCCCAGCTTTTCCAGGAGGGCGAAGATGGTGGCGTGGCGCCGGGCGTGGGGAAGCTTCCGCACATCCAGCTCTAGGCCTTCCTCTTCCCCCTCCTCCCTGAAAAGCTCCCCCATCCGGCGAAGGATGTCCTCCAGGGAAAGGGTCTCGTCGGCCACCAGGTGAGGAAGAAGATCCTGGTTTTCCTTCTCGGCATGGAAGGCGAAAAAGGCCTCCAGGAGGCGGGCCAGGCTGTAAGCCTCCCAGGGATCTTCGGCCTTCACCAGCGCGTCGTAGAAGGTGCCGAGGACCTGATGTTCCTTCACCATGCTTTCCACCAGCAGCGCCAGCTCCCGGCGCTCCCTTGCGGCTTTATAGAGGGTTTCTTCCTCGGCCCGGGCGTGGGGAAAGACGGTCCTCTCCACGTAAAGCGCCACCGGCCTGGCTGCCTCCTGGACATCTCCCCCTTGCCGGAGCTCCCTCTCCATCCGACCTACCCGTTCCCTCAAGGCGGCCACCATCTCCCGGTGGTGGGCCTCCATCTTGAGGGCCGCTTCTCTATTCCTGCTCATAACGGTTTCCTCCTCCCTCTCGTCTCCCGCAAAAAGAGACCTTCCGCCAGCCGCCGGTAAAGGCGGCCCGCCTCGCTCTTCGGGTCCACCACATTTCCCATGAGCCGTCCGTCCTTGACCTCCCAGGGAATCCGCGCCAGGACCTCCACACCCAGGGCATGGGCTGCGGCATCTCCACCGCCGCGTCCGAAGGGGTAGATGATCTCCCCCGTCTCCCCGCAGCGAAGGTAAGCCATGTTTTCCACCACGCCCTTGACCGCCACCCCCTGCTCCAAGGCCATGCGCCCTGCCCGTTCCGCCACCCGGGCGGCGTAGGGATCGGGGGTGGTCACCAGGAGCTGGGCCGCCTGCGGGAAGAACTGGACCACGTCCAGGGCCACATCGCCCGTGCCGGGGGGAAGGTCCAGAATCATGACCTCCGGGTCATCCCAGAGGACATCCTCCACAAACTGGCGGAGGGTCTTCCCCAGCATGGGTCCCCGCCAGATCACCGCCTGGTTGTCCCGGACGAAGAAGTCCATGGACATGACCTCCACCCCGTGGGCCCGGGGAGGAACGATTTTTCCGTCCTTGAGGCGGGGACCTTCCTCCAGGCCGATGAGCATGGGCACGCCGAAGCCATAGACGTCGGCGTCCAGGATGGCGGTGCGGACGCCCAAACGGGAAAGGGCCACCGCCAGGTTGACGGCCACCGTGGACTTTCCCACGCCGCCCTTGCCGCTGGCCACCGCCAGCATGGCTGTCCCGGGAGGCACCCGTGGCGGAGGCGGCTGGGGGCGAAACCCTCGCTGGAGAACGCCTCCTCCCCCCTCTCCGGAGAGGAGCCGGGGCTTGGCCATGGGCCGGCCGGTTGTCGCTATGGGGCGGACCACCACCTTGACGGTGGCCACCCCGGGGAGACGCCCGACGGCTTCCTTCACCTGGTCTTCTTCCGAGGCCTCAAGGCCCTCCCCCACCACCACCGCCACGTGGACCTGCTCGCCGTGGTGCTCGAGGAGCACATCCTGCACCCGGCCCGAGGCGAGAAGGCTCTTTCCCGAGGCAAGGCGCAAACCGGCCAGAACCTGAAGGACATCGGTCTTTTGCAGCCGCTCCATGGTCATATCGCCCATCCAAAGTAGCGCTTGGCCTCGTCGCTCATCATCTCGGGCGTCCAGGGCGGCATCCACACCACCTGGACCTCCACCTCCCGGATGCCGGGCACCTGCAGGGCCCGTTCCCGCACGCCGCCTTCCAAGTAGTGGGCAGCCGGGCAGCCAGGGGTGGTCATGGTCATGAGGATCTCGGCCCGGTCGCCCTCGACGGTGATCCCGTAGATCAGACCCAGATCCACCACGTTGTACCCCAGCTCGGGATCGATGACGTCCCGGAGGGCCTCGCGGATCTCCTTTTCCTTCTCGCCCATGCCTCAGCCCTCCCCTTTGCGGATCTCCAGGCGGACGCCGCCTTCGGAAAGCTTTTCCACCCTCACCCGGTGGCCCCGGGCTTCCAGCTCCGGATAAAGAAACATGGGTTCGCGATCGTTGAAGACCTCCAAGACCTCCCCCGGCTCCAGGGTCTCCAGGGATTCCAGCACCCGGATCATGGGTTCCGGGGGAAGGAGTCCCCGGTTGTCGATGCTCTTCGCAGGCGAAGGCCACGGCTCCTCATCCGCTTCCTGGGCCTTTTTGGCGTCGGCCCTCTCGACCTCGGCAACCCCTTCCCCCGGTCTGAAGATGACCTCCCACGACTCCGGTCCCAACCGCCGCGCCTGATGGGTGAACCCCTTGCGCGCCATGACGGCAAAGAGGGGGATGGGTTCGAAGGTGGCGAGAAGCCGCAGGGACTGACCCGGCCGGAGCTTTTCCACCGTCGCCAAGATCTTCGGCAGGGGTTCTTCACCCCGCCGGAGGTCTTCCCGCACATCCAGAGTCACCACATCGTCATCCATGGACCATCACCCGCCTTTCCCCGTGCTCCACCGCCGGCGCACCATAGCGGCTGCGCCAGATTTCCCGCCCGATCATGGCCGAAGCCAGAAGCGCCACCGCCTGGCCTAACAGGAACCCCGCGCCGGCTCCTGCCGTAAGAAAGATGGCCGCCAGGAAAACGGCCACAAAGTAAAGGACAAACCAGGGGCGAGCCCGCCCTTCATCCACCAGGTCCTGCACCCTCGGCACCGGCCCCCTCCCCAGTTGGCGGCCGTACCGCTCCACCCACGTCAGGAACGGCACGATCTTGTAAAGCTGGCTCAGACCCAAGCCCGAAAGCCAGCCCAGGAGGTAGAGGTAGAGGGCCGCCGGCACAAGGCCAGGGTCCAGGCTCGCGGCTAGAAGGGCTACCCCGCTCACGCCGAAGGCCATGAGGGCCCACCCGGCAAAGACGCTGTTGAGCTCCAAGTTCCGGCGCTTCCTCTGGCGAAAGAGAAGGACCATGTCCACGAGGTAAAAGAGACCTCCCAGGCCGGCAGCAGCCCATCCTCCCCATGTCAACCAGGGGACCCGCCATCCCGTGAGAAGGGGGAGGAGTGAGCCCAGAAGCGCCAGGCCAAAGCCCCCGGCGGTAAGGCCCAAAACCGCCTTTCCGAGGGCGCCCCGGTCTTCCGGCGCCAGGGAAAACATGGCCAGGAGCTTGTAGGAAACCCCCATGGCCGTAAGGGTGAACCAGGCCCCGACGCCCGCCGCCAGGTGGGCGACGAGCCCGGCGGTGAAAAGCTGCCCCAAGGTGGCATGGGCGTAGATCTCGGGGCGGGTAAGGCCCAGGGCCAGGCTGATGCCCATCGCCAGGGTGACGAGAAGGCCTCCCAGGGCTGCCGCCACAAAACGGGCGGCGAAGGGAAGGGGCCGAGCATGGAAGAGAAGGGGCAGGAGGGCCGCCAGGTCCAGGAGGACGCCCAGGAGGACGGCCGAGCCGCCCAAGGGGAGCCAAAGGGTCCCCCGCTCCAGGGTCAAAAAGCCGATTTCCATCGCCAAAAGCCCGCCCGCCATCAAGAAGAGGCCGGCCAGGTAAAACCCGTGGCCCCGAGGGGCAGAAGCCGTGATGACGGGCAAAAACTGCCCCAAGGCCCCCAGCATCAAAAGGGTGAGCCATCCGATGGTGAAGAGATGGACAGCCGCCAGGGTCCAGGGGGATGAAAGGCCTGCCATCGGAAAGGTTTTCCCCGTCAAAAGCACCGCCTGCCCGAGGAGAAAGCTCACGTAAGCGGCGGCAACATAGGCCATCGTCCAGCGGGCGAGACCCTGCACCCTCATGGCGTTCCTCCCGGCGGGAAAATACCTCAATTCCGACTGGATGACTGTGATATAGATCACACATGGCCTTCACCGCGGATCCAGAGGCGGAGCTTTCCTTCGTCGGCGATGCGGATCCATCCCCGGCCGACCCGCAGGGCTCCCTGGCGATCCAGGTCGTGGAGGGCGCGGGTGATGGTCTCCCGGGCCGCGCCCACCAGTTGGCCCAGCTGGGTGGCCGTCACCTGCAGGGGGCCTTCCCTCCCCTGGTCATCCCAGAGCTGCAGGAGGATGGACACCAGCCGTTCATGGACGTTCCGCAGGGCCATGTCCGTGGTGCGGGCATGGGCCCGGCGCATCCGCTGCGCCAGGAGGCGCAAGAAGGCCACGGCCACCTGGGGCCTCTCCTCCAGAAGGGAAGCCATGGCGGAGGAGGGAATCTCGAGAAGGAGGCTTGGCATCAGGGTTTCCGCCGACGCCGGGTAGGGCCCTCCGTCGAAGAGGCTGGCCGACCCCAGGACTTCGTGGGGCCCCAAGTGCTCCAGGGTGTATTCCCGCCCGTCGGAAAGGGTTTGAAACAGGCGCACTTTCCCGGCCATCACCACGTAGATGAAGTGAGGCGTGTCCCCTTCGTGAAAGATGAGGGCTCCCCGTGGAAAAGTGCGGTAGCGGGCAGCGGCGGCCAGATGGCTTCTGGCCGCCTCATCCAGATGGGCAAAGAGGGGGATGACCAGGAGATCGTCGGGACCGGGAGGCATCGGCTCCCTCCTACGGCGTCACCTCAATGATACCCAAGGCACCGTTCTCGCCGTCGGCCATGGAATGGGTGAGGAAGGGGTAGCGGCCCGGCTCGTCAAAGTGGGTCTCGAAGACGGCTGCTCCTCCCGGCGCCAAGGTGTAGGTGCTCACGCCGTACTGGACGTTCCGGGGCTGGCCGTCGGGTTCCACCCGGTCAAAGATGGTGCCGACCACGTGGAAGGCGGAGAAGTGGTTGGGCCCCGCATTGACCACGTAAAGGCGCACCGGCTCCCCCACCTTCACTTTGAGAGGCCGGTCCACGTACTGGTTGGCCACGCCGTTGAACACCACCGCAGCCGCATCGCCTTTCATCATGGCCGCCATGTCCATATCGGGGTAGAACTCACTTTGCACCAGGGCGAACTCCGTCGCCGGGCTGCGCCCCTCGGCGGGATCCACGATGATCATCCCGTACATCCCCATGGCGATGTGCATGGTCATAGGTGCGGTGCCGCAGTGGTACATGTAAACTCCGGGATCTTTCGCCTCAAACCGGATGGTCTTCTTCTCCCCTGGAGCCACCGGGCCAAAGGCCACATTGGGAGCAACCCGGGCGGCGTGGAAGTCGATGGAGTGGGTGATGGTATCTTTGTTTTCCACCGTCACTTCCACCGTCGCCCCTTCCTTGACCCGGATCACCGGCCCCGGCACCTGGCCGGCATAAGGCCAGACGGTCACCGCCAGGTCAGGCGAAACCTGCAGGGTGCGGGGCTCGACGGGAAGGTACACCCGCACCACATCCTCATCGGACGGGCCCGGCGCCGCCGCATCCATCACCTCCGCCGCAGGGTAAGTAGGCTGCGCTTCCGCCACCGGGGCGCCTGAGGAGTCATGGCCGGCGGTAGCCGCTTGGCCGCAGCCCGTCAAAAGCCCAAGAGCCAGCAAAAGAAGGACGACGTTCTTGACCTTCACCCCTCTCACTCCTTCGACCCCACCCTACCCCCCCACGGGACCGACCCCATCGGTCAAGCGGTGCAGGACCTGGAGCCCGATGGTTCGTTTCCGAAAGGGTCGTTTGGCCTAGCGAGACCGCCGAATGGGGTAGCTGGGCATAAGGTGTGGATAACCGGTGGAGACTCCCCCTCGAGGGGCGCGCGATGGCCGATAGATCAAGGCGTTTCATCCCCACCCTATGGACAAACCTTATCCACAGCCTGGGGATAAGTTTTGAATTTTTTCTTGACACTCTCTTTGGGATGCCCATAGGATAGGGACCGTGCGGAACTTCATACCCGCCTCCGTTAAGTGAGGCTCCTGGTGACCGGCAAGCTGCTGCCCGGAAACGTCCAAAGACGCCAACGGGTTGAACAGGTCGGATCGGATTAAGGTCCCACCTAAGGCAGTGTCCGCCGCCGGCGGAACGGCACCAGTGCCAAAACCCAACGAGGGGGGATCGCTGGTCGCAGCCTTCCCTTCCCGTGGGAAGGATTTTTTGTCGAAGGGGGGTGTCCGCCTTAAGCCGAAGACCTGGTTTAGCCTTCTCCTTTCCTCACCATGCTCTCCACAAGAGAGGAGGATCTCTTCATGCTGAAAATCTGGTACGGCGAGGGGACGGGCACCCTCGAAGAGCGTCAAGATATTAAGCTCAACGAATGGATCCAGCTGGTCCGGCCCACCGAGGAAGAGCTGGAGCGGGTGGCGGCAGCCACCGGCGTCCCCGAAGACGTGCTGGAAATGGTCATGGACCCCAAGGCCAGCCCCCGCATCGAGCGGCGGCAGGGCGTGGTGATGATGGTGGTCCATGTCCCTTTCGAGCGCGAAGAGGTGGACTATTACGAAGACAGCCGGTTTGTGACGGTACCCTTGGGCATCGTCCACGCCAAGGACCAGATCATCACCGTGTCCCATGAGGATCTGGAGGATCTCTGGGAGCCCTTTCACAGCACCTTGGCCACCGAATACGGCACCTTTATGAAAACCCGCTTTACCCTCCTCCTCTTGCGCCAGGTGGCGGAAAATTACGAAGACATCCTGGATCAGGTGGATCTTCTGCTCCGCCGCCTGGAGCGCCAGCTCCAGAAAGCGCAGCGCAACCGGGAAATCTATGCCCTCTTGCACATCGAGAAGACGGCCGTCCAGTACGCCACGTCCCTTCGGCAGATGGTCACCCTCTTGCGCCGCATCCAGACGGGGCGGTACATCAAGCTCTATACCGACGACAACGCCCACCTCAGCGAGACGGCCATCGAGCTGCAGCAGGCCTATGAGGCGGCCGATCTCTATGCCACCAACACGGCCAACATCCTGGATGCCTATGCCAACGTGGTGCAAAACAATCTAAACCACATCCTGAAGTACCTGACCTTCTTCTCCCTCCTGGTGGCCGTCCCCACCACTGTGGCCACCATCTACGGGATGAACGTCCCTTTGCCCTACCAGGAGGAGCCGTGGGCCTTTTCGGCCCTGGCGACCCTCTCCCTGGTCATCGCCGCCGTAATGGCAGGCATCCTGCGCTGGCGAAAGCTCATCTAGGAGAGGAGGATCCCCGTTGCTCTACGCCTTTGCACCTGGTGAAGGCCTGGTCCCGGTGGAACGCCCGGAAGACGGCCGGGGAGCCCTCTGGTTCCACATCGAGAACCCCTCGCCCGAGGAAAAGGAGCGCATGGCCCAGCTCCTCGGCATTCCCCGGACCTGGCTGGACCCCACCAACGGGCGCACCGTCTACCGCCCGTCCTTTCAGGCCAGCGGCGGAAGCGCCCGGCTCTCCCTGGCGGCGCCTTTCCACCATCGCGGGAAGGATCCCCGGGAAGAAGTGCCGTACGACATCATCCCCAGCGGTTGGATCTACACGGGTACCCAGCTCCTCACCTGGTCGGTGGATGAGGCCGGCTACCTCCATAAAGCCGCCAAGGATCCCGACCTCGAAGAGGCTTCCCTGATGGAAATCCTGGTCCACGCCCTGCAGAGCCTGGCCCGCCACTACTGGGAGCTTCTCTTGGAGATCAATCAGCAAATCCGCGTCCTGGAGCGAAGCGTCCTGGAAGCCCAGCGGAATCCGGCGGTCCAACCCATCATGAACCTCAACAAAGCCCTTCTCCTCTTCGCCCGCTCCTTGGAGCAAAACGTGTACGCCATGCGCCGGATGCGCCACTGGCTGGAGGATCGGGAACTGGGGCCTGAGGTGGAGGAATGGGATCTGGCGGAGGACGAGATGGAGGAAACCCGGGACGTCTTCCGCCAGCGGAACATCACCCTCGCCAGCGTCACCAAGGTCTATACCGTCATGATCCAGAACAACGTGAACAACGTCATGCGGGCCTTGACGGCCATCATCATCGCCGCCGCCATCCCGACGGCCGTGGCCTCCCTTTGGTCCATGAACGTGCCCCTTCCCATAGAGCATGAACCCTTTTCCTTCTATCTCCTCATGGGTATCTCCATCACCTTTGGGGTCATCTTGGCTGTGCGGATGGTGCGCATGCGGGTGCCCTAGCCATCCCACGAAGAGAGCCGGGCTTTCAGGGCCCGGCTCTCTCCCTCTCTCCCTTTCCCTGGCTTCCGTCGTTCGGTCCTCAGCCCTCGATCCTTTCCGCCGCCCATCGCAGGCGGCGGGCCACCTCTTGGGGCTCCAGGATCTCCAAGAGCTCAAAGAGCCCCGGCCCCATGGTCTTCCCCGTCACCGCCAGACGGGTCCGGTGGATCAGCTCCGCCGCCTTCACCCCCAGGCCCTCCGCTCCCTGCCGGTAGGCCCCTTCGATGGCTTCCTTCGTCCAGCGGCCTTCCTTTCCCAGCTCGTCCACCAGTTGCGCGCAGAAAAGGAGAATGTCCCGGGCTTTTTCGCCCTGGAAATACTTCACCCGGCCTTTTTCGTCGTAGGTCTCCGGCGCCCGCAGCGAGTAGGCCACCCCGTCAGGAAGATCCCGCAGGGTGCGGAGGCGAGGCTGGGCCAGGAGAAGGGCCTTCCGCAGCCGCTCCTCTTCCCGTTCCCCTTGGGGCCAGAGGCCCGCCTCCTCCAGGAAGGGACGGCCTCGCTGCAAGAGATCGTCCAGGCTGAGTCGCCGGATCCACTGGCCGTTCAACCACTCCATCTTCCCCACATCGTAGATGGCGGCCGTCTTCCCCACATCCTCCAGGCGGAAGCGCTGGATCATCTCCTCCAGCGTGAGAATCTCCTCATCGCCCCCCGGCGACCAGCCCAAAAGGGCTAGATAGTTGAGGATGGCCTCGGGAAGGAAGCCCTTTTCCCGGAACTCCTCCACCGCCACGGCGCCGTGGCGCTTGCTGAGCTTAGAGCGATCGGGGGCCAGAACCATGGGCACGTGGGCGAAGGCGGGGGGTATCAGACCCAGGGCTTCATACACCAAAAGCTGCTTGGGGGTGTTGGAGAGGTGCTCTTCCGCCCGGATGACGTGGGTGATGGCCATATCGCTGTCGTCCACCACCACGGCGAAGTTGTAGGTGGGGGTCCCATCGCTCCGGAGGAGAACAAAATCGTCCAGCTCCTTCAGGGAAAAGGTCACATCCCCCCGGATGAGGTCATGGACCACGATGGTCCCTTCCTCCGGCACCTTCAGCCGGAGGGCAGGCTTTCGCCCCTCCGCCTCCAGAGCCTTTCGCTCCTCGGGAGTGAGGTACCGGCACCGGCCATCGTAGCGAGGAGCCTTCCCCTCCCGCTGCATAGCCTCCCGCCGTTCCGCCAGCTCTTCGGGCGTGCAGTAGCAGGGATAGGCCTTTCCTTCCTCCAGCAGCCGCCGGGCCGCCGCCTGGTGGCGGGCCAGGCGCTGGGCTTGGAAGTAGGGCCCATAGGGACCGCCCACATGGGGACCTTCGTCAAATTCGATGCCCAGCCAGGCAAAGCTCTCCAAAAGCGGGCGCACCAGCTCCTCCCGGGAACGGGAGGGATCGGTGTCCTCCACCCTCAGGATGAACGTTCCTCCTTCGTGGCGGGCAAAGAGGTAGTTGAAGAGGGCTGTTCGGGCTCCTCCGATGTGGAGGTAGCCCGTAGGGCTGGGGGCAAAACGAACCCGTACCGTCAAAGGCCATCACCTCTGGCTAGTATACGCCCTCCCTTCTCAGGGCCAAAAGGCCAAGCCCACCAGGAGAAGAAGGCCGGGAAGGCCGAGGATCCCCGCCAAGAGGGCGGTCAAAAGGTTGAGGCCCAGGGTGCCCCCCAGGTAGGCCACCGGGCCCTCAAGGAGCCAGAGGGCCCCCGCCCCCAGGGCCGTCCGCGCCAAAAGGAGGGGGACCCAGCGCCAGAAGGGATGGCGGTAGAGGAGGATGAGGGTGAGAAGGGTCAGGGCTGCCAGAGCGTAGGGCACGACGTCCCTCCCCTACACCCTATGCCCATCCCTCAGTGGGGGATGAACGGGTAATGGATGCCCTTTTCCCGGGCCTGGCGGAGGAGGTAGATGTAATGGCGCTCCGCCGCCAGGATGCGATGGACCGCCTGATCCACCAGATCCGGATGATCCACGGCATCGAAATAGGCTTGCGCCAGATGCCATTCGCGGCGGGCCTGTTCTACGGCATCCCACTCCTCCAGCAGGGAATCTTCCTCATAGCGGCCTGAGAAACGCTGCACCGCCTGGCGGCCCAGCTCCCACGCCCGCCGGTAGATGGCTTGCCAGTCGAGGGACATGGCACCTTCCCTCCCAGAGACAGGAATCTATGCTCCCGTCAGGAGTTTGGTGCCTGACTCCCGATTTTATGCGCTTTCAGATCTCGCGCCGTCCCTCCAGCGCCAGGCGGAGGGTGGAGTCGTCGGCGTAATCCAGATCGGCTCCTTCCGGAAGGCCTCTGGCCAATCGCGTCACCTTGACGCCATAGGGGCGGGCCAGACGGGCCAGCTCAAAAGCCGTGGCCTCCCCCTCCATGTCGGGGTCAGTGGCCACGATGAGCTCCTCAACTTCTCCCCCTTCCAGGCGCTTTCGCAGCTGAGGAAAAGTGAGGTCCTCCGGGCCGATGCCCTCCAGAGGGGAGAGGGATCCGTGGAGGACGTGGTACCGGCCCCGGTACTGGCCCGTCTTCTCCAAAGCCCGCACGTCCTTTGGATGTTCCACCACGCAGATGAGGGAACTCTCCCGGCGAGGATCCTGGCAGATGGCGCAGACTTCTTGGTCAGTCCAATCGCAGCAGATGACGCAGCGGCGGACTTTCCGCCGGGCTTCCACCATGGCCGCCGCCAGGCGCTCCACCTCTTCCTGGGGCCGCTCCAGGAGGTAGAAAGCGAGGCGCTGGGCCGATTTGGGGCCGATGCCGGGCAGCCGCCCCAGCTCGTCCAGCAGGTGGGCGATGGGCCCCGCAAACGATACCATCTCAGAACGGGAGCCCGGGGAGCTGCAGCCCGCCGGTCACCCGGGCCATCTCCTCCTCCGCCTTCTGGCGGGCCAAGCGCATCGCTTCGTTGACGGCCGCCACCACCAGATCCGCCAGCATCTCGGTATCCTCCGGGTCCACCACTTCCGGCGCCAAAACAAGGCGCAAAAGCTCCGCCCGCCCGTTGCAGACGGCCTTCACCGCCCCGCCTCCGGCGCTCCCTTCGACCTCCATGGTCCCCAGCTTCTCCTGGACCGCCAAGAGCTCTTCCTGCATCTTCTGGATCTGCTTCATCATCCGCCCCATATCCCCCCAGTTAGCCATGGCCATGACCTCCTTCAGGCTCCCACGCCCGGGTCTTTTCGAGAATCTTGCCCAAGGATTCCCTGCGGCCCGTCACCTTTCCTCCCACCCGTTCCGCCACGTCCTGAACCCAATCCCGCTGTGGCGGTGCCTCCTTCTTCTCCCCGGGCGGGAAGACTTTCACCTGCACATCGGGCCCCAGGACCTCCGCCACCGCCTGGCGGAAGGCCTCCATCTGGATGGGGCTCTGCAAGATCTGATAGTGGGCCTCCGTCCGGAAGTAGAGGCGAAGCTCCCGGCCTTCCAGCTGGTGGCGGGCAAAGGTCAGAAGGGACGCCAGCCCTGCCCTCCGCTTTTCGGCCCTTTGGCAGAGAATAGGCCACACATCGTCCTTCTTGGCCGTTTCGTCCTTCGCTTCTCCCGCCTCCGCCGAGGGCCGCCCCCCCGACGGCCGGTGGTTGGCGGAGGGCTCCTCCCGAGGAGCGGCGGAGGTGGGTCCCGAAGCTCCCTCCATGCTTCCCGCGAGAAGCGCCAGCCGCACCTCCACCGTCAGGCGGGGTGGCGCCCCCCAGCGGAGCTCTCCGTCCAGGGCCAAAAGGCCATCCAGGAGACGAAGGATCCGTCTCTGGCGCTCCGGCCGGGCTTTCTCCCACTCCTCCCGCCAGTGCTGGGCCAGATCCCTCACCACCTGCTGAAGATCCCGCCCCTCGCGGTAGAGGGTCCCGAGGATCTGCCAGACGGAGGCCGTATCGCCTGCCTCCACCGCGCCTGCCAGGCGCGAAAGCTCTTCTTGCGTGGCCGTCCCCAGAATGCGGGCCACATGGTCCGCCGTGATCCGATCCCCCGCTGCGCTGAGGCACTGATCCAGGAGGGAGAGGGCATCCCGCAGGCTGCCATCGGCTTTCTGGGCGAGGAGCCGCCGGGCGGGCTCGTCCAGCACTACCCCCAGCTCCCCCGCCACCCGGGCCAGATGATCGCCGATGGCCTCTTGGCTCAGGCGGTGAAAATCGTACCTTTGGCAGCGGGACTGGATGGTGGGAAGCACCTTTCGGGGCTCGGTGGTAGCCAGGACGAATACCACATGGGACGGAGGTTCCTCCAGGGTTTTGAGGAGGGCGTTGGCCGCCACATCCGTCAGCATGTGGACCTCATCCAGGATGAACACCCGCCGGCCTCCCCGGCTCCCTGCCAGGTTGACCCGCTCCCGGATATCCCGGATGTCTTCCACGCGGCGGTTGCTGGCGGCATCCATCTCCTCCAAGGCCAGAAGGCGCCCTTCCCGCACGGCCACACACGAGGGGCAGGTGCCGCAAGGTTCGCCGTCCTGAGGGGACTCGCACAAAAGGGCTTGCCCCAGGATGCGAGCCACCGACGTCTTGCCCGTCCCCCTGGGGCCGGCAAAGAGGTAGGCGTGGGCCACCCGCCCTTTGGCCACCGCCTGGCGCAGGGCCTGTGTCACGTGGTCTTGGCCCACCACGTCGGCAAAGCGTCGCGGCCGAAACTGGCGATACAGGGCTTCGTAGGGCAGAAGGCCACCTCCAAGGTCAAAAAAAGAATCGGCCGTGCACCTGGCTCCGACGCTGCGGATCTGGTCGTAAAGCATGACGCAAGGCTCAGACCGGGCTTCCCTGTGGCACCCGGAAGTGACTGCTTACCGCTGCTTCCTCCCGGACCTGACGGGGTTCACAGGCTTCCGTCGCACAGGACCCGATCCTCAACGCCCGTCCAGGCTTCCGGTTCCACACCCGCACGCCTCGGCCAGGCTTCCACCCCGCTATAGCGGATTGCGGGTTACAGGGCACCGCTACCTCCCCGTGTAGCACGGCCAAAAAAAAGATGGCGGAAGGGGGGGGATTCGAACCCCCGGTACCCGGTCAGGGTACACGACATTTCCAGTGTCGCCAGTTCAACCACTCCTGCACCCTTCCAAAAACGTTGTCAAGGAAATCTGGCGGAGGGGGTGGGATTCGAACCCACGGTGCCCTTTCGGGCACACGACTTTTCGAGAGTCGCACCTTAAACCGCTCGGACACCCCTCCGGAGTCAGCCTCTATCTTACCAAGGTCAGGGGATGACCACAACGGGCGCCTCGTCCGAGGGAAGACCTCCCAGCCTCAGCGCCGCTCGTGAAAAAAGGACCGGAGGACCTCGCCGCAGGCATCTTCCATGACGCCCCCCAAGACCTGGGGGCGGTGGGTGAGGCGGGGATCCCGGAGAACGTCCAGGAGGCTTCCCGCTGCCCCCCCTTTAGGATCGAAGGCGCCGAAGACCACCCGATCCACCCGCGCCAGGACGGCAGCCCCGGCGCACATGGCGCAAGGTTCCAGGGTCACGTAAAGGGTGCAGCCCTCCAGCCGCCAGGAGCGAAGCTTTCTGGCCCCTTCCCGGATCACCAGCATCTCGGCGTGGGCCGTGGGATCCTGCCAGGCTTCCCGGCGGTTCCCGGCCCGGGCTAAAAGCTCGCCCTGCGGACCCACCAGGACGGCCCCTACGGGAGGTTCCCCCAGGGCTCCCGCCCGACGGGCTTCCTCCAGGGCCATGGCCATCCAGCGCCGATCCTCGTCGGAGATCCTGGGCAAGGCAGCTCCTCGAAGAAAAAAGATGGTGCGCCCGGGAGGACTCGAACCCCCGACGCGGAGCTTAGGACGCTCCCGCTCTATCCACCTGAGCTACGGGCGCACGCCCATCGGCTTCTTTATCATACACCATGACGGGTCCCAAGATCTCCACCCGGATGGGATCTCCGGGCCTGAGGAGGGAAGCTCCCAGCACCCTGCTGATGACCCGCACTCCCCCCGCCACTTCCGCTTCCAGGAGGAGATCATGGCCGAAATACTGGGCCCGCAGGATCTTACCCTCCTCGCCCGGGCCGAGGTGCACCTGCTCGGGCCGCAGCACCGCCACCACCTCCCGACCCCGGGCGGGGCTTCGGGGGTCCACGGGGAGGCGACCCAGGGGGGTCCGCACCTCTCGCCCCTCCCGGAGGCCGGGGAGAAGAGTCCGCTCCCCCAAGAAGAGGGCCGTCTCCAGGTCGGCGGGATGGCGGTAGACGGTGGCGGGATCGCCCGTCTGGATCACCTTTCCCGAGCGCATGATGGCCACCCGGTCCGCCCAGGAAAAGGCTTCTTCCTGATCGTGGGTGACCAGGAGGGCCGTCGCCCCTGTGGCCTTGAGGGCCTGGCGCACATCCTCCCGGACGCTCCGCCTCAACCCTGCATCCAGGGCGTTGAAGGGCTCATCCAGGAGGACCAAGGAGGGCCAAGGAGCAAGGGCCCGGGCCACCGCCACCCGCTGCTGCTGGCCGCCGGAAAGTTCTGCCGGCCGCTTGTGCTCCAACCCCATCAGGCCCACCAGCTCCAGCATCCGCTGGACCCGCGTCTCACACCAGAGCCCCTTGGGAAGGCCGAAGGCGATGTTGTCCTTGACCGTCAGATGGGGAAAGAGGGCCCCTTCCTGGGGCACATACCCCACCCGGCGCTTCTCCGGCGGCAGCCAGACGCCGGGGCCGAAGACCTCCCGCTCCCCGATCCAGATGCGCCCCCACTGGGGACGGAGGAACCCGGCGATGGCCCGGAGAAGGGTGGTTTTCCCGCACCCCGAAGGCCCCAGGATGGCCCAGAGCTCCCCCGGTTCCACCTGGAGGTCCACCCCCTTCAGGACGGGACCATCGTCAAACGCCACATGGAGATCCTCCACCTTGAGCCGCTTCATGCCCACCACACCTTCTGGCCGGCCGCCCTCTGCCGCATCACCCACGCCGCCGGCACGGCCGCGAGGAGAAGGAGCAGGAGGGCAAAGGGAGCAGCCGCCGCGTATTCCGCCCTCGACGTATGGGACCAGATTTCCATGGCAAGGGTGCTGTACCCCGTAGGGACCAGCACCAGGGTCAACGTCAGTTCCGCCAGAATTCCGAGGAAGACCAGGATCCACCCGGCCCCCAGGCCCGAAACCAGAAGGGGCGCCGTCACCGCCCAGAAGGCCTGGCCCGGTCCCTTTCCCAGGGTGCGGGCCGCCTCTTCCAGGCGGGGAGGTGCCTGCTCCAAAGCTGCCCCGATGGGCGCCAGGGCCAGGGGGAGAAACAAAAGGAGGTACCCCGCCCAAAGGAGAGGCAAGGTCTGATAGAGGGGATAGGCCCAGCGGATGGCCGCAAAGACCAAGGCCAGGGCGATGACCAGCCCCGGGACGGCCCGCAGGCCAAAGGCCAGCTTTTCGGCCCAAAGGGCCAGGGGCGAGCCATACCTTCGGGCCAGGATCACCACGGGAAGGGCCACGGCCACCGCCAGGGTCGCTCCCACCGCCGCCAGCCCCAGGGACGTGAAGGCCGCAGGGAGGGCCGCCTGGAGCCCTCGCCCCGCCGATGCCCCCTTTAAGAGCCAGTAGATGACGGTCACCACGGGAAGCCCCACCCCGGCTATCAGGAGGAGGCTCAAGGCCAACCCAACCCCGCCGCGGGCCTTCCCCAAGGGAAGGGTCATGAGGTCGCGGCGGGCCCCCGGGCCCACGGGAAAGTAGAGGGCCGTTCCCCGGAAAAGCCGCTCCAGGAGAAGCACCCCCAGGCAGATGAGGAGGAGAAGGGCGGTGTAAAGGGCGGCGGCGGAGTTGTTGAAGGCCAGCTCGTACTGCAAAAAGATGGCGGTGGTGAGGGTATCCACCCGAAGGAGGGACAAAGCCCCGAATTCCGCCAGCATGTGGAGGGCCACCAGAAGGGCCCCCCCTAACATGGCCGGCCGGAGATGGGGGAGGGTTACCCGGCGAAAGACCTCCCTGGGCCCCAAGCCCAGGGAGCGGGCCACCTCTTCCAGGGCGGGATCCATCTGCCGCAGGCTGGCGGAGGCCGGGAGGAAGATAAGGGGGTAGCTGTAGAGGGTGAGGATGAGGACCGCCCCCCAGAACTGCTCCACCCCGGGAAAGAGGGAGAGCCAGCTGTAGCTGCTGACAAAGGACGGCACCACAAAAGGAAGGGGCAAAAGCCCCCGCCATAGGTCTTTTCGGGGAAGATCCGTCCGCTCCACCACCCAGGCGGAAGCCACCCCGATGAGGAGGGACAGCCCCGTCACCGCCACCATGAGGGCCAGGGTGGTCTTCACCAGCTCCATAGTCCGAGGCCGCAGCAAAAGCTGCTGAATCTCGTGGGCCGGGAGTTCCAGGGTACGAAAGATCACATAGCCGAGGGGCACCAGAGAAAGGAAGAGGACCAGGAGGGCGGGCAGGAGGAGGAACCAGGGAGGCCCCGGACGATGGATCCTCGCCAGCACCTTTACCACCTTCCCGCCCTCCTTTACCCCTTAGGAAATGCCGGCTTCCTGCAAAAGCTTTAGAGCCCGCTGATAATCTGTCAAGTAAGCCGGCCCGAAGCGGTCGCTGTTTTTGGGATCCACCTCAGAGAAGGGAGGAAGGGCCGGATTGGCCGGCACGCCTTCCCGGACGGGGTACTCGTATGAGTTTTGGGCCATGAGTTTTTGCCCTTCTTCGCTGAGAAGGAAAGCCACAAACGCCTGGGCGCCCTCGGGATTAGGCGCATGCTTGAGGACCGCTACCCCCGCTCCCAGCACCTGCCCGCCGGGATCCCCGTTGGTGTAGAAGTAGATGCGGGCCTTGAGCTGGTCCTTCAGCTCCGCCTTCTGGATGTAGAAATAGTAGTTGTTGATGAGGCCCAGGGCTACCCGGCCGTCGTTCACGGCCTTGGTGATGGCCGTGTTGTTCTTGTACATCTCGCCGTGGGCTTTCAGCCACCGCAGCCACTCCAGGGTTTTCTCCTCCCCAAAGGACTGGACCATGGCTTCGATCTGGCCCTGGAAAGCGCCGGAAGGCGCGTAGGCCACCTGGCCTTCCCACCGGGGCGAGGCCAAGTCCAGGATGGAGGCGGGGATCTCCGCTTCCTTGACCAGATCAGGGTTATAGACTACCGCCCTCAGCCTCAGGCTGGCGCTCACCCATTGCCCTTCGGGATCCCGGTAGGGGGCCGGCACCGCCGCCAGCACATCCTCCGGCAGGGGAGCCAATAGCCCCCTTTCCTTCAGGCCCACGAGGGGGGGCGTGGCTTCTATCCAGATGACATCGGCAGGGCTCCGGGCTCCCTCTTCCGCGATCTGGTTGGGAAGTTCTCCCGTCTCCCCCCACCGGATGCGGACGGTGATGCCCGTCTTCTCTTCAAAGGCTTTCACCAGGGGCTCCACCACTTCTTTGTGCTGGCCGGCATAAAGGGTGATGCTCTTTGGTCTTTCCGCCGCGTTGCCGGCGCCCCCGAGACTGGCACAACCTGCCACAAGGAAAAGGGCCACCAGCACCATCAGGGCAGCTGCTTTCCGCCCTACGCCCAACGCCACCTCATCCTTTCCTTCCTGCCACCGGGGCAGGCAAGGGTACCTGCCCTCGCTTGGGTTATGGTTGGGTTGGCTCGGGCTTTCGCCCTCGCCTCCAGCAGCCGCGTGGTTAGTGTAGGCTAATACCACAAAACGCGTCAATGAGGTTTTTCCAAAAAGTCGATGGATCTACTCGGAATTGTTCCGGCCCCCGGTCTTTCCCCCCAACCCCCGCCATCGTCCCTTCGCGGTATAGTGATGCCAAGTCATCCGATCCGAGGAGGCGATCCATGAAAGGATCCCGCACCTATCACGACTACCTGACGGCCATCTACATCCTGCAGGACGAAAGGGAAACCCCCATCGCCGCCCGGGTGGCGGAATACCTGGGAGTATCGGCGCCTACCGTTTCCCAGACCCTCCGCCGCCTTCAGCGGGACGGTCTGGTGACGGTCAGCGAGGACCACATCCTGCACCTTACGCCCAAAGGGCTGGAGGAAGCCCGGACCCTCATCCGGCGCCACCGCCTCCTGGAGCGGTGGCTCACCGACGTCTTAGGCCTGGATTGGGCCACCGCCGACGTTGAAGCCCAGCGGTTGGAGACCTCCATCTCCCCTCTGGTGGAAGAGCGCCTGGACCGCCACCTGGGCTTCCCCGAGACCTGCCCCCACGGCAACCCCATCCCGCGAAAGGGAGCCCGCAAGAAACCCCTTCACCATCCCCTCACCGCCTACCCGCCGGGGAGCCGGGTGAAGGTGGTGCGCATCAGCGAGCTGGCCGAGGATATGGTGGATCTCCTCCGTTACCTGGAAGCCCTGGGGTTGGTGCCGGGAGCCCCCGTCCACGTCCGAGACCCCGGCGGCGAGGGGACCATGCGCCTCGAGACCCTCCGCGGGACCTTCGCCGTGGCGGCCGACATCGCCCGTCACGTCCACGGCGAACCTCTGGAGGCCTCATGAAGGAGATCCGGTGGCTCTCATGGCCCCTCCCCCGCCCCCTTCCCCGAGAGGTGGCCCTCTGGGTTCCCGACACCGGGGCCATCATGGGGACATCCATCCACCTCGCAGGAACTTTTGGGACTCGGCTGAGGGGCCTTCTCTTCCGGCCCTCCCTCCCCCCCGGGGAAGGCCTCCTCCTCTTCCCCACCCGCCAGGTCCACAGTTACCTCATGCGCTTTCCCCTCGACGTAGCCTACATCGACCGCCACGGGCACGTCCTCAGGAAAGAGCCCCTACTCCCGGGGAGAAGGGGTCCTTACGTGAGAAGGGCCTTCTTTGTCCTGGAGATGAGCTTGGGCGCCCTCGAGGACCTCGAGGTAGGTCAGCGCCTGGCTCTCTTAGCGCATCTTCCGGCCGGCGAAGAGAAGGACCGCCAGAATCACAGCCCCGCCTCCCAGGCCTAGGAGCCACATGCTGGCGGGGGACCGCCCGGAGGTATCCTCTGGCGCAGGCGCCGGCGCGGCAGGCTGGGAAGGCGAGGTTTCCTCAGCGGGCGAAGGAGCTTGGCCCGCTTGCAGGAAGAAGATCCCGTGGTGGTATTCGTTTCCCTCCAGGGCTATCAGAGAGCGGACCACGTTAAGGCCCTCCCACTGGGTGATGTCCTGGGGGCCCACCACTCGGGTGTGGGCGTCCAGGGGGTATTCCTTTCCGGCGATGACGACGGTGTAGCTCCCATGGTGGTCACGGGCATCCCCGTGGACGGCCTCCACCGTCCCCCGCGGCCCTTCCTCCGCCCCCAGGTCCTTCAGCATCGCCCCATCGATACGGGCGGCGATAAAGGCAGCCGCTTCACCCTTTTGGGGAACGGCCTCAGGGTTTTGGCCCTCCAGAGAAACCTTTCCCCCGAAGAAGTAGGTCACCACATCCTTCCAGGTGGCGTTCCCGTCCAGGGTGGGCACCAGGCCCTTTTGCAGGGCTTTTTCCTGCAGCATCTTCAGGTCTTCCGGCGTTTCGCCCCCCTTCCCCAACCGGTGGGCCAAGGCCACCCACACCGCCAGATCCTTCATGGTGAGGGGGGCCTCCGGTTCAAAGGCGGGGGTCTGGGGGATGATGTCGAGGGCCGCCAGGTACACGATGTCCGCGGCATAGGAAGAGGAGGCGATGTCGGGGAACTGGGTCTTCTCGTTGAGGATGTGGGCCCAGGCCGTCCCACCCGCGAGGACCGTCACCAGCAGCGCTCCCGCCGTCAAAAGGGCTAGCTTCTTTCGCAACGACCTCACTCCTTTCGCGGTTCCTCCCAAAGCCAAAGCCTTCCGTTGTCCTGCTCGAAGAAAAGCCTTTGGCCCTTAGACCCCTGGATCTTCAAGACCTGCCACGTGGCGCGGTCCCTCTGGAAATCAGGGTCTTCCAGGTCGATGACGTAGCCGTCGATCATGAGGAACTCCATATAGAGCTGGATCTCCGACGGCGAGATCCGGTTCATCTGCCCGAAGGCGATGAACTGGCGATCGTCATACCCGTGGGGCACAAACTCCTTCAGGGCCGGATCGGAGAGGAGGTGGGCCTCGATGAAGACATGATCGGCCCGAAGATGCACCCGGACGTCTTTCAGGCCCTCGATGGGAAGGGCCTGTTGCAAAAGTTCGTTGAGGCCCTCTTCATCGATGTACCCCCGCCCGTCAGGCGCCGGCTGCCAGATGTCCCGCCAGCGGGTGAGAACCCGGGCTGCCTTTTCCGTCCACTTCCGCATGGGGCCTACCCGCTGGGATTCCCACTCCTCCGAGAGGAGGTAGAGGGATTCCTGGATCTTCTCGTCCCCTACCTGAAGGTACGCCAGGTGCCGCTTCCGAGCTTCGTCGAACATGAGGAGCATGCTGCGAAAGCTCTCCAGCTCCGCCTTCCTGGCTCTAAGCTCTTGCAGTTCCCTTCCCAGGGCATCCAGCTCCTCCACATCTTTCCCGAGGGTCTTTTGGAACATGCGGAGGCCTGCCAGGATATCCACCGGGTTTTGGGCATCCCGCAAGAGGGCGGCCACCATGGCCCCCGAATAGCGCTCGTAGGCCCTCACCGCCTCCCCGAGACGGGCTTCCCGCTCCCGGTATGCCTTTTCCTTCGCTTCGATGAGGGGCGTGAGCTCCGCCAGGCGGCGGTCCACCTCCCGGATCTGGCCTTCCAGGATGCTCTGGCTGCTGCTGGCCGTTTCCCCCGCCACATCCTTTAAGAAGTAGAGGAACACCCCCGTGATGTGGGCTGACGCAGGGGGAAGCCCCACCAAAAGCGCCACCAAGACCGTGGCCAGAAAGGGGATAGCCCGCCGCACTCAATCCACCTCCCGAAGGACGCGGTAAGCGGCGGCCATGGCGCTGAGGCCCCCCAAAAGGACGCTCGCCAGTAGGATGAGGGCGGTAAAGCGGCCATAGGGGGGCACCAGCTGGAAGAAAGGCACCGCTTCCGCCAGGCCCCTCGCCAGGGCGGAGAGGTAGAAAACCTGCACCCAGGCTGCCAAAAGGCCGCCCAGAAGGCCGAGGAGTCCTCCCTCCAAGAGGGCCTGGGCCAGCTGGCGAGACGGGGGCGTGCCGAGGAGGCTCTTGGCCCGGATCTCGGGGAGCCGGCTCTGGAGGGCCACCTGCCAGGTGACGGCCACCACCAAGGCGGCGATGAGGCTGACGGCCCCGGCTGCCAGGATCCCTGCCCGCCGGAGGAATTGGCTGAGGCGCAGTAGGGGTTCCACATAGGCCTGGGCATCCACCACCTCGTCCACCCCCGGAAGCTTCTCCAGCGCCTTCACCACCTCGGGAACCTCCGACGGGCCTTCCACCTGGACCCGCAGGCTGTCAAAGAAGGGGTTGTCGGCAAAGACTTGGCGGAGGCTCACCCGCGCGGCAAAGGCCTTTTCCATCAGGGAGAGGGTTTCTTCCCGCGAGATGACGTCCACCCCCTTCACCCCCGGGATGGCTGCCGCGGCCCGCGCCGCTTCCTGGGAATCGGCATCGGGGACCAAGAAGACCCGGATTTCCGCCTGGCGCTCCAGGAGGGCCGCCGCCGAGGAGCTGGCCGCCAGAAGGAGCCCTGTAGCTCCTGCCACCACGGCGGCGAAGGCCACGATGATCACCACCGCCAGGCCGTTTAAGGGATGGCGCGCAATACCCTGGCGGGCATCCCGCCAGAGGTAGATCCAAGGCCAAAGGTTCAAAGCTTCCCCAGCTCCAGATGGAGTCCCTTGGACCAAGCCACCAGGTCCTTGGAGTGGGTCACCACCACCACCCCTGCTTTCCACCGCTCCTTCAGCTCCCAGAGGATCTCCCACACCCTTCGGGCGTTGGCGGGATCCAGGTTCCCCGTAGGCTCATCGGCCAGGATCAGGCGGGGTTCGTGGATGAGGGCCCGGGCCAAGCCCACCCGCTGCTGCTCGCCCCCCGAGAGGGTGCCGGGCCGGCGATCCTTCAGGTCCAGAAGGCCCACGTCCTCCAGGCGCTGGAGGGCTTTCTCCCTCGCCACTTTCGGAGGCCAGCCCAGGATCTCCGCCCCATAGACGACGTTCTCCAGAACAGTCTTTTGGGGTAGGAGCTCGAAGGACTGGAAGACCAGACCCATCTGCCGCCGCAAAGGGTAGCGGCTCTTGCGGTCCAAAGCCCTTCCCAGGATCTTCACCGTGCCCTTGGCGGGAAAGACGGCGCCGTACATGAGCCGGAGAAGGCTTGTCTTTCCCGATCCCGAAGGCCCGGTAATGGAGAGCCACTGGCCCTGGTAGAGGCGCAGGGAAAGGTCGACGAAGAGGGGCTTTTCCTGCCCTGGGTAGGTGAAGGTGACCTTCTCCAGCTCGAGAAGAGGCACCTCACGGTCCAACGCTCATTCCCCCTAGCTCCGCCTCCACCTTTTTCAGGATGGAAGGAAGGGCCTCGGCCCCCTGCCGGGCCTTCTCCCAATCTCCGCTCATGAAGCCCAGCTCCACAAGGGCCATATGGTGCCACATATCCCTGGCCAAAGGACCGTTTTTCTTCTGCAAGGTGGGGTAGACGGCATGGATCACCTGGTCGACAGGTTTCCAGAGGGCCTTGGCTTTGGCGTAGTCGCCCTCATCAAGAGCCTGGCGCACCGCGCGGCCGGCGCGCGGACGTACTGATAGAACACCGCCAGGGGGACCACCAAACCCCAGAGAAGGATCCTCACCCAGCGGGCCGTCATGCGCCCTCA
>JAHHQG010000033.1 GCA_018729555.1 Clostridiales bacterium | reverse complement strand
ATCCTTGCGGGGCTTGAAATTCTTTGGTGGAGACGAGGGGATTCGAACCCCCGACCTCTAGAGTGCGATTCTAGCGCTCTCCCAGCTGAGCTACGTCCCCAACCAGTCCAGCCGCTATTGTACACGAAAGGTCCAGCGGCTCCTAGGCCTTTGTCTCCTTCGTTCGAAGAAAGAGCCAAAGACCCGTCAGAAAGAGCCAGGCCCCTCCTGGCCCCTGCAGAAGGGCCATGATGCGGATGTGACCCAGGATGGGGTAGAGAGGTGCCGCTCCCTGGGCCAAAAGAGCGAGGAGGGAACCGGCAATACCCAGCTGCGCCAGGACCCGGGGGTAGGAAGGGATCGTGAGGAGAGCCAGGCTGAAGAGAAGGGTTCCGACCCACAGCATGGCCATGGCCACATAGCCCAGGGCGATCTCGTAAGATGCCCGGCTGGCATTGAGGATGGCCAGGAGCTCTTGGTAGCTCTCCTCGGTCATGGCGGCATAAGCAGCTGCCTCTTGGATGAGGGACGTAGCCTCGCCGACGAAAAGACCTGTCCAAAGGGCCATCTGCAGAAGATTCAGGGCAAAAGCCGAAAGGAGAGGGAAGGAAAGGCCCCTTTCCCGAAGGAGATAGAGAAAAAGGCCCACGAGACCAAACCCCATGAAAAGATCCGCCGCCAAAAGAGCCCAGTGCAAGAGGCCGTAGTACCCGGTATGGGCGATGGCCACCAGCTCGTGGCGCCCCATGACGGTGTTGAGGTAGGGCGGATGCAAAAGGGTGGCTACCCCTCCACCCAAAGCCCCCAGGAGGAGAAAGAGCCCCGCCCACCGGAGATCCCTGAAGTCCTTCCGGACCATGGTCCCGGGAAGCCCCTCCTTTGGTCCTCAGTTTAAGAAACTTCGTTCTCTCTTGCAGGAAATGGGCCGAGGGGGGAGAATAGGGGGCGTTAAGTGGGGGGAAGTGGGGTAAAGTGGAGGGGAAGGGCAGGGACCTGGAGGCCCAGGGCGCATCGCCCCTCTTCATGGGGGAGTACCGCCACTCCCTCGATGAAAAAGGGCGCCTCATCATGCCGGCCCGCCTCCGAGAAGGCCTGGGAGACACCTTTGTGGTCACCAAAGGCCTGGACCAGTGCCTTTTCGCCTACCCCCAGGAGGAGTGGAAAAAGCTCCAGCTAAAGCTCCAAAAGCTTCCCTTCACCCAGGCCAACGCCCGGGCCTTCGTCCGCTTCTTCTTCTCGGGCGCGGCGGAATGCTCCGTCGACAAGCAGGGGCGCATCTCCCTTCCGGCCCACCTCCGGGAATACGCCCGCCTGGAGAAGGACGTGGTGATCCTGGGCGTGGGGAGCCGGGTGGAATTGTGGGATCCCCAGGTGTGGGATGCCTATGCTCAAGAGACGGCCCAGCAATATGCGGCCATCGCCGAGCAGCTGGTGGGCCTCGATGGGAGCTGAACCCTTGGTCCAAAAGGATGCGCAGGAGGGAAAGGACATGGAGGCCCTGAAGGCCAGGGACATCAAAGCCGATCCCGCCGTCTATCCCCATATCCCTGTTATGGTGGACGAGGTGGTCCGCCTCCTTTCCCCTCGGCCGGGAGACATCATCCTCGATGCTACCGTGGGATCGGGGGGCCATGCCCAGGCCCTCCTTTCGGCTGCCGGCCCCGGGGCCCTCCTCATCGGCATCGACCGGGACCCCGAAGCGTTGGAACGGGCCCGCCGGCAGCTCCACATCTTTGGGGATGCCGTCCGGCTGGAAAAGGCCAACTACGCCCGTCTCGATGAGGTCCTGGATCGCCTGGGGATCGGGGAGGTGACGGTGGTCCTCTTCGATCTGGGGGTCTCCTCTCCCCAGCTGGATGACCCCGAGAGGGGCTTCACCTACCGCACCGATGCTCCCCTGGACATGCGCATGGACCCCGGGCAGCCCGTCAGCGCTTACCACCTGGTGAACGGCCTTTCGGAGAAAGAGCTCGCCCGGATCATCAAGGAGTACGGGGAAGAGCGCTGGGCTTCTCGCATCGCCGCCTTCATCGTGGCGGCGCGGGAGAAAGAACCTATCACCACCACCGGCCAGCTGGTGGACATCATCAAGCGGGCCATCCCCAAGGGGGCCCGGCAAAAAGGGCCCCACCCAGCCCGGAGGACGTTCCAGGCCCTCCGCATCGCCGTCAACCGGGAGCTGGAATCGCTGGAGGAGGGGCTGGCTAAAGCTTTTTCCCGCCTGGCGCCGGGAGGGCGGATGGCCGTCTTGAGCTTTCACTCCTTGGAAGATCGCATCGTCAAGAGCAAGTTTCGGCAGTGGGCCAAAGGGTGTACCTGCCCGCCGGAGGCGCCCCTTTGCACGTGCGGCGGGAAACCCCAGGCCCGGCTCCTCACCAAGGGAGCCCTCATGCCCCGTCCAGAGGAAACCCAGTGGAATCCAAGGGCCCGGAGCGCCCGGTTGAGGGCCCTCCAGAAGGTCGGTTCTGGGCCGGAGGGGGAGGACGTATCGTGAGCACATGGGGAACCTCCGCCCTGAAGCCTGCCTCGAGGCCCAGCTGGGAAGACTATCTCTACCAGCCGTCGGCCCCGGTGAAAGACGCCCTGGCCAGGGCCAGGGAAAGGGCCGAGGCCCGGCGGCGCCGGAGGGAACTTTTGAAAACCCTCCTCACCCTCATCACCTGCCTGGGGCTCCTCTTTGGGACCGTCTACCACGGATACCTGGTGGCCCAGGCGGGAAAGGACCTTTTGGCCTGGCAAAAGGCCTTGCAGGCGGCGGAAGACGAAAGGGCCCGGCTTCTTGCGGAGGTGGCCCGGATGGAAGGCCCTTCCCAGGTGGCGAAGCGGGCCACCGAGCATCTGGAGATGGTCACCTCACCCCGGGCCTATCGGGCGGCGGTCCCGACGGTGCCTCCCAGGGAGGTGGGAGCCTCGCCGGAAGGGGAGCTGACGGCCGTCCCCCTATCGCCGGCGGAGAAACCCCGGGACGTCCAAATCCTCTGGTCCAAGGTGGCCGCTTGGATCGAAAGCTGGTTCGAGACCGAGGCTGTGGGGGCCCAGAACCCCCGCTGAGGGGAGCGGGGTAACGGCATCATGGGTTTGAGGGTGCTCCGCCGCCGGATCCTCATCACCCTATTTCTCACCCTGTTTTTGGTCTTCAGCCTTTCCTTCCGCCTGGCTTGGCTTCAGTTCTGGCGCGGGCCGGAGCTAAGGGTGAAAGCCCAGGCTTCCAGCACCTACGCCGTCCCCGTCCAGGCCCGGCGGGGGGATATCCTGGACCAAAAGGGCCGGATTTTGGCCATCAGCATGGATATGGATTCCCTCTGGGCCAACCCCAATGAGATCCCCCCGGAGGAAGTGGACCGGGTGGCGGCGGCGCTGGCTCCCCTTTTGAAGCAGGATGAGAAAAGCCTGCAGAAAAAGCTGGCCACCCCCAGCGCCTTCGTGTGGCTGCAGCATGCCCTCCCCGATGAGACGGCCACCGCCATCCGGAAGTTGGAGCTTCCGGGGATCCACTTCACCCGCGAGACGGGAAGGGTCTACCCCGAAGGGATGCTGGCGGCAAACCTCCTGGGGTTCGCCACGGTCTTCCATGCCTTCTACGGCGTGGAGCAGTACTACGACAAGGAGCTCAAGGGGGAAGAGGGAAAGATCCTTTTGAAGCGGGACGGCATCGGGCGGGAGATCCCCGAGACAACCCACGAATACATCCCTCCCAAAGATGGCCTCAACCTGAAGCTCACCATCGATGCCACCATCCAGTTCATCTGCGAAAGGGAGCTGGATCGGGCCATGGAGTCGACCCACGCCAAAGCGGCCTACGCCGTCGCCATGGACCCCTATACAGGGGCAGTCCTCTGCCTCGCCCAGCGACCTTCCTTCGACCCCAACCATTACAGCGACTATCCCCAGGAGACCTACCGGACCCAGGCCATCACCGACTCCTTCTCTCCGGGGTCCACCTTCAAGCCCATCACGGCGGCGGCCGCTCTGGAGGAAGGGATCATCCGGCCGGAGACGGGCCTTTACGATTCCGGGGCCTACACCGTCTTAGGAAAGACCATCCGCAACTGGAACGGGGTGGGGTTGGGACCCACCACCTTCGCCACCGCCTTTGCCGAATCGGCCAACACCGTCTTTGCCCGGCTGGCGGTGGAGGTGGGGAAAGAGCGGTTCTACCGCTACCTGGAGAAGTTCGGCTTCGCGGAAAAGACGGGCATCGACCTTCCGGGGGAAGTGACGGGCATCCGGCCGCGGCAGGATAAAGCCACCGATCTGGACCTGGCCATCATGGGGTTTGGGCAGACCTTGACGGTCACCCCCATCCAGATGGCGGCGGCCATGTCGGCGGCCGTCAACGGGGGAAAGCTCTACACCCCCCATGTGGCCGCCGCCTTCCTGGACCAAGAGGGCCGGGTGGTGAAAGAGATCCAGCCGGAGATGAAGCGGCAGGTGATCTCCGAAGAGACCTCCGCCATGCTGCGGCGTCTCATGGCCCGGGTGGTGGACGAAGGGACGGGGGAGCTGGCCCAGATCCCCTGCTACCCGGTGGGGGGCAAGACGGGCACCACCCAGAAGGTGGTGGGAGGCAAAGTAGGGGGGGCCTACATCGCCTCCTTTGTGGGCTTTGCCCCGGTGGAAAAGCCCCGGGTGGTCCTCTACGTGGCGGTGGATGAACCCCAGGGGATGTATTACGGTGGTCAGGTGGCGGCACCCTTGTTCCAGGCCATCATGCGGGATGTCCTGCGCTACCTGGATGTGCCGCCCCAGTGCGGCCCCGAAGATCTGCCGGTGGAGGTGCCCCGCCAGGATCTGGTGGAGACTCCCAACTTGGTGAACCTCCCCTTGGCGGAGGCCCTTTCGGCGGCCCGGGAGGCGGGGTTTTTGGCGGTGATCCAGGGGGACGGGGGAATCATCGCCCGCCAGGTACCGGCGGCGGGCGCCAAAGTGCCGAAGGGCACCCCCATCCTGGCTTATACCGACGGCTCCTCCCCGGCGGAAGGGGACCTTCGCACCGTCCCCGACCTGAGGGGGCAGACGGTGCGGGAGGCGGCCCGGATCCTCCACCTCATGGGGCTTAGGCTAGAGATGGATCCCGATAGCACGGGAGTGGGCGTGGCCCAGGATCCGCCGCCCTTGAAAAAGGTTCCACCGGGAACGGCCGTGAAGGTGGTCTTCCGGCCCCCGGGGGAGGCGGAGGAAGGGTCGGCGAACCAGTCTCCCTGAGGAAGGCGAGGCGGAAAAGAACCCATGGAGAAACCTTGGCGCAGCCTGGTGGAGGGATTGGGGGAGCTCCACGGCCCGGAGGACGCGGTCATCACGGGCCTTTCCTACGACAGCCGGAGGGTGGAAAGGGGCCATCTCTTCTTCGCCCTTCCAGGAAAGAAGACCGACGGCCACCGGTTCATCCCCGAGGCCCTTGGGCGGGGGGCGGCAGCCCTCGTGGTGGAAGAGGGCCGGCCCTTTCCCGAGGGGGTGCCCGTCCTTACGACGCCCCATGGGCGAAAGGCCATGGCCGTCATCGCCCACCGCTTCTACGACCGGCCTTCGGAAAAGCTCTTGGTGGTGGGGGTGACGGGGACCAACGGGAAGACCACCACCACCCACATGATCCGGGCCATCCTGGGGACGCAGATGAAGGTGGGGCTTTTGGGCACCCTTTACGGCATCATCGGGGAGGAAAAGCGGCCCCTTCCCCACACCACCCCCGAAGCCCCCGATATCCAGCGCTTCCTCTGGGAGATGGTCCAGACGGGCCACGGGGCCTGCGTCATGGAGGCGTCCTCGGAAGGGATCGCTCAGGAGCGGGTGACGGCCCTTCGCTTCGGCGCCGCCGCCTTCACCAACCTCAGCCAAGACCACCTCAACTTCCACGGGACCATGGAGAACTACTTCCAGGCCAAGGCCCGCCTCTTCCACGAGATGCTGGAAGGTCCTTGCGCCATCATGGTGGACGATCCCTGGGGGGAGCGCCTCGCCCGGGAGGTGACCCGGCCGGCCATCACCGCCAGCATCCTTGGGAAAAAGGCCCATGTGCGGGCCCTTGAGATCCAAGAGACCATGGAAGAGGTGGCCTTCACCCTGGAGGTGGGGGGGCTTCCGGAAGGTTTGGGGGACCTCTGGGCGGGCAGGCGGTTTTCGGTGAGGATCCCCCTGGGAGGATCCTTTACCGTGGCCAACGGGACCCTCGCCCTGGCGGTGGCGGCGGCCCTCAACCTTCCGCCGGAAAAGGCCCTTGGGGCCCTTTCCACCATGGAGCCCGTCCCGGGCCGCTGGGAGCTCATCCGAAAGGGCCAGCCCTTCTCCGTGGTGGTGGATTACGCCCACACCCCTGCCGGCCTGGAGGCCCTTCTTTCCGCCGCGCGGCGGGTCCTTTCGGGAAGGCTCATCTGCGTTTTTGGGGCGGGGGGCGACCGGGACCGGGAGAAGCGGCCCCTCATGGGGAGAGAGGCCGCCCGCTTTTGCGATGCTGTCATCATCACCTCCGACAACCCCCGGAGCGAAGACCCCTTGGCCATCATCGAAGAGGTGGCGAAGGGGGCGGAAGAGCTGGCGAGGGAGCGGGGGGCGGCCCTTTACAAAGAGGTGGACCGGAAAAAAGCTATCGCCCTCGCCCTTCAGTTGGCGGGCCCCGGCGATGGGGTGGTGGTGGCCGGGAAAGGCCACGAGACCACCCAGACTATCGGCGACCGGGTGATCCCCTTCGACGATCGCCAGGTGGTCCGGAGCCTCCTTGAGGAGATGGGGTACCGTGGCTGAGTACCTGAGGGCCGTGAACCCAAGGGGGTGGACGGCGGAGGAGGTGGCCCAGGCCACGGGGGGCCTTTGGCGGGGGGAGCCGCCGGCGAGGATCCGGGGGGTGGCCATCGACAGCCGGGCCGTGGGGGAAGGCTTTCTCTTCGTGGCCCTTCCCGGCGCCCGGGCCGACGGCCACCAGTTCGTGGAGGAAGCCTTTTCCCGCGGGGCATCGGCGGCCTTGGTGGAAAGGATCCTTCCCTCCTATGAGGATTGGCCCCTCCTCGTGGTGGAGGATAGCCGCCTGGCCTTGGGCCGCTTGGCCCGCTGGCACCGGAGGCGGTTTTCGGTGCCGGTGGTGGGCATCACGGGGAGCGTGGGGAAGACCACCACCCGGGAGATGACGGCGGCGGTTTTGGGAAGGAAAACGGCCATCCTTGCCGCCCGGGAAAACCTCAACAGCGATGTGGGCCTCCCCCTGGTCCTCTTGGAGATGACGGGGGAAGAAGAGGCGGTGGTCCTGGAGATGGCCATGAGGGGGCCGGGGCAGATCGACTACCTCTGCCGGCTGGCGGAACCCTCCGTGGGGGTTATCACCACCATCGGGGAGTCCCACATGGAGTTTTTTCGTAGCCAAGAGGAGCTGGCCGATGCCAAGTTTGAGCTCATCCGTGCCCTTCCGCCGTCGGGCCATGGGGTTCTCCCTTGGGATCATCCCCTGGTGAGAAAGCGGGCCCACCAGAGCCGGGCCCCCATCCTCTGGTTCGGGGAAGGGGAGGGAAGCCAAGTGCGGGCGAGGGAGGTGGAGATCCGCGGGAGGGAGGGGGTCTCCTTCCTCCTCCAGACGCCCCGGGGAAGGGCCCGGGTGGTTCTTCCCGTCCCGGGGCGCCATCTGGTGCTCAATGCCCTGGCGGCGGCGGCGGTGGGCCACCTTTTCGGCCTTGGGCCCGAAGAGGTGGCGGAGGCCCTTCGGAACTACCGCCCCCAGGGCCACCGGACGGAGATCCTCCGCCTCATGGGGGCCACCATCCTGGACGACGCCTACAACTCCAGCCCTACTTCCCTGAGGGCCGCCCTCCAGGTCCTGCGGCAGGTGGGGGAAGGGACACCCCTGAAGGCCCTTTTGGCCGATATGCTGGAGCTGGGGGAAGGGGCCCCGCGGCACCACCGGGAGGTGGGCCGGGAATTGGGCTTTCTTTCGGGGCTCATCACCCTCGGACCCCTGGCGTACCACATAGGGGAGGGAGCCCTGGAAGGGGGCCTTTCGCCGGAGAGCTGGGTCCATGCGGGCACGGAAGAGGAGGCCCTGGAGGCCCTCCGGGCCATGCTGAAGCCGGGGGATACGTGGCTCATCAAAGGCTCCCGGGGCTGGCAGCTGGAGAAGATCCTGGCCCGCCTCAGGGCAGGGGGAGAGGATTCCGCTGGTGACCTTTCACGCTGATGCCGCCGCCTTCACCTTTCTGGCCGCGGCCCTTTTGACGGCCCTTCTCATCTACGCCCTTTTGCCGACCCTTCAGGCCTTGAAGCTGGGGCAGCCGGTGCGGGAGGTGGGGCCCCGCACCCACCAGAAGAAAGAAGGGACCCCTACCATGGGGGGCGCGGCCTTTGTCCTGGTGGCGGCCCTCCTGTCCCTCTGGGTGGGTCCCAGGGATGGGGCCCTTTATGCGGTTCTTTTGAGCATGGTGGGGCTGGGGATCATCGGGGGCGTGGACGATTATCTCAAGGTGACCCGGCGCCACTCCTTAGGCCTTCGGGCCCGCCATAAGCTCTTTTTCCAGGGGCTTTTGGGCCTTTTTCTCGCCTGGATGGTGCGGGAAGGCCTGGGGTATGCCAGCCGGGTGGCCATCCCTTTGACAGGCTATACGGTGGATCTGGGGCCCTACTACTACCTCTTGGTGATCCTCATGGTGCTGGCCACCGCCAACGCCACCAACACCACCGATGGGGCCGACGGGCTCCTGGCCGGGAGCTTTTTGCCGGTCCTGGCCATCTTGGGGTACTACAGCTACTGGACCGGGGAGTTTTCCCTGGCGGCCTTCAGCATCGTCCTGGGGGGCGCCCTGGTGGGGTTTCTCTTCTGGAACGCCTACCCCGCCCGCATTATGATGGGGGATCTGGGGTCCATGGCCTTGGGAGGAGCCCTGGTGGCCATGGCCCTTCTCACCAAGACGGAGCTCTGGCTTCTCCTCTACGGTCTGGTCTTTGTCGTGGAAACCCTTTCCGTCATCCTCCAGGTGTTTTCCTTTCGCGCCTTTGGCCGGCGGATCTTTCGCATGAGCCCCCTTCACCACCACTTCGAGCTCATGGGGATCCCGGAGCCGTGGGTGACGGCCGGGTTCTGGGCGGCGTCCGCGGCCGTTTCGGCCTTTTCCCTCTGGGCCCTTATGAGGGGCGGGCTTTGAGGTGAAGAAGGGGTTTCCCGACGGGATTCTCCTGACGGCGGTGGTGGCCCTCTGGGGCCTGGGCCTCATCATGATCTATTCCGCCAGCTCGGTGGTGGTGGCCGACCAATACGGCGATCCCTACTACTTCCTCAAGCGGCAGCTGGCCTGGTCCTTGGTGGGGCTGGTGGCCTTGGGGGTGTCGGCTCGTCTCCCCGTCGCCTTTTGGTACAAGGGAGCGCCCATCTTTTTCCTGGGAGCCATCCTCCTCCTCGCCCTCTTGCTGACGCCCCTTGGCGTCAGCAGCCACGGGGCCACCCGCTGGCTGAGCTTGGGACCCCTTCGCCTCCAGCCGTCGGAGCCCGCCAAGCTGGCCCTGGTCATCTTCTTTGCCCGCTGGCTCAACGACCGGGGGGCGCGTCTGCGGCGGTTCACCACCGGAACCCTCCCCTTTCTCCTTCTGGCAGGGGCGGTGGCCGGGCTCATCATGGTGGAAGATCTGGGGACGGCGGCCATCGTCCTGGGAGCATCCCTGGTGATGCTCTTCCTTGCGGGGGCGCCTTTCCTCCACCTCCTGGGAGCCGCCCTCATGTCCCTTCCGGCGGCCTTTCTCGCCATCCGCCTGGAGCCCTTTCGCATGCAGCGGCTCTTAAGCTTTCTCAACCCCTTTGAGGACCCTCTGGGGGCGGGGTTCCACATCATCCAGGGGCTCTACGCCGTGGCCTCGGGGGGTCTTTTCGGGGTGGGGCTGGGGAGTTCCATCGCTAAGCGGTATTACCTCCCCGAGCGCCACACCGACTTCATCTTTGCCGTCATCGCCGAAGAGATGGGTTTTGTGGGCGGGGTTTTGGTGCTCTTCCTCTTTGCGGTTTTGGCCTGGCGGGGCTTTCGCATCGCCCTCTTAGCCCGCCATCCCTTCGTGAGCCTTCTGGCGGGGGGCATCACCAGCCTCATCCTCATCCAGGCCATCATCAACGTGGGGGTGGTGCTGTCGGTCCTCCCCGTGACGGGCGTCACCCTTCCCTTTTTGAGTTTTGGAGGTTCCAGCCTCGTGGTAAGCTTGGCCGGTGTAGGCATATTGCTGGGGATTTCGAGGGAAGGAGGCGCTTTCGGGGGGTGAGGGTGATCGTCACAGGGGGAGGGACGGGAGGTCACATCTATCCCGCCCTGGCCATCGCCAAGGGGGTTCTCCATCGCCATCCGGGAAGCCAGGTCCTCTACGTGGGGGGAAAGGGCGGCATGGAAGAAGAGCTGGTGCCCCCCACCGGCATCCCCGCCGTCTTTTTGCCAGCCCGGGGCATCGTGGGAAAGTCGCCGGCGGAGAGGGTCCGGGGGATGGCTTCGGCGGCGAGGGGGCTTTGGGGGGCCCTGGGCCTTATGCGCCGCTTTCGCCCCCAGGTGGTGGTGGGGACGGGAGGGTACGTCTCGGGGCCGGTGCTCCTTTCCGCCATCCTCCTCGGCATCCCGACGGCCCTCCAGGAGCAAAACGTGGTGCCGGGGTTCACCAACCGGATCCTCTCCCCTTGGGTGGGGCGGGTCTTTTTGCCCCACGAGGAGGCCCGGGCCCACTTTCCGGCCCGGGCCAGGTGCCGGGTGACGGGCAATCCCCTCCGCCCCGAGATCCTTTCCGTGAAGCGGGAGGAGGCCCGAAGGTCCCTCGGCCTTTCCCCCGATGAGGTCTTTTTGGTCATCTTTGCGGGTAGCCGGGGATCGGCCACCTTGAACGACGTCTTTCTGGCAGCCCTTCCTCGGCTCCTCGCCCTGCCCCGCCTGCGGCTCCTTTGGGCCACGGGAAGGCAGCATTATGAACATGTGCGGAGCCGCATAAGGGATGGGGCGGCGGAAAGGCTAGAGGTGAAGCCTTACATCGAGGCCATGGCGATCCCGCTGGCGGCGGCGGATCTGGCCATCACCCGGGCCGGGGCCACCACCGTCAGCGAGCTGGCGGCCCTGGGGGTCCCGGCTATCCTCATCCCCTCGCCCTATGTGGCCCACAACGAGCAGGAAGAGAATGCCCGGCCCCTGGTGGAAAGCGGGGGTGCCCTCATGATCCGGGAAAGAGAGCTGTCGGTCGAAAAACTGGTGGGGGCGGTGGAAGCCCTGGTGGGGGATCCGGAGCGCCGAAAGGCCATGGCCAAGGCTGCCCGGCAAAAGGGACGCCCCCGAGCCCTGGAGGACATTTTGGAGGAGCTGGAGATGTTGGCGGGAGGTCAAGGCCGTTGAAGTGGCATTTCATCGGGGTGGGGGGCATCGGGATGAGCGGGCTGGCGCGCCTCCTCCTGCAAAAGGGAGAAGAGGTGACGGGCTGCGACCGGGAGGCCACCCCCCTTTTGGATGAGCTCCGGCAGCTGGGGGCGAGGATCGATCTGGGCCATTCGCCCGGGCACCTGGAGGAGGGGATGCAGGTGGTCCTCTCCTCCGCCATCGATCCCCGGGAAGAGGAGGTGGAGGCAGCCCGCCGCATGGGTCTGAGGATCCTCCACCGGGGGGAGCTTTTGGCGGAGCTCTTCCGCGGGCGGCGGGGGGTGGCGGTGGCGGGAAGCCACGGGAAGTCCACCACCACCGCCATGACCGTCATGGCCCTTCGCTATGCCGGCGCCGACCCCAGCTTCCTGGTGGGGGCGCGCCTCAGGGACCTGGGGGTGAACGCCGGGTGGGGCCAAGGCCCCTTTTTGGTGGCGGAAGTGGACGAAAGCGATGGCTCCTTTACCTGGGTGCACCCGGAAGTGGCCATCATCACCAACATCGACGACGATCATCTGGACCGGTATGGAACCCTTAAAGCCATGGAAGAAGCCTTTTTGGCCTTTGCGGGGCAGGCCCGGCACCGGGTGGTGTGCGCCGACGACCCGAAGGCGCGGCGGCTCTTACACGAGGGGCTGGACGGATTTTTGAGCTACGGTCTTTCGGACGGGGCGGAGCTGAAGGCAGAGGACGTGGAGCTTTTACCTTGGGGTTCCCGCTTCCGCGCCCTCTGGCGAGGCCGGCCCCTGGCGGAAGTGACCCTCCGGGTGCCCGGGGAGCACAACGTGAAAAACGCCTTGGGGGCCCTGGGGGCGGGGCTCCTTCTGGGGTTAAACCCCGAAGCCCTGGCCGAGGGGCTTTCCGCCTACAGCGGCATCGGGCGGCGGTTTGAGATCCTCTCCCGGGAGGGGGGCATCCTGGTGCTGGACGATTATGCCCATCACCCTGCGGAGATCCGGGCCACCCTTTCGGCGGCCCGGCGGCTAAAGGGCCGCCGCCTTTTGGTGGTTTTCCAGCCCCACCGCTTTTCTCGCACCCGGCGGCTGGCGCCGGCCTTCGGGAGCGCCTTTTCCGAGGCCGATCACCTCTACCTTTTGCCCATCTACAGCGCCGGAGAGGCGGAAGATCCGGCGGTGAGCCACCAGGACATCGCCCGCTACGTCCGAGAGGAAGGTCACCCCCCCGTGGAAGTATGGGAAGACCGGGAGGCCCTTCGGGGTCATCTCCTTAAGGTCCTTCAAGAAGGTGACGTCATCGTCTTTATGGGAGCCGGGGACATCGGCCGGGAAGGACGCCTTCTAGCCCAGGCCCTTCATCAGCGCTGAGTGACCTGGCACTCCTCCTGACCCTCCCACATAGCATGCTGGCCGGCCGAGGAGGGTCCGGAGATGGAGCGCATCGTGGTGGAGGGAGGCCATCCCCTTCGGGGCGAGGTGAAGGTGGAAGGGGCCAAGAACGCCATCCTGCCGGCCATGGCGGCGGCCCTTCTGGCAAAGGAACCGACCGTCCTGGAAGGCGCGCCTCCCCTCAAGGATGTGGAAGCCATGGCGGAGATCCTGGGGTGGCTGGGGGTGGAAGTGAAGCGGGACGGCCCCCAGACCTGGGTCATCGATCCGGCGCTCCTTTCCCGCCTGGATCTTCCCGAAGAGCTTTCCCGCAAGCTTCGTTCCTCCCTTTTCCTTCTGGGCCCCCTTTTGGCCCGCTTCGGCCAGGTGGAGATGGGCTATCCCGGGGGGTGCTCCATCGGAGCCCGCCCCATCGACTTCCACCTGAAGGGCCTGCGCCAGATGGGGGTGGAGGTGCTGGAGGAGACCCCCATCGTGAAGTTGCGGGCGGCGGAGCTGAGGGGGGCCGATATTTACCTGGCCTATCCCAGCGTGGGGGCGACGGAAAACTTGATGATGGCCGCCACCCTCGCCCGGGGGACCACCACCATCCGCAATGCCGCCAAGGAGCCTGAGGTGGTGGATTTGGCCCGGCTCCTTTCAGCCATGGGGGCCCGCATCCGGGGGGCGGGGTCCGATGTGGTGGTGGTGGAGGGGGTCCAGGAGCTCCACGGGGTGCGCCACCGGATCATCCCCGACCGCATCGAGGCGGGGACCTTCCTCCTGGCGTTGGCCGCCACCGGCGGCGAAGGGGCGGTGACGGGGGTCAACCCAGGCCACCTCTACGCCGTCCTGGATGCCCTCCACCAAATGGGGTGCCAGGCTCGTTTCACCCGGGATACCATCCGCCTGCGGGCGCCCGGCCGGGTGAAGCCGGTGGATATCCGCACCCAGCCCTACCCCGGGTTTCCCACGGACCTCCAGAACCCCGCCCTGGCGGTCCTTTTGAAAGCCGACGGCACCAGCATCATCACCGAATCGGTCTTTGAGAGCCGCTTTCGGGTGGTGGAGGAGCTCCGGCGCATGGGGGCTCAGGTGCAGGTGGACGGCCGCCTGGCGGTGGTCAGGGGAGTTCCCCGGCTGAAAGGAGCCCGCCTCATGGCCCAGGAGCTCCGGGGAGCGGCTGCCCTCTTGATCGCCGCCCTGAGCGCCGAAGGGGTCAGCACCCTGGAAGGGGTTCAGCACCTGGACCGGGGCTACAGCCGACTGGAGGAAAAGCTCTCCTCCCTGGGGGCGGTGGTGGAGCGGAGGGTGGAAAGCTAGAGGGCAAAAGCGAAACACGGTTTTGGAGGTGTCGCCCCTCCTTTCGGTCTCCCAAAGGCGCGCGGCCCATCGGGTGGCAGGAAAGAACCCTTCGCGCTAGACTGAGCGCGAAGGAGGGCTCGTCCTTTGGGAAACCTCACCCCGGAAGAAAAAGAGCGCTTCATCCACGATCTCTTTACCCGCATCGCCCCCCGGTACGACGCCATGAACCTCCTCATGACGGCGGGCATGTACCGGGTGTGGCAGAGGCGCTTTCGCCAGATCGCCGCCCTCAAAGGGGACGAAAAGGTCCTGGATGTGGGGACGGGGACGGGGGATCTTTTGCTTCTCCTGGCGCCCGATCTCCACCGAGGAGGTCATATCGAAGGGATCGACATCACGGAGCGGATGCTGGCCCTGGCGGAAAAGAAGGTGGCCGCCTCTCCCTACGCTTCCCGCATCACCCTCACCCACGGGAACGCTCTCCACATGCCCTACCCCGACGACACCTTCGACCTGGTGGTGTCGGCCTTTGCCCTCCGGAATTTCGCCCAGCTGGAAAAGGCCCTTCGGGAGATGCTCCGGGTGACCCGCCCGGGGGGAAGGGTCCTTCTCATGGAGCTGACCCAACCTCCATCCCCCTGGGTGAGGGTGCCCTTCCGCTTCTACTTCACCCGCATCGTACCCCTTCTGGGGCTGGGCCTCCCCAAGGACGGCCCCTACGGCCCTTACCAGTGGCTGCCCGTCTCCCAGGCCCAGCATCCGGGGGCGGAGGAGATGGGGCGGTTGCTGGTGAAGGCCGGGTGGGAGAAGGTCCGCTACCTCTACCTCACCCTGGGGCTGGTGGCCATCCACGAAGGGCGAAAACCGGGCCAACGGTCCAAGGAGATGGGTCCGGCCGGCCCTAGCCCGGTTTTCGGAGGCGGTTTAGGCTAACCCTTTGGGGTAGGTCCAGAGAGGAGGTTACCGATGCATCTCATTATGCTGGGCCTGCAGCAAAGGGAGGCCCCCGATGCCCTGGCGGCCGTCACCCTTCCGGAAGAGAAGGTCCCCTTGGCCCTGCGGAACCTCAAGGATGCGCCCGGGCTGAAGGAAGCCGTCCTCCTTTCCACGTGCCATCGCTTTGAGCTCTACGGGGTGGTGGACCGCCTGGAGGATGCCATGGCCCTCAAGGAGCGCCTGGGGATGGAGCATCCCTGGGGCCTTTACGAAGGGGAAGGGGTGGTGCGCCATCTCTTCCGGGTGGCGGCCGGTTTGGAATCGGAGGTCCTGGGCGAGACGGAGATCTTGGGGCAGGTGCGGCGGGCCTACCTCATGGCTCAGGATGAGGGGGCCGTGGGAAAGGTCCTCCATGCCCTTTTCCACCAAGCCCTAAGGGCCGCCAAAGAGGCCCACAGCCGCACGGGCCTGGGGAAGGGGACCTGGAGCTGGGGGTCGCTGGTGGCGGAAGAGATGGGCCGGCGTTTGGGGCCCCTTCAGGGAAAGACCATCGCCATCTGGGGAAGCGGCCAGCTGGCCTCCCAGAGCGCCCGCCACCTGGTGGCCCAGGGGGCCTTCCTCCTCATCGCCAACCGGACTTTCGAGAAAGCCCGCTCCCTGGCCGAAGAGGTGGGAGGCCTCGCCCTTCCCTGGGAGGAGAGGCTCCGGACCTTGGAGGAAGGGGCGGCTCTCCTCGCCGCCACGTCGGCGCCGCAGCCGGTGGTGACCTTGGAGGAGCTCCGCTCCTTAAAGAAACCCCTTTTGGTCCTGGATCTGGCCCTTCCCCCCGATCTTCCCCTCGGAGCCGAAGCCCTTTCCCACCTGGAGATCCTCCGCTTGGGCCAGCTGGAGTCCATCTTGAAGGAGGGGCGGCGCCAGAGGGAAGGGGCCGCCCGGGAGGCGGAAGCCTATCTGGAGGAGCGGGTGCAGGAGTTCCAGGCATGGGTGAGGAGCCTTGCGGCCGTCCCTTTGATCCGGTCCCTCCGGGAAAAGGCGGAGGCCATCCGCCAAAAGGAGGTGGCGTGGGCCCTGGGGAAGCTGGGCCCCTTGAGCCCCCGGCAGGAGGCCATCCTCCACCAGATGACCCGCCGCATCGTCAATAAGCTTCTCAACGACCCGACGGTGCGCCTCAAAGAGATGGCGGGGGATGGCCATGAGGAGCGGTACTTAGAGATGCTGGAGGTTCTCTTCGATCTTTCGGCGGAGGAGGAAACCCGGTGAGGCTGCGCCTGGGCACCCGGGGAAGCCCCCTCGCCCTTCGCCAGGCGGCGAGGGTGGGGGAGCTTTTGCAAAGGGCTCACCCTTTTCTGGAGGTGGAACTGGTGACGGTCACCACCCGGGGAGATCGCCTCTCCCTGGAAGGGGTGCCCCTCTTTCAGCAGCCGGTGGGAGCCTTCGTCCGGGAAGTGCAGGGGGCCCTTTTGCGGGGCGAGGTGGACCTGGCGGTCCACAGCGCCAAGGATCTTCCCTTGGAGCCGGTGGAGGGCCTGTGGGTAGCGGCCTACCCTGAGCGGGCCCATCCCGGCGATCTCTTGATCTCCCGCGGGCCGGGCTGGGAGGAGCTCTCGCCGGGGGACCGGGTGGGCACCTCCAGCGTCCGGCGGCGAACCTTTTTGCAAAGGGCCCGAGGGGATCTTCGGTTTGTGGACATCCGGGGGAACGTGGACACCCGCCTGAGGAAGCTCCGGGAAGGGGAGGTGGAGGCCCTCATCCTGGCGGCGGCCGGGTGGGAGCGGCTGGGCCTTTCGGCCGAGCATGTGGAGGTCCTCCCCTTTTCCCTCCTCCTCCCGGCTCCCGCCCAGGGAGCCCTGGCGGTGGAAGTGCGGGAGGACCGGGAGGATCTCCGGGAGCTGGTGGGGGCCATCGATCGGGAGGATGTCCGCCAGGCGGTGGAGATGGAGCGGGGTCTTCTGGCCTTTCTCTCCGGCGGGTGCTGGAGCGCTCTTGGGGTGCTGGCACAAAAAGAAGGGGAAGGGTGGCACCTCCAGGCCGCCTGGGGCGAGGGCGGCGGGGAGCCGGTGGAAGCTCGGGGAAGGGATCCCCGGGCCCTGGTGGAAGAAGTGGGGCGAAAGCTCCTTTTGGGGGCGGGGAACCTTTGAACCTCTGGAACACCCGCCCGAAGGACGAATGGGGAGAGAACTGGAACCGCCGGTTGGAAGCGGCGGGGTTCCAGGTGGTCCATGTGCCGACGGTGAGGGTAGAGATTCCGGAGGAAAACCCCGAGCTTTGCCAGGCGTGGGGGGATTTCTTGGCGGCAGCGGGGCGAAAACACCTTCTCCTCACCAGCCCTCGGGCCCTCGAAGCTCTTTCCTTTTGCCGCCTTGAGCCCCAAGAACCGCTTTTCATCTGGGCCGTCGGGGAAGGGACGGCCAAAAAGGCGAAGGAGCTGGGGTGGGGAGAGGTGACCTATCCCCAGGGCAGGGCGGGGGAGGAGGCGGCGGGGCGGGAGGTCCTTTTGCCCCTTTTGCAAAAGGGGTTTTCCAAAGGGGATCATCTCTTTTGGCCTCGCTCTTCCCTTTCGCCCCTTTCATCGGTGATGGTCCTGAAGCCCTTGGCGGGCCTCCTCCTCGCGCCGGTGGCCTACCGGATCGTGGAGGGGGCCGAGGGAAGGGGCGAGGAAGAAGCCCGGGAGGCGGCCCGTTGGGCCGATGCGGTCCTTTGCGCCAGCCCCTCGGCGGTCAGGGGCCTGCAAAAGGCGGTGGGCCCCATGGCTCCACCGGTGATCCCGTGGGGAGGAACCACCCGGGGGGAAGTCCGGCGCCTGGGGCTTTCCCTGGCGGAGGAGGGGCTGATTCACCGGGTGCGGAAGATCTTACAGAGCCAGGGGGGCGATGAGGGATGAGCCAGAAGTTTCCGAGGTTTCGGAGGTTGCGGCAGGAAGAAGGCCTTCGCCGTCTGGTGCAGGAAGTGCGCCTCAGCCCGTCGCAGCTGGTCCTTCCCCTTTTTGTGCGGGAAGGGGTGAGGGAGAGGGAGCCGATCCCCTCCCTTCCGGGCCATTACCATTGGAGCCCGGAGGCGGTGGTGGAGGCAGCGGAAGAGGCCTATGGCCTGGGCATCCCGGCGGTCCTTCTCTTTGGCCTTCCGGCGGAGAAGGACGAGGTGGGGAGCGGGGCGTACAGCCGGGAGGGGGTGGTGCAGCGGGCCCTCCGGGAACTTCGAAAGAAGGTGCCGGGCCTCATCTTGATGGCCGATGTCTGCCTTTGCCAGTACACCACCCACGGCCACTGCGGCCTGGTGCGGGGGGGAAAGATCGTCAACGATCCCACCCTTCCCCTTTTGGCGGAGACGGCCCTCTCCCTGGCGGAGGCGGGGGCCCACGTGGTGGCCCCGTCCGACATGATGGACGGCCGGGTGGCCGTCATCCGGGAGGCGCTGGACAGAGAGGGCTTTGAGGATGTGGCGATCCTTTCCTATGCCGCCAAGTATGCGTCGGCCTTCTACGGTCCCTTCCGCGAGGCGGCCCACTCGGCGCCCGCCTTTGGGGACCGGCGCACCTACCAGATGGACCCGGGGAATCGCCGGGAGGCCATGCGGGAGATCGCCCAGGACCTTCAGGAAGGGGCCGACATGATCCTCATGAAGCCGGCGGGGCCCTACCTGGATGTCATCCGGGAGGCGAGGGAGCGGTTTGACGTTCCCCTGGGGGCCTACCAGGTGAGCGGGGAGTACGCCATGATCCAGGCGGCGGCGGAGAAAGGCTGGCTCGACCGGGAAGGGGCCATGTGGGAATCCCTTTTGGGGATCATCCGGGCGGGGGCCGATTTCATCGTCACCTACTTTGCCTTGGAGGCAGCGAAGAAGGTCCGATAGAATAATTTTTAGCAAAAAGGGGGTGGGGTCATGGCCCTTTACCAGGAAAAGGGCTTGAAGACCCTGTCGGGCCTGCCGGTGAAGCTGGTCTACCAGCGGGACGACGTGGACGACCTGGATTACGAGCGGGATCTGGGAGACCCGGGCCATTACCCCTTCACCCGGGGCGTCCACGAGACCATGTACCGGGGCCGCCTCTGGACCATGCGGCAGTTTGCCGGCTTTGGGACGGCGGAAGAGACCAATGAGCGGTTCCGCTACCTGCTGGCCCAGGGGCAGACGGGCCTATCGGTGGCGTTCGATTTCCCCACCCTTTTGGGCTACGACTCCGATGATCCCCGCAGCCAGGGGGAAGTGGGCCGGGTGGGGGTGGCGGTGGATACCCTCGCCGACATGGAGCGCCTCTTTGAAGGCATTCCCCTGGACCAGGTGTCCACCTCCTTCACCATCAATTCGTCGGCCCAGATCATCTTCGCCATGTACCTGGTGGTGGCGGAAAAGCAGGGGGTCCCCTGGGAGAAGGTGCGGGGGACGGTGCAAAACGACATCTTGAAGGAGTACACGGCCCAGAAGACCTATATCTATCCCCCCGAGCCCAGCCTTCGGATCATCACCGACATGTTCGCCTTCGCCTCTAAGCACGCCCCCGCCTTCAACACCATCAGCATCTCGGGGTATCACATCCGGGAAGCCGGGTCCACGGCGGTGCAAGAGCTGGCCTTCACCCTGGCCGACGGCTTCACCTACGTGGAGCGGGGGATGGCGGCGGGGCTTCCCGTGGATCTTTTCGCCCCCCGGCTCTCCTTCTTTTTCGACGTGCACAACGACTTTTTCGAGGAGATCGCCAAGTTCCGGGCGGCGCGGCGTATCTGGGCGAGGGCCATGAGGGAAAGATACGGGGCCAAAGATCCCCGCTCGTGGAAGTTTCGGGTCCACGCCCAGACGGCGGGGGTGACCCTCACGGCCCAGCAGATGGAGAACAACATCGCTCGGGTGACGTGGCAGGCCTTGGCGGCCATCCTGGGGGGGACCCAGAGCCTCCACACCAACTCCATGGACGAGGCCCTCGCCCTTCCGACGGAAAGGGCCGTGCGGGTGGCCCTTCGCACCCAGCAGGTCCTGGCTTATGAGAGCGGCATCCCCCGGGTGGTGGATCCCTTGGGCGGCTCCTATTACGTGGAGAGCCTCACCCGCCAGATGGAAGAAGCGGCCCAGGCTTACTTCGACCGCATCGAGGCCATGGGGGGCATGGTGGCGGCCATCGAGAAGGGGTTTATCCAAAAAGAGATCGCCGATGCCAGCTACCAGTACCAGCGGGCCCTTTTGACGGGGGATGAGAAGATCGTGGGGGTCAACAGCTGGACGACGGGGGAAGAAGCGCCCGTACCCCTCCTCCACATCGACCCCGCCCTGGAGGAAAAGCAGATCCGGCGCCTCAAGGAAGTGAAAGCCCGGCGGTCGGAGAAGGAGGTGGCCCGCAGCTTGAAGGAGCTCAAGCGGGTGGCCCGAAGCGGCGAGAACATGATGCCCGCCATTTTGGACTGCGTCAGGGCCTACTGCACCTTGCAGGAAATGGACGACGTGCTGAGGGAGACCTTTGGCGTCTATGAAGAAGACATCATCATTTGAACCCTCCCGGCCCCCCATCCGGGTGGTGGTGGCCAAGCCCGGCCTCGACAGCCACGACCGGGGGGCCAAGGTCTTGGCCCGGGCCCTTCGGGACGCCGGCATGGAAGTCATCTATACGGGGCTCCACCGCACCCCCGAAGAGGTGGTGCGGACGGTGGTGGAAGAAGACGCCGAGGCCCTTTGCATCAGCCTTCTTTCGGGAGCCCATACGGCCCTCGTCCCCCGCATCATGGACCTTTTGCGGGAGGCGGGGATGGAGCATGTGGTGGTCTTCTTGGGGGGCACCATCCCCGATGAGGATGTGCCGGCCATGAAGGCGGCGGGGGTGGCGGGGGTCTACGGCCCCGGATCGGACCTCCAGGTTATCACCGAGGATCTCCGGCGCCAGGTGGAAAGGGTTCGCGAGCGGGCATGACGCAGGCATGGGCGGAAAAGCTTTTGGCCGGGGACCGGTTGGCCCTAGCCCGGGCCATCACGTGGGTGGAAAACGAGGATGAGCGGGGTTTTTCCCTCCTGCAAGCCGTTTTTCCCCATACGGGAAAGGCATGGGTCATCGGCCTCACGGGAGCTCCCGGGGCGGGAAAGAGCACCCTTTTGATGCGCCTGGCGGAAGGTTTTGCCGCAGAGGGGCTGAGGGTAGGGGTGGTGGCGGTGGACCCCAGCAGCCCCTTTACGGGAGGCGCCCTTTTGGGGGACCGGGTCCGCTGGCAACGGCGCATCCAGGGGGATGTGTTCTTTCGGAGTCTGGCCAGCCGGGGGCGCCTGGGGGGCCTCAGCCGGGCCGCTTACGACGCCATCCGCCTGATGGATGCCGCCGGCCGCCAGGTGATCCTGGTGGAGACGGTGGGGGTGGGCCAGGCGGAAGTGGACATCATGCATGCGGCCCACACCGTGGTGGTGGTCTTGGCGCCGGGCTTAGGCGACGATATCCAGGCCAACAAGGCGGGGATCGCCGAGATCGGGGATCTCTTCGTGGTCCACAAGGCGGATCGGGAGGGAGCGGAGGAGGCGGCCCGCCATATGAGGACGGCCCTGGGCCTTTCTCCCGAAGCCCGGGGGCGGCGGGAGGGGTATACCCCGCCCGAGGAGGGAGGGCCCGCCTGGTTCCCGCCGGTTCTTTTGGTGTCGTCCCTTCCCGGAAAGGAGAGGGGACTGGAGGCCCTTTTGCAGGCCCTTCGCCATCACCGGCGCTACCTGGAGGAAAAGGGGCTCTTCAAAGAGCTCACCGCTGACGAAGACCGGCGGCGGATGGAGGAGGTGCTTTCGGAAGGGGCCCTTAAGTGGGTGATGGACCTGGCGAAGGAAGACGGCACCTTAGACGAGGTGCTGGCGGCCCTCCGGCGAAGGGATCTGGATCCCCGGGCGGCAGCCCGACGCATCCTGGCGCGGGTAGGAGGGGAGAAGAAGGTCCCGTGAGCTTGACGTTGGAAAGGGACATGGAAGAGCTGAAGTCCCTGGCGAGGGATGTGGCCCAGAGGGAGCTGGCACCCCGGGCGAGGGAAGGGGACGAAACGGGAGCCTTTCCGAGGGAAAGCCTCCGCCTTCTTTTTGAAGCGGGTTTTCTGGGGATGATGGTGCCCCAAGAATGGGGCGGCGGGGGCCTCGGCCATCTGGCCCATGCGGTGGTGCTGGAAGAGGTAGCCAAGGCCGATGCGTCCGTGGCGGTCCTCATGGAAGTCCATAACACCCTCCACCTGGAAGGGCTCTGGCGCTACGGGAGCGAGGCGGTCAAACGAGAAGCCCTTCCCCGCCTCTTGAAGGAGGCCTGGGGCGGCTTTGCCCTCACGGAACCTCAGGCGGGGTCCGATGCCGCTTCCCTTAAGACCCGAGCCCGGCGAGAAGGGGATACCTGGATCCTGGAAGGGGAAAAAGTTTTCATCACGGGGGCGGGAGAAGCGGCCTACTACATCGTCTTCGCCCGGGCCCCCGAGGGGATCACCGCCTTTCATGTGCCGGGGGATGCCCCGGGCCTCAAGGCAGGGCCTCCTTTGAAAAAGATGGGCCTTCGCGCGGCGGTGACGGGAAGCCTTTATCTGGACGGGGTGAAGGTCCCCGATGAGCGGCGTCTGGGGGCTCCGGGCGAGGGGTTAAAAGTGGCCTTCAGCCTTTTGGACGGCGGCCGGGTGGGCATCGGGGCCCAGGCGGTGGGCATCGCCCAGGCGGCCCTGGAAAAGTCTTTGGCCTACGCCAAAGAGCGGCAGCAGTTCGGGCAAACCATCGCCTCCTTTCAGGCCATCCGCTTCAAGCTGGCGGAGATGGCCACGGAGATCGAAGGGGCGCGGGCCCTGGTCCACCGGGCGGCAGCCCTTTTGGACCAGGGGGGACGCCACACCCTGGAAGCTTCCCAGGCAAAGCTCTTCGCGTCCCGGGTGGCGGTGAAGGCGGCTTTGGAGGCCATCCAGATTCACGGAGGGGCCGGCTACATCCAGGATATGGGGGTGGAGCGGCTCCTTCGGGACGCCAAGGCGACGGAGATCTACGAAGGCACCAGCGAGATTCAAAAGCTCATCATCGCCCGCCATCTCCTGGGAGAGGTTTGACGAAGCGGGATCCGTCGGGTAGGCCGGGGAAGGCCGGAAGAAGGAGAGGAGGGACGACCACCAGCGGCGCCAGGCCTCCCGCAACGAAAGGCGGGAGGCCTGGGTGTTTCGGGGAGGGCTGGCGGCGGCGGCCACCAAGGGGTAAGCCGCCTGGAGGCGGCCGTTGACCACCACCTCCAGGGTGCCCAGGATCTCCCCCTTGTGGAGGGGGGCGTCCACCCAGGGGGGAACCCCTTTGACCCGGAAGCTGACCTCATCGAAAGGGGCGAGGAAGGCTCGGATGCCCCCCGGGGCGGCGGGGGTGAGGGGGACGAAGGGGCGGGCGCCTCCCTTCACCTGGATCTGGGCGGCCTGGGCACCGGGAGGGAGGAGGACTTCGTCCCGGTAATGGGTCCATCCCCAGCGGAAGAGGTTCAGGGCATCCTCGTACTTGCCGTCTTTGGTGTCCTTGAGGAGGACCACCAGGAGGTGGCGGCCCCGGTGGGAGGCGGTGGCGACGTAGGTATGGCCGGCGGCCTGGGTGTAGCCCGTCTTCAGGCCGTCCACCCCCCATTGACCCAAGAGCTTATTCTCATTGACCCAAAGGTGGTCCCCCACCTGGATCTTAGGGGTGGCGGCGATGCGGCGGAGGAGAGGATGCTGCCAGAAGGCCCGGGCGATGCGGGCCATGTCCCGGGCGGTGGTGAGGTGCTGGGGGTGGGGGAGGCCGTGGGGGTTTTGGAAGCGGGAGTCGGTGGCTCCCAGGCGGCGGGCCACCTCGTTCATCCAGGTGGAAAAGCGCGCTTCCGAGCCGGCCAGGCCCACGGCGAGGGCGACGGCGGCATCGTTTCCCGAGACCAGAAGAAGGCCGTAGAGGAGCTCTTCCACCGAGCGCCTTTCCCCCGCCTGAAGGCCTGCGGAGGAACCGGGCGTCCTGACCGCTTCAGGGGGCACTTCCAGGATCTTTTCGGGGGAGGCCTTCTCCAGGACGGTGAGGGCCGTCAGGATTTTGGTGATGCTGGCGGGATAGCGGGGTGCGTCGGCGTTTTTCTCCCAGAGGATGTGGCCGGTGTCCAGGTCCATGAGGAGGCCGGCTTCGGCGGTGACGGAAGGAGGGGAAGCCGCCACCCCGGGAAGGGGCGGCCAGAGGAGGAGGACCACGAGGAGGAGGGCGAGGGAGCTCGTCTTCGCCTTCACAGGGAGACTCTATGAGGCCGTTCCCCTCTCCATGCCAGGAGGAACCGGGGGAAGGAAACCGAAGAACAAAAAGAAACGGCCGAGGGGGAAAAGGCCTTGTTCGTCGCCAATCGGATGCAGCGCCGGGTGCCCACGATAGCCAGGGGAGCCACCTTGAAGGAAGCGGTGGACCTTATGGAGCAGGCAGGGGTGGAGGCCCTCCCCGTGACGGAAGAGGGGCAGGTCCTGGCAGGCGTGGTGACCATGGAGCAGATCATGGCCTACTTGCGACGGACCTGCGACTATGCCACCCTGGAAAAGGTACCTGTGGAGGCGGTGATGGGGCCGGCGGTGTCCGTCGGCGCCGACGATATCATCGAAGAAGCCGCCTTTTGGATGCAAAAGCACGGGGTGGACGCCCTTCCGGTGGTGGATGAGGGAGGCCGTCCCATCGGGCTCATCACCCAGAAGATCCTCTATGCCACCCTGGTGGAGATGATGGGCCTCCGCCAGAGGGGGTCCAGGATCACCCTCTTTGTGGAGGATCGCGTGGGGGTGCTGGCCGAGGTGGCGGAGATCGTCCGCCGCCATCGGGTGGCCATCGCCAGTTTGGCGACCTTCGTGCCTCCCGATCGCCCCCGCTTCGTCCAAGTGGTGGTGAGGCTCCGCACGGAAGAGCCGGAGCCCATCGTGGAGGCCCTTCGCCGAGAAGGGTTTACCGTCACCCATGTGTCGCAGGTGTGGGAATGAGGTGTCGATGGCAGGATGCGGCAGGAGCGTTCAGCTGGAGGCCTGGTGATCCGGGAGGATGAGGTGCTCCTGGTGAAAGATCGCTATGGCCGCTGGACCCTCCCCAAAGGCCACGTGGAGCCGGGGGAGACGGATGAAGAGGCGGCCTTGAGGGAGATCCGGGAAGAGACGGGGGTGAGGGGGAAGATCCTCCGGCCCTTGGGGGTGACCCGGTACGTCTTCGGCAAGGGGAAGCGCCGGGTGGCCAAGACGGTGGTGTACTACGAAGTGGCCTACGTGGATGGGGAGGTGGCGCCTCAGAAAGGGGAGATCCTGGAAGCCCAGTGGGTGCCTATGGAGAAGATGGTGGAGATGGTGGACTACGACAATGTCCGCCAGCTCCTGAAAAACCTTTACAAGAAAAATGGTCGGGATGGCGAGATTTGAACTCGCGACCTCCGCGTCCCGAACGCGGCGCCCTACCAAGCTGGGCCACATCCCGACGGCATGGGCATTATAGGCTTCCGAGGCGCGGGGCGTCAATGAGGGGGCGGAGGCATTGGACCCTTTTTCCCTTTTGACAGGGATTCTCTTGGTAGCCGGGGGCGTCTTTTTGATGGTGGCGCCCCGTTCCCGCTGGTACCGGCGACAGGTGGAAGAGGCCTTGGGCCAGCGGGCTCCGGCCGTCTTGGAGGACCGGACCCGCTGGTTTCGCATCCTGGGGTATGCGCTGGTGCTCCTGGGGCTGGTGAGGCTCATCACGGCGTGAAGGCGGCAGGAAAGGGACTTTGGATACGGAAGAAGGGGCATGGATCGTCCAGGTAGAACCGAGGATGCAAGAGGTGGCTGCATGGCTGATGATGGCGTGAGGATAAAGAAAGAGTCCCATGAAAACGCGTCTGGCAGCTGATCCGATACCTGCGGTACCTGAAAAACCTGAGTTCTCCGCCTCCGAGGGACCTCCGGAGCTCTGATTATGAATGGGTCCTCTGGGAAGAAGTACGCGAGGGAAATTCAAGTCCAACGTCAT
>JAHHQG010000032.1 GCA_018729555.1 Clostridiales bacterium | reverse complement strand
AAAAGGGCTCCCTTACCAAGGGCCCCTACCTGGAAGCCTCTCCACCTTTTGAAAGGGCTGAAAGCACCGAGGAGCTTTTGAAAAGGGTCCTTCCCGATCCGGAGCCGGGGTTTCTTAAGGCGCTTCAAGGCTCAAGGCCCCTCTACCGCCACCAGGCCGAGGCCATCTTGAGGGTGAGGCAAGGGAAAAACGTCGTCATCGCCACCGGCACGGGGAGCGGCAAAACCGAAGCCTTTCTCTATCCCATCCTCCTCCATCTTTATGAATCCTACCGGGCCGGAACCCTTGGACCGGGTGTCCGGGCCCTCATCCTCTATCCCATGAATGCCCTTGCCTACGATCAAAGGGATCGGTTGGGGGCCATGGCCGCTCGTCTGAAGGAAGAAGGAGCGGGTTTCTCCTTCACTTTCGGCCAATATACCGGCTACACCCCGGAAGACGAAGAGGACCGGCAGCGCCATGGCAGGGAACGAGCCCGGGACCGCCTTCCCGGAGAGCTCATCTTTCGAAAGGAGATGCGGGAAAACCCTCCCCATATCCTCATCACCAACTACTCCATGCTGGAGTACCTTCTCCTTCGGCCCAAGGACAGCCCCCTCTTTTCCATCACCTCCCCCGACAGCTGGTCCTTTCTGGTCCTGGATGAAGTCCACACCTACAGGGGAGCCCGGGCCATCGAAATGGCCATGCTTCTCAGGCGTTTGCAGGAGTACCTCAAAGAAAACGGAAAGGAAGGGACCTTTCGCTGCCTGGCCACCAGCGCCACCCTGGCCCAGGGTCCGGAAGATGCGCCTAAGGCGGCCTCTTTCGCTCAAGAGCTTTTCGCCGAACCCTTTGGCCAAGACGACATCCTTTTGCCCTCCTTGCGGGAACTGAAGACCCAAGGATCGCGGCTCTTCACCGACGACGATTACGACAGGGTTCAGGCCCTCTTGGAGGGAAAAGAACTACCCGACGGGCCCTTCCACCCGCAGCCGGCGGAGCGGGCGGGAGCCCTCTTGCTGGAAGATAGACGGACGGCGGAGCTGCGAAGGTGGCTTCGGGAAGGACCCAAAGAAGTGAAGGAGCTGGCGAAAAGGCTCTTTCCCGAAAAGGAGCTGCCTGAAGGTCTAAGAGCCCTTTCCCGGCTGGTGCTTCTCCTCACGTCAGCCCAAGATCCCGAAGGAAAGGTTCCCCTTCTCTCGCCCCGCTACCACTTCTTCCTGCGGAGCCTCGAAGGTGCTTTGTTATCCTACCACCCAGAGAAAAGGATTCTCTTAAAATCGGCTGATGAAGAAACGGGTGCCTACTTCGAAATCGCCCTTTGCCGGGAATGCGGCCAGCATTACCTTCTCGCCCAAAAGGACTTTCGGGAGGGCAAGGTCGAGGTGCCCATCCGCGATCCCGCCAGCGACGACTACGGCATCACTTACCTTCGCCCGTTGGATGAAGGGGAAGCTCCACCCTCGGAGGAAGAGGTGTTGGAGCTCTGCGTCATGTGCAAAGAAGCCTGGCTTCCGGGAAAGACGGGCCCCCACCACGGCTGCAGCCATAAGAAGACCATCCGGGTGGTGCGAGAACCTTCGCCCAAAGATGAAGAGCGATCGGATCAGATGGTGAGGTGCAGCGTTTGCGGATACAGCGGCCCTGATCCCGTAAGTGAGATCATCCATGGCGGCGATGGGCCAGGAGTCGTCATCGCCACCACCCTTCACCAAAAGCTTCCCCAAGATCGGAAAAAGATTCTCGCCTTCGCCGATGGGCGCCAGGAAGCGGCCTATTTTGCCTACTACCTGGATGAGACTTATGAGGATCTTCGCAACCGGAACCTCATCTACCAGGTGGCGAAAGACCACCGGCACCTGGTATCGCAAGGCCTCACCCTGGTGGAGATGGCGGGGCGGCTGGAGCATTGGCTGAAAGACCGCGGCTTTTTCAAAGAAACGGCCGGGGAGCTGGAACCCAAAGACCGCGCCTGGACCATGCTCTACCGGGAGTTTCTCACCCACCACCGGCGCCTCAGCTTGGAGGGCGCAGGGCTGGTGCGGTGGGTCATCCGGTGGCCGAAGCATCAGGAGATTCCCTCCATCCTGGGAGAACCCCCCTGGTCCTTGGCAGAGGGGGAGGCCATCGCTCTGATGGCCTCCCTCCTGGACACCCTGCGGCCCGGAGAAGTGGACCTGCGGGTTCCCAAAGGCGTGCGGGTGGATCGAGACCAGCTGAGCCCTTCTGCGGCTGCGAGGGACGTCACCACCAGCGCGAAACCCGGAAAATACGCGGTGTCCTGGGCGGGAGAGAAGACCTACCGGATGCGCTACCTGGTGAAGTTCCTCAAAGAAGCTCGGGGCCTTTCCGATGGCGAAGCGAAGAAAGAGGCCCGCCGCCTTCTCGAAACCCTTTGGGAACACTGGGATCGCATGGACCAGGAGGTCTATTCCGACGAAGAAAAGCTCTTCCTCCAGGGAAAGAGCGGGAAGAAACTCAATCCCTGGTGGTACCGGCTCACCGTCCTGGCGGAGGAAGACCTTCTCTACCGCTGCCGGGTCTGCGGGCGCCTCCACCCCTATCCCTTTCCCAAAGTGTGCAGCCGGGGACCCTGCCCCGGAACCCTGGAAGCGATTCCCGCCTCCACCCTCGGGGAGAACCACTACCGGCTTCTCTACCAAGCCGAAGGTTTTCCGCCTCATCTGCGGGTGGAAGAGCACACGGCCCAGCTCAGCCCCCAGGAGGCGCGAAACTACCAGAAGCGATTCCGCGACGGACATATCCACTTCCTGAGCTCTTCCACCACCTTTGAACTGGGGGTGGATCTGGGCGATCTGGATGTGGTCTTCTTGCGGAACATGCCTCCCGAAGCGTTTAACTACCAGCAGAGGGTCGGGAGAACCGGAAGGAGGCCCGGAAAGCCGGGGCTGGCCATCACCTACAGCCGAAGGTCCCCCCACGATCTCTATCACTTCCAGGATCCAAAGAACATGGTTCAGGGCGCCACCCGGCCTCCTCTTTTCCGGCTGGAGAACGAAAAGATCGTGGGGAGGCACGGGGTGGCCTTTGTCATGGGGCATTTCTTTAGCCGGTATCCCGAGCGGTTTCAAAACGTCAAGGCGCTTTTGGGAGGCCACATGGGGAAGGAGACCCTGACGGAGGCCCTTTGGGAGTTTATCCAAAGGGAAAAAGAAGAACTCACAAGGGGGCTCCAGTCCCTCGTGCCCCCTTCCCTCCATCAGGCGCTGGGCCTCACCGACGGCGCTTGGAAAGAAAGGATGCTGGATCCCAATTCCCGGTTGGTGGAAGCCGTGGATGAGGCGGTGAAGGACTGGCTGCTGCTGGATCGGATAAGGGAAGAAGCCGGGCGGGAAGGAGAGTACAAGCGGGCCGATTGGGCTTCCAGGCGGCAGCGGACCATGGAAGAAGAAGATGTCCTCTCCTTTCTTTCCCGGAAGGCGGTCATCCCCAAGTATGGCTTTCCCGTGGATGTGGTGGCCCTGGAGCCGACCTATGGGCATGAGAGGACGGTGGAGCTGCAGCGCGATCTGGCTCTTGCCATTGCGGAGTATGCGCCCGGCAGCAAGGTGATCGCCAATAAGAAAGAGTGGGAGTCGTACGCCGTAAAGAGAGTTCCCGAGAGGGAATGGGAGCAGAAGTGGTACCGCCACTGCCCTCGTCATGGGGTGTATCAGGAGTGGCGGGAGGGGGAAAAGGATCCCGGCCTCCTCCCGTGTGGGGACTCATTGGTGCCGAAGAAGTATGTCGTTCCCCGGTTTGGGTTTCTCACCGGCCCTGAGGGACCCGAGGAACCCAAGGGTAAACCTTTGCGCATTTACACCACCCGGCCCTATTTCGTGGGTCACCTGGCGGATCCCGACGAACAAAAGCTTCCTTCGGAACTCCAGGGGCTTTTCCGCATGAACCGGGTTTCTCCCGGAAGGATGGTGGTCATCTCGGAAGGGAAACGAGGGCAGGGGTTCTATATCTGTAAGGAGTGCGGTGCCTCCTTCACGGCCCTTCCCAAGACCTTTGAGCATGACACCCCTTGGAAAAAGAGGTGCCGCGGGGAGTTCACGCAGCCCGTGTCCCTCGCCCATGAATTTGTGACGGATGTCCTCCGCTTGGTGTTCCTTCCGCCGGTACCTCCCGGTGAAGACCCGCAGTGGTTTTCCTATAGCCTCACCTATGCCCTCCTGGAGGGAGCGGCCGAGGTCCTGGAGGTTCCGTCCACAGACATCCACGGGACGGTGACCTTTTCGTCGGAGGAAACGGATGATGGGGGGCCAAGGGCTATCGTCCTTTACGATGCCGTTCCAGGTGGTGCAGGTCTGGTGGCCCAGCTGGAGAACTTGAAGATCCTCAGAGAAACCCTGGAGATGGCCTGGAAGAGGGTTTCCGGCGGGTGCGGTTGTGCCTATGACAGCAGCTGCTACGGATGCCTTCGGAGCTATCGGAATCAGTTCGCCCACCATCGCCTGAAGAGGGGGCCGGTGAAGGACTACCTGGAGGGGATTTTGGGGGAGTGGCGGGGATCCCTTTTTCGGCATGAAGGGGCTGGCGGTAGCCATCCCGGCAGCCCCTTCATCCCGCCATCGGGCGTCTAGGCCTGGCGAAACTCCTCCAGCGCCTCCAAAGCCAGCCCTCCGTATACCACCGCCGGCCCCCCGCCCATCATGATGGCCACTCCGATGGTCTCCACCACTTCCTCCGGAGTTGCCCCCGCCTTTAGGGCGTCGTGAACATGGCAGGCGATGCACCCTTCGCAGTGCACCGCAATGGCGATGGCCAGGGCCATGAGCTCTTTCACCTTTAGGCTGAGAGCCCCTTCTTGCGTTGCCCCTTTATGGAGGGCCCCAAACCCCTGGAGGGTCTCGGGGATGCGGCTCCCCAGCTCTCCCATGTTCTGCAACACCCGGTCCCGCAGCTCCTTGTGGTACCCCGTCCCTTTCACCGGCTCGACCTCCTTAAGACCAGCGTATCGGTGGCGAAGCCAAACCGGAAGAACCTCTTGGCCCGGGACCCTCATCCTAAAGTTCAACCCCCCTCTCTCCGATAAAAGGCCCAGGAGGCGTAAGACCGATGCGCATCAGCCTAAAAGACATGTCCGTGAGAAGTAAACTGGCCATCCTCACCGTGGGCCTTCTCTTAGGGCTTCTGATCGTGGGAGGCAACAACTTTCGCTCCAACCAAGCGATCGGAAGCTTCACTGAGGAAATCACCGACGTGCGCCTCACCATCATCCTCGACACCGTCGAGCTCACCCGGTTTCTCTGGGAAATCCGCAGCCAGACCCTTTCCATTCTCGTCGACCCCTCGCCGGAGCAAAATGCCCTTCGAGAAGAGCGGCTCTCGCAGCTGGATCGGACGATCCAGGAGCTGGCGGACCGGTATGAAAACGTGGCCCCTAGCCCCGAGGAAAGGGCGGTCATCCAAACCTTCAAAGCCCGCTGGCAGGCGTACCAGCAATCGAGGGACGGGGCCCTCCCACTCCTTAGGGAAGGGAAGCTGGATGAAGCGCGGGAAGCCCTTCTGGAGGGTTCGGGAGGCCTGAACTTCAGTTCCGCCCTGGGCTCCGTCATCTGGCTGTTGCACGCCAACTACACCAGCGGCGATGCTGCCGAAGCCAAGATGCAGACCATCTTTCGCTGGAGCGGCATCGCCGCCTCCATCCCCATCCTCGTCTCGCTGTTGGGGGCATTTCTCATCAGCCGCTGGATCATCGGGATGATCACCCGGCCCTTAAAGACCTTGGTGGTGGCATCGCAAGAAGTGGCCCAGGGAAACCTGGTGAAGGGCGCCTGGGAGGACGAAAAGCCCTGGCGGGATGAAGTGGGCCAGCTCTTTGGTGCCTTCCAGAAGACGGTGAAGGAACTTCGGAGCATGGTCCAGCAGGTGATGGCCGACAGCCAGCAGGTGGCGGCCGCCAGCGAAGAGCTGACGGCGGCGGCCGGCGAGGCCAGCCGGGCCACCCAGCAGATCGCCCAGACCATCGAGGAGGTGGCCCGGGGGGCCGGGGAAGAGAGCCGGTTGGTCCAGGAGACGGCAGGGGCCCTGGATGTTCTTGGAGGGGCCATTGCGGAGATCGCCCAAGGGGCGAAAGAGCAGGCGCAGGCCATGGGCGAAACAGCTTCCCGCATCGAAAGCATGCTCAAGATCCTGGGGGACATGGCGAGGGATGCCGAAGCCACCGCTAACGCGGCCGATGAGACGGTGGCCATCGCCCAGGAAGGGGGCCAGGTGGTGAAGGCCACGGTGAAGGGCATGGAAGGGATTCGGGAGACGGTTCTTTCCACGGCCGAGAGGGTGCGGGAGCTGGGGGCTTACTCGGAAAAGGTGGGGGAGATTGTCCAGGTCATTTCGGACATCGCCGATCAGACCAATCTTCTGGCGCTCAACGCGGCCATTGAAGCGGCCCGGGCGGGGGAGCACGGGAAAGGGTTTGCGGTGGTGGCCGATGAGGTGAGGAAGCTGGCGGAGCGGTCGGCGCAATCGGCGGAAGAGATCGCCCAGCTGATCGTGGGGATGCAAAAGGGGATTCAGCAGGCGGTGGCCGCCATGGAAGAAGGGACGAAGGGGGTAGAGAAGGGGAGCCAGGAAGCCCAGAAGGCGGGGGAAGCTTTGGAAGCCATTCTGGCATCCCTTGCGGAGACCCAGGGGAAAGTGAAGAGCATTGCGGAGCGGAGCCAGAAGGTGGCGGAGGCCATGGAAGAGGTGGGGGAGGCGGTGATGAAGGTGGCGGAGGTGGCGGGAAAGAGCGCCCAGGCGGTGGAGTCCATGCGGGAAGAGAGCCAGAAGGTGGCGGCGGCGATGGAGAATGTGTCGGCCATCTCGGAAGAGACGGCGGCTTCCGCGCAAGAGGTGAGCGCCGCCACGGAAGAGCTCCACGCCTCCAACGAAGAGATGGCCCAATCCGCCCAGTCCCTTGCCGAGATGGCCGAGAGGCTCCAAGCGAAAGTGGCCGCCTTCCACATCTAAGAGCGGGAATGGAGGAGGAGATACCCGTGGCAGAGAAAAAAGGGCAGCGTCAGCTGGTCCTCTTCCAAGTGGCAGGCGAAACCTACGGCCTCGACATCTACCAGGTGCGGGAGATCATCCGGGTGCCGGAGATCACCCGGGTTCCCCGCACCCCGCCCTACCTCCTGGGGGTCATCAACCTGCGGGGAGGGGTCATCCCCGTCCTGGACCTCCGCCGCCGCTTCCACCTCCCCGACCGAGAGCGTCACGAAGACCAGCGCATCATCGTCACCGAACAGCATGGCACCATCGTCGGCATGATCGTCGACGGGGTTTCGGAAGTGCTCACCCTCCAGGAGAGCCAGATCGAACCGCCTTCCCCTTACATCGTCAGCGTCGACACCCGCTTTATCGCCGGCATTGGGAACTTGGAAGATCGGTTGATCGTGCTTTTGGACCTGGAAGAAGTCCTCTCCAAGGAGGAAGCCGCCGGCCTGGCGGCCGCCGCAGCCGAGACGGAAACGGCGTAAGAAGGGGGATCTTCCGTTGGACTACACCCTCACCCCTGAAGAAATCCAGGTCTTTGCCGCCGAAGCCAGGGAACAGCTGGAGATCCTGGAAGAAGGGCTTCTCTCCTTGGACGGCGGCAAAGGAGAACCCCAGCTCATCGATGAACTCTTTCGGGCCGCCCACACCCTGAAAGGGGGCGCCGCCACCGTCGGCCTGGAGGAAGCCGCGAAGGTCACCCACGCCATGGAAAACGTCTTCGAGGGCGTGAGAAGCCGGGGGGAAACCCTTTCCGCCGAGGATGTCGATCTCCTTTTGGCGACCCTGGACGGCCTTCGCCGCACCCTGGACGCCCTGGAGAAGGGGGAAGACCTCCCCCCTCTGGGAGACCTTCTCCAGGCCCTCTCCCAGGCGAGGGGCGAAGGGGAGGCATCGGCTGCCGCTAGCCCAGAGCACCGGAGGGTGGAAAAGGGAGGGGTTTTAAGCGAAGGGACCCTCTTTGAAATCTTCCTCCAAGCCCAGGCGGATGCTCCCATGCCCGACGTCCGCCTCTACCAGGCCATCCTTCGCCTCCAGGAAAAAGGCACCCTGGAAGGGGCGGAACCTCCCGTAGAGCGCCTGGGCACCGGCGAAGACATCCGCACCATGACCCTTCGCTATCGAAGCCCCGCATCCCTCGAAGAGCTTGAGGACCTCTTGAAAGATGTCCCCGACCTTCTCCCGGCCCGCTGGCGGGTCCTCGGGACGGGAAAGGAAGCGGGGGATGAGCCCCAGGAGGGCCCGAAGGATTCGGCGAGGGAAGAAAGGGCCCGCCGAGACGAGGCGGGCTCCAAGGAAAAGCCGGCCCCATCCCCCGGCGATGGCAGCACCTTGAGCCCCGGGAGCACCGTCCGCATCGATGTGGCCCTTTTGGACCGCCTCATGAACCTGGTGGGGGAGCTGGTGATCGACCGGACCCGCCTGGAGCAGCTCTCCTCCCAGGCCATGAGCTCCTCCGACATGAAAGAAGAGCTTCGCCGCCTCACGGGGCGCCTGGCTCGGGTGACGGGAGAGCTCCAGGACAGCATCATGCAGGCGAGGCTTCTCCCCATCGCCACCCTCTTTCGAAAGTTCCCCAGGATGGTGAGGGATCTGGCGCGCCAGCTGGGGAAGGACGTGGAGCTGGTGATGGTGGGGGAAGATACGGAGCTGGACCGGAGCGTCATCGAGAAGATCGGCGATCCCCTCATGCACCTTTTGCGCAATGCCTTGGATCACGGGGTGGAAACCCCCGAAGAGCGAAAGGCCCTGGGAAAGCCCCTTCCCGCCGTGGTGCGCCTGGAAGCGTACCACGAGGAAAACCACATCCACATCGTGGTGGCCGACGACGGGCGGGGGATCGATCCGGAGAAGATCCGGCAGGCGGCGGTGGCCAAAGGCCTTTTGAGCGAGGCGGAGGCCCGCCAGCTCTCCGACGAAGAGGCCCTGGACCTCATCTTCGCCCCCGGGTTCAGCACCGCCTCGCGGGTGACTTCCGTCTCGGGCCGGGGAGTGGGCACCGATGTGGTGCGAAAGAACGTGGAAAAGCTCAGCGGGAGCGTGGTCTGCCGCAGCGAAAAGGGAAAGGGCACCGAGTTCCACATCAAGCTTCCCCTCACCCTGGCCATCGTCCACGCCCTTTTGACCGAGATCCAGGGGACGGTCTTTGCCGTTCCCGTGGGGATGGTGACGGAGGTCCTCCGGGTGGAGAGCTCCGAGATCTATTACACGGGGGGAAAACCTCTCATCCGCTTGCGGGAAAAACCGGTGCCCCTCCAGGACCCCGGGGAGGTCTGGGGCTTTCGAAGGAGCCTTTCCCGGGAGAGGGAAAGGCCCTTCCCCGTGGTCATCCTCCAGACGGGGTTTGGCCCCTTGGGGCTGGTGGTGGACCGGCTCCTCGGGGAGCAGGAAGTGGTCATCAAGAACATGGGCCCCTATGTGGGCCAGGTGCCCGGCATCGCCGGGGCTTCCATCTTGGGCGACGGCCGGGTGGCCCTTATGGTGGATGTGGGGAGCTTTGCCCAGGGAGCAAGGCGCCTTGCCTAGCCCGGTGGTTCCCCTGCATCTCGGGATGGCGAGGGTGGGAAAACCCGAGGGATCCCTGTGGACCATCTTCGGCCTCGGGTCCTGCGTCGGGGTGATCCTCTTCGACCCCGAGACCCGGCTCTCGGCCATGGCCCACATCGTCCTTCCGCAAGGACCCTTTTCTCCCGAGATGCCCGGCCGCTACGCCGACAGCGGCCTCACCTTCCTCGTCCGCTCCCTTCTGGACCTGGGGGCCAAGACTTCTTCCCTCCGGGCTGTCATGGCCGGCGGCGCCCAGCTGTCGGGCCTTGAGGGCTTAAGCGACATCGGGCCGCGAAATGCCGAAGCCGTCCGGAGGTTTCTCACGGCCCTTGGCATTCCCATCGTGGCGGAAGACACGGGAGGGGGTGCCGCCCGCACCCTCCGGTGGGATCCGAAAAAGGGCGAAGCGTATGTCCGGCGGCCGGGGGGAACGGAAGAGAGGCTCTGGCCGAAAGGAGATTAACCGTATGGGCATTCGGGTATTGGTGGTGGACGATTCCGCCCTCATGCGCCAGGTCCTGAGCCGCTTTTTGACGGAAGCGGGGATGGAGGTGGTGGGGACGGCCCGGGATGGGGAAGAAGGACTGGAGAAGGCCCTTGCCTTGAAGCCCGACGTCATCACCTTGGATGTGGAGATGCCCCGAAAAGATGGCCTCACCATGCTGGAAGAGCTGATGGCACGAGAACCCATGCCGGTGGTGATGGTCTCCAGCCTCACCCAGAAAGAGGCCCCTGCCGCCATCCGGGCCCTGGAGCTGGGGGCCATGGAGGTGGTGGCCAAGCCCGGAGGGGCCATCAGCTTGAATCTGGGGGAGGTGCGGGAGGAAATCATCCGCAAGGTCCGGGGGGTGGCCATGGCCCGCATGAAAAGGGAGCGGTCCCAGGTCAAAGGGCCGACTTCCCTTCCCCGCCTACCCTTCTGCCGCCTGGTGGTGGTGGGCTCCTCCACCGGCGGCCCCCAGACCCTTGTCAAGCTCTTTTCCGGCCTTCCCGGGGATTTCCCCGCGCCGGTGGTGGTGGTGCAGCACATGCCCCGGGGCCTTACCGCCTCCCTTGCCGCCCGCCTGGATAACCTCTCCCCCCTTTCCGTCCGGGAAGCCGAAGAAGGGGTGATCCCTCGACCGGGAGAAGTGTGGGTCGCTCCCGGAGGCCGGCATCTGGTCTTTCGGGCCGGTGGGGCCATGGCCTTTTCCGACGATCCTCCCGTCCACGGGGTGAAACCGGCGGTGGACGTCACCTTGGATTCGGCGGTGGAGGTCTTCGGCGGCCACATGGTGGCCGTCATCTTGACGGGCATGGGGATGGACGGGGCGAAAGCCGCCTTAAAGCTTAGGGAACGGGGCGGCTTTGTCATGGCCCAGAGCGAAGGGAGCTCCATCGTCTACGGGATGCCCCGGGCGGCGGTGGAGCTGGGGGCCGCCCACGTCTCCCTTGATGTGGAGGACATGCCGGCGGCCCTCCTCCACCTGGTGGGAAAGGGGCGATCCCATGGCTAGCCATCCCCAGGGAAACCTGGGTTACCGCTATTTCCAGGAGAAGTTCAAAGCCCTGACGGGCATCGATCTTTCCCAATACAAGGATGCCCAGATGATCCGGAGGCTGGAGAGCTTTTTGCAGCGGCAAAAAGAACCCAGCTTTTACACCCTGGCCCGCCGCCTGGAGCGGGATGGCGATCTCTTGGAGCGGCTGAAAAATTACCTCACCATCAATGTGACGGAGTTCTTCCGCAATCCCGAAAGGTTTCGGCGTCTGAAAGAAAAAGTCTTGCCGGAGCTTTTCCAACGGCACTCCCGGCTTTTCCTCTGGAGCGCCGGCGCCTCCATCGGAGCGGAAGCCTACTCCCTCGCCATCCTCCTTCTGGAGGAACGTCCGGAAGAAGGAAGGGGTCCCCACCTGATCCTCGCCACCGACATCGACGAAGGGGCCCTTTTGGCGGCGGAAAAGGGAGAGTATCCCCTGGCCCTTTTGAAAAACGTAACGGAAAGGCAACGGGAAACCTTCTTTGAGACGGTGGGAAAGGACCTTTTCAGGGTCCGGCCGGAGGTGAAGCGGCTGGTGAAGATAGAGAAACACGACCTCCTTTCCGACCCGTACCCTAAAGAGGTCCACCTCATCCTCTGCCGCAACGTGGTCATCTACTTCAGCGAAGAGGCGAAAGAGCAGGTCTATCGGAACCTGGGAGAAGCCCTTTCCGAAGGAGGGTATCTCCTTTTGGGAAGCAGCGAGAGCATCTGGCAGCCCCAGCGCTTTGGCCTGAAGCTGGTGGAGCCCTTCCTGTATCAAAAGATCTGAGAGCCTTCCCTGGAAGAAGCTTGCCATCCCCCCGGAGGCTATAATGGCCCTTGGGGGGATGCCCAGGGCCGGAAAGGTCTCCACGCATGGGGTCATCACGTTCCATAGGGGAGGTTGGGGATGGAAGCCTATCTCGCAGAGCTTTTGGGAACCATGGTCCTTGTGCTTTTAGGCGACGGCGTGGTGGCCAACGTCCTTTTGAACCGCACCAAAGGTCAGAATTCCGGCTGGATCGTCATCACCGCCGCATGGGGTTTTGCCGTCATGGCGGGGGTGTTCGTATCCCTCCCCCTGAGCGGCGCCCACATCAACCCGGCGGTGACCATCGGCTTTGCCGCTGTCGGTCTCTTTCCCTGGTCCAAGGTGGCCGGTTACATCATCGCCCAGCTGATCGGCGCCTTCCTCGGAGCCATCCTCGTCTACCTCGCCTACGTGAACCACTTTGCCGCCACCGAAGATAAGGACTTTAAGCTCATGGTCTTCAGCACCATGCCCAATATCCGCAACACCTGGGCCAACTTCATGACGGAGCTCATCGGCACCGCCATGCTTCTCTTCGGGGTGTTGGCCATCATCCACAACGAAGTCGGTCCCGGCCTGGTGCCCCTTTTGATCGGCATCCTGGTGTGGGGCATCGGCCTTTCCCTGGGCGGTCCCACAGGCTACGCCATCAATCCCGCCCGGGATCTGGGGCCGCGCATCGCCCATGCCCTTCTCCCCATCCCCGGAAAGCGGGATTCCGACTGGGGCTATGCGTGGATCCCGGTGGTGGCTCCCATCGTGGGCGGGATCCTGGGCGCCTGGGCTTATATGGCCCTTTTGGGCTAAGGAGGTCTCCCTGTGAAAAAGCTCATCAACCAGGTGGATCGGGTGGTTCGGGAATCGCTGGAGGGGGAAGCCCTGGCCTTCCCCCATCTCGTGAAACTCAACGAAGATCCCCTCTTCCTCTATCGGGCCGATGCGCCCCGGCCGAAGGTGGCCCTCATCTCGGGGGGTGGATCGGGCCACGAGCCCCTCCACGGGGGCTACGTGGGCCGGGGCATGCTGGATGCTGCTTGCCCCGGGGAGGTCTTTACCAGTCCCGTTCCCGACCAGATGGTGGAGGCGGGGAAGAAAGTCCACGGCGGGAAAGGGATCCTCTTTATCGTCAAAAACTATACCGGCGACGTGATGAACTTCGAGATGGCCCAGGAGCTCCTTGAGGCGGAAGGCATCCCCGTGAAATCGGTCCTGGTGGCCGATGACGTGGCCGTGGAAAATTCCCTTTACACCGCCGGAAGGCGGGGCGTGGGAGGGACCGTCTTTGTGGAGCGCATCGCCGGGGCGGCGGCGGAGAAGGGTGCCGACCTGGAAGAGGTGGCCCGCATCGCCGAGAAGGTGAGCCAGGGCTCCCGCTCCATGGGGATGGCCCTCTCCTCCTGTACGGTGCCCGCCAAGGGGAGCCCCACCTTTGAGCTGGGGGACGACGAGATGGAGATCGGCATCGGCATCCACGGGGAGCCGGGCCGGGAGCGGATGAAGCTGAAGTCGGCCGATGAGATCACCGAGATGCTGGCCCGCCCCGTCATGGAAGACCTGGGCCTCCGGCGGGGCGAGAAGGTCATCGCCATGGTGAACGGCATGGGGGGAACCCCCCTGATGGAACTCTTCATCGTCTACCGGAAGCTCCACCAGATCCTGGAGGCGGAAGGCATCGCCATCGCCCGCTCCCTGGTGGGGAACTACATCACCAGCCTGGAGATGCAGGGGGCCTCCATCACCCTCCTGCGGGCCGATGAGGAGCTGCTTCAGCTCTGGGACGAGCCGGTCCACACGCCGGCCCTGCGGTGGGGGGTCTGACGGTGGACGGCAAGGCGGTGGAGGCCTTCATCCGGCGATATGCGGAGCTCATCGCCGCCCATAAAGAGGAGCTCACCCAGCTGGATGCGGCCATCGGCGATGCCGACCACGGCACCAACATGGACCGGGGGATGAAGGCGGCCCTGGAAAAGCTTCCTTCCGAGGGCACCCCGGGGGATATCCTGAAGGCCGTGGCCATGGCCCTCATCTCCCACGTAGGGGGGGCCGCCGGCCCCCTCTACGGCACCGCCTTTTTGCGGGCCTCCCAGAGCCTGGGGAACGACCGGGAGGTGAGCCCCGAGGCTATGGCCCGGGCCTTTGCCGCCGCCCTGAAGGGCATCCAAGACCGGGGAAAGGCCGTTCTGGGCGACAAGACCATGGTGGACGCCTTCCAGCCGGCGGTGGAGGCCATGGAAAAGGCCCTTCAGGAGGGGAAACCCTGGAAAGAGGCCCTTCAGGCTGCCTATGAGGCGGCCAAAGAAGGCTCGGACGCCACCATCCCCTTGGTGGCCCGGAAAGGGCGGGCCAGCTATCTGGGGGAGCGTTCCGCCGGTCACCGGGACCCGGGGTCCCTCAGCACGGCCCTCCTCTTCGAGGCGGCCCTGATCCTGGGCGATGAGCCATGACGGGCCTTCTTTTGGTCTCCCACAGCCGCAAGCTGGCGGAAGGGGTCCGGGAGCTGGCCGCCCAGATGGGGGGCCAGGTGCCCATGGCCGTGGCCGCAGGGGATGAAGAAGGAGGCCTGGGGACCGACGGGAGCCGGGTGAAAGAAGCTCTGGAGGCGCTTTTACAGGAGGCGGACGAGGTGGTGGTCCTCATGGACCTGGGGAGCGCCTACCTCTCCGCCGAAACGGCCCTGGAGCTCCTGGACCCCGAAAAGCAAAGGCGGGTCCTTCTGGCCGATGCCCCCTTTGTGGAAGGGGCCGTCATGGCGGCGGTGGTGGCGGGGACGGGGGAGGGAGGCCGGCAGGTGAAAGCGGCGGCGGAAGAGGCCCGAAAGCTTCTGAAGATCCCCAAGGATTGATGGCGGACGCCCGATGAAACGCAAGGAAAAGAACCGGGAAGGAATCGGGAAGGGAAGGGGAGGGATGGCGTGAGCCGGTACGTCCTCGCCCTGGATCAGGGCACCACCAGTTCCAGGGCCATCCTTTTCGATGGCCGGGGAAACGTGGTGGCGGTGGAAAACAAGGAATTCCGGCAGATCTACCCCCAGCCGGGGTGGGTCGAGCACGACCCGGAAGAGATCTGGGAAAGCCAGCTTCATGTGGCGCAAGCCGTTTTGCAAAAGGCGGGCATCAAGGGAGATGAGGTGGCCGCCATCGGGGTCACCAACCAGAGGGAGACCACCATCCTCTGGGATAAAAGGACGGGAAAGCCGGTTCACAACGCCATCGTGTGGCAGGACCGGCGGACGGCGGGGTTTTGCCAGGAGCTGAAGGATAAGGGCTATGAGCCCCTTTTCCGGGAGCGGACCGGGCTGGTGCTGGATCCCTACTTCTCCGGAACCAAGATCCGCTGGCTGCTGGACCATGTGGAAGGCTTGAGGGAGCGGGCGGAGAAGGGAGAGATCGCCTTTGGCACCGTCGATAGCTGGCTTCTCTTCCGCCTGACGGGCGGAAAAGTCCATGCCACCGACCCCTCCAACGCCTCCCGGACCCTCCTCATGGACCTTGGGAAGGTGGACTGGGACGATGAGCTCCTCTCCATCCTGGGGGTCCCCCGGGCCATTCTCCCGAAGATCCTTCCTTCCAGCGGGGTCTTCGGGGAAACCGATCCGGCCCTCTTTGGCGCCGCCATCCCGGTGGCGGGGATGGCAGGGGATCAGCAGGCGGCCCTTTTCGGCCAGGCCTGCTACCGGCCGGGGATGGCCAAGAACACCTACGGGACGGGAGCCTTCCTCCTCCTCAACACCGGGGAAAAGAAAGTCAGTTCCCAAAAGGGCCTTTTGACCACCGTCGCCTGGCAGCTGGGGGAGAAGGTCACTTACGCCTTGGAGGGGAGCATCTTCATCGCGGGGGCCGTCATCCAATGGCTGCGGGATGAGCTGAAGATCCTCAGGGATGCGGCGGAAAGCGAGGCCCTGGCGAGGGAAGTTCCCGATACCGGGGGCGTCTATCTGGTGCCGGCCTTTACCGGCCTGGGAGCTCCCTACTGGGATCCCTACGCCCGGGGTATTCTGGTGGGCCTCACCCGGGGGACCAACCGCAGCCATGTGGTCCGGGCGGCCCTGGAGGCCGTCGCCTACCAGAGCCGGGATGTCCTGGCTGTCATGCAGGAAGAGGCGGGCCTCTCCCTGGATGCCCTTCGCGTCGACGGCGGCGCCGTGCAAAACGATTTCCTCATGCAGTTCCAGGCCGACATCCTGGGCACCCGGGTGGATCGGCCCAAAGTCCACGAAACGACGGCCCTGGGGGCTGCCTATCTGGCAGGCCTGGCCGTGGGTTTCTGGAAGGATACCGAAGCGATCGAGGGCCTCTGGCAGCGGGACCGGACCTTTGAGCCCAGCATGAAGGAAGAGGAACGGGAAGCCCGCTATCAGGGGTGGAAGCGGGCGGTGGAGCGAGCCCTGGGGTGGGCCCGGGAATGACCTCCCCGAGGCACGAGGCCCTGAGGGCCCTTTCCGAAGAGACCTTCGACCTCCTCATCATCGGAGGAGGCATCACGGGCATGGCCACTGCCCGGGAAGGGGCCGGCCGGGGCCTCAAGGTGGCGCTGGTGGAAGCCGAGGACTACGCTTCCGGCACCAGCAGCCGCTCCACCAAGCTCATCCACGGGGGCATCCGCTACCTCAAGGAGCGGCAGTTTCGCTTGGTGAGGGAGACGGTCGCCGAGCGGATGGCCCTTTTGGAGGGGGCGCCCCACCTGGTGCGCCCCCTCTGGTTCCTCTTCCCCGTCTATCGGGGAGACCCCGATCCCCTGCCCCTCCTCTGGTTGGGGATGTGGCTCTACGACCGGTACGCCGGGCGAAAGCTGGGGACCCTTCGCCACCGGCGCCTGCGGGCCGGGGATGCCCTCCAAAAGGAACCCCTTTTGCGCCGGGAAGGCCTTTTGGGGGCCGGCCTCTACGTGGATGCCGTCACCGACGATGGGCGCCTTACGGTGGCCGTCATGAAAGATGCCCGGAGGCGGGGGGCCGTGGTGGTGAACCGGGCGCCCGTGGTGGGCTTTCTCAAGGCCAACGGCCAGATTCAAGGGGCGTGGGTGGAAGATGCCTTGACGGGGGAGAAGATCCCCGTCCGGGCCAGGGTGGTCCTGAATGCCGCAGGCCCCTGGGCCGATGAGGTGCGCCGCCTGGATGAAGAAGGAGCTCCGCCCCTCTTGCTCCTCGCCAAGGGCATCCACCTGGCGGTGCCCTACGAAAAGCTCCCCCTCCGGCAGGCGGTGGTGATGCGGGGACGGGACGGCCGCATCATGTTCGCCATCCCCCGCCTGGATTTCACCTATGCCGGCACCACCGACACCCCCTACGAAGGGGATCTCCGGGCCCTCCGGGCGACGGGGGAGGAGGTGGCCTACGTCCTTGAGGCCATGGGCCGCATGTTCCCCGAGGCCAAGGTGGGCTTTGAGGATGTGGTCAGCACGTGGGCCGGGGTGAGGCCCCTGGTTCGGCCCAAAGTGGGGGTCCCCGCCGATGCCGTCTCCCGAGACTATCAGCTCTTCAAAAGCTCCTCGGGCCTGGTGACGGTAGGAGGGGGAAAGCTCACGGCCCACCAGGCCATGGCCCGCCACATCGTGGATGACCTTTTCCCCTCCACCCGGGCAAGGGCCCTCAAGACCTCCGCCCTTCCGGGAAGGGAACCCCTCCCCACCCTGGGGGACCAGGAGCTCTGGGCCGACGATTACGGCCTTCCCCTTTTGTGGGTGGAAAAGCTGGCCTGGCACTTTGGCAGCGAAACCCCGGAGGTCCTTCGCCTCCTTCCCAAGGAAGGGGAGGCGGAAGTCCGGGTGGCGGAGGCGGTGACCCGCTTTGCCTTTTCCCGGGAAGATGCCTTCACCGTCGAGGATGTCCTGGCCCGCCGCTTCCCCATGGCCCTTTTCAGCCGGGATCAGGGGCGAGGGATGGCGGAAACCGTGGCCAAGGTCCTGGCGGAAGAGCGAAAGCTTTTCCCCCATGACGCAAAGGAGCTCTTGGAGGGCTATCGCCGCTACCTTCAGGCCATGGAGGCCTGGCGGGAGGAGGTTTGACCTTTGATCCGGGAGGAAATTCAGGTGGGAGGACCCCACGGCCTCCACGCCCGGCCGGCGGCCCGGCTGGTGCAGGAGGCGGCCAAGTTTCAAAGCCGCCTTCGCCTTTACCGGGGCGAGAAAGTGGCCGATGTGAAAAGCATCCTTGAGGTTATGAGCCTGGCCGCCCGGCCGGGGGAGAGGATCATCCTGGAGGCCGACGGTCCCGATGAAAAAGAGGCGGTGGAGCGGTTGAGAGCCCTCATCCGGGGGGAGGTGCCGTCATGACGGAGCGGGTGCTAAAGGGCCTTTCCCTCTCCCCCGGAGAAGCCTTTGGGGAAGTGGTCTGGCTGGATCGGGACGGGGACGCGGCCTTGGAGGAGGAGGGGGGCGGCGATCCCCTGGAGGCCCTTCGCCTCGCCTTTTCCAGGGTGGATGAGGACCTTTCTCGACGGGAAGGAAAGGCGGAGGGAGCGGGGAAAGAGCTTTTGCAGGCCTACCGGGAGATCCTCAAAGACCCTTCCTGGCGGGGGGCGATGGAGGAGAAGATCCGGGAGGGGAAAAGCCCCCGGAATGCCGTCGAGGAGGTGACGAACCACTTCAAAGAGGTCTTCCTGGCGCTGGAGGATCCCTATTTTAGGGAGCGGGCAAGGGATGTGGAGGAGCTGGGGCAAAAGCTCTTGGAGGCCCTTTCGGGAAAGGTCCCAGGTCCGGAAAGGGATCTTTCCGGCAAAGTGGTGGCGGCAAGGCACCTTCGGGCATCCCAGGTGGCCTCCTGGAAGCCGGGGGAGGTGAAGGCGGTCCTCTGGAAAGAGGGAAATGCCACCGCCCATGTGGCCATCCTCCTCCAGAGCCTCGGCATCCCCGCCGTGGGCGGTCTGGGGGATGCCCTTGAGACGGTGGCGGAAGGCGAAACCGTCCTCGTGGAGGCCGATCTGGGTCGGGTGACGGCAGGCCTCTCGGAGGAAGCCCTTCGGGCGAGGGAAGGGACGGGAAAGGGCCGCCGGGCGAAAGAGAGGGAAGGGGCATCGGCCGGGGCTCCCTTTCCCGCCCGCACCCGGGACGGAAAGCGGGTGGAGGTGGCGGCCAACCTCGCCCATCCGGGAGAGGCCCCAAGGGCGAGAGAGCTGGGGGCGGAAGGGGTGGGCCTTTTCCGCACCGAGTTTCTCTTCATGGACCGGGAGACGCCCCCTTCGGAAGAAGAGCAGGCCTTGGCCTATCGCCAGGTGGTGGAAGCCATGGCGCCCTACCGGGTGATCTTCCGCACCCTCGATGCGGGAGGGGATAAACCCCTTTCCTATGTGGAGTTTCCCAAAGAAGAGAACCCTTTTTTGGGCTATCGAGGCCTCCGGGTATCCCTAAAGGAAAGGGAGCTCTTCCGAACCCAGCTGCGGGCCATCCTGAGGGCGGGGAAAGGCCACCACGTGGGGATCATGTTTCCTATGGTGGTGGCGGGGGAAGAACTGCAGGCGGCCAAGGAGGTCCTCGAGGAGGTCCTCCGCGAGCTGGGGGAGGAAAAGCCCCTCCGGCTTGAGGTGGGCATCATGGTGGAGACGCCGGCGGCCGCCCTTTTGGCGGAAGAGCTGGCGGACCAGGTGGATTTTTTCTCCATCGGTACCAACGATCTCACCCAGTACACCCTGGCGGTGGACCGGGGGAGCACCTGGGTTTCCTCCCTCTACGATCCCTACCATCCTGCCGTCTTGCGGCTCATCCAAATGACCATCGAGGGGGCCCATAAGAAGGGCCGCTGGGTGGGGGCGTGCGGAGAGCTGGCGGGAGAGGTCCTGGCGGCGCCCCTTCTCTTGGGGCTAGGCCTCGATGAGTGGAGCATGGCGCCCCAAAAGATCCCGGCGGTGAAACGGGCCCTCTCCCTCTGGACGGTGGAGGAAGCCAGGGCTCTTGCGGAAGAAGCCCTGGCCCTCGATTCCCCGGAGAAGGTGCGAAGGTTTCTCGAGAAAGAAGCCCGTTCCTAACGGCTCTGGATGTCCTGGCGCATGAAGAGGACGAAGGAGAGGGCGAAGAGGACGGCGCTCATGGCCAAAAGGGTCACCACCTGGGGCCAGACCAGGAGGAGGCTCTGCCCGAAGGAAATGGGCGTGGGGAGGGCTCCGTAGGCCTGCTCCAAGGTGATGGGCATGAGGCTTCGGACATCGGGAGAGAGAAGAGTTTCGGTGGCTTCCTGGTAGAGAAAGACGGGGGAGAGGCGGCTCAGCCAGAGGTGGCGGCTGATCTCCCCCAGCACTTTTGCTACCGTTCCCTGGCCGGTGACGGGGGCCACCACGTTGACGATCATGGGGTAGAAGAGCATGAAGAAGAGCCAGGCGGCGAGGCCCGCCAGAAGGCTGGTGGCCCCTGACTTGAAGCGAAGGGAGAAGAGGAGGGCCAGGCTCTGCCACACGGCCACGTAGACGGCCGTCAAGAGGAGGAAGGTGAGCATGCGGGCCACTTCCTCCAGGCTGGGGAGGACGCCGAAGGCCAGGATCCCTCCGCCGATGACGAAAAAGCCCAAGGCCAGGAAAGAGACTGTCACCACCGCCAGGGCGGCCAGCCATTTGCTGAGGATGATGTCGTCCCGGTAGATGGGCTGGGAGAGGAGCCGGATGAGGGTATTGCGGTTTTCCTCGCTGGAGATGGCGTCAAAGGTCATGCCGATGCCGAGAAGGGGGGCCAAAAAGCCCACGAAGGCGAGAAAGGAGGGCAGGCGGCCGTCGGAGGTGGTGAAGAGGTAAAGGAAGAGGTAGCCCGCCCCCAGAGGTTGATCGGCCCGATTGACGGCCTCCTGGATGGCCTGGCTGGCGGTGTACATGGAGGCGATGGCCGTGAGGGCGATGAGCCCCATGAGGATGGGGAATCGCCAGGAGTGGAGGTAGTCGGCCACTTCTTTCTGGAAAAGGACCGCCAGGGAGCGGCGCATGTCAAACCCCTCCTTCAAAGTAGCGGTGATAGATCTCATCGAGGCCGTAGTGCTGGGGCTCCAGGCGGCGGAGCTGGAAGTTTCGCCCGAGGAGGGCCTGAGCCACCGCAGGAGCCACGTCTTCCCGGGCGCTGATGATAAGGCGGCTCCCTTCGGCGCGGACCCTTGTCACCTGGGGGATGGTCTGCAGCGTTTCGAGGATCTCCGGCGTCAGAGGTTCCCCTTCCACTATGAGGGTGAAGGCGTCTTGGCCGAGGATCTGCCGGGAAAGGTCCCCCACGGTCCCTTGGGCCACCAGCCTCCCTTTGACGAAGATCCCCACCCGGTCGCAGATGGCCTGCACCTGGTGGAGGTGGTGGGAGGAGAGGAGGACCGTCAGCTTTTCTTCCCGGCTGAGGGTTCGGATGAGGGCCAAAAATTCCCGCACTCCCTCGGGGTCGATCCCCAAGGTGGGCTCATCCAGGATGATGATCCGCGGCCGTTTGATCAGGGTGTCGGCCAGCCCGAGGCGCTGGCGCATGCCTCGGGAGTAGGTACCGGCGGGCTTGTGGGCGGCGTCCTTGAGGCCGACCCTTTCCAGGAGCAAAAGCGCTTCCTTCTCCGCCTCCTCTTCCGAAAGGCCGTTTAACCGGCCCGTCAGCTTCAAATTCTCCAGGCCCGTCATGTCCCCGTAAAAGCCCACCTGGTCGGGGAGATAGCCCACCACCCGCTTGACTTTCTGGGCGTCGCGGGTGGCGTCGTAGCCCGCCACCCAAGCCTTTCCCGAGGTGGGTTCCACCAAACCTAAGATCATGAGGATGGTGGTGGTCTTCCCGGCTCCGTTGGGCCCGAGGAGCCCGAAGATCTCCCCTTCCTCGATGGTGAGGCTGAGGTCCTGGACCGCCTGCACCGGGCCAAAGCTCTTGCTCAGGTGCTCCAGGCGGATGACGGGAGCCATCTCTAGCGCCTCCCGTACTTCTGGATGAGCCAGGAGAGGCCCGCCGCCACCAGGAGGATGATGCCCACGGCCACCACGCCCCAGATGAGGCGGGTCTTGACGGTGACGCGGAAGGTGGCGGTGCTGTCGGTTTCGGGGGTGCTGGCGGTCATGGCCACGACGTAATCCCCCGTGATGGCCTTTTCGCTGGCCCGGATGGTGGCGGTGACGTCACGGGTTTCGCCGGGAGCCAAGGTGTCGATGATGTCGGGGTCAAACTGGACGGACCATCCCGCCGGCGTCTGGGCGGAGAGGCGGATGCGCTTCAAAGGCGCGGAGCCCGTGTTTTCCACCTGGAGGGTGAGGCGGCGCTCTCCGCCGGCGTAGATGTCGGTGGAGAGAACGTCATCCGGGGTCTTGAGGTTCATGCTGTAGGTGCCGCGGATGACGGCTTCCAGGACCACCTCGGCCCGCTGGTTTTGGGTTTCCGCCCGGATGGGGATCTTATACGTGCCGGCTTCCACCTTGGAGGGCGGGTTGATGGACACCCGGATGGTCTTCTGGCCGCCGGCGTCCACCGTGGCGGAGGTGACGTCCTTTCCATCCACGGTGAACTGGACGTTCCAGCCGGGCTGGGTGTCGGCCGTCAGGGAGAAGGTCTGGGTGTCGGGGGTGCTGTTCTTGAGCTTCAGGTCATAGGTGAAGGTGGACCGGTTGGTCCCTTCCATGTTGGGCTGATCGGTGGTGAGTTCCACCTGGTAGATGCCCTTTTCCGTAACGTCCAGGATGAGGGTGAGGGCCGGAGTTCCTCCCGCCAGGACCTGCACCTGGTAGTTCCCCTGATCCACCTTGAGGGGGACTTCCACCGTCAGGGTGACGGTTTCAAAATCGCCGGGTTTGACCGCCAGCTCCTGGATCTTGTAGCCGCCGGAGGTCAAGCGGGTCGTCCAGCCTTCAGGGGCGCGAACGCCCAGAGAGAAGCGCTGGATCTGGCTTCCCTGGTTCCTCACCTCGATGCTGTAGGTGATGGTTTCTCCAGGGGTGACGGCGATGGCGGCATAGGGGGTAAAGAAGGTGATGCCAGGAGGGGCCGCCAGGACCTTTGGGGTGTTGACGGCGAAAAGGAGTGCTAGAAGCACCAGAAGAGCTGCTGCCTTTCTTGTCAAGCCACGATCCCTCCCGCACAGATGAGGTCGGCAGACCACCTTTTTCTTACAGCAGGACTGAAGGGGCGTCAAGGGAGGGTAGGCGCTTATCAGGTTCAAGAGTTTTTTCCATTAGGAAAAGAGGTTACCCTGAGGTGTGAAGGAGGCTATCCATGGCATCGTGGGAGAGCTACCTCGAAGAGAAAGAAAAGGACCACCTGGAAGAACTTCTGGAGCTTTTGCGCATCCCGAGCATCTCTGCCCTTCCCGAGCATGAAAAGGACGTGCGCAAAGCGGCCCGGTGGACGAAAGAGCGGCTGGAGAAGGCCGGCTTGGAGAAGGTGGCCATCCTGGAGACGGGCGGCCATCCGGTGGTGTACGGGGAATGGCTCCACCAGGAAGGAAAGCCTACGGTCCTCATCTACGGCCACTTCGATGTCCAGCCGGTGGATCCCCTCCACCTATGGACTCATCCCCCCTTTGATCCCAAGGTGGAAGATGGCCGCATCTACGCCCGCGGTGCTTCGGATAACAAAGGCAACTTTGTTCTGGCCATCATGGCGGTGGAGGCCCTCTTGAAAAGCGAGGGGAGCCTTCCCGTCAACGTGAAGTTCCTGATCGAAGGGCAGGAAGAGATCGGAAGTCCCGAGCTGCCGAGCTTTTTGCAAAAGCATAAAGATCTTTTCAAGGCGGATCTGGGCCTCAGCACCGATGGGTCCAACTTGGGCGAAGACACGCCTTCCCTGGTGGTGGGAGCCAGGGGCCTTTGCGCTCTTCAGGTGGATGTCTTGGGTGCCAAGAGCGATCTTCACTCGGGGCTATACGGGGGTACCATCCGCAATCCTCTCCAGGCTCTAGTGGAGATCCTGGCCGCCTTAAGCCGGGACGGAAAGATCCAGGTGGAAGGGTTTTTCGACAAAGTCCGCATGCCATCCGATGAAGAGCGAGCCCTTTACCGGAAGGTCCCCCACGATGATGACGCCTACGCCCGGGAGCTGGGGGTTCCGGAGGTGGCGGGCGAGCCTGGTTTCACCACCCTTGAAAGGGCCTGGATCCGCCCCACCTTGGAGCTGAACGGCATCTGGGGAGGATTCCATGGAGAGGGCATAAAGACGGTCCTTCCTGAGAGCGCCCATGCCAAGATCTCCTGCCGCCTGGTGCCTGATCAGGATCCGGATGAGATCCTTCAGCTTTTGAAGAAGGCCATCCTGGAAAAAGCCCCGTCGGGGGTTAGGGTGGAGGTGACGGAATTCCCCGGAAGGGCCCGGCCTTACCTCATCTCCTTGGATCATCCCGCCCTTAAAGCTGCCCGGAGGGTCCTGGAGGAAGTCTACGGCCAGCCGGCCTACATCACCCGCACCGGAGGGACCGTCCCCGTCCTGGAGCTCTTCCGCGAGGTCTTGGGCATCGATACGGTGACGGTGGCCTTCGGCACCGACGATGAGCGTTTCCACGCTCCTGACGAGTTCTTCCGGGTGAAGAATTTCAAGAGGGGTCGCATCGGGTACGGGAGGTTCCTTCAGGAGATGGGGAAAGCCTGAACCGCAAAGGGATGGGGCCAGGATTCGATCCTGGCCCCATCGGTATTTCGGATCTCCCATGTCCCATGCTACCGGCCCCGCAGGAAGGGATCGAGGGTGTCCCTCAGGCCATCCCCCAGAAGGTTGAAGGCCAGGACGGCGAGGAAGATGGCCAGGCCCGGGAAGGTGGTCATGTAGGGGGCGCTGAAGATATAGTTCCTCCCCTCCCCGAGCATGGTGCCCCACTCCGCCTGGGGTGACTGAACCCCCAGACCCAGGAAGCCCAAGCCTGCGGCGTTCAAGATGGCCAGGCCGATGCCCAGGGTGGCCTGAACGATGATGGGCGCCAGGATGTTGGGGAGGAGGTGGCGGAAGAGGATGTGGCTGTGGGAGGCGCCCGTGGCCCGGGCGGCTTCCACGTACACGTGGTTCTTCACCGTCAAAACGGCGCTTCTCGCCACCCGGATGAACTGGGGCACCGTGCTGATGCCCACCGATACCACTACGTTCTGGAGCCCCACGCCAAGGACGGCCACCAGCCCCAGGGCCAAAAGGATGCTGGGGAAGGAGAGGAGGATGTCGGTGATGCGCTGGATGATGAGGTCGGGCCAGCCCCCGAAATACCCGGAGATGAGGGCCAGGGGCACCCCGATGAGAAGCCCGATGGCGACGGCCAAAAGCCCGATGGAGAGGGAGAGGCGCCCTCCCACCATGAGGCGGGTGGCGATGTCCCGCCCTAGGTAGTCGGTCCCCATGGGGTGGCTCGTCCCGGGCGGAAGGAAGGCCTCGCTCAGCTGGCTGGCGTAGGGGTCATAGGGCGAGAAAAGGGGTCCCAAGAGGGAAGCCAGGGCCAGAAGGCCCAGGATACCCAGGCCGAAAGCCGCCTGGCGGCTCTTGAGGAAGCGCTGGCTGAAGGTCACGGCCCTGCCTCCTTTCAATCGAAGCGGATCCGGGGATCGATGACGGAGTAGAGGAGGTCCACCAGGAGGTTCAAGAGGACCACCATGGCGGCGTAGATGAGGATGATCCCCTGGATCATGGGGTAGTCTCGGGCGAAGATGGAGTTCACCAGGAGCTGGCCCATCCCCGGCCAGGCGAAGACGGATTCCGTCAGGACGGCCCCGCCCAGAAGGTTTCCGAACTGGAGGCCGATGACCGTCAGAACGGGCAAGAAGGCGTTTCGAAGGGCGTGGACGTAGATGACCCGGAGGCGTCCCAGGCCCTTGGCGGTGGCGGTGCGGATGAAGTCCTGCCGCAGGGTCTCCAGCATGGAGGCCCGGGTCATGCGGGTCACCAGGGCGAGGGAAAAGAAGGAGAGGGTTGCCCCGGGAAGGACGAGAGACCTCCAACCGCCGGCGCCGGCGGCGGGGAGCCACTGCAGGTGGACGGCAAAGGCGATGATGAGGAGAAGGCCCAGCCAGTAGACGGGCATGGAGATGCCCGCCAGGGCAAGGGAGGAGAAGAGGACGTCCACCCAGGTGTTCTGCCGCACCGCCGCGACCACCCCCAGGAGGATCCCGATGGCGGAGCCGAAGAAGGTGGCCACCACGGCCAGTTCGATGGTGTAGGGGAGGCGGTGGGCGATCTCCTGCAGGACGGGCTGCCCGGTGCGGACGGAAAGGCCCAAATCCCCCTGCAAAAGATCGCCCAGGAACCGCCCCAGCTGCACCAGGAGGGGCTGATCCAGCCCTAGGATGTGACGGATCTTTTCCACCTCCTCTTGGGTGGCGTTGAGGCCGGCCACCAGGCGGGCCGGATCGCCGGGCAAGAGGCGGACCAGGAGAAAGACGGCCAGGGCCACCCCCAGGAGGGTGACCAGGGAGGTGGCCAAGCGCCGGAGGAGGTATTCGAAGGCGGCGGTTCCTTTCATGAAGCTCCTTTCTTACTGGGCCGGCTTGGCGTTATGGATGTCGAACTTTTCGTTGGGGAGATACGAAACCCCCTGGATCTTGCTGGAGTACACGATGGGGAAGCTCTGGGTCCAGAGGAAGATCCACGGAGCATCGTCCCAGATGATCTTGGACGCCTGGCAATAGAGGTCGGCCCGGGTCTGGGCATCCAGCTCCTGGCTGGCCCGCTTCAGGAGGTCATCCACCTCGGGATTCTTGTAAAAGGAGGTGTTGAGGCCGGCGGGGGGCCAGTTCTTGCTGTCGAAGATCTCCATCTGCTGCTGGGCATCCATGAAACCCGGGGCCCACCCTAGAAGATGCAGCTGGGTGGTGTTTTCCGCCACGGGTTTCGTCATGGTGGCCACGTACGTGGGCCAGTCCATGGTCTGGAGGTCGGTCTTTACTCCAACTTTGGCGAGATCGGCGGCGATGGCCTGAGCCGCCTGGAAGTCCTGGACGTAGCGGCCCGTGGGGGACATGAACCGCAGGGTCAGGGTGGGATGGCCCGCTTCCGCCAAGAGGGTTCTGGCCTTGTCGGGATCGTAAGCATAGGTGCCGACGGAGCAGTAGCCGAAGAGGGCCTTGGACATCGGCGCATCCAGCTCTTCCGCCGCTCCAAAGAGGACGTTCTGGATGATGCTCTTCTTGTCCACGGCGTAGTTTAAGGCCTGGCGGACCCGCTTATCCGAGAGGACCGGGTCCTGGTTGTTGATGACGATGAAGATGGTGCGGTTGCTGGGGGCCTTCAGGACCTTGACCTTGGGGTTTTTCTCCAGGGCCTGGAGGTCCGAGATGGGCGGCAGGATGATGATGTCCGCCTGGCCCGCCAGGAGCATGCTCTCGCGGGTGGCAGCTTCGGGCACCACCTTGAAGGTCACGGAGCCGTAGTAGGGCTTGTTTCCCCAGTAGCTCTCGTTCCGGATGAGGGTGATGTGGTCGTTCTTGGCCCACTCCTTGAAGACGTAGGGACCCGTTCCCACCGGGTGCTGGTAGTTGGTGAAGGTGTTGCCGTGCCGGTCCACCGACGCGGGGGAGATGATGCCCGCGGCGGTGGAGGTGAGGGCGGCCACCAGGGCCGGAGAAGGCTGCTTCAGGTGGAAGACCACCCTATCCTCGCTGGGGGCCTCGACGCTCTCGATGACGGTGTAGGGGGCCCGGAGGGGGACCTTCACCTCCGGGTTTAGGAGCCGCTCCATGCTGAACTTGACGGCTTCGGCGTTAAAGGGGGTACCGTCGTGGAACTGGATGCCCTTTTTGAGGTGGAAGGTCAGGGTGAGGCCGTCGGGGCTGGTCTCCCAGCTTTCGGCCAGGAGGGGCTGGGTATCGCCGTTTTGGTCCATGGTGACGAGGGTTTCCACCACGTAGTCCACCATGTTCTGGATGGTGGTGGTGGTCTGGCCGGCAGGGTCCAGGGTGTCGGCATCGATGCCGATGGCCACCTGAAGGGTTTCACCCGATCCCGAGGTAGGGGCCCCGGACCCGCCGTTCCCCGACGGAGCGGGAGCCGATCCGCCGCAGGCGCTGAGGAGCAAAGAAAAGCTCAGAAAAAGGGCGAGGGCTCCGAGGCGGAGGCGTCGACGAGAAGGTTTCTCCATGGGCATGACCTCCTGTTCACAAAGTAGGTTTCGTCCCTCTTTCGACGGAAAAGCCTTAGTTCCTCCCGCATAGCTCAGGAAAACTGGACAAAATTTAGGGGAGTTGTCCAGTAGAGCCCTTCCCAAGGAGGGGCTTTTAGGTGCCTGGTAGGATAGAGCCTGGGAAGGAGAAGGACCACCGGTGATCTGGCTGGCAGCGGGCCTTTTAGCGGGAATCCTACTCCATCTCCTGGGGATCGGTAAAGCCCTCAGAGAAAACCTTTGGGGGAAGGCCATGGCCGCCCTTCTGGCCCTTTTGCTTTTCTCCATCGGGCTGCAGCTGGGCCTTTACCCCGACCTCGCGGGTGTCTTGAGCCGCCTGGGGTTCTGGAGCCTGATCCTGGCGGTGGCGGGGGCAGGGGGAGCGTTTTTGGCGGGGTTTCTTTACCCCACGAGAAGAGAAAGGTTCCAGGCAAGGAGAGAGGGTCTCCTAGAGGGGGATTCCGCGGAGAAGGTCTGGGGGCTGGCGGCCCTGGCCTTGGGGGCGGTGGCGGCGGGGACCGGGGTAGGGCTATGGGCCCGGCCTTTCGGGACGGATCTTTCCACCCTCGCCGAAGAGGGCACCCAGATCTTCCTGGTGCTCCTCCTGGTTCTCATCGGCCGGCAGATGGCATCTCAGGCCAAGGAAGTGGGGCAACGGGCCCGATCGGAAGGCTGGCACTGGCTCTTTCGACCCCTTCTTGGGGCGGCGGGAAGCCTCCTTGGGGCCTGGGGGGCGGCTCTTCTCTTCGCCATCCCCTTGCCCTGGGCCTTGGGCACCGCTGCCGGCTTTGGGTGGTACAGCTTTACGGGGGTGGTTCTCACCCAGTTGGGAGGTCCCGAGGCGGGGATGCTGGGGTTTCTCGGCAATCTCTTTCGCGAAGTCTTGACGGTGGTGACGGTGCCCTTCCTGATGGCCCTTCTGCCGAAGGAGGGAAGGTGGCGGGCCGTCCTTCCGGGAGGCGCCACCACCATGGATACCACCCTTCCCCTCTATGCGACGGCAGGGGATGGGCCGACCGCTTCCTTTGCGGTGGTCCATGGGGCGGTCTTGAGCCTTCTCGCTCCCTTTTTGGTGCCTTTCTTTTTTGGGTGGGGGCTTTAAGCCCGTTAAGAGGGCGGCGGGATGTTTCCTCTGGCGCGTCCTGTTGCCGAAGTTCCGGACCGAAGGTGGCGGTGAGCTTCGGGGGGCCTTCTCCTCCGGAGACGGTAGTCTGGAAGAAGAAAGTCCATGGGATGGGACTTCGGCCCACGTGGCTCTGTCGGTGGGGGCGTTCAACCACCCGTCGGCACCTGGCATCTGAAAGAACCGTAGCGAGGAGGACGGTCAACAGAATGGGGTGAAATGCCATGCAGGATGAACCTGTCGTTTACGCGTACGTGGCCACCATGACGAAACCCGTGGCGGAAAACACCCCGGCCTTCGGGCCGGGTGAGGATGGACTGAAACTGTATCCTACACCCCAGTACATTGCACTTCTCTCTCAACTAGGTGAGCATGGAACCATGGAGAGGCGCCTTCCTGCCATCCTGGCCATCCTCCTGGCTTCTTTCCTCTGGGGCACCACCGGAACGGCCCAGGCCCTTGCCCCTTTGGGGACATCCTCCCTGAGCGTGGGTGGTTGGCGGCTTCTTGTGGGCGGGGGAGCCCTCTGGATGTGGGTGCTTTTACGCCAAGAGGGAACGCCCTTGCGGAAGAATGAGCTGGTTCCCCTTCTCCTGGGCGCCTTGATGGTGGCCCTCTACCAGGTGACCTTCTTTTCGGGAGTGCGCCTGGCAGGCGTCGCCCTGGGCACCATCACCGCCATCGGGAGCGCACCTCTTTGGGCCGGAGCCCTGGCCTACCTCTTTCGGGGAGAGCGCCCCGGCCGCCTTTGGTACGGTGCCGTCCTCTTGGGGATCACCGGTCTTCTCTTTCTGGGCGGCATTTCGCCTTCGCGGGGGACTTCCCTTCTGGGCCTGACCCTTGCCCTCCTAGCGGGCCTCGCCTATGCCTTCTACTCCCTTTTCAGCCAAAAACTCCTGGAGACCCATGCCTCCTCCTTCGTCATGGCCCTCCTCTTCGGCGGAGGAGGCCTCCTCCTTCTCCCCCTGACCTTAAGCCAACCCTCCTCTTGGATCCTCCAGCCAAGGGGTCTTCTGGTCCTTTTGCACCTAGGCCTCTTGACCACCGCCGTGGCCTACCTCTTCTTCGCTTACGGCCTACAGCGCCTTTCCCTCAGCACCGCCGTCACCTTGACCTTGGCCGAACCCCTGGTGGCCTCCACCCTGGGTATACTCCTCTTGAGGGAGCGCCCCGATATCTACCAGCTCATCGGGATGGTCCTCTTGCTCCTGAGCCTCTTTCTTGCGGGCCGCCAGGGGGTGAAAGAAGGGTGAATCGTCCTCGGGTGGTCATCGCCGGCATGGGCTTCGGCGGGCTCTTCGCCTTCCACCGCCTCGCCAAAAAGCCTGTGGATCTCGTGCTGGTGGACCGCCACAACTACCACGCCTTCGTCCCTCTCTTTTACCAAGTGGCCGCTGCGGAACTGGAACCGGTGGAAATCGCCTACCCCATCCGAACCTTCTTGCGGAGAAGGCCCCAGGCCGCTTTCTTCATGGCCGAAGTGCGGGGGGTGGATCTCCAGGGGAAAAAGCTCCTCACGTCCGAAGGTGATGTCCCTTACGACGTCCTCATCCTGGGGCTGGGGAGCGAAACCAGCTTCTTTGGCCTTCCCGGGGTGAAAGAGCATGCCTTTACCGTAAAGAGCCTGGCCCAGGCCTTAACCCTCCGCAACCACATCCTCACCCTCTTTGAACGGGCTGCCTGGGGAAAGGGCCCCCATGAGGAAGGCCTTTTGACCTTCGTCATCGCCGGAGGAGGCCCAACCGGCGTGGAGCTGGCCGCCACCCTGGCGGAATGGATCCGGGAGGTTCTGGTGAAAGATTACCCGCCCTCGGTTATGGAAAGGGCGCGGATCATCCTGGTGGAGGCTGCCGACCGCATCCTCCCCGGGCTTCCCGAAGGCCAGGCCGCCTATGCTCAAAGAGTCCTCACCCGATTGGGGGTGGACGTTCGCACCCAAACGCCCATCGCGGGCGCAGATAAAGGGCGGGTCCTCCTGAAGGAGGGCCCGCCTATCCCCACCCAGACCCTCATCTGGACCGCCGGCGTCAAAGGGTCGCCGGTGGGGGAAACCTTGGGCCTTTCCCTGGCCCGGGGAGGGCGGATCCCGGTGAACGAATACCTCCAGCTTCCAGGTCACCCCGAGGTCTACGTGGTGGGGGATCTCGCCTACCTGGAAGATGGGCATGGCCGGGCCCTTCCCCAGGTGGCGCCGGTGGCCATCCAGGAAGGCCGCCACGCCGCCGGAAATGTCCTTCGCTCCCTAGAGGGAAAGCCGCCCCTTCCCTTTCGGTACAAGGACCCGGGGGTTCTCCTCTCCATCGGGAGGGGAAGGGGCGTCGCCCGCATCGGGAAGATCCACCTCCAGGGGTTTCCCGCATGGCTGGCCTGGGCCTTCGTCCACATCGCCCAGCTGGTGGGCTTTAGAAACCGGGTCTACGTCTTGAGCGGCTGGTTCTGGAACTTCCTCTTCACCGACCGCATACGCCTTATCCTTCCGGGAGGAAGAGAACCCGCCTCCTGAGGAAAGGGAACACCGATGGCGCTTTTCCTAAAGCTTTTAGGTCTTCTCCTTCTCCCCTGGATCCTCCAGGGACCCCTTCCCGACGGCTGGCTCCACTTTCTCGATCCGAGGGTCTGGAGGCGAAAGCCTTCCCGGGAAAAGATCCTCTACCTCACCTTCGATGACGGCCCAAACCCTAAGGCTACCCCCCTCATCCTGGATACCCTCAAAGAAAAAGGCATACCGGCCACCTTTTTTGTCGTGGGAGAGTCGGCCCTCAAGCATCGGGAGCTCATCCAAAGGGCCCGGGAAGAAGGCCACCTCCTCGCCGGCCACAGCTTCTCCCACCGCCATGCCTACCTCCTCTTCCCATGGGAGGCCGTCCGCGAGGTGAAAGAGAGCCAAAAGGTCCTCCAAACCCTCACGGGGGAGGAACCGCGGTATTTTCGCCCCCCTTGGGGAAGCTTTTCCCTCCCCCTCTGGTGGGCCCTCCGGCGGGAAAGGCTCATCCCTGTCCTCTGGAGCATCCTTCCCGGGGACTGGAAACCCCTTTCGAAAGAGGAGCTCTGGCGGCGGGTGCGGCGGCTTTTGAAGCCTGGGGCCATTCTCGTCCTCCACGACGGCCGCGGCCATCCGGAGGCGCCTTTGGCCACGGCCCGAAACCTTCCCTACCTCCTGGAGAAGATCCGAGGGGAAGGCTATCGCTTTCGCCGCCTGGATGAAGCACCTCAGTAGGTCCAGCGCCGCCCGATGCCGATGTGGGCGAGGCCCCAGCGGATGAGGGTGAAGAGGGGCCCCAGGCCCAGGGGCCAGCGGCGAAAGCGGCGGGGAGAGGTATCGATGGAGGCGCCCTGCAGGTAGGCCACCGGATAGCCTTCCCTCTCGAGGCGCTGGAGGAAATCCCGATCCTCCCCCAGTTGGTAGTCTTCGCGAAAGCCTTTCAGGCGGAGAAAGAGGTCCCTTCGGCAAAAGAACATCTGGGCCCTCACCCCCATGTGGCGCTGGCCGATATCCACCAGGCGAAAGAAAAGCTGCTCCTGAAACGTTCCCTCCGATGCCGTCACGGGGATGCTGGCCGCCGGCCAGCCCTGGCGGGCCAGGCGAAGGACTTCCTGCGTGAGGGATGGGGAAGCTTGAGAGTCGGCATCGAGAAAGATGAGAAGATCTCCAGTGGCTTCCCTTGCCCCCAGGTTCTTTGCCAAGGAGCGGCCCGTCCTGGGAGCGCGGAGGAACTTCACGGGGAGGGAAGGATGCTCCCGCGCCCACGCCTCCACCGCCTCCGCCGTCCCATCCCGGGAGCCGTTTTCCACCACCACCGCTTCCAACGGCATGTCCCCCTCCTGTAAGAGGACCGACTGAAGGGCCTTTTGCACCAGGCCATCTTCGTTGTGGGCGGGGATGACAAAGCTCACCTTGCGGATTCTCTCCCTCTGGACCTTTTCCACCCGGGAAAGGGCCTCTTGGGTTTCCCGGAAGCCCCGGGCGAGGTAGCGGCCCATGTGTTCCACGTCAGGAAAGGCCGGGTGATGGGAGCGCAGGTGAGAAAGGCTCGTCCAAAGGGCCCTTTCGGGGTCCTCCGCCATGGATCGATCCCAGAGGGCCAACGGAGAGACCTCCTCTTTCAGGGCTAGGGCCCTTCGTAAAAGTTCCCTGGGATCCGGTCCGGAAGGGAAGCCGAAGGCTTCCCAGGCGGCCGCCAGGAGATGGCTTGCGGTTAGGGGCCGGGCCGCCAAGAGGGATGTCTCCAGGTCTTCGGGGAGGGCGGGGGGCACCAGGCGCAAAACCAGGCGGAGGGGCCCGGGGGAAAAAGGGTCGGGGCTGATGCCGCAGAGGAGGATGGGGGTGTCGGGAAGGGCCAGCTCCCGGAGGGCCCGCTTGAGGCGCCCGAGGGAGCCGTCGCGGGTCATGCGGCCTTCGGGGGTGAGGTAGAGGAGGTGGCCCCGTTGGAGGGCGTCCCGGGCATCTTCCAGCTGCCCTTCGATGATCCTTCGCACCGCTTCCGCGCTAAGCCCCCGGCGGTAGAGGAGGCGGGGCATGTTCTCGATGGGGAGGACCCCCAAGGCCTTCAGGATCGGCCCGATGTTGACCCCCGGGATGAGGGGTCGCAGCCACCGAGGGGAGCGCCCCTTGAGAAAGCCCGGTTCAAAGAGGCGGGAGGAGGCTAGGGGCCGGACGGGTTTCTTCCCATGGAGGGCCAGATACGGCGGGAGATAGAGGCCCTCCAGGTCATGGACGTGGTTGCTGATGACCAGGAGCCCTTTTCGGGCCGCCGGAAGGCGGCCATCCATGTCGATGGGGTAGACCAGGCGGGTGTAGAGGAGGAGGACGAAAGCCAAAGGGAGCTGCCAAAGCCTCACAGGGGAAAACCCCTCAGGGCCTCGTAGCGGGGGGAGGGGCCAAGGAAGCTTTCATAGAGGATGAGATGGGATGGCGAAAAGGGCTGGGGGAGGGGCTCGGGAGGTGGAGGAAGGGTTGGGGGAAGGGGTCCCCTCCCTTCCCGCGCCAGGGTGATGTGGGGCGTAAAGGGCTGGGGGCGGGGGAGGCGGAGGGCCCGGGCCACCTCCAGGGGCCAGGGGGAGGGATCCCCCTGAAGGAGGGTGGTCTTGGCCCAGAGGATCCTCGGGGCTCGGGGCGGCCCGAAGGTCCCCAGATCCGGCCAGATCTTGAGGGTGATGGGGTGGCGGATGCGGGACCACACCTCCTCCAGGGAGGCGTAGAGGCGGGGGAGCTCCTCTTCCTGCCAGGCGCCGATGAAAAACACCGTCAGGTGGAGGCGTTCCGGCTTCACCCAGCGGGCAAAGGAAAGCTCCTTTTTGAGGGCCTCCATCCAGGCGGAAAGCCACGCCTCGTGGGTTCTGGGAAGGGGAAAAGCTAAAAAGAGCCTTTTCATGGCGTTCTCCAATCGGGCGGGTAGATGAGATAGGCGGTGCCTTTGGAATGGCGCAGCCAAAGCCTTTCCAGAATGCTTCGGGGATAGGTGCGGGGGACCTCCTCATCGGTGGCGCCGGCGGGATCCAGGGCGAGGACATCCCCCACTTCGTCAAAGCCCCTCACCACCAGGAGGTGGCCTCCGGTCCTGGAGATGGGGGCGCCGGGAAGCTCCCCCTCCCGCCAGGCTGCGCTGATGACGGCGGGGATCCCCGCCCGGATCCAGGCCTCCAGCTCATCGAGGCTGGAGAAGCGGGCCACCTGGGCGGAAAGGCCCAAAGAGGCGGCAAAGGCTGTATTGAAGGACCAGTTTCCGGCTCCTCCGTAGGCTTCGTCCCAGACGCCCTTCACCACCTCCGGCACGGGAAGGTCCCAGCGGGGTTCCTTCTTTTTCTTCGCCCAGTAGGCCATCACCATCGATGTGGAGGTGGGGGAGCACCAGGCTTCCCCACCGTCGGGATAGACCATCTGGGAGCGGGGGGGAACCTCCAGAAGGATGGGGGAGCGGGCAGCAGGCAGGAGGGAGGCGGTCCGCTGGTGGAGGGGCGGCGCGAAGGTGACGGCCACCTGACGCAAGAGGGGGCGTGAGGAAGGATCGGCGGTATAGAGCATCGCCTGGAGGCGAAGGGCATCGGCTTCCTTGAAAAGGATCAAGGTGTCGGTCTCCACCCTTCCGAAGGCATCTCCCTGCCAGGGGAGGGAGGTTCTAGGGAAAGGGCCCCCGCCGTCGTGCCAGAGGCCCATGCTGTACCACCCGGTCCAACCCTCGACCGTCCGCGCCTGGAAGAGGATCTCCACCCACGTGCCGGGGGGTGTCACCGCCTCCCACGAGGCGATGGCTTCCTCGAAGGGGACCTCCACCACCGGGGATGTCCACCGGCCGCAGTAATAGGGCTCTTCCAAGTCGATGGGGCGCCGCGGGCAGAGCTGCCACGCTTCGGGGTTTAAGGTGAGGTATCCCTCGGGGGTAAGGGCCAGGGCTTCGCCCTTGCCCTTTTGAAAGTCGTCAAAGAGAAGAAAAGGTTTGGAAGGCTGGCTCAATGCCGGCTGGTTCCCTCCCGGAAGGAGGAGAAGGGCCAGGACCAGAGCTGCCTTGAGAGGTCCCTTCAGGCGAGGGCCCCTCGGGGCCGGAAGGGACCTGCCCGCAGAAGGCTGCTTTCCAGTGGATGACCCAAAACGTCCCGCAACCACCTGGCCACCTCGATGAGGGCGTCTAACTGGATCCCGGTGGGAATCCCCATCCCCTCTACCATATACACCAGATCTTCCGTGGCGATGTTACCCGTGGCCCCCGGGGCAAAGGGGCAGCCTCCCAGACCTCCTACGGAGGCATCCAGCACCTTCGCCCCTCCCTCCAGGGCGGCATAGGCGTTGGCGATGCCCGTATTGCGGGTGTTGTGGAAGTGGCCCCCGATGACGGCCTGGGGAGCGACTTTCCGGGCCTCCTCGATGAGGCGGCGGACCGCCGAGGGGACGGCCACCCCGATGGTATCCGCCAGCACGATCTCGGGAAAGCCGGCCTTTCCCGCCTGCTCCACAAAGGAAAGGACCCGGTCGGGGTCCACCCAGCCTTCGAAGGGGCATCCCCAGGCCACCGAGAGGGTGAGGGTGACCCGGACCCCCTCTTCCTTGGCCCGGGGGAGGAGGGAGAGGAAGGTGGCAAAGCTCTCTTCCGGCTCTGCCCGTTGGTTCTGGCGGTTAAAGGAGGAGGTGACGCCGAAGGAAAAGTGGATCTCCTTCGCACCCGCCGCCCGGGCCCGCTGGTACCCTTTGGCGTTGAGAACGAGGGCGCTGTAGGTGACGCCCTCCACGTCGGGGAGGCGGGCAAAGACTTCATCGCTGTCGGCCATGGCAGGGACCGCCTGGGGATGGACAAAGCTCCCTGCCTCCATCCGTTTGACGCCGGCCGAGGTCAGGCGGCGGATGAGCTCCAGCTTTTCCTCCAAGCTGAGGCGGACGGGCTCATTTTGGAGCCCGTCCCGGGGCCCCACTTCCTGGATGACGACCTCCGTCATGCCCTCTTGGCCGCCTCCAGCACCTTTTCGTAGTCAGGTTCCTGGGCCGCCGCCGGCACATACTCCACGTAGACCAGCCGGTCGTTTTTGTCCACCACGAAGACGGCCCGAGAGAGGAGGCGCACCCCGTCGATGAGGGTGCCGTAGGCTTGTCCGAAAGAACCCTCCCGGTGGTCGGAAAGGGTGATGATGCGGTCCGATTCCGTCGCCTGGCACCACCTTTTCTGGGCGAAGGGGAGGTCCATGGAGATGGCGAGGATCACGATGTCGTCATGGAGGTTCAGGGCTTCCTGGTTGAAGCGGCGGGCTTCCCGGTCGCAGACGGGCGTATCCAGGGAAGGATAGCTCCCGATGATCCGCACCTTTCCCTTAAAGTCGGAGCCCTTCACCACCTGAAGATCGGTGTTGACCGCCGTAAAGTCAGGGGCCTCATCCCCCACCTTCAGCTCAGGGCCGATGAGGTCCACCTGGTTTCCGCCGAGGATGAAGACGCCTTTTCGCACCTGCGCCATCGCGCACCATCCTTTCGAGGATCATCATACCAGTTCCAGTTTTCTCAAGGCGCCGTCGGCGGACCGCATGACCACCACGGGAAAGCGGTCCTTTTGGGCGCAAAAGGGAAGATCCTCCTCCAAGCCCACCGCCAGGAGGTTTTGGCCCGCCTGGCTCTGGAAAAGGCACGGGAGCTCCCGGCCTTGCCACGCCCGGGCGACGGAAAGGGCCAGGTGAACCCCGTCGCCTCGGGGCTCCCCTCCCAAGGTTAAAAGGGTTTCCGCCAAGAGGCCTGCCGCCAGGAGGTCATCCAGGGCCGCTTCCCCTTCCGTCCCGGCGCAAGCGATGACAGCGTGGGGAAGGCTCCGGGCCTGGCGGGCCATGGCGAGGGCGGTGGCCGTGACGTTGAAGAGGGAAAAGGCGAAAAGGGGCACCGAAGGCGGCACCGCTACGATGGTCTTGCTGCCGTTGGTGGTGTAAAGGGCGAGGGCCTTTCCCCGGATGGCTTCGGGGTGCTGCGCCACTTCCCTGGGGGAGTTCCCCAGGTCAAAGCCCGGGGCCCGAAGGCCCTTCACCTCTGCGGCGATGACGGCTCCCTTGCCTTTCTCCTTCCGGCAGAGTTCCAGGTCGTCGAAGGGGCGCACTTCCTTGGCGCCGTGATAGAGGGCCGCCACGATGGTGCTGGTGGCCCGGGTCTGGTCCACGGCGGCCACCTGGACCTTTTCCCAGGGAAAGGGGATGGCGGCGCTGACGGTAGGTTCATGGGGAGTGAGATCTTGACGCTTTAAGGCCACAGCGACGGTGAAGGACAAGGCCACACCTCTTTTCGCCTTCCCAGGATACCGGAGGCGGCCAAGATACCGCCAGCCTTCCCCCCTCATAACGTAATGGCCGAAAGGGGGAAGGGCAGGATGGAAGAGGGGTTTTTCGCTCCCGACCTCAAACCCCTCCAGAAGGGGCGTACCCAAAAGCCGAGGCTTACGGGCATCACCATGGTGATGGATACCGGCCTGGGGCTGGAGAGCACCCGGGAGCTCCTGGAGCTGGCAGGGCCTTTTATCGACTTTGTGAAGCTGGGCTTCGGCACCGCTTACCTTTACCCGGCGGGGCTTCTCCAGGCGAAAGTCCGCCTCTTGCGGAGTTACGGGGTTCACGTCTACTGCGGAGGGACGTTCCTCGAGGCGGCGGAGGTCCAGGGAAAGGCGGAGGTCTTCCTACAAAAGATCCACAAGGCCGGCTTCGATTTCGTGGAGATCTCCGACGGGACGGTGCCCCTCAGCCTCCGGAGGCGCCGGGAGCTCCTTCTCTTGGCCCGGGACCTGGGGCTGGAGGTGGTGACGGAGGTGGGCCAGAAGCACCCCGAGGATCGCCTGCCCCTATCCCGGTGGGTGGAGGCCATCCACCAGGACCTTAAGGCGGGCGCCCGCTTCGTCCTGGTGGAGGCGCGGGAATCGGGCCGGGGGACCGGCCTCTATGATGAGAAAGGCGAGGTAGATGAGGAAGTGCTGGAGGCCCTGGAAGGAGCGGCGCCTTTGGAGCGGCTCATCTGGGAGGCGCCTCAGAAACATCAGCAGCTCTTTTTCCTCCAGCGCCACGGGGTGAACGCCAACCTCGGCAACATCCCGCCCCAGGGGGTCCTTTCCCTGGAGGCCCTTCGCCTGGGCTTACGGGCTGACAGTTTGCGGCGCTTGCTGCGGGAGAAGAGGGTCCGTGGGTGAGCTCTTGCCGCCCTACGGGGGGACCCTCGTCTCCCTCTACGACGAGGGTTGGGAAGAGCCTCCCGTCACCATGCCGGTGGGGGAAAACCTCATCCAGATCATCGGAGCCCTGGCTTCGGGGGCCTTGAGCCCCCTCCGCGGATTCATGGACCGGGAGGCCAGCCGCAGCGTGGTGGAGGAGATGCGTCTCCCGGGGGGCCTTCCCTTCCCGTACCCCATCTGGCTGCCGGTGCCGCCCCTTTTTGCCCGGCGCCTGAAGGAAGGGGACCGGGTGGGCCTCCAGGATACCCACGGCAACGCCGTCGCCCTTCTGGAGGTCCACGATGTCTTCACCTTCGATCCCCGCTGGAAGCCTTGCCTGGGTCCGGAGGATGTGTTTCCCCCGAGGTATCCCCATGTCTTTTTGGGAGGAACCCTTAAGGTGGTCCGGCGCCTCTGGGCGGGGGATGAGCCTTACTCCGTGCGGGAGCTCTTCTTTCGCCGCGGGATGACGTCCCTTGCGGGAAAAGCCCTAAGGGATCCTCTCTTTCGGGATACCGAATACCTCTTGCGCCTGGTCCTGGAAGAAGAGGACGGAGTCCTTCTCCTCCTCTACGACGACGATGCCTTCGGCCTTCCGGCCAGGCTGCGGGCGGAAGGCATCCGGCGGGTGCTCCAGAGCTACCTTCCTCCCAGGAGGGTGGAGGTGGTGGTGAGGCCCTGGTGGCCTGTGGGAGGCCATGTGCGAAAGGCCCTTTTAGGCGCCGTGGTCCTCCGAAACTACGGGTGCCGGCGCATCCTCTACCACCCCGACGACGTGGGGGAAGACGGGGTGCCCGGCGGCAGGGGAGGGAGGAACTACCGGCTCCTGGAGTCGTGGCTTTCCCATTTCGCCCACCACCTGGAGGTGACCCCCTTTCTTTCCTTCCAGGTCTACTTTTGCGACGGCTGCGGCCAGCTCACCACCTCCCGCACCTGCCCCCACGGCCCTCTCGAGAAGGTTATGATGAATCGGGAGCGGTTGGGGCGCCTCCTCCAGGCGGGGGTGACGCCCCCTCCCCAGTACGTGCGCCCCGAGCTGGCCCGCTACCTTTTGGGCTGGACCCGGGGCGGCCGCGGGAAAGGAGGATAAGGGTGCTGCGGACCCTCTGCAAGGGAAAGATCCACCGGGCCACGGTGACCCAGGCGGACCTCCACTACATCGGGAGCATCACCATCGACCAGGAGCTGATGGAGGCCGCCCAGATCCTGCCCTTCGAGATGGTGCAGATCACCAACCTCAGCACCGGCGACCTCTGGCAGACCTACGCCATCCCGGGGCCCCGGGGCGGGGGGGACATCTGCCTCAACGGCCCGCCGGCCCGCCGGTTCCAGCCGGGGGACAAGGTGATCATCCTTTCCCTGGGCCTCTTTTCCGATGAGGAGCTGAAGGATTTCCGGCCGCGGGTGGTCTTCGTGGATGACGAGAACCGCATCACTTCCATCCGCACCCATGAGGAGCCCTTCGTGAGCTTTCCGGCGCCTTCCGCATAAAGCTCCTCCAGGGGTCTTCATGTGAAGGTGGGGCCAAGGGAAGGGGTTGGACTCCTTCTTTTCCTGGCGGTGGCCATGGTGTTTCAGGGCTGCAGCCTTGGGGGAAGGGAGGTGGGGCGAGTGGAGGCGGGGATCCTTCGCCACTACGGGCCCCTCGAGGGCTATCCCAGGGTGCTGATCATCAGCACCCACCGGTACGAAACCTACGACTGCCGCAAGGGCGACGAGGGCCCTTGCCACGTGGTGGCGGCGGCCCGGCTCCTGGCCAAGGGCCTCGGGGAAAAGGGCTGGTCGGTCTTTCACGATGAAACCCTGGGGGAGACGGGCGGTTCCTCCAGCCCTTACCTGGATGTCCGCCCCCTTTTGCTTCGGCGGGTGGAAGAGCTCCGCCCCCACCTCGTCATCGACGTCCACCGGGATGCCCTCGCCCACGAAGATGCCACCGCCCTCTGGCGCGGGGAGCCGACGGCTCGCCTCCTATTGGTGGTGGGATCGAAGCCGCTTCAGCCCTATCCCTGGCGGGAGAACTTGGACCTGGCCGCCTGGCTGACGGAGCGCCTCCAGGAGGAGGCTCCCCGGGTCATGCGGGGGATCTGGGTGAAGACCGGCTCCTACAACCAGGAGGTGGGTCCCCCGTCCCTCCTCATCGAGATCGGCGGCCACGGGAGCCGGCCCGAGGAGGTGCGCCGGGCGGTGGATCTCCTCCTTCAGGTCCTTCCCGGCCTTCCCTTACCGGGGGTCTCCCAGGATCAGGGCGGAGCCTAGGATGATGAGCCCGATGCCCCCCAGGCGTCCCCGGAGGTCTTCCCCGAAGAAGAGGCGGGCCAAAAGGGCCGTCACGCCGTGGGAGAGGGCCATGAGGGGTTCCTGGAGGGAGAGGGGCACGGAGGGGAGGGCCCAGAGGGCGAGGAGGAAGGTGAGGAGGTTGTTGCCGCCCGCCGCCACCAAGAGGAAGATGTTCCGGCGGGCGAAGGCCACCGCCAGGGGAAGGTCATGGCGGCTTCCCAGGAGAAGCCCGAGGAGCACCGCCACCGTAAGGAAGGCGGAGGCGCTGTAGGAAAGGGGATCTTCCCCCGGGACAAGCTTGGCATCCACCTGGCGCTGGGTTGCGAGGAGGAAGGCGTAAAGGAGCATGGGTTTTCCTCCGGGAAGATTGCCCAGCCGGGGGAGGAAGAGGAGGGACGAAGGCCCTTTGGGGTAGAGGGATGCCGATCCTCCCATGATCAAAAGAAGCCCCAGGAGGGAAGGAGCGCCCCAGGCCTTCCCCTTTCCCAGGAGAAGATCCATGAGGAAGAGAAACCCGTAGCTCAGGCTGCTGAGGGGGGCCAGCCGAGAGAGCTCCCCTTCCCTCAGGGCCCGGATGTAAAGGGCCGTCGCCAGGGCCAGGAGAACGCCCGACGGAACCCCTTTGGCGGAGAGGGTCCACCCCCAGGGGAGGAGGGCCAGGGCCGGGAGGGCGAAGAACCAGAAGGCGGGGATGAGGCCATGGGGGCTGCGGTTCCCCAAGCGTTTTAAAAGGGCCCGTTCCGCCCCGATGGCGAAGAGCCGCAGGAAGACGAAAGCCCAGGCCAGCACGCTTAGAGACCTATGCGAAGGAGAGATCCGTTTTGCGTCCCATCGATCTGCGGTCCGATACCGTCACCACCCCGACGCCCGCCATGCGAAAGGCCATGGCGGAAGCCGAGGTGGGGGACGACGTCTACGGCGAAGATCCCACCGTCAACCGGCTGGAGGAGGAAGCGGCCGACCTTTTGGGGAAGGAAGCGGCCCTCTTTGTGCCCAGCGGCACCATGGGGAATCAAATCGCCCTTTTGCTCCACACCCGGAGGGGCGACGAAGTCTGGCTGGAGGCGGAAAGCCACATCTACTGGTACGAAGTGGGGGGTTTGGGGGCCCTGGCCCAGGTCCAGCCCCGGCTGATCTTTGGAGATAAGGGAAAGTTCGGGGTCAAGGACCTGGAGGCTCTCCACGAGGCCCCCGACATCCACCGGCCCCGGCCGAGGCTTCTCTGCCTGGAGAACACCCACAACCGGGCAGGCGGGGTGGTGTGGACGCGGGAAGAGACCGAAGAGGTGGCGGCGGCCGCCCGTCGCCTGGGGCTGGCCCTCCACTTGGACGGCGCCCGCCTCTTCAATGCGGCGGTGGCCCTAAAGGTGAAACCTTCCCATCTGGCGGCTCCCTTCGACACGGTGATGGTCTCCCTCAGCAAAGGGCTGGCGGCGCCGGTGGGGTCCCTCCTGGCGGGGAGCCGGGAGCTCATCCAAGAGGCCAGGCGGTGGCGAAAGCTTCTGGGGGGCGGCATGCGCCAGGCGGGGATCCTGGCGGCGGCAGGGCTGGTGGCCCTCCGAGAGATGGTGGACCGGCTGGAAGAAGACCACCGCCATGCCCGGATTCTGGCGGAGGAGCTGGCCGCCTGGCCGGGCCTTGAGGTGGACCTTTCCACGGTGCAGACCAACATCGTGAAGGTGACGGTGACCCGGGAGGATCTGGAGGCCCCGGCCTTGAGCGCCCGCTTTGAGGCGGCGGGGGTGAAGGTCTCGGCCCTGGGGCCCCGCTTCATCCGCCTGGTGACCCACAAGGACGTCAGCCGGGAGGATGTGGATGAGGCTCTCCGCCGGATGAGGGAAGCTTACCGCGCCTGATAGTGGAGCCCCGGATCGGGTTCGGAGGTGAGGAGAGGGGTGGTGTCGCCGCGGGTCTCCCCCCGCGGCTCCAGGCGGAGCTGGGCGTAGTAGCGCTCCTTGGCGCGGTAGAGGGCCTGGTCGGCGCGGCGGAAGAGGGATTCGTAGTCGGTGCCGTCCTCGGGGCACCAGGCGGCTCCTGCCGACACCGTTACCTCGAGGGAAGTTCCGTCGGTTAGGGCGATGGGTTCCCGGCGGACGGCCTCCTGGAGGTGGCGCATCCGCTCGTCTAAAGGGGCCCGCTGGATATCGGGGAGGATGATGGCGAACTCTTCCCCCCCGATGCGGTAGACCCCGTCGCCGGGGCGGACATGGTGGCGGAGGCGCTGGGCCACCACCTGCAGGACGTCGTTGCCGGCATCGTGGCCGTAGGTGTCGTTGATGCTCTTGAAGGCGTCGATGTCCATGAGGATGAGGCCAAAGGGTTTTTTCGTCTGGTGATAGAGATCCAGGCTGATCTGCATGTCGTCGGCAAAGCCCCGGAGGTTCCAGACCTTCGTCAGGCGATCCTGCCGGGATTCGAAGCGGGCGAGGACCAGCTGGTGAGAGGTGAGGCTGAAGGCGAACAGCATCACCAGGAGAAGGGCCACCAGGGGGAAGTGGCCCTGGGCCATCTCATAGGCCATCACGGCAGACCCCACCACCTCCAGGAGCTGCAGCTGGAAGGTGGCCCTCAGGGCGGGGCGGAGGCGCAGCCGGGGGGAAGGGTCGGGGTCGGTGAGGACCATGAGGACCACCAAGGTGACGTTGGCCGCGAGAAAGGCGGCACCCGCCAGGCCTCCCGCCACGACCGAGAGGGACGGCGGCACCTGGAGGTAAACCCACGCGGCCAGCGCCCCCGCCACCGTCGCCTGGCTGAGGCCGATGATCCGCCTGGTCCACGACCACTTGGGGTTCATGACGATGCGCACCAGGCCGTCGGCCATCGCCAGGAAGAGGGCGGTTCCGGGGCCGCTGTGGGCGACGCCCGCCACCACCAGGGGGAGGGTAAGGGAATAGGTGAGGCCTCCCGGGAGGAGCAGGTGGTAGGCGTCCAAGAGGATAATGCCCAGGACCAGGAAGAGGAGCGCGGCATCAAAGGCCGGCAGCCCCGCCCAACCCCAGCCCGCGGCGGCCAGGACCACCAGGACGATTGTGTACATCGGCCGCACCCATCTGGACATTTTGGCTCTCCTTACTTCATTGAATCGAGGGCCGCCGCCCAAAGGTTTACGCGGCGGAGAAGGAAAGGGTAGGGCTCGCCCCGAAGATCCGTCTTGTCCATTATAGGCTGACCAAGGCGAGAGGCAGGTGGGTCCCTTTGTCGACGCCCCTGGAATTGCCCTGGCCCTGGGGGGTGGGACAACTGGCAGCGCTGGTGGGGGTTTTGGCGGTGGCCAGCGTAACGGATCTGAGGCAGCGCCGCATTCCCAATCTTCTGACCCTCATCGGTGCTCTTTTGGCCTTCACCTTCGCCTTCATGGGGGGAAAATCCTTCTTGTGGACCAGTCTCAAAGGAAGTCTTTTGGTCTTCTTCCTTCTCCTCGCTCTGCACCTTTTGAGCCGCGGCCAGCTGGGCATGGGGGATGTGAAGCTGGGGTGGGTCCTGGGGGCGTTTTTGGGACCGGAAGCGGGGCTTGCCGCCGTCCTGTGGGCGTTTTTCCTCGGAGGCTTGACGGCCCTTCTCCTCCTTCTCATGAAAAAAATTTCACGAAAGGACAGCCTTCCCTTTGCGCCCTTCTTCGCCCTGGGGACCCTCATGGTTTTTCTTGACCCCTTTTCCTCCGGCGCATAGGATAAATCCAGGGCAATAACCCGGAATTCATGATCGTGGGGGAGGCTTATGTACATCACGACGAAGGGCCGGTACGGCACCAAAGCGCTCTTTGAACTGGCCTTGCGGCACGGGGAAGGGCCGGTGGCCCTTCGCACCATCGCCCAGGCCCAAAACCTCTCGGAGCATTACTTGGAGCAGCTTTTCGGCACCTTGCGCCGGGCGGGCCTGGTGAAAAGCATCCGCGGCGCGCAGGGAGGGTACGTCCTGGCCCGACCGCCGGAGGATATTTCCGTGGGGGATATCCTAAGGGCCCTGGAAGGGCCCATCGCGCCCACGGAATGCGCCCTCCACGGTCCCGAGTACGCCATCCGCTACTGCGGGGACAGCTGGCCCTGCGTGGCCCAGGATGTGTGGGTGAAAGTCCGCCGGGCCATCGAAGGCGTGGTGGATCACATCACCTTGAAGGATCTGGTGGAACAGGATCGCCAGGCGAAGAAAGCCTGGGCGGAGATGCGGGCGGTGCTATGAAGCCCATTTACCTCGATTATGCTGCCACCTCCCCTGTGGACCCGCGGGTGCAGCGGGCCGTGGCCATGGCCATGGAACTTTACTGGGGGAACCCGTCGAGCCTCCACCAGGAGGGGCGGCGAGCCCGCCAGGCGCTGGATGAGGCCCGGGAACGGGTGGCGTCTTTCCTGGGGGCGGATCACTACTCCCAGATCCTCTTCACCAGCGGCGGGACGGAAGCCAACCAGCTGGCCGTCCAGGGGGCCGTGAGGGCGCGGAAGAAAGAGGGGCGAACCCGTCTTCTGGTGTCGGCGGTGGAGCACCCCTCGGTCCTGGAGGCAGCCCGGGCCCTCCGGGCGGAAGGCATCCAGGTGGATGTCATCCCGGTGGACGGGGAGGGCCGCATCCGCCTGGAGGCCCTCCGGGAGCTCTTGGACCGGCAGGTGGCCCTGGTGGCCGTCATGGCGGCCAACAACGAGACGGGAGCCCTGCAGCCCATCGAAGAGGTGGTGGCCCTTTCCCATGGGGTGGGGGCCTGGGTCCATTGCGATGCCGTCCAGATGGCGGGGCAGCTTCCCTTTTCCGTCAGCCGCTGGGGGGTGGATTTCCTCAGCATCTCCAGTCACAAGATCTACGGCCCCAAGGGCATGGGGGCCCTCTACGTGGCAGCCGGAAAGCGCCTCGTCCCCCTCTTTTACGGAGGGGGTCAGGAGCGGGCTTGGCGGCCGGGGACGGAGAACGTGCCGGGGGCCGTGGGCTTTGGGGAAGCTTGCCTTTTGGCCCAGACTTTCTTGGAGCGGGGCGGACACGAGGGGATCCGGGAGCTCCGGAAGAAGCTGGAAGACGGGCTGCTTTCCGCCATCCCCAGCGCCCGGGTCCACGGCCCCCGGGATGAAAGCCTTCGCCTGCCGGGCCTCTTGAACATCGCCTTTCCGGCGGTGAGGGGGGAGAGCTTCCTCCTGGCCCTGGACATGGCGGGCATCTGCCTATCCACCGGGTCGGCCTGCACGGCGGGAAGCCTGGAGCCCAGCCATGTGCTCCTGGCCATGGGGATTTCGGAAGAGGAAGCCGCCCGGTCCTTCCGCTTTTCCATCGGGCGGCCGACGACGGAGGAAGAGATCCGGCGGGCAGTGGCGGTGGTGGCCCAAACCTGGGAAGACCAGGTGGAGCGGGCCCGCCGCCGGGAGGTGATGCGATGAAGGGCCGCGTGGTGGTCGGCATGAGCGGGGGTGTCGACAGCTCCCTGGCGGCAGCCCTTCTCCTGGAGGAAGGGTACGAGGTCATCGGCGTGACCTTGAACCTCTGGCCGGAAGAAGAGCCGGGGGTCATCCAGGAGCGGGGGGGCTGCTGCGGCCTGGGGGCGGTTTTCGATGCCCGGGCGGTGGCCTTCCGCCTGGGGATCCCCTACTATGTCCTGAACCTCCGCCAGGAGTTCGAAGCCCACGTGGTGCGGCCCTTCGCCCTCCAGTACGCCAGGGGGAAGACCCCCAACCCGTGCGTCCTCTGCAACCGCTTCATCAAGTTTGATGCCTTCCTGGAGCGGGCCCTGGAGCTGGGGGCCGACTACGTGGCCACCGGCCACTACGCCCGCAAGGAGTGGCGGGATGGCCGCTGGCACCTTTTGAAGGCGGTGGATCAGCGCAAAGACCAGAGCTACGCCCTCTACGCCATCTCCCAGGAGCAGCTGGCCCGGGCCCTCTTCCCCCTGGGGAACTTCACCAAGGACGAGGTGCGCCGGATGGCGGCGGAGCGCCGCCTCCACACGGCCTTTAAGCCCGACAGCCAGGAGCTCTGCTTTGTGGCGACGGGGAAGTATGCCGAAGAGGTGGGGCGGCGCCATCCCGAGGCCCTCCGGGAAGGGATCATCCGCCACGTGAACGGGGAGGTCCTGGGGACCCACCGGGGCATCGCCCATTACACCGTGGGGCAGCGAAGGGGCCTGGGGGTGGCGGCGGGGGAACCCCTCTATGTGGTTCACCTGGATGAAGCCGCCAACGAAGTGTGGGTGGGGCCCGAAGAATACCTCTACCGGGACGGCCTCATCGCCGAAGACCTTCACCTGGTGGCCATGACGGAGGAGGAGCTCAAGGAGAAGCTTCCCCTGCGGGTGGAGGTGCGCATCCGCTATCGCGGCGAGCCGCGGCCCGCCTCCATCGTGGAGGTGGAGGGAACGCGGGTGCGCCTCCGGTTCCACGAGCCGGCCCGGGCGGTGACCCCCGGTCAGGCGGCCGTCTTCTACATGGGCGATGAAGTCTTGGGGGGCGCCACCATCGCCGCCGCCCTTCCCCACCCGGCCCAGAAGGTAACGGTGTTGTCCGGCTCCTGACGGAAAAGCCTATGGCTTAGGGGCGATGGTCCCATGGGCTATCTTCGGCGCCAAGCGGTCATCGGGCTCCCCGTCTACGTGAAGGAGCCCTTTTCCTTTGTGGGCCGGGTGGAGGATCTCCTCCTCAACCGGAAAGGGGAGCGGGTGGTGGCCCTTCTTTTGGACGGCGGAGGCCTTTTGGCGCGGCGGTTTTTGCCGCGGGAGGAGGTCCTCGCCTTCGGCCCCGACGCCATCCTGGTGAGAAAGCGGGTGGCCATGAAGACCGGCGGAAAAAAGCTGGAGCCTCTTTTGGAGCCTGCCCGAAAGCTCTTGGGGCGTCGAGCGCTGGACGAGGGCGGGCGGGATTTGGGAACGGTGGACGATATCTTCTTTCACCCCAGGACGGGCCGTGTGGCGGGGTATGCCCTTTCCCGGGGGATCCTGGCCGACCTCCTGGCGGGTCCTTTCTTTTTGCCCCGGGAGGCGTCCTTGGCCCTGGGAAAGGAGGACATCCTTCTCGTCCGGCGCATGAAAGAGGTTTCGCCGGAGGAAACCTAGAGGAGGGGGAATGGCGATGGAATGCCCCATCTGCGGGACCAGGGATGTGGGCCGGGTGGGCCAGCACGGGTTCTTCTGCCGGGAATGCTGCGTGGAGTTCACGTGGAAGAACGGGCAGCTGGCCCTCTATCGACCCGATGAGGAAGGGGAGCTCATCCCCCTGGATCCCCCCGTTCCCCCCGCTAGCGAGGTGATGGGCACATGAGGTTCTGGCACGGGGTGCTGGCCGGAGGGGTCCTGACGGCCGGAGCCCTCTGGTGGTGGCGCCGGCGAAACCAGCCATGGACGGCGAGGGTGTGGCGCATGGCGCAGCGGGGGGGCCGACGGGCCAGGAACCACCTCCGGCGGACCCACAGCCGCTGGCGGCAGGCGCTGCAGAGCCTGAGGGCCTGAGGGCCCATGGAGGAGCTGGGAGCCAGGGAGCGCTGGATGCAGGGCATCCTGGCCCTGCTCCTCATCCTGGCGGTGCCCCTTTTCCTCTGGCTATCGTGGCCGGTGCCCCTCCCCTTTCTGGTGGGGGGCGCCTTGGCCTTTCTCTTCATGCCGGCCGTCAACCTTCTGCACCAAAAGGGCCTATCCCGCTGGCTGGCGACGGCCCTCCTCTTTCTCCTTTTGGGAGGCCTCGTCACCCTTTTGGCGGTTCTCTGGCTTCCCACCCTGGGGGAGGAGATGGAGGCCTTCGCCCAATCCATCCCCCCTTGGTTCCGGGAGATCCAAACCCTCTCGGGGCGCCTTCCCCCGGCCGTGGCCGATGCCGCCCGGGAGAGCCTTCCCATCTGGCAGGCGCGGGTGGAGGGGTGGGTCAAAGCCCGGCTGGAGCAGGCGGACCGCCTGCTGGAGAGCCTCTTTCTCCTTCTCCTCTCGCCCTTTGTGGCCTTTTACATGCTGGCCGACTGGCCCCGGTTTCGCCAGGTGCTCCTGCGCTGGGTCCCGACCCGCCAAAGGACCCTTTTCCTCCGCTACGTCCAGGAGCTGGACCGGATGCTGGCGGGATACATCCGGGGGCAGTTCTTCCTTAGCATCCTGGTGGGGACCCTGACGGCCCTCGCCATGGCCCTCCTGGGCCTCCCCTACTGGCTTCTTCTAGGGGTGGCCGCCGCCATCGGGGAGCTCATCCCTTACGTGGGGCCCTTTCTCGGCGCGGTGCCCGCCCTCTGGGTGGCGGCCGGCCAGTCCGCGGGGAAGCTCCTCTGGGTGGCGGCGGTGTTTCTCGTCATCCAGCAGCTGGAGGGGGCCATCATGGGGCCCGCCATCATGCGGACCACCCTGGGGTTCCACCCCCTGGTGGTCATCTTCGCCCTCCTTCTGGGGGGCCACTTCTTCGGCTTTCTCGGGGTGCTCCTGGCCCTTCCGGCCCTGGGATTCCTGGTGGTGACGGTGCGGTTTCTCTACCGCCTCTTCACCCAGGGATGGGCTTAAGGCCTAGAAAAACCGGAGGTAGAGGAAGGCGGCGGCCCCCACCAGGAGGCAGTAGAGGGCGAAGGGCCGGAAGGCCTCCACCTCATGGCGGCGGAAGTAGTTCACCAGGATGGTCACCGCCAGGTAGGCGGCGGCCCCGGCACCGAGGGCCCCGACGATGGAGGGACCCAGGATGGGGCGGAACTGGGGCTCGAAGAGGCGGGGCACCTCCACCAGTCCCGCCCCCAGGATGATGGGGGTGCCCAAGAGGAAGGCGAAGCGGGCGGCGGCGGAGTAGCTGAGGCCCGCGTAGAGGCCCGCCACCATGGTCATGCCGGAGCGGCTGAAGCCGGGGATGAGGGCCAGGCTCTGGGCGAGGCCCACCCCCATGCTCTGGAGGGGCGTGAGGCGGGCGATCTCCCGATCTACGTCGGGGCTGGTGACGGGGGCCTTCCGCCGGCGCCCGTCGGCGATCCAGAGGATGAGGCCGTTAACCATCAGAAAGAAGGCGGCGCTGGCGCCCGAGGGGAAGTGGGCCCGGAGCTTATCGAGGAAGAAAAACCCGATGAGGGCGGCCGGGATGGTCCCCAGGACCACCCGCCAGAAGACGTCCCTTGCGGTGGTCTTCTCCTTCTTGAAGAGGGCCAGAAGGAAGGAGAGCCACTCCCGCCAGTAGAAGAGCAGGAGGGAAAAGGCGGTCCCCAGGTGGAGCATGACGGTAAAGGGCAAGAGGGCGTCCAGGTCGATGGGGACGGGGAAGAGGGCCGGGATGAGGACGGCGTGGGCGACGGAACTGACGGGGAAAAGCTCGGTAATACCCTGGACGATGGCAAACCAGAGGGCGTTCCAGTAGCTTAAGGTGGGCAAGGGTGCGTCTCCTCCCTGGCGCCGCTCCTGGACGGCAGGCGGCGCAAGCTGGTACTGTCCCATTGTAGAAGATGCCGGTGGAGGTCACCAACGTGGAGGCGGTGAGTCATGGCGAGACCCAAGACAGCGGCGGAGCTCCGCCAGTCCTTTTTGCAGTTTTTCGCCGAGAGGGGTCACACGGTGGTGCCCAGCTCCAGTTTGGTCCCCGCCGAAGACCCCACCCTTCTCTTCACCAACGCCGGGATGGTGCAGTTCAAGGATTTTTTCACCGGGGCGCGGCCGGCTCCCTATCCCCGGGCGGTGTCGGTGCAAAAGTGCATGCGGGCCGGGGGGAAGCATAACGATCTGGAGAACGTGGGGGAGACGGCCCGCCACCAGACCTTCTTTGAGATGCTAGGGAACTTTTCCTTTGGCGATTACTTCAAGCGCGAAGCCATCCGCTATGCCTGGGAGTATGTCACCCGCTACTTGGAGATGGATCCGGGAAGCATTTGGGTGACGGTCCATAAGGACGATGAGGAGGCGGCCCGGTTGTGGCAGGAGGAAGCCGGCCTTCCCCGGGAGCGCATCGTCTTTTTGGGGGATGACACCAACTTCTGGGCCATGGGCGACACCGGCCCCTGCGGCCCCAACAGCGAGATCTTCATCGATCGGGGAGAAGCCTTCCGGTGCGGTCCCCAGTGCGGCATCGGCCTTTGCGACTGCGACCGGTGGCTGGAGATCTGGAACTTGGTGTTCATGCAATACGAGCGGAAAGAGCCCGGGGGCCCCCTTTTGCCCCTCCCCAAGCCCGGCGTGGATACCGGCATGGGCCTGGAGCGGGTCCTCACCCTCTTGCAGGGGGTGGAGGCCAACTGGGAGACGGATCTCTTCCGCCCCATCATCCAGAAGCTGGAGGAGATGAGCCGGCGGCCCTACCGCCGGGATCCCGAGGGAAAGCCCTTCCGGGTGATCGCCGACCATGTGCGGGCGGCGGCCTTCCTGGTGGCCGACGGGGTGTTTCCCTCCAACGAGGGAAGAGGCTACGTCCTCCGGCGCATCCTCCGGCGGGCCATCCGCTACGGGCGCCAGCTGGGGTTGGAAGGGCCCTTCCTGGGGGAGCTCTTGCCTGTGGTGGAGGCCATCATGGGGGATGCCTACCCCGAACTCCGGAAAGAAAGGGAGACCATCGCCCTGGCCCTCCGCCAGGAGGAGGAGCGCTTCGGCCAGACCCTCCAGGAGGGGTTGCGGCGCCTGGCGGATGTGGTGGAAGAGGCCCGCAGGAAGGGGGGCGTCATCGCCGGGGAGGACATGTTCCGCCTCTACGACACCTACGGCTTCCCCCTGGACCTCCTGCAGGATGCGGCCCGGGAAGAAGGCCTCGCCTTGGATCTCCCCGGCTTTGAGAAGGCCATGGAGGAGCAGCGGCGGCGGGCCCGGGAGGACCGGCAGCGAAAGCTGCGGGAAACCCGCTTCGCCTGGCCCGAGGATCTTCCCCCCACCCGCTTTGTGGGCTACCGGCGGCTGGAGGCGCCCTTTGAGATCCTGGCGGTGGACGGGGACGAGGAAGGCGCCTGGGTCATCCTGGACCAGACGCCCTTTTACGCCGAAGGGGGCGGCCAGGTGGGGGATCAGGGGGTCCTTCGCCTGGAAGGGAGGGAGATCCGCGTCCTGGATACCCAGCGGCAAGGGGCCTGGTACCTCCACCGGGTGGCGGAGAAAGAGGGCCTCCAGCCGGGGATGGAAGGGGTGGCCCGGGTGGATGAGGACCGGCGGCGGGCTGCCATGCGGAACCACACCGCCACCCACCTTCTCCATAGCGCCCTCCGAAAGCTCCTCGGCCCCCAGACCCACCAAAAGGGGTCCCTGGTGGCCCCCGACCGGCTGCGATTCGACTTCACCGCCCTCCGCCCCCTCACGCCGGAGGATCTCCGGGCGGTGGAGGATGAGGTGAACCGCTGGATCCTTGAGGATCTTCCCGTGACGGTGGAGGAGATGGACCGCGACGAGGCCCTCGCCAGGGGCGCCCTCGCCTTCTTTGAGGAGAAATACGGCGAGAGGGTCCGGGTGGTGGGGGTGGGATCGGTGTCCCTGGAGCTCTGCGGGGGCACCCATGTGGACCGCTCCTCCCAGATCGGCCTTTTCCACATCGTCCACGAGGGCGGGGTGGGAACGGGTGTCCGCCGCATCGAGGCGGTGACGGGATGGGGCCTCCTGGATGACCTTCGCCGCAAGGAAGAAATCCTCCGGCTCCTCGAGGAAAAGACCAAGAGCCCGTGGGACGATCTTCCCCGGCGCCTGGAGCAGCTGGAGGCGGAAAGGGAGGCCCTGGAAGCTGCCTTGCGGTCCTACGAGGCCCGCATCCGCCGCCAGGAGAGGGAGCGGCTCCTCAAGGAGCGGGACGGCGATTTTGTGGTGGCGGAGACGTCCCTTCAGGATCCCGAGGAGCTCCGCACTTTGGCGGAAGAGCTGCGGCAAAAGCTCCCCGGCGGCGGGGCCCTTCTCGCCGCCACCGCTTCGGGACGGGTGCTCCTGGTGGCGGCCTTCAGCCCCGAGGCGGTGGAAAGGGGTCTTCATGCGGGTAAGTTTCTGGGGGAGGTGGCGAAGGAAGTGGGAGGCGGCGGCGGCGGACGCCCCGACTTTGCCCAGGCCGGGGGAAAGGATCCCCGGGGGCTGGAACGGGCCCTGGCGAAAGCCCGGGAGCTCTTAAAGGCCCACAGCCCTAAGCCATGATCCCCTTTGCCGACGATGCCCCCCGGCGGGGGACGCCCTGGGTGACGTGGGCCCTCATCCTGATGAACGTCTACGTCTTCTACCACGAGACCCTTCTTTCGGGGCCCGAGCTCTATGCCTTTTTCCGGCAATGGGCCGTGGTACCCCGGGACTTCTTTACGGGCCCGACGCCCTACATCACCCTGGTGAGCGCCATGTTCCTCCACGGGAGCTGGCTCCATCTCCTGGGGAACATGCTCTTTCTATGGGTCTTCGGGGATAACGTGGAGGGCCGGTTGGGGTCCCTGCGGTACCTGGCCTTCTATCTTGTGACGGGGGTCCTGGGAAACGCCCTCCACATCCTCACCCATCCCACCTCGACCGTCCCGGCCTTGGGGGCCAGCGGGGCTGTGGCGGGGGTCCTTGGAGGGTACTGGGTGGCCTTTCCCGGGGCCCAGGTGCGGACCCTCCTCTTCCTCGGGATCTTCATCACGGTGGTGCGCCTGCCGGCCTTTCTCATGCTCCTCTACTGGTTTTTGCTCCAGGTCATCGGAGGCCTCAGCGTCTTCCAGCAGCCGGGGAGCGAGACGGTGGCCTATTTTGCCCACATCGGAGGCTTTTTGGCGGGCATCTTTTTGATGCGCCTCTGGGGAAGGAGGCGCCCTTCGTGGCCGGGCGGATTTTAGCCGTGGACCTCGGTTTTCGCCGGGTGGGGACGGCCCTCAGCGATCCCTTGGGCTTGACGGCCCAGGGAGGCCCCGTCTTTTCAAGGGAGGAAGCGGGCGAAGATTTCCTCTGGGCCCTTCCCCCGGTTTTGGAGCTGGTGGAGAGAGAGGGGGTATCGGAGGTGGTGGTGGGGATGCCCCGCCGCCTCCGCGGCGAAGAAGGGGTGATGGCCCGGGAAGCCCGGCGATTTGCCGAAGCCCTTCAAAAGGCGGGGGTGAAGGCCGTCCTTTTCGACGAGCGCTGGACCACCAAGGAGGCGGAGCGGATCCTTTTGGAGGGCGACCTTTCCCGGAGGAAGCGGAAAAGGGTGCGGGACCGGGTGGCGGCCATCCTCCTTTTGCAGACTTACCTGGAGCGGCGGCGGCCTTGAGCTGGACAGGGGCTGCAAGAGACTGGAAACTGGTAGGGGAAGGGGTCGATGGCCAGGGCGAGGGGCATCTTTATAACGGGAACTTCGTGGGATAGACTACGTCTGTAGCAGCAGCCAGGAGGTGGCATGGATGGCAGAGGATCGGCACAACCATGATGAGGACCAGGAATTTCTTTTTGCGGACGAAGAGGACACCCAGATCGTCATCACCGATGACGAAGGCCACGAGCACACCTACGACATGGTGGATGTCCTGGAAGTGGACGGCCAGCAGTACGTGATCCTGGCCGAGGAGGACAACGACGAGGAGGCCATCGTCATGCGGCTGGAGACGGATGAGAAGGGCGAGGAGATCCTCACCAGCATCGAGGACGAGGAGGAATTCCAGCGGGTGGCCAAGCGCTGGGATGAAATCCAGGCGGAATGGGAAGAAGACGACCTGGATGACGAGGATGAGGACCTGGACGACTTCGACGACTTCGATGAGGACGACTTCGAGGACGATGATTTTGAGGACGAAGACGACGACGAAGAGGAATGACCCTCTAGGTGGGCGCTGAATTGGAACGGCGGCAAGAGCCCAGGCGGCCTTTCCGGCCCTGGGCTCTTGCCTTTCTCGTCCTCCTCCTTCTTCTAGGCGGCGGCGCCTTTGGGGCCTGGGAAGCCTTTCAGGCCCGCCTTTCCCCCGTGGACGCCGAAAGCCCATCCCAGGTGGTGGTCCAGATCCCTGAGGGGGCCAGCACCCAGGCCATCGCCCAGCTCCTTTACGAGAAGGGGATCATCCGGGATCCCCTCGCCTTTCGCCTGTACGTTCGCTTCAAGGGGGAGGACGGCCAGCTCCAGGCGGGCTGGTACGGCTTTAGCCCTTCCCAGGATGTGGCGTCCATCGTGGCCATGCTCCGCCGGGGGGAGGTCCTGGAGTTTTCCTTCACGGTGCCGGAAGGAAAGACGGTGGAGGAGATCCGGGAGATCCTCCTGGGTTTGGGGTTTTGGTCGGCCGATGAGGTGGATCGGGCCCTTCGCGACACCCGCTGGCTGGAAGAACTTCCTCCGCCGGGCGTGAAAGAGCCGTTGGAGGGGTACCTCTTTCCCGAGACCTACCGCTTCCCCTACGGGACGCCGGTGGCTGAGGTGGTGGGAAAGATGGTGGAGGAGACCTACCGGCGGTTTACGCCCGAGCGGCGGGAAAGGGCGAAGGAGCTGGGGATGAGCGTCCATGAGGTTTTGACCTTGGCCTCCATCATCGAGAAGGAAGCCAGGTTCCCGGAGGACCAGCCCAAGATCTCGGCGGTGTTTCACAACCGCCTGAAGCTCAAGATGAAGCTCCAGGCCGATCCGACGGTGGCCTACGCCCTGGGAAAGCCGGGGGATCAGCTGACGAAGCGGGATCTTCAGGCGGAGGTGTCCTACAACACGTACGTCTATGAGGGGCTTCCCCCGGGGCCCATCGCCAGCCCGGGGGAGGGGGCCATCGAGGCGGCCCTCCACCCGGCCGAAGTGGATTACCTCTACTTTGTGTCGGCGCCCGACGGCACTACCTATTACGCCAGGGATTATGGGACTCATCTGAGAAACGTCCAGAAGGTCCGGCAGGAAAGCCGGCGGTGAAGGCTGCCACGGCTTTCAACAATTGCTACCGAGGCCGCAAAGCGCGGCAAAACCCAAGGAAGACGTTGACGGCAAGAGACGACGACCCTTCGAAGGAGCCGGGCTTCCTTTTTTTCGCCTCATAGAAGCCTTCGGGCGGATGCACACTCCTTCGCGGAGGGGATATTCATGGGCAAACGTCGCCACTGGGCGATGGGCGTAGTCCTGGCCTTGGCCCTGACGCTTTCCAGCTGCACCTGGGTGACGGGAAGGGGCCCGGCCCAGCAGCCCCAGACGGGGGCCACCAATGCGGGTACGGGCCTCATACCGTCCCGGCTGCAGATGAATACAGCCCTGGCTACGCTCATCAGCTGGCGTGACTTACAGACGCTCAATCCGAAGCTGGAAACCTACGGGGGTGGCGGGCGCGATCTCCAGTCGGGGGGGCAGCTCTACGGCCCCACGGGCGTGATACCCGGCAGGACGGGGACCACCACGGCGCCCGGAACCACCCCCGGAACGACGGGAACGACGGGGACGACCCGTGGAACGACAGGGACGACAGGGACGACCACCGGCACGACGAGAGGTACGACGGGCACCACCGGCACCACCACCAACCGGGGGACGGCCACGACCCCCCGGACCCCACCTCCGGGTGTCCCCACGGGCAATCAGACGATTCCGGGAGCCGATGGTGCTCCGGTGGCCACCACCGCCACGGCTGATGAGCCCGGCCTCTGGGTGATCGTAGGCTCGGGGGGCGAAGTCATCGGGGTGCGGGCGGTGCTCCCGGCCGGGACGGAAACGAAGCCCTGGTTTGACCAGAACACCGGGAATGCCACGGGGACTACCGGGACCACGGGGACCACCCGCGGAACGACCGGCACCACGGGCACCACGGGTACCACCACCACCACCCGCGGGACAGCGGGAACCACCACCGCTCCCGGTACGACGGGTACCACCGGCACGACCGGTACGACGGGCGTAACCCCGGGAACTACGACGGGGACGGTGGGGACAGCGGCGGGGACCATGGGTCCCACCCAGACGGTCTACTTTACCGATAGGCGGGCCGGGATGAGCGGGACCCCGACGGCACCCGGAACGACGGGTACCACCACGGGAACCACGGGGACCACCACCACGACCCGCGGCACCACAGGAACGACCGGGACCACGGGTACCACCGGGACGACAGGAACGAACCGGGGTACCGCGGGCACGGGGGGAACGACGGGCACCACCGGTACTCTCTTGGTACCACAGGGCCCAATACGGGTACCGCCACCACCACGGGGGCAGCGTCGGCCCTTCGCAAGTGGAGCGAGTTCGTAAGGCTCAACCCTGCCTGGAAGGATGCTCGGAAGATCGGGACCTTCAGCCCCGCCAAGGGCGATCAGTGGGGGTTTGACGGTCCCGGCCTCATGGCCCTGGTGAACCGGGACGGCGGGGTGGCGGGCTTCATGGCCTGGATCCCGGCCGCTCAAGACGGGAGCGACTGGCGGCCCCACTACGACCAGGTGGAAGGAAAACCGGTGTACGACCCCAAGAGCCGCAGCTACTACTGGACCCAGACCATCTTCTTCATGCTGCCGGAGGCCATTCGCTGAGGGGGAGCGGGGGGAACTCCCTCCCCCTCCTTCTCCTTACCTGAACCTCTTTGGATCTAACGGTTTTGCTGCCCGAACGCCTTGCACCGACGCCCGGGGGAAACTTGACCCTTGACTGGCAACTGGCGGAGTAGTAGCTTTTGGATCACCTGGCGAATCGTTCCATATGATAGGCGGAACGCCCGCTGGGAAATGCTGCGGGGAAATGCTGCTCGATGGCGTGGGTGCCGACTCTCCGCCGGAGGGCCGAGAAGCAGCTCGCCCGCCGACCAAAGGGGGAGTTCCCGGTCATGGCCCGTCACCTGGTTACTGCCGTGGTTTTGGCCGCCCTGGTTTTTCTTTTGGGCTGCGAGAGGGGAGGATCCTCCCAGGACCAAGACCTCCCTTTGGAAGGCATCCTCGCCGGGTTTAGCCATGCGGGGCAGCTGGTCCTTTTGAACCTTGCCGACGGAAACGTGTCCTTTAGGGATATCCAGAGCCGGATCGATCCTTTGGCCCCCCGGGGATGGCCCTTCCTTTCCGACGGAAAGGTGATCTTTTTTGACGGCGGGGTATGGCGGATCCAGTCCCTGGATGCTCCTACATCCGAGGAGATCGGCGCTTGGGATTGGGTTCGTCCCCAGCCAGGGGGAACCCTCCTGGCGGTGGCGAGAAGAGCGGGGGAGATAGGGCTCTGGTCGCCTGAGGGAGGTCTAAGGGTGCTTCCGGTTCAAGGAGAAGGAGGGGTGGGGGGCGTGGCTTGGGCCGGGGAAGACCGCCTCCTCTGGGTGGATGGCAGCCGCTTTCCCTCCGCCTTTTTCGAGGTGGACGTAACAGGGGAGCTCATTCCAAAGGAAGTGGCCCCTCCTTCCAACCTGGAACCCGTCCCGATGGATTATGACCTCACCCTCCTGGGGTCCCTCAGAAGCGGCGAGGTGGTGGGGGCCCGCCTTTTTCCCGTGGATCCCGCCAGCTATCGCCTCTTCATCTTTGAGCCGGGTTTAAAGGAGGCAACAGAAGCTCCCTTCAGCACCTGGGCTCCTGCGTGGGCGGAGCTTTCCCCTTCCCTTTGGGTCTCCAGCCTTTCGGTGGGTCCTGGAGGCGAGGGAAACTCGCCCCGCTACGGCTTTTATGTGGGGAACGGGTGGACGGGCGAATACCGCGAGGTGGAGGCTGATCCCAGCCCGTGGCCCTGGGTGGTGGTCCTCCAGGATGGCCGGTGGGGTTTCCTGGACGCCGAAGGGCACCTCGTGGTGGTCGACGAAAAGGGGCAGGTGGTGGGCCGAAGAGATCTTCCCCTCCGGCTTTCGTACCTCTTTCCCGAAACGGTTCCCTCCCCATAGGAGGGTTTCCAACAGCTGAAAATAACGTTGCATATCGTTGTGTTTTGTGGTAATGGGTACCCATGAAACTCAGTCAATGGGCCAAAAAACACGGCATCACCTACAAAACGGCGTGGCGCTGGGTTAAAGAAGGTAAAATGCCCGTGCCGTTTGAAATCACGCCGTCAGGCACCATCCTCGTCCATGAACCCGAAGCACCTAAGGAAGGGATCGCCGCCATCTACGCCCGGGTATCGTCTTCTGACCAGAAGGCCGATTTGGAAAGGCAGGTGGTACGGCTTCTCGAATTCGCCAACGAGCAGGGCCTTTCAGTCGCAAAGACAGTCAAGGAGATCGGATCCGGCCTAAACGGCAAGCGGAAAGAACTTTTGAAGCTGCTTTCCGACCCCAACGTAACAACCATCGTCGTGGAACGTCGAGAACGACTAACCCGTTTCGGCTTTGAATTCCTCGAGGCTGCTCTTCGGGCGCAAGGACGCCGCATTCTGGTGGTCGAAGAAAGAGAGGTGGACGACGATTTGGTGCGCGATATGACCGAGGTCCTCACCTCCCTCGCCGCTCGCCTGTACGGCAAGCCTTCCGCGAGACGCCGGGCCCAAAAGGCATTGGAGGCGCTGCACCATGAAGATCCATAGAGCCTACCGGTACGAGCTCGATCCCAACATAGAGCAGCGGGTGCTCCTGGCCAAGCACGCGGGAGCCGCCCGATTTGCTTATAACTGGGGTCTTGCGCGGTGGAAGGAGATCTATGAAAACGAAGGCCGCACGACCAGCGCCTATGAACTCCACCGGGAACTGAACCGCCTCAAAAAGACGGAGTTTCCATGGCTGTATGAAGTGTCGAAGTGGGCGCCGCAGGAAGCGCTTCGGGATCTGGAAAGGGCATTCAAAGATTTCTTTCGTGGGCGGGAGGCTGGCCGCAAAGTCGGCTACCCGAAGTTCCGCCGCAAACACGATCGGCGGGACAGCTTCCGGCTGGACAACAGTTCGGGCACGATTCGCCTTCTTCTAGATGGGGGAGACCGGCGCCACCCCGGAAAGGCGCGGCACATCGTTCTTCCCAGGATTGGTGCCGTGCGGATTAAGGAAAAACCCATCCGCCGGAAGAAGAACGGCGAAAAAACCTACATCCCGCAGGGGAAAATCCTTCACGCCACCGTGAGCCGCGAGGCCGACCGGTGGTTCGTGAGCCTCACGGTAGAAGAAGAGATCCCCGATCCTTGCCCGGTGAAGGGGCCAGCGGCAGGTATGGATGTTGGGTTGAATCATTTCGCCACCATCGTGGATGAGGAGGGCAAAGTTCAGAAAGTCGAGGCGCCCAAGCCGCTTGAAAAGGTGCTACGCCGTCTTCAAAGGCTCCAGCGGCGCCTTTCGCGCCGGGGCGTGCGGGACTCTCAAGGAAGACTTCAACAACGCACCCGGAACTACGAAAAGGCGCGCCGGGCCGTCGCCAAGCTTCACCGCCGGATTCGAAACATCCGGTTGGACTTCCTCCACCAGCTAACGACCCACCTGGTGCGAGCGCATCCGGTCATCGGCATAGAAACCCTAAACATCGCCGGTATGGTTAAGAACAACCGTCTCGCCCGGAATATCACTGACGTTGGCTGGGGCGCCTTTCAGGTGCTCCTTGAGGCGAAAGCCAAGCTTCGAGGCGCGCTGATCATAAAGGCACCTCACTTTGAGCCAACGTCGAAGAGGTGCTCTGTCTGCGGGCATGTGCTTCCTGAGCTTCCGCTTTCTATCCGGGATTGGACATGCCCCGTATGCGGCGCGCATCACGACCGGGACGAGAATGCGGCAAAAAACCTCCTTAACTTCGCTCTGGCAGCCAGCTTAGGCTGCCCTACCGTGAGTTCCACGGGAAGTGACGCCTGTGGAGATGGGCTCTGCGGCGGAACGGGAAACCGGTCTACGAGCATCCTATCGCAGAAGCAGGAAGCAACCGGGACGGTATCCCGCTGGGATATTTGTCTATGAGTTGCAGAACGGGAAGGTGAAGGTTTTCTCACAAAGGTCGAATCTTAACGGAAAGGAGGTTAAGTTAAGCTGGAGGTGGAGGAATACCGGTGGCGAAAATCCTCGTCCTGGAAGATGACCTCGACATCCGCCACATCGTGGCGGGCGCTCTGGAGAAAGCCGGGTACCAGGTGGTGACGGCCGAGAACCTCCAGGAAGCCCAGGCCCTTTTCACAAAGGAAGCCCCCGATCTGGCGGTGGTGGACCTGCTCCTTCCCGACGGTCACGGATTCGATTTTGCCCGTTACATCCGGCGCTTTTCCGATCAGGTGGGCATCATCATCTTGACGGCCATTTCGGAGGAAGCCGATCTGGTGGCGGCGCTGGAGATCGGGGCCGATGACTACATCGTCAAGCCCTTCCGCACCCGGGAGCTGGTGGCGAGGGTGCGGGCGGTGTTAAGGCGCTTGGCTCCCGACCCTTCGCCTGACGTGTCGCCGCGGCCAGGGCTCCGCCTGGATGCCACCCGCCACGTCCTCCACCTGGACGGAAAGGAGATCCATCTCACGGCCATGCAGTTTGGCCTTCTGGCGGCCTTGGCGGAAAGGCCGGGGGTGACCCTTTCCCGAAGGGAACTTTTGGAGAGGGTCTGGGGCCCTGATTTTTACGGCGATGAGCGGACGGTGGATGTCCACATCCGGCATATCCGGGCGAAGCTGGAGGCTTTGGGGCGGGAAGATCTCATCGAGACGGTCCGGGGAGCGGGGTACCGGCTGGGGGTGTGAGGGTTTAGCGCCATCACCTGGGTCCTTGTCCTTCTGGCGGTGGTGGCGGCCTTTTACCTGGGCCGGCGCCGGGAGGAAGATCGCTGGCAAGTGCTGTTTTTCACCGTCCGGCAGCTTTTGGGCCGGGAGTTGGCCGACCCGGAAGAAGGGGCCGACGCCCTCGCGCAAGGGTGGCAGGCCTTAAAGAGGGAGGCGGAGGCCCAAGGGGACCTTTTGCGCCGCCTGGAGGGCACCCTCGACGCCCTCGAGGAGGGCATCCTCCTGCTGGATGGCGAAGGCCGCCCCCTTTACATGAACCGGCAAGCCCGACTCTGGTGGGGAGAGCTTCAATGGCGGCGGCTGGGGGCCCACCACGTGGAGCTTTTCCCCTACAGCGCCCTCAATAGCGCCCTTTCCGCCAGCCGGAGGGAAGGGGCGTTGAAAGAAGTCATCCAGCCCCTTCCTGAAGGTCCTATTCTGGAGACCCGCTTCTTGCCCCTGCCGGAAGGCGGCTTTTTGGTGGTGCAGCAGGACATCCGGGAGCGGCGGGCGGTGGAGCGGATGCGCCGGGAGTTTGTGGCCAACGCCTCCCATGAGCTGAGGACCCCCCTCATGGCCATCCAGGGGTATGCGGAAGGGCTTTTGGACCAGGCCGAGGAGGAAGGGGAGCGCCGTTCGCTGGAGCGGATCCTCTGGAACACCCAGCGCATGGCCCGCATCATCGACGATATGCTCCTTTTGGCCCGGGTGGAAAGCTTCGAGCAGCCCTTCCACATGAAGCCTTTGGATCTGGCGCGGCTGGTGGAAGAAGAACGGCCCTTCTACGAAGATCTCTTTCGCCAAAGGGGCCTGACCCTCGCCACCCAACTGGAGGAAGCCCCCTGTTGGGGTGACCCGGTGCAGCTGGGCCACGTGCTGCGTAACCTTTTGTCCAATGCGGTCCAATATACGCCTGAAGGGGGAAAGGTGTGGATCCGCACCCTTGTGCGGGAGGATGAGCGGGGAAAGCTCTGGGCCCGCCTGGAGGTGGAGGATACGGGCATCGGGGTGCCACCGGAAGATCGGGAGAAGATCTTCCAGCGGTTTTACCGGGTAGATCGGGGACGCAGCCGCCAGGCCGGAGGGACGGGGCTGGGGCTGGCCATCGTGAAGCATATCGTGCAGCGCCACGATGGACGGGTCTGGGTGGAAGGCCGGGCGGAGGGGCAAGGGAGCCTCTTTGTGGTGGAGATCCCCTTCCATAAGGGTCCGGATGGCCCCTAAAGAGGGGCCAGCTGGGCCTTGCGGCAGCAAAAATCCGAGTTAAGCTCTCGGAGGGAAAGGAGATGAGTCCATGAAGCGTTGGTGGGGGCTTTTGCTGGTGACCCTCCTTCTGGCCGGGTTGGTGGCCGGATGCGGCGGGACGAAGCAGCCGGCGGCTCAAGGGAATGGCGTCACCATCGAGGCGGGGCCGGGGCTGAAGTTTACGCCGAAGACGGTGACCATCAAGGTGGGCACCACGGTGACGTGGGTCAACAAGGACACCATGGAGCACGATGCCGCCAGCGGCAAGGTGGAAAACGGCCAGGTGGTCCTGGACGGATACTTCAAGTCGCCCCTTTTGAAACCGGGGCAGAAGTGGTCCTTCACCTTCGATAAGCCCGGCACCTACCCCTATGTGTGCACCGTGCCGGGCCACGCCCAGGGCGGCATGGTGGGGGAGATCGTCGTCACGCCCTAAGGGTAGGGCCGTTTGGTCCTTCGGGAGGTGGCCCTTCGGGGAAGGGCCACCTCCCCTTTTGGTGAGAGGAAAAGGGCCCGAAGGGCAGGGCCGGAGCGCTCTACAGGGAATCTCCCTTTCCCCCTTACGGTGGAGGGGAAGGGAGTGAACATCCATGGATCCTGTTCTTTTGAGCCGTATTCAATTTGCGGTGACCATCGCCTTCCACTTTCTCTTCGTGCCTCTGACCCTGGGTCTCGTGATCCTGGTGGCCATCATGGAGACCCTCTATCGGAGGACGGGGAAAGAGCTCTACTACAAGATGGCGGAATTCTGGGGGAAGATCTTCCTCATCAACTTCCTCCTGGGGGTCGTCACGGGGATCACCATGGAGTTTCAGATCGGGACCAACTGGTCCGTCTATTCCCACTTCATGGGGGATATCTTCGGGGCACCCCTGGCCATCGAAGCCATGGTGGCCTTTTTCTTGGAGTCCACCTTCATCGGCATCTGGGTCTTTGGGCGCCACAGGTTCCCGAAGCTGCGGACCCTCAGCATGTGGATGGTGGCTCTTGGGACCACCCTTTCTTCCCTCTGGATCATCACCGCCAACGGGTTCATGCAGCACCCGGTGGGGTATGAGCTTCTCCCCGACAAAGTGATCTTGAAGGACTTCTGGGCCCTTGTCTTCAACCCCTACGCCTGGAGGATCCTCATCCACACCCTGGGGGCCAGCTATGTGGTGGGCGGCTTCTTCGTCATGGGGGTCAGCGCCTACCATCTCCTGCGGCGGCCCAAGGATGAGGTGTTCAACACCTCCTTCCGCTTCGGCCTGATCCTGGCCCTCATCGCCGCCACCCTGCAGCCCGTCACGGGCCACATCTCCGCCACGGCGGCGGTGGTGGACCAGCCTGCCAAAGCGGCGGCCATGGACTCCATCTGGCAGTCGGGCCCCGATCAGCCCTACTACCTCTTTGTGGTGCCCAAGATGGACAACACCGGAAACCTCATCGAGTGGGGGAGGATCCCCTACCTGGGAAGCCTTCTCTACACCGACAGCCTTAGGGGCTATGTGCCCGGCCTGGACAGCATCGCGCCTGAAGATCGGCCGCCGGTTTGGATGGTAACCTGGAGCTTCCGGATCATGGTATGGCTGGGGTTCCTCTTCCTGGGCGCCACCTGGTACGCCTTCTACCTGGTGCGGAAGAAGAAGCTCCTGGATAAACCCTGGCTCTTGAAGTTCTTCCTCTACGCCATCCCCCTTCCCTATGTGGCCACCCTCTTGGGGTGGGTGGTGACGGAAGTGGGGCGGCAGCCCTGGATCGTCTACGGCCTCATGAGGACGGCCGACGCCGTGAGCCCCCTCCCGCCGGGCCAGATCCTCTTCACCCTTATCGGCCTGGTGGTCTTCTACGGCACCCTCATCGTGGCCGACATCATCCTCATCGCCCGGACGGCCAGGAAGGGTTACGAAGGCATGGAAGATACGCCTGCGACGGTGGAGAAGGTCCCGGCGGCTCTGCTGATGGGCCACCGGTAAGGAAAGGAGGAATGGGTCATGTGGCTGGCGGAAACCTGGTTCTTCCTCTGGGCGCTCCTCTGGCTGGTCTACTTCGTGGTGGACGGCTACACCCTGGGGGTGGGGATGGTCTTCCCCTTCCTCGGGAAAAAGGATCAGGAGCAGCGCCAGATGCAGGAGGCCATCGGGCCTTTTTGGAACGGCAACGAGGTCTGGCTCATCACGGCAGGAGGCGCCACCTTTGCGGCCTTCCCCCTGGTGTACGCCCAGATGTTCTCCAAGCTCTACATCCCCCTCTACCTCATCCTCTTCGCCCTCTTCTACCGGGCGGCAGGCTTGGAGTTCATGAAAAAGCTGGAGGGAGGCTCCTGGCAGACCTTCTGGAAGTGGGCCTTTTTCACGGGAAGCCTTCTGGTGAGCCTCCTTTTGGGGGTGGCCTTCGCCAACCTCTTCCTGGGCTTGGAGTTCTCGAAGGAAGTCTACGGCGTGGCCTTCACCTCCCTTTTGAACGCCTACGGGATCCTGGGGGGCCTCCTCTTTGTGACGGTCATGGTCCAGAGCGGGCTCCTTTGGCTCAGTGCCAAGGTGGAAGGGCCCCTTCGGGAAAAGGCATCCACCTATAGCCGCTACCTCTGGCCGGCAGTCCTGGTGGTGGCAGGCCTCTTCCTGGCGGCCACGGGGGATCGGACGACCCTTTTGGGAAACTACCTGGAGCATCCCGTCTTGTTCCTCATCCCGGCTCTGGCGGTGGTGGGTTTCCTCCTGGTGCCCTACTTCCAGGGGCGTAAGCTCCCCTGGGGGGCCTTCTTCAGCCACTCCCTGGGGTTCTTTCTCCTGATGGGCACGGGGTTTGTGGGGATGTTCCCGCGGATGCTGATCTCCCGCCTGGATCCCTCGGCCACCATCACCCTTTACGAGGCGGCGTCCAGCCCCCTCACCCAGAGCATCATGCTGGGGGTGGCCGTCGTCATGGTGCCCATCGTGGTGGGGTATCAGCTCTGGGCCTACGGCCTCTTCCGGAAACCCATCAAGCCGGAGGAAGCCAAGGGGTACAGCTGACGGCTTCCGCGAAAAGCGGGTGAAGGGTAGGAAGCGAAGGGGAAGGGCCGGCTATGGCCGGCCCTTCCCATTTCCCTTTCCTTTTCGCCTCATCCCCTCCTCCCCTCCTACGCCCCGCCTTCGTGCGCTGTTCCTTCCCCGCCCTTCCCTGTCTCTTCTTGGGTGGATGGCCTTTCCCCGGGCCGGAGGGAAGCGACGATGCCCAGCCCCAGGATGGCGAGGGTGATGGCCAGGGACCCAAGGGGCGAGACGGGCGCTACCCATTCCTGGTAGAAGATCTTCCCCCCGATGAAGAGGAGGAGCCACGCAAGAGCCGTCTTGAGGTGCCGGAAGCGCTCCACGAGGGAGGCGAGGGCGAAATAGAGGGCCCGTAGGCCGGCCACCGCCCACATATTGGAGGTGTAGACCAGGAAAGGGTCGGTGGTAATGGAGAAGATGGCGGGGATGCTGTCGAGGGCGAAGATGGCGTCGGCGAAAAGGATCCAGAGGAGGGCGAGGAAGAGGGGAGTGGCTTTGCCGCCGCTAAAAAATCTTGGCCCGTCCAGATGAGGGGTCAGGGGGAGGCGGGCCGAAAGCCACCGGAAGAGACGGTTTTCCTGGAGTTCCCGGGGCCTTTCCCTCCGGATCAGCATGCTTATCCCCATGGCCACCAAGAAGATGCCAAAGGCGAAGAGGAGAAACTCAAAGCGCGCCAGAAGGGCAGCCCCTATGAAGATCATGGCACCCCGCAGGATCATGGCCCCCAGGATCCCAAGGAAGAGGAGGCGGTGGCGGAAGACCAAAGGGATGGCCAGCCCCTCGAAGATGAGGACCATCACCAGGATGTTGTCGAGGGAGAGGGCTTCTTCCACCAGGTAACCGGTGAAAAAGAGAAGGCCTCGCTCGGTCCCGTAGGCGAGGGCGATCCATCCGCCGTAGAGAAGGGCGGCCAGGATGAAGAGGGAAGCCAAGGCCAGGGTTTCCCTTCCCCGGGGAGGTCTTGTCGAAAAGCGGCGGCCAAAAAGAAAGAGATCCAGGGCCACCAGGGAAAGAAAGATGGCGTGGAAAAGGAGCCATGCGCCAAGGTTGGCTCCGCCCCACGGGCGGGAAAGCCAGCTGACAAAAGGGGAGATGTCCACCGGTCGACCTCCTTTTCGGGCGGCAAAAAACCACCGCCCATGGTTTGGCGGTGGTCTTGCCAGGAGGTGAATCCCCGGCGGCCGGGCTCCCCTTGGGGAACCGTCCTGACGGCCGTCCGGCCCGCCTCCAAGGGCGGGAGGCTACTCCCCAACCTCATGCAAGGTTAGCACAGCCCTTGGCGAAAGAAAAGCCCTTTAGAAAGGGGGGAGTTGCACCCTCGCCCGGGCGGTGCCGGCCCGGGCATGGCGCACCACCACCGTCACCTCCCCGCCCCGGGGCGCCTTCACCAAGAACCGGACCCTCTTTTCCGAGGGGGTCTCCAGGGAACCTGGGCGGAAGAACTGGGGCGGAAGGCCCCTTCCCGAGATGTGACCCAGGGTTTGGGTGGCGGGGCGGGTGAGGACCTCGATATCCCCTTCCGCCTCTAGGAAGGCCTCCACCTCTTTGACGGCCTTCATCTGGAGGGCCTGGCGGGTGACGTAGGTGGGAAGGTACCCCTGGTTCTGGACATCGGCCCAGACTTCAAAGACGCCGTCTCCCACGGGTTTGGCGCTGGCCCGGGCGATGGCCAAGCGGGGGCTCATGGCGGCATGGGTGAGGTTGAAGCGGGCGTTCCTTTGGGCGTGCTCTTTAAGGTAACGACCGAAGGGGGCGTTGCTGATGCAATAGAGAGTCTTCCATCCGCCGATCTCCACTTCGCCCAGATCGGGGTGCTGGAAGGGCTGCCAGTCCACAAAGCCCTCCCCCTTCAGCTCCTTGTCGTTCCACTCCATCATCTTCAGCCAATCCTCCTCCGTGAGCTCCCGGTGGCCCGAAAAGGGGCCCGTTACCCCCGCCGCCTCATAGGGGTTCCAGAGCTCCGTCGCCAGGTAGAAGACCCCTTGCTGGCCGTACCACCATTCGAAAAGGGTGCCGTAGCCGTAGACAGGGCTGGCCTTGTCGAAGCGGAACCCTTCGTAGACCGAAACCATGGGATAGCCGGTGATCTCTTTCCCCCGCTGCCCCAGGATCTCGAACCAGCGGAGGTCTTCTCCCGGGATCTCCTTGTCGGGACGGGTGGCGTAGGGACGGAGGATGACCCCCGAGAAGGTGTGAAAGGTCTGGGCACAGGCGATGTTGGGATGAGCGGCAAAGAACTCCGCCATGGCCCGGGTTTCCGGCTGATCCAGGGGGTAGAGGCTGGCCCCCGGCTGGATCCCTTCGGGGCGGTAATCGCCGGGGAAGTTGCGGTTGAGGTCCAGCTTGAAGCGGTTTCCCCCGGAGGGGAAGGGACCGCCCTCATAGGGGCCTCGGATGCGCCCCTCCACGTAGAGGTGATAGAATTCCCCCTCTACCTCATCGATGCCCCGGCGCACCATGACCCGCGGATCCTTTGCAGATTTCCTCCAGGCGCCGTTGGGATCTTTCACCCGCATGGTGAGGATGAGGCCGTCGCCGTTGATGTCCTCGGGGTAGAGGCCTTCCCGCTCTTCTTCGGGGTAGGGGCGCACGTTAGAGCGGACGTAGTAGGGCGTTTTCAGCACCATCTCGGAGCCGTCGGCGCTGATGCGGGGGAGGATGTAGAAGACCCGCGTATCCACCAGGTGGCGGACCAGGGGATCCCGGGGGTATTCTTCCAAAAGGACGCGGATGGTCTCCAGGGCCGCCATGCCGCCGGTGAATTCGCTGGCGTGGATGTTGGCGTCGACGTACATGCCGGGCTTTTCCAGACCTGGGCCCGTGGCCTTTTGGGTGATCTCCAGGCACCAGATCTCCCGACCTTCATAGGTTCTGCCGATGGAGTAAAGCTCCGTAAGGTCAGGGTATTGGTCGTGGGCCCGTTGCAGCCAGCGGGTCAGCTCCTCGTAGTCGGGAAAGTGATCGAAGGTGAGGGTTAAGCGCGACAAGGGCAGGACTCCTTTCCTAGTTTGGGAGCCCTTATTCGGGATACGAAAGAAAAATCCTCCCGGGAGTGTTAAAGGCGGTTAAACCTCCGGCCAGAGGAAGAGGTTCCGGAAGAGATCCCACACCCGAAGGAGCCAGTTCAAAAAGGTGTGGCCCGTGTCGGTGACGGCCAGGAGGGCGGTGGCGGCGAGACCCAGGGTGATGAGGTAGTAATCCCAGAGGGACTGGCCCGCCTCGTCTTCCTTGAGCTTCTTAAAAAGCTTATTCACGAAAGGTCCCTCTTTACCAAGGGACCTTTTTCCCTACGCGAAGCTCTTTTCCTTCTTTGAGCTACCTCAGGGGAAGGTGGGGGGTGAGCCGATGCCAGAGGTACTGGATGAAGGCGACGGCGCCGGCGGTCACGAGGAGCTGGTCCAGGGTGAGGTGGCGGGCGGGGTAGAGGAAATAGGTCATGGCCCAGAGGAGGAAGAAGGCCAACAGCCCTTCCCCCAGGGCCCCTGCCAGGGGCCCTTCCCGCTGTCGAAGCCATCGGTCCCCGAAGGGGTAGAGAAGGGCCGCCAGGGCCAGGGCGATGAGGGCATCGGGCTGGCGGGGTGCTCCGATGAGGCGCCAGGTGAGGCTCAAGGTGAGCCAGAGGGAGAGCCACTTTCCGACGAAAAGGCCCAAGTGCCTGGCTTCCATGGCGGACCTCCCCGGGTGTTAGTATGGGCGAGGAAGGCGGAAAGGCATACCCGAGGGAAGGATGGAAACCGCCATGGAAATAAAGAAAGCGCCTTATGGTTCGTGGGCTTCGCCTATCACCGCTTCCCTTATCGCCCAAGGGAGCATCACCTTCGCGGGGGTGTGGCTGGAGGCAGATGGCCTCTACTGGCTGGAGAACCGGCCTTTCAGCGGAGGGCGAAGCGTCCTCTGCCGCTCCAGAGAAAGAGGTGAGAAGGAAGAGGTGACGCCGCCCCCTTTTGATGCCCGCACCCGGGTCCATGAATACGGGGGCGGGTCTGTGACCCTAGGAAAGGGAGAGGTTTTCTTCAGCCACTTCCCCGATCAGCGCCTGTACCGGGTGCGGCCGGGAGAGACCCCGCGGCCCCTCACCGCGGAAGGCCCTTTTCGCTATGCCGATGGCGTTTTGGATGCAGAGCGGGGGCGGCTGATCGTGATTCGGGAGGATCACGGGATTTCCGACCGGGAGGCCCAAAACACCGTGGCGGCGGTGGACCTTTCCACGGGGGAGGTAACCGTCCTGGAGGAAGGCCACGACTTCTACGCTTACCCCCGCCTGAGCCCCGACGGAAGCCTTCTTTCCTTCATCGCCTGGGATCATCCGCGCATGCCCTGGGACGGCACCTTTCTCTACGTGGCCCCCATCCTTCCCGATGGCCGCCTGGGTGAAAAGAGGCAGGTGGCGGGAGGCCTGGAGGAATCCATCTTCCAGCCCGAGTGGTCCCCTGAGGGCACCCTCTATTACATCTCCGACCGGCAAGGCTGGTGGAACCTCTACCGGCTGGAAGGGGAGAAGGGGGTGGGCCTTTTGCCGATGGAGGCAGAATTCGGGGAGCCCCTCTGGCAGCTGGGGGCCACGACCTATGGCTTCGCGGGGTCCGATCGTCTGGTCTTGAAGTATGAAAAGGACACCTTTTCCCACCTGGCGGCCCTGGACCTGAAGACCGGTCGGCTCACCCCTCTCCATCTCCCTTTTACGGCCATCCAGCACGTGAAGGTGCGGGAAGGGAAGGCCGCCTTTGTGGGAAGCTCTCCCGAAAGGCCCATGGGGGTCATTCTTTTGGACCTTGGCACAGGGGAGTGGGAAGAGCGGCAGGGGAGCATGGAGGCTCCTTTGGATGAGGGTTATCTTTCCCGGCCCCGGCCCATCACCTTTCCTTCCCAGGGGGGAAGGAAGGCCCATGCCCTCTATTACCCGCCCCAGAATAAGGATTTCCAGGGACCGGAGGGGGAAAAGCCTCCCCTTTTGGTTTTCACCCACGGAGGTCCCACCAGCCATGTCCGCCCGTCCTTCAACTTGGGGATCCAGTACTGGACCAGCCGCGGCTTTGCCGTGGTGGATGTGAACTATGGGGGCAGCACAGGCTATGGACGGAACTACCGGGAGCTCCTCAAGGAAAGGTGGGGCCAGGTGGATGTGGAGGATTGCCAGGCGGCGGCCCACTACCTGGTGCAAGAGGGTTTGGTCGATGGGGAGCGCCTGGCCATCCGGGGAAGGAGCGCCGGCGGCTATACCACCATGGCGGCCCTGGTCTTTGGAGACACCTTTAAGGCAGGGGCCAGCCACTTTGGGGTCAGCGACCTGGAGGCTCTCGCCAAAGACACCCATAAGTTGTGCGCCGGGGCATCGATGAGGTAGAGGGGGAATTCTATCACCTCTACGTGGAGGGGCGCATCCGAGGCCCCTATGAGAGCGGTCCCTTCCCCTCCGGGGGAAACCGCTTCAAGCTGGACCTCAACCGCAACGACAAAATGGTGCCGCCCCATCAGGCGGAGATGATGGTGGAAAAGCTGCGGGAAAAGGGGATCCCCGTGGCCTACCTGGCCTTTCCGGGGGAAGGCCATGGGTTTCGGAAGGCGGAGAATATCCGGCGGACCCTGGAGGCGGAGCTCTATTTCTATGGCCGGGTCTTTGGCTTTACCCCGGCGGATGAGCTGGAAGCGGTGGAGATCAAGAATCTTTGAGAGAAGGGGACGGAGGGAGACCATGCCCAAGCTCGGTTTGATCGTCGCCAGCACCCGGCCCGGAAGGGTGGGGCTTCCCGTGGCCCGCTGGTTTTTGGAGGAAGTGAAGCGCCACGGGTATTTCGACGTCACCTGGATCGACCTTAAAGAGGTGAACCTACCCTTCATGGATGAGCCCCAGCACCCGCGCCTTCGCCAGTATGTCCACGAGCACACCAAAGCTTGGAGCCGGCTCATCGATGAGCAGGATGCCTTTGTCTTCGTCCACCCGGAGTACAACTTCGCCATGACGGCACCCTTAAAGAACGCCCTCGATTACCTCCACTGGGAGTGGCAGTACAAGCCGGTGGGGTTGGTGAGCTACGGAGGGGTCTCGGCGGGACTGCGGGCCGCTCAGCAGATCAAGCAGGTGGTGACCACCTTGAAGATGATGCCCCTCTTTGAGGCCGTCTCCATCCCCTTTGTGGCCCAGTTCATCCGGGACGGGGTCTTCGTTCCCAACGAGGTCCTCAAGCAGGCGGCCCCCGCCATGCTGGAGGAGCTCAAAAAATGGGAGGAGGCCCTTCGCCCCCTCCGTGAGGATGTGAGAAGCCGGTTTTCCGGCGTATCCGGTTAGACGCCGGCGCCCGGCTGGCCCTTCCGCCACGGGTGCTTCTCGGGCGTGGCAGGGAAGGGCTTCTGGAGCCAGTCCTGCAGCCGGGCCTTTAGCTGCTGGAGCATCTGGTCGGCCTTCTCCTGGGTGATCTTCCCGTCCTGGACGAGGGTCTGGAGCCGGTCCTTGAAGGAGGCCGTGGCTTCATCGATGAAGGCCTGGGTGGATTTCCCCGCCGCCTGGAGAAGCTCTTCCGGCGTCTTTCCGGAGCGCAGCTCCTGGGCCAGCTGGTCCATGGTCAAGCCCAGGGTGTCAGCCAGCTTGGGGAAGGGGATGAGGGTGATGCCCCCCTGATGGCCGTGCCCCTTCTCCTCGTAGCTGAAGAACGGCCAATCCCGGGAAAGGGTGAAGAAGACATGGCCCTTCTCCAACCCGTCCTGGAGACGTTCCTCCAGCTTCTGGGCCGTTTCCTTGGAGATCTGCCCGGCATCCACCTGATCCTGGAGATACTCCTGGTAGGCTTTCTCGATCTTGGCGTTCAGGTCGTCCGGGGTCAGTCCCAGCTCTTTGGCGAGATAGCTCAAAAAGCTGGGCTCCCCGCTGGCGGCCGCCAGAGCCTTGCCCCCCATAAAGGCGCCGGTCCCCGCCGCCAGGATGAGGGCTGCGGCGACGATCGCCCAAAGGTAGCGCTTCAATGGGTCACCTCCTTTCTGGCTTTCTTTTACCCGGCGATCGTCAACAAATCGTCAACTGTGGTATGATTCCATCTACCGTGAAGGAGGATGCCTGCCCATGACCCACGGTTTCCGCGAGCTGAGCCGGACCTACGTGGAAGAGATTCCTGCGGAGGTCCTGGAGCTGGAGCATGAGAAGACGGGAGCCCGCCTGCTGGCCTTTTTGAACGATGACGACAACAAAGTCTTCACCATCGCCTTTACAACGCCGCCTCCCTCCAGCAACGGGCTTCCTCACATCCTGGAGCACTCGGTCCTGAATGGGTCCCGCAAGTACCCCAGCAAAGAGCCTTTCGTCGAGCTTTTGAAGGGGTCCCTGGCCACCTTTTTGAACGCCATGACCTACCCCGATAAGACGGTCTATCCGGTAGCCAGCCGGAACGAAAAAGACTTTTTCAATCTGGTGGATGTCTATTTAGATGCAGTGTTCTTCCCGCGCCTGAAAGAAGATCCCCATATCCTCATGCAGGAAGGCTGGCACTATGAGCTTTTGGGCGAAGACCAGCCTCTGGAGATCCGCGGGGTGGTCTACAACGAGATGAAGGGGGCCTATTCGTCGCCGGAGGCGGTGCTCTTCAAGGCCGTCCAGGAAGAGCTCTTCCCCGATACGCCCTACCGCTTTGACAGCGGGGGCGATCCGGCGGTGATCCCCACCCTGGATCAAAAGACCTTCGTGGCCTTCCACGACACCTACTACCACCCCAGCAACAGCCGCATCCTGGTCTACGGGGACGTCAACCTGGAGGCTCTTTTGAAAAAGCTGGACGAAGAGTACCTTTCCCGCTTTGAGCGAAAGGAGGTCCATGCCGCCCTTCCCCTTCAGCCGCCCTTTCCCGAACCCAAGTGGGCGAAGGCCCGCTACTCCCTCCCCCGGGGCACATCGCCGGAAGGGAAGGATTACCTCACCTTTGCCGCGGTGGCGGCCGGGGCCGATGAACCGGACGTCCACATGGCCCTTTCCGTCCTGACGGCCGTCCTGGTGGAATCGCCGGCGGCGCCCCTCAAAAAGGCCCTTTTGGATGCGGGCCTTGGCGAGGACGTCATGGCCTTCTTCACCGACGACCTCCAGCAGCCGGTCTTTGCCGTGGCGGTGAAGAACGGACGCCGGGAGCGGGCGGAGGAGTTTGTCCGGGTGTTGAAGGAAGAGCTCCAGCGCCTGGTGAAAGAGGGGCTTCCCAAAAAGCTTCTTTTGAGCTCCCTCACCCAGCTGGAGTTCCGCTTGCGGGAAGCCGACATGCGGGGCTTCCCCAAGGGTCTTGCCATCTCCCTCCAGGCCCTTACGCCCTGGGTCTATGGGGCCGATCCCCTGGGCTACCTCCGCTATGAGAAGATCCTTCCCCGGCTGAAGGAAGGGGTGGAGAAAGGCTACTTCGAGGCCCTCATCGAAGAGCGCCTTTTGAAGAATCCCCATGCCCTCTACCTCGTGCTGGAGGCGACGGAAGGGCTTTTCGACGAAGAAGAAGAGAAGCTCAAGAAAGAGCTGGCGGAAAAGAAGGCCCAGCTTTCCGAGGAAGAAAAAAGCCGCATCATGGCGGAAACCCAAGCCCTTTTAAAACGCCAGACGGAACCCGATGCTCCGGAGGTCCTGGCCCTTTTGCCCCTTCTCCAAAGGGAGGATGTGGCTCCCCGAGGAGAGGCCATCCCCACGGAGGAGGAACGGCGCGGCCGGCGCCGCTTCCTCTACCACCCGGTGGACGGACGGGGGATCGGGTACGTGAACCTCTACGTGCCCCTTCGCCATCTGGAGGTGGAGGAGATCCCCTGGGCGAGCCTCCTCTTCTACCTCTTGGGGAAGGTGGATACCCGAAGGAGGTCATACGCCGATGTGGCCGATGAGATCGGCCTTCGCTTCGGGCAGCTCACCATGGGGGTGGAGACCTTCCACCAGGCCTTTTCCGCCGACCATTACGAGACCTACGGGGTCGTTCGGTGGCGGGCGCTTCAGGATAAGATCCCTTCGGCCTGGGAGCTTCTGCTGGAGATCCTCAAGGAAAGCCTCCTTGAGAATCGGGAGCGGATCCAGACCCTCCTTTTGGAGCAGCGTTCCCGCATGGAGATGAGCCTTTACTGGCAGGGCCATGAGATCGCCGCCCAAAGGGCCCTCTCCCTCTTTTCCCCCTCGGCCCGCATGCGGGATATGGCGGACGGGGTGGGGTATTTCCTCTTCCTGAAAGAAGTCCTCCGGCGGATGAAGGAGCGGCCGCAAGAGGTCCTGGAGAAGCTTCAGGACCTTTACGGCCGCATCTTTGCGGGGGAGGAACTCATCTACTCCTTTACCGGCGGGGAAAAGGAGAAAGCCACCTTCCTCAAGGCCTTTGAAGGAGGGGAAGCCCTCATGGGCGGGGAAGCGGTGGGGGCGGCCCCCCGGCCCTTTAGCCCCGGTCCCCGGAGCGAGGGGCTTCTTTCCGGCGCCCGGGTGCAGTACGTGGCCAAGGCGGGAAAGGTCCAGGGGAAGCCCACGGGCATCTGGCGGGTGGTCCAGACGGTGGTGCGGCTGGATTACCTCTGGAACCGGGTGCGGGTGAAGGGAGGCGCCTACGGAGCCCTCTTCCAGCTGAGCCGGGCGGGGGAGGTGGCCCTGGCTTCCTACCGGGACCCCCACCTGGAGGAGACTCTCAAGACCTTCGACGGCCTGGCGGACTACCTCCGGACCTTTGATACCGATGAACGGGAGATGACCAAGTACGTCATCGGGACCATCCGGGGTCTGGATCAACCCCTGACGCCCTCCATGAAGGGGGAGCGGGCCGATGCCATGGTGCTGACGGGCCTCAGTCAGGAGGTGTTGGACCGGGAGCGGCAGGAGATCCTCCGGGCGCGGCCGGAGGATATTCGGGAGACGGCATCCCTCTTCGCGTCCCTCCCCGAGGAAGGGTACGTCTGCGTTCTGGGTGGGAGCGAGCGGCTTCAGGCAGAGAAGGAGCGCTTCCAGGTCCTCACCCCGGTGACGGGGGACTGAAAGCGCTCCCCTCCCACCCTCTCGGCCTTTTACCCTCGGTTTCCGTACTGGGCTTCCACCCACGGGAGGAGGCCCTTTTTTTCCAGAAGGGATTTGGGAGCCCGGAAGGTGACGGTCACCACGCCGGGGTGGCGGCCGATCTCGATGCTCCCCGCGATGGTGGCCCGGTTGAGGACCTCGGGGACGGAGATGCCCAGGACCTGGGCCGCCCGTTCCAGGCCGTTTTCCGTGGCTTCGTTCAGGTTGGGGCCGGTCCCCACAAAGGAGATGGGGTAATCCTCTTCCGGCTCCTCTTGGCCCCATTGGGCCGCCAGCTGGCGAGCCGCTTCCCTTTCTTCGGCGGTGAGGGGCCTGGCCAGGTAGGGGAGGTCTTCCACCCGGGGGAGGAGGATGGGCCCGGGGAGGTTGAGGCCGGGGATGCGGTGGACGCGGAGGGTGATGATGCCGCTGACGTCGGTGGTGTGGCCGGCGATCTCGCCGTCCCCTTGCATGGCGTGGAGGTCCCCCAGGTAGACGCCGGCTCCGGGGACTTTCACCGGCGCCAGGACGATGGCCCCTTCCCGCACCCGGCTGATGTCCATGTGGCCGTCGGTGCGGTGCTCTCTCAGCTCATCGGCGGTGAGGCGGTAATCATGAGGGGCATCCACCAGGGCGGCGCCGAAATCCCCTGCGTTGTGGGAGTCGGGGAAGGGGCGGGAAGGGGTGGTGCCCAGCTGGCCCAAAAAGGGCCGGATGCGGGCCACGACCCCCTTGAGGTCCTGGGGCATGAGGGTGACCACCGGGTTTTGCCGGGAAGCCTCGGGGATCTTCATCCATTCGCGGCCGTTGCGGGCGATCTCCTCCACACGGCTACCCGCCACTGTGAGGCCGACGCCCCGTTGGTGGTCGAAGACCATGGTGTAGCCGTGGCGGAAGGTGAAGGGGACCACGTCGGCGCCGCAGATGGCGCAGCGGATGGCCTCTCGCCCGATGCCTTCGATGCGGGTGGGGGGATGGAGGGTGCCGCACTGAGGGCAGCGGGCCGCCACGTAAGGGTCGCCGATGAAGCGGCCTTCCATCACCCGGTCGTTGCCGGAGGCGGTGGCGAGGGAGGTCACCTGGATGGATTCGATGACGATGGCCACGGCATCGCCGGGCTGGGTGCCTTCCACGGCCACGGGGACCGTCACTTCATGGCCGCCCCTTAGGCTGGGGGTGAGCATGGGGCCCCAGCAGCCGGGGGCGGTGTAGGCCACGATGCGGCCACCATCCTTCACAGGACCCAGCATGGGTCTTCCGGGATCCAGGATGCCGTCGGTGAACTCTTCCACGTAGACGGTCCAGCGGGCGGGCGCGACTTGGGTTGCCATGGCAAAACCTCCTTTCGGGCAGGAGGAACATGAGGGGTGAAAACCTTCTTCTCGATGACGAGGGAGCTTTCCTCTGGGAAATTCAGGAGGGAGAGACCCTTCCAGGGACGTCCAGGATTTCCACCACGTACTGATCATCTTGGACGAGGAGGCGACCCCTCGCCACCAGGAGGGATCCCACCAGGATATCCACGGGATCGCCCACCATGCGGTCGAGGAGGACGGAGGAGCCGGGTTTGAGGGAGAGGACGTCCTTGAGGGGCATGGCGGTTCCCCCCAAAGAGACGGTGACGTCCACTTCCACCTTGAGGAGCCAGGCCCGCTCTTCGGGGGTGAGCTCCCGGGAAGGCGCCGAAGGCGCCTCTTGAGGCGTCCCCTGGTCGGCCTTTTCCGCCGCGCCGGGCTTAGCCTGGGCTCCGGCGATCTGCTGGAGCAAGAGGTCGATCTCTTTTTGCGAAAGGGGGCGGTCGCTTCCCATGGTTCCCTCCCTTAGAGCAGCCGTTCCAACGCTTGCACCACCCGGTCCGGGTCAAAGGGTTTGACGATGAAATCCTTCGCCCCCGCTTGGATGGCCTCCAGGATGATGCTCTGCTGCCCCATGGCGGTGCACATGACTACTTTAGCATCGGGGGTTTCCTTGAGGATAGCCTTTAAGGCCGTTAGGCCATCCATCCGGGGCATGGTGATGTCCAGAAAGATCAGGTCATACTCATCCTTTTGGATCTTCTCCAGGGCGCTTTGACCGTCCTCGGCTTCATCCACCTGGTGGCCCTTGCCTTCCACGATGCTCTTGAGGCGAAGGCGCATGAAGGCGGCATCGTCGACGACGAGAATCTTGGCCATAATCAAACCTCCTCGATTTGGCGGCTGGCGAGGCCGATGGCCAGGTCTCCCAGGGGAGAGGTAAGGGGCACCAACAGCTGGGGCCAGCTGGAGCCCGCCACGATTTTCCGGGCGTCCAGGACCACCATGGGGACGGAGATGTCGCAGGTTTCCCCGTTGCTTCCCAGGAGGTTGGCCGCCCGAGCGGTGATCATGTTGCCCAGCTCCGCCAGGGCGCTCTGGGCAAGGGGGGAGGCGAAGGGGGAAGGGTCCTCGTCCTCCGCCATGCCCTGGAGCATGGCGGCCGCCACCCTTTCGGCCGTCTCGGGGGGCATGCCGTAGCAGGCCACCCCTTCAAAGGCCCCATGGAGGGAGACGGTGATGCTGATGGGGTGGGGTAGAGGCGGCTGCTGGAGGAGGACCGGTTCCCCCGCCTGTTCCACCGACACCCCCAGGGAGGCGAAGATCTCTTTGGCGCTCCGTACAAAGATGTCCACCAGCTGGTCCCGTGCCCGCATTCAGTGCACCTCCACGATCATGAGCTGGAGCTCCGAGGAAAGATCCACCTGGCGGGGTGGAAGGGGAGCTCCCTCGGCGTCCCGGATGACGGTTACCTGGGGGCGGAAAGGGAGGGAGCCGGGCCCCGCGATGATGCCGATCTCCCCGCTGGAGAGCTTTACTTCCGTGCCGGGGGGATAGAGGGGCACCCGGTCGCGGAAGGCCATGACCATCTCCGGATGGTAGAGAAAGCCGGCCCCGGCGAAGAGCCATTCCAGCCCTTCGTGGGGAAGGATTGCCCCTTCCACGCGGAGGATCTGGGAGAGGTAACTGTCGACGATGGCCATCCAGCGGGCAAGGGGATGGATCTCTTCCCCCGAGACCCCGTGGGGATACCCGGAGCCGTCCCAGCGCTCATGGTGCTGGGCCACGATCTTTTTGGCGTAGGCGCTCACCAGGAGGTTTTCCTGGATGAGGCGGCTGGAGGCTTCCACATGGGGCCGGAGGGAAGGGTCTTCGGAGAGGGCGTGGCCTTCGGCCAGGGCTTTTCGCAAAAGGTGGGGGTCCAACCGAAAGAGGCCCAGGTCCTGCAAGAAGGCCGCCAGGGCGAGGGCCTGAAGTTCGGCGTGGGTGAAACGAGCCTTTCCCGTGTAGACGGCCAGGCAGGCGGAGTTGATGGCCCGAACGGCAAAGAGATCCTCGAGATCCCCTGCCAGGGGGTAGAGGACGAAGGGCGGGGACTGGAGGGTTTCCTCCACCAGGGAGGGGATGGCTCTTTGCAGGCGGGAGAGGGCGGTGGGAAAGCCCTTTCCTCCCTGGACGGCTTTCACCAGGTTTCGGCTGACTTCCCGCAAAAGCCAGTAGGTGCGGCTGGTGAGGGGTTCCACCACCTGGATATGGTCGGTGCCGGGTTCTTCGATGATGACGTGGGTGATGTTCATGGCTCGGAGCTTTTCCACTACCGGGGGAGTAAGGGGGGTTCCTTCCCGGACGATGAGGGTGCCTTGAGGGGTGGCGATGCCTTTGGCCAGGATGGCTTCTCCCTGAAGGGAGGAGAGGGCGATGCGGCGCATACCCATCCCTGCCTTTCTGACGAAGACTGCCGGTTATCCTAAAGGGTTTATCGCAGGGGAAGGCCAATCATTTTAGGGGAATCTATGGGGAAGGATGGGCCGAGGTGGATTTTTCCCGGCCCAGCGCTTTTGTCCTATGCCATGGACTTTGCCCGCGAGCGGATGATCCCTGGCTTTCTCGGAAGGTCTTTGATGCCTTCCGGCCCTTGGTGGCAGCCTTTGGCTTAGGGTTGGCCCGGAGGGCCATCGAAGAAGGGCGCAAGCGTTGGAACGGCTGCTCTAAGGGAGGGAACCATGGGAAGCGACCGCCCCCTTTCGCAAAAAGAGATCGACCTCTTGCTCCAGCAGATCGCCGGAGCGCAGGCTAAGTCCGGCGCGGCGGAAAAGGCCGACCAAGGGACGCCTCAAGAGGCGCCTTCGGCGCCTTCCCGGGAGCTCACCCCGGAAGAGCGGGCCTGGCTCCTCAAGGTGGAAGTGGACGTCACCGTCTCTTTGGGGGGAACCGCCATGCCCCTCAAGGATGTCCTCTCCCTCAAACCCAGGCTCCTCCCGATCTACGAAGGGACCAGTGCGATCCAGAGACATATCGTCCTCCGGGAGATGCGGAAGAGGTACCGGGTTTAGACGGCGAAGCGGATGTAAAGGACGTCGCCGTCCCGGACGAGGTAATCGCGGCCTTCCAAGCGTATGAGACCTTTTTCCCTGGCTTTGGCCCAGGAGCCCGCCTGAAGGAGATCCTCCACCGGGATGACTTCAGCGCGGATGAAGCCTCTTTCCATGTCGGAGTGGATTTCTCCCGCCGCCGAGGAAGCGGAGGAACCTTGGCGGATGGTCCAGGCCCGCACTTCCTTTTCTCCGGCGGTGAAGAAGGTGATGAGGCCCAGCATCCGATAGGCTTCTCGGATGAGGCGGTGGAGGCCGGGTTCTTTAAGCCCTAGATCCTCCAGGAGGGCCTTTTGATCTTCCGGGGAAAGTTCCGACAGTTCCGCTTCGATGGCGGCGGAGACAGGGATGACCGGGTCGGGGTGGGCGTAGTCCAGAAGAGCCCTGTAGTAAGGGTTTTCTTCCGGGTGAGCGGCGTGGATTTCCGGGACGTTGGCCACATACAAAAGGGGTTTGGCCGTCAGGAGGTGCCAGGTGGCCAAGAGGTCTCTTTCGTCTTCGGTGTAGGTGAGGGATCGGGCGGGTGTTCCCTCGGAAAGGGCTTTTTCTAGCCGTTGGACGAGGTCAAAGGCTTCTGTAGCTCCTTTTTCCCGCAGGCGAGCCAGCTTTTCATACCGCTGATGCTGCCGCCCCAGGGTTTCCAGGTCGGCGAGGATGAGTTCCGTCTGGATGATGTCGGCATCCCTGACGGGGTCGACGCTGCCTTCCACGTGGATGATGTTTTCGTCTTCGAAGCAGCGGACCACATGGACGATGGCGTCCACTTCCCGGATGTGGTGGAGGAATTGGTTGCCGAGGCCCTGGCCCTCTGAGGCTCCTTTGACCAGACCGGCGATGTCGACGAAGCGGACGGTGGCAGGGACGACGCTAGGAGGCTGAAAGAGTTGGGCCAGGGCGTCTAGGCGCTCATCGGGGACGGGGACGACCCCGACGTTGGGTTCGATGGTGGCGAAGGGGTAGTTGGCCGCCAGGGCCCGTGCACGGGTAAGGGCGTTGAAGAGGGTGGATTTGCCGACGTTCGGAAGGCCGACGATGCCAACGCTCAGTGCCAAGGGATAACCTCCTTGAAGGCTCTAGAAGCCTCCAAGAGGGGATCATACAGCTCTTTCATGAGGGTGGCCAGGGGTCGGGGAAGGGGGACTGGGCTCGTCACTGGCTCGAGCCGAGGCGGGTTTTTAGGCGCCAGGGGCCTGACGGGTCAGAGCTGATGCTGTAGGCAACGTTCCAATGAAGCTGGGCCAGCTGACCCGGTCGCTAACCGGGAACTCTGGGCACAGTTTTCGGCTCCTGACGGAGGGGTCAAGGAGAGGTGTGGGTTTCGCCGTGCCCCGGCGTACGCCTACGGCCAAGGGCCAGGCGTGGGCTATATGCGAATCGTTCTATACATGGTCGTTGGACATAAACGCGGCTTGACCACTCGGCCATACGGCGTCGTTTATGGTCGCCCTGCATCAGGGGAGCGCCTGCGGTACTGTGACTCACTCGGTAGGAGATTTCCATGGCTCCGTCATGGGATCCGGCCGCCGCCCAAAAGAATGGCTGCAGACGACGGGGAAACGCCGCGCGTTCGGTTGCATCCCCTTACAAGTCAAAGGAGACGCCCAACCGCTCAAAGCGGGTGATGTCGCGTTCCATTTCCAGGGTCACGGCCTCAAGTAGTCGCGCACTGCCGCCCACGTGCGCCGGTTGGATTCCCAGTACAGCTCCGCCTCTACGGCGGAGACGGGCACCCACTTCCAGTCGTCGTGTTCCTCCGGGGCGATCCGAAGGGCGGGTTCATAAGTCTCGACCCAATACAGATCCTTGCGAATGACCTGGTGCGGGAGCTCAAACTCCCACTGCCCGGGAATCTGGTGGATATCTTCAACCCGTATCCTCAGGGACGTCTCTTCATAGACCTCCCGGACGCAAGCCTCGCGCGAGGTTTCGCCTTCCTTGATTCCGCCCGTAACGGGCTGCCAGAAACCGGTTGGAATGTCAGGGCTCGCCGCCACGTGCAAGAGGAGCACCGCATCCTCCGCATCCACCATGCGGCGGATTATCCAGCATTCTACGCTCTTCTTGACGGGTTTACCCACCAACTGATGCACACCTCCGACGACAGATGGCTCTTTCGCGGCCGTACAAAGAATTTTGGGCTTGTGTTTCACAGGGGGGCACCGGGCGGAAAGGAGGTGTCCCATGGACCAGCATACCTTGCAAGCTTCGAGATACGGCGAGGGAGCGGGCGACCGAAGGGTTCTAGCTTGTACTCCAACGGGATAGGGATGCTTTTAGGGAGGGAAGACGGGGGACCAAAAACGACCACTACTCCCGTAGGTGAGAGCCCCGCCTCAGTCCCTAGGGGTCTTAGGATCCCTAGGCGCTTTGGTCACCCCGGGCCAGTGAGCCGAACAAGATGATCTTCCCGCCGACGAAAGCCCCGGAATTCATGCCGGGGATGAAGCCGGTTTTACATTCTTGATACACATAGTAGAATATGCGCATAGCGGAGATAAAGTCCGGTAGACACTCCAGGTATCTCATTCTGTACCACATGGTCTGGATTCCGAAATATAGGCGAACAGTCCTTGGAGGCCCCATTGCGGATCGGTACCGTGGCGCGAGGTAGTGACGGTCGAGGGCCTTGGCCAGGTCTTCTAACTCCTGCGGGATGCCAACCTGTTGGGATAGACCTCTGAGCAGGAAATACACGGAATGCCCCCAGGCGTCGATACCGTGATATTGCAAGAGCGCTCTGACGGCCTTTTCAGCCGCCTGGTGGGCCGCGAAGGCCGCCCATTCGAAGTCGCCCTGGCTCACAGAGTTCTCGGCGTGTCGCAGGTCGCGACTTGCTTGCTTGAGCCAATCCTGATGTCGCCGCAAGCGCGCCACCTCAACTTCGTTGTCTTGCGTCTCATTGTACCACAGAGACCGGAGGCAAACGTTCTCGTCTCCGCCCTGGCCTTTCCGCACTCGGTTTCGGCACGTGCGCTGGCTGAGGTGCTGGAGCACCACGTTCTCGTCCTCCCCGCCTATGTGGCCGACGAAGTGACGCGCATCCTCGCTCGGCGCTTCCCGAAGGCCTTGGAGGCCTGGGAAGCGTTCCTGGAAACGGGTGGATGTTGGCGAAAGCCGTCGTGCGTTCCACGAGTTCCCGATACCGCCGGATCTTCGCCTGCGTCGGGCGATGGAGCCGGAGGCGAAGGTTGATGGTTTGCAATCAACTCCCTCCTTTCTGCCTTTGTTCTTCGATGTAGCGGCGGATGGTTTCGGCGGAAACATTGCCGGCTGTGGCCATGAAGTAGGATGGCGCCCACAGGGTACCGCGCCCGGTGCGCTTGTGGAGATAGGGAAACTCCAGAAGCAGCTTACGGGCACCCACTCCCTTGAACACCTTCACAACATCGGCCGGACGGATCGTCGGCGGAACGGAAGCAAAGAGATGAACATGGTCCGATCCGCAATGGGGCCTCCAAGGACTGTTCGCCTATATTTCGGGATCCAGACCATGTGGTACAGAATGAGATACCTGGAGTGTCTACTGGACTTTATCTCCGCTATGCGCATATTCTACTATGTGTATCAAGAATGTAAAACCGGCTTCATCCCCGGCATGAATTCCGGGGCTTTCGCCCGGCGGACGTGGGGTTGTCGCAAGCTCGGGTCATACCTCCCTTCTCTCCCCCCTAGGGATCCTAAGACCCCTAGGGACTGAGGCAGGGCTCTCACCTACGGGAGTAGTGGTCGTTTTTGGTCCCCCGTCTTCCCTCCCTAAAAGCATCCCTATCCCGTTGGAGTACAAGCTAGAACCCTTCGGTCGCCCGCTCCCTCGCCGCATCTCGAAGCAGGGCTTGCAAGGTATGCTGGTCCATGGGACACCTCCTTTCCGCCCGGTGCCCCCTATGAAACACAAGCCCAAAATTCTTTGTACGGCCGCGAAAAAGCCATCTGTCGTCGGAGGTGTGCATCAGTTGGTGGGTAAACCCGTCAAGAAGAGCGTAGAATGCTGGATAATCCGCCGCATGGTGGATGCGGAGGATGCGGTGCTCCTCTTGCACGTGGCGGCGAGCCCTGACATTCCAACCGGTTTCTGGCAGCCCGTTACGGGCGGAATCAAGGAAGGCGAAACCTCGCGCGAGGCTTGCGTCCGGGAGGTCTATGAAGAGACGTCCCTGAGGATACGGGTTGAAGCTCAGTTTTACGACGCCATCTTCTGGAAAATAGCCTCTAACCCGCGTCGTTATGGGATCGCGAACCTCCTGGGGTTTTGGCCACCACTCCAGGTTCGCGCAAACGCCTCTCCGGAGGAACACGACGACTGGAAGTGGGTGCCCGTCTCCGCCGTAGAGGCGGAGCTGTACTGGGAATCCAACCGGCGCACGTGGGCGGCAGTGCGCGACTACTTGAGGCCGTGACCCTGGAAATGGAACGCGACATCACCCGCTTTGAGCGATCCATCCCTCTAGCTCTGGAGTGACGGCCACATGAAACTGAAGGCGGCATCCGCCGTCGGGTAGAGGCTCGAGAACCTGCGTGGAATGCCAGCGGCGTTCCTGGATCTGAGGAGCTACATCGGGGGAAAAGTGCAAGATGACCTTTTCGGGAGCTCCAGAATCGCCACGAAAGCTCTGCCAGATGTTCTGCAAGAGGCGGGTCGCATCGAAGTCCTTCGGTACCGAGAACCGCCGGTGGGTTATCTCCAGGTGGCGGATGCGCTGGAGGGCGAAGAGACGAAGGTCCTTTCGCAAATGGCAATAGCCCAGAAGATACCAGGTACTGCGGGCAAAGTAGAGGTAATAGGGGTCCACGTGGCGCCGGGTGATTTCCCTTCGGGAGGCGCTGTGGTAGCTGAGGAGCAGGGTGGTCTTGGCACGGATGGCTTGGAGGATGTCCTGAATCAACGGTGAGAGAGCATGAGGGTCTTCCAAACCATGGCTGGGGCCGAAGAGAAGGGCCTCTTCGAGATCTGAGAACTGGACCATTACTTCTTCAGGGAAAAGGCGCGTCAGCCGCTCCAAGACCCGCTGGATCATAGGAGCCAGAGGAGAGTCCATGTGCTTTTGTAAGAGCTGGGTGGTGATCAAAAGGGCGGCGATCTCGCTTTCCGTCAGAGGGACGGGGGGAAGCTCGAAGGTCGGTTCGGTGTAGACATAGCGGTTTTTCGCCCGATCAAAGTGTAGAGGAGCTCCAAAGACATCCCTGAGGTATGCCAGATCCCTTTCGATGGTCCGGGGGCTTACTTCCAGCCGGCGGGCCAGCTCAGGAACCGACGGGCACTGACCGGTCTTGATGAGGAGATGGATCTGCCAGAGGCGAAAGGCGGCAGGGCGGCCCGGGCGGGATGGAGAGGTATCCAGGGGTTTCACCATCGTCTCTCCTCCTTCCAAGGTGTTCCTTCCATGGCGATAAGGAAGATCCTTCAATCGAAGCAAAGAGAAGGAAGGTCCCCGCCCGGACGAGGACCTTCCACCCATGACGTTACTTCTGACCGAGACTCAACCAGCGGGCGATGAGGGCTGCCATCTGGCCGCGGGACGTCGGCTCTTGCGGACGGAAGGTGCCATCTTCAAAGCCCCTGGCCAGCCCCAGCTGGTAGGCGAGGCGGACATCTTCCAGGGCCCAGGAGGCGATCTTCCCTTGATCCCTGAAGGGGAGAGGTTCCGGCGAAGGCATGAAGCCGGCCAGATCCTTCCCTTGGGGGAGGAAGGGGAGACCCCGGATGAGGAGGACGACGCTGGCTTCCCGGGTGATGGGCTCATCCGGCCGGAAGGTTCCGTCCTCAAAGCCGCGCACCAGGCCTTTGTCATAGGCGGCCCCGATGTACGGCTGAGCCCAGGCGGGGATGGGATCCCGGAAAGGAACCGTTCCTCTTAGGGGGAGCTTCAAGGCCCTCACCAGCATGGCGGTCATCTCCGCCCGGGTGGTGAGGCTTTGGGGCCGGAAGGTGCCGTCATCATACCCCGTGATGGCTCCCAGGCTGATGAGCTTGTAGATGTCCTCTTCAGCCCAATATCCCTCGATGTCCTTGAGCTGGGGGAAGCCCGGAGCTGCCAGAGGTGCAAAGACGGTAAAGTGGCTCACCTTGGCATAGATCCGATCCCCCTCAACCTTGGAGGGAAGGGCGATCCAGGCCTTCAGGAACTCATCGTAGTAGAAGACGTGGAGAGGTTCCTGCGGACGGTCGGCCGGGAGCCGGAAGCTTAAGGTCAGGGGGCTCAAGAGCTCCCGGATGGGCTTCCCATCTTTGTCCTTCAGGGTGATGTCGTACAGGGTGTTACCCAGAAGGATGCGGGAGCCCAAAGACGGCCAGCTGGCCCGGGGCACTTCTTGGACCGTCAAGGTGGCATCTTCCGCCACCCCTCCCTTGGGGAGGGTGATCTCCAAAGCGCCGTCGTTAAAGGTGACGGCTGTTTCCTCACCCGGCTTCACCGTCCAGGTTCCCGGTGTCTCTGGAGTCGGGGCGGGAGGGGTCGGGGCGGGTCCGGGGCCGGGTGGAGGCGTCACCTGGGTCAGGTTGCCGTGGAGGGTATTGGAGATCACGATTCCAGCTGTGCTGTTGCCTGCCCCCATCACCGCCAGGGAGGCGGGGATGGAGCTCAGGAGGAGCCCCACTCCCGCCAAAAGTGCGATCCAGAAACGCTGCTTTCCCTGGCGATCCATGGGATCACTTCCCGACCTGGATGGCGTAGATTTCGGCGATACCTCTCCATCCCGCCCGGGCCGCCCTGCCGCCTTTCGCCTCTGGCAGATCCATCTCCTCATCAAGACCGGTCAGTGCCCGTCGGTTCCTGAGCTGGCCCGCCGGCTGGAAGTAAGCCCCCGGACCATCGAAAGGGATCTGGCATACCTCAGGGATGTCTTTGGAGCTCCTCTACACTTTGATCGGGCGAAAAACCGCTATGTCTACACCGAACCGACCTTCGAGCTTCCCCCCGTCCCTCTGACGGAAAGCGAGATCGCCGCCCTTTTGATCACCACCCAGCTCTTACAAAAGCACATGGACTCTCCTCTGGCTCCTATGATCCAGCGGGTCTTGGAGCGGCTGACGCGCCTTTTCCCTGAAGAAGTAATGGTCCAGTTCTCAGATCTCGAAGAGGCCCTTCTCTTCGGCCCCAGCCATGGTTTGGAAGACCCTCATGCTCTCTCACCGTTGATTCAGGACATCCTCCAAGCCATCCGTGCCAAGACCACCCTGCTCCTCAGCTACCACAGCGCCTCCCGAAGGGAAATCACCCGGCGCCACGTGGACCCCTATTACCTCTACTTTGCCCGCAGTACCTGGTATCTTCTGGGCTATTGCCATTTGCGAAAGGACCTTCGTCTCTTCGCCCTCCAGCGCATCCGCCACCTGGAGAAAACCCAGCGGCGGTTCTCAGTACCCGAGGACTTCGATCCGACCCGCCTCTTGCAGAACATCTGGCAGAGCTTTCGTGGCGATTCTGGAGCTCCCGAAAAGGTCATCTTGCACTTTTCCCCCGATGTAGCTCCTCAGGAGCGTGTTGGAGATCTGGGTAGGCTGCGCCCAGACCGCCGACGAGATGAGAAGGGAGAGGGCGAGGAGAGCCACCAGCAAGCCGACTTTGGAGCGACTGCGCAAGAAAACCGCCTCCTTTTGGGTGGGTTGTCGGAAAGGACATCCTTCCGGGAGGAGCCTGTCCGCGGTTGGAATATACGGGAGGCACTCCGCCATCTACGGACGGGAACAGATGTTCTGAGAGGTCAAACGGATGAAGAAGGGTTAAGAAAGACCTAGGCGGGCAGCCACATCCGAAAAGGTGGGATCTTCCGCATAGAGCTTTTCCAGCTCCTTGCGGGCCCGTGGGTGTTCGCCCAGATCCTCGTAGAGAAGGGCTCTTTCATATTGAAGAGCTTTCATCAGTTCAGAAGGCCGGTCTTTCTTTCGCCGGAGAGCCTGGGTCAAAGTGTCCTTGGCGGCTTCAAGAAGTTTTAGGCCTTTAAGAGCCCGGGCCCGGTAGAGGAGAAGAAGGGTATGGGCCGCGGTCTCATTCTTGAGGGAGGCCGTGAGCTGCAGCACCCTGCGGTAAGTATCCTCTCCGGGTTTTCGATCCATGAGAAGTCGGGTGACGGCCAGCTTTGGAAGTTCATCCTCGGGATGGGTGTCTAAGAGCCCCTCGAGGAGGGTGAGGGCGTGATCGACCTCTCCCAGATCCTCGTAGACCTGAGCCAAGGCCAGGAGAAGGCCCTTTGGATCGGCGGGGACGGGAAGGGTGATGCCGTAGGGGAAGGTCAAGGTAAACTGCAGGTGGATGCCGTACTTGGCGAAGGTTTTGCCGAGGCCTTCTTTGAGCTGAAGAGCTCTCTCCAGATAGGGGAGGGCTTCTTTTGACCGCTCCAGGCGGAGGGCCACCAGGCCGGCCGTAAGCGCTCCATCGGGGAGGGAAAGGGCCTTTTGCAGCTTTTCTAACGCGTTTTCTTCGTGGCCTAGGATCAGCTCCCGGCACCCTTCCACAAAGGCGATCTCCGCCGGAGGGGTGAGGAGGCGTTGGAAGAACCCCAGGGTGAGGGCGGAGGCGGCGGGGGAAGGGACAGAAGAAAGAGAGGCGGAGGTTTTCTTCCCTTGGGGGAGGAGGGTGGTGTGGTAGAGGCCGGTGCCGGGGATTCCCGCGGTGATGCGGGTGCCTCGGGGACCAAAAGTGATTTTGGCACCCCGCGGCCCCACCGAAAGGGAAGCCCCTGATTTGCTGAAGTTCACTGTGACGCCTGGAGCGATCTTGACCCTGCGCCAGAAGCGAAAGGCCATGACCGGGATCCTCCCTTTCCCGGCGGAAATCCTTAGCCCAAGGATACGACGAAGGATCCTTTGGGTCCAGGATGGAGCGTAAAGCGCTCCTGATCCACAGAGTTTGGGTCTTTCGACCCACTCCGGCTTCAGGGATCCGCCATGGATGATCCCTTACCCCATCGGACAGCGTTGGGGCGGACCTCGCAGGGGCCCGGCGCCCTAGGGGCGCCGCCACGATAGGACGTCGTCAAGGGGAAGGTGGAAGAGCTTTTCCGATCCCCCGACCCAGTGCAAGCGAACGGTAGCCAGTCCAGCCGGCCGCTGGAAGGGGTTTTGGAAAAGGTGGATCTGCTGCACCCGGTTTCGCGGAACGAAAGTCCTGTAGCGGGAGAAGACGAAAGAAGCCATCACGTATCCTTGGGATGTGCGGCGGTAACCCGAAAAGCGATAGGACAGTTCTCCCCACGCCATGCCGACGGAAAGAAGGAGTAAAAGAAAACTTAGCAGAATCCCCCTTCCCGACACGGGAGAGACGGTGAGAAGGCGAGAGAGCTCATCGAAGAGATAAACGGCCAGACGGAAGTGAAAAAAGAGATAAAGGATGGCTGCCAGGCCAAAGAGGAAGAGAATGAGAAGGACGATGTAGCGGGAGAAGCGGACCCAGTAGCGGCTGCGAGCGCCAGCGGGCAGGGGCTTTAAATCCGCCAGGATATCGGGGAATTCCGGCAAAAGGTCTTGTAAAAGGGTGTTCAGGTGGCTGGTGCGTAAAAAAGGAATCGTTCCTGTACTTACATCTCCTTTGCCGGCCACATGGATGCGAAAGGAGGCAAACCCAAAGAAGAGCTGGAGGAGGTTCTGGCGGATTTCGAGGGCCTGGATGCGTTCAATGGTGATCACCTTTGTCCTACGGGAAATCCATCCTTCCTCCAGGATGATGGCCTCCGGGGTGCGGAAAAAACGATAGCGCAGGGTGTAGATCCACTTCCCTATAAAGGCGACGATCCAGCTTAGAAAGAAGAGAAGGATCAGTTGGATGAGCTCCAGGGCCAGGGGATCGGGAGGCGCGGCGAGGATCCCCCGGGCTACCAGCTCAGCGAGGGCGTCATCTCGAAAGGATGCGAGCTCACCGTAATAAATAAGTGCTAAGAGGAGAAAGGTTTGGAGGAGAGGGGCAGAGGTGAGGGCAGTGACGAAGGCTTCGGAGGTGCTGTAGCGATGGGCCTTCCCGTGAGCATCCCCCCGCAGTTCGCCGGAGAGAATTCCTTTCTGGGACGCCCCGTCTCCCTTGGGATCCCCGGCGTCTACTAAGGTTTCTCCTTTGGGAGAAACCGACGCGGGATCAGCCGCGGGTGAAGAGGAGGCAAACGACGCAGGGAGGATCTCCCGCGCCCACATCTCGGCCTCTTCCCTGGGGAGGGCACGGATCAGGATTTCCCCCCCTTCCAGCCCTGAGCTTTCCGCAAGGAAGATGCGTAGGCGCACCACCCGGAAGAGCCTTTCCAGGAGGTCCGCCTCAAAGGAGACGGCCTGGATGCGCCTGAGAGGGATGTGTTGCGTGGTCCGGCGTAAAATCCCGTACTGCACCTGAAGGGCTCCATGGGCAATCCAGAAGGTGTGGGTCCACCAGTGGGCAAACCCGATAAGGGCGAGCCCGCCTAGCGGTATACCGAAGAGGAGAAGGGCGCCGAGGATGGTCTTCCACACGCTTACGGCAAAGTACTTCCTCAGCAGTAAAAGGCCGAGGAAAGCCAGGGGGACGGCAAGTTCGTACGATTCTTTGAGGGAACGCAAAGCCGCGATGACGATGTAGGAAGGATGGGCGCGGGTTGGCTGCGCAACCATGCCGGAGGACTCAGAAGGCATCGGCGATTCCAGCCTTTTCCGCCACCAGATCCCGGAGCTTCTCTGCGTCTTGCAGGGAGAGGGCCGGAATGGAGGTGCTCCCCGCTGCCGTGGCGATGACGACCTCGGCAAGACCGTAGAGCCGGGCAATGGGTCCCTGTTCCAGATCGACGTGTTGGACGCGGGCATAAGGGATCAGCCGCCGTTCCATGGTCCAGATCCCCGATTCCACTTCCAGCTCGTTTTCCCTCAGCTCGTAGCGGAAGCGGGCCTGGCGCAGGGGAGGGGCGATGAAAAAAGATAGGAAAAACCAGAGCGCAAAGACGGCTGCTTCACCGACAAAGAGACCCTTCGCCCAGAGGGGAAAGAGGGCCCACCCTTTTCTCAACGGAAGAAATTCTTCTACGTCCGCCTCAAGGGCGAACAAAAGGATCAAGACGTCGGCGATGAGGATCAGGATGGCCAGGACGACCGCCCAGATGGCTGTCGAAACCCGCCACATGTTCACTGCCTGCGGGTGAATTCCTCGGGGAAGGGTAGGGGTGAAGGGGCGAAATAGGGTGATCCACGTCTCCTTCATGGTGAGGCTTTGCTGCACTTATCCCCCTTGATCGGGCTCATTATAGGG
>JAHHQG010000031.1 GCA_018729555.1 Clostridiales bacterium | reverse complement strand
GAATGGCCCTCGGCATGGGCTACGCTCTTTTCCTATCCATCCAAGATCGATGCTGGGGTCGTCCTTCCCCCTTGGCGAGAGGTTGGAAGGCCCTCAGCAAAGGCCGTGAACTCGGCTGAGGGATGAGCCGACCCTCTCCATAGTCTTGCTGCCCCGTTCTACTTCGATCATGGTGAAGCCAATCTTACAAAACCCAAAGCCGGAGAGGGAGAAGCATGGAACGCCTTCCGCCATGCCTTGCCTTCGCCCCTTCTGCATCACCCTCATCCGCCAAGAGCCCTCTCCCTATTGACACCCTCCTAAACCTCCTGTGATACTCTTTCACAAAACTGAATCCGGCCTTTCATCTAGAGCGGCGGAGGGATGGGCCCGATGAAGCCGCGGCAACCGCCAGGCCCTGAGCCTGGAAAGGTGCCAATTCCCGCGGCTTTCTGCGGAAAGCCGAGAGATGAGAGGAGGCATGGCGGGGTATCCCGGTTTCGCTCCGGCCTCTTCTCACAAGAGGCCGGATTCGCTATGGGAAGGGGATGCCTCGTTGGAAACCAAAGCGATCCCATACGGTTTTGCCACCCTTGCGGTCCATGCCGGCCAGGAAGCCGATCCTGCCACGGGAGCCCGGGCGGTGCCCATCTACCAGACCACCTCCTTCGTCTTCCAGAGCTCCGACCACGCCGCCCAGCTCTTCAATCTGGAAGCGGAAGGCCACATCTACACCCGTATCTCCAATCCCACGGTGGACGTCTTTGAAAAGCGCATGGCCGCCCTGGAAAAAGGGGTGGGGGCCGTCGCCACCGCCAGCGGCCAGGCCGCCACCACCCTTGCCATCTTGAACATCGCCCAGCCGGGAAGCGAAGTGGTGGCTGCCACCAGCCTCTACGGGGGAACCGTCAACCTTTTGGCCAACACCCTTCCCGATGTGGGGATCACCGTCCGCTTTGTCGATCCCTCCGACCCTCAGAATTTCGCCAAGGCCATCACCGAGAAGACCTGCTGCCTTTTCGCCGAAACCATCGGCAACCCGAAGCTGGATGTCCTGGACATCGAAGAAGTGGCCCGCATCGCCCACGCCCACGGCGTTCCCCTCATCGTCGATAACACCTTCGCCACCCCATACCTTTGCCGTCCCTTGGAGTGGGGTGCCGATATCGTGGTCCACTCCGCCACCAAGTGGATCGGGGGCCACGGCAACTCCATCGGGGGAGTGGTGGTGGACGGGGGCTCCTTTGACTGGGGAAACGGGCGCTTTCCGCGGCTGGTGGAACCCGATCCCGGCTACCATGGCCTGTCCTACTGGCGGGAATTCAGAGAAGCAGCCTACATCACCAAGCTTCGGGTCCAGCTCATGCGGGACTACGGCCCCAGCCTAAGCCCCTTCAACGCCTTCCTCTTCCTCAGCGGCTTGGAAACCCTCCATGTGCGGATGGACCGCCATTCGGAAAACGCCCGGGAACTGGCCCTTTGGCTGAAAGACCATCCTTCGGTCAGCTGGGTGCGCTATCCCGGCCTTCCCGGCGATCCCGCCTATGAGCTGGCGCAGAAATACCTACCCAAAGGAGCCGGAGGGATGGTGGTCTTTGGCGTCAAGGGGGGCCTCGAAGGAGGAAAGAAGGTCATCGACCGGGTGAAGCTCTGGTCTCATCTCGCCAACGTAGGGGACGCCAAATCCCTCATCATCCATCCCGCCAGCACCACCCACCAGCAGCTCACCGCTGAGCAGCGGGAGGCGGCCGGGGTGCCGGATGATCTCATCCGCCTTTCGGTGGGCATCGAAGACGTGGAAGACCTCAAGGCCGACCTCCAGCAGGCTCTGGAGGGAGCTTCCCTCTGAGGCGCCGCTTCACCCTCCCGGGCCCCTTTCCCTTGGAGCGGGGAGGGAGCCTTCCTCGGGTGGAGGTGGCCTTCGAAACCTACGGGGAACTGGAAGAAGGCGGGGAGAACGCCATCTGGGTGTGCCACGCCCTGACGGGCGATGCCCACCCCGCTTCCCACGGGGAAGAAGACCGCCCCGGCTGGTGGGAAGGGATGGTGGGCCCCGGCCTTCCCTTGGATACCCGAAAGTGGTTCATCGTCTGCAGCAACGTCCTTGGGAGCTGCTACGGAACCACAGGCCCCGCGTCTCCCCATCCCGGAGACGGCCTTCCCTACGGCTTTCGCTTTCCCCTCATCACCGTGGGGGATATAGTCCGGGTGCAGCGGGAGCTGGCCCGATACCTCGGCATCCGGCGCCTCGCCCTGGTGGTGGGAGGATCCCTTGGGGCCATGCAGGCCCTCGAGTGGGCCTTATCGGCTCCTGCCATGGTGGAACGGGTTCTCGCCTTGGCGGGCCCCTTTGCCAGCTCTCCTCAGGCCATCGCCTGGAATGAAGTGGGTCGCCAGGCCATCCTCCTGGACCTTGAGAGGGGAGGAACGGGAGCCCGCGGCATGGCCATCGCCCGCATGCTGGCCATGATCACCTACCGGAGCGGGGACGAATTCCGGATGCGCTTTGGCCGGGAGGAGGTGGACCCTTCCCTCGGGGAACCCCATCCCTTTCGCCTTCAGTACCAGGTGGAAAGCTACCTCCACCATCAGGGCGAAAAGCTGGTCCGCCGCTTCCATCCCTTGAGCTACCTCTACCTCACCCGGGCCATGGACGACTTCGATCTGGGGCGCCACGGGGAAGAAGCATGGGAAAAGGCCCGCCGTGGGGGGGTAAAGATCATGGCGGCCGGCATCGACACCGACATCCTTTACCCTGCGGCAGAAGTGCGGGAACTGGTCCTTCGGCTGAAGCAGCGAGGCATCCCGGCCGTCTACGAAGAGATCCAAAGCATCCACGGCCACGATGCCTTCCTCATCGAGAAAGAGGCGACGGGCGCGCTTTTCGCAAAGGCCCTTTCGATGTGAAGGCATAAGCCAAGGAAAAGACCCCCTCCGGGGAGAGTCCCGGAAGGGGTCTTCATAGGGAAAGGGCTTTACGGCTGCAGCTTTTCCTCAAACCATGTGCGGATCATCCGCAGCCGATGGACCCGGTGCCAGGGCTGCCCGCTCCGGGACATGTTGTGCCCTTCGTTGGGGTAGCGGACGAAGCGGGTTTCCACCCCTTGCTTCTTCAAGGCCACGTAGAGCTGCTCTCCCTGCTCGATGGCGCAGCGGTAATCCTCCTCGGCATGGAGGATGAGGGTAGGGGTGCGCATGTTCCCGGCGTAGGTGATGGGGGACTGGCGGGCATGGTTTTCGGGGTGCTCCCAGGGCGTGCCGCCCCACACCCGATCCCAGCGGTAACCGCCGTCGCTGGTGCCAAAGAAGCTGGCGGTGTTGGTGACGCTCCGCATGGCGCAGGCCGCCTTGAAGCGCTGGGTGTGGCCGATGATCCAGGCCGTCATGTAGCCGCCGTAGGAGCCCCCCAGGACACCCATGCGGTCCTCATCCAGGAAGGGATAACGGCGCAGGGCCTCATCCAGACCCGCCATGATGTCGGCGTAATCGTTGACCCCCCAAGCGCCCCGGATGCCGGCGCAGAAAGCTTCGCCGTAGCCTTGGCTGCCCCGGGGGTTGGTGTAGACGATGGCGAAACCCCGGGAGGCCAGGAGTTGGAACTCGAAAAAGAAGGTGGAGGTGTACTGGGCCATGGGGCCGCCGTGGATCTCCAGGAGGACCGGCACCTTCCCCTCCTTGTGGGGCGGCCGGATGACCCAGCCGTCCGCTTCGGGCCCTCCGGGAGCCCTGAAGGTAAACCTTTCCGGGAGGGCCACCTTCCGTTCCCGGAGGAGCTCCTGGTTGACCTCTGTCAGCCGCGTGGCGCCCCGGGTCTCCTTCTCCAGGGGAGACGACGTGGCAGGCTGCATCCCCTCCACCAGGCGCTCCAAAGGGGCGGTAAAGAGATCCCCCGGGTAGTCGGGCGCCGACTGACTCCAGGCCAAAAATTCCGAGTCCTTTGAAAGGCTGAAGCCGTAGAGGACCACATCCCCGTGGGTCAGCCGATGGATGCTCCCGTCCTCTGCATCCACCCGGTAGAGGTGGGTGGTGCCCCCATCGCTTCCGAGGAGGTAGAGATACCGGCTGTCGTGGGACCAGATGGGCCCCTGCTGCCCCGGCACCATCCGCATGTCCACGGCAGAGGCATCGCCAAAGGTGCGGGGAAAGCTTTCCGCCAGCCGCCGCCGGGGACCTCCCTGGCTGGGGACGACGAAGAGCTTCGTGTCGGTATACCAGTCCAGCTCCAGCTGGTGGCCCAAGAAGGCGATGGTCTTTCCGTCGGGGGACCAGGCGGGGCTGTGGTAGGGCCCATCGCTCTCCGTCAGCCGCCGGGGAGGCTCTATCCCCTTTGTATCGAAGACCCAGATGTCGGAGAACTCCACCTCGTCGGCGTTGGGCACCCGGGCCGAGCTGGTGGCGATGTAGCGGCCGTCGGGGGAGAAGGTGAGGCCCCCATGGTCGTAGTCCCCATCGGTCACCTGGCGGGGGCGGGGGAGATCATCGGGCGAGGCCGCCAGGGACTCTTCCACATCCAGGAGGAAGATATGGCGCCGGCGGTCCTCGAAGTAACCCACCCCGTCCAGGCGGTACATGAGGCGGTCGATGACCCGGACGGTGCGGTTGTACTTCTCGAAAAGGGCCTCGTCGGGATCTTCGGGTTTCTCCTTCCGGTCGGGGAGGAAATAGGCCTGGCCGCTTCGGGTAAAGCCGAAGAAGGCGATGGCCTTCCCGTCGGGGGACCAGGCGAATTCCTGGATTCCTCCCCGGATATGGGTGATGCGGCGGGCTTCGCCGCCTTCCACCGGCAGGATGAAGATCTGGGACCCCAGGGGATCCATCCCTTCCTCTTCCCCGACCTTGCCGTCCCGATCCGAGAGGAAGGCCAGGTAACGGCCGTCGGGGGACCAGCGGGGGTGTTGGTCGGAGCGAGGACCCTGAGTCAGCTGCCGAATCTGGGAGCCGTCCCGAGAGGCGAGGTAGATCCGCGAGCGATAGATGTTCTCCTTGGGATCGATGTGGGTTTGGACGAAGGCGATCCATCGGCCGTCGGGAGAGACCTGGGGATCCCCGACGAATTTGAACTTCAAGAGATCCGTTTCCGTGAAGAGCTGCGACAAAGGAAGCCTCCTTTCTCCAGTAAAGAGTCATTCGACAAAAGTAGACGCATTTCCCTTCCCTGAAAAGAAGGAAATCCAAGGGTCTTGTAGAAACCATGGCCACAACCGGAGGCATGAAATGCCTGTCGGCTGAAGTGAAAGGAGGTTTTTGGCTTGCATACCAGGAGGCGTCAACTGCCTAGCGCATTCGCCCTCTTCCTTGCCGCCGCGTTGATCTTCGCCAGCTGCGGCGGGTCAGCGCCCGCCCCCAGCGGCGAGGGCGCCGCCCCCGGGACCAGTCCGGCGTCGGATCAGGCGGTGGTGGGCATCCTCATTGATTCCACCGGTGACCTGGGGAGCATCGGCGAGCCGGTGATCCAGGGCGCCAAGCTGGGGTTCGACGCCATCAACCAGGCGGGAGGCGTCTGGGGCAAACCGATCATCTACAAGTACTACGATACGGCCTCGGATGAAGCCAAAGCCCGGGAGATGGCGGACCAGGCCATCAACGTGGATAAGGTGATGGGCATCGTGGGGGCCTTGGGTTCAGGGCTTTCCAAGGCGGTGCTGGCCGTGGCCAAGACGGCCAACGTGCCCATGTGCTCGCCCTCCTCCAGCTCGCCCGCCTTCACCACCATCGACGACAACGGCCTCTTCGTCCGCACGGCGGCCTCCGACGCCCTGCAGGGCCAGGTGGCGGCCGAGCTGGCCTACAGCGAAGGCTATCGCCGGGCGGCCGTCATCGCCCTCAATAACGATTACGGCGCCGGCTTTGCCGATGTCTTCGTGGAGGCCTTCAAGAAGCTGGGGGGCGAGATCGCTACTCAACCCATCCTCTACGACACCAAGGGGTCCGATTTCAGCGGTGAGGTCCAGAAGTTGGCGGGGGCCAAGCCCGACGTGGTCCTCTTGGTGGGTTACCCCGACACCGGATCCATCATCCTGAAGCAGGCCTATGAAGCGGGGCTCCTCCAGTCGGCCCACTGGATCCTCTCGGAGGGCATGGACGACTCGGGCCTCCCTGACAAAGTGGGCAAAGACGCCCAGGGGAAGTACATCCTGGCGGGTGTCCAGGGGACATCCCCCCTTCCGACGGGCCCGGGCTTCGACGAGTTCCAGCAGCTCTTCGAACAATCCCAGTACGAGGGCCGGAATGCCACCGGGCCTTATGTGGCCAACGGCTTCGACTGCGCCGTCCTGATGTCCCTGGCCCTCCAGTGGGTGGGTCCCGAAAAGGCCAGGGACGGCCAGGCGGTGGCTAAGGCGATGATCGATCTCTCCCGTCCCACGGGGTCCAAGGTGAGCAACGTGAAGCAGGCCCTGGAGATGGTCTCCAAGGGTGAGAAGATCGACTACGACGGCGCTTCCGGCACCGTGGACATGAGCGATGTGGGCGACGTCCTCTCCCAGTACAAGGTCTGGGAGATCACCGCGGACGGGAAGCTGGTGCAGGTGAAGATCATCCAGCCCACGGGGCAGTGACCTTGTCGGAAGGGAAGGAAGGGAGGGGGACGGCGGCCGTCGGCAGGCAGCTGGCCCCTTCCCGCTAGAAAGGAGGGCGTTCTTGCTCCAGTACCTGGCGGCCGGCATCGTCCTGGGGTCCATCATCGCCGTGACGGCAGCCGGCCTGACCCTCATCTACGGCGTCCTGAAGATCACCAACTTCGCCCACGGGGACATGGTCACCTTCGGGGCCTACATGGCCCTCTTTTTCAACGTGGGCTTGGGCCTTCCCCTCTGGATGGCCTTCCTCCTGGCCATCGCGGCCGGAGCCCTTTTGGGGGCCGCCACGGAATGGGTCATCTGGCGGCCCATGCGGGTGCGGGGGGCCGGCACCGTGGCCATCATCATCGCCTCCCTGGGATTGGCCTTCTTTTTGCGCAATATGCTGGTCTTTTTCTTCACCGCCACCACCCAGCGCTACGATGTTCCCGTCACCTCCAAGATCGCTCTGGGGCCTCTTCCCGTCCGCCTCACCCCCGACGAGATCCGGGTGGTGGTGGCGGCCGTCCTCATCATGGTGGCCCTCTACCTCTTGCTGCAGTTCACCACCATCGGGCGGGCCATGCGGGCCCTTTCCGACAACCCCAACCTGGCGTGGGTGTCGGGGGTGGACGTGGATCGCGTGGTGGTGGCCACCTGGATCCTGGGGGGCGGCCTGGCGGCGGCGGGTGGCGTCCTCTACGGCCTCATCCGGCCCATCGATACCAACATGGGCTGGTTCCTCCTCCTCCCCATGTTTGCCGCCATCATCCTGGGGGGCATCGGGAGCGCCTACGGCGCCATCGTCGGGGGGTACATCCTGGGGATCTTCCAGCAGCTCTCCCTTATGGTGATCCCCGCCGAGTACCGCCTGGCGGCGGCCTTTTTCGTCCTCATCGTGGTCCTCCTCTTCTTCCCCAGGGGGATCTTCGGACAGAAGGTGTTGGCATGACGGGGTTTTTGGGATACCTGGCCGGGTTTCTCACCAATGCCGCCATCTACGCTATGTTTGCCCTGGGCCTCAACATCCAGTTCGGCACCACGGGGCTGATCAACTTCGGCCATGTGGCCTTTCTCGCCATCGGCGCCTACACCACCGCCCTTCTGACCGTGGCGGGGGTGGCCTTTGGGTGGGCCCTTCTGGCGGGAACGGTGGCCAGCCTTCTCGTCAGCTTCCTTTTGGCCTATCCGGTGGTGCGGCTGCGGGATGATTACCTGGCCATCCTCACCATCGGCTTTGCCGAGATCGTGCGGATCTTGGCCAATAACCTTCGCTTCACCGGAGGTCCCCAGGGGGTGTGGGGGATCAAGCCCCCCATGCTGACCTGGGGCCTTTCCTATGATCTTTGGCGGTGGATGTTCCTCGGGCTTTGCGTCCTTCTCCTGGCTTTGGTAATGATCCTCGTCCAGTACATTACCCGTTCCCCTTACGGCCGGGTGCTGATGGCCATCCGGGAAGACCAGGATGCCGCCGTCAGCCTGGGGAAGAACATCACCACCTACAAGCTGGTGAGCTTTGGCCTGGGGGCGGCGGTGGCGGGCCTGGCGGGTGGCCTTCTGGCGGCCTTCCTCCAGACCATCACCCCCAACAACTTTGTGGCCCTGGTGACGTTTGAGGCCTGGATCATCATGGTCCTCGGGGGGGCGGGGCGAAACTGGGGGATCATCCTCGGGGCCCTCATCTACTACGGCCTCTTTACCGCCAGCAGCCGCCTGGTGGTCATGGGGATCGGGGGATTGCAGCCGGCCGCCCTGGGGGCCCTTCGCCTGGCCCTCATCGGCGCCCTTCTGATCGCCCTCATGATCTACCGGCCCCAAGGGATCCTGGGCCGAAAGGAGGATCTCACCGTTGGCCGGTGAAACCCTCTTGGAGGTCCGGGATGTGGCGCGGGAGTTCGATGGGTTCTGGGCGGTGAACGGGGTGTCCTTTTTCGTCCGGGAAGGGGAGATCGTCGGCCTCATCGGGCCCAACGGCGCCGGGAAATCCACCCTCTTTCAAGTCATCAGCCGGTTTATCCCCCCCAGCCGCGGCGAGGTGATCTTCGACGGCCATCGCCTCTTCCAGCTTCCCCCTTACATGCCGGCCCGGCTGGGCATGGTCCGCACCTTTCAGATCACCCGGGTCTTCCAGCGGATGACCGTGTGGGAGAACGTGATGGTGGCCGGCAAGGACCATCCCGGGGAGGTTTTCCTCAACCTTTTCCTCCAGCCCAGGCGGGTGAGGGAGTACGAGAAGGGGCAGGCGGAGCGGGCGAAAGAGATCGTCCAGTACTTCCGCCTCTGGCACCTTAAGGACAGCTATGCCGGCACCCTGTCGGGAGGCCAGCGAAAGCTCCTGGAGATGGCGCGGGCCCTCATGATGCGGCCCCGTCTCCTCCTCCTGGATGAGCCCATGGCGGGGGTGAATCCAGCTCTGAAAGAAGAGATCCTCAAGTACATCGTGGACCTTCGGGAAAAGGGCATTACCTTCCTCATCATCGAGCACGACATGGATCTCATCATGAAGGTTTCCGACCGCATCCTGGTGATGAACCAGGGCCAGCTCATCGCCGAAGGACCTCCCGATAAGGTGCAGGCCGACCCGGCGGTGGTGGACGCCTACCTGGGGAGTGCATAGCCATGGCACTTTTGGAAGTGCAAGAGGTCGTCGCCGGCTACCATGACCTGGACATCCTCCAGGGGGTGAGCCTCCACGTGGACGAAGGCGAGATCGTCACCATCATCGGGCCCAACGGGGCGGGGAAGTCCACCCTCGCCAAGGCCATCTTCGGCCTGGTGAAGATCCGGAAAGGGGATATCCTCTTTCGGGGGCGGTCCCTCAGGGGGAAAAAACCTTCGGAGATCGTCCTTTCCGGTATGGCTTACGTGCCCCAGGAGCGAAACGTCTTTCCGAACCTCACGGTGTGGGAAAACCTCCTGGTGGGAGGGGCGCCCCTCCCGCGGCGGGAATTGGAAAGGCGCCTGGAAAAGCTGGCGGAGCTTTTCCCCGTTCTGAAGGAAAAGGGTCGCCAAAAAGCCGGCCTTCTCTCGGGAGGCCAGCGCCAGATGGTGGCCATGGCCAGAGCCCTTATCCTGGAACCCCAGCTGCTCATTCTGGACGAGCCTTCGGCGGGTTTGGCTCCCCAGATGGTGGAGGCCGTCTTCCAGCAGATCGCCGCCATCAATCGGAGCGGGCGGACCATCCTCATGGTGGAGCAAAACGCTCGCCGGGCCCTCAAGATGTCCCACCGGGGCTATGTGCTGGATATGGGGAAGAACGCCCTCGATGGGACGGGGGAGGAACTCCTCCAAAACCCCAGGGTGGTGGAGCTTTACCTGGGTCGGCTGGGGGCGGAAGTCCGGTGAAGGGAGAACCGTGGCGCATCAAGATGGTAGAGCCCATTCCTCGCCTTTCGCGGGAGGAACGGGAGATCCGCCTGGCGAAGGCCCGCCTGAACGTCTTTCGCCTCTCCTCGGACGATGTGACCATCGATCTTTTGACCGACAGCGGCACCGGCGCCATGAGCCAGGCCCAGTGGGCCGCCCTTATGGAGGGGGATGAAGCCTACGCCGGGAGCCGGAGCTTTGCAGCCTTGAAAGAGGCGGTGGAAGCAGTCACGGGATTTTCTCATTTCTTCCCCGTCCATCAGGGAAGAGGCGGGGAGAAGATCCTCATCCCCCACCTCATCCGAAAGCGAGGTCCCTATGTCCTCGGGAACATGCATTTCGATACCACCCGGGCCCACATCGAGCTCTCGGAGGGCATCCCGGTGGATTTCTTGGTTCCGGAGGCCAAGGATCTGGAGAGCCCTCATCCCTTCAAGGGAAAAGCCGATGTGGAAGCCATGGAGGCCTTCATCCGGAAGGTGGGTCCTCAAAAGGTCGCCCTGGTGATCCTCACCGTCACTTGCAACTCGGCTGGCGGCCAGCCGGTCTCCCTGGCCAACGCCAAGGAAGTGGCTCGCCTCTGCCGGACCTACGAGATCCCCTTTTTTCTTGATGCAGCCCGCTTTGCCGAAAACGCCTTTTTGGTGCGGGAGAGGGAAGAAGGTCTGCAAGGGGTTGCCAGCAGCTGAAAATATGATTGATCTTCGTCTTCTTCTCGGGTAAAATATATACATGAAACTCAGCCAGACGTCGGCTGGGGCACCTTCCAGGCGTTCCTCGAAGCGAGAGCCAAGCTTCGAGGCGTGGGGACCGTGAAGGTAGGCTGCATTCAGCCGACGTCTCAAGTTCGCCCTGGCAGCCGGCGTGTAGGCTGCTCTACCGTGAGTTCCACGGGAAGTCACGCCTGTGGACACCGGAGGTTGCAGGCTTCGGCCGGTGCCGGTGGATGAAGCAGGAAGCAACCGGACGGTATCCCGTTGGGATATTTGTCTATGGGTTGCGGAACGGTACCGGTCACAGCGTCTTTGAGGATCGTAGCCAGGAAGCTATCCGGTTCCGCAGACGCAACCTGCTCGGGCGTGCGGGCGATGGTGTCGATGTCAACAGTGCGATCCGGCAAGCATTCCCGCAACAAGACCATGTCTCTCAGCACATCCCGTCCAAAGTCCGGCGAGGTGACCAACAGGTCGATGTCGCTGCCCGGCCCCGCGTCGCCCCGGGCATGGGAGCCAAACAGGAGAATGCGGTCCACCCGGATTCTGCGGCTCGCGCGCGGGCGAGGTCACTCACGACGGCATCGAGTTCAGTCGCCGTGTAGCCCACTCCAACACCTCCCACGTAGTAAACGCTGAGACCCTCAGCCGCGCAGTGAGAGCGGGATCGGTTAAGCCGGGACGCTCCGCTAGAATCTCAAGGTCGTGGATCTTCAGCGGAAAGTCCACGCTCTCCTGAATCACAACGTTTAGCGCCTTCTCGGCCGACTGCTGCGTCATGAAAGCGGCATATAGGTAGCGCCCGGCGTCGCACATCGCCTGGGCGACGTCCACCTCGTCGGCCGCGATTTCCAGCCAGTCGCGCGTCGTTGGCTTCAACCGCTCAACTTCCAAAAAGACCGCTTTGATTCAAGTATACCGGTGGTCACCGATCCGAGAAAGCAGGAGTCTATCCATGGGGCCTGCCCGGCGAGCCCGTCTTCCTCGCCCACTTCAGAATTTCCTGCTGCCGCTTTGCCCACTCCATGAGCTCCGCCTTGGCGCGGCTCTTTTCCCAGTCGCGCCTAAAAAGGGGGGCCATTCGTGGTACACTGGCCCTGAGGTGGCCTGCTGTGACCCACCGCTGCGTTGAGGACCGGTCCATCCGCTTCCACCAGCTCGTGGCCGAAAAGCTCAGAGCTGACCCTCAAGCTTCCTCCTGGGAAGGCTCCCCGACGTCCACCTGGTGGACTCCCTGGAAGGGGCCGAAAACGCCCTCATCCTTCGCCTGGGTCCCGGAGCCCTCTGGCCCCAGCCCTGGTTCAGCGGCTGGGTCGGGGGAGCACCCCTCCCCCACCCTGCCCTCTTCGTGGCCGTCATGGCCCAAAGGCCCGAGCCTTTAGCCCTGAAGATCGAAGGGCTCACCCTCCCCCAGAGGGAAAGGATCGCCCACCTCATCCACCCCGACCTTCCCTCGGCCCTCACCCCGCCGGAGGTGGCCCTGCAAAAGCGGGTGGAAGAGCTCCGGCGGAAGATCGACCAGGCCCTCGACATCTACCGGGAGCTGCAGCAGCAGGATCCCCACCGGGAAGACATCGCCGTCTTCCGAAAGATGGCCCAGGAAGAGATCACGCGCCTCAGCCGGGAGCTGAAAGAGCTCACATCTCCCGATCAGTAGCCCTCCGCCGGCGGGAGGAGCGGCGCTGGGCCCGCTCCTCCTCCGCCTTCTTCCGGAGGACGGGCACCACCTTCCAGGTGTAGAGGGAGACGACCCCCGCCGTCCCCAGGAGGACCACCGCTGCCCAGAGATCTTCCAGCAACGCCCCTACCGCCAGGAAGCCGAAGGCGAGGGCCGTAAACCCGGGAAGCCAGGGAACCCAGGGAGCTTTGAAAGGCCGGGGTGTCTCCGGCTCCTTCTTTCGCAGGCGGATGACCGCCACCGCCACCAGCACATAGACGATGCTCTCCAAGGCTGCCGCCGTCGTCAAAAGGAGGGTGTAGCGCTTCGTGATGTGGATGGCGATGGTGGAGAAGAGCACCGTGACAAAGAGGAAGAGGAGGGCGTTCTGGGGCGTGAAGTAGCGGAGGTGGAGCTTGGCGAACCAGCCGGGAAGGGCACCCTCCCGCGCGGTGGCGTAAAGGAAGCGGGAAGCCGCCGTAAAGCCGGCGTTGAAGGTCTTGGTGGTGGCGGCGATGCTCAAAAGGAGCATCCAGAGGATTCCCGGGGAACCCAGGAGCTTTTCCCCAAAGAGGATCTGGGGAATGGGCACCGAGCTCAAAAGGCCTTTATCCACCGTCCCGGTAAAGGCGGTGATGGCCAGGGCATAGGTCACCCCCAAAAGGCCCAGAGCCAGCATCATCCCTTTGGGTACCAGGCGCACCTGGGTGACTTCTTCCGAAAGGGGCGTCACCCACTCAAAGCCGATGTAGAGGAAGACCCCCAGCGCCACGGCCTGGAGAAACCCGTCGAAGCTCCCGGGATGGACCAGGGCTTCCAGGCGAAAACCGGGTCGGGTAAAGGCCCAGAGGGAGGTCCCTATGAGGGAGAGGACCAGGCCATAGGTGACCACATCCTGGAACTTCCCCGCCAGGGTGATGCCCCGCAGGTTTAAGGCCGTTACCAGGACCAAAAGGGCCATGTTCCACGCCAGGGCGGGGATGGCGGGGATGGCGTACGCGAGGGCCTGGGAGAGGATAAAGGCTTCCGTCCCAAGGACCGCCAGGATGATGAGGATGTAGAGAAAGCTGATGATGAGGGAGAGGGTATCGTTATACCCTTTGCTGAGGTACACCCGGATGGCCGCCGCCGAAGGGTACATGCCGTTCATCTCGCCAAAGGAGAAGGCTGCCGTCAGGGCCAAGAGGCCCGCCACCAAAATGGCGATCCAGGCCGACTCCCCCGCCACAAAGCTGGCCACCTGGACCATGGCCACAAAGGTTGAGCTGGCAAGGGCCAGCCCTGCGCTCATGGACACGATGGTCCTTAAGGTGAGGACGCGCTTTAGCTCCATTTACTCGCCCCAAATCATGAGGGTGATCACATCCAGGCGCATGGTGTCCTCTTCGCTGGCCTCGATGCGAAGATCCCCTTTCATGTACGGTTCCGTGGGAGAGATATCTCCGAAGAAGAGGTCCGTCAAAAGATCGCTGGTGGCCCGGAGGACCATGTCAGGGTTTTCGGGAGCCCCGTCTTCCAGAAACACATCCCCGTCCTTCACCCGCAGGGTGAAATGGCCCTCGGGAAGATCCGTCGGCGCCACATGGAGCACCCGGTCCCAATCGCGGTTCATCACCTTCAACCGGGGTTCCTCCCGGTAACGGAAGACGAAATCCTCCAAGGCTTCTCTGAGCTCTTCAGCGGTGGCCATGGTTGGCCAACCCCCCTTCTTCTCCCAAATCTATCACGGTCGGCTGATAGCCGATTTCGTCCAAGGCCTCCTCGATATCCTCCCGGCTGACCTCCCTTGGGTCCCAGCCGCGGGCCGCCACCAGGGCCGCCTCCACCACGTTGGTGGCAAAGGAGCGCCCGTCGATGATGGGGGTGGTGGTGGCCAGCCACCGCACCTGTCGGGCCTGCAAAAACTCCCGATCCTTCTGGGTGGTGGTCTGGGTGATGATGGCCTTCCCCGGAAGGGCTTTGGGCATGTACCGGCGCATCATGTGGTAGTCACCGGCGATGATCTGCGCTTCGTGGTAAAACTCGGGAAACTTCTCCACCGGTTCTTCTTCCTGGGCCTTCCCCACAGGATAGATCATGTGGATGGGGAGCTTGACGATCTCCCTGGCCATCTTGCGGGCGAACTCCTTGAGCTCGTCCAAGCTGCGGATGGGATAAGGGACGCCGGCGGCGAACATGAGGTCCCCGTAGACCACCTCCGCCCCCACCGCCGCCAGCTCCTCCGCCATGCCGAAACGGTCCAGGGAAGAGACCATCAACACCTTCTGGCCCTTCACGGGGAAGGGCCCCTTTTCCGCCAGCCAGCGAATGGCCCTTCGCTCCGCCGTATCCTTCACCCGGCTGCCGTCCACCACCGGCGTCTTTTTCACTTCCTGCATGAGGCGCAGCCCATCCTGGATGATGTACTGCTCCCCCGCCACATAGAGGTAGACGTCCAGGCCGCCCAGGCCGATGGCATCCACCTGGCCGTCCAGCTCCCGCAAGAGCTTCCGGGCCGCCTCCAGATCCCCGTCCACCCCGATCCGCTGGAGCTCCATGGGGACGCCGAAAAGATCGGTCTTCGCTTTATGGTCCCGGCTTTTCGATCCCAAACTGACGCTGACGACTTTCTTCACGCTGCCATCTCCCTATCGAGATTCCCCGTGGCGGTGGGCCAGGCGGGAGGCAGCCGCCGCCGCCACCGCGGCCACCAGGTCATCGAGAAAGGTGTGGACCTGGCCCTTGAGCTCCTGCTCCTCGTGCTGCAGGCGGGCCAACACCCCGATCTTCTGTTTGTCCAGGTACCCGAAATTGGTGAGGCCGATGGACCCGTAGACGTTGGTGATGGCCAGGGCCAAGACCTCATCGATGCCGAAAAGGGGGCTGTCTTCCCGGAGGATGCTGAGGAGGGGTTCTTCCACCAGCCCCTTTTCCGCCAGGATGTCCAGCTGGATCCCCACCAGGAGGGCATACTGGACTTCCCTCTTGGAAAGGACCCGCATGATGCTTACCCGGCACTCTTCCTTCGTGAGGCCCGGCTGCATGTCCTTCTGGAGGAAGTACACCAGATCCACAATTTCCTCCAGGTTCACCGACCTCGAGGCCAGAAGATCCAGGATGTATTCCCTGAGATCCCCTTCTACCATGCGCCCTTCATCGCCTTCATCTCCTCGATGCGCCGGCCCCATACCAGCGGAACCCCTTCCCGCTCCCCCAGCCTTCCTTCAACCCATATGAGTTTACCGGAGGTCATGAGATCCGGGGCAACGTCCCCTGAAAACCGGATCTCCATGGGACCCTCCAGATCTTCCACCTCCACCTGCCAGTAGAGCTGGCCCCGGGCGCTCTTCTTCCGCGCCGCCTCCACCACCACGCCCCCCACCCGCACCGGCTCCCCCGGCGAGAGATCTCCCAAGCGGGAGCTGGGAAGGGCGCTCCGCCTCCAGAGATCTTCCAAGGGTTCCAAGGGATGGCCCGAAAGATAAACCCCCAGGGATGCTTTCTCAAAGCGCAGGCGCTGGGCAAGGGAAGGCGGCTCCAGCTCTTTTCGCTCATGCCCAAAGAGGGTCAGCTGGCCTCGAGGGCCGGGGTTTTGGCGGGCATCCTCCAGCTCCGAAAGGAGGACCAGGGGGTTGGGGTGGAGGTAGGAAAGGGCCCCCGACTGGATGAGGCTCTGGGCCGCGGGGAGGGGGAGGCGGAAACGGAAGAGAAGATCCTCCACCCTCTGGGGCGGGCCCTCCTTTTGGACCCTCTCCCAAAAGGGCTTTCCCACATGGCGGATGGCCTTCCAGCCGAACCGGATGGCCTCCCCCTCCACGGTGAAATCGGGCTTACCCCTCAAAAGGTCAGGCGGAAGGAGGGGGATGCCCATGCGGCGGCACTCTTGCACATAGACCTGCACCTTTTCCGACTGGTGGGCCACCGTCGTCAAAAGGGCTGCCATGAAGGCTCTGGGCACATGGGCTTTGAGATATCCGGTCCAGTAACTCAAGAGGGCATAGCTCACCGCATGGGCCCGGTTAAAACCGTAGTCGGCAAAGCGGAGGATGAGCTGGAAGAGCTCTTCCGCCAGCCATGGGGGGTGGCCCTTTTTAAGGCAGCCTTCAAAGAATGCATCCCGGAGGGATTCCAGGGCCCTTCGGTCTTTCTTTCCCACGGCCCTTCGCAAAAGGTCCGCCTGGGCCAAGGAAAAGCCCGCCATCACCTGGGCCACCTGGAGGATCTGCTCCTGGTAGACCAGCACCCCATAGGTGGGCTCCAGGATCGGTTCCAGATCCGGGTGGAGGGCGGGCACCTTCCCCTTTCGCTTCGCCTCGATAAAGGCCCCGATATTCTCCATCGGCCCCGGCCTAAAGAGGGCCACCGCCGCCACCAGGTCTTCAAAGCGCCGGGGCTGGAGCTCCCGGAGGAGCTGGCGCATCCCGGGGGATTCCATCTGGAAGAGGCCCAGGGTCTCCCCGGAAGAAAAGAGTCGGAAGGTGGCTTCGTCGTCCAGGGGGATGGCCATCCAGGGAGGAAGATCCTTTCCCTCGTCCCGGGCCTTCTCCCTTGCCTTTTCCAGGACCGTCAACGTCCGGAGGCCCAAGAGATCCATCTTTAAAAGGCCCAGCTCCCCCAGGGCGTACATGTCGTACTGGGTGATGACCCCCCCTTCCGCCCCCCGCGAAAGGGGCACCGTTTCAAAGAGGGGCTTCTTCGTCATGACGATCCCCGCCGCGTGGACCGAAGGATGGCGGGGCATCCCTTCCAGGCCCCTTGCCAGCTGGAGGAGTTTTTGCGTCTCGGGGTCCCTGGCCAGGCGCTGGCGCCACGAAGGATCCTCCAAGAGGTCGGAAAGGCGGCCCTGAGGAGGGATCCGGCGGGCGAGGTCGTCGGTCCTTCGAAGAGGCCAGCCCAGCACCCTGGCCACGTCGCGCACCGCCGCCCGCCCCAAAAGGGTCCCAAAGGTGATGATCTGGGCCACCCGATCCTCCCCGTAGCGCTCCCGCACGTACTGCAGCACCTCATCCCGCCGCTCGTAGTCGAGGTCGATGTCGATGTCGGGAGGGCTCACCCGCTCGGGGTTGAGGAAGCGCTCGAAGATCAGGCCAAAGCGCAGGGGGTCCACCTGGGTGATGCCGAGAAGGTAAGCCACCAGACTGGAGGCGGCCGACCCCCTCCCCGGCCCCACGGCGATGCCCCGCTCCCTGGCAAAGCGGACGATATCGGCCACGATCAAAAAGTAATCGGCAAAGCCCGTCGCCCCGATGACCTCCAGTTCATGGAAGAGGCGCTCCCGGGCTTTCCCGTCCCCCGGATATTTCTCCGCCAGGGCCTTTTCCGAAAGCTCCTTGAGGTAGGCAAAGGCATCCTCTCTTCCGGGGGGAAGGGGCGCCCGGGGTAGGGAGGCCTTCCCCAGGGAAAGCTCCACCCGGCACCGCTCCGCCACCTCGAGGGTCATCTCGAGGGCCTCGGGGTAGTCCGAAAGGGCTTCAGCCATCTCATCGCCGCTCTTCAGGTAGAACTGGTCGTTGGGAAAGCGGAGGCGATCCTTATCGTTGAGCTCCTTTCCCGTCTGCAGGCCAAGGAGGACATCGTGCAAAAAGGCGTCTTCTTTCCGAAGGTAGTGGACATCGTTGGTGGCGAGAAGGGGAAGGCCCGCCTTCTCGGCCATCTCCGCCAGCCGGGCGTTCAGTTCCTTTTCCCGGGGAAGGCCATGATCTTGGATCTCCACGAAAAGGCGTCCCTTTCCCAGGGCTTCTCGGTACTGGAGGAGGGTTTCCCAAGCCCTATCCACTTCGCCCCTCAGGAGCTGCTGGGGGATCTCCCCGTTTTGGCAGCCGGTGGTGAAGAGGAGGCCCTCCCGGTAGCGGGAGAGGAGGGCCAGGTCCACCCGGGGCCGGTAGTAATAGCTTTCCAGGTGGGAAAGGCTGGCCAGGCGGAGGAGGTTCCGGTACCCTTCATCGGTTTCCGCCAGGATGAGGATGTGGTAGAGCTCCCGGGTCTTACGGTGGCGATCCGGGGCGAGGTAGGCCTCCATGCCGAGGATGGGCCGGATGCCCCGCTCCTTGGCCAGCCGGTAGAAGGGGATGACCCCGTAAAGGACCCCGTGGTCCGTGAGGGCCACCGCCTCCTGCCCCACTTCCGCCACCCGGTCCATGAGGCCTTCGAGGCGCGCCATCCCGTCCAGGAGGCTGTATTCCGAATGGAGGTGCAGGTGGACAAAGGGTTTCATCGTTTCCCGGCGGCGCGGAGACCCCTGGCTTCAGGCATGGGGAGGAGCGCCGCCTTCCCTCCTTTCGCTTTGTGCTACCATCTCCCCAAGACCTTGACAAGCAGGGGTTCAGGGGAGGTTCTGCCGGCGAATCGTCTGGCAGGTAAAACCCTTGGCGCATTCGACGGCCCTACCCGCTCGGGGAAACGGCTTACCGGCAACGGTGCAGGAGAGGGATGGTCTGCCGTCTTGCCAGCGGTGGCATGCCTGCCGCTGGCGGGCCGCCGTCAACCGGCCTATCGTGCCAGCCCGCGCCAGCGGCCTAGGTGCAAGCCCCTGGTTTTAACTATGGGGTAGTTGACAGGCAGCCTTCCTTCGGTCCTGCTTACCCTGCTCCTTGTAGCATAAGACTTTTGCGGAGGGAGATCCCGCGGGCCTCCTGGCGGATCTGATCCAGCCCTTCCTGGTGGCGCCGGGGGTGGGGGCTCCCTTCTGGGAAGCCTGGGGTCCCTCTTCGGGGGAAACCTTCCCCCGGCGGCACGCGGCGGCCAGCCCTGCGCCTGAAGATCTGGGGAGGTGGTGGCGGCCATGGGGGACCCTCGCCACTTCTGAGACCTCGGACCAAGGCCTTCTCCAAGGGCAGCTCCTCCCCCTCTTCCGCCGGGGTCTCTTTCTCCTAAGCGCCTTTGCCGGCGCCGACCTGGCCCAGTGCCCTCATGCTCCACCTGAGAGGGCCCGAGCCCCCCACGAAAGGATCCATCGCCGCCTTTTTCCTGGGCTTTCCATGGGCCCTCTGCGCCTGATCTCTGGAAGGGGCCGGGCTCCAGAGGGACGCCCTCCTCCAGGTGGAAGCCCTCCAGCATCGACTGGAAAAACTAAAAGCCAGCCATGCCTCCCTGGAGCCGGTGGTGGAATCCCTGGTGGTCAAAGGGGAGAAGGCCCAAGGGGCTGCGGGGCAGCTGGCGCTGGAAGAGACCCTCTTTAGCCTTCTAAAAGATCTTTCAGGTCGATCCCTCCATAGGATCGATCCCGTTCCGCAACTCATAGACAAGTATCCCAACGGGATACCGTCCCGGTTGCTTCCTGCTTCATCGGCGGGGTGCTCGTAGACCGGGTTTTCCCGTTCAGCCGCGGAGCCCGTCTCCACAGGCTTCACTTCCCGCAGAACTCGCGGTAGAGCAGCCTACGCGCCGGCTGCCAGGGCGAACTTGAGACGTCGGCTCAAAGCGGCCTACCTTCACGGTCCCCACGCCTCGAAGCTTGGCTCCCGCTTAGAGGAGCGCCGGGAAGGTGCCCCAGCCGACGTCTGGCTGAGTTCCATGAGTATGTTTAACGCCAGAAAAAGACGAAGATCAATCGTATTTTCAGCTGCTGTCAACCCCGCCTCCGGCCCTCGCCCCCCCCTTACTCCTCGTCGTCCAGCTTCAGCACCTGGCGGTCTTTGTAGTAGCCGCAGTGGGGGCAAGCCCGGTGGGGGAGCTTTGGCTGCCGGCAACGGGGGCAGGGCACCAGGTTGGGTGCCGTCAGCTTCCAGTTGGCGGCATGCCGCGTTCGGGTGCGGGCCTTGGATGACTTCTTCTTGGGAACAGCCACGTCCAAACCCTCCTCTGAGATCACCAATGGTTCACTATACGAGAAAGGGCCTCTTTTCCACAAGGCCTGTCACGGATGGTACTGGTGCAGGAAGTAGTACACCAGCCACCCCGTGGCGGCCGTGTAGAGCCACGTGGGAAAAGTGATGCGGGCGATCTTCTTGTGCCGCTGAAAATCCCCCCGGTGGGCCCGGTAGAGGGTGATGAGGGCCAAAGGAGCTACCGCTGTGGCGGCCACCATGTGGGTGATCAGGATGGCGAAGTAGACGGTCCGGATGGGCCCTCCGTAAGGAAAGGAGGTGGAACCGAAAAGGGCTGTCCGGACGACGTAGAGGACCAGGAAGAGGGCAGCCAAGACGGTGGCGGTGATCATGAAGAAGCGGTGCCAAGTAACGTTCTTTCGGGCGATGAAGATCCTTCCCACAAGGAGCGACAGCCCGCTTAAGACGATGGCCACTGTATCCCAGCGGGCAAGCTCGAGAAGGCTCACTTCTTGAAGGCCTCCTTCACGATCATGGCGTGGGTGAGGTATTCCACCGGGGCCCGATCGTCGGTGAGGATGAGGCCCTTTCCGTCCCGGTACGGGGTGAAGGCCTGCTCCAGCTCCAGGGCCACCTGATAGAGTTCATGGGCGTAGGACCGCATTTCCTCTGAGGGAGAGGAAAGGGCCATGGCCTTCACCTCTTCCGCCAAACCCCGAAGGTCCACCGGATCTTCCGCGCCCACCAAAAGGTAGTTGTAAGGCCCCCGCACCTTGGCCACGTAGGTGTGCGGAAAAACCGATGCCAACGTCGCCTTCATGGCCTCCAAAAGGGGTGCTTGGTCGTCCACAGCGTTCACGTTCAAGGCCAGGATCCCTCCCGGGCGGAGATGGGCTTGGGCTTCCATGAAAAACTCCCGGGTGGTCAGCTGAAAGGGGATGTACAGCTGGTTGCTGTAGGCATCCACCACGATGAGGTCATAGCGTTCCCCCGATGCCGCCAAGACCACCCGGCCATCCCCGATGCGAACCTTGGCTTCATCGCCCCGAAGGCCGAAGTAGCGAGGCCCTAGGGAGGCCACCAGGGGATCGATCTCGATGCCCTCCATCTCCAAGGGGATCACTGGCCCCACCAGGCGATCCCAGAGGCGAAAGAGGGTACCCCCTGCCGACCCGATGACCAGAATCTTCTCCGGTCGGGCTTCTACCAGAAAAGGAAGGACGGTGAAGTTGTCGGCGTAAAAGTCGGTGAAGAAAGCTCCCGGGCGGTACAGGGACTGGATCCCGCCGCCCTCGTTGATGACCAGGTAGTAGGTACCCTTTTCCTCCACCACCTGCACGTACTGATAAAAGCTCTCTCCTTCAAACCGCAGGCCCGGCACCGGCTTTTCCGCCCCCGCCGCCCCCAGAACCCCCAGCAGGGGCACGGCCAGGAGGGCCGTCAAAAGGCGGCCGCGTCGAAGGCCGTAAAGGGCGATGGCCATCTGCAAGCCGGCAAAAAGGATGAGGGTCCAGCGGGTCCCCAGGAAGGGGATGGTGACAAAGGCCGGCAAAAAAGTCCCCACGATGCTCCCAAAGGTGGAGGCGGCATAGAGGTTTCCCGCCACCTCACCCGCCGTCTGCACGGAGCGGGTGGCCAGGCGGATGGCGTAGGGGCTGGCGGTAGCCAGGGCTACCGTAGGGGGTAGGAAGATGAGGAGGATGGCGGCAAAGGAGAGGAGGATCACCGTGATGGGGGTGCCGAACCAGCCGCCGATCATCAGCTTGAGGATGGGGCGGGCAAAGAGGGGAATGAGGGCTTGGTAGGCTCCCGCGAAAAGGACGATACCCAGGAGCACCTCCAGCCGGGGGTAGCGGTCCGCCAGCTTTCCCCCCAGCCAATACCCGGCGGAAAGGCCGATAAGGATGAGGCCGATGAGGTTGGCCCACACCAGCTGGGAAGTACCAAAGTAGGGGGCCAGGAGGCGGGAGGCGGACATCTCCAGCTCCATGATGGAGGCCCCCGTGATAAAGACCAGAAGATAGAGAAACCGGGAGTTCACCGCCTGCCTCCCCACGCCTTCGCTCGACGCATCAGCCCCCATGATAGACTATTTTTATGGAGGCTGTCCGGGACGTCCTCAACCGCCCCTTGCGAGACCTCCGGATCTCCCTCACCGACCGGTGCAACTTTCGTTGCCGGTACTGCATGCCGCGGGAGATCTTCGGTCCCGGCTATGCCTTTCTTCCCGCCGAAGAAATCCTCACGGCCGAAGAAATCCTCCGCACCGTGGGGATCCTTCAAGATCTAGGGGTGCGAAAAGTCCGCCTGACGGGGGGAGAGCCCCTTCTCCGGCGGGATATCCTCACCATCGTGGAGGGCCTTTCCAAGCTGGGTCTGGATGAGATCGCCCTGACCACCAACGGGGCCCTTCTCCCTCGGCTGGCCACAGCCCTTAAGGAAAAGGGTCTTACGCGGGTGACTGTCAGCCTCGATGCCCTGGACGATGAGACCTTCCGGAAGATCAACGGGGTAGGCTACCCCGTCAAAAAGGTGCTGGAGGCCATCGAAGCGGCCGATGGAGCAGGCCTTCGGCCTGTAAAAATCAATGCCGTTATCCAGAGAGGGGTCAACGAGCACGCCATCTTAGATCTGGCGGGCTACTTCCGCCATACCCCCCACATCGTGAGGTTCATCGAGTACATGGATGTGGGCACCACCAACGGATGGAAGCCGGAAGATGTGGTAAGCGCCAGGGAGATCTTCGAGATCATCCATCAGCGCTGGCCCCTGGAGCCCCTTCCTCCCCGGAGGCCGGGGGAGGTGGCCCGCCGCTTCCGCTACCGAGATGGGGCCGGCGAGATCGGCCTCATCGCCTCGGTCACCCAGCCCTTTTGCCGGGGCTGCAATCGCCTACGACTTTCCGCCGACGGGCAGCTCTTTCTCTGCCTCTTCGCCTCCAAAGGGTTTCCCCTGAAATCGCTCCTCCGGAAAGGCGCCTCCGACGACGAGATCCGGGAAGCCCTCCGCCGCCTCTGGCAAGCAAGGGACGATCGCTATTCGGAGCTTCGCTCCCTCATGCCAAAGATGACCCGACCGGAGATGCATTACCTGGGCGGCTGAGTCGACTACCCCACGGCTAAAGCCGGGGGCTCTGAGGGGAACCACCGCCGCCTCTCCCGGGCTCTCGCCACATCCTTGCGAATGCGCTACAACATCCCGGGCCTCGGCCTTGGCTATCCCCTCTTTCGCGGGCGACCCGCTCTGACTCCGGGGGGCTACCCCGAAGGAGGAAGGGCGGAACACCCTCCCACTCGCAGGTTCGGCTACTTCGCTCCACGCCGCCCGCAGGAGCGGTTCCGCACCCGACCAGGCCGCACGTGCTTGGTCCCCGTGGAGCAAACCATCGTCCCCGGCCCACCGCGGCAAACATGCCGAGTAGAGATGGCGCTGCATCTCCACCCCGCCCTCGCACCGGTGGATGCGCAGGGCTGAGCGCACACCCCCCACCGTGGCCACGAAGCAGCTGGTCGCCCGGAACGTGCGCAGTCGGCTCCGCAGCCACGCGAATACCTGGCGGAGAATGCGCGACGACCGCCCTTCATGAGCCGAACCGGCCGGTGAATCCCGAACTGAGGATCCCCTTCGACAAGGAGGTGGACATGATCCGGCATGACCTCCATCTCGATGATCTCCGCCTGCCGTTCGCGGGCCACCTCTTGGAGGATGGTTTTCAGGCGATCATCGGTTCCATCCATCCTACCCGACGACGGTACTTAGGGCACCAAAAGAGAAGGTACTGGCAGGACTTGAATTCCCGTCGCATAGTGAATTACACCCTGCGGTGCGGTATTCACCAAAAACCTGCCGGCGGCTTATCCCCAGGGCTGAAGCCCTGGGCCTGCACCGCCGGGGCGTTTCTGGGTCCAGGACCCCAGGCCAGCCCAACTGCTCCTCTCCTTCTTACACCACTACCCGGGACACTAACGTACCAGGGGTCCCATCCACTGAAACTTGACGCGCACCGTCCCCTTGCTTTCCTTGCGGTGAGAAGGTGGTGCACAGTACAGGGTGAAAGGAGCGATACCCATTCGGAAGTCCATGCTTCTGATCAGTCTCTCCCTGCTGCTGGCCCTTCTCATGGCCGGATGCAGCCTTCCCTTCTCCCGGTCCTTGGCCCTAAAGACCTGTAGCGCCGCCAAGATCCCCCTGGAAGCGGGCCACACCCGGAAAGCGGAAGGCTGCCTTCACCTCCACCTGGACCCGGGGGACATCTGGGAGCAGGACGGCTATGATCTGGCATCTCGGGTGGGATACCGAGAACACCCCGCCTGTGATGGCTTCTTCTTAACCCTCTCGTGGAAAGTCACCAACCGCGAAGACCACCAGGTCGTCTGGACGGTGGTGCGGCAGGACCAAACCCTTCCCGTGGGAGGCGGTGCCGAGGGCCAGTTCCGCTTCGGGTGCGGCCTCTATCAGCTCCACAACAAGTACAAATCCGACCCCCTGGCGGTGGATGTCCGAGTGGTGGTGGACCAGCTATCTCGTTAGCCTCCCCCAAAGTAGAACCAGGGAAGGGGCGCCATCCTCAGGTAGGTCCCCACAGGGGTGCTATCACCGGGTCTTTACATCCACGGTTCCTTCCCCCGTTCTCCCCCCGCCAAGGTTCTGCTATCATAAACGCACAAATGAATCACAGGCACGGGGAGCTCCTTCTTAGGGGCTGAGAAAGGGCTTCAAAAGCACCTGACCCGCATCACCTGACCAGGGTAATGCCTGCGGAGGGATGCAGCAAAACCGGAATCCCAGGTGCCTGCAGGGCGCCTTTTTCTTTGCCCCCCTCCCCGGCCAAAGGAGGTTTTGCCATGAAGTCTCGGTCCCTCACGGTGGCCGTCTTGGCCGAAGGGGGCATCGCCATCGCCCTGAGCTTCGTCCTCTCCCTCATCCGCCTCTGGCACATGCCCCAGGGAGGCTCCGTCACCGCCGGCCACATGGTGCCCCTCATCCTCTTCGCCCTCCGCCGGGGGCCGGTCCCCGGCATGCTGGCGGGCCTTCTCATGGGCCTTCTCACCTTCTTCAAGGACCCCTACTTCCTGACGCCCGTCCAATTCCTCCTGGATTACCCCATCCCCTATGCCCTCTTGGGCCTGGCTGGTTTCTTCTCCCGCCACCCCATCGCAGGAACGGTGGTGGGGGTGGCCGGCCGCTTCCTCTCCCACGTTCTCTCCGGAGCCGTTTTCTTTGCCGAATACGCCGGCACCCAGAACCCCTGGATCTACTCCATCATCTACAACGGCAGCTACCTCCTGCCGGATCTGGTGATCACGGCGGTGCTGGTGGCCCTCCTCTGGCCTTACCTTCGCCTGACGCCCAAGACGACGGGGGCGCCTTCCTAGGCGCCCCCCAGCTCCCCCGGCACTTTCGGCCGCATGATGATGGTCCCGTAGATGACCCTCTCCGGCGCCGAAAGGGCGTGCCAGCAGGCTTCCGCCACATCTTCCGGGAGGAGGGAATAGGGCTTGATGGGCGATCCGGCAAAGCCCGTCTGGATGGAGCCCGGCGCCACCACCGTCACCCGGAGCTCGTAGGGTTTGACTTCCTGGCGGAGGGTATCGGCCAGAGCCATGAGGCCCCACTTGGAGGCGCAGTACCCCGCCCCGCCGGGAAAGGTGGTGGTCCCCGCCACCGAGGAGATGAAGAGGAGATGGCCTTTCTTTCGGGCCATCATGGAGGGAAGGACCGCCTGGCTCCAGAGAAAGGGCCCCTTCAGGTTGACCTCCAGCATCTCATCCCAGTGGTCTTCGGAAAGCTCCCACGTCGGGGCGTAATGGCCCACCCCAGCGTTGGCGATGAGGGCATCCACCGGACCCCAGGTCTTCTCCACCTCCTCCACGATGGCCTTCGCCCTCGCCCTATCCCGCACGTCGGCCACAAAACCCCGAAAGGACGGCCACTCCTTCTCCATATCCCGAAGGGCTTCCTCCGAGCGGGCCACCCCCGCCACCCGCCAGTCTTCCATCAGGAGGCGGCGGGCGATGGCCCGCCCCACCCCTCGGCTGGCACCCGTCACAATGGCCACCGGTTGCGCCATGCTGTAACCTCCTCTTTCCCATCATCCCAAAGGTTGGGCGTAGAATGGACAGTCGAAGGAGGTTAACTGGTGGATACCATCCTCGATACCGTCGGCCGCACGCCCCTGGTGGCGCTCCCCCGCCTGTCACCGCCCGGCCGCCTCATCCTCGCCAAGCTGGAAAGCCGGAATCCCGGCGGAAGCGTCAAGGACCGCATCGCCTGGAGTATGATCCGGGATGCGGAGGAAAAGGGCCTCCTTTCCCCGGGTAGGCTCATCGTGGAACCCACCAGCGGAAATACCGGCATCGGCTTGGCGGTGGTGGCCGCCGCCCGGGGTTACCGCCTCATCCTCACCATGCCTGAAACGGCCAACCGGGAACGGCGGGAGCTTTTGCGGTGGCTGGGGGCGGAGGTCATCCTCACCCCAAAGGAAAAGGGCATGCGCGGGTCCATCGAGAAGGCGGAGGAGATCGTCCGGGAAGAGGGCGCCTTTATGCCCAACCAGTTCGAAAACCCGGCCAACCCCCGCATCCACTACCAGACCACCGGCCCGGAGATCCTCGCCCAATATCCCTTCCCCGACCCGCCCCGGGCGTTTGTGGCCGGGGTGGGCACGGGAGGCACCATCACTGGGGCGGGACGGCGCCTCCTGGAAGTCTGGCCCGACCTTCGGATCGTGGCGGTGGAACCCAAGGGTTCCCCCGTCCTTTCCGGGGGCCAGCCGGGCCCTGCGGCCATCCCGGGGATCGGGGCCGGCTTTATCCCGCCCATCCTGGACCGCTCCCTCCTCCACCAGATCATCACCGTCTCCGACGAAGACGCCCGGGAGTGGGCCTATCGCCTGGGACGGGAGGAAGGGGTCCTCTGCGGCATCTCGTCGGGGGCGGCCTTCTTCGCCGCCCGGGAAGTGGCCGCTTCCCTTCCCGAGGGAGCGAAAGTCATCACCGTCTTTCCCGATAGCGGCGAGCGCTACCTCTCCAGCCGGGAAGGGCAGGAAGGGCTGTAGATGCCGAGATGGAGGGGCAAGCGACGCGCCTCCTCCTCCCCCCGGCCGTGGAAGAGGCCATGGTGGCCCACGGAAAGAGGGAAGGGTTGAGGGAAGCCTGCGGCCTTCTGGGAGGCCGGAAGAAGGGCACCCTCTGGTTGGCCGAGGTCTACCGGGAAACCATGAACCTTTCCCCTCTTCTCGGCCGGTACCGGATGGATCCCCTGGAGGTCCTCCGGTTCTCCCACTCCATGGAAACCGAGGGGCGGGCCTGGCTGGCCATCGTCCACACCCATCCCCAGGGCCCGCCCCTTCCCTCGGAAACCGATGGGGCGGAAGCCTTCTACCCCGACGTCCTCTACGTCATCGTGGGGTTTTGGCCCACAATAGACATTAGAGCCTATCAAACCGATGGGGTCGCCTGGCGACGGATCCCCATCCAGCGCGGGAGGTGATGGCCATGCTACCCAAGCCCCTGGCCGCCCTCGCCAACGCCCTTCGGGAAGCCAAAGACAAGGCAGAGGTCTACGTGGTGGGGGGAGCCCTAAGGGATCTTCTCCTGGGACGGGAGCCCCACGACTACGACCTGGCCACCAGCCTCTTCCCGGAAGAGATCATGGCCGTGGCCTTGCGAAAAGGCTGGGCCTACCACCCTACAGGGATCGCCTTTGGGACCATCACCGTGGTGGTGGAAGGCCTTCCTGTGGAAGTCACCACCCTTCGCCGGGAAGGCCGCTATTTGAACGGGCGTCGTCCTTCCGAAGTCCAGCTGGGGGGAACCCTCGAAGAAGATCTCGCCCGCCGGGATTTCACCATCAACGCCATGGCCATGGCCTGGCCCGAAGGGACCCTTCATGATCCCTTCGGAGGGCGCCAAGACCTCCAGCGCCGCCTCATCCGGGCGGTGGGATCTCCCGGCGAGCGTTTTTCCGAAGACGGCCTTCGCCTCTTGCGGGCGGTGCGCTTGGCGGCGGAGCTGGAATTTCGCCTGGAGGGGGAAACCCAGGTGGCCCTTGCCACCCGGGCCCATATGATCCGCCTCGTGGCGGCGGAACGGATCTACCCCGAGATGGAGCGCCTCATCCTCAGCCCGGGCGCCGCCAAGGGCCTCACCTGGCTCCTGCAGTCGGGCCTCCTCTCCCTCCTGATGCCGGAGGCGGTGCCCCTCCTCACCACGCCTCCCGACGGCACCTACCATGCCCTCAACCTCTGGGACCACACCATGGAGGTGGTGCGCCTCACTCCGGCGCGGCCGGAAGTCCGCTGGGCCGCCTTTTTCCACGACATCGGGAAGCCCTACACCCGCCAGGTGGACGACGAGGGGAACGCCCACTTCCCCAACCACGACGCGGTGGGGGCGGAGCTGGTGGACCGCATCGCCCAAAGGCTTCGCTTTCCCCAGGCCAAAGCGGAGCGCATCCGCACCCTGGTGGCCCGCCACATGTTCACCTTTGACATGGGACCCCGGGGCATGCGGAGGCTCTACGCCCAGCTGGGGGGAGAAGGCTTGCGGGATCTTCTGGACCTCAAGCTGGCCGACATGGTGGGGACGGGGGGCCGGTTTGTGGCCGATGCTTACGACGCCTTCACCGAGTTCCGAAAGCGGCTGGACGATACCCTCGCCCAGAGTACCGCCTTCACCGTCCGAGATCTAAAAGTCGACGGCCATGACGTCATGGCCGTCTTGGGGATCCCCCCCGGCCCCCGGGTGGGGGAAGTCCTGGAGCTCCTCCTCAACGAGGTCCTCGAGGATCCTTCTTTGAATCAGCGCCCTTACCTTCTTCGCCGCCTTGAAGAGCTGGCTTCAGACGCAAAAGAGCCTCCCAGCGAGGATCCACCTCCTGATCCTCACAGCCGCAGGGACCCTCATTAAGGTCATGGCCGCAGGTGGGGCACAGCCCCTTGCAGTCCGGCCGGCAGAGGTGCTTTGACGGCAGGGCGAGGAGCACCGGGATGAGAAGGACCTCCATGAGGGGAATGCTCTCCCCGTCGTAGGGGAGGTACTCCCAGCCGTCCACCTCCCCTTCGCGGGCTTCAAAGCTGAGGTTTTCCCAGAGATGTTGGGGCAAGAGGCGCACCTGGTAATCCAGGGAAAGGGTTTCGGGGGCAGGCTTCAGGCAACGGTCGCAGGGATACTCCACCGTGAGATCCCCTTTGAGGTGGAGCTCCACCCCATCCCCCTCCATCCCCGCCACCTTCGCCACCTGGCTCTTTTGAAGGGGTTTGATCTTCAGCAGAAGGGGAGGTCCTTCCAGGACCCGGTAGGGAAGGTCGGGGTGGAGGAGGCCCGCCGGCACCTCCCACCGGTATTCCACCGCTTGTTCGGCCACTTCTTTTTGGGGGACGGATTTCACGGAACGGCGCTCCTTTCTCTTTTGTGCTATCATAGCTTCGCTCGAGGCCAAGGGGGAAAGAGATGCACCTTCGGACCCTCAGCTGGGTGGGAGCTTTCTCCGTTTACCTGGTGCTGGTGATGGGGGCCCTCGTCACCAACACCGGCTCCGGCCAGGGATGCGGCCCCCATTGGCCCCTCTGCCAGGGGCGCTGGTTCCCTCTCCTCCGGGCCGACATGATGATCGAGTGGAACCACCGCCTCATCACCCTCATCGCCACCCTCATCATCCTCTGGCTGGCCTGGCGGGTCTTCTTCCGGGAGCCCGTCGCCCCGTCCCACAAAAAGCTCATGGGCGCTTCCCTCTTCTTTTTCTTCCTGGAAGGAGGTCTCGGGGCGGCCACCGTCCTCTGGCCCGAACCGGCGGAGATCCTCGCCCTCCATTTCGGCGTCTCCCTTCTCGCCTATAGCTTTGTCTTCCTCCTGGCGGTGGCCTTATCCCAGGAAGAAAGGGGAAGGTGGGAAGGCGCCGAAAGGAGCTGGCATCGCCTGACCGGCTGGCTTCTTTTCCTCACCTTCGTCACCATCTACACCGGCGCCTACGTTCACCACACGGGATCCTTTTGCCACGGCTGGCCCCTCTGCGCCGGTACCAGCCTTCTTTCCTGGCCGGACTACCTTCTCCCTCAGCTCTTCCACCGCCTCATGGGTCTGGCCCTTTTCCTCCTGACCCTCTACTGGTGGAAAAAAGGCGTGGCTCTCCCCCATCCGGCCGTGCAAAAGGCAGCCCGATGGGGCCTCCTCTTCATGACCCTCCAGGTGATCTTCGGCGCCTTCATCGCGTGGCAGGGGGCGGCCCTCCTCTGGGCCATGCTCCATGCGGCGACGGTGCCCCTTTTCTTCAGCGCCCAGCTCTACGGCTACTACGTGACCCTTCCTCAGAGGAGCCAGCTGCGCAAAGCTGCCTGATCCATGCGCTCTCCGATGAAAAAGGGGCCGAATTGGGCAAAGAGGGCGCTGGCGGGATCGAAGCGCATCTCGTAGACCAGCTTTTTGAAATGGAGGGGCTCATCAGCGAAGAGGCTGACGCCCCACTCCCAGTCGTCCAGGCCTATAGATCCGGAGACGATCTGCTTGACCCGGTCCGACCATTTGCGCCCGATGGCGCCGTGGCCCCGCATGTACTCGGCCCGCTCCCGGCCGGAAAGCTGGTACCAGTTGACGGTCTCGCCCCGCTTCTTGCTCATGGGGTAAAAGCAGATCCACCGGTAGGGAGGAATGGTGGGCTGGAGCCTTTCCCTAAGGGCAGGGATGGTCATGGGGTCCACGTCCTCGGGAAAAGGAGGGGCGCTATGGCGGCTGAGCTCTACCACCGAAAGGTAGGAGAAGGTCCTTTCGCTGAGGACCGCCGCAGGGGTGGTCTCCCACTCCCGCTCCAGGGCCAAAAGATCCTCCACCCGGGGGCGGAAATGGACCCACAGGTAATCCCCTTTATGCCCCGCGATGCGATAAAGGGCGCTGTAGACCCCTTCCTCGCCCTCTACCGTCTCATGGGCTTGAAGATAGGCCTGCCACCGATCGACGACTTGCTCTTTCTTTCCGGGGGTCAGCTCCTGCCAGCGGTCCCAGCGAAGGCGGCGAAAGTCGTGAAGGACAAACCAACCGTCCAGTGTTTCGGGAGCCGTCAGTTTTATCCCCTCCGGATTCTATAATAAACCCTAGTGAACAGGGGACGGGTCGCCCTCTACAGCCTCGCCCACATGGCCACCGACTATGCCACGGCCGGTGTACCGGCCCTCCTCCCCCTATTCGCTGCCGCCTACGGCTGGTCCTACGGCATCCTGGGGAGCCTCGCGCTGGTGGCCAACCTCTCCTCCGCCCTCGGCCAGCCCTTGTGGGGCCAGGTGGCCGACCGGACCCGGAGGAATCTCATGCCCTGGGGCCTTTTGGCTGTCTTCCTGGGCTTTTTGTACCTCTCCCGAGCGCCATCCTACGAGCAAATCCTCCTGGCCCTCTTCCTGGCGGGGATGGGGTCTTCCGCCTTTCACCCCGACGCCTCCTCGTCGGTGCGGCGCCACGCCCCCCAGCGGCCGGCGGTGGCTTTGGGCTGGTTCCAGGTGGCCGGCAACATCGGCATGGCCCTGGCCCCCCTCTCCGTCGCCCTCTTGATGACCCCCCAGACCCTCACCCGCATCGTCCTTTTGGGGGTACCCGCAGGCCTTTTCGCCCTCATCCTCTTCCTCCACCACCGGCAGGAGAAAAACGGCCAGGCGCCCAGGCCGCGGCAGGCCTACCCCCGCCCTGAAGGAGCCCCTACCCTGAAGGCCCTTTTACCCCCTCTGGTGGGGGTCATCGTCCTAAGGGGCCTCGGGCAAGCAGCCCTCGCCACCATCCTTCCCCTCCACTACCAGCACCACCTGGGCTGGAGCACCTCGCAGGTGGACTACCTCCTCTTCGGGGTCCTTCTGGCGGGGGCCCTTGCCACCTTGGTGGGAGGCTTTGTGGCGGAGCGCTTCGGCGATTACGCCGCCATCTCGGGGTCCCTCTACGCCGCCTTTTTGCCGGCCCTTTTGGCCTGGCTCCTCCCCCCGCCGTGGGGGGCGGTATTCCTGCTGATGGCCAACTTCTTTTTCATGATGAGCTGGTCCGTCACCACCAGCTATGCCCAGCGCCATGTGCCCCACCGGCTGGGGATGATCTCCGGCCTGGCCACGGGCCTGACCATCGCCATGGCGGGGGTGGGAGCCCAGCTTTTGGGTTGGGTGGCCGACCTCTTTTCGGCGCCGGTGGCCATCGCCGCCGCCCCTCTCCTCGCCCTTCCCGCCGGGTGGGTGGGCAGCCTTTTGCCCCAGGTGAGGCCTTCCCGCGCCGCGAAAGCCTATATGCCATAATCCCTTTAAGAAGGAGGACGGATCATGGAGAAAGCCACCTTTGGGGGCGGATGCTTCTGGTGCCTGGAGCCGGTCTTTGAGGATCTGGAGGGCGTGAAAGAAGTCATCCCAGGGTATGCCGGGGGCCATAAGCCTCACCCCACCTACGAAGAGGTGTGCACCGGTACCACGGGCCATGCGGAAGTGGTGCAGGTGACCTACGACCCGGAGGTCATCCGCTACCGGGATCTCCTGGAGGTCTTCTTCTCTATCCACGATCCCACCACCCCCAACCGCCAGGGAGCGGATGTGGGCCACCAGTACCGGTCCATCATCCTCACCCATAACCCCCAGCAGGAAGCGGAAGCCCGGGCCTTCATGGCCTCCCTTCCCTGGGATCCCCACTGGGAAGGGGAAAAGATCGTCACGGAAGTGGTGCCCCTCAAGGCCTTTTACCCGGCCGAGGATTACCATCGCCGATATTTCCGGCTCAACCCGGAAAAGGCCTTCTGCCGGCTGGTGATCGCCCCCAAGTACGAGAAGTTCCGCAAGAAGTTCGCCCCGCGGCTGAAAGCGTAAACGGGTCACCAAAGGCATAGGGTGGGGCAGGAGGATGGCCCTTGCCCAAACACCTGGGAACCCTTTTTGGGGTCACCCTGGCCGTCATCTTCGTGGCCGCCATGGTCATCCGCCCCGAGATGGCCTTCGCCGGAGCCGAGCGCGGGCTCAAGATCTGGTGGTACGTCGTCTTCCCCGCCCTTCTCCCCTTTTTCATCGGGAGCTACCTCCTGGTGGGACTGGGGGTGGTGGCCTTCCTGGGGGTCCTCATGCGCCCACTGATGCGGCCTCTTTTCGGCATCCCGGGGCAGGGCGCCTTTGTGGTGGCCATGGGGTTCAATTCGGGATACCCCGTGGGGGCAGTGCTGGCAGCGGAGCTCCGGAAGAAGAACCAGATCACCCCCACAGAGGCGACCCGCCTCACGGCCTTCAGCAACACCTCCGACCCCCTCTTCATGGGAGGGGCCGTGGCCGTGGGCATGCTGAACCAGCCCCTTTTGGTGGGAACCATCATGTCGGCCCACTACCTGGGGGCCTTTTTCATGGGAATCCTCATGAAGCTCTTTTACCGGCGGGGCCAGGATGAAACGCCCGAACCGAAGGGGAACGGCCCGAACCTCTTGCGGGAGGCTTGGGAAGCCCTCCTGGAAACCCGCCGCCAGGATGGGAGGTCCCTGGGGGCCCTTTTAGGGGACAGCGTCCGCCGCTCGGTGGATACCCTTCTCCTCATCGGGGGATTCATCATCCTCTTTTCCGTCCTGGTGGATATGGCCAAGACCTTCGGCATCCTCGCCTTCTTCGCGGCCCTTCTCTCTCCCCTGGGCCTTTCGCCCCAGCTGGCCGAAGGAATCTTTGCCGGCTTTCTTGAGATCTCCGTGGGAGCGCAGCTGACGGCCCACGCCCCCGAGCCCCTCCTCACCCGCACCATGGTGGCATCGGCCATCATCGCCTGGTCAGGGCTTTCGGTGATCGCTCAGGTGGCAGCCGTCACCCGGGATACGGGGATCCAGATCGGGGTCTACACCCTCGCCCGCCTCATCCACGCCTTCCTGGCAGCAGGGTTCACCTACCTCCTCTGGCCCCCCGACCTGACGGCCCTTCCCACCTTGGGAAGTTTCACCGCCCCCCCTTCCCCGCCCCACCCGCCTTTCCTTGCCGCCCTGGCCAGCGGGAGCCTTCGTTTTGCCGCGGGTTTGGCGCTCCTCGGGGTAGGAAGCATCGTCTTCCTTCTCTCTTCCCTCTGGCGAGGAAACCGGGAAAGAGAGGTGTCTTAGCAGGTCTTAGCTAGCCTTTTCCCATGGCCCGTCCGTAGGTGTCCAGGTGCTCATGGGCCAGCTTTTCGGCCTTTCCTGGATCCCTTGACGGCGGAGCTCCCGGCTCCCCGTGACCATGAGGGAGAGGAAGGTGTGGGCCGCCGTGCCGCCCGCGGGCCTCACCCGGCCCTTTTTCCGGGCTTTCTCCAGGTAGCGGGCCATTTTAGCGCTTTTTCTTGTACATGGATGCTCCTGAGCAATAGCATTTTGTCTGCAGCAACCTTGAGAAAGGGGGAATACTCATGCATGTCGACTGGGCCCAAGCCCCCATGTACAACACCATCATGGGGGTGGCCGCCGGTGCCGGCCTGCTGCTTCTGGCCTCCCTCATCGGCGATTTACAAAAGGGAAAGAGCCCTAACGCTAGAGGCTATGCCATCGCTTTTGCCACCCTGGGCGTCATCCTTGGCGCCACCGGCCTGGACATGACCCTCAAGTGGCCTCTGGCTCCCATCGGAACTCCGTTTGCCAACATCATCTTCGGCGAACCAAGCCTCGCCTTCGGTGTCTTTCTCCTGGCGGCAGCCTTCTATTTCTGGCGAAACGAAGAGCGCCTCAGCGCCCTAAAAGGGGAAAAGCTTCAGGAAGACATCGCCCGCGCCTTTGGACCCATGTCCGTTTTCGTCCTGGGCATGGGCTTGGCCCTTTTCGCCATCGCCGTGGCGGGGGAATACTTCGTTCTCTTTGCCGCCCCTCCGCAAGAGCCTCTTTCCGGTTACTTCGCCGACCAGCCCCGGATCGAGGCCACTTTCATCTCCCTTCTCTTCGCCCTGGCAGGCCTGGGCGCCGTCCTCTTCCCCTCCTACCTCCGCCACTTTTCCGCCGGCACTACCTCGGTGATGCGCTTCAGCTGGTGGGTAAGCGGCCTCTTTTTCTTCCTCTTCAGTGCCCTGAACTACTTCACCCACATCGGGCTCGTCCTCCATACCATGTGATCCTATGAAGAACAAACCCCAAGGGAAAGGGGGCCTCCTCCAGGCCCCCTTTTTGAGCCTCTTTCCACCTCTCCCACCACCCCCAAGCATATGCTGGCAACCGTGTAATACACCGCCATCCATGGGAACCGTGTTCCCATGGATGGCGTCTTCCAAGGAGAGGTGATAGGCCCAGTGATGCGCCGGATTCCGGCAGGCATGATCTTGATGGCGGCGGCTCTCATGCTCGGCGCCTGCGGATCTCCTGCCGGCCCTGCCCCCACCCCCACCGCGACAGAAGGAGAAGCGCCGGCGGAAGCACCCCCTTCCCCCCGCACCGACCCTTCCAACGTGGTGCCCGCCAAAGATCTTCGGCCTGGCGATACCGTGGCCGGCCTGACGGTTACCGAGGTCTCCTACTACGAGGAACAGCCCGAGTCGGGTACCTTTGGGGCCGTCGTCTCCTTTGCGGGGGAGGTCACCGTGACGGGCCGGTATGTCCACCAGCCCCTGGAGAACGAATTTTCGGGCGGCGAGGTCTGCATGGACGTGGATTCCTCTACGGAGGATCGCCTCCCCCGTCTGGAGGGCGATAACCGCTCCCTCTGGTTCTGCTTCACCAACCGGGACGAGGCCGCCGCATACCTGGCTCCCGACGGCATCGGTGAGGCCACGGTCGTCATCGACGACTACACCATCGACTACCGGCCCACCGAGACCTGGAATCGAGCCACCCTGGTGAAGGTGGTGGATGTCCGCTACGCCCTTCCGTGGACAAAACACGTCACCTTGACCATCGAGGGCCAGAAGGAAACCCGCACCTTCCGCCTCGCCTACCACCCCATCCTGCCCTTTGCCGCCTATGTTCCGCCCGACTGGGGTTACGAGATCATCTCGGAGGACAATCGGGTGGGCGTACGGTTTTTACCCCCTGATGGGCTCGGCGTTGTGGAAATCTTCTCTTTCCGGGAAGGGACGCCCCGGGAAGAGGCGGAGGCTGCTGCCGCGAAGATGCTGGAAGGTTACCGGTCCGCGCCTGTGGACCCGCCCCCTTGGGCCCTGGCGGCCTTCGAGGCGGAGGATCCCCAAGGGAAACGGGCCTTCCTCCGGACGGGGGAGAGGAAGGGGCAGTACTTCCTGGTCTTCAGCCGGCTGGAGAACCTGGAGGCAGCAGACGGCTGGGATGCCACCATCGGCGCCGTCCTCAGGGAGTGGCGCTGGTTGGGTACCGGAGAATCCCTCCAATAACCCAAAGGGCCCCCTGGATTCCAGGGGGCCTCGTTCTCCATCGCTTCGCGCCAAGACCGGCCTCTTCCCTCTCCCGGAGATGACGAGGGCGGCAGGTTTTCAGAGGGCGGGTCGGACCCAACAAAAGGGGAAGGGCCGCCCCTGGCGCCCCTTCCCCTTCCCGCACCTTCTTCCCTTCTACCTTCCTTTTGCCCAATCCAGCACCAGCTGCACCAGGGAAGCCGTCGTTCCACCGGTGGCGCCGGGAGCGCTGTAAGGCGTCTCCTCCTCCCGAAAGACCGTCCCCGCCACATCGATGTGGGCCCAGGGGCGATCTTCGGCAAAGGTCCCGATGATCAGCCCTCCCACGATGGCGCCGGCTCCCCCTTTACCCGTATTCCGGATGTCCGCCACGGAACTCTTGAAATACTCCCGGTATTCCGGCCAGCTGGGCATCCGCCAGATGCGTTCGCCCTGAGCTTCGTGGGCCTTTTCCACCGCCGAAAGAAGCTCTTCATCGTTTCCGAGGAGAAGGCTTGCCTCCTGGCCCAACGCCACCACCGCCGCTCCCGTGAGGGTAGCCACATCCACGATGTGGGAAGCCCCAAAGCTTCGGGCGTAGGCCACGGCGTCGGCCAGGATCAGCCGCCCTTCCGCATCGGTATTGAGGATCTCCACCGTCTTTCCGCCCTGCACCCGAACGATATCCCCGGGCTTTTGCGAGCGAGACCCCGGGAGATTCTCCACCGCCGCCACCAAGAACTCCACCGAAACCTTGGGTTTCAGCTCCCCGACGGCCTGGGCCGCACCCAGGACGGCCGCCGCCCCTGCCATATCCATCTTCATGGTCTCCATGCCCTGGGCTGTCTTGAGGGAAAGGCCGCCGCTGTCGAAGGTGACCCCCTTCCCCACCAAGGCCAGGAGCCCCTTCCCCTCGCCTCCCCGGTAAGAGAGGCGGATCAGCCGAGGCGCATACTGGCTCCCTTTCCCTACGCCGTAGAGAGCTTCCATGCCCCGTTCCAGAAGCTCCTCCCCTCGAATGACCTCCAGGGAGAAACCGTAGGTCTCCGCCAGGTTTCGGGCGATGGCTTCCAGGGTTTCAGGGGTCATATCCCGAGGAGGCGTATTCACCCAGTCCCTCACCTTCGCCACCGCCTCGGCGATGGCTTGGGTCTCGGGCCAGATGTGGCGGTAGAGCTCCCGCTTCTCTTCGTTTCGCTCCACCACTTCCACCATCTCCACCTGCCGCTCTTCTTTGCCGGAGCGATAGGCATCGAAGCGGTAGAGCCCTTTGTAAATCCCCCGGACCGTCGCGGCAAAGGCCTTCTGGGGATCGAGGCCCCCGATCCCCGCTCCGTGGACGATGGTGGCGAGGGTGCGCAGGCCCGCCCTGGCGCCGGCTCTCACGGCTGCCGCCGAAGCCCGCTCCGCCCGAAGGAGGTTAAACTCCTTCGATGGCCCCAGCCCCACCACCACCACCCGCTTGGCGGGGATGCGGCCGAAGGTGGGGTACACCCGGGTCTCGTAGAGGGTCCCCTTGAGCTCGCCCATGGCGATGGCGTCGGAGAGAAGGCCCCCCAACGCTTCATCCACGGCCCCTGTGGCTCCGCCGGGAACCCTCACCCCTTCAAAGAGATTGACGATGATACCGTCCGCGGCAACCTTCTCGATGCTTCCCCCGCTGATGGATACCTTTACGCGATGGGCCATATCCACCCTCCACTCAAGAAGGCCGGGTCGGAGCCGAAAGCTCCTCCAAGGCCTTGCGAAGCTCCCTTGGGATGGGCACGCTCTCCCCTTTCTGGCGATCCACCGTCACGATCACCAGCTTTCCCTTGAGGGCCAGGGCCGGCACCGGCCGACCCCGCCTTCCCGCAAGGAGCGGCCCCCACGGCCCTTCCTCCAGGAGCCACCCCTCGGGTTCCAAGGTAAAGGAGCTCTCCCCCACCCGTCCCCGGTACACCCGGATCTCCAGGGCGTCATCGAAGCCCAAGGGTAAGAGGTAATCGCACTCCACATGGACCCGGGGAAAATCCAAACCACCTTCCCCCAGGCTCTTTTCCGGGCTGACCCCGAGGTGGCGAAAGAGCTCGCTGACGGCTTCCTCGAAATAGCGAAGGGCGGCCGTATTGTGGATCCGCCCCGACGCATCGGTATCGGCCCAGCGCACCCGCACCCGGTAGGAAAACAAAGGTCATCGGACCTCCATCCCGGCCCTTGGCCCTCTGTCTCTCCACCGATGCTACCGCAAAGGCCTTTTCCCTGTCGACGTCCCATCAATCGCCGTAGACGGCGTGGGGCCAGGGCTGAAGGTCCACCCTTTCCCCGACGGCCCCACGGCCCAAGATCCCCCGCTCCAAGGCCTCCACCACCCGGGGATCGAACTGGCGCCCCGCCTCCCGTCGGAGCTCCTCCAGGGCTTCCTTCACCGGACGGGCCTTCCGGTATACCCGATCGGTGGTCATGGCGTCAAAGGCATCCACCGCCGCCACGATGCGGCTCCCCAGGGGAATGGCCTCTCCGGAAATCCCATCGGGATAGCCCCCTCCCCCATAACGCTCGTGGTGATGCCGGATGATGCGGGCCACGTTTTGAAGCCCCGGGATCTGCCGGACGATGGCTTCCCCCCGGGCGCTGTGGGTCTTCATCACCTCCCACTCGTCCTCCGTGAGGGGACCGGGTTTGGCGAGGATGGCGTCGGGGATGGCGATCTTCCCGATGTCGTGGAGGACGGCGGCAAAGAAGACCTCATCCCGCTCCTCGCCTTTGAGCCCCAGCTCGTCGGCCACCAAGAGGGCATACTCGGCCACCCGGTTGACATGGCCTCCCACATAGTCGTCCTTCGCTTCCACCGCCTCCGCCAAGGCCGCCAGGGCTCCGCTTAAGGTGGCCTCCCGCGCCCGCAGGGCATCCTTGAGATCCTCCTGGAGCTTCAGGAGATCGCGGTTCTGGCGGCGGAGGCGCTGGGCCATGCTGTGGGCCAGGAACCAGAGGGCCGCCCAGAGGACCAGCATCCCGCCGAAATGGGTGACCATCACCAGACGGTCGATATGGGCGAGGGTGTCCACGAGAGGTTTGCCGTCGTAATGGATCTCCATGGCCCCGATGAGGAGGCCCCGCCACGTAAAGGGCACCCAAACCACCAGCTGGGTCGGAAAGTTCGGAGACGCCTCCAGGAGGGAGAGGGTCTCGCCCTTGACGGCCCGGGCCAGGTTCCCCTTCACCGGGTGGACCGTTTCCACTTCCGAGCGATCTGTCGAGTAGAGGATGACCCCATTCTTGGACCAGATGCGGAGCTGTTCCGCCCCGGTGAGAAACTTCCGCATGTCGTAGTCGATGGCCGCCAGATCCCCCGGGTAAAGGGGCTTTTGCCAGTCGATGTAGCCCAGGGATTGTTTCAGGCTTTCCACCTGAGCGGTGGCCTTGGCTGCCTGCAGGTGGATGGTCTCCCGGGAGATGAAGGACCGCAGCACCGCCTGGCTGAAAAACGCCAGGATCAGCACCCCTACCAGACTGACGAGAAGAAAGCGAAGCTCCCAGCGGTCGCTGGCGTCGGCCATGGTTCCCCGCCCTTCGCCCCGGATATCGAAAGGAGCCGGGGTGGATTTTAGCCCTTCGAATTGTTGCCGTCTCTTAACCCTTCTGTGGGTTCCCTTTAACCAAGATAGAAGGGGCACATCCTACACTGAAATTGACACTGACCATAAGGAGGATGCCATCGATGCCCAACTGGAAACGCCTTTTGGCCGTGGGAGTCCTCGGTGTGGCCCTTCTGGCCGCGGGATGCGGCGGAACTCAGGCTCCGGCTGCCCAAAACGAGCCGCCGACGCCCCAGCAGCCTTCCACACCCCAGACCATCGAGCTCCACGGCGCCGGCGCTTCGTTCCCCAACCCGCTCTATCAGAAGTGGTTCTACCGTTATCATGAAGAGCACCCCAACGTGCAGATCAGCTACCAGTCCATCGGCTCCGGCGGCGGCCAGAAAGCCATTCTGGAGAAAACTGTGGACTTCGCCGGCAGCGATGCGCCCATGAAGGACGAGCAGCTGGCCTCCGCCCCCGGGAAGATCCTCCACATCCCCACCGTCATGGGGGCCGTGGTCATCACCTATAACCTTCCCGATGTGACGCAGCCCCTGAAGATGACCCCCGAGGTGGTAGCCGACATCTTCTTGGGGAAGATCAAGAAGTGGAACGATCCTAAGCTGGTGGACCTCAACCCCGACGCCAACCTCCCCAACATGGACATCAGCGTTGTCCATCGCTCCGACGGAAGCGGCACCACCAACATCTTCACCGACTACCTCTCCAAGGTGAGCCCCGAGTGGAAGGAAAAGGTGGGGATGGGCACAGCGGTGGAGTGGCCGGTAGGGGTGGGCGGCAAGGGCAATGAGGGCGTCAGCGGCCAGGTGAAGCAGACCCCCGGCGCCATCGGGTACGTGGAGCTGGCCTACGCCATCCAGAACAAGCTACCGACCGCCCTCCTCAAGAACCAGGCCGGGGAGTTTGTGGAGGCCTCCATCGACGGCGTGGTGAAGGCGGCGGCAGGCTTTGCCGACCAGATGCCCGACGATTTCCGGATCTCCATCGTTAACGCCCCCGGTTCCGGCGCCTATCCCATCGCCGCCTACACCTACCTCCTGATCTATCAGGAGCAGTCGGATGAGGCCAAGGGCAAAGCTCTGGTGGATATGATCGCTTGGGTCATCCAAAACGGGGATGCAGACGCCCGGGAATTGCTGTATGCTCCTCTTCCGGATAACGTGAAAAAGAAGGTCTTGGATGCCCTCAAGACCGTGACCTACAACGGAAAGCCCCTCCTCGGAAACTAAACGGGGGGCTCAGGGCGAAAGGAACGGTGACGTTGCCCTCTTCGCAGCGCCATCGGACGTGGGAAGGGATCGTGCGGGCCGCCACTGCGGCAGTGGCGGCCGCCGTCCTTCTCCTCGTCCTCTGGATGGGTTGGATCCTCCTGGTGACGGCCTGGCCCGCCATCCAGACCTTCGGGTTGGGCTTCCTTCTCTCCAGCGACTGGAACCCCGTCAGGGGCCTTTTCGGCGGGCTCCCCTTCATCTACGGCACCCTGGTGACCTCCTTCACCGCCCTCCTTTTGGCCACCCCCATCGGTTTAGGGGCGGCCATCGCCCTCTCGGAGCTCTTGCCCTACCGCTGGCGCCTGGCCCTTTTGCCCTTCGTGGAGCTCCTGGCGGCGGTGCCCAGCGTCGTGTACGGCCTCTGGGGAATCTTCGTCCTGGTCCCTTTCCTTCGCACCTACGTGGAACCGCCCTTGCAGAAGTATTTCGGCTTTTTGCCCCTCTTCCAGGGCCCGATTTTGGGCCTGGGATACCTGGCCGCCGGCGTCATCCTGGCCATCATGATCCTTCCCACCATCACCTCCATCTCCGCCAGCGTCCTGCAGGCCGTCCCCAGCAGCCAGAAGGAAGCCATCCTGGCCCTGGGGGCTACCCGGTGGGAAGCCATCCGCATGGTCATCGTCCCTTACGCCCGCTCCGGCATCATCGGCGCCATCATGCTGGGGTTGGGCCGGGCCATCGGGGAGACCATGGCCGTCACCATGGTCATCGGAAACGCCCATCGCATCTCCGTCTCCCTCTTCGCCCCCGGCAACACCATCGCCAGCGTCATCGCCAACGAATTCGCAGAGGCGGTGAGCCAGCTCCATAGCACCTCCCTCATCTACCTGGGCCTCATCCTCTTCGTCATCACCCTGCTCCTCAACATGCTGGCGCGTTGGCTGGTGGCCCGGACCCGCATCGGAAAGGAGGCCTACTCATGAAGGATCCTTCCCCGGCCCTGCCCCGCCTGGCGGGCGCCGGCATGGCCCGGCGGCGCTACGTCGATCGCCTCATGAGGTTTCTCCTTTCCCTCAGCGTCGTCGTGAGCCTCCTTTTTCTCGCCTTGGTGGTGATCTACCTCGCTCAAAAGGGCCTCCAGGGCCTCAACTGGGCCTTTTTCACCCAGCCCAACAAGCCCGTGGGGGTTCCCAACCCAGGCGTGGCCAACGCCATCCTGGGAACCCTCCTCATGGTGGGCCTGGCGGCGGTGATGGCCGTCCCCATCGGCGTCGTGGCAGGCCTTTACGCCGCTGAATACGGCAAGGCCAATCTTCTGGGCTACTGGGTCCACTACATGGCCGATGTCCTGAGCGGTATCCCCTCTATCGTGGTGGGGATCTTCGTCTACGCCTGGATCGTCGTCAAGATGGGCACCTACTCCGGCTTTGCCGGAAGCGTGGCCCTGGCCATCATCATGCTGCCCGTCATCGTCCGCACCACGGAAGAAATGCTGCGCCTCGTCCCCGACGCCCTCCGAGAGGCGGGGCTGGCCCTGGGCCTTCCCCGCTACAAGGTCCTCTTCGGCATCGTCCTTCCCTCCGCCTGGTCGGGGATCGTCAGCGCCATCATCTTGGCCATCGCCCGGGCCTCCGGCGAGACGGCCCCCCTCCTCTTCACGGCCCTCTCCAACCAGTACATCAGCTGGAACATGTTGAAGCCCATGGCCTCCCTTCCGGTGACCATCTTTAACTACGCCATCTCCCCTTACGATGAGTGGCATGTGCAGGCCTGGGCGGCGGGCCTCACCCTTTTGGCCCTGGTTCTCGTTTTGAGCCTTCTCGGAAGGTTACTGAGCAGCAGGCAAAGGAGCTGGTCCCAGCGATGAAGGAAAGCCCCATCACCCTTCGAACCAAGGTTCCCGAAAGGGCTGCCGCCCCTTTCCCCCAGCCGGAGAAGATCCGGTTGGAGGTGAAAAAGCTCCAGGCCTGGTACGGCTCCACCCGGGCCCTTCACGGCATCGACCTGGCCATCCCCGACCAGGCCATCACGGCCATCATCGGGCCCTCGGGCTGCGGCAAATCCACCTTCATCCGTTGCCTCAACCGGATGCACGAAGAGATCCCCGGAGCGCGGGTGGAAGGCCAGGTTCTCCTGGACGGGGTGGACATCTACCAGGCGGGGGTGGACCCCGTGGCCGTCCGGAGGACGGTGGGCATGGTCTTCCAGCGGCCGACGCCCTTTCCCACCATGTCCATCTTCGACAATGTGGCGGCAGGCCTGCGGCTGGCGGGGATCCGCTCGCGAAAGATCCTGGAGGAAAAGGTGGAGCACTCTTTGCGCCAGGCGGCCCTCTGGGACGAGGTGAAAGATCGGCTCAAGAGCCCGGCCACGGCCCTTTCCGGCGGCCAGCAGCAGCGCCTGGTCATCGCCCGGGCCTTGGCGGTGGACCCGGAGGTGCTCCTCTTGGACGAACCCACCTCCGCCCTCGATCCCGCCGCCTCCTCCCGCATCGAGGATCTTCTGGTGCAGCTCAAAGAAAAATACACTATCGTGATAGTGACCCATAACATGCAGCAGGCGGCCCGGATCGCCGACCGCACCGCCTTCTTCTTGAACGGCGAGCTCATCGAATACGATCTTTCGGCGCGGCTTTTCACCCAGCCGTCCGATCCGCGCACCGAAGCCTACATCACGGGCCGCTTCGGGTGACGACAAAGGGGGCAGATGGCCGTGGCACGGATCTCCTTTCAGCAAGAGCTGGAAAAACTGCAGAAAGAAGTGCTTCACATGGGGGAAGTGGTGGACCGGGCCATGGCATCGGCCATGGAAAGCCTGGTGAAGCGAGATCTCCAGCTGGCGGAGACCGTCATCCAGGGGGACCAGGTCATCGATGACCTGGAGCTGGCCATCGAGCAGGAGTGCTTAAAGCTCCTGGCCCTCCAGCAACCGATGGCCATCGATCTCCGGACCATCGGCACCATGCTGAAGATCGTCACCGATCTGGAGCGCATGGGGGACCATGCCACCGACATCGCCCGGGCCGTCCGGCGGATGGGGCAGAATCCTCCCATCAAGCCCCTGGTGGATATCCCCCGCATGGCGGAGATCGGCCGCCACATGCTGCAGGAAGGCCTCAAAGCCTTCATCGAGCGGGATGTGGAGCGGGCCCTCGCCATGGCCCGGGAAGACGATCAGCTGGACCATCTCTTCAAGCAGGTCTTCCGGGAGCTCCTCCTCCTGATGATCGCCAACCCCGCCGTCATCGAGGAAGCCACCCAGCTGATCCTGGTGGCGGCCTCACTCGAGCGGGTGGGGGACCACTGCACCAACCTGGCGGAGTGGACCATCTACATGGTGACGGGAGAGCGCCGGGACCTGAACCTCTAGCCAAAGAGGAGCTCTTCGGGGTTTTCCAGCGCTTCCTTCACCTTCACCAGGAACTGCACCGCCTCCCGGCCGTCCACGATGCGGTGGTCATAGGTGAGGGCCACGTACATCATGGGCCGCACCACCACCTGGCCATCCACCACCACCGGCCGCTCCTGCACCTTGTGCATCCCCAGGATCCCCACCTGGGGCGGGTTCAGGATGGGGGTGGAGAAGAGGGAACCGAAGACTCCCCCGTTGGTGATGGTAAAGGTCCCGCCCGAAAGGTCTTCCAGGGTGAGCTTCCGGGACCGGGCCTTTTCCGCCAGGTGGGCGATCTCCTTTTCGATCTCGGCAAAGGTCTTGCGGTCGGCATCCCTAACCACCGGGACCACCAAGCCTTCGTCGGTGGAGACGGCGATGCCGATGTGGTAATAACGCTTGAGGATGATGTCATCCCCGCGGATCTCGGCGTTCAGCTGCGGGAAGGCCTTGAGGCCATGGATGACGGCCTTGGTGAAAAAGGACATGAACCCCAAGGACACCCCATGGCGCTCCTTGAAGGACTCCCGGTACTTCTTCCGGAGCTCCATGATGGCCGACATGTCCACCTCGTTGAAGGTGGTGAGCATGGCTGCCGTATGCTGGGCCTCCACCAGCCGCCGGGCGATGGTCCGCCGCCGGCTGGACATGGGGATGACCTCCTCTAGAGCTGACGTCTCCGTAGCCGCCGGCGGGCGGCCGTCGGAAGCAGGCGTCGTCTTGGGTGCTGGCGCCGCCGGCTGAGGCCGGCGGTCCTCCCCTTCTTCCCGGGCCCGACGCCTCTGGGAGGGGGTCGCCCAGGCCGCCGCCGGGGAAGGCGCCTCAGCCCTCGCCGCCGGTGCCGCCGGCTGGGGCTCCGGGGAAGGCGCTTTCGCCTTTTCCTCCGCCTCCCGCGGGGAAGGAGCCGCCTCTTCCTCGGGCGCCAAAGGCACCGCCGCCGGAGCCCCTTCCGCCAGGAAGGCCAGGACCTCCCCCACCTGCACCCGGCTTCCTTCTCCTTTGAGGATCTTTTCCACCACCCCGTCTTCTTCCGCCGTCACTTCCACGTTCACCTTGTCGGTCTCCAGCTCCACCAGGACATCGCCCACCGCCACGGGGTCCCCTTCCTTCTTGTGCCAGGTGCCCACCGTGGCCTCCACGATGGATTCCCCCATGGCCGGTACTTTGATCTCGCGGGCCACGCTTATCCCTCCTTCACCTGGAGAGCCCCCAGGGCTTCCCTGAGGATCTCCTCCTGTACCCTCTGATGCAGTTCGGCAAACCCTTCGGCCGGGCTGGCAAGGGGCGGCCGCCCCACGTAAAGGGGCTCTTCCCCAAGGATGGCCTTCAGCCGGGGAGCCATAAAGGTCCAGGCCCCCATGTTGCGGGGCTCTTCCTGCAGCCAGACATAGGTTTCCGACTTCTCATAGCGCCGAAGCACCTTCTCCAGCTCCCGGCGGGGGAAGGGGTAAAGCTGCTCCACGCGGATGCAGGCGAGGTCTCGCCGGGGCTCCTTTTGCCGCCGAGCCAAAAGGTCCACGTAGACTTTGCCGCTGCAGAGGAGGACCCGCCGCACCTCGCCGGGATCGTCCACCAGGGGATCGTCCAGGACGGGGTGGAAGCCCCCTTGGGTGAACTCTTCCAGGGTGGAACGGGCCAGGGGATGGCGGAGAAGGCTCTTGGGCGTCATGACGATGAGGGGTCTGGGGTTGGTCTTAAGGCTAAAAGCCTGGCGCCGGAGGGCGTGGAAGTACTGGGCCGGGGTGGTGGGGTTGATCACCCTCAGGTTTTCCTGGGCGCAAAGCTGCAAGAAGCGCTCCAGGCGGGCGCTGGAGTGCTCCGGCCCCTGGCCTTCATAGCCGTGGGGCAAGAGGAGCACCAGCCCCGAAGCTTCCCGCCACTTGGCCCAGGCGGAGGCCAGGAACTGGTCGATGTAGACCTGGGCCACGTTGGCAAAATCCCCGAACTGAGCTTCCCAGAGGACCAACGCCATCTCCTTGTGGAGGCTGTAGCCGTACTCGAAGCCGACGGCGGCGGCCTCCGTCAGGGGGCTGTTGTAGGCGTAGAAGGGGGCCTTTCGCGAAGGAAGGTGCTGCAGGGGGATGTACTTTTCCCCTGTCTCGTAATCGTAGAAGGCCACGTGGCGCTGGCTGAAGGTCCCCCGGAGGGTGTCCTGCCCGGTGAGGCGCACCGCCACCCCTTCCATGAGGAGGCTTCCCAGGGCCAAAAGCTCCCCCTGGGCCCAGTCGATGGCCTTCCCTTCCCGGAGGGCCTCCCGCCGCTCCTCCACCTGGCGCACCAGCTTGGGGTGGAGGGTAAAGCCCGGGGGAATGCGGTAGATCTCCTCCTTGAGCCGCTCCACCGTCTCGGGCGAAAGGGCCGTCCCTTCCTCGGGGAAGGACCCATCCCCTTCCGGCGCCTCCTGGAGATGAAACGCCACTTCCTTGGGCGCCTCCGCCTCCACCTTTTCCTTCAGCCCCTGCCAGATGCTCCAATATCGCTTCACCAGCTCTTCCCCCAGGCCCTCGGGGATGAGGCCCCTGGCCTCCCCTTCCTTTTGCCAGATCTCCCGCACCGTGGGGTGCTCCTGGATCTTCTTGTACATGAGGGGCTGGGTGAAGCTGGGCTCATCTCCTTCGTTATGGCCCCACCGGCGGTACCCGATGAGGTCGATGACGATGTCCTTGTGGAAGGTCTGGCGGTAGGCCAAGGCCAGGCGGGCGCCCAAAAGGCCGTCTTCCACCCGATCGGCGTTGATGTGGAGGACGGGGATCTCAAAGCCCCTGGCCACATCGCTGGCGTAAAAGGTGGAGCGGGCGTCTTCCACGTCGGTAGTGAACCCCAGCTGGTTGTTGAGGATGATGTGGATGGTCCCGCCGGTGCGGTAGCCTTCCAGGCGGCTGAGGTTCAAGGTTTCCGCCACCACCCCTTCGCCGGGAAAGGCGGCATCGCCGTGGATGAGGATGGGGAGAGCCCGCCGGGGATCCCATCCATCCCCCTCCTCCTGGAGGGCCCGGGCGATACCCTCCACCACGGGGTTGACGAACTCCAGGTGGCTGGGGTTGTTGGCCAGGATGCCCTTCAACCCCGCCACCACCGTCCCTTCCCGCCCGAGGTGGTAGGTGACATCCCCGGTGTACCCCAGGGTTCCCCCTTCCGCCGCCGACATGGCTTCCCGGGCCACCACCCCCGAAAACTCCCTCACGATCATCTCGTAGGGCTTTCCCAGGATGTGGGCGAGAACGTTGATGCGCCCGCGGTGGGCCATGCCCATGGCGGCATACTTCGCCCCCTGGGCCACCGCCCCCGCCAGGATCTCATCCAGGATGGGGATGAGGAGGTCCAACCCTTCGATGGAGAAGCGCTTGTGGCCCACATAAGCCCGATGCAAAAACCGCTCCAAGACCTCCACCTGCGTGAGCCGCTCCAGGAGGCGCCCGGCCAAATCGGGGCTCATCTCCACCCGGAAACGGCCGCTCTCGATGGCTTCGATCAGCCACTCCCTCTCTTTGCGGTCCTGGATGTGGCTGAAATCGTAGCCGATGGTGCCGCAGTAGACCTGGCGCCACCTCTGGATGACCTCTCCCGCATGGCGGGCCCCCGCCACCAAGGGCCCGTCGAAGAGATCGGCGGGAAGCCTCGACAGGTCAGCTTCCGTCAGGCCGTGGTAGGCCGGGTCCAGGGCCGGATCCCCCGGCGGAGGGCTCCCTAAGGGATCCAGCCGGGCCGCTAGGTGGCCCCGGTGGCGGATGGCCTGCCCAAGGTTCATCGCCCGGGCGGCCAGGGCCCCCTCCACCGCGGCGGAAACCCCTTCCCGCCCGTCGGGGGAAGGGATGAAGCCGCCTTCGGCAAAGAACCGGCGCCATTCCTCCGATACCCTTTGCGGATCCTCACGATAGAGCTCGTAAAGCTCCGCCACGTACCCTTCATTGATCCCCAGACGCTCTGGGACCATGGCCATCACCCCTTTTTGCCTTCAAAGGCAGGAGATCCAGGTAGACGAGGGGCCCCTTCTCCACTTTTTCGCCAGCATCCACAGGGATAGGGTGGGAAAAAAGAGGCCCATCCCACACAAAGGTGTGATATTCTCCATTTTCGCCTAAAGGATCCACCTCTTGGGGAAGCTCCCGGAAGAAGGCTTCGTCGACGGGGCGACCCAGAAGCGAGGGATCCAGCTTTCGCCCGTCCACCACCGCCACCGTGGCCTTGAAGCCCTGCACCCAAAAGCGCCGCAAGAGCTCTCGCCCATCCCTTTGCCACAAAGGAAAGTAGGCGCGGCACCCTGCCCTTTGCAAAAGGGTTTCCCGGTACTCCCGCACATCCTCAAGAAGGGTATCCCCAAAGATGTAGCCTTCGATCCCCAAGGCCTTCAGCTCCGCCACCTTTCGGCCCATCAGCCGTTCATACGTTTCGTTATCGGCCCCGTCGGGGATGTACACCACATGGAGGGGAAGGCCCAGGGACCAGGCCTGAGCCCACAAAAGCTCCTCCCTCACCCCGTGCATGCTGACGCGCCGCTGGGGAACCGTCACGGTGGTCAAAAGGCCTTGGATGGGAAAGCCCTGGCGCCTGGCTTCCTCCAGGGCCAGGGCGCTGTCTTTGCCTCCGCTCCACGAGAGGAGCAAAGCTTTCACCCTGGCTTCACTATATCACTTCTGGAAACGGGCGGGGTCGAAGGGAGCCACCGCCAGGTCGGTCTTGCCTTGCATCATAAGGTCGGCCACGGCCTTGCCCGTCGGGGCCGAAAGGGTGATGCCCAGCATCCCGTGGCCAGCGGCCACAAAGACGTTCTCCGTCCGGGGAAGTCGCCCGATGGCGGGAAGGCCGTCGGGGAGAAGGGGCCTGAGGCCCGTCCAGGCCACCTCCCGGCCTCCCGGCTCCCGCTCCCGCCAGCCCACCAGCGCTTCGTCGGCGCTCCTGGCGAGGGCCTCCACCTTCCGGGGATCCAGCCGGTCGTCGAAGCCGGCGATCTCCATCCGCCCCGCCAGGCGAAGGCCTCCTCCTTCAAAGGGGCTGCAGGCCAGGCGCACGTCGGGGAAGTAAAGGGGGCGCCGCAACCGCAGCTTCGCCCCCCAGATGGTGATGGAGTACCCTTTGCCCCCCTGGAGGGGGAGGCGCACCCCCAGCTTTCGGGTGAGGAGCCCTGTCCAGACGCCGGCCGCCAGGAGAAAGACATCCCCCGAAATTTCTCCTGCCGTGGTGGCCAGGGCCTTCACCTTTCCGTTTTTGCCGACGAACCCTTCCACGTGGGCTTCCAGGAACTCCACGCCCTTTTCCCGGAGGTACGCCGAAAGGGACCCCGTCAGGTCATCGGGGCGCACATGCCAGTCGCTCTCCACCCAAAGGCCCTTTTGAAGGCCGGGCTTAAGCCCCGGTTCCCACTCCAAAAGCTCTTCTCCCAGCACCGGCCGGGGAGGGGACATCCCCAGCTCCGCCAGCCTTTCGAAATCCTTAAGGTGCTTTTCGTACTCGTGCTCGGTGTGGAAGACATAGAGGAGGCCATCCCGGTGCAGCTCAAAGGGGACCTTTTCCTGCACCTTTGAAAGGATTTCCATGCCCTGAAGAATCAGAACCCCTTGAGCCCGGAGGCCTTTTTCATACGCCTGAGGGCGGGATGCCCGAAGAAACCCCAGGAACCAGCCGGGGTCCTTAAGGACCTCCGCGATCCGCATGGAGAAAGGGCTATCCCGCTGCACCAGCCAGCGGAGGACCTGCCAGAAGATCCCCGGCTCCGGAACGGGGTTGGCCAGGGATGGCGTCACCCAGCCGGCGTTGCCGAAGCTGCACGCCTGCCCTGGGGGCAACCGGTCCACCACCGTGACCGACGCCCCGTGCTCCACCAGATGATAGGCCGACATGAGACCGATGGCACCGGCACCGACAATGACTGCCCGGGTCAGAACCTCGCCCTCTTTCCCTCAAAAACTTTGCTTTTCCTCTTTTAACGTACCAAAAAGGAGCCTCAGGCGTAAGGGCTGCCTAGCGCTTCCGGAGGTAGGCCAGGACCCCCTGATAGATGCCCTGGGCGGCCTTCTCGTAAAAGGACGGGCGGGAGATGAACCGGGCTTCCTCAGGGTTGGAGAGGAACCCCAGCTCCACCAGGACAGCCGGCATGCGGGTATAGGTGATGACGTAGAAGGGTTCGGTGAAAAGGCCGATGTCCCTCAATCCCGTGGCTTTCGCCACTTCCCGCTGCATCGCCTGGGCAAGCCCCTGGGAGTCGGCTTTCCAGTAGTAGGTGGCCACTCCCCTCAGGCCAGCATCGGGGTTCCAGTTCTGATGGAGGCTGATGAAGAGGTGGGCTCCCAGGTCGTTGGCCATGGCCACCCGGGCGTCAAGGCCGCGGAGGGTGCCGTAGAAGCTGTCCTGGCCGTTTTTGCGGGTGAGGATGACCTGGGCGCCGGCCCTTTCCAAAAGGGCCTTGGCCGAAAGGGCCACCTGGTAGACGTTGATGTGCTCGTCCTTGGCCCCTGGATAGACGCCCCAGGCCCCTGTTCCATCCCCGTGGCCGGGGTCCAGGACGATGCGGAGCCCCGAAAGGGTTCCCCAACCCAGCACCTTGGCCACCAGGCGGGAAAAGGTGGCATCCGTGAGGGTCCCCGTGACGGGAAGGCCTTCCCGCTTCTGAAAGGCCTCCAGGGCCGCCCGCGTGCGGGGACCGAAGTAGCCGTCCGCGGGACCTGGATTGAGGCCCACATGCCAGAGATCGCCCTGCAGGGTCCGCACCGCCGGGCCCGCCATGCCTTCCCGGAGGCCCGGAGCGATGGGACCCGTCACCTGGATCCAGGAGGCTGCCTGGGCCGGAGTCCCCCAGCCCACCACCCCCAAGAGGAGCACCACCGTCCATATGGCCCGAAGGGCTTTTCGCAATTCCATCCCTCCCTGACGGCTTCCAGATTACCGGGAGGGACCCGTGGAAACGACGGTAGTTCTTTCCTAGCCTTCGTCTTCTTCCCTTTCGCCCAGCAGCCTTCGCTTCCCGTCTCTGAGGACTTCCGTCGCCTGGCGGAGGTTCCCTTCCACCTGGGTGAGGACCTCCACGGCATACTTGACGGCCGCCTGCCGCAGGCGCCGGGCACCTTCTTCCGCCTCCCGGTACACCTGGCGGGCCTGCTCTTCCACCTGCTGCTGGATGAGCTTTTCGTCCGTCAGCCTGCGGGCTTCCTCCCGGGCCCGCTCCAGGATGGCCTGGGCTTCGTCCCGGGCTTGGGCCAGGATCTTTTCTTTCTCCCGTTGGATCCGTTCCGCCTCCCCCAGGGAAGGGGGAAGGGCCACCCGGATGGCTTCCAGGAGCTCCAGGAAGGGCTCTTCGTCGATCAAAAGCTTATGGGTGAAGGGAAGCTTCCCGCTCTGGGTCGCCAAGGCTTCCAGCTGCGACAAAAGGGTTAGGAGCTGGTCCACTACACCTTTTCCTTTCGAGCGGGGGAGAACTTAACCTTGAGGGCCCGGGCCACGTTGGGAGGCACCAGGTCATCCACGTTGCCGTGGAAGCGGGCCACTTCTTTCACGATGCTGCTGCTCAAAAAGGCGTGCTCCCCCCGCGCCACCAGAAATAGGGTTTCTACTTCAGGTGCCAGGCGGTAGTTCATCTGGGCCATCTGCACCTCATATTCATAATCGCTGACGGCCCGCAATCCCTTCACGATGGCCGTGACACCCCTCTTTTTAGCGAAGTCCGCCAGGAGCTCCTGGCTGGCCTCCACCTCCACATTGGGGAGATGGGCCACCGCCTCTCGGACCATCTCCACCCGCTCTTCCACCGAAAAAAGGGGCTTTTTGGCGAGGTTGGGAAAGACGGCCACGATGCAGCGGTCGAAGATGCGGCTGGCCCGTTCGATGATGTCCAGGTGACCCAGGGTGATGGGATCGAAACTTCCAGGACAGACGGCTATGCGCATGGCATCACTCCTTCACCAGAAAGAAAAAAAGCCCTCTCCCGTACCTCCGCCGGTCGGCCACCTGAAGGTCCGGTGGCAAGGCTTGAAGGAATTCCCCCTCCCCTTTAGCTTCCACCTCCACCACTGCCACACCTTCTTGGCTCATCACCCACGCCAGCTTCCCCAGCCAGGTGGCCCATGCCGGCTCTTTGTACGGGGGATCGGCCAAAAGGAGGTCGAAGGTTTCGCCTTCCTCCCGGAGGATGTCCAGGGCCTTTTGCACGGGGAGGGGCATCACCCGTACCGCACCTTCCACCCTGAGGGCTTGGACATTGCGCCGCAGGGCGGAAAGGGCCAAAGGAGCCTTTTCGACAAAGACGACCCTTTGGGCGCCACGGCTGAGGGCCTCCAGGCCCATGGAGCCCGTCCCCGAGAAGAGGTCCAGGACGGAGCTTCCGGGCACCTTCGCCGCCAGGATGGAAAAGATGGCTTCCCTTGCCATCTGGGGCGTGGGCCTGACCTCCAGCCCCTTGGGAGAGACCAGCTTTCGCCCTTTGTGTTCTCCGCCGCTGATGCGCAGATGGCTCATGCTTTTAGCATAACGCGAGGCAAAGGGGACCAACCTCCCTTTCGAGGGGGAAGTTTCTTGGCCATCAGGAGCGATCTGGCGCTGGAAGCGGTGGAGGCTTTCCTCCAGCGGCAAAGGGTCGAGGAGGCACCGGGCATCCAGGTGGATCGGGAAGAGAAGGAGGGAGAAATCCTCATCCAGAGGGTGAAGGTGGTGGACGAGCGGGGGGAGGAACTGACGGGCAAAAAGAAGGGAACCTATGTCACCCTCACCAGCCAGAGCTTCCGGGAACGGAGGAAGGATCAGCAGGAGAAGCTGGCCCGGGTCCTCTCGCGGGAGATCCAGGGCCTCCTCCCCCGCTCCGGCATGTCCGTCCTGGTGGTGGGCCTGGGGAATCAAGAGGCCACCCCTGATTCCTTGGGACCTCGGGTGGTGAAAAAGCTCCTGGTGAGCCGGCACCTGGCCCCTAAGATGCCTAAGGATTACGAAGGGGAGCTGGGAACCCTCAGCGCCATCGCCCCGGGCGTCCTGGGGCAGACGGGCATCGAAACCAAAGATGTGATCCTGGGCATCACCAAAGAAATCCGCCCCGATGCCGTCCTGGCGGTGGATGCTTTGGCGGCGGGAAGCATCCAGCGGATCGGGAGCACCATTCAACTGGCGGATACGGGGATTCGCCCGGGATCGGGGGTGGGAAATGCCAGGGCGGAGATCACGAAGGAAGCGCTGGGCGTCGAGGCGGTGGTCGCCATCGGCATTCCGACGGTGGTCCACGCCCTCACCATCGCCAGGGAAAGCCTCTTGGCCTTCCTTCAGCAAAAAAACCAGTTCCAAGACAACCTCGACGCCTTCCTAGAGGAACACCTGGCTCCCGTCATGGGCCACCTCATGGTGACGCCCAAAGAGATCGATAGCCTCATGGAGGATATGGGAGCAGTGGTGGCGGCAGGGATCAATGCGGCGGTTCATCCGGCGGTAGCCAGGGAAGAGAGCCTTCTCTGAGCCACACTGCGGGAGAGGTCACCGCGCGGCAGGGCGAAAGCCTGCCTTTTGGGCATCTTCTTCGGTTCGGAAGCAGACTTCCGGTTTGGTTTTCTCGTAGTAGGCACCCCCCGGCCCGTGATAGATCTTCTCTTTCCTGGCGTTGATGTTGCCCTTGATGGGGTAACCGGGAGGGCAGGTATAGCCCCCCGTGCCGGGGACACTTCCGCTGGCCCCATGGGCTTCTAAACCCCAAAGGCCCTTTTCCCCTTCCCGGGCCTCCCTTTGATACTGCACAAAGTGGTCCACGTACTTCACGTTGGGGGGAACCGTCATGAGCTGGGCATAGCCCTCCAGGAGAAGGAGGGCGTTGAACATGGAGGAGCGGATCTCTTCATCGCTCCGGGTCTTGGGTTTCTCGAGCCAGACGTAGGCCAAAAGCCTCCCGTATTTGTCCCGTTCTTGGACGTCTAGCTCCAGGTAAAGGGTGCGGTGGCTGAGGTGCCTGGACGTGAACGCAAAAGCTTCAGGTCCGTATGGCTCCGCCGGCCTCGTGGGATGAGCAGTCTCAGGCGTATCCACGCCGATGAACCGCACCCGCTCTTCTCTCCCCTGAATGTCCACGACGACGGTGTCGCCGTCGATGATCCTCACCACCTTGGCGACGAGAAGATCTGGATCTTCGTCTTTGGAAGAGACATCCCCGGGGGAGAGCTGGCAGCCGGCTGTGAGAAAGATCACCAAGAAGGCCAGGGCGAAGAGGCTTTTCCACACCAAGTGCCGACGGCAACCCTTAGCCAACCCTTCCTCCACAAGACCTATGTTAGTCCTCCTCAAAGGAGCACCGGACCCCACCGGCGCTTAACCGGCGGGCTTCGATATCCATCTTTGCACCCAAGAAATGTCCCACAGCGCAATGGCACTGTACTCACCGAGGCTGGAGAGCATCGCCTGCAGTTCTTGGTCCAACATGCCGGCGGCGCGTTCGATGTCCCAAGCACGTTGCAAAGCTTCCGCGGCCGCATCGAAGTTGTCTTCCTTCACGGCCCGCCTCGCTTCGTCAATCAGCCGCCGGATCTCGGTACGCGGGTTCATCTCCTCACACCTCACCACAGTTGCGGCCCGCGCTCTTTCATCCCCTGAATCGCCCGAGAGAAACGCCTGTACCATTGACCTCCTCCCGGCGTATGGGTCAACTACCCCATAGCTAAAGCTAGGGGCTTGCACCTAGCCCGCTGGCGCGGGCTGGCACGATAGGCCGGTTGACGGCGGCCCGCCAGTGGCAGGCATGCC
>JAHHQG010000030.1 GCA_018729555.1 Clostridiales bacterium | reverse complement strand
TTTGAGCGACACCTGGCGCTTATCGAAGGCGGAGGAGCGGGGTTTCGAGGCGCCGGGGCTGGCCGAGGTCCCTACCTACGCCTGCACGGTAGAGAAGAAAGGGCAGAACTGGCTCGTCACCATCACGGTGGCCATCAGAACCCTCGCCCCCCTCAACCTTGTGGGTTCGGAACTCCTCGGCCAGAAGGGGCCTGCTAAGATCGTCCGCAAGGCCGCGAGCGACACGGAGCTTACGCTGCCGGGGACGATTCAGGACGGGCAGTTGAAAGTTTTTCGTAGAGGTGAAACCAACCCGCTTTGTCGCAACTAAATCCATATGAGCTATCCTGGTGAGAGGAGGGAGCGGCATGAAAAAGTTTGGAATCTTTGTGGCGGTCCTTGGTATTCTTCTCCTCCTCATTCTGGCGATAGGCTGGAGTGAGGCCAATGATGGGGAGAACACGGCAGCGGCTGTGTTGCCCGAACCCAGCACGACAAGTACGCCCTTCCCATGGGTTGCCGGTGATCCGAAAGAATATCTTGCCGGGGCCTTCGCCTTAAAGAGCGAAGCGCCCAAACCCGTCTCTTCCGCAAAGAAGACGGACTCGGCAAAAACTCAACAGCCCTCTTCTTCGCAGACGCCGAAGTCCCCCTCCGCTTCCGCTCCGTCTCCTCAAAACGCAACGGAGAGCCAAGAGTCAAAGACGCAAGAAACCCTTCCGTTTGCGAAACGGGATCTTGGACTCAAGGTTCTGGAACATGTCCCTGAGCAGATACGGTACATATATATCACAGCTGACTTCGCTACAGGCTACGTTGTGATTCAGAACGCCTCACAGGAAGAAGATGACCTTTACAGCATCCCCGCCGAAGACTTTCTCGCCATGACCGACGCTGAAAGGGAAAAGGCCCTCAAGGATCTGCTCTGGCGCTACTGGGATGCCCACCCCGAGAAGGCTCCGAAACCTTGGGGCAGGGAGGACTACGCGGTCCCGCACACAAAGGATTTTTTGATTCCCCTCCGCCTCTGGTTCCCCGAGTGGTGGTTCGCCCACTATGATGTCGATCCCTGCAACGATGTCGTGTACTGGCGCGAGGTGCCCGCCTGCCGGGAAGTGGTTAAAGAACAGCCCACCCAGTCCTGGCTCTTGAACCGGTAGCCTTCTCCCCGGCCCCCAAGGGAGCCGCGTTTTCGTTTCTCCCCTCTCGAAAAAAGGTATTCTGTCCGACGAGGTGATGCGGATGCTCAAAGCGTCCAAGGACCGTGTGGCCGTCGCCGGGCCCGGGGCCCGCGCGACGCGCGGATCGCTTCTTTTCGCCATGCTGGTTGTCGGCGGTCTTTTCCTCGCGGCCTGCGGGCAAACCACCGCCGATGTCCCGCAGGCCGCCAAGGATACCTTTGAAGCTTACATGGATCTAGAGTCAAGGATCTCGCGGATACGGCCGTGGCCTGGCAGGAAGAAGGCCTTTTGGAGGCCCTGGGGATAGGGGCAAGCTGGTCATGGTCCTGGCGGCGCGGAACGCTCGGCAGGGACCGATCTTTTGAATGCGGCTGAGGACGAAGTGACCCGCTGGGAAGAAACCGTCCGAGAGCCGTGGCGGAAGCGCAGGCCGATCCTCGGCCGATGGGAGTCGGCGGCCTGCTCCGCCTCTTGCGGGACCCGGATGTGCAGCTGGGATAGAAATTCATGGTAAACCTTAGCCAGCGCATCTTCCGGGAGATGAAGGACCGCTGAGAAACCCATGCGGCGCCCTCCCCTTCCCCGCATAGCCGGAGAAGTGGCGTGGCCGCAAGGTGGCGGTGTTGGGGTCCCCCGACCGCACCCTGGCGGCTTTGGAGGCGGTGGACCGGCCCGTGGTCCTCTTGGCGGGCGGATACGACAAAGGCCTTTCCTTCGATCCCCTGGCCCCCAAGATCCTGGAGAAAGTGAGGGTCCTCATCCTCATGGGGCGCACCGCCGACGCCATCGAGATGGCGGTCAGGCGGGCGGCGGAGACGCCGGCCCAGCTTCCCCTCATCCTGAGGGCGTCCAGCTTGGAGGAAGGGGTGGAGCTGGCCCGGGAAAAGAGCCGCCCCGGCGATGCCGTCCTCCTCTCGCCGGCCTCCGCCAGCTTCGACATGTTTCCCAACTTCGAAGCCCGCGGGGAAGCTTTTCGCCAGGCAGTCCAAAAGCGTCTCTTACCTCCCTCCTGAAACTCGGGTGTGGAGGAGGAAGGGGCGGGGCAAGCTAAGGGCCGGAGGCGATGGCTTGGCCCCCATCATTCGACACCCGGGAAATGAGGAACTCTGGCAGGCTCTTCGCTGGTCCCTGGCGGGGCTGCAGCGGCGGTGGCCCCTCCACATCCATGTCGAGGGGGTGCGGGGGACGGGGAAGACCTCCCTCTTGCGGGCGGCGGCAGCCTTTCGGCCCCGCATCCGCCGGATCAAAGGGTGCCTTTACCAGTGCCGCCCCGAGGCGCCCCACTGCCCTGAGCACCGGCACCTTAGCCCGGAAGAGATTCGGGAGCTGGGGGAAGAGCGGGTGCCGGCCCCTTTCCTTGAGATTTCCCCTTCCGCCAAGCTGGCGACGGTGGTGGGGACCCTGGATTTGCGGGAGCTCAGCCGGGGCATTCCCCGCCTTTTGCCGGGCACCCTGGCCCAGGCCCACCGGGGCATCGTCTTTGTCGACGAGATCAACCGTCTGGCGGACATCGCTCCCGAGGTGGCCGACGCCCTCTTGGACGTCATGGGGACAAAGCCCGGGAGGCTGCAGGTGGAGGAGGCCGGATTCCCCCCCGTCGCCTTTCCCGTCGAAGTCACCGTCTGGGCGGCCTCCAACCCCGACGAGGAACCCGGGCCCCTTAGCGCCATCCGGCGGCAGCTGGCGGACCGGTTCGATCTCCACGTCCGGGTGGAGCGGCCCAGGGAAGCTTCCCATGTGGAAGCCATCCTTCGCCACCGGCTCCATCGCCTGGAAAAGGACCTGGGGTTCGCCCCTCCCGAAGGGGAGGACCTTCCCTGGCCCCACCTGGAGGAACGCTGGCTGAAGGTTCTGGCCCAGATCTATGTGGAGTGGGACCTGGAGAGCCTCCGGGGCCTGGATGCCTGGCTCTCGGCGGCGCGCCTGGCGGCGGCCGCCGACGGCCACCCGAAGGTCGGGGGAGACCACATCCTGAAGGCGGCCTACCCTGCCCTTCGCCATCGGGTGGAGGAAGGAAGGCTGGCGGAGCTGGCGGCCTACCTTTCCGGCCCCCGGGCGGCAGGCGGTGGCCAAGAGGAAGAAGGGGCCGACCTCACCTTCATGGAACCCATGGGGAAAGAGGAAGGCCCGGCGGCCCTGGCCCCCGATGATCAGCCCGGTTCCCCCTGGCACCGCCTCTTCAGCGGCTTTCGGAAAAAGCCTCCCTTTCCCGGCGACGCCACGCCTTCGCCCATGGCGGGGGCATCCTTGGGAGAGCCTTCCTCCTGGCCGGTAGCCCCCCCAAAGGAGGCCCAATCCCTTTCCCGATGGCGGGGCGGCCGTTGGTGGCGCCCGGCCGATCCCCGGTGAGGCTCCGTCTTCCCGCCTGGAAGAAGCACCTCCAGGCCATGAAGGCCGATCTCTCCCGGCCCTTGGGGGGGCGGCTGGGGGAGGCGGCGGTGGTGAGCACGTGTCTCCACGGGGTGGACGGGCGGCAGCCGGAAGAGGTGGCCATCTTCCTTCCTCAGGATGCGGGCCAGGTCTTCTACGGGAGGACGCGGCGGGGGGAAGTGGTCCACATGGACATCTTCCACCAGGTGGGGGCGGTGGATCCCCGGGCGGTGGCCCGCTCTGTGAGGGAGGCCCTGGGGGATCACCTGCCCCTCCCGTCCTCCAGCCCCACCCTCCTGGACCTGGTGGACATCCAGACGGGGGTGGGGGGCGGCCGCCTGACGGGTTCCCTCACCTTCGGGCAAAAGCTTTCCCTTCGCCGGGCCCATCTCCACCACGTCCACCTGGCCCTCCTCTGGCCCCCCTCCTTCTGGGATCTTCTCCCCCTGGTGGCGGGGGCCGTGGAAGCGGCCATCCTGAGCGCAGGGCTGGAGCTTCGGAAGGTGGAGCGGGTGGTGGCCTACACCCGAGAGGGGGACCGCCCTTTCGATCTCAGCCCTTACGGCGATGTCACCGACAGCTGGATTAGGGAAGCCCGCCCCCAGGACGCCGACGCCTTTTCCCTGGCCCTCTGGCTGGCGGAACGGCAAGGAGGGGTGGAGGCAGCCCTTTCCCTTCTCGAGGAGGGAGGAGGTGAAGGAGCTCTTCCACCCTGGCTTCTTTCCCGCTGGCCTCTTCTTTTTTCCATGGGTCCTCGGGGCTGGGAGAGGAGCTCCCTCGGCGACGAGGTGCGCCGCATCCTCCGGGACGAAGGGGCCGAGATCCGAAGGGCCCTTCGAGGGATCCGCCGGGAGAGCCTGGCCCCGGGGCGAAAGGGGGGGTCCTGGGGTGGGCGGGGGAGGCGGCGGCAGGTGGGCCCCTTAAGGGGGAGCCCCTGGTGGGGGATCGCGCCGGCGGAGACCTTTCTTCAAGCCTTCCGGCAGCGGCCCCATGGGCCTCTTCCCCTTCGGCCGGATGATTTTCAGGTGGTGAGGCGGCGCCATCCCCCATCCCTCGACTGGATCATCCTCATCGATGCCAGCGCCTCCATGGCCGGTCACCGCATCCAGGCGGCCAAAGACCTGGTGAGGCACCTCGCCCGGAAGAGCCGGGACCGCATCGCCGTGGCCAGCTTCCAGAACCGGGAGGTGACCCTCCACGTCCCCCTCACCCGTCACCTGGGGGCGGTGGAAAAAGGGCTGGAGGCGCTGCGGCCCGCAGGCCTTACGCCCCTCGCCCAGGCCCTTTTGGAAGCCCGAACCTACGTGGAAGGAGCGCGCCCGTCCCGCCCCTTGATCCTCCTCATCACCGACGGCATCCCCACCGTCTCCCGGGGCCAGCGGGGTCCCCTGGAAGATGCCCTGGCGGAGGCGGAAGAGCTGGGGCGCCGCCGTATCCCCTTCACCTGCGTGGGCCTGGAGCCCAACCGGGCCTACCTGGAGGAGCTGGCCCAAAGGGCGGGAGGCCGCCTTTACATCCTCCCCGAGCTGGAGAAGGAAGAGCTTTTTGCCATCGCCCGGCGGGAAGGTCGGCGGATCCGGGGCACATCGTAAAAGGACATGGGCCCTCCTTCGTGAATAATGGAGGCAAGGGGGTTTAAAACCTTGCCTTGGCTGATGGTGCTGATCCTTCTCTTCGCCCTCGGCATCGCCGTCTTTGCGGCCCAGAACGGTCAGACGGTGGAAGTCCATTTCCTGACGGCTTCAGGTGAGACGACCTTGGCGGTGGTCATCCTGGCGGCAGCGGCCGCCGGGGCGGGGGTGGTGGCCCTCTTGGGCTTGGTGCCGGCAGTGAGGAGCCGCATGGAGGTGCGCCGCCTCCAGGCCCAGCTGCAGGCCCTGCAGGCGGAGAAAGGGGAGGCGGCGTCCCCGGCGGAAGAGAGCTCCTCCTCCTCGTGATGGCGGACATGCCCTGGACCTGGCGGGGAGCTCCCTGGGGACCTGACCTGGAAGCCCGGGCCCAGGCTCTGGCGGGGGAGCTCCATCTCCCCCTTCTGGCGGGACGGGTGTTGGCGGCGCGAAACTTCACGGCCCGGGGAGCGGCCCGCTGGCTGGATCTCCGGGAAGAGGACTTCTGGATCGATCCCTTCCGGATCCCCGACATGGAGAAGGCGTGCACCTTGGTGGAGGCGGTCCTCCGGGCGGGAGGCACCGTCGCCGTGGTGGGAGATTACGATGTGGACGGCATCACGGGGGCGGCCCTTCTGGCGGAAGCCCTGGAAGCGGTGGGGGGCCGCGTCCGGGTGATCCTCCCCCGCAGGGAGGAAGGGTACGGCCTCCAGCCTCGCCACGTGGATGAAGCCCTCCGGCAAGGGGCCGACCTTGTCCTGGCGGTGGATAGCGGCACCCACGCCCATGAAGGGGTGGCCCGGGCCAAAGCCCTGGGCCTTCCTGTGGTGGTGCTGGATCACCACCAGGTGGGGGAAAACCCGGCCCCGGCCGACGCCTTGGTCAATCCTCACCGACCCGACGCCGCCTATCCCTTCCCTCACCTGGCGGGAGTGGGGGTGGCACTGAAGTTTCTCCAGGCCCTCCTCGGGAGGGGAAAGGACGCGCCGTGGCGGTCGTCCCTGGACCTGGTGGCCTTGGGCACCGTGGCCGATGGCATGCCCCTCGTCGGGGAAAACCGCCTCTGGGTGAGGGAGGGGATGGAGCTCCTTCGGACGGCCATGCGGCCGGGGCTGAAGCTCCTCTGGGAAGAAGCGGGCCGCCCCTACCTCACGGCCCACACCGCTGCCTTCTCCCTGGTGCCCCGCCTCAACGCCCCGGGGCGCTTAGGCGACCCCCGGCCTTCCCTGGAGCTCTTGCTGAGCTTGGATGAGGAAGGGGCGGAAGGTCCCCTTGCGGCGGTGATCCAGGCCCAAAGGGAGCGGCAGAAGGTGGAAGGGGCCGTTCTCGCCCACGCCCGTCTCCTCGCCCGGGAAAAAGAAGAGGACCCCGTCCTCTTCCTCTACGATCCCCACTGGCACCCGGGGGTCCTGGGGCTCGTGGCGGGAAAGCTGGCCCGGGACTACGGCCGCCCGGTGCTCCTGGCGGGAAAGATGGGGGGCTGGGTTCGGGGATCGGGTAGGGCGGCGGGAGGGGCCGATCTCCTCCAGCTTCTCTCGCCCCTGAAGCCCCTTTTCCACCGGCTGGGAGGCCACCGGGAAGCGGTGGGCTTCACCCTGGCGGAAGAGAAGGTGGAGGAGGTGGCCCGGGGCATCCAAGCTCAAGCCCGCTCACGGGTATGGGCCGGGCCTGAGCCGGTCCGGGTGGACGCCCCCGCCGACCTCCGCGACGTGGACGAAGCTTTCCTCGCCTTTCTGGAAAGCTTCGGGCCGTACGGCCCCGGCCATGAGGAACCCCTCTTCCTCTTCCCCGACGTCACCCTGAGGGCCGTGCGGCCCATGGGAAAAGACGGTCGCCACCTCCGCCTCTCCCTGGGGGATGGCCGGGGAAGCCACCTCCCCGCCGTCGGCTTTTCCCTCTCGGGAAGGTTTCCCCTGGGGGATCCTCCCGGCCGGTGGGCCCTGGTGGGGCGGGTGGAAAAGCACCATTTCAACGGGGACGTGACGGTCCGCCTGCGGGTGGAGGATGGCCATCCCCAGCGGGAGGAAAGGAGGTACCGGGCGGAAGTCCCCGGGCGGGCCCTCCTTGCCCAGCTCTACCGGATCCTCAAGGCCCTGGGAGACCGAACCCCCCTTCTTCCGGGGGATCCCTCCCGGATGGCGGTGGCCTGCCGGAAGGCCGGGTTGCCCCTGGACCTTTCCTTAGAGGATCTTGCCCAGGGCCTGAAGGTCTTTTCGGAGCTGGGGGTCCTGGCGCCCCTCAAGAAGGGGACGGAAGAAGTCTTTCTCTGGGTGCCTCCCCAGGGGAAGCTGGAGCTCTGGCGGAGCCCCACGTACCGAAGGCATTTCCTCGGGCAGGAAGGAGGGGGCCATGAGGTACCGGGAGCGTAAGCGGAGGCTCTTGGGTCCGGAGAGCCTCTTTGAAGGGGAGCGGATCTTCTTTGAGCCGGGGTTTGTGGTCTACCGCTACGTGATGCCGGGGCCGGTGAACCTGGAAGGGATCCTCCTCCCCGAAGGGAGCGCCACCTACGGGTTTTATTGGGAAGACCGGCCCTACAACCTTTACCTCTGGGTGGACCGGAAGGAGAAGCCCCGGGCCCTCTACTTCAACGTCAGCGACAGCACCCGGGTGGGGGAGGAGGAAGTCACCTGGCGGGACCTGATGGTGGACATCCTCTACCCGGTGGACGAAGGGCAGCTGGGCTCGCCCCGGGTCCTGGACCTGGAGGAAGGGGAAGGGCCCCTTCGGAAGGCGGGTCTTTGGGAGTATGTCCAGGTGGCGGTAGCGGCCGTAGAGGGGGAAGCTCCACGCCTTTATCGCTGGACCCTCTCCTTCATCGAGGGGGTGAAGGGCGGCGGAACCGCCAGAGGAGAAGGGCCAAGATCCCGAGGATAGGGAGGAGGAGCCACCAGGGGGAGAAGGGGCGGCCGGGGGAAAGATCCAGGCGCACCAGGGTGCCGGGGAGGAGTTGCTGGCTGCTGTAAACGCGAAAAGAGGTTTGGCTAAGGGTTTCTTTCCCTGACCCAAAGACGCCTTTCGCCCGAAGGGCGACGCCTTTTTCCGGGATGAGGATAAAGAGGTTTACCGTGGGGTAGAGGACATCCTTTTCCCAGAGGATCCGGGCGCTTTCCTCCTTCCACGTGATGGCCAGCTGGCGCTCCTCCTTCGGGGAAGGGCCGAGGGGGATGGCCAAGAGGAGGTTTCCTCCCCTGCTCAGGCGGGAGAGGATCTCAAAGGAAAGGGTTTCGCTGCGGGTGAGGTCCTGGATGGCGATGTCCCTCGCCCCTTTGGGAAGGGCCACGGTGAGGGAGTTCAGGGCCTCTCCTTCGGGAAGGAAAAGGGTGAGGGTATCGAAGAAGCGCCAGGTGCCCCCCTCACGAGTGATGACCAGGGTCTCCTGGACGACGGTGGGCCCTTGGGCCGCCTGGGCCCAAAGCCTTCCCCCGGGGAGGAGGACGAAGCCGAGGAGGAGGAAGAGGGAGAGGAGCTTTTGGGGCATCAAAGGGGGAGCCGTTCCTCTCCGGCGCCCAGGCCCCCCAGCTTTTGGAGCTCCGCTTCCAGGCTTTCTTTGAGGGAGCGGTAGTCGGCTTCACCGATTTTTCCCGTGCGGAGGTCTTCTTCCAGGTCCAAAAGGGATCGCAAGAGGCGGCTCTTTTCCGTCGCCAGCTCTTCCCACGCCCGCGGCCAGAGGGCCAGAAGGGCGCCGGCGATAAGGAGGAGCCCTCCCAGCCAGATCCAGCCCACCATGGGATTCACGTAGATCTTGAAGCCCGCTTGGCCCGAGGTGTCATCGTAGCCCAAAAAGACCACGTAGAGGTCGGCGATAAGGGACTGGCGGAGGGCGATCTCCGCATTGGGCCCTTCCCGCCCCGCTTTGTCGAAGGAGGTGAAGAGGGCCGGCTCCAAGATGGCCACCGGCTTTCCTCCCTGGGTGACGTCCACACGGGCGATGGACCGGAGGCCGTGGGGCGTCACCTGCTGGTAGAGCCCGTTGAACTGGAAGGTGTAGGAGGCCACCGTCACCTGGTCGCCGGGGTAAAGGCCCACGGTGGCCGTCCGCTGGAAGGCGGTGGAGACCACCACCCCCAGGGCGATGAAGCCGATGGCCAGGTGCACCAGATAGCCCCCGTACTTTCGAGGATGGCGCCAGACCAGGCGAAGGAGGGTGGGAAGGAACGCTCCCCCCTGGCTCTCCTGGCGGAGGCGCACCTGGAGGTAGGTATCGGCCAGGACGGCGGCCATGGCGAAGAAGGCGAAGGTGATGCCCAAGACCGTCCCCGGGATGCGGATGCCGGCGGCGAAGAGGATGCCCGCCAAAAGGGCCGAGGCCAGGAGGGGGAGGCGAAGGACGTTCCAGAGGTGGGCGGCGTCGGCTTTCTGCCAGGCGAGAAGGGGGCCGATGCCCATAAGGAGGAAGAGGAGGGCGAAGAGGGGGGCCGTGGCCGTCTGGAAGTAGGGAGCGCCCACGGAAAGGGGGTTTCCCCAGAAGGGCGAGATGAGGGGGAGGAGGGTCCCGAAGAGGACGGTCAAAGCCAGGCTCAGGAGGACCACGTTGTTGAGGAGGAAGGCCCCCTCCTTGGAGATCATCTCTTTAAGCGGCCTTCGATCCTTCAGGTCCTGCCACCGCCAGAGGATGAGGGCAGCGCTGAAGGCCAGGATGATCCCCATGAAGGTGAGGAACCAGGCCCCGATGGGCGACTGGGCAAAGCTGTGAACGCTGGTGACGATGCCGCTCCGGGTCAGGAAGGTCCCCAGGATGGTGAGGAAGAAGGTGGCCGCCACCAGGATGACGTTCCAGCGTTGGAGCTGCCCCCTCTTTTCCTGGATGAGGCTGGAGTGGAGGTAGGCGGTGGCCGTCAGCCAGGGCATGAGGGCGGCGTTTTCCACGGGATCGAAGGCCCAGTAGCCGCCCCACCCCAGGACGTGGTAGGCCCAGTGGGCCCCCAGGAGGATGCCCAAGGAAAGGGCTCCCCAGGCGAGGAGGGAGGCCCGGCGGGTGAGGCGGATCCAGGAGGCGTCCATCTGGCCTTCCCAGAGGCCTGCCATGGCGAAGGCGTAGGGGATGGAGAGGCCCACAAAGCCGCTGTAAAGGGCCACCGGGTGAAGGAGCATGGCCGGGTCTCGAAGGAGCCGGTTGAGGCCCATGCCGTCGGCGGGAGCGGCGGGGAGGAGGGCGAAGGGAGGCGCCGCCACCGTCAGAAGGAGGGCGAAGAAGAGGCCCGTGGCGCTGAGGATGGCAAGGGCCCGGGGCCACAGCCGACGGGCTGCCGCCTCCCTCGGCACCCGGCGGGCCAAAAGGGCGGAGAAGAGGAGGAGCAAGGTGAGCCATAAGAGGAGGGATCCCTCCTGGCCCCCCCAGAGGGCCCCCATCTTGTAGATGAAGGGGGTGGCCCGGGAGGAATGGGCCGCCACGTAGACGAAGGCGAAGCGGTCCGTCAAAAGGAGGTATTCCAGGAGAAGGCTCGCCAGAAGAGAGGCAAGGGTCCCCACGTAAAGGCATCCCTTGGCGAAAGGGTGGGGCCGGGGAAGGCTGAAGAGGAGGGCTGAAAGAAACACGGCGCCTAGGGTCAGCCACAAAAGGAAGGTGCCCAGGGTGGAAAAGAAGCTGTCCAGGCTCATACGATCATTCTAGCCCATGGCGACTCTTCCACCAGAGGAAGAAGACCAGGCCTCCCGCCAGGAGAAGGGCCAGGGGCCAGAAGGGAACGACGGCAGGCTTCAGAAGGATCCACGAGCCGTACTGATCCTGGAAGTACTGGAGGATCTCCTCCCGGGTTTTTCCCTCCTGGAGCTGGCGGGCGATTTCCTGGCGGATTTCGTAGGCGGCGGCGCTTTGGCTCTGGGCCGCCGACTGCCCCTGGCAGGCGGGGCAGCTCAGCTGGCTGGCGATGGCTTCCACCTGATCCGCCAGGGACGGGGGAGCTGCAAAGGGTTTCAGCCAGAGGCCCAGGATCAGAGCCAGGCCCCCGGCCAAGAGAAGGATCCAGGTCAGACGCGTCAGGGGCATGCTATAATTATCCTAAATCTGCAAGGATTTCGCCAGGGAGGTGAGGTCCATGTCGGTGGCGGAGCTGGAAAAGAAAGTGGCAAGCTATCAGAAAAATGCCGATGTGGACCTCATCCGGCGGGCCTACGAATTTGCCCGGGAGGCCCATCAGGGTCAGCGGCGCCGCTCCGGGGAAGCCTATATCGAGCATCCCCTGGCCGTGGCCCAGATCCTGGCGGATCTCGAGCTGGACGATGTGACCATCGCCGCCGCCCTCCTCCACGACGTCCTGGAGGACACCCAGGTGACCCTGGAGGATCTCCAGACCCGGTTCGGGGAAGAAGTGGCCTCGCTGGTGGACGGGGTCACCAAGCTGGAGCGCCTTACCTTCAAGAGCCCGGCGGAAGCCCAGGCGGAAAACATCCGCAAGATGTTCCTGGCCATGGCCAAGGATATCCGGGTGATCCTCATCAAGCTGGCGGACCGCCTCCACAACATGAGGACCTTGGGGGCCATGAGCCGCCAGCACCAGGTGGCCACCGCCCAGGAAACCTTGGATATCTATGCCCCCCTGGCAGCCCGCCTGGGGATCTTTCGCATCAAGTGGGAGCTGGAGGATCTCGCCCTGCGCTACCTGGACCCGGAAGCCTATATGGACCTCGCCCGTAGGATGCCCCTCAAGCGGGCGGAACGGGAGCGAAGGGCCCAGGTGATCATCGGGTACATCCGGGAGAAGCTGGATGAGGCGGGTATCCAGGCGGTCATCGACGGGCGGGCGAAGCACTTCTACAGCATCTATAAGAAGATGCAGAAAGGCCGGGATCTCTCGGAGATCTACGACCTTTTGGCCATCCGCATCATCGTGAAGGAAGTGCGGGACTGCTACGCGGCCCTGGGCATCGTCCATTCCATGTGGAAGCCCCTTCCCGGCCGCTTTAAGGATTACATCGCCACGCCCAAGCAGAACATGTACCAGAGCCTTCACACCACCGTCATCGGGCCCCTGGGGGAGCCCTTTGAGATCCAGATCCGGACGGAGAAGATGCACAAGACGGCGGAGTACGGCATCGCCGCCCACTGGCGGTACAAGGAAGGGAAGACCGACCCCGAGTTCGACAAGAAGCTGGCCTGGCTCCGGGAAGTGTTGGAGTGGCAGCGGGAGACGAAAGATCCGGCGGAGTTCATGGAAGATCTCAAGCTGGACATCTTCTCAGACGAGGTCTTCGTCTTCACCCCCAAGGGGGATGTCATCGGCCTCCCCGCCTCCTCGGTGCCTTTGGATTTCGCCTACCGCATCCATACGGAAGTGGGCCACCATTATGCCGGGGCCCGTGTCAACGGGCGGATGGTTCCCTCCGATTACACCCTCCAGAACGGGGATATCGTGGAAATCATCACCCATCCCCAGGCCCAGCCGTCCCTGGACTGGCTGAGCTTGGTGCGGACCTCCACCGCTAAGAACCGGATCCGCCAGTGGTTCAAGAAGGCCAACCGGCAGGAAAACCTGGAGCGGGGCAAGGACCTCCTGATGAAGGAGCTGCGCCACCTGGGCCTCAATCCTCACGAGGTCATGACGGACGCCCGGATGGAGGAGCTCCGAAAGAAGATGGGGACCGCCGGCGTGGAGGACCTTCTGGTCTCCATCGGATATGGAGGCCTTTCCGCGTCGCAGGTGGCCCATCGCTTGCGGGACATCTACCGCAAGGAGACGGACCAGAAGGATCCCCTGGAGGAAGTGGCCAAGCCCAAGGGGAAGGAGTGGGGGAAGCCCTCGGGGGGTGTCAGCGTCAAAGGGCTGGATAACGTCCTGGTGCGCTTCCCCAGCTGCTGCCACCCCGTCCCGGGGGACCGCATCGTGGGGTACATCACCCGGGGCCGCGGGGTGACCATCCACCGGGCCGACTGCCGCAATGTCAACGAGAACCTGCGGGATCCCGAGCGGCTCATCGAGGTGCGCTGGCATGAGGTGAACGTGGGGTATTACCCGGTGGAGCTGGAGGTGATCGGGAGCGACCGGCCGGGGCTTCTCTCCGATGTGGCCCGCCAGATCAGTGAAAGCCGGGTGAACATCCTGGAAGCCAGCGCCAGGAGCGGAAAAGGCGGCAGCGCCTCCATCCATCTGGTCCTCCAGATCCGGGATACGGAGCAGCTGGAATACATCCGCCAGAAGCTCCTTCGGATCCCCAACGTCCATGCGGTGGAGCGGCCCATGCAGCGGGCGGCCCGCTGAGAAAGAGGCGAGCGAGCATCCGCGCGGTGGTGCAGGTCTGTCGACGGGCATCGGTGACGGTGGACGGGCAGGTGGTGGCCCGCATCGGTCCAGGTTTCCTCATCCTCCTGGGGGTAGCCCGGGATGACGGGCCGGAGGATGCCCGGTGGATGGCGGAAAAGCTGGCCCATCTGAGGATCCTTCCCGACGATGAGGGGCGGATGAACCGCTCCCTTTTGGAGACGGGGCGCGAGGCCCTTTTGGTCTCCCAGTTCACCCTTTTGGGAGATGCCCAGAAGGGCCGGCGCCCCTCTTTTACCGAGGCCGCCCCACCGGATGTGGCCATTCCCCTTTATGAACGCGTCATCCAGCATCTGGAGGATCTGGGGGTTCCCGTGCAAAAGGGGGTCTTCGGGGCCCACATGGAAGTGGAGCTGGTGAACGACGGCCCCGTGACCCTTCTCCTGGAGAGCCCCAAAAGGAGGGCATGATGTGATTTTCGCCTGGCTGCAGCTTCTCGTCGTGGCGCTTTTCAGCATCAGCGTGGTGCGAAAGGCCCTTCGCTCCCCCTGGCCCCCCATGCGCTGGTGGGCGGCGGCCATCGTCATGGGGCTGGTGGCCACCCTCGCCTACCTGGGGGCCGTGTACTTTACCAACCCATGGTTCTTTAGGCTCTATTACCTTTTGGGGGCCATGTGGATGGCCGCCTACATGGGCCTGGGGAGCCTCCACCTGGAATGGGGCCAAAGGCGGCCTTCCCTGGTGAAAGGGGCGGTGGCCGGGGTGCTGGCCCTCTCCCTTTTGGGAGCCCTTCTCCTGGCCCTTCTCCCGGTGGATGAAGGGGCCCTCCTCACCCTGGCGGGCCAGCCGGGGACGGGGGTCATCCCTCACCAGGGGACCTTGGGGCTCCTCTGGCTTCTGGACACCATCCTCCTCAACACCTTCGGTCTCCTGGCGGTCATGCTGGTGGCGGCGGCCTCTGCCTGGCGGGCCTACACCGCCCGGGCACCCCGGCGGGTGGCGGTGGGGAACAGCCTCATCGCCCTGGGGGTGCTCCTTTTGGGCGCGGCGGGGACGGCGGCCCGCGTGGGCTTTCCCGGCGCCTTCTGGGCCACCATGGCCGTGGGATGGATCGTGATCTACAGCGGCTTCAACGCCATCGGTTCCCGCTCGGCCAACCGCCGCTCGTAAGTGCAGAGGGTGAAGGCATGGGAATGGCGGTCGTCTTTGGGGTGAAAGCTCGCCCGGGTGATGGGGAGGCCCTTTAAGAAATCCAGGGAGATGCGGGCGACGGCCCCTTCCCTTGGGAACTTTCCCGCCACGTGGGTGATGTGAAACCGCTGGCAGTGGGGGAGGAAGAGGCGAAAGACGTGGGCCCCCCCGATGACGAAGACGGTCCCGGGGAGGGCCAAGACCTCTTTTGGATCTCGAACCACCCGCACCCCTTGGGGTTGAAAGGAAGGGTCCCGGCTGAGGACGATGTTTTCCCTTTGGGGAAGGGGCCGCCCGATGGATTCGTAGGTCTTTCGCCCCATGACGATGGCATGGCCCAGGGTCAGCTCCCGAAAGTGGCGAAGGTCGTCGGGGAGGTTCCAGGGGAGCTTCCCGTCGACGCCGATGACCCCATCCTCGTCGACGGCCAGGACGGCCTCCATCATACGGAGATCTCCGCCTTGAGGTGGGGATGGGGGTGGTAATCCAAGAGCTGGATGTCCTTAAAGGTGAAGTCCTCCAAGCGCCGGATCTCGGGGTTCAGGACCACCCGGGGAAGGGGCCTGGGCTCCCTTTGCAGCTGGATCTTGGCCACCTCCAGGTGGTTGAGGTAGAGGTGGGCATCCCCCAGGGTGTGGATGAATTCCCCCGGCTGAAGACCCGTGACCTGGGCCACCATCATGAGGAGGAGGGAGTAGCTGGCGATGTTAAAGGGCACCCCCAAAAAGACGTCGGCGCTCCTTTGGTAGAGCTGGAGGGAGAGCTTTCCGCCGCGGACGTAGAACTGGAAGAGGATGTGGCAGGGGGGAAGGGCCATCTTGGGAAGATCCCCCGGATTCCAGGCGCTCACCACCAGCCTTCGGGAATAGGGGTTCTTCCGGATCTCCTCGATCACTTGCTGCAGCTGGTCGATGGGGCCGTCGGGGCCTTCCCAGGCCCGCCACTGCTTCCCGTAGATGGGGCCCAGATCCCCCTTTTCGTCGGCCCAGGGATCCCAGATGTGGACACCGTGGTCATGGAGGTACCGGACGTTGGTATCTCCCCGGATGAACCATAAGAGCTCGTGGACGATGGCCTTCCAGTTCAGCTTTTTTGTGGTCAGGAGGGGAAAACCTTTGGAGAGGTCGAAGCGCATCTGGTGGCCGAAGATGCTCAAGGTGCCGGTCCCCGTCCGGTCTTCCGAAGGGACCCCTTCCTTCAGGATGCGTTCCAGGAGATCCAGGTAGATCCTCATGCCTTTATCCTAATGGAAGAGTCCCTCTCTTTGGAAGGGAGGGGAGGGGCTATACTGGGGGAGTAAACCCGAGCGGGAGGAATGGCATTGAAGAGGTGGCACCGTCCGCGGGGAACCGCCGATATCTTGCCCCCTGAGTCGCGGCGCTGGCAGAAGATCGAGGCCCTCATCCGGTCGGTGGCGCGCCGCTACGGCTACGAAGAGATCCGGACCCCCACCTTTGAGTACACGGAGCTCTTTCACCGGGGCGTGGGGGATACCACCGACATCGTCCAGAAGGAGACCTACACCTTTGAGGACCGGGGCGGCCGCAGCCTCACCCTCCGGCCCGAAGGGACGGCGGCCGTCATGCGGGCCTACCTGGAAAACGGCCTCCAGGCGAGGCCCCAGCCGGTGAAGCTGTACTACATCATGTCCATCTTCCGGTATGAAAAGCCGGAAGCTGGCCGGCTGCGCCAACACCACCAGTTCGGGGTGGAGCTTTTGGGAAGCCCCCATCCCCTCTGGGATGCGGAGGTCATCGCCCTGGGCTACCGGGCGGTGCGGGAATCGGGGCTAAGGCGCCTGGAGCTTCGCCTCAACAGCATCGGATGCCCCGTCTGCCGGCCCCGCTACCGGGAGGCCCTTCTGGAATATTACCGGCCCCTCAAGGAAAAGCTCTGCCGCGATTGCCAGGTGAGGCTGGAGCGAAACCCCCTGCGGCTTCTCGATTGCAAGGAAGATCGGCAGTACGCCGAAGAAGCCCCTCGTTCCGTCGATTACCTCTGCGACGACTGCCGGCGGCACCATGAGGCGGTGAAAGGGGCCCTTTGGGACCTGGGGATCCCTTTCCGGGAGGATTTCACCCTGGTGAGGGGCCTGGATTACTACACCCGGACCGTCTTCGAGTTTGTCCACGAGGAGCTGGGGGAAAAGGCGGCCCTCTTCGGGGGAGGACGCTACGACGGGCTGGCGGAAGCCCTGGGAGGTCCTCCCGTACCGGGCATCGGGTTTGGCCTGGGGCTGGAGCGCTGGCTGGCGGCCCTGGAGGCGGAAGGGGTCCGCGGGGATGAGGAAGAGGGGCCCGATCTCTTCGTGGCGGCCCCGGGAACGGAAGGGGAGCATCTCCTCCCCCTTTTAGAGGGTCTTCGGGATCGAGGCTTTTGGGTGGAGACGGACTACGGCGGGAGGAGCCTTAAGAGCCTCATGAAGCTGGCTGACCGGAAGAGGGCCCGGTGGGTGGCCATGGTGGGGGCGGAGGAGCTGGAGCGGGGCCGGTTTCTCCTGCGAAACCTTGCGACGGGGGAGCAGACGGAACATCCCCTCGAGGATTTCGAAAGCATCGTGACGGCAGCCCTTGGAGGAGGGGTACGGCGGTGAAGGCGTGGCAGCGGACCCTTTGGTGCGGCGAGGCATCCCTTGAGCATGTGGGGGAGGAGGTGGTGGTGAACGGCTGGGTTCACCGCATCCGTGACCACGGCCAGCTGATTTTCGTCGAGGTGCGGGACAGGACGGGCCGGGTGCAGGTGGTCTTCGACCAGGGAGAGGTGCCGGAGCTCCACCGGGAGGTCCGGGAATGGCGGAGCGAATATGTGGTGGCCATCCGCGGCGAAGTGGTGCGGCGCCTTCCCGGGACGGAAAACCCGCAGCTTCCCACAGGGGAGGTGGAGATCCGCCCGCGGGGCGTCAAGGTGTTCAGCGCGGCCAAACCCCTTCCCTTCGAGCTGGACCATGCCGACAAGGTGGACGAGATCCTTCGCCTCCGCTACCGCTACCTGGATCTTCGCCGGCCGGAACTGCAGGAAAACCTTCGCCTGCGCCATGAGTTCACCTTAAGGGCCAGGGAATGGTTCGCCCGCCACGGCTTCTACGAGATCACCACGCCCCTTCTCACCCGCTCCACCCCCGAAGGGGCCCGGGATTTCCTGGTGCCCAGCCGCCTGGAGCCCGGCTCCTTCTATGCCCTTCCCCAGTCGCCCCAGCTCTTTAAACAGCTTTTGATGGTGGCGGGGATCGAGCGGTATGTCCAGTTCGCCCACTGCTTCCGGGACGAAGACCTGCGGGCCGATCGCCAGCCCGACTTTGTCCAGATCGACCTGGAGATGAGCTTTGTCACCCAGGAGGATATCCTCCAGACGGTGGAGGCCATGATGGTGGAGACCCTGGCGGCGGTGGGCCGGGAGGTGCCCCATCCCTTTCCCCGCCTCACCTACCGGGAGGCCATGGAGCGGTTCGGGAGCGATAAGCCCGATCTCCGCATCCCCTACGAGATCCGGGATGTGTCGGAGCTCATGGGAGAAAGCGACATCGGCGTCTTCCGAAAGGCCCTTGAGGGAGGAGGTCGGGTGAAGGCCCTGGCGGTCCCGGGGGGTGCATCCTTCTCCCGCAAAGAGATGGACCAGATGGAAGACGAAGCCCGCTCCCTGGGGGCACCGGGCCTGGCGTGGCTGGCGTGGCAGGGGGAAAGCCTCCGGGGTCCTCTGGCCCGCTTCTTCTTCCAGGAGGGACGCTGGACCTCTCTGGGGGAAAGGCTGAGGGACATCCTTCAGCTTCAAGAGGGAAGCCTCGTCCTCTTTGCGGCAGGTCCGTGGCAGAAGGCCGCAGAGATCCTTGGCCATTTCCGCCAGCAGCTGGGGCAGCGGCTGGGGCTCGCTGAGAGAGGGGATCGGCTCCTCTGGGTGTTGGAGTTCCCCCTCTTTGCCTGGGATGAGGAGCTGGGCCGCTGGGACGCCCAGCACCACCCCTTCACCCTCTTCCATCCCGAGGATGAGGCCCTCTTTGCAGAAGGCCGCCTGGGAGAGATCCGGGCGCAATCCTACGATCTGGTGTGGAACGGCTATGAGCTCGGCAGCGGGAGCCTCCGCATCCACCAGCGGGAATGGCAGGAAAAGGTGCTGGAGATCCTGGGCTTTTCCCCGGAAGAAGCCCAGAAGCGCTTTGGCTTTTTGCTGGATGCCTTCCAGTACGGGGTGCCGCCCCACGGAGGGATGGCCCTGGGGCTGGAGCGGATCCTGATGCTCCTCGTGGGGGCGAAGAGCATCCGGGAGGTCATCGCTTTCCCCAAGTCGGCCAGCGGCACCGACCCCTTGACGGGGGCACCGGCCCCGGTGGATCCCCACCAGCTCCGGGAATTGGGGCTGCAGACGGTGTTGTCCCCGCAGGCCCGGGGGATACAATAAAGGTGCGGGAAGCCTGCTGCGCCCGTGATCACCTGGTGGAAGTTTCGAACCAACGCCAAAGATAAGGGAGCCGGAGGGGGTCGGGGACGCCAGGCCTGGAGACCAGGAAGGCGGAACCGGCTCCAATGGCACCCACCTGCCGGGGGCAGGTTTCAAACTTTCCAGGGCACGGCGATGGCGGGTTTAGCCGGGAAGGGCGCGTCGCGAGGCGCGCTCTTTTTTTGCTGAGGAGGCGGTCCCTTGGGGTCTTCCTGGCGGCAGCTCTTTTCCCTCTACCTGCCCCTCGCCTTTTCCGACATGATCATGTTCACCACCGGCCCTCTGGTGGCAGCCACCCTGACCCGCCTTTCCCACCCGGAAGTCCACCTGGCGGCCTTTGGGGTGGCGGAGAGCCTGGCCATCCTCTTCGAAGCCCCCATCTTCATGTTCCTCCACGCCAGCACCGCCCTCTCCCGCTCCTGGGAGACCTTTAAGCGGCTCTTTTTCTTCATGCTCCTCTGGGCCCTTCCCCTGACGGCCCTCCTTGGCCTTTTGGCCTGGTGGACGCCCTTCTACCACCTGGTCTTCCGGGAGATCTTGGCGGTGCCGGAGGCGGTGGCGGAGGCGGGCCGCCCGGCCTTAAAGGCCCTTCTCCTCTACCCCGGGTTCATCGCCTGGCGGAGGGTGATGCAGGGGCTCCTCATCCGCAAAGGGAGGAGCCGGGCCCTCGCCTGGGGGAGTATCGGGCGGTTCCTCGGGCTTTTGGGAGGGCTGGCCTTGGGGGTGTTCTTAAGGTGGCCCGGGGCCCTTGTGGGCGGGATGGCCTTGGGGATCAGCGTGGGGGTGGAGGCCGTCTGGGTGACCCTGGCAGCCCGCGGATACTTTCATCCCGGGGCGTTTGCCGACGAAAAGGAGCCCTATCTTCCCGACGGAAGACCCCTTCCGCCCACCATGAGGTGGCTTTGGTCCTTCTACTGGCCCCTGGCGGCCAGCGCCTCCTACCTCTTTCTCTCCAAACCCCTTTTGCAGGGGGGGCTGGCCCGCACCGCCGATGGCTTGGCGGCCTTGGCCATCTGGCCAGCGGTATGGACCACGGCCCTTCTCCTCGCCAACACCACCCGCATGATCCAGCAGCTGGCCTTGGTGACGGTGAGGGACGCCCGGAGCCTAAAGGAAGTGGGGGCCTTCGCCTGGTCACTGGCCTTCGGGGCAGGAGCCCTTCTGGGAGCCCTCAGCTTCACGCCCCTGGCGCCCTTCTACCTGGGGGTGGCCTTAGGCCTTCCCCCAGAGCTGGTCTCGCCGGCCCTCTTCACCCTCCGCCTCCTTTCCCCCCTTCCTTTTTTGGTGGTGGCCCAGAACTGGCTTCAGGCCCATCTGGTGCGCCAGGGGCGGTCCCAGACGGTGCAGGTGGGGTCCCTCACCAACTCAGTGGTTTCCCTGGTGATACTCTTTTCTCTAGCCAGGTCCTTTCCAGGGCCGGGGTCGGCCCTGGGGGCCTTGGCGGTCCTGGCGGGGTTTGGGGTGGAGATCCTCTGGCTCTATGCCCGCTCCCGCCAGGCGGTGGCCGTGTTGGCCGAAAAGGGGGCTTAGGGTGGAGACGCCAGCCATCCGCATCTTGAAGGCGAAAGGGATTCCCTTCGAGGTCCGCACCATTGAGGCGGTGGTGGGGGATGCCAAAGAAGCGGCAGAGCTTATGGGGATCCCTTTAGATCAGATCTACAAGACCTTGGCGGTGCGTTTGGAGCCGGGTAAGCCTGAACCGTATGCCCTTTTTCTCGTTCCGGGGGATAAGGAGCTCAGCGAGAAGAAGGCGGCTCAGGCGGCGGGGGTGAAGCGGGTGGAGCTTTTGCCCCTCGCGGACCTCACAAGGGTGACGGGGTATGTGAGGGGAGGGGTATCACCCCTCGGTACCCGGAGGCCCCTCCCCGTGTACATCCACGAGGGGGCCTTGCAGAAGGAATGGATCAGCATCAGCGCAGGGAGAAGGGGGGTTCAGCTGTGGCTAAACCCCCGAGATCTTCAGAAAGCCACGGGAGCCCAATTTGTGGACGTAGCCCGGTGACTCAGATGGTGATGACGTAGTCCGGCGGGTTTTCCGAAAGGGCGGCGTACAGGTCGGGAAAGCAGCCCGCCTGGACGCCTTCCACCGTATCCAGAGGTTCCACATGGCCCGGTTCTTGGCGGCCTCTCCCGTCCGGGGCGCACCACCGGGTTCGCCGGCGGCCTGTCCCCGTTCCAGGGCGCAGGCATCGCACATCATGAGGAGGATACCTTTTTCTCTGGCGATAGCTCCCAGCCTCTCCCCCAAAGGATGGCCCTTCCGGAGGGCATAGACGTTGTCGTCGAAGAAGAACATAGCCATCACCTCCACCCCGTGGGTGCCGGCTTCCAGCTGAGGAAGGATCATCTGGCCCACGCGGTAGCTGGCGGCCCGGGGGGAAGAGACGAGGTAGGCGACTTTCGGTTTGGACAAAGAAGGCTCCTCCTTCCCAAAGGTTGGCTCAATTATCGGAATGATTCCGATTAACCGTCAAGATCGGAATCGTTCTGAGTTTTGGATGAGATGGGAATGGTGTGAGGGCGGTCATCCACCTAGATAGGGCCGCAGAAGGTGAAGTAAGCCCGGAGGCACCATGGGGGCGTTCGTCTCTGTTATCTGACGGGCTTTGCATCACGGGGAGAAACCACAGGCCGGATTCCTAAAAGTCCTGCTCGCTTCTTTTCCCGTAACCGGTAGGATTCACCGCGGATGTTGATCACCACCGATTGGTGAAGCAACCGGTAAAATAGCGGTGGCGATCATCGTGTCACCGAAGATCTGACCGGCAAGCCCAACGGCGACTGGCTGAGTCTACGGGAAAGGACACTGACGCCGCATGATCCAGACCGCCTTTTACAGACAATTTGCGACTGGACGAAAATGGAGCTCGTCAACGGTTAAGCTATGGTTTCAGGACCCCGTCAGCTATATCATCCATATCCTTCCAGGTCGCCTGCCGTGGCTTTTCGGTGGATTTGTCCACGTACAGCCCACTAAAACTTGATGCGCACTAGAAGTGACGCCAGTTATGGTAAAAGATAGGCGTGACATGGGGGCGATGCGGTGAATGCCGTGGCTAAAGGCCTGTTCGACGATCTGCGCCAGGGTGGAAACTTCGCGGGCCAACGCGCGCGGTATGTGGTTGCCGTCGGGTTGCTCTTCATGTTGACGTTGGCCCAACCCCCCAGCGCGGCCTCCGAAGGGATACAGCTCGATGTCCTAGAGGTTTTGCCTGATGCAGTTCTCCAAGAGATGGACGCATTGGGCAGGGATGCTGACCGGTTGAAGAAGGATGTTGGATTCGCGCAACCCGTCGGAGATCTCCTGGAGATCTTCATCCCGGCTTCGGAGCAAACTTGGGAGTTGATGGGCCTTCTTGTGCTCTATTCACCGGCAACGGATGAAGTGCTGTCTGCCTATCGGGTAACCGGGAGTGGAGCGCCCGACGGAGGCACCTTTTTACACGTCCATGTGGGGGAGGACATCGTCTCGGGACATGTGCCGATCGGGTTCGAGGACTTGTCCCAGGCTCCATGGTCAGCGTCGATGCCAAAAGGTAAGGTGGAAGCTTGCAGTATAGGGGGGAATTGGCATGTTTTGCAGTCGTTCAGTTGGTACCCTGCGCCATCCATTCATTTCTTTGCGCGGGATTGGGGGCGACTGCTGGGTATGGGGCAGTTACCATAATTATATGTCATTACGTGTGTAACGCAGAACGTTCGGGCGGGAGCGGCGGGGGCATCCCTGGTTCAGGGGCTTGCCCAAGGGGTTGCGCTAATTTTGTGGATCCGCTGGCGGAGATGATCCGATGATGGGTGAGGTGGACAAAGGGAATTCTCCAGCTGGGCCGGGTTGGGAGCTGGCTTTTCCCTTTCTGTGGATCCTTTTTGTCGTGTCCTTAGTCCAAGTTTGGCCATCCTGGGAATGGTTCTGGATGGGTTTGGGAGCGTCTATGGGGTCCATTTTCGTGGGCATCTATTGGGACAGCTTGGGTGTTCGTCGCTTCCTGATGTTGATGGCCATCTTCCTTACGGGTTTTCCCCTTCTCGACGCGTGGAGTCACGTGGGAGCCAAAGAGAAGGGGCTCCTCCTGCTAGGCCTTGCCCTTTTTGGCCTCTTGCTGGCCTCTTGCGCAGGGTGCGACAGGAAACTTATCGAAAGCGAGGTGAGCCAGAAGGCGGCGGAGCTGAAAAAACCGGGCTGGAGATTCTTTGTCCCCATGGTCCTGACAATGGTGTCCTCTTCGGCGGCGCAGCTCCTGCCTTCTTGGCGCTTGACGTGCTTCCTAGTGGGAGCAGGGCTGGCAGCCATCTTCTTCGGGACCTATTGGCGCGATCCTTGGGTGCGCCGCTCCTTTCTGGCCCTGGTCAATCTGTTGGCCATCTTTCTCCTCATCTCGGGCTGGGACCGGTGGGCCGATGAAACCCGGGCGGCCCTCGGCATCGGTTACAGTCTCCTCTTGTTCCTTCAGTATCGCTGCTGGGATTGCCCTACCCCTTTGACTCCCTTGGCAAGAGGCTGGAGGGCCATCGTGAAACGGGTGAGGAAAGGCCACGGCCCGGTCTAAGGGGCCGATTCAGTCTCTTGATCACTTGGTCCCATCATCCGCCCCATACCCAGCGGCTCACCCAAAGGGCCGAGAGAAGGCCGGCGGTATCCCCCAGAAGGCAGAAGAAAAGGGCGGCTCCGGCTCGGCGGATTCCCACCGAACCCAGGTAGATGCTGAGGACATAGAAGGTGGTCTCGCTGCTCCCCTGCATGACGCTGGCCAGCCTTCCCGTGAAAGAATCAGGGCCAAAGCGCTCCAGGACCTGCACCAGGTAACCCAGAGCAGCAGCTCCTGATAGGGGCCGGATGATGGCCAGGGGCAGAAGTTCGGGAGGGAAGTGGAGGGGGACCAAAAGAGGGGAGAGGACCTGGGTCAGGAGGGAGAGGGCACCCCCGGCCTGGAAGATGCCGATGGCCACATACATCCCGAGGATATAGGGGAAGATCTGCACCACCAGGCGCAGGCCTTCTTCCGCCCCTTCGATGAAGAGGCGAAAGATGTCCAGGCGCCTTGTGAGGGCCAGGGCGACGGAGAGGGCGACGAAGGAGGGGAGGATCCACTGGGAAAAGGCGGCCATCAGGTGGGCCTCCAGAAAAGGCGCCAGAGGAGAAGAGCGAAGACGGTGACCAAAAGGGCGATGGCGCTGGCGATAAGAGCCGGCACCACGATGTCGCTGGGATCTCTGGCGCCGCTGGCGCGTCCCGGGGCGGGAGACGGAGGGGTCCGGCGGGTGCTGAAGCGCCGGGTCATGGGGGAAGTTCCGATGCACCGATCGCGGGGGTATGGAGCGACATAAAGAAAGCCTGGCGGCTTAAACTCATGCCCAGCTGCCCCATACCAAGGTGGTGGTGGACCGGTTCCACGTGATCCAGGATGCCAACCCCCCGGCGGAAGAAGCCCGGAAGGTGGAGACGGAGGTCACCCGGCGGCCGCGCTGGCCCCTTTTGAAAAAGAGGAACTGACGCCAAGGCAGGCGCAAGAGCTCCGGTGGATCTACGAAAACCATGCCAACGTGAGGCATTTTCATGCTGTCAAGGAGGAGCTCCGGGCCGTGTATGAAGCCAAGGACCGCCAAGAGGCGGCGGTGTTCTTAGACCGGATCAGCTTCAACACCCAAGACGCCTCAGACGTGGCGATGGTGCAGTGGGGGCGGACGCTAAAGGCATGGCGAGAAGCCATTCAGGCTTTCCATGGCCTTCGCATCACCAAGGGGTTTACCGAGGGCACCCCCACCAAGATCAAGCTCTTGAAACGTTTGCGTTACGGGTTCAGGAACGCGGAAACCTATATCCGCAAGATGATGCTTTTGGGCCTCCTGCCAGGGTTTCTCTTGGAACTGGCGCCACACTTATTGGCGTGCAGAGCCGGCCAAGGTTTGACAGCCCCCAGGTAAGGTTCGTATAGTGGAGCATCATGGAGGAGATGGGGGGACGTGCTGTGGCTAAAGGCCTGTTCCACGATCTGCGCCAGGATGGAAACTTCGCGAGCAAACGCGCTCGGAGGTGGTTGCCGTCGTGTTGCTCTTAATGTTTACGTTGGGTCAACCCCCCAGCGCTGCTTCCGACGGGGTACAGCTTGATGTCCTAGTGGATTTGCCTGATGCAGTCCTCCAAGAGATTGATGGGTTGGGCAGGGATGCTGACCGGTTGAAGAAGGATGTTGGATTCGCGCAACCTGTCGGAGATCTCCTGGAGATCTTCATCCCGGCTTCGGAGCAAACCCTGGCGTTCCTCGGCGTTATAGTCGTGTACTCGTCCGCGACAGACCATGTGCTTGCGACTCTGCGGGTGACGGGTTCGAGTGCCCCAGACGGTGGGATGTTCACGCACGTGCAATTGGGAGAAGAGATGCTCACTGGATATGTCCCATACGACCTGAATGACATATCTCAGGGGCCTGGCCGGGAGCCGACTCCAAAGAGTGGGGTGCAAGGTTGCGGCGCAGCCTGCTATGTTCTCGTTTCGTCGCCATGCATCGTTAGCCTGCTGACTGGAGCGGGACTTCCGATCTGCGCCGGGTGGGGGGCATTGGGGTATGGGTTGGTTGGTGCCCTCTATTGCGAGGAAGCGTGTGCAGCGGGCGGCACTGGTGGGGGCGGTGGGATGGACCCGGGGTGGGGTGGATGCCAAGGCCGTTGCGCAAATTCTTTGGAGCCTTTAAGGATGGTCATCCGATGACCCGAGGGAGCGAGGAGAGGAAGCAGCTTTCCAAAACGTTGCCGAGCTTAACGCTCCTCTTTCTCCTCCTCTTGTCCCTATCCTACAGTTATTTGGCGGAATCTTTTCCTTCCTGGGAGAAGACGTGGATGGTCCTTGGTGCTTCCCTGGGAGCCATCATCGTGGGCATCTACTGGGATCATCCCCACGTTCGCCTCGCGCTTCTCTTGATGGCTATCTTTTTTGCCAGTCCAGGATTCTTTGGCGCGTGGAGGCACGGGGAAACGGAAGAGAAGCGCCTTCTTGCGGTGGGCTTTGGCCTGTTTCTTCTTCTCACGTTTTGGTGCGCGGGATGTGATCGTCCACCGGGTGATGAGAATGACGATGCATGACGGTCCGTTGACCCGGCGGAGTCCCACGCGAGAGAGGCGGGAAGTCAGGTCCGCGGGACGGCTGACGGGGATGACGGGGGGCGGATCCCAAAGGGCCGAGAAGGAAACGGGCCTTCATCACCGGGTAGGACACTTGGGCCTTTCTTCCTTTGGCCCCTGCTTGGAGCCAAGGCATTACCGTTCTGGCAGCCGGGGCGGAGGAGGAAAGTGTGGAAGAGGAGACCGGAGGACGTGGGTGGAAATCGGTCGGAGGGGTTTCTCTGGGAGGGTGGAGACATGAACCCGAAGGCGATGGATCGGAAGGGACCTGGCTGGAGGTTCTTCCTTCCCATGGTCCTCGCCGTAGGAACGGCCCTGGGGGCGCAGCTTCAGCCCTCTTGGGGACTCTTTTGGCCCTTCATGGGAGGAGGGCTGGCAGCTCTTTTTTTGGGGATCTACTGGCAGGACCCCTGGGTGCGCCGCTCCTTTCTGGCCCTGGTCAATCTGTTGGCCATCTTTCTCCTCATCTCGGGCTGGGACCGGTGGGCCGATGAAACCCGGGCGGCCCTCGGCATCGGTTACAGTCTCCTCTTGTTCCTTCAGTATCGCTGCTGGGATTGCCCTACCCCTTTGACTCCCTTGGCAAGAGGCTGGAGGGCCATCGTGAAACGGGTGAGGAAAGGCCACGGCCCGGTCTAAGGGGCCGATTCAGTCTCTTGATCACTTGGTCCCATCATCCGCCCCATACCCAGCGGCTCACCCAAAGGGCCGAGAGAAGGCCGGCGGTATCCCCCAGAAGGCAGAAGAAAAGGGCGGCTCCGGCTCGGCGGATTCCCACCGAACCCAGGTAGATGCTGAGGACATAGAAGGTGGTCTCGCTGCTCCCCTGCATGACGCTGGCCAGCCTTCCCGTGAAAGAATCAGGGCCAAAGCGCTCCAGGACCTGCACCAGGTAACCCAGAGCAGCAGCTCCTGATAGGGGCCGGATGATGGCCAGGGGCAGAAGTTCGGGAGGGAAGTGGAGGGGGACCAAAAGAGGGGAGAGGACCTGGGTCAGGAGGGAGAGGGCACCCCCGGCCTGGAAGATGCCGATGGCCACATACATCCCGAGGATATAGGGGAAGATCTGCACCACCAGGCGCAGGCCTTCTTCCGCCCCTTCGATGAAGAGGCGAAAGATGTCCAGGCGCCTTGTGAGGGCCAGGGCGACGGAGAGGGCGACGAAGGAGGGGAGGATCCACTGGGAAAAGGCGGCCATCAGGTGGGCCTCCAGAAAAGGCGCCAGAGGAGAAGAGCGAAGACGGTGACCAAAAGGGCGATGGCGCTGGCGATAAGAGCCGGCACCACGATGTCGCTGGGATCTCTGGCGCCGCTGGCGGCCCGGATGGCGAGGGTGGTGGTGGGAACCAGGGTGATGGCGGCGCTATTGATGGCCAGGAAGGTCACCATGGCGGCCGACGGCCGATGGGGATGGGGGTTGAGCTCCTGGAGGTGGGCCATGGCCTTTAGACCAAAGGGCGTGGCGGCATTTCCAAGACCCAAGCCATTGGCGGTGAGGTTCAACACGATAGCCCCCAACGCGGGGTGCTTGGGGGGAAGGCCGGGGAAGAGCCAGCGGATCAAAGGGGCCACCAGGCGGGCGAGGAAGGCCACCAGGCCCGATGCCTCCGCGATCCGGCTGATGCCAAACCAAAGGGACACCAGACCGGCCAGCTGCAGGCTCGCCTGCACGGCATGGACAGCCTCCCTGGAAAAGGCCTGGCTGAGGGCGGTGAAATGGCCCTGGGCCATCCCGATGACAAGGCCGCTGATAAGAAGGAGCCCCCAGAGGTAACTGATCATGGACATCCTCCTTTAGTAGATGAGCTCCAGCAAAAGGGCCGTAAACCCCGCGGCGATGAGGGGCCCGGTGGGAACCCCTCGGAGGACCACCGTCCCCACCACCGTTCCCAGGACCAGAGCCAGGAGGATCTGGGGCTGGCGATCCATGAACCGCACCCCGTGGTAGGCGAGCCAGCTCCCCAGGGCGCTGGCCAAAAGGGCCACCAGGGAGGCTGGCCCCAGCACCACCTGGAGGAGATCTTTCCGGGTGAGGGGGGCTTCCAAGAGGGGCGCCAGGACCGCCAGGAGGAGAAAGAGATAGCCTAGGGTGAGGCCATGGCGGGTCACCCAGTGCAAAAGGCCCTTGGCATCCCCCAGGTGGAGGAGGAGGAGGATGGCGGCGGCAGCCGCCACCACCGCATTTCGGGAGAGTAGCCCTGCCAGAAGGATGACCATGAGCAACCCTTGGCCGGCGGTGAGGTGCATGCCTTCATCCCCGCTGAAGGCCTATGCCCCTGGGACCCCCTTTCAGTACACGATATCCTTAGGGCGAGAGGGCGAAGGACATTGGGCATCATCCGGGTCGGCACCTGCTCCTGGAGCGACCACCAAGATTTTTACCCGCCTGGGCTTCCCAAAGCCCAGCAGATCGTCTATTACAGCCGCTTCTTTTCCGTGGTGGAGGTGGACAGCACCTTTTACCACCCGCCTTCGGAGCGGAATTTTGCCCTCTGGAACGAAAGGACGCCGCCGGATTTTCGCTTTCACGTGAAGGCTTACGGCCTTTTCACCTTCCACCGTCGGGGTGAAGAGCCGACCGAAGACGACTTCCGGCGCTTTGCCTCGGCCCTGGAACCCATTCGCGAGGCCGGGAAGCTTTCCGCCGTCCTCTTGCAATTTCCGCCGTGGTTTCACTACGGGGAAGGGCGGCTGGACTACCTTCTCTACGTGCGGCGCCTCTGGGAGGATCTTCCCCTGGCGGTGGAGTTCCGCCACCGCTCTTGGTACCGAGATGACCGCATCCATGACACCCTCGCCTTCTTGCAACACCACGGCTTCATCCACGTGGTGCCCGATGAGCCCCAGGTGGGGGAGGGGTCGGTCCCTCTGGTGCCGGCGGTGACGGAAGCCCGCCTTTCCATCCTTCGCCTTCACGGGCGAAACCGGGAGACCTGGTACAAAAAGACCCGGACCAGCGGCGAGCGCTTTTACTACCTCTACAGCCAAGAGGAGCTTCAGGAGCTTTCCCAGGTGGCCCGCTCCCTGGCGGAAAGAGCCGAGGAGGTCCACGTGCTTTTTAACAACAATTACGGTTCCTATGCCGTCACCAACGCCCGCCAGATGAAGGCCCTATTGGAGGGTCGGCCATGAAGCTTTTGCCCGGGGAAAAGGAATGGGCCCAGGCGGGGAAAAGACCCATCCCCTACGGGCTCCCCGGAGAGGAAGGGGAAGTGGTGCGGGAGGGGAGGGAAGCCCGCCTCGTCACCCTGGAGACCCTCCATCCCCTGCGGGTAGCCCCCCTTTGCGCCCACTTTGGCCTTTGCGGCGGCTGCAGCGGCCAGCATGCGGCCCTGGTGTGGCAGCGGGCGTGGAAAGAGGCAAGGGTGCGGCGAGCCCTGGCGAAAGAAGGCCTGGATCCCCACGGGGTGCGGCCCTTAAGGGCGGGAAGTTCCCCTTGGGAATATCGCAGCAAGATGGAGTTCACCTTTTCGGCGGAAGGCGAACCGGGCCTCCATGAGCGGGGGGACTTCGCCCGCGTCGTCCCTCTGGGGGCCTGCCCCATCGCCCACCCGTCCCTGGTGAAGGCCATGGAGGTGACGGGGGCCTGGGCCAGGGATTGGAAGCTTCCCGGTTACGACAAGAAGCGCCACCAAGGGCTTTTGCGCCACCTCCGAGTCCGGTGGAGCGCCACAGAGGAAAAGGTCCTGGCGGCCCTTTCGGCGACGGAAAAGAAAGGGTTTCCCCGCGGGTCCCTGGACGATTGGGTAGCGCGCCTGAGACGGGATGTCCCCCTGGCGGGAGCCCTCCTTCTCTTGCAGAAGGGAAAAGGCGATGCCCTCCAGGAGGAAGCTTCCGAACTTCTCTTCGGGCGAAGCTACCTGGTGGAAGAGGTGGAGGGCATCCGCTTCCGGCTGGAGCACGGCACCTTCTTCCAGGTGAACCGGGAAGCCGTGGCCCTCCTTTGGGAACGGGTCAAGGCGTACCTTTCCCCGCGCCCGGGGATGCGGGTCCTGGACCTTTATGCCGGGACGGGCACCTTCACCCTCCTCCTCGCCCGGGAAGGGGTGGAGGCGTGGGGGGTGGAGATCTACGAACCTTCGGTGGTAAGGGCCCGGGAAAATGCCGAGGAAAATGGCCTTTCCGCCCGGTTCTTGGCGGGGGATGTGCGCCAGCTCCTGACCCACGAGAAGGCCATCCGGGAAGTTTCCTGGGATGCCGTCCTTTTGGACCCTCCCCGGGGAGGGGCGGGTCGGCGGGTGATGGAGAAGGTGGCGGCCCTGGAGCCTCCTACCGTGGTCTACGTCTCCTGCCAGCCGGAAACCTTCGCCCAAGATGGGGCGGTGCTGCAGCGGGAAGGCTACCGGCTCCTGGACCTGGAGCCCTTAGACCTCTTCCCCCATACCCCCCATGTGGAGCTGGTGTCCTTGTGGCAAAAGGCGGAGCGGGTTCACCCGCCCCGCGGGAGCTACGGCGATTTCACGCAGCCCCTCCAAGGGGTGGGGTGGCATGGGGAAGCCAAAGGGCTTTTGAAGCCTAATCCGAAAGGATGAAAAAGCCCAGCTCCGAAGGATGGTCCAGGAGACGGGCATCGGGAGGGACTTTTTTGACGGCGTGATCCAGGGCCAGATCCCCGCCGGCCGCTCCGAAGAAGAAAACCCCGAAGAGGCCCCAGCCGGAGCTGGGGAGGATGAGGCCTACGGCCATGGGCAAGAGGCCCAGGATCACCGCCGGCGCCCAAAGGCTGATGCGGTAAGCCCGGCGGGTGAGGGGTTTTTGGCAGTGGCAGTAGGGGGTGAGGTATTTCCAGAGGATGCCGAAGCGGATGTCCTTCCATGACGCCTTTCCAACGGTGAGGAAAGCAAGGCCGTGGATGGCTTCGTGGGCAAAGATCCCGAGGATGGCCGCGAGGACGAATCCCAGGGGACCCACATGGAGGGGAGGGATCCCTCCCCGGATGAGGAGGAAAAGGAGGGCCTCCAGGAGGAAGGCTCCTACCGTCAAGAGGAGGGTGAGGGCCTGCGCCTTGGCCATGGACACCTGCACTTTTTCTCGGGTCACGGCATCCAAGGCTGTCTCCCTACTTCTTTTTGGTGGAGATGCCGAAGAGGCTGTAGAGGGGGCAGTAGCCCACCAAACCCGTCACCAGGGGGATGAGGCCCAGCCAGCCCCAGTTGCTCTTGGGTCCCCAGAAGACCAGGGAGAGGATGCCCACCCCCGCGAGGACGCGGATGATCCGATCGATGGCGCCGACGTTTTGGGTCATGGCCCTTCCCTCCTCGGAAAGAGATGGTTGAGCCCATTATACCCTTTCTTTTGAAACCTTCCGGTTAAGGTCTTTCCACCTCGTGTCAACTCAGCTAAAAAGGTTACCCCCCGGGTCCTCATCAGGTGATCCGGGACCTCCTTCGGTTTTCAGGCGGACTCTTACGCGCGCCTCGCCGAAACCCCTCCGATCGAGGAAGAAGTTTCCCGACCCCGACGACCGGCAGACCGGAACGACAGGCAAAGATAGAGGCTTGCCCCTCTCTTAGCCGACGAATATTATTCTTCCTGGCCTGATTAACGTTCGGTTTTATGGCCGCTACCGCGCGGGCCAGAACGCAATACTCTTGATGGAGGGGTCAGGGTGAACGGACTGGAAAAGCGCTTTGAACTGCGCGCCCGCGGCACGAACGTTCCGCGAGAGGTCCTGGCCGGCGTGACGACCTTTCTCACGATGGTTTACATCGTCGTGGTCAATCCGATCATCTTGAGCCAGGCCGGCGTTCCGTTTCAACAGGTGTTCATGGCGACAATCCTCGCGACGGTGATCGGAACGCTCTGGATGGGACTTTTCGCGAACTATCCGATCGCCATCGCCCCCGGCATGGGGATGAACGCCTACTTCGCTTACGCCGTCGCCGGCAACGCCGGCGTGCCGTACGACGTCGCCTTCGGAGCGGTGTTCGTCGCCGGGGTGCTCTTTTTGCTGCTTTCGCTAACGCGTTTCCGGGAAGCTCTCATCCGGGCGATCCCGGACAATCTGAAGCACGGTATCACCGCCGGCATCGGGCTTTTCATCGCCTTCATCGGCCTGAGGCTGAGCGGCATCGTGACCAAGCATCCGGAAAACCTCGTCACCCTCGGCGACCTCCGGGCGCCGGCGACGGCCCTTGCCCTTGTCGGACTCCTCGTCACGACCGTCCTCTTCGTCCTTCGAGTGCCGGGAGCGCTCTTCTTCGGCATGGTTTTCACCGGCGCCGTCGCCTACGGCCTCGGTATGCTCCGCTTCGACGACGGCTTCGTCTCGGTGCCGAGCATGCCGGAGTGGCTCGTGTTCGAAAGCCCGTGGCAGGCCGTCTTTGACGTCGTGCACCACGGCCTGTATGCCGTCGTCTTTTCTTTTTTGCTGGTGACGCTGTTTGATACGACGGGGACGATGATCGCCGTTGCCGAACAGGCGGGGCTCCTCAAAAACGGCATGATGCCCCGCGTCCAGCACGCCCTCCTTGCCGATTCCGTCGCCACGACCGTCGGCGCGATGCTCGGCACCAGCCCGACGAGCGCCTACATCGAGTCGTCCACCGGCGTCGCCGCCGGCGGCCGGACGGGGCTCACCGCCGTCGTGGTGGCGGGGCTCTTCATCCTGAGCGTCTTTTTCGCCCCGACGGTCTCCGCCGTTGCCGGCCTGGCGGCGATCACGGCGCCGGCGCTCATCGTTGTCGGGAGCCTCATGCTGCAAAGTCTCCGGCACATCCGCTGGGACCGGTTCGAAGAGGCGTTCCCGGCCTTTCTCATCGCCCTCACGATGCCGCTCACCTCGAGCATCGCCACCGGCATCGCCCTCGGCTTCATCGCCCACCCGCTCTTGATGCTCTTTTCCGGACGAGGGCGGACGGTCCATCCGCTTCTCTGGCTGTTTGCCGTGTTGTTTCTGGTGCAGCTTCTCTTTTTCCCTCATTTCTGAGGTCAAGCGGCCGAGGGCCCGATCCGTCCGCCCGGCGAACGGAGGCCGGTTTCGCCTCGCCTCCGCCGCGGGGCCGAAGAGGCAAGCAAAGTCCCGGAACGATCCGGCGCCTTTTGCTTCGGGGCGTTCGTTTCCCCCGAACATCGAGGCGCGCCTGGCGGATCCGAGGGGGCCGGCGATGCGGCGCTCGGGCCGAGGGGGCGAACGGTTAAGCGCCGGAAGAACGAAATCCTTGCCTATCCACCCGGGCGGACGACGAACGGCTGCACCGAGGGCGGGAACAGGAAGATCCAACTGCTGAAACGGATCAGTTATGGCTTCAAAAGTCGCGAAGTGTATGTCCGGAAAATGCGTTTGGCCTTTGTTCCCTTTGCTCACCTGAAGGCCTGACCACACTTTTTGACATGGAGGCAGCCGGTTCCGTGTCAACTCAGCTAAAGCGGGGGCCGGGCCGCGTCGTAGGATTTGCGCACCCGGGCGCCGTCCCGGACCTTGTTCTTGAGCTTCCGGACCGGGAGGAACAGGTTGGCGTAGAGGTCCAAGCGGGCGTGGAGCCGGTTGAGCTGTTCGACCTCCTCGGGGCGGTCGTAGCGGGCGTAGCCGATGGGCGTTGTCGTTCTTGCGATAGAGGGCGGGTGAACGTCAGGTTGTGCGCTTCGGCGCACCGGTGCAGGTGACGGTGGGCGAACTCGGCGCCGTGGCCGGTATGGAGGTCTCAGACCGGATAGGGCCATTGGGCCATCAGGTCCTGGATGGCTTCGTGGACGTTGCGCTCTCCTTCGGCCGGGGAGGGCGCGGCGGCTCCGGCCCGTCACGAAGTCGACCGTGCTGAGGGTGTCCGCGTACCGGCCGGACGTCGAGCGGCCGTTATGGTCGACCCGATCGACCTCCAAGTCCCCCGGGCGGGCTTCGTCCCAGTCGCAGGTGGCTATGGGGATCCGGCTTTGCAGAAGCCCGGGTCGGGGGCGAGGGAGCCGGCGGCGTGGCCTGGCGGAGAACTCGAATGGTTCAGTGGTAGCCGCAGACTTGCTGGACTTCGTCCGGGATCGCGGTGCGTTCGCGGCGCCTTTGGGCCGCTCAGTACCGTTCGCGCATGGAGGCGAGATACTCGCGGCGGCTGGCGAGGGACATGGGCAGAGCACGTCCCTTCGGTGAGATTTCTCCGTGAGTGATCCGGGACCCCTTTGGTCCCATTTTGGCTGAGGGATGGCGCACCGTGGTGGTGGGGCGGCCAGAGTGGTACAACTACCGGAGGAGGCGCAAGGGTGTCGGGTCGGGTGGCGGCAGTCTTCTTCTTCACGGCCTTTATCCACCTGGTGGACACCCTGGCGTATGCTGTCCGGCCGGCGGGGGTGCAGACCGGGCGCCTCGCCACTTCCATCTCCCTCTTCAACGTCCTCGCCCTTTCCTCCCGGACGGCCAACCTCATCCAGCTGCCCCTTCTGGGGAGCCTGGTGGATCTCGCCCTTTTGCGGGGGGATATCCACAGCCTGGAGCGGGAATTTCGAGGATTTCTCCTGGCGGCCACCCTGGGGGCCCTCCTGGGAGCCTTTTTCATCCCCTCGTTTGTGCGGATCTTCACGGCTGCCATCCGCCGCTTCGATCGGGCAGGGTCGGTCCTGCCCCTCATCTTCTCCCTCCTCAAACCCGACACCCTGAAGGCCGCCTGGCAGAAGGTGAAGCCCCCTACGCCCAAGACCTTAAGCCGCCTCACTTTTTCAGGCCTTCCCTGGGGTTTTCTCCTTTTGAACATCCTCATCACGGCCATCTACACCACAGGGGTCCCGGCGGCCCTCTACGCCGGTTCCCTGGTGCCCCACTTCCGCACCACCGCCAGCCAGCTGTCGGGGGTCATCAACGGGGGGGCTACGGTGCTCTTCGTCCTCTTTGTGGACCCGGTGGCGGCCCTCATCACCGATCAGGTGCTGGAGGGAAAGCGGCCTCAGGGCCAGGTGTATGCCATGGCGGCCCTCCTTGCCGCTACCAAGATCGCCGGCACCCTCCTGGCCCAGCTCATCTTCCGGCCGGCGGTCTTCTTGGTGGTGGAGGTCACCCATCTCATCGTCCGCTGATCACTCCCGGAGGCGGGGGTCCAGGATGTCCCGGAGGGCATCCCCCAGGAGGTTAAAGGCAAAGACCGTCACCATGATGGCCAGACCCGGCCAGAGGGAAAACCAGGGGGCCACCCTTAGGTAGGCGCGGGCTTCGTAAATCATGCTCCCCCAGCTGGGGGTAGGAGGCTGGACGCCCAGCCCCAGGAAGGAGAGGGCTGCTTCCCCCATGATGGCCCCGGGGATCCCCAGGGTGGCGGCCACGATGAGGGGCGCCACGGCGTTGGGGAGGATGTGCTTCAGGATCAGGCGGCTGTGGGTGGAGCCGGCGGCCCGGGCGGCTTCCACAAACTCCAGGTTCTTGATGCGAAGGACCTCCCCCCGCACCAGGCGGGCGAGGCCGGCCCATCCCGTCACCCCCAGGGCGATGAAGACGTTGAAAAGGCTAGGCCCTAGGGCGTACATGACGGCGATGGCGAAGAGAAGGCTGGGAAAGGCGAACATGATGTCCGCCAGGCGCATGATGGCGGTATCCCACCAGCCGCCGAAGTAGCCCGCCAGGGAGCCCAGTAGGGTCCCCAGGAATAGCTCGATGGAGATGGCCACCAGGCCCACCGCCAGGGAGATGCGGGAGCCGTAGATGATGCGGGAGAGGATATCCCGGCCCACCTGGTCGGCCCCCAGGACGAAGGTCCCGGTGCGGGTGAAGTCGCTGGGGCTCCCGGGCGGGGCCAGGCGGCTCAAAAGCTCCTGCTGGTTGGGGTTGGCGGGGGCGAGGTAGTGGGCCAAGAGGGCCACCAGCGCCAAAGCGACGATGACCGCCAGGGAAAGGACGGCCACGGGGCGGCGGAGGAGCCGCCGCAGAAGATCCCGCCAGAAGCTTTCCGAGGGCTGCTTCATACGAGACATCCTTTCACGCGTACCGGATGCGAGGGTTCAGCCAGGCGTAGGAGAGGTCCACCAGGAGGTTGCTCACCACGAAGACGAAGGCGGTGAAGACCACCGTCCCCTGCACCAGGGGCATGTCGCGGCTGGTGAGGGCGTCGAGGGTGAGAAGGCCCAGGCCGGGGATGCCGAAGATGGTCTCGGTCAGAATGGAGCCCGTCAAAAGGCCTCCCAGCTCCAGCCCCATGATGGTCACCACGGGGATGAGGGCGTTCTTTAGGGCATGCCGGTAGATGATGGCCCGTTCCCCCAGGCCCTTGGAGCGGGCGGTGCGGATGTAATCCTGCCGAATGACTTCCAAGAGGCTGGAGCGGGTGTAGCGGGCGATGGAAGCGGCATAGCGGGTCCCCAGGACCAGGGCGGGCATCACCACGTAGATGGGGCCTTCCCATCCCGAGATGGGGAGGATCCCCCAGCGAAAGCCCAAGAGGAGCTGGGCCAAAAGGGCCGTCCAGAAGATGGGCGCCGAGATAAAGGCCAGGGCCACCGCCATGCTCCCCGTATCCCAGAGGGTGCGGTGGCGCACCCCCGCCAAGATCCCGGCGGAAAGGCCCAAGGCTGCGCCCACCGCCATGGCGGAAAGGGCGACGGTGGCCGTCACGGGGAACCGCTGGGCGATGAGCTGGGTGACGGGGACCTTGCGGTAGTAGGAGGTGCCCAGGTCTCCTACCGCGGCTTTGGCGAGAAAATCCAGGTACTGCTGGGGAAGGGGCCGATCCAACCCCAGCTGGCGGCGGAGCTTTTCCACCGTCTGCGGGTCAGGGTGCTCTCCCAGCATGTTGAGGGCGGGATCCCCCGGGACCACGTGGAGGAGGATGAAGGTCACCAGGGTCACTCCGATGAGGACGGGGATGGCCCAGAGGAGCCGCCTCACAGCATAGCGCAACACAGGTCCAATTCACCTCACACAAAAGGGCGCATCGCGCCCCCGCGATGCGCCCCCATGGTCATCCTTAACGGCCCGGTTCCTTATAGGTCCAGCGATAATCCACCAGCCCCGTCTGGTACATGACCACATCCTTCACGTTGGGCTGGAGGGCCCGGAACTGCTGGAGGTGGTAGAGGGGCACCACCGCCACGTCTTCGCCCACCACGATGTCCTCCACCCGCTGGTAGAGGCGGGCCCGCTCGGCGGGATCGCTGGAGTTGAGGGCCGCCTCCAGGAGCCGGTCCACCTCGGGATTCTTGTAGTTGCTGGAATAGCGCTTGGAGCTGGAGCTGTGGAAGAAAGTCCAGAGGTAGTTATCGGGATCGGGGAAATCGGCCCACCAGTTCCCCTGGTAGCCGGGGATCTCCCCCTTGGCCCGGGCCTCGAAGTAGGCGGAGCGATCCCGGATCTCCACCTTCAGCTCCAACCCGATGGCCCGCAGCATCTCCTGGATGGCCAAGTTGGTGTTGCTGGCGGAATCTCCGGCTTTCCCGCTTTGCCAGATGGTGATGGTCTTCCCCGTGGCTCCCGCTTCTTCCACCAAGGCTTTGGCTTTTTCGGGATCGTAGGGGAGGGCCGGCCCCTCGCCAGGGGGGAAGGCCCCGGGGATGCCGGGGGTCACAAAGGCGTGGGCCACGCTCCCCCTGCCGCCCAAAAGGGTCTTGACCATCTTTTCTTTGTCGATGGCCATGGCGATGGCCTGGCGCACCCGTTTATCGGCAAACTGGGGGTTATCCATGTTGAAGAGGAAGAAGTAGGTGTTGAGGGCGTCGTTTTTCAGGATGGTGTACTTCCCCGAGGTGGTGATGCGCTCGAAGTCGGTGTCGGGGATGGAGGTGATGTCGAAGGTGCCCTTTTCGAAATCCAAAAGGCCCGTGGCCTCATCGGGGATGATGCGGATTTCGATGGCATCCAGCTTGGGAAGCCCTTCTTCGAAGTAGTAGGGGTTCTTCTTGAAGACGATCTTCTGGTCGGGGATGTAGGTGTCCAGGTAGAAGGGGCCCGTGCCCACAGGCTTGGTGGGCCACTCATCCCCGGCGGCCTTCACCAGGGATTCGATGTAGATGGATGCGGCCGGCACCGCCAGGTACTGGAGGAAGGGCGCATAAGGGGCCTCCAAGACGATCTGGAAGTGGGTGTCGTCCTGGATGATGAACCCCTCGATATCCTGGGTTTTTCCTTCCATGAAGTCTTTCGCCCCTTTGATGGGCTCGAAGAGCCAGGGGCTGGCGCCGCCCCCGTTGGGGTCCAGCATGCGCTTGATGGTGTAGAGGACATCGCTGGAAGTGAGGCGGGTGGTACCGTCGGAGGCCACGATGTTGTCCCTGAGCTCAAAGGAATAGGTGAGGCCGTCGGGCGAGATCTCGGGCATCTTGGCGAGAAGCTCCGGCTCCAGCTCCAAGGTGCCCTTCTTGTATCGGACCAAGGTGCTGTAGAGGTTCCGCCCCATCTCGTAGACGGCGATGGTGGTATCTCCCTGGACATCGAAGGTCTTGGGGTCGGTGGTGAGCCAGTCGTGGAGCACCTGGTCGGCGGTGGTGGGGCCTTCTCCCGTCCCCGTCGAGGTTCCGCCGCAGGCGCTGAAGAGAAAGAGGGCCGCCGTCAGCACCGTCAGGATGGACCAAGGCCAACGCTTCAAGGTCACGCCTCCTTCATGTTGATAAACCTCAATAATCTTCGGAGCGGTCCTGCGAAAATCCTGCCGGATCTCCTATATGAGAAAAACAGGTAAAAGAATCCGGGAGGGAAAGGGAACGGGCCTGTCCAATGGAACGGGGGAAAGGAGATGACCGGTTGGACCTGATCCTTCTCGGGAAGGCCGTTTGGCCCGGAAAAGGGCTCCCCCGGGGAGAGGCGGTCGCCATCCAAGGGGGAAAGGTGGCGGCGGTGGGGAGCCGGGAGGCGATCCTGGCCTTGCGGCGGCCCACCACCCGGGTGGTGGATGCCGGGGAAGGCTTCATCATGCCGGGCTTCATCGATAGCCACCTGCACCTTTTCATGCTGGGAAAGCTCCTCCACGAGTTGGACCTCACCCAGGTGGGAAGCATCGCGGAGCTGGTGGCGAAGGTGAAAGAAGCTCCCGGGGAGGGCTGGATCTTCGGCCACGGCTGGGACGATGCCCGCTTTGCGGAAGGCCGCCTTCCCCACCGAAAGGACGTGGACCCGGCCACGGGGGAGCGGCCCCTTCTCCTCCGCCGCCGCTGCGGCCATGTGGCCCTGGCCAACACGGCGGCCCTGAAGGCGGCGGGCGTCTGGCCCGGGCAGCGGGAGCTTCCGCCTTCCCTGGTGGATCTCGATGAGGAGGGTATCCCTACGGGGATCCTCCGGGAAGGGGCCATCGCCTGGGTAGCGGGGGCCATGCCTTCGCTTTCCCGGAGCCAGTGGAAGGGGTACGTCCGGAAGGGAGCCCTGGAGGCGGCCCGGGTGGGCATCACCACCCTCCACTCCAACGACGGCAGCCGCCACGTCTACCCCACCGACGGTCATCCGTCCTTCGAGGATGTGGAAGCCATCTACGGGGAGCTGGCGGAAGAAGGTCTCCTTCCCGTCCGGGTCTCCTGGGATTTTCCCATCGAGCTTTTGGAGGAAGCCAAAGGGAAGGGAGTTCGGACGGGTCAGCCGGTGGGGACGTCGCCCCTCTTCCTCTATGGTGAAGCCAAGATCTTCACCGACGGTTCCTTAGGAGGGCGGACAGCGGCCCTCCTCGAACCCTACAGCGACGATCCCGGGAACCGGGGGCTTCTCCTCTGGGACGATGAATCCCTGGAGGAGGCGGTGGAAGGGGCCCTCCGGGCGGGCATCGGGGTGTGCATCCACGCCATCGGCGATGCGGCGGCGGAGCAGGTCCTCCGCACCGTGGCCGAGGTGAGAAAGACCTTGGAAGGGGAGGGCCTCTGGGGGAGGGGGCCCCGGGCCGTCTTTCGCCCCCGCTTGATCCACTGCCAGATCATGGAGCCGTCCCAGTTTTCCCGCATGGCAGCCCTGGGGATGGTGGGGGATGTGCAGCCGAGGTTTGTGAAGAGCGATCTTCCCATCATCGAGAAGCGGGTGGGGCCGGAGCGGGGGAAAAGCTCCTACGCCTGGAAGAGCCTTCTTCGGGCGGGCGTTCCCCTCGCCTTTAGCTCCGACTGCCCCATCGAGCCCCTAAACCCCTTGGAGGGGGTTCAGGCGGCCGTCCTCCGGCAGGATGAGAAAGGAGAGCCAAAAGGGGGCTGGCAACCCGAGGAGAAGCTTTCGCTGGAAGAGGCCCTTCACCTTTATACGTATGGAGGCGCCTATGCCCTGGGGGCCGAAGGGGAACGGGGAAGGCTCCTTCCCGGCGAAAGCGCCGACCTGGTGATCCTGGATCGGGATCCCTTTGAGGTGGACCCCGAGGAACTCTCGGAGATCCGGGTCCTGGCCACCTATCTCATGGGGGAGAGGACCTACGGAGAGCTCTAAAAACCGTCAAGCGGCCTTCCTGAGGGAAGGGCCCCTCAGCTGAGGGGCCCTTCCCTTTCCATCGGGTGGGTCCCCTTCTCGAAGGGGCCTAACGCGCTTTCTTTTCTTCCGGGTGAAAGCCCAAGAACCGCTCCTTGAAAAAGGGGTAGACGGCCGTTTGATCGTCCTCGCCCAGCCCCATGGAGAAGGCCGACCCATACATCTGGGTCACCAGGGCGGCGGCGGGGAGGGGCACCCCTTTCCGCTCCCCTTCCCGGAGGGCCAGGCGGAAATCCTTCAGGCGGTGTTTCAAGGGAAAGCCGGGGTGATACCGGCCGCTTTCCAGCCTCTGGAGGAGGAGGCGCAAGGAGGCGGAGTCGGCGCTGGAGTGGGTGAGGACTTCCTTCACCTGGTCCATGGGAAGGCCGCCCCGTTCCGCCAGGAGAAGGCCTTCCAGGGCACCCCAGAGGGCGATGCCCCCGATCATGTTGCCGATGAGCTTCAAAAGCTGGCCGGAACCGTGGGGACCGATGAGGTGGATCCGTTCCCCCACGGCCTCAAGGATGGGAAGGGCCCTCTGGAAATCCTCCTCATGGCCCCCCGCCATGATGGTGAGGGTTCCTTCCTTGGCGCCCTTTTCCCCGCCGGTGACGGGGGCTTCCAGGAAGCGGCCGCCGGCCTCCTCCCACAGGCGGGCTACCTTCTGGGAGGCCTCGGGGGAGACGGTGGAGAAATCGACGTGCAAAAGGGGGCCATGTTCCCCTTGTCGCTGCTGGGCGCCTTCCAAAAGGCCCTTCGGGCCGGCCACCACCTCCAGGAGATCGTCGGGGCCGCCGACGCAGGTGCAGACCACCGTGACCTTTCGGGCCACATCTGCGGGGTTCGCCCCTTTTTCCGCCCCTTCGCGGGCGATGGCCTCCATCTTTTCGGGGGTGCGGTTCCAGACGGTCAGGGGAAATCCTTTCTTTAAGATGTTCAAGGCCATGGCCCTTCCCATGATGCCAAGGCCGATAAACCCGACCCGTTCCTGCATCGACGTCACCTCCTTTGTAGGATAATGGGAATGACTTTCCATGGGAAAGGCGGTCGATCATGACGGTCAGCGAAGCCATCGAGAAGCTGAGGACGTCGCTGGAAGGGAAAAAGGAGCAGGTGGCGGGTCTCTCGGGATCCTTCCAGTTCCACCTGACGGGCGAAGGTGGCGGAAGCTTCTACGCCGAGGCGAAGGATGGAGAGGTGGAGATCCTGGAGGGGACCCACCCTTCCCCGAAGGTGACGGTCTCCATGGCGGTGGAGGATATGGGGGCCCTTTTGGAAGGCAAACTCAATCCCATGGCGGCCTTCATGCAGGGAAAGCTCAAGGTCCAGGGCGACATGGGCCTGGCGCTGAAGCTGCAAAATCTTTTCAGCTGAGGAGGAAGGCTGTCGAGGCGGGTCGAAGGTAGGCCGCAGGGCAGCTGGAAGGAGGCCATGGCGATGGTGGGTTCTGCGCCTTCCTGGAAGGTTCTTTACATCGCGCCCAACGAAACGTGGGCCCAGATGGTGAAGGAGCTTTTGGAAGAAGAAGGCTTCCTCGTCATGCTGCGGCCGGGGGGAGTCCCCCACATGGGCCCCAGCGCCCCCTACGATGTGCTGGTGCCCGAATCGGAAGCGGCCGAAGCCCATGAAGTGCTGACGGCCTTCCTGGCCTCCCCCAAGAAGCGGCGGCTACGGCCCCCCTCCGACGGCCTATGAAGCGCCTGGCGGTCCTCACCTCCGGGGGGGACGCCCCCGGCATGAACGCCGTTCTGCGGGCGGTGGTGCGCCAGGCCGAAGCTTTAGGCATCGAGGTGATGGGGGTCCGCCGGGGGTTCCAGGGCCTTCTGGACGGCGATGCCCGCCTTCTGACCACCGAAGATGTGGCGGGGATGGTCCACCGGGGAGGCACCCTACTCCTGGCGGGCCGCTCCCCGGCCTTTATGGAACGGCGCCACCAGGAAGAAGCCGCCCGGCGCCTTAAGGCGTGGGGGGTGGAGGCCCTGGTGGCGGTGGGGGGCAACGGCACCGCCCGGGGGGCGCTGGCCCTTTCCCGCCTGGGGATCCCGGTGGCGGTGGTGCCCGCCACCATCGACAACGACATGGGGGGTACCGACCGGACGGTGGGATTTGACACCGCCGTCAACACGGCGGTGGAGGCCATGGATCGCCTGCGGGATACGGCCACCAGCCACGAGCGCATCTTCGTGGTGGAAGTCATGGGCCGCCACTCGGGGGCCCTGGCCCTCTATGCCGGCCTCGCCGCCGGCGGAGACCCCATCCTCATCCCGGAAGCGCCCATTTCCCTCGAGGAAGTGGCGCGGCGGCTCATCGAAAGCCGAAGGCGGGGAAAGCTTTACAGCCTGGTGGTGGTGGCGGAGGGGGCCGGCAAAGGAGGCGAGGTGGCCGAGGCCTTGGGGGCCATGGGCCTTTCCGCCCATGTGACGGTCCTGGGCCATATCCAGCGGGGGGGCTCCCCCACGGCCCAGGACCGCATCCTGGCGGCCCGCCTGGGGAGCCGGGCGGTGGAAGCCCTGGCCCAAGGGGAGAAAAACGTCTTGGTGGGCGTGAAGGGGGATGAGGTCCATCTCCTGGACCTGGAAGAGGCCCTGGAGCTTCCGCCCCCTTATCCCCGGAAATACTTAGAGCTGGCTGCCACCTTGTCGCGGTGAGGAGGGGAAGGGTGGGAGCCAAGATCATCGCGACCCTCGGTCCTTCCCTGAAGGACCCCCAAAAGCTCTTGGGGGTCCTTCAGGCGGGGGCCGATGTGCTGCGCATCAACCTCTCCCACACGGGTCCCGACGAGGTGGCCTTTTGGGCGGATCGGGTGGAAGCCCTTCTCCCGGACCCCCTTTTGCGCCCTCCCCTTCTTTTGGACACCGCCGGTCCGGAGCTGCGGGTGGAGGTGGAGGGAGAGCCGGAGCTAAAGCCGGGGGAGAGGTGGGCCGTGGTGCCCGAAGGAAGGCCCGGGCCGGGGGTCCTCCTTTTGCCGGGGATCCCCCTTGGGGAGTGGGTGGAACCGGGACAGGCCGTCCTCCTCCACGATGGGCGCATCAAGGGCCGGGTGGAGGCGGTGGAGGAGGGGAGGGTCGTCTTCACCGTGGAGGAAGGGGGGATCCTCACCTCGGGAAAGAAGATGGTCCTCCCCGGCGTTCCCCTGCCCCTCCCCCTCCTCACCCAGCGGGACTGGGAGGGACTTGAAACGGGCCTTTCGGCGGGGGCGGCCTTTGTGGCCCTTTCCTTCGTGCAGCGGGGGAAGGACGTGGAAGAGGTGCGGCGGGCCCTTTCCGCCCGAGGCTTTCACCCCTGGCTCATCGCCAAGCTGGAAAGCCAGGTGGCGGTGGATCACCGGGAAGAGATCTGGCGGGCCGCCGATGGGGTCATGGTGGCCCGGGGGGATCTCGGGGTGGAGATCCCTCCGGAGGAGCTTCCCCTCCTGCAAAAGGAACTGGTGAAAGAAGGCCTTTTCCACGGAAAGCCCGTCATCATCGCCACGGAGATGCTGGAATCGATGACGACCCAGAACCGGCCCACGCGGGCGGAGGCGGCCGATGTGGCCAACGCCATCCTGGACGGGGCCGATGCCGTCATGCTGTCGGAGGAAACCGCCGTGGGGAAGCACCCGGTGGAGGCGGTGATGACCATGAAGCGGATCGCCGACCGGGCCAGCCAGGCGGTAGCCTTGCAGGGGAAGGGAGGGTCGGGGGCAGGGGACGTGACGGCGGCGGTCTGCCGGGCATCGGTGGAGGCGGCCCTTCAGCTTCGGGCCCGGGCCATCGTGACACCGACGGAGTCGGGCTACACCGCCCGGATGGTGGCGGCCTGGCGGCCTCCCATCCCCATCCTGGCGCCCACACCCCATCTGGAGACGGTGCGAAAGCTCAAGCTGGTCTGGGGGGTGACTCCCTTCCTCATGCCCCCGGCCGGCAGCACCGACGAACTCCTGGTGAGGAGCATGGAGGCGGCCGTGGAAAAGGGCCTCCTCTCCCGGGGCGAGCAGGTGATCATCACGGCCGGATGGCCCCCGGGATCTCCGGGGACCACCAACCTCATGAAAGTCCACACCGTCTAGAGGGATCAGCCCGTCCCCATGAGGGGGGCCGCCAGCCCCGGGAGGGGCGGCATGTAGTGGAGGTGCAGGTGGTTGAGGGCCTTGCGGGCCAGGTGGATTTCATTGGCCAGGACCTGGAAGAGGGCCGATTGGCCGGTGCGGATGGCGATGGGGTGCTGGGAAACCCGAAGGTAAGCCCGGCGCCCGTGTTCCTCCAAGGCTTCCACCGACTCGCGAAGGGAGCTTCCCTCCAGGGGGATCCCCACCTGCCGGGCCAGCTCTTGGATGAGGGGTTTGGCTTCGCTGCTGACGCACGCGCCGGCCATGAAGAGGCTGAGGTCCCCGATGCGCCGGTCCACGGCAAAGCGATCGGCCGGCTCCACGATGGTCTGGAGGCGTTCCAAGGCCGCCAGGTCCAGGTGGCCGAAGCGCCACTTCATGGTGCGCTTTTCGGGGGAGCCCCCCTGGCCTTGGCTGTAGCCCCGGGTGAAGGAGACCAGGAGCTCCACCAGGTAGTGGCGCCGGGCAGGATCCGAGAGGAAGGCCCGCACCTCCGCCCCGTCGAAAACCGGGTAGCGGCTATCGTCCTCATCGAACTCGAAGGTCGGGGACGATCCCCGCATTTCCCGCCGCACCTGGCGCAGGGCCGCCGAGAAGAAGAGATAGGGCGACACGGTGTTGAGGGCTTCCGCATCCCCCCAGAGCCGCTCGAAGAGGGCGGGGTCCTCCAGCATGATGTCCACCAGGTCCGGCTTATCCCGCAGGACCTCCACGACATGTTCGTGGTCGTCGCGGCGGGTGACCAGAGCACGGACAAGGAAGCGGAGGTCGTCGTCCGACAGGTGTTCCAGGATCCAGGTATGGCTGTGCATGGCCCCACCGCCTTTCTGTTACTGACCACTATACGGATTTCCAAAAGCCTTGGCGAGTATCGTCCTCTGCCATCTCTGGCGGTCCCTGGGGCTGGAGGTTTCCCTCCACCCATCCTACGGTAGAATGAGGTGGTGACTGGAGGTGTTCCCCGTGCTCACGCGCGAATCGGTGTGGGAAGCCCTGTCCTCGGTCTACGATCCGGAACTGGGCCGCCCCATTACGGATCTGGATATGGTCCAGGATATTCACATAGAAGGTTCGACGGTCCTCGTGGAGATCCTTCTGACGGTGGAAGGTTGTCCCCTTTCCCATCGTATTGAAAGAGACGTGGAAAAAGCCCTGCGGGAAAGAGCCGGGGCGGGGGAGGTGCGGGTCAAGCTGGGCATCATGACCGAGGAGCAGCGCCAGGCCCTGGTGGAGAAGATCCGGGGGCCCCAGCCCCAGCCCCGCTCGGCCATCTTGGACCCCGACAGCCCCACCCGGGTCATCGCCGTGGCCAGCGGCAAGGGGGGGGTGGGGAAGTCCACCGTCACGGTGAACCTGGCGGTGGCCCTCGCCCAGGAGGGCTATCGGGTGGGACTCCTGGATGCCGACATCCACGGCTTTTCCATCCCCACCCTCCTGGACCTCCAAGGGCCGCCCCGGGTCTTTGAGAAGGCCATCGTCCCCATGGAAGCCTACGGGTTGCAGGTGATGTCCATGGGCTTTCTCACGGGTCCCCGGCAGGCGGTGGTGTGGCGGGGCCCCATGATCAGCGGGGCGGTGGAGCAGTTTTTGCGGGATGTCCTCTGGGGCGATCTGGATTACCTCCTGGTGGATCTTCCCCCGGGGACGGGGGATGTGGCCTTGACGGTGGCCACCAAGCTCCGCCGGGCCCAGATGCTGCTGGTCACCACGCCGGAAGCCACCTCCACCAACGTGGCCCAGCGGGCCGGTATCTTCGCGGAGAAGACGGAGCTCCGCATCCTCGGGGTGGTGGAGAACATGGCCTACTTCCGCTGCCCCCACTGCGGCGAGGTGACCCACATTTTCGGAAAGGGCGGCGGCAAGATGATGGCCCAGATCTTGGGAACGGAGCTCCTCGCCCAGATCCCCCTCGAGGTGAAAGTGCGGGAAGGGAGCGACAGCGGCCGGCCCATCGTGGCGACGGACCCCGAGAGCGAGGCGGCGAAGACCTTCAGGAAGCTGGCCCTCCAGGTGGCGGCCCTCACCGGGGCTGCACCCTCGGAGCTTCGCGCGTAGGCTATGGCGCGCCACGCCCGGCGCACACCCCCTTCGCTGGGGTGGGCCGCTTTCCTGGCCATCCTATGGGCCGGCGCCTTTGCCTTGGCCTATGAGCGGGGCTGGGGGGCGGCCCCGGCCCTTTCCCTCGGGGAACCCCAGCTCGTCTTCGAAGGGGAGATCCTCCCCGTGCAGCTCCGGTTGGAAGGGGAGGAAGCCTACCTTCGCTTCGAGGATTTCCACACCTACATCGACCCCCATGCCTACTTCGACGGGGGGGAAGATCTCCTGGTCCTCACCACGAAAGACCGGTGGGTGATCCTCTCGGAGGGGGATCTGGAGGCCTGGATCAACGAGGAGCCCTTCCGCCTGGCAGCCCCCTGGCGGGAGATGGGGGGATCGGTGTGGGTGCCCTTGAAGGCCCTTTCTTTCCTCTACCCCCTCAACGTGACCATCCATGCCGAGACGGGCCTGGTGACGGTGGACCGGGCGACCACCCCCCGCCTCATGGGGGAGATCCGGACCCCGGCCTGGTGGGAAGGGACCCTTTGGCTGAAGGAAGATCCCCATGCCCGTAGCCGGCGCCTGGCGGCCGTGGACCCGGGGAGGGAGGTGCGGGTGTGGGGCGAAGTGAAGGGATGGTACCTGGTGCAGCTGGAGGACGGCCGGGTGGGCTGGCTTCCCAAGGATCATGTGGTCCTGACGGGCCTCTTTCCGGGTGAAACCGTCCGGCCCGAACCCCGCCCGAGGAGCCTTCCCCCCGGGCCCTTCCACCTGACGTGGGATTTGGTGACGGTGAGGGGGGCCGATCCTTCCCGCTACCCGCCCCTTCCCGGCGTGGGGATCCTTTCCCCCACCTGGTTTCACCTGGAAGAGGACGGGCTCGTCGCCAGCCTGGGGGACCCCGCCTATGTGGCGGCCGCCCACCAACGAGGCCTTTTGGTGTGGGCCCTTTTCAGCAACCGCTTTGATCCCGACCTTACCCACGCCTTTCTTTCCAGCACCCATGCCCGCCGGGAGGCCGCCCGCCAGCTTGTGGCCCAAGCCCAGGCCCTTCAGCTGGATGGCATCAACGTGGATTTCGAAAACGTCTATCTGGAGGATAAAGACCTTTTCACCCAGTTCATCCGGGAGCTGTCGCCCCTCATGCGGCGGGCCGGCCTGGTCCTCTCGGTGGATGTGACCTTTCCGGGGGGGAGCCCCAACTGGAGCCTCTTCTACGACCGCCGGGCCCTTTCGGAAGCGGCCGATTTCATCATGGTGATGGCCTACGATCAGACCCCGGGGAACGCCCCTTCCCCCGGTCCCACGGCCGGCCTTCCCTGGGTGAGAAAGGGCGTGGAAGCCACCCTTATGGAGGTGCCGCCGGAAAAGCTGGTTCTGGGCCTTCCCTTCTACACCCGCTTGTGGCGGGAGGAAGAGGGCGGGTGGAAATCCACGGCCCTTGGCCTTCGCCAGCAGGAAGAAACGGTCCGGGAAAAGAAGCTTACCCCTGTGTGGGATGAGGTCCACGGGGTGCCGCGGGTGGAGTGGCAGGAAAAGGGGCGGAGGTACCGCATGTGGCTGGAGACGGAAGAGACCCTCCGCCGGCGGGTGGAACTGGCGAGGGATTTGGGCCTGGCGGGGGTCGCGTCGTGGCAGCTGCGGCTCGGCCATGAGGGTGCCTTTGAAGAGGTGAAGGCGATCCTCGATGACTGGACGCCGAGGAGGGATGGGCCATGAAGATCTACACCCGGGGAGGGGATAAAGGGGAGACCTCTCTTTTTGGCGGGCAGAGGGTTTCCAAGACATCTCCCAGGGTCGAAGCCTACGGGGCGGTGGACGAGCTGAACGCTTGGCTGGGGATCTGCGCCGCTTACCTTAAGGCCGAAGATGAATGGCACCGGCGCCTCTTGGAAGTCCAAGGGGATCTCTTTCAGATGGGAGCCCTCCTGGCGACGCCTCCCCATCGGGAAAAGCCTCCCGCCCGGGGCCTGGATGAAGAGGATATCCTGAAGCTGGAATCCTGGATCGATGAGGCCATGGAGGAGGCGGGGGAACTTAAGACCTTCATCTTGCCGGGGGGAAGCCCCGAAGCGGCCTTCCTCCACGGGGCAAGGACCGTCTGCCGGCGGGCGGAGCGGGAGGTGGTGCGCCTAGCGGGGGAAGAGCCAGTGCCTCTGGTGGTGTTGGCCTACCTCAACCGGCTTTCCGACTGGCTCTTTGCCCTGGCCCGGGCGGTGAACCGCCGCCGGGGTGTGGCCGATGTCCCTTGGGTAGGAGCACCGCGGAAAGGAGAGAACCCATGAGCCACGAACCGACGCGAGAAGAAGCATGGCAGCTTTTGCAGGAATGGGTCACCGGCGAAAACCTCCGCCGCCATATGTTGGCGGTGGAAGCCTGCATGCGGGCCTATGCCCGCCGCCTGGGGGAGGATGAAGAGCGCTGGGGGATTGTGGGGCTGGTCCACGACCTCGATTACGAGCGCTACCCCACCATGGAGGACCACCCCTTCCGGGCGGTGGAATTCTTGCGGGAGCGGGGCTGGCCCGAGGATATGCTGAAGGCCATCCTGGGCCATGCCAACTACTCGGGGGTTCCCCGGGATACCCCCATGGCCCAAGCCCTCTTTGCCGTGGATGAGCTCTCAGGGTTCATCACCGCCTGCGCCCTGGTGAGGCCCGATAAGAGCCTGGAGAACCTGGAAGTGAAGTCCGTCAAGAAGAAGCTGAAGGATAAGGCCTTTGCCCGGGGAGTGTCCCGGGAGGACATCTACCAGGGGGCGGAAGAATTCGGCGTGCCCCTGGATGAGCATATCGCCTTCTGCATCGAGGCCATGCGGTCGGTGGAAAAGGAGCTGGGTCTAGGGGTGGGAACGTGAGGCTGGTGTCCCTGACCCCCAGCAACACCGACATCGTCCTTTCCTTGGGGCGGGAAAAGGATCTGGTGGGGGTGGACCGCTGGTCCTTGGAGGACCGCTACCTTGGCCCCCATCTCCAGCACTGCGCCAACGTGGGGGGCGACCTCACCGTCGACGTGGAGAAGGTGGCGGCCCTCAAGCCCGATCTGGTCCTGGCGTCCTTGAGCGTTCCGGGGATGGAAAGAGGGGTGGCCAAGCTTCAGGAGATGGGCCTTCCCTATGTGGTGGTGGAAAGCCACACCCTGGACGGGGTGCGAAAGGGCATCCGGCAGGTGGCCCAGGCCCTCTCCCTGGAGGAAAAGGGGGAAGAGGTGGTGGCGCGGCTGGATGAAGACCTGCGGGAGGCGCGGGAAGAGGCCCTTCGGGCCCGGGAGGCGAGGGCGCAAAAGGGCATCCCCCTGCCCCAAAAGGCGGCCTGGGAGTGGTGGCCGAAGCCCATCATCGTGGCGGGCCGCCCCAGCTGGATCCACGAGATGCTGGAGCTTTTGGGTCTGGAGCCGGTCTTTTCCGATCTGGAGAAGGAGAGCAGCCCCGTCGAGGCGGAGGAGGTGGTCCGGCGGCAGCCTGACACCTATTTTGTCTGCTGGTGCGGCAGCGGCGAGCGGCGGATGAAGGTGAAGGATATAGCTTCTCGGCCGGGGTGGGAGGAACTTCCCCTGGTGCGGGAGCGGCGGATCTTCCTTCTGCCGGAGCGGTACTACGGCCGGCCGGGGCCCCTTCTCGGCCAGGGGATGCGGTACCTGGCCCGCTTTCTCTACGGCCGGGATCGGGAGGCCTATGAAGCCTGGGCGCGGGAGGAGGCCCGCCTGGAGAGGGACGCGTTTGTCTACGGCTAGCGGGGACCGGTCCATATCGATAGGGTAGTGAAGGAGGTGGGCCCATGGCGGATTACCGCCAGTTGGGGTTGACGGAAGAGGATCTTAAGGAGATGTACCGCCTCATGCTTCTCGCCCGGCGCTTGGACGAGCGCCAGTGGGTGCTGAATCGCATGGGGCAGGCGCCCTTCGCCATCGGATGCCAAGGCCATGAAGGGGCCCAGATCGGGATCAGCTGGGCCCTTAAGCCGGGGCATGACATCGTTCTCCCCTATTACCGGGACCTGGGGGTGGTGCTGCGGATGGGCATGACCCCCCTCGAGGTGATGCTGGATTTCTTCGCCAAGGCCGACGGTCCCAGCAGCGGTGGCCGCCAGATGCCGTCCCACTACAGCCATCCGCAAAAAGGGATCGTCACCCAGTCCTCCACGGTGGCCACCCAGACCCTCCACGCCGTGGGCATGGCCTACGCCGCCCAGCAGCTGGGGGAAGACCGGGTGTTCTACACCTCCATCGGGGAGGGCAGCGCCAGCCAGGGGGAGTTTCACGAAGCCCTCAACTGGGCGGGCATCTACAAGCTCCCCGTGATCTTCGTGGTGCAGAACAACCAGTGGGCCATCTCGGTGCCCCTCCAAAAGCAGATGGCGGTGGACCGGGTGTCCCTGCGGGCGGCGGGGTACGGCCTTACGGGGGTGACGGTGGACGGCCTCCAGGTGTTGGAGGTCTATCGGGTCGCAAAGGAAGCGGTGGAGCGGGCCCGCCGGGGGGAGGGGGCCACCCTCCTGGAAGTGATGGTGCCCCGCCTCACGGGCCATTCCACCGACGACGATCCCCGGACCTACATGACGCAGGAAGAGATGGAGGCCTTGAAGGAGCGGGACCCCTTGGGCCATTTTGCCGCTTTCTTGAAAGAACAAGGGGTCATCAGCGACGAGGAGCTGGCGGCCATCGACCGGGAGGTGCGCCAAGAGGTGGACCGGGCGACGGATGAAGCCCAAAAGGCGCCCGATCCCAAGCCCGAGGACCTCTACACCCACGTGTACGCCACGCCCATCGAGCTCTAAGGGGGGACGGTCCATGGCGGAAAAGTTCTATGTGGATGCCGTAAGAGAGGCGATGGAAGAAGAGATGGCCCGGGATGAACGGGTGGTGCTCCTGGGCGAAGACGTGGGCAAGCGGGGAGGTGTCTTCCGGGCCAGCGTCGGCCTCATCGACCGGTTCGGGGAGCGGCGGGTCATCGACACGCCCCTGGCGGAGGCCAGCATCGCGGGGGTGGCCATCGGCATGGCCCTCCACGGCCTGCGGCCCATCGCCGAGATGCAGTTTGCCGACTTTTCCTTCCCCGCCTTCAACCAGATCCAGAGCGAGGCGGCCCGGATCCATTACCGCTCCAACGGGGGATGGAAGGTGCCCATGGTGGTCCGGATGCCCTACGGCGGGGGACCGGGGGTTCATGGGGCCCTCTATCACAGCCAGAGCGTGGAAGCCTTTTACGCCCACATCCCCGGCCTGAAGGTGGTGGCGCCTGCCTTTCCCTACGACGTGAAGGGCCTTTTGAAGGCGGCCATCCGGGATGACGACCCGGTGATCTTCCTCGAGCACAAGAAGTGCTACCGCTCCATCAAGCAGGACATCCCCGACGGGGATTACGTGGTGCCCATCGGCCCGGCGGAGGTGCGCCGGGAGGGGCGCCACATCACCCTCTACGCGTACGGCTACATGCTCCACGAATGCCTCCGGGCGGCAGAGGAGCTCAGCCGGCAGGGGATCGAGGCCACGGTGGTGGACGTCCGCACCTTGAAGCCCCTCGACAAGAAGACCATCGTCGAGGCGGCCAAGGCTACGGGCCGGGCCCTCATCGTCCACGAAGATAACCTCACCTACGGCGCGGGGGCGGAAATCGCCGCCATCATCGCCGATGAGGCCTTCCTGCACCTGGATGCGCCCGTGCGGCGCCTGGCGGGTCCCGACGTCCCGGGGATCGGCTATGCCAGCGTCCTGGAAAAGGAGTTCACCCCGGATGTGGCCAAGATCGTGGCGGCGGCCAGGGAGCTGGTGGAATTTTGACAGGGGGGCGATCCCATGGATTACACGGTGAAGATGCCCCAGCTGGGGGAAACGGTGACGGAAGGGACGGTGGTCACCTGGCTGAAGAAGCCGGGGGATCAGGTCCAGAAGTATGAACCCCTTCTGGAGGTGGTCACCGCCAAGGTGACGGCGGAGGTGCCATCGCCCGAGACGGGCCGGGTGAAAGAGATCCTGGTGCCGGAAGGGGAGACGGTGCCGGTGGGGGCGCCCCTATGCATCCTGGAGGTGGAAGGGGCGGCCCAGGAAGGGGCGAAAGCGCCGGAGGGCGAAAAGGCGGAAACCCCGGCTGCGGCGGCGCCGGCGGAAGCCTCTGCCCGGGACGAGGAGCGCCGGTATAGCCCGGCGGTGCGGCGCCTGGCCAAGGAACACGGCATCGATCTGTCCAAGGTGAAGGGGACAGGTGCCGGCGGCCGGGTGACGGTGGCCGATGTGGAGGCCTACCTCGCGAAGGAAAGAGAGGCGGCTGCGCCGGCACCGGCTCCCGCCCCTTCTTCTCGCCCCGAGCCGGCCCGGCTGCCGGTGGAGCCGGCGGCCAAGGGGGAAGAAGAGGTGCGCCCGCCGGTTTCCTTGCCGGGGGATCGCCGGGTGCCCCTCACGCCCATCCGCCGCGCCATCGCCCAGAACATGGCCGAGAGCGCCCGCACCATCCCCCATGCCTGGACCATGGTGGAAGCCGACGTGACGGCCATCGAAGCCTACATCCAGCGGGAGGGGGAGGCTTTCCGGAGCCGCTACGGGGTGCCCCTCACCTTCCTCCCCTTCGCCATCCAGGCGGCGGTGGAGGCGCTTCAGGCGGTGCCCCAGCTGAACGCTTCTTGGGGCGGCGACCACATCCTCCTGCGGGGGAAGGTGAACATCGGCATCGCCGTGGCCACGGACCAGGGTCTCATGGTCCCCGTCATCCACGATGCCGACCAGCTGAACCTCGCCGGGCTGGCGCGGCGGGTCTATGACTTGGCCCAACGAGCCCGGCAGGGGCAGCTCCGCCTGGAGGACGTGGAGGGGGCCACCTTTACCGTGGACAACACCGGGGCCCTGGGGACCCTTCTCTCCATGCCCATCATCCCGCCGGGGCAGGCGGGGATCCTCACCACCGAAAGGGCCCAGCGGAAACCGGTGGTGGTGGGGGACGGCATCGCCATCCGCACCATGATGGCCCTCTGCCTCTCCTTTGACCACCGGGTGGCCGACGGGGCCGAGGCGGCCCGCTTCCTCCGGGAAGTGAAGCGACGCCTGGAGGCTTTCCAGGGATGACGGGGGAGGGCCAGGTTCCGGGGGAGCACCGGGAAAAGGCCAAAGAAGCTTGGCCTTCGCTGGCGACGGCCTTTTGCACCGTCTCCGACAGCCGGCGGGGACAAGACGACCGCTCGGCCCGGGTCTTCGTGGAAAAGGTGGAAGCGGCAGGCCATGCGGTCCGCCACCTGGCCCAGGTGCCCGACGAGGTGGAGGCCATCCGCCGGGTGGTGGCCACCTGGCTGGATGATCCGGAGGTGGACGTCATCGTCACCAGCGGGGGCACGGGCCTGTCCTCCCGCGACCGGACGGTGGCGGCGCTCCGGCCCTTTCTGGACAAGGAGCTTCCCGGTTTCGGGGAGCTCTTTCGCTGGCTGAGCTTCCAGGAGATCGGGCCGGCGGCTATGCTCTCGGGGGCGCTGGCGGGGGTGGCGGCGAAAAAGCTTTTGGTGGCCCTCCCCGGCTCCCCCAAGGCGGTGGCCCTGGCCTTGGATCGGCTCCTCTTGCCGGAGCTCTCTCACCTCCTTTGGGAAATTCGGCGCTGAAGGCGCATAGGGATCAGGGGGAGGGGATCCGACGGTGATATGTCCCCGTTGCGGGGTGAGCCTCCTCCCGGGCACGGAGGTCTGCCCGGCCTGCGGCGAGGAAACGGCCCTTTCCCTTCCCCGGCGGACCCGCCCCTGGGCCCGTCTGTGGGCAGGTTTGGGCGGAACCCTCCTCCTCCTTCCCCTAGTGGGGGCCGCCTGGATCGAGTGGACCACCGACCTGCGCCTCAAACCCTTGCCCTTGGCGGTGGCGGTCCTCATGGCGGCGGCCGGACTGGAGGTTCTCCTGAGGAGCTTGGGGCGGCAGCCTGAGGGGGAGGTTCTCCAGGGCTGGATGAAGGCGGGAAAGGGGAGGGCGGCCCGCGCCGAGGGCAAGGACTGGCAGGAGGCGCCGCCCTAAAGGAGGCATGAGCCCTTGGCCCACGTGGAGATTCCTGGGCGGGCGGAGATTTCGGTGAAAGACCTCATGATGGTCCTGGAGGCCCATGGCCTTGGCCATGACCTCCGCCGCTACCGCTTTCTTCCCTACGGGCGGCGAAACCTCAACGTCTTTCTGGAGACGGGAGACGGCCGGCGGTTTTCCCTGCGGGTGTACGGGCGCGGGGCTGACATCCACCGGGACGGGGAAGAGGAGACCCTCCGCTGGCTGGCAGACCACCCCCCCGGACCGGTGGCCGTCCCTCAGGTGATGGGCAAAGGGGAGCTCCCCGATGCCGGGCTCCCCTATCTCCTCCTCTCCTTCTTGGAAGGGAAGGTTCCGGGGCGAGGCTTGCGCCATGTGCCCCCGGAAGGGCACCTGAGCCTCGCCCGCAGCTGGGGAGAGGCCCTGGGCCATCTCCACAGGGTGCCCCTTCCGCGAGAGGGCTTCGGTCCCTTTTGGGAAGGCGAAAGCCAGGGTTCGGCGCGCCGCTTTGAAGAAGCCGAGTTCGCCAAACGGGCTGCCCAGGCCCTTTCCGAAGGCTGGCTCAGCGAGGGACAAGCCTTCTTTGCCCGGCAGTTCGTGGAGGCCCATCTGGCTTACCTGGGGGAGGCGGAAGAGCCCGTCTTCTGCCACCAGGATCTCCACGGGGAAAATATCCTTTACGCCGGAGAAGGGGGAGAGGCGCGGGTGGTGGCCTTCCTGGACTTTGAGCACGCCCGGGCCCGCTTTGCCGAGATGGACTGGGTGATGCCCTTATGGAGCCTTCCCCCCGATGGGACGGCGGAGGATTACCGCCAGCTGGGGCCGCTGCGGCGGGCCTTTCTGGAGGGGTACCGGTCGGTGATTCCCCTCCACCCGCGATGGCGGGAGCGGCTCCTTCTGGGGGAGATGATCAAGGCGGTGGGGTTTTTGACGGCCAAGGAAGCCTACCTCGATTTCCTTCACGAAAACCGCGAGAAGGTCCAGGCCCTTTTGCGGGGGTGGGAGAGGACGTGAGCCAGGGCCATGTGCTGATCACGGGGGGTGCCCGGGGCCTGGGGCGGCAGGTAGCCCTTTACATGGCCCAAAGGGGCTATCGGGTGACGGTGAATTACCGGGAAAGCCGCAGGGAGGCCCTGGAGCTGGTGGCCGCCATCAGGTCCCTGGGAGGAGAGGCGGCGGCCATCGCCGGGGATGTGGGCCGCCCCGGGGAAGCGGAAGGGCTGGTGCGCCAGGCGGAAAAGGAGCTGGGGCCCATCCACGTGCTGGTGCACGGGGCGGGGCCCTTCGAGCGGCAAAAGATCCCCGTGGCGGAGGCGTCCCTCGACCTCTGGCGGGCCATGCTGGAGGGAAACCTAAGTTCCGCGTTTTACCTCTGCAGGGTTCTTCTTCCTGGCATGCGCAGTCGCCGCTTCGGGCGCCTCATCTTTTTCGGCTTTGCAGAGGTGGAAGGGGCTCCGGGATGGCCGGGAAGAGGCCCGTATGCTGCCGCCAAGGCGGGGCTTTTGAGCCTGGTGAGGACCCTCGCCCTGGAGGAAGCCCCGTACGGCATCACCGCCAACATGGTGGCCCCGGGGGACATCCGCCAGCCGTGGAAAGAAAAGACCATCGCCGAGGCGGAAGGGGTAGCGGTGCCGGAGCCCATGGGGAGGCCCGGCACGGGGGAAGATGTGGCGAGGGTGGTGGCTTTTCTTGCGGAGAGGGCCTCGGGGTACATCACGGGGTCGGTGGTGGCGGTGACGGGCGGCTTATTGCCCCTTCGGGACTGAAAGGGGCGATGGCCCATGGCGGGGGAGGGAGAGGTCCGCATCGGCCCGGCCGATCCCGAAAAGGGCCACGTCGGCTTGAAGCGAAACTAGGGGTGGCAGCTGACTTTGCGGGCGAAGGCCTCCAGGCTGTCGCTCCCGTTCACCCGCAGGCGGGGGAGGAGAAAGGGATCATCTTCCGCCCGGGCGCAGGCAGACCGGGTGGTGAAGGCGGCTTCGTAGCCCGCCTGTTCCACCATGGACCGGGCCCGGTCGTCGGCCCGGCCGGCGGGATAGGCGAAGGTGAGGACCGGTATGTCAAAGGTGGTTTCCAGGAAGGAGCGGGAGCCCACCACCTCCGCCTCCAGATCCTTTTCTGAGGCGCGGGTGAGGTCCAGGTGGCGCATGGTGTGGGACCCCAGCTCCATGCCGGCTTCCAGCCAGGTGCGGACCATGGCGTCGCTGACGGCGCCGGCCCGGTTGAGGAGGTTTCCCTGGAGGAAGAGGACGGCGGGAAAGCCATGGGCCTGCAGCAGGGGGAGGCCCACCTGGACGGTGCTGGCATAGCCGTCATCGAAGGTGATGACCACGGACTTATCGGGAAGAGGGCGGCCTTCCCGCCAGGCGGTGAGAACTTCCTTCAGGGTCACGGGGTGAAAGCCTTCCCGATCCAGCCAGTCCAGCTGGGCGGCAAAGGCGTCTTTTGAGACGTAGAGCTCCGGCCACGGGTGGCCCGGCGGTGGGTCGCCCAGCTGGTGGTACATGAGGACGGCCACCGGCGGCCATTGGGTGACCTTTTCCGGTTCCCGGGGCGGGGCCGGCTCCCCTTCCTGGGGAAGGGGAAGGGGCGGCGGCGTCTCGGCCAGGGGGGTGGCCGGCGAGAGCCGGCAAGCCGTCAAGAAAAAGGCGAGGAAAAGGGCAAGAACGAGGAAAAGGCGTTTCATCCTACGCCCATGGTAGCACGCCCTAGGGAATGGGAAAGGTCGTGATATAGTGGAAATAGCCGACGAACGAAAAGGAGGTGGCGGCATGGATCGGTGGTCGGAGGCCAACCGCCAGGCGGTGGAGATGGGGAGGAAGGCGGTGGCCCACATCGTTGGCCAGCGCCACAAGGACGGTTCCGTGACCCTGGGAAGCGGGACCTTTATCGATCGGCGCCATGTCCTCACCAGCGCTCAGCTGGGGGAGAAAGGATGGGAGCTCACCGTCCGCACCCCTGAGGGGCGGAAGTTCCCGGCGTACCCGGTGGCGACCGATCCCCTTTACGGCCTTGCCCTCTTGCGCCTGGAAGGCCGGGCCGAGGAAGTCTTGCCGCCCCTTTTGAACGAAGAGGAGCTCTTTGCGGGCCGCATCGTCTTGGCCCTGGGGGATTCCTTCGGGCAGGGGGTGACGGCCAACATGGGGGTGGTGGTGGCGGCTGACCGCAGCATCTACCGGCCGGAGCGCCTCCCCGTGGATGGCCTCATCGTCACCGATGCCCTGGTCCATCCCGGGAACATCGGCGGCCCCCTGGTGACTTTGGACGGCCAGGTGGCGGGAGTGAGCATCCTCAGCTGGATGCACGGCCTCAGCTTGGCGGTCCAGGCGGAGACGGCGTGGCGGGTGGCCAATCAGATCATCGAGTACGGGGAGGCCACCCATGCCTGGCTGGGGTTTGGCGGGGAGGCGCAAGAGGTGGATCCCGCCGTGGCCCAGCTCTTTGCCCTGCCGGTGAAGCGGGGCGTGGCCGTCACCTATGTGGCGGAAGACGGGCCGGGGGCGCGGGCCGGTGTCCAGCCCCTGGATCTGGTGGTCTACGTCGACGGTCAGCCGGTCCACCAGCTGGGGGCCATCCGCAGGCTCCTTTCCCGGCGGCGCCCCGGCGAGCGGGCCACGTTGACGGTCCTCCGGGGCGGTGATCTGCTGGATCTCAGCATCGAGGTCGAAAATATGCCCAACTTGGCACAGGCTGACAATGGCTAAAGGGCAAAGCCTGTGCTAAAGTATGGGTGGCAGTGCCGGAGTGGTGGAACTGGCATTCACGCACGACTCAAAATCGTGTGGCCGCAAGGCCGTGTGGGTTCGAATCCCACCTCCGGCACCATTTTTATGCCCATCCCAGGGATTGTGAGGGTTCATGGTATCGGAAAAGGAGCTCCTGCGCCTGGCCCAAGAAGGGCAGGTGGCGGCCTTTGAGGAACTCATCGCCCGCCACCAGCTGAAGGTCTACCACCTGGCTCTCCGCCTGACGGGGGATCCGGAAGATGCCGCCGATATGGCGCAGGAGGCCTTATTGAAGGCCTTCCTCTCCCTTCCCACCTTCCGCGGCGATTCGTCCTTCGGCACATGGCTCCATCGCATCACCACCAACGTCTGCCTGGATGAGTACCGCCGCCGCCAAAGGCGGCCCAGGGTGGTGGACATCCGCCCCCAAGGGGATGACCTGGAAGAGGTCGACTGGCCCGATCCCCAGCCCGGCCCGGAGGCGGTGGTGCTGCGCAAGGAGCACCGGGCGGAGCTGGAACGGGCCCTCCTCTCCCTCCCCGATGAGTTCCGGGTGCCTCTGGTGCTGCGGGACGTGGAGGGGTTGAGCTACGCCGACATCGCCCAGGTGCTGCAGATCCCGGAGGGGACGGTGAAATCGCGCCTCCATCGGGCCCGCATGGCCCTTCGGCGGGCCCTCATGGCGGAACTTTTGCCGTCATCTTCCGTCCAGGAAGGGGAAAGGCAGGTGGAATGAGATGACCTGCTCCCTCCCGCCGGAACTGTTGAGCGCCTATCTCGACGGCGAGGTGAGCTCCGAAGAACGGGTCCGGGTGGAGCTGGCCCTGGCGTCGGAGCCTGACTGCACCCGGCAGCTGGAGGATCTGCGCCAGATGCAGGAAGCCCTGCGGCAGCTGCCCCTCCCGCCCCTTCCGCCCCACTTTCAGGCCACCTTGCGGGATCGCCTCTTTCGCTATGCCCCCCTGGTGGCGGCCCGGTCCGCCCCGGCAAGGGCGGTGGGACGGGGCTGGCAGGTCGCCTTGGCGGCGGTGGCCGCCTTTTTCCTCCTCCTGGCGGGGGCCGGGGGAGGGATCTTGGCCTGGTCGTCATGGCATCCTGAGCCGGCAAAGGAGCTCCATGCCGAGGCGGAAGTTGCGGCGGAGGACGTAAAGCCCCTGTCCGTGGATGAAGGGGCTTCCTCCGAAGCCCGGGCGGAGGGGGACCAGCCTCCCGACAAGGAAGCGACCGTCGCATCGCGGGCGGCCGCCTCGCCGGCCGCCGCCCTTCAGGGAGCCGGAGAAGCGCCCCTTCTCTTCCCCACCGACCCTCCCCGTTACCAGCGGCTGGTGTGGGTGACGGTGACCAGCGCCGATGTGGAGAGCTCCCTTGCCGGAACCCTCAAGGCGGCTGCTCGCTTCGGAGCTCGTCTGGTGGAGGGGAAAGCTTCGGAGGAAGGAGGGGCCCGTTTGCGGTTGCAGGTGTCCTCGGCTCTGGTGGACGATCTGGTGGCCACCCTGGCGGACCAGGGGCATCTGAAGGAGCTGAAGGTGGAGGCCATCCCCCTGGACGAGGAACTGCGGCAGGCGGAGCGGGCATGGAAAGCCCTTTTGCAAGGGGAACCTGCGGCGCCGTCGGAGGCGGAACGGGAAGCCTTGGAGGAAAAAAGGGTCCAGCTCTGGCAGGCAGCCCAATGGGCCCAGGTGGAAGTCACCTTTTTGTCGGATCGTTGATGGCCCTTTCCTCCTGCAGTACTGTTAAGGGCAGAAGGAGGGGAAGGAATGCATACCCCCAGTTTGATGCAGCTGCTTTTGGTCCTGGCCCTGGCGGTCATCTTCTTTGGGCCTAAGCGCCTTCCCGAGATCGGCCGCTCCCTGGGAAGCGCCCTTCGGGAGTTCAAAGAGAGCTTCAGCGGAGCCAGCGCGCCGAAAGCGGAGAAAGATGCCTCCGCCCCGGACGAGGCGGATGCCGTCGAACGGTGACGATGGCGAAAGGTCATCTTCTCCTGGTGGACGGCCACAGCCTCCTCCACCGGGCTTATTACGCCTTGCCGCCCCTCACCAGCTCCTCCGGCCAGCCCACCCACGCCCTTTTGGGCTTTTTCAACATGCTCTTGCGCTTCATCAAGGAGCGGGAGCCCGATTACGTGGCCGTGGTCCTGGATCGCCCGGGGGCGACCTTCCGGGACGAAGTGTATGAGGAGTACAAAGCCCAGCGGCCCCCCATGCCCGAAGATCTCAAGAGCCAGGAAGCGCTTTTGGAAAAGAGCCTTACCCTTCTGGGTATCCCCTGGGTGGGAAAAGAAGGCTTCGAAGCCGACGACGTCCTGGGGACCCTCAGCAAAAGAGCGGAGAAAGACGGTCTTCAGGTCACCATCGTCACCGGCGACCGGGATGCCTTTCAGCTGGTGGATGAAGCCATCCGGGTGGTCTACACCAAAAAGGGCATCACCGAGGTGGAAGAGGTGGACCTCCCCACGATCCGGCAGCGGTATGGCCTGGAGCCGCCCCAGCTCATCGACGTGAAGGCTCTCATGGGAGATGCGTCCGACAACATCCCCGGGGTGAAGGGGATCGGCGAAAAGACGGCCTTAAAGCTCATCCAGTCCTTCGGGTCCCTGGAGGATCTCTACCGCCACTTAGATCAGGTGGCGGGCAGGACCAAGGAGCTCTTGCTCCAGGGAAAGGAGCAGGCGTTGGTGTCCCGGGAGCTGGCGCAGATCCGCCTCGATGTCCCCCTGGAGGTGGACTGGGAGGACCTCCGGCTGAAGCTTCGCCGCTCGGAGGAAGCCCAGGCCTTTTTCTTAGGCCTCGACATGCGGAGCCTCTGGCGCCGGTACGAAGAGATGGTTCCGGCAGAAAAGGAGGAAGGGCCGAAAGAAAAGGAGGCGACGTCCCTGGACCAGCTCCCCCAGCCTCTTGAGGTGCAAAAAGGGGAGGGCTTTGCGGGTCTCGCCTTTCCGGCCGAGGGCCTTTTCGGTTGGGCGGGGGTGTGGACCCGGGAAGGGCGGCCGGTGCCGCCCCGCCCCGGCGCCTGGGTGCGGGTCAAAGGAGCGGGAGAGGGCCATCTCCTGGCGGGGTTTGGCCTCAAGCCCCTCTTGCGGAGCGCCTACTTCTGGGAAAAGGATCTTTCCCTCCCGCCCCTTTTTGACCTGGAGCTGGCGGGCTATCTTCTGGAGCCGGGGCGCACCCGCTACGATGCCGTCTACATGGCCTCTCGCCTGGGAAAGGGTCTGGAGAAGGAGACCTACACCCTGGAGGATGAGGCCAAGGTGGCCTTGGCCCTCTGGGAGGAGGCGGCGGAGGCCCTCAAGGAGGCGGGGCTCTGGGACGTCTGGGAGAAGATCGACCTCCCCCTCCTGGCGGTCCTGGCCCGCATGGAGGCCCGGGGGGTGGCGGTGGATCTGGAGGTCCTGAAGCGGCTGGAAAGGGACTTTAAGGGCCGGCTGAAGGAGCTGGAACAGGAGATCTTTGAGCTGGCGGGGGGACCTTTTACCATCGCGTCCCCCCAGCAGCTGGGGAAGATCCTCTTCGAAAAGCTGGGCCTCCCGCCACAAAAGAAGACCAAGACGGGCTACTCCACCGATGCCGAGACCTTGGAGTTCCTGGCGCCCCTCCATCCCCTGCCGCAAAAGGTCCTGGAGCACCGCACCCTGGCGAAGCTCCTCAGCACCTATGTGGTGGGCCTCATGGAGCGGCGGGACCCGGAGACGGGCCGGGTCTACACCACCTTTGGCCAGACCATCGCCGCCACCGGGCGCCTTTCCAGCGTGGATCCCAACCTGCAGAACATCCCCGTGCGGGAAGAGGTGGGCCGGCAGCTGCGGAAGGCCTTTGTGGCCGCCCCGGATCACCTTCTCATCTCGGCCGATTACTCCCAGATCGAGCTCCGGCTTCTGGCCCATTTCTCGGAGGATCCCAAGCTCCTGGAGGCCTTCCGCCGGGGAGCCGACATCCACCGGCATACGGCGGCCCAGGTGCTGGGGATCCCCGAAGCCGAGGTGACGCCGGCTCAGCGGTCGGCGGCCAAGGCGGTGAACTTCGGGATCATCTACGGCATGAGCGATTACGGGCTGGCCCGGACCCTGGGGATTTCCCGGGAGGAGGCCCACCGGTTCATCCGCGCCTACTTCGAGGAGTACCCCAAGGTGAAGGGGTATCTGGAGAAGAGCGTGGCGGAAGCCCGGGAAAAGGGGTATGTCCGGACGTTGTTCGGCCGGCGCCGCTACCTTCCCGACATCCGCTCGCGCCATTACGCACGGCGGCAGGCGGCGGAGCGGGCGGCCATGAATACGCCCCTCCAGGGGACGGCGGCCGATCTCATCAAGATGGCCATGGTCCAGGTGGAAGAGGCGCTCCAGCGGGAGATCCCTTCCGCTGGCCTGATCCTCCAGGTTCACGATGAGCTCATGGTGGAAGCGCCTCGAGATCAGGCCAAGGCCGTGGGAAAGCTCCTCCGGGACATCATGACGTCGGTGGCGGAGCTGAAGGTGCCCTTGCAGGTGGAGGTGTCGGCGGGGCCCAGCTGGGCCGATCTGGAGGCTATGGACCTCGGTGCCTGAGCTTCCCGAAGTGGAGCAGGTGGTGAGAAGCCTCCGCCCGGTGGTCCTGGGGGAGGCGGTGGAGGGCATCCTCCGCCTTTCGCCCCACGTCCTTGTGGGGGAGGGGTCTCTATGGCAGGCCCTCAAGGGAAAGCCCTTTCGGTCGGTGGAGCGCCGGGGAAAATACATCCTCATGGAGGCGGAAGGCGGCCTTGTCCTGGGCTTTCACCTCAGGATGTCGGGCCGCCTCCTCTACCGGGAAGGGCCCCCCTTTCCCGGCCAGCATCTCCACCTTCACCTGGCCCTCACCCGGGGCCACCTCCTCTTCTGGGACCCGAGGAAGTTCGGCCGGTGCTATCTCCTTTCGCCGGGGTCCCCGGCCCCGTGGGACGGCCTGGGGCCTGATCCCTTTGACGCCGGGGAGGCGGTCTTGGCGGAGTGGCGGCGGCGCCGGGCACCCATCAAGGCCCTCCTCCTCAACCAAAGGATCCTCTCCGGGGTGGGGAACATCTACGCCGACGAGGCCCTCTTTCGCGCCGGGATCCGGCCCGGAAGGCCGGGGATGTCCCTTAGCCCAAAAGAAGCCGAAAGGCTCCTTCAGGCCTTGCGGGAAGTCATGGAAGAGGCCCTTTTGTGGGGCGGCACCACCTTTCGCCACTTCCAAGATGCTCTGGGGGAAGAAGGCCGGTTTGCCCGGCGGCTATCGGTCTATGGGCGAAAGGGGGAGCCCTGCCCGCGCTGCAACACGCCCCTTCGGCGGGATGTGGTGGCGGGACGGGGGAGCACCTTTTGTCCCGCGTGTCAGGTCTAATCCCGGGTGCGGTCGGAGACGACGAGGAGATCCAGCTGGGGGTGCTTGCGGAGGATGCGGGTGATGGGAGAGCCGTAGAGGATCTCCTGCCAGCGGGATGGCCGCGAAGCCCCGATGACCAGCTGGGTGATCTCCTCTTCCTCCACCACCTGGAGAAGGCCCTCCACCAGATCCCGGTGTTCCACCTGGCGGACGGTGGCCCCCAGCTTTCGGGCCCAATCCATAAGGCGGTCTAAGGTGCCCTCCTCTTCCTCCGTGAGGGGCCTCTGGCGAACGTGGACAACGTAGAGGTCCCCCTTGAGGCGCTGGGCGACCCGCCAACCCGCCCGGATGAGGGCTCGGGAGGATTCCTGCGGGGTGATGGCCACCAGGATCCGGTCGGAGGTGGCCCAGGTTTCCTCGATCTGCTCATCCTTGCGGTAGTCCCCCAGGAGATCGTCCATCTCCTGGGCCACTTTGCGGAGGGTGAGCTCCCTTAACGCGAGGAGGTTTCCCTTGCGGAAGAAGTTCTTGAGGGCCCGCTGGGCCCTCTGGGGATCGTAGACTTTCCCCTGGCGGAGGCGCTCTTCCAGAACTTCCGGAGGGATATCCACGAGGATGATCTCGTCCGCCTGGTCCAGGACCCAGTCGGGGAAGGTTTCCCGCACTTCCACGTCGGTGATGCGGCTGATGATGTCGTTGAGGCTCTCCACATGCTGGATGTTGACGGTGGACATGACGTTGATGCCGGCTTCCAGCAGTTCCTGGACGTCCTGGTAACGGTAGGTGTTGCGGGAGCCGGGAACGTTGGTGTGGGCCAGCTCGTCCACCAGGACCCAGTCGGGGTGGAGGGCCAAGATGGCGTCCAGGTCCATCTCTTCGAGGATGACGCCTTTGTAGGGGATGCGCTTTTTGGGGATGATGGGGAGATCACCCACCTGGTCCAGGGTCTCCTGGCGGCCGTGGTGCTCCAGCACCCCGATGACCACCCGCTGCCCCTGCTGGAGGAGGCGGTTGCCTTCCCGGAGCATGGCGTAGGTCTTCCCCACCCCGGCGGCATAGCCCAGGTAGATGCGGTGGCGGCCCTTTTTGGCCTTCTGGGCTTCCCGCAGGGCTTCGTCGGGCTGAAGGCGGGTTTCGTCGCCGGCCATGGGGTTCCTCCTCCGGCCCTCAGGGTCTTCCTGAAAGCTGGGCCAGTTTCCAGTTTAAGAGGAGGACGTTCACTCGAGGAGGGTTTCCCAAAAAGCCAAAGCTCCGTTCCGTGAGGCTGTCCACCAGGCGGATGAGTTCCTCCTCGGGGATGCCCCGTTCCCGGGCGATGCGGGGCACCTGGGCCAAGGCTGCTTCGCGGGTGATGTGGGGGTCGAGACCCGAAGCGGAAAGGGCCGCCAGTTCGGGTGGGATGGGGATCCCGGGATGGTCGGCCGTCCACCTTTCCTGGGCCTTCCGGGCCGCTTCCAGCCGCCGGGGATCCAGGGGGCCCAGCTGGGGGGACCCCGAATCCAGGGGATCGTAGCCGGAGGCGGAGGGCCGGCCGTGGAACCACTGGGGCCCGGTGAAGGCCTGGCCGATGAGTCGAGATCCCCGAAGGATACCCTCGTCATCGTAGAGGAGGCTTCCCTGGGCCTGGCGGGGGAAGAACACCTCCGCCAGGCCGGTGGTCAAAAGGGGGAGGAGAACCCCGGTGGCGAGGAAGAAGAGGAGGGCGGCGCGGAGGCTCCGCCAGAGTTCGCCCTTCACGGCACCACCCCCACGGCCGTCACCAGCAGGTCCAAAAGCTTGATGCCGAAAAAGGGGAGGAGGACGCCCCCCACCCCGTAAAGGGCCATGTTCCGGACCAAGAGGGCCTGAGCGGGGGCGGGCCGGTACCTGACGCCCCTCAAAGCCAGGGGGATGAGGGCCGGGATGATGAGGGCGTTGAAGAGGACGGCCGAGAGGATGGCCGCCTGGGGGGAGTGGAGGTGCATGATGTTCAAGGCCTCAAGGGCGGGGATGCCGGGGGCCAAAAGGGCCGGCAGGATGGCGAAGTACTTGGCCACATCGTTGGCGATGGAAAAGGTGGTGAGGGCGCCCCGGGTGATGAGGAGCTGCTTGCCGATGGCGATGACGTCCAGGAGCTTGGTGGGGTCCGAGTCCAGGTCCACCATGTTGGCGGCCTCCTTGGCGGGCTGGGTGCCGCTCTGCATGGCCAGGCCCACATCGGCCAGGGCCAGGGCCGGGGCATCGTTGGTGCCGTCCCCCGTCATGGCCACCAGGTGGCCGGCGGCCTGCTCCTTGCGGATCCTCTCCATCTTGGCTTCGGGGGTGACTTCCGCCAGGTATTCGTCCACCCCCACTTCCCGGGCGATGGTGGCGGCGGTGAGGCGGTTGTCGCCGGTGCACATGATGGTCCGGACGCCCATCTTCCGAAGCTCGGCAAACCGCTCCTTGAGGCCCTCCTTGACCGTGTCCTTGAGGTAGATGACCCCCAGGATCTCTTGGTTCTGGGCCACCACCAGCGGCGTTCCTCCCTCTAGGGAGACTTTCTCCACGGCGGCCTGGAGGTCGGGGGGGATGGTGCCTCCCTGCGCCTTCACCCACGCTTCCACGGCATCGGCGGCGCCTTTCCGGAGTCGAAGGCCGTCGGGGGTGTCGATGCCGCTCATGCGGGTTTCCGCCGCAAAGGGGATGAAGGTGGTGCCGGGGGATTCTTCCCCGGGGAGGACGCCTTTTTCCCGGGCCAGGGCCACGATGGAGCGGCCTTCGGGGGTTTCGTCGGCCACCGATGTCCGCAGGGCGGCGGCGATGAGCTCCATCTCGCTGTGGCCGCCCACGGGGATGAACTGGGCGGCCATCCGGTGGCCGTAGGTGATGGTGCCCGTCTTGTCCAGGAGGAGGACGTCCACATCCCCCGCGGCTTCCACGGCCCGGCCGCTCAAGGCGAGGACGTTGAACTGGGCCACCCGGTTCATCCCGGCGATGCCCACGGCGCTGAGGAGGGCGGCGATGGTGGTGGGGATGAGGCAGACATAGAGGGCGATGCCGTAGACGGGGTCGAGGGTAGCCCCGAGGAAGCGGGCCAAGGGCCAGAGGGTCAGCACCACCAGGGCGAAGATGAGGGTGAGGGCGACGAGGAGGACCTGGAGGGCCTGTTCGTTGGGGGTGGGCTTGCGGGTGGCGCCTTCCACCAGGCGGATCATGTGGTCCAGGTAGCTTTCCCCCGGGTTGACGTCGATCTGGATGATGAGCCAGTCGCTCACCACCTGGGTGCCGGCGGTGACGCTGGAAGCCACGTCGGTTCCCGGTTCTTTGAGAACGGGGGCCGATTCACCGGTGATGGCCGATTCGTCCACGGTGGCGATGCCCTCCAGGACGGTGCCGTCGCCGGGGATGATGTCGCCGGCTTCCACCAGGACCCGGTCCCCCTTCCGCAGGCTGGAGGCCGGCACCAGCCGGTACTCCCGGTCCTTCCCCGTCAGCTTTTTGGCCATGGTTTCCTGGCGGGTGCGCCGGAGGCTTTCCGCCCGGGCCTTGCCCTGGGCTTCGGCCAAGGATTCGGCCCAGGTGCCGAGGAGCACCGTCAGCCAGAGGATGACGGCGACGAGGAGGGGGAAGGGGCCGCCCTGGGGGGTAAAGAGGGCTTCGTAGGTGGCCCAGAGGGCTCCGGCTTCCACCGTCAAAAGGACGGGGTTTCGCCAAAGGTAGAGGGGATTCAGCTTGGACAGGGCGACTTTCAAGGCTCCCAGGTAAGGCATGGCACCACCTCCTTTAAGGAAGCATGAAGGCTTGGGCCAGGGGACCCAGAGCCAGGGCCGGGAAGAAGTTTAAGGCGCCCAAAAGGAGCATCATGAAGGCCAGAATGCCGGCGAAAAGGCCTGTATCCAGGCGGAGGGACCCCGGCCCCAAGGGGGCGGCCTTCTTCTTCCGCAGGCTGTCGGCCACGGCCAAGAGGAGGACGATGGACGGGTAGCGGCCGAGGAGCATCACCAGGCCGGTGCTGACGTTCCAGAAGGGCTGATCTCCGTTGATGCCCATGCCGGAGCCGTTGTTGGCGGCGGCCGACGTGTATTCGTAAAGGGCCTGGGTGAGCCCTTGGAAGGTGGAGGCCGTCAGGCCCTCGACGCCCTGGGGCAGGGAGAGGGCGAGGGCTGTGGGGATAAGGATGATGACGGGGTGGATGAGGATGACAGCCGCCAAGAGAGCCATCTCCCGCTGCTCCACCTTCCGCCCCAAAAACTCCGGGGTACGCCCCACCATGAGGCCGATGAGGAAGACCGTCAGGAGGGCCATGGCCAAAAGGTTCATGGCCCCCACCCCGATGCCCCCGAAGACGGCGTTGAGCATCATCTGCAAAAGGGGCACCAGCTGGCCCCAGGGCATGAGGCTTCCGTGGGCGCTATCCACCGATCCGGTGGTGGCTCCGGTGGTGACGCTCACAAAGAGGCTGGTCCCCTCTATCCCGAAGCGGACCTCCTTCCCCTCCCAGTTGGGGCCGGCGATCCCCAGCTGGTGGATGAGGGGGTTCCCGGAACCTTCGGCATGGAGGAGGAGCCCGTGGAGCCCCACGAAGATGATCCCCGCGGCGCCGAAGAGGACCCAGGGAAGCCTCCGGTTTTGGGCGGCATGGCCGAAGGTGAAGAGGAGGGCGACGGGGATCCACATCATGGAGAGCATGTGGAGGAGGTTGGTGAAGGGGGTGGGGTTTTCGAAGGGGTGGGCGGCGTTGGCGTTGAAGTAGCCGCCTCCATTGGTCCCCAGGTGCTTGATGCTCTCAAAGCTGGCGATGGGGCCTGTGAGGACGGTCTGGAGGGGTCCTTCCAGGGTGTGGGCCTCCCGCACGAAGGTGAAGGTCTGGGGCACCCCCTGGGAGACGAGGAGGAGGCTCACCAAAAGGGAAGCCGGCCAGAGGACCCGCAGGGATGCTTTGATGAGATCCCACCAGAAATTCCCCAGGGGCCGGCCCGTCAGACCCCGGATGAAGGCGATGCCCGCCGCCAGGCCCGTGGCGGCGCTGGCGTGCATGAGGAAGGTGATGACCAACATCTGGGAGAGGGGGCTGATCTGGGCTTCGCCGGCGTAGTGCTGGAGGTTAGTGTTGGTGATGAAGGAAGCGACGGTGTTGAAGGCCAAATGCCAGCTCATGCCGGGGACCCCCAGGGGGTTCCAGGGAAGGCTCCCCTGCTGGCGCAGGATGAAATACCCCAAGAGGGCCATGAAGCCGTTGGAACCGATGACGGCGGCGCTGTAGGTTTTCCAGTCCATGGGGTGGGGTTCCCGGACCCCCACCAGGCGAAGGAGAGCCCGTTCCAGGGGGAGGAGCCACCGGTCCCCGGGTGACTTTTCGGCCAAAAAGACGGCATAGAGATAGCGTCCTGTAGGGATCCCGAGGATGAGGGCGAGAAGGAGGAGGAGCCACACGCCTAACATCGCCATCCAGTATGCCTCCACGGAAAAGCCTTTTCCACTTCCACCTCAGACCCAGTCATCCATGGTGCGGGAGCGGGTGGGGAGGGTAAAGGTGATGCGAAGGCCCTTTCCCGGCGCATTTTCCGCCCAGATCCGCCCCCCGTGGGCTTCCACAATGCCTTTGGCGATCGCCAGCCCCAGCCCCACCCCGAGGGAAGGCTCCCGGGATGTCCCGCGGAAAAATTCCTTGAAGAGGTGGGGCAGCTGGTCCTCCGGGGCCCCGGGACCTTCGTCGGTGATGGCGAAAGCCACCCCTCCGTTCTCCCTCCACGCTTCGATGTGGATGGGGCTCCCCGCCGGCGAATACTCCACCGCGTTTTGCAAAAGGTTCACCATGGCGTGGACCAAAAGGACCAGGTCGGTGGGAAGGGCAGGGAGGTCCTCCGGAATGTTCACCTCCAGGGGGCGGCCCTTCAAAAGGAGCCGGGCTTCCTCCAGGGCGGCCCCCACCAGCGCCCTCGGCTCGTGCCAGTCGACGTTTAGGTGGAGGCGACCTGCCCGCAGGCGGGTCATGTCCAAAAGGTTGTGGACCAGCCAGCTGAGGTGCTGGACTTCCTCCAAGGTTTCCTCAAGGGCCTGGCGGGTTTCGGGGGAAAGGAGATCCCCCTCCTGCAAGAGGGCTGTGAGGCGGCTCTGGATGGAGGCAAGGGGCGTTCTCAGGGAGCGGGAGATAGAGTGGAAGAGGGCTTCCCGCAGCTTGTCCCGCTCCTCCTCCATCTGGGCTTCCCGGGCCGCCTCGTGGAGCTGGGCCCGCTCCAAAAGGACGGCGATCTGGCTGGCAAAGGCCTCTAAAAGCCGCCGCTCCACCGGTTTGGGCCCCGGTCCTTTCCAAGGAAGGACCAGGACGCCGAAGCGGTGGTCGGCCGTCTCCAGGGGGAAGTAGAGGGTCCGCACCTCTTCTTCTGCCGGCGGAGGGGGAGGGCTCTCCTCGCCCCTAAGAAGGGCCAGGCAATGGGCCTCCGCTTCGGGCGAAAGGGGCTCCCCCAGGACCACCAGGTGGAAGCCGGGCCGCCCCACGTCCAAGAGGGCGATGCTTCCCCGGACGTGGAAGCTGTACTCGATCTGGCGGAGGGCTGTCTTGCTGATCTCCGTGATCCCCCGGGCGGGCGCCAGGCTGCGGGTGAATTCGTAGAGGGCCAGGGTTTCGGCTTCCCTCTCCCGAAGGGCCCGCACATGGTCGGCCAGCCGCCCCGTGACGTTCCCGACCGCCAGGGCCACGAGAAAAAGGGCGACGGAGGTGAGGAGAAAGCTCTGGCGGCCGATGGCGAGGGTTCCCGTGGGGGGCACAAAAAAATAATCGAAGGCGGCGATGCTCCCCACGGCCGCCAGGACGGCGGGCCCCTGTCCCCAGAGGAGGCCCGAGACCACCACGGAAAGGACGTAGATCACGGCGATGGCAGAGGGATCGTAAGTGGGGAGGACCCATTTGCCAAGGGCCGTCACCGCCACGATGACGGCGAGAGCGCCGACGTAAGGAAGGAACTTCAACGAGGAGGGGCCACCCATGGGACGGCCCCTTCACCTCCTCTGTCGAAACGATTCATCCCTCTTTGTCCTACGGCGGGAGGAAATAGTCAAGGGAAAGCGGGCCTACGCCAATAAGTGTGGTGTCAGTTCCAAGAGAAACCATGGCAGGAGGCCCAAAAGCATCTTGCGGATATAGGTTTCCGCGTTCCTGAACCCATAACTCAAGCGTTTCAAGAGCTTGATCTTGGTGGGGGTGCCCTCCGGTAAGATGGCCAAAAGCCGCCTTACAGGCGCCAAAGAGGTCACCGTGATCATCATCTTTTGGCCCCGGAAGCTGTGCTCATCGATGCCCAGCACCACCTCCGACAACCCTTCCAAGGCCACTTCCATCGGAACTTCACCCATGACCCGGCGCTTCAGCACCCGCCGGACCCCTCCGTCTCCCACCCCGTTACGCTTGGCCGCCTGGTGAAGGCTGGTCCCCACCAGGTGGGAGAGGATCGCCTCTTCCTTTGAATCGTCCGCCTGGACCACTTCTCGATACCCGGAAAGGTTTCGGTAAAGGCTTTCTTACAGCTCCCACAGTAAAACCGCCGGGGCCGTATGCGAAGGAATGCCTTGCGCCCCACAACCGTGCCATGAAACACCCTGCGCCATGCCTTAGAACGGCTATGGACGCGGCGGGTCACGGCACCACAGTGGGGGCAGCGCGCCTCTTTCTTGGGCCTCCCTACGTAGACACCGGCCTCGTCACGCCGGGTCTCGACTTTGTAAACCATCCACCCTTCCAGGCCCAACATATTCGCCATACCCTTCTTCATAAGCGGCAAAAGACCTCCTTCTTGTGTCCGAATCACCACAAGAGTTGGCCCTCCTGCCGCCTTTATTCTTCTCCACCACACTTATTGTTTAAGAGCCTTTTTCTGGGGGCGGTTCCCATTGGCGACTACGGTGGTCTCGACGGAGGGGGTTGCCTGATCGGGGACAACGGACCCCCTGATCGACTTTTAACATGGGAGGGGGATGCCCCATGAATCGCGATTCCCAAGGGCGGCGCTATCTACTGTTCGACTCCGGCTGCGGGTTTTGCACCCGGTTGGCAGCGCAGGTCGAGGCCGAGGGCGGCGGCCGGCTTAAACGCGCTAATCCACTGTTGTCGTAGCTGGCAGCATTCATGTACCCGGTGCCCTAATCCTCCCATGGAGTAAATATGGGAGGAATTGGCGTCGAGAAGAGACGTATGTCTTAGAAAGGGCGTGGTGGCAGACATGGACGGGTCTCGGTTGGCCTATCGTTGGGGGCTGAGGATCCTCGGAATGCTCTTCGCCGCGAGCATAGTCTTTGTAGCGTATGACAACGATATTTTCCGAACACCCCGCCCGTTTCTAGGCGTTTGGTCGGCCGTATTCTTCATCGGAGCCACCGCAAGGTTCTTCCAAGCCTCGTTGGGTTCGGAGTTACCATTACCTCTGCCGGTTCAAACATTTCTCGTGGGCATGGTAACCGGAGCCATGGTCGTTACCCTTACGCAGCCATCGGTATACCCAAATCTTGTGCAGGACTTGTCTATTAAGCTGCTAATTCTGCTGGGTATATATGATGGTCTTCCACGATGGGTCTTCAAAAATATTACCGGAAACGCACGGCAGGCGGCTGTACGCCAATGAGCGTGATGTCAGTTCCAAGGAAAACCATGGCAGAACGCCCAGAAATCATGGCTTAAGGTGTCTGTAAAAAGAGAGGGGGCTGGACAACCATCGGTGGTAGCACAAAAAAGACCCCGGAAAGGGAAACACCGAAGGAGGCCCAGACCTATGAAAAGGATACCGCCTGTGGAGCAGATGGCGCAATGGGCCGAACGGATGGCTGTGGAGGCACGGCAAGGAACACAGGCGGAAGACCTGACCAGTACCTTGATCCTTGGTGACAGGTCCTTCGGGGCTCCCCGGATGGCACGATTTCCCACGCACGCGTCGCCGTCACCACCCTGAAGATTTTATCCCTGTATGGCGAGTCACGGCACCACAGTGGGGGCAGCGCGCCTCTTTCTTGGGCCGTCCTACGTAGACATCGGCCTCGTCAGTCCCGGTTTCGACTTTGTAAACCATCCACCCTTTCACGCCCAGCACGTTCGCCATACCTTCTCCAGAAGCGGCAGGAGACCTCCTTCTTGTGTCCGAATCACCACAAGAGTTGGCCCTCACGCCGCCTTCTTCCTTCTTCAGCACGGTGAGCCGGGACGTTGGGAAAGAAGAAGGGGGACGCCGCCTTTTGGGGGCGAGAAAGGAGTTCTTCCCGCCTCATCGAATACCCAGCTCCATGAAGACCTTTGCCTTTTGGTTGGCAAGCGCCCTTTTGCTGGGCCTTTTGGCCCTTCCCTTGGGACCCCTCCCCCCCTTGGGGTCCACCTTCAATCCAGGCACCGGCGTGGCGGCTGCCTACGCCGACCTTCCCCGCGGCCAGCTCCGGCTTCCCGGCCTCAAGGAACCTGTAGAGGTGGATTGGGATGCCTACGGTATCCCCCATATCTTTGCCCAAAACGACTGGGACCTCTACCTGGTAGAGGGATACCTGGTGGCCCGGGATCGCTTGGTCCAGATGGATCTCATGCGCCGCATGGCAGGGGGCCGCCTGGCGGAAATCCTGGGTCCTTTGGCTGTGGAAAGCGACGCCATCCAAGGGGCCCTGGGCCTGCGGCGGGTGGCGGAAGCCACAGCCGCCCGTATGAAGGCCACCGACCCCGAGACCTATCAGCTGGTGGAGGCCTATACCCAGGGGGTCAACGCCTGGATCCAGGAGGCTAAAAGGACCCATAAGCTCGCACCTTTCTTCCGCCTTTTGAAGTACGAACCCTACGAGTGGTCCACGGTGGATAGCTTTCTCATCCAGCTCCTCATGACCCAGCGGCTGGCCTTTACCACTGTGCCCCTCATCTACGACGGGTTATCGCGGGCCTTGGGGCCGGAGCGGGTGGATACCCTGGCGACGCCAGTTCCGGTGACGGCTCGCCTCCCCTTTATGCGGCAGCAGCCCTACCACACGGGGCCTTTTCCCCCTGAGCCCATCCCCGACGTGAAGACCTACGAGGACCGTCGGTTGGACCTCCTGGAAGCGCCCCAGGCCTATCCCCGCACCCGCCTCGGACCCGGTGCCCCCAGCGCGGCGGCCGTCCAGGTGGGGTTGGCATGGGTGGCCCAGGTCTGGGACGCCCTCGCCTTTGGGGAAGGAGCCAGCGACAACTGGGCGGTGGCTCCCCAGCGGAGCGCCAGCGGCAACTCCCTCATGGCGGGAGATCCCCATCTGGACCTCACTCTTCCGGCCATCTGGTATGAGGTGCAGCTGCGCTCCCCGAAGGTGGACGCTTACGGCGTCTCCATCCCGGGGACGCCGGGGATCATCATCGGGCGAACGCCTTATGTGGCTTGGTCCCTCACCAACACCCAGAATCAGCAAGTCTTCTACTACCGGGAAAAGGTCGATGAGACAGGGGGCCGCTATTGGCATGATGGCCAGCTGAAGGAGTTCCATAACGTCCGCGTGACCATCCCCGTCCGAGGCCAAGAGGATGTGGTCCTGCAGATCCGCTGGTCGGTCCATGGCCCTGTCATCAGCGATCTCGGGCCCAACTTCCGGCACCGCTTCCCCTATCCCGAGGGGGAAACCATCTCCCTCGCCTACACGGGAAACCTCTACTCCCTCGACGTGAAGGCCCTCTACCTCCTGATGCAGGCCAAAACGGCGGCCGATGTGAAAGAGGCGCTTCAGTGGTGGGGTGCACCCACCCAGAACTTCGCCTATGCCACGGCCCAGGGGGACATCGGCGTGATTTCCGCCGGGTATTACCCGGTGGTGGATCCCCGGGAAGGGGCTCCCTGGCGGATCCTCGACGGCGAAGGGCCCAGCGACTGGATCGGCCTCATCCCCTACGCCTACATCCCCCAGACGGAAAATCCCCCTTGGGGCTTTGTGTGGAGCGCTAACCAGCGGAACATGCCGCCCGATTACCCCTATTACGTGGGGGTATCGGGGTTGGATTGGGACTTTGGGAACCGCTCCCAGACCATCTTCGAATTCCTGAACCGCGACCGGCCCTTGACCTTTGATGACATGGCACGGCTGCAGCTCTCCCTCCATAATCCTCTGGCAGCCCGCCACAAGGCATTCCTGGTGTCGGTGGTGCGCCAGGCGCCCGACGCCTCGGCCGCCCAACGGGAGGCGGCGGATATTCTGGAGGCGTGGGACAGCGAGATGCGGGTTGGGGAACCGGGCCCTGCCATCTGGCAAAAGTTCTGGGATGCTTACGTCCTGGAGATCTTCGATCCCTGGTGGAGCTGGGCCGGGCTCAAAAACGAGCCGGGCCTCTCGCTGAAGGCCAGCTGGCCTCCCCTGATGCACGCCGCCGACGCCCTCACTCACGTGGCGGCCCACCCCGAGGATCAGCCCTTGGTGGACGAGGCCTTGCAGATCTGGCTGGAGGATCCGGGGACGGAGGAGGTGCGGACCATCCCCTCCTTGATGCTAAAGGCGCTGCAGAAGGCGCTGGACCAGCTGGGGGAGGAACAGCCGGGGGTGGCCCTGAAGGATCTCCAGTGGGGGATGTTCCATACCCGCCAGGTGGCCTCCCTCTTGGAGGTGAAAGCCTTGGGGATCCCGCCCTACCCTGCCGATGGCGGGGGTGGGGTGACCAACTCCGACAGCGCCAGCTGGCGCCAGGTGGTGGAGATCCCCAGGGGGGGCGGCGGTTGGGCCATGGGGGTGTATCCCGGCGGCCAGTCCGAGGATCCCGCCAGCCCCCATTACAAGGACCAATTCCCCCTCTGGCGGGATGGCCGATACAAGCCCCTCCTTTACCTCCCCGCCTTTTTGGGGGAGGGGCAGCTGGCGGAGGGCCCGGACCGGGCGGGGATCAAGGGCCAGGGAAACCCCCTCATGAAGAGCCCCTTTGTGGATGACGGTCGGGCGCGCCTTTTGCGGGCCGTCCGCATGGTACCTTAAGGGAAGGGAAGGATGGCGATGGCGTCGCCCAGCATGCGGAGTTTCCTGGTAGCTCTTCTGGCGGCGGTGGGCCTCTACTTCGGGTGGTGGTGGGCCGCGGTGCCGGCGGCCCTTCTGGTCCAGCTCCTCGCCGGCCGCCTCTCGCCTTTCTGGCCGCCTTTCTGGGGCACCCTGACGGCTTGGGCCGTCTGGTACGCCTATCAGATCGCCTTTCACCGCGGCTGGGGGGAACTTTGGACGGTGGCGGCCTTGGCGGGGCTGCCCGCCTGGGCGGGAGCCCTTTTCGCGGCAGTGCCGGCCCTTTTGATCGCCCTGGCGGCGGGGCTGGCGGCGGTGGGGATGGCCCATCTTTTCTCCCCCAACCAGGCTTCCGCCTCCCGTTCCTCTTGATCCCAAGGCCCATGCGTCTCATCGGCCTGACGGGGGGCATCGCCAGCGGGAAGTCCACGGCGGCGAAGATCCTGGCCGCCCTGGGTCTTCCCGTCCTGGACACCGATGAGGTGGTCCACCGCCTTTTGGAGCCCGGGGGCGCGGCCTATCCCCGAGTGGTGGAAACCTTCGGCCCTGATATCCTCGACGGGAAGGGGCGCATCGACCGAGGGCGCTTGGGGAAAAAGGTGTTCGCCGACCCGGAGGCCCGCGGCCGGCTGGAAGCCATCGTCCATCCCCTGGTGGAAGCGGAAGTCCGGCGCTGGATCGCCCAGCAGGAGGCGGAAGGCCACGACTGGGCCGTACTGGAGGTGCCCCTTTTGGTGGAGGCCGGCTGGGACCGGTGGGTGGATGAGGTCTGGGTGGTGGATGTGCCCGTGGAGGTGCAGGTGGAGCGCCTGATGCGCGAGAGGGGCTTCAGCCGGGAGGAAGCCCTTTCCCGCATCCAGGCCCAGATTCCAAGGGAAGCGCGGCTGGCGCGCGCCACCCGGGTCATCGCCAACCGGGGAACGGTGGAGGAGCTGGAAGCGGAGCTGCACCGGGCGTGGCAGGAGCTTTCGTCGTGAGGGGGCGCTCCCTGGCCCTGGCGGTCTTGGCCCTGGTTTTCCTTTGGGTGGAAGTGTACCGGGTCCTGTACCCCTTTCCTTATCGGGAAGATATCGACGCGGCGGCGGAGGAAAGTGGCCTTTCACCGGCGGTGATCCTGGCGGTGATCCGAACGGAATCGGGGTTTCATCGGGAGGCGGTGAGCCGGAGCGGTGCCGTGGGGCTCATGCAGCTGATGCCGTCCACCGCAGAAGAGGTGGCCCTGCGCCACGGCTTTCCGGCGCCTCGGGGAGGCGAGCTCTTCATACCTCGGGTGAATATTCTCCTCGGCTCCCTCTACCTGGCCGACCTTCTGGAGCGGTACGGCGGTTCCCTCCCCATGGCTCTTGCGGCTTACAACGCCGGGCACCAGCGGGTCCAGGAATGGGTGGCGGAGGGCCTCTGGGACGGGACGTGGGAGACCGTCGGCAGCATCCCCTACGGCGAGACCCGGCAATTTTTGCAGAAAGTCCGGCGGTCGATGGTGATCTACCGGTGGCTCTACCGGATTCCCGAAGACCCCCGTTGATTTCTCACCGCCATCCATGCTAAGATGCTCTCGCGCCGAAGTGGTGGAACTGGCAGACACGCGGTGTTCAGGGCGCCGTGAGCCTCGCGCTCGTGTGGGTTCAAATCCCACCTTCGGCACCAAGTTTGTGCGGAAGTGCTGGAACTGGCAGACAGGCACGTTTGAGGGGCGTGTGGCGCAAGCCGTGTGGGTTCAAGTCCCACCTTCCGCACCAAATTTTTGTAGGCCCGCCGAACGGCGGGCTTTTTTCGATTGCAGGAACGGGAGGATATCCCGGCGAAATCATCGGCCATGAAGACTTTTTTGTCCTGGTTGGTGGCGGCGGTGCTGGTGGCGGCGTTGGGCCTTCCCTTGGGACCCCTCCCTCCCCTGGGTCCCACCTTCAACCCGGGGAGGGGGGTGGCGGCTTCCTATGCGGGGGAGCCGGCGGGTACCCTTCGCTTGCCCGGCCTTCAGGAGGACGTGACGGTTCAGTACGATGCCTTCGGCGTTCCCCACATCTTTGCGAAAAACGACCGCGACCTCTATTTCGCCCAGGGCTATGTGACGGCCCGGGAGCGACTGGTGCAGATGGACCTCATGCGCCGCCAGGCCGGCGGACGCCTGGCGGAGATCCTGGGACCGCAGGCGGTGAAAAGCGATGCGGTGGAGCTGGCTTTGGGCCTGCGGCCCGTGGCGGAAGCTACGGCGGCCCGGATGGCGCAAGAGGACCCCGAGATCTACCGCCTGGTGGAGGCTTATGCCGAGGGAGTTAACGCTTGGATCGCCGAAGCCCACCGGACCCACCGGATGCCGGCCTTCTTCCGCCTCCTCCAATACGAGCCGGAGCCTTGGACCCCGGTGGATAGCTTTCTCATCCAGGGGGCCATGCAGCAGACCCTCGCCTTCAGCATCGCGCCCTTGCAGTACGAAGCCTTTGCCCGGGCCTTTGGGGAAGACGCCATGGCGGTTCTCCTTCCCCCCATCCCCGTGACGGCCCACCTCCCCTACGTGGAGAAGCAGCCTTATCACCAAGGGCCCTTCCCCGAGACGGCCGTCCCCGACGAGGCCACCTTGGTGGCGAGGCGGCTAGACCTTCCGGGCTCCGGGGAGGGTGCCGGAAGGCCGGCGGGCGGGAGGGTGCCGGGAGGGGTGGCGGATCTCGCCCTGGCATGGCTGGACACCTTCCGGGAAGCGGGGATGCCCCGGGAAGGCCACAGCAACAACTGGGCGGTGGCGCCTTCCAAGAGCAAGACGGGCCATGCCCTTCTGGCGGGGGATCCCCACCTCAAGCTCACCCTCCCCGCCATCTGGTACGAGGTCCAGCTCACCGCTCCCGACCTTCAGGTCTACGGGGTGGGCATCCCAGGAACGCCGGGGATCATCATCGGGCGAAATGCCTATGTAGCCTGGTCCCTCACCAACACCACCAACCAGCAGGTGTTCTATTACCGGGAACGGGTGGCGGAGGACGGGGAGCGTTACTTTCACCAGGGGGAGTGGAAGACCTTCCGCCATTACCGCCCCCGGATCGCCGTGAAGGGCGGCGAGGAGGTGCAGCTGGACATCCGCTGGTCGGTCCACGGCCCGGTGGTGAGCGATCTGGGCCCTCAATATGACGACGTCTTTCCTGTACCTCAGGGGGAGGTCATCAGCCTGGCCTATACCGGTCACCTCTACTCCCTCGACATGAAGGCCCTCTATCTCCTCATGCAGGCCAAAAACGCCGCCCAGGTGAAAGAAGCCCTTCGCTGGTGGGGATCTCCCACCCTGAACTTCGCCTATGCCACGGTGGACGGCGATATCGGCGTCATCTCGGCAGGCTATTATCCCGTGGTGGACCCGGCCAAGGGCGCCCCGTGGAGGGTCCTGGACGGCCAAGGGGCCAGCGACTGGCAAGGGCTCATCCCCTACGCCTACATCCCCCAGACGGAAAATCCCCCGTGGGGATTTGTATGGAGCGCCAACCAGCGGAACATGCCTCCCGACTACCCCTATTACGTGGGGGTGTCGGGGTTCTGGGTCTTTGGGAGCCGTTCCCAGACCATCTACGAGGGGCTTTCCCGGCCGGGCCCCCTGGGGGTGGAGGACATGGCGGCCTTGCAGCTCTCCATCCACAACGCCTTTGCCCAGCGGACGGTTCCCATCCTGGTGGAGGCGGTGCGGGACGCGCCGGGGGCCTCAGCGGATGTGCGGAAGGCGGCGGAGCTTCTCTCCCGCTGGAACTTTCAGATGGAGGCGGATCAGGCGGCGCCGGCCATCTGGCAGAAGTTCATCGACCGGTACGTGGAGGACATCTTCGGCCCCTGGTGGTCCTGGGCCCAGCTCCAGGGGCGGCCTGCCCTGGAGCTCCAGACCTACTGGTCCTTTATCCTCCAGGCGGTGGATGCCCTCACCTATGTCGAGGGCCACCCGGAAAACCGGGACCGGGTGGACGGGCGCCTCTGGGAGTGGCTGAAGGATCCTCAGACGGGAGGGATGCGGTCGGTGAAGTCCCTTCTCCTCCAGGCCCTTTCGGAAGCGGTGGAGGAGATCCAGAAGGATCACCCAGGGGTACCCCTCGAGGAGGTGAAGTGGGGCTGGTACCATACCCGGTCGGTGCCTTCCCTCCTGGAGGCGAAGGCCCTGGGGATCCCGCCCTATCCCGCCGACGGAGGGCCCCGGGTGCCCGCCAGCGATTACGCCAGCTGGCGGATGGTGGCGGAGCTTTCCCCTGGGGGCGCCTGGGCCATGGGGATCTATCCGGGGGGCCAATCCCAGGATCCCGCCAGCCCCCACTACGAGGACCAGTTTCCCTTGTGGAAAGACGGCCGCTACAAGTTTCTTTGGTTCTTTGCGGAGCCGGTGGCAGGGGAGAGAGCGGAGCTCGGGCCCAACCCCTACGCCGACCCCCAAACCCTGGTGACCCGGCTGCGCACGGTGAAGCTCCAACCTTAGCCCCAAAGAGGGCATGATGGAGGGCAGGAGGGATGGGGTTGGAGCTTACCCTTTTTGTGCCTGAGAATCCCCGGCTGGCGCGGCAGCTTCGCTTCCTCTTGGAGGCCGATCAGCTGAAAGGGGTGGTGCGCCGCAACTACACCACCTTGGGACGCCGGGAAAACAGCGCCGAGCACTCCTGGTATGCCGCCCTCCTGGCTTTCTTCCTGGCGGAGTACGGGCCACAGCCCCTGGACCTCCAGAAGGTCCTGGCCATGCTCCTCATCCATGACCTGGTGGAGATCGAGGCGGGGGACACCTTTATCTACGACGGGGAAGGTCAACGCCTGCGGCGCCTTCGGGAGGAAGAGGCGGCCCGCCGCCTCTTTCCCCTGTTGCCCGAGGATCAGGAGGGGGGCCTGTGGGAGCTCTGGCGGGAATTCGAAGAAGGGGACACCTCGGAAGCCCTCTTTGCCCGGGCCATGGACCGCCTGGCGCCCATCCTCCTGAACTTCAGCAACCGGGGCGGGCCCTGGAAGGAAGCAGGGGTGACCCGCCGGGAGGTGGGGGAGCGGGCGAAGGTCCTGGAGCGGGCAGCCCCGGCCCTAGCCCGCTATGTGGAGGAGCTCCTCAGGGAGGCAGAACGGCGAGGATACCTAAAGCCCTTGGAGGAAGGGGAGGGAAGGGGGTGAGGGGGCGCCTCCTCTGGAGGAACGAAGACACGGCCGCAAGCGTCTCCATAGGGGAGTCAACGGAAAGGAGTTTTGCAGGTTGAAGACCAGCAAAGGACCCGCTCTTTGGAGCTGGGTGGTGGCAGGCATCGGCGGCGTGGCGTTGGCTGTCGCCCTCTTTCTTTTTGTCAGCACCAAGGAGGGCGGCGGGGTGGTGGCCCGGGTCAACGGGGAAGCCATCACCCGCGACGCCTTTTACGAGGAGCTGGTGGCCCAAGCGGGGCCGGCCGTTCTGGACCGGATGGTGACCGATCTCCTGGTGCGGCAGGAAGCCCGCAAGAAGGGCGTGACGGTGTCGCCCCAGGAAGTGGATCGTCAGATCGAGGAGATGGCGGCGCAATTCCCTTCTGAGGAGGCGTTTCACCAGGCGCTGGCCCTCTATGGGTATACGGAAGCATCCTTGCGCCGCCAGTTGGAGACGAACCTTCTGGTGAAGGCCATCCTGGAACCTCAGGTGGAGGTTACCGAGGAGGACCTGAAGGCTTACTTTGAGGAGCGGAAGGACCGGTACAACCAGCCGGAAAAGGTGAAGGTGCGGCACATCCTGGTGGATGATGAAAAGACGGCCCAGGAGGTGCGGGAGAAGCTCCTCCAAGGCGAGGATTTCGCCCAAGTCGCCGAAGCGTATTCCAAGGATGGAGGGAGCGCTGCTCAGGGGGGTGACTTGGGCTGGATCGTGAGGGGCCAGATGGTGCCGGAGTTCGAAGAGGCGGCCTTCAGCCTCCCGGTCGGGGAGATCAGCCAGCCGGTGGAGTCCTACTACGGATGGCACATCATCCAGGTGGAAGACCGTCAGGAAGGGCGGGAAGTGTCCTTTGAAGACGTTAAGGAGCAGGTGAAGCAGGACTACATCGACGAGCAGATCGTCCAGATGAGCGGTCCCTGGTTGGAAAACCTCCGCAGGAGCGCTGATATCGACGATCGGCTGCGTCTTCTGGGGAGGTAGGGTGGGGTGCGCCGCCTGGCGGGGCTTCTCCTGGCCAGCCTCCTTTTGGTGACGGCCTGCGGGTCCCATCCTGGCCCTTCGGCTTCGGGAGAACCCCCGTCGATGGAAGATCCGGCTCCTTTTCCGCAAGAAGAAGAAGAGGTTCCTCCGGGAGACGGGGCCCAGGATCAGGATGAGGAAGGCGACCTCTTGGCCTACCCCTTTGCCGTGGTGGTGGATAACATCGCGGCGGCTCGCCCCCAGTCGGGGCTGGAAGGGGCGAAGGTGGTGGTGGAGGCTTTGACGGAAGGGGGCATCACCCGGTACCTGGCCATCTTCACCCGGGATCCCGGGACGCCTATCGGCCCGGTGCGCTCCGCCCGGATCTACTTCAACCGGCTGGTGCACCTGTGGGGCCTCCCCATGGCCCATGTGGGAGGCAACAAGGATGCCCTGGAGGACTGGAACCGGTACCCCGCGTATGACATCGATGATGTCCGGCGAGGAACCAGTGCCTTTTACCGCATCAATGAGCGGAAGGCGCCCCATAACACCTACACCACGGCGGAACGGGTGGAAAAGGTCCTGGAGGGCCGGAAGATCCCTCCGGCCCGCCTGACCTTTCCTTCGGGAGAGTGGGCGGGGGATGGCGAGGCCGTGGCCGGGGTGGAGCTCCGGTACCCCCAGGGAAAGTCGGTCTACCGGGTGGAGTGGCGGTACGAAGAGGGCCGGTGGCATCGCTATCAAAACGGCAAGGCCGACCAGTCGGCGGCGGGGGTCCCCCTGACGGCCAATAACGTCCTCATCGTGGTGGCGCGGGTGAGTCCCAAGGAAGATCCTTGGACCCCCGGCTCCATCGACATCGATTTCGAACATCCAACGAAAGCCTGGCTCCTCCGCGACGGCCTAGCCATCCCCTGCCGGGTGGAGTGGACCACCACCGGGTTTAGCCTCACGGCCCTTTCCTCGGACGAGGAGGTTTTACCCTTGGCCCGGGGGAACCTCTGGATCCAGTGGGTGAAGAACGAGGGGGATGTGGTGTGGCAGCCTTCGAGCCAGTAAGGGGGTCCATCCTTCGGATAGGGCTTCCCTCCTATACCCTCCCTCCCCATGAGATCACCTACACCTATCTCTTCGGTGGCGACGACCTCGTCCTTTTTGACGTGGGCGCTCGCCCGGGGGAAGGGGGAAAGCTCCTCCACGCGGTGGAGGAGCTGGGGAAGCCCGTCAGGACCGTCATCTTGAGCCATCATCATCCCGACCACGTGTCGGGTTTGAAGGAAGTCTACGAGCCTCTGGGAAGACCTTTCGTGAGGGCTCACCCGTGGACAAGGGAGTACCTCGCTTCCAGCTTTCCGGGCATCCGGTTCGGCCCCGACCTTTCCGACGGGGAGGTGCTGAAGGAGGGGGACGTCGAAGCCCGGGTCCTCTACACCCCCGGCCATGCCCCCGGCCATGTGTCCCTTTACCTTCCCCGGGAAGAGGTGGTCCTCCTGGGGGACCTTTTGGTGGGGGAAGGCTCGGGGACGGTGGTCATCGCGCCGCCCGAGGGGGATCTTCTCGCCTACGAAGAGAGCCTTCATCGGGTGGCGGCCCTGGGGGACGTCCTGGGGGCTCCGGCCCACGGGGATCTCTTGCCGTCGGTGGAGGAAGGGGCGAAGCGGGCCCTAGCCCACAAAGGCGAGCGGGAGGCCCAGGTGGTGGCCGCCCTTCGCCGTCATGCCGAAGGTGCCCGTCTTGAGGATCTTTTGACGCAAGTGTACGGTGATAACTTGGGCGAGCCCGTGGCCTTCTTGGCTTCCAAGACCCTTTTGGCCCATCTTCTAAAGCTGGAGGCCCAGGGGCGGGCTCGCCAGGACGGCGAAGGGAGATGGTATTCTGACGCAGAAAACCTATGACGTCATCGTGGTGGGAGCGGGGGCCGTGGGGATGAGCGCCGCCCGCAGCCTGCGGCAGCGGGGGCTTCGGGTGGCGGTGGTGGAGCGGGAAGGCCCAGCGGCCGGTTCCACCTCCAGGGCGGCGGGCATCGTGTCGGTCCTCACCTGGGATGAGGACGATGCCCTCCTGGTGAAGCGCTCCGCCGAGGTGTACCGGGAACTGGCGACCCGCTATCCCGGCCGCTTCCGGTACCACGGCGACGGCATGCTGACGGTGGCCCAGCGGCAGGAGACGGTGGAGGCCATGGAGCCACGGGTGAGGTCCTTGAAAGAGCTGGGCCTGGCGGTGGAAGACTGGACCCCAGCCCAGGCGAAGGAGCGCTGGCCCCATCTGAAGATGGAGGATGCCCGGGCCCTCTGGTACACCCCCGGCGACGGCCAGGTCTACGGCTACGATTACGTGCAGGTGGTCCTGGAGGAGCTCCAGGGGCATGTGGACTTTTATTTCCATCATCCCTTGAAAGAGATCCTTCTCGAAGGCGGGGACGTGGCCGGGGTGAAGGCGGGCGACGCCGTCCTCCGGGCTCCCCGGGTGCTCCTGGCGACGGGGGTGTGGACCCGGAAGGTCCTGGAGCCCCTGGGCTTGACTATCCCCATCAAGCCCTATCGGACCCAGATCTCCGTCTGGACGGCCGATGAGGAGGTGCGCCTCCCCATCCTCCACGACCTCGATCTGGGGTTCTACTGGGTTCCCGACGGCCACAAGATCATCTTCGGCGACGGGACGGAACACGTGGAGTCGGATCCCGACCAATGGAAAGATTACAACGACGAGGATTTCCTCCTCTCCGCCGGCGAGCGCTTGGCCCGGCGGTTCATCTTCGGCGAAGAAGCTCGGCTGCAGGGGGGCTGGGCAGGCCTCTGCGACGCCACCCCCGACCGCCATCCCCTCCTGGGAGCCTACGGGCCCCAGGGGCTCTTCGTGGCCGTGGGGTTCAACGGCTTTGGCATCATGAGGGCCCCGGCCGTGGGGGAAGAGGCCGCCAAGCTGGTGGTAGGGGAGGAATCCTTCCTCCCCAAGGAGAAGTACGGAGCCACCCGGTTCCCTTCCTGGGTGGACTTCGAGATCCAGGAAGGATTTAACGTGGTGCGCTGAGAGGGAGCGGGGTGTCGCCGTGGACGCCTGGGCCTTTCTCCAGGAGTTGATGCGCATTCCCCACCGGGGATCCACCACCCCGGAGGAAGCCCGGGCCGCCCGGTGGCTGAAAGAAAAGCTGGAGGCCATGGGGGCGGAGGTGGAGGTCATCCCCTTCCGGGCCCCCTCCGACACCCTCTACCGGGGGCCGGCCCTGGTTGCCCTCCTCATGGCCCTGGCCCTGGCCCTGTCGGCCCTTTGGCCCGCCCTTCGCTGGGGAGGGCTTCTCCTTTGCCTGGTCCTCCTCTCCCTTCTGGTGGGAGAATTGCAGGGAAGCCTTACCTGGGACCTGGACCGGATCCTCCCCAAAGGGGGGAGCCAAAACGTCCTGGCGCGATTCGGAAAGGGATCGCCTGCCTTCATCCTCATGGCCCACTACGATACCCAAAAAGGGAGCTGGCTTTTCCATCCCCGGCTGAAAAAGGGCCTCCGCCCTCTTTTCTTGGGGGTGTACCTCCTCTTTTTCGCGGCGCCCCTTTTGCTCCTTTGGGGTGAGCCATGGGCGCTTACGGCAGAGGCCTTCCTCCTCCTCACAGCCGGCCTCAGCTTTCTCCAAGCGGCCTTCACGGGACGGCCCGTGCCGGGAGCCAACGACAACGGGAGCGGCACCGCTTTGGCCCTATCCCTGGCGGAAACCCTGAAGGACGAAGGGCCTGGGCCCTTTTGGGTTGTTCTCACGGGGGCGGAGGAAGTCGGGGAGCGGGGGGCCAAAGCCTTTTTGCGGCAGTTTGCCGAGGAACTTTCCGAAAAGCCGCCCCTCATCAACCTCGACAATCTGGGCGCCGGCGGGATGCGCCTTTTGGAACGGGAAGGCGCCCTCTGGCCCCTTCGCTACCCCCGGTCCTTGCGGCGGCTCGCCCAGATGGTGGCGGAGGAGGCGGGCGTTTCCTTGAGGCCGCTACCTTCCCTTCTTTTACCCACCGACGGCCTTCCCTTCCTGGCGCAGAAATGGCCGGCCCTCACCTTCTGCGCCACCCTCCCGTCGGGGGAAATCCCCCATTACCATCACGAGAGCGATATCCTGGAGCACGTGGACGGCGAGCTTTTGCGCCGGGAAGAGACCTTTCTCCTCGCCCTTTTGAGGCGCCTCGGCCGCGGCTAAAAGGGCGTCTGGCCCACCATGCTACACTGGAAAGAGGGAGGGATCTCCTTGGCGGAGGATCGCTATGACGTGCTGATCATCGGCGCCGGTCCCGCCGGGTTGACGGCGGGCCTCTACGCTGCCCGGGCCGGGCTGAAGACAGCTGTGGTGGAAAAGGGAACGCCGGGGGGCCAGATCGCCACCACCGACCTGGTGGACAATTACCCGGGATTCCCCGACGGGATCTTGGGGCCTGACCTCAGCCAGCTCATGGAGCGGCATGCGGTCCGGTTCGGCGCTGAGCTCATCTACGACGAAGTGACGGGATTGAAGCCTCGGGAAGACGGGACCTGGGAAGTGCAAATGTACGGGGGGCCGAAGGTGGCCCGGACGGTCATCGTGGCCAGCGGCGCCTACGAGCGCAAGCTGGGGGTCCCCGGCGAAGAGGAGTTCCGCGGCCGCGGGGTATCCTACTGCGCCATCTGCGACGGAGCCTTTTTCAAGGGCGGCAAGGTGGCGGTGGTAGGGGGCGGCGATTCGGCCCTGACGGAAGGCCTCTACCTCACCCGGGTGGTGGAAGAAGTGACCATCATCCACCGGCGGGATGAGCTGAGGGCGGCCCACGATCTCCAGCAGAGGGCCAAGGCCAACCCCAAGATCCGGTGGATCTTCTCCCACGTGGTGGAGCGGATGGAAGGGGACGAGAAGCTCCGCCGCCTCATCCTCCGGAACACCAAGGACGGCTCCACGAAAGAGCTGGACGTGGACGGGGTCTTCATCTACATCGGCATGATCCCCAACACCGGCTTCCTCGAAGGGGTGGTGGAGCGGGATGCCGCCGGGTATATCCTTTCGACCCCGGACCTCAAGACCAGCGCACCGGGCATCTGGGTGGCGGGGGATGCCCGGGCCGGATCCTTGGCCCAGGTGTCCACGGCCGTCGGTGAGGGGGCGACGGCCGCCCTGGAGGCGGAGGCCTACCTCGGAAAGTGGGATGCCGGCCAAAAGCCTCAGTGGCCCCGGCTGGAGAAAGCAGCCGTATGAAGACGGAACAAGAGTTCCACGATCTCCGAGAGGCGGTGCGGGAGCTGGCCCAGAGGGTCATGGCGCCCCGGGCCGCCGAGGTGGATGCTAAAGGGGAGTTCCCCTGGGATTACGTCCAGGCCCTGCGGGAGCAGGGGCTCTTCGGCTTGGCAATCCCGGAGGAGTACGGGGGGCTGGGAGCCGGGTTTGAGGCCCTCGCGGTGGCGGTGGAAGAGCTCTCCCGGGTGGATGCCGTGGGGGGCCTCCTCCTGGCCGTCCAGGTCCTGGGGACCCTTCCCATCATCCTGGGAGGAAGTCCGGAGCAAAAGGCCCGCTTCCTCCCTCCCGCCGCCAGCGGAGAGTGGCTGGCCGCCTTCGGCCTGACGGAACCGGAGGCCGGCTCCGATGCGGCCCACCTCACCACCCGGGCGGTGCGAAAGGGCGACCGCTATTACCTCACGGGCCGCAAGCATTTCATCACCAATGCGGGGGTGGCGGGCCTTTACGTGGTCTTCGCCCGCACGGGGGAGGAAGGACCCCGGGGGATTTCCGCCTTCGTGGTGGACCCCGACACCCCCGGATTCTCCATCGGGCGGCTCCAGCACAAGATGGGCATCCGGGGGTCCACCACGGGGGAGCTCATCTTTGAGGAAGCGGAAGTGCCGGTGGAAAACCGGCTGGGGGAAGAAGGGGACGGCTTTCGCATCGCCATGGCCACCTTGGACCGGACCCGCAGCAACATCGCCGCCCAGGCGCTGGGCATCGCCCAGGGGGCCCTGGATCTGGCGGTGCGCTATGCAGCGGAGCGCCGGCAATTCGGCCAGCCCATCGGGCAGTTCCAGGGGATCCAGTTCATGCTGGCGGATATGGCCACCCAAGTGGAGGCGGCCCGCCAGCTGACCTACCATGCGTGCCGGGCCTTGGATAAAGAGGGGCTGAGCTTAAAGCGCATGAGCCCGGCGGTGTCCCGGCTGGCGGCCATGGCCAAGCTTTACGCCTCCGACGTGGCCATGAAGGTGACGGAAGATGCCGTCCAGATCCTGGGCGGCTACGGCTACATGGTGGACTACCCCGCCGAGCGCATGATGCGGGATGCCAAGATCACCCAGATCTATGAGGGCACCAATCAGATCCAGCGGTGGATCATCGGGCGGTCCTTGCTGGAGGATATGGGCCATGGACGAGGCTAAGGACCTTCTCTTGGCATCCCTGGAGGGAGCGCCGCCGGCGGCGGTAGCTCCCCATGTTTGTCGGCTTTTGGCGGAAGGGTGGGGATGGCCCTGGGTGGAGGTCCACCTCTGGGATGGCCGGCGCTGGATCCTTCGGGCCCGGCAAGGGGAGCGCGGGGAAGGGCCCACCCTTCAGCGGCAGGTGGAGGTGTGGGGGGTGAGGGCGAGGGTCCTGGGGCCGGAGACGGCCCTGGAGGGGGAGCGGGAGGCGTCCCTCCTCTTGGCCCTCAAATGGGTGGCGGCGGCGGAAGCCCTTCTCCTGGCTCAGGGACGGCCGGACAGCTTATGGGATCCTGCCACGGGCCTCTGGTCGAAGCAAGTTTTTGCCCGCCGCCTGGAGGAGGAGGTGGCCCGGTCCCTTCGCCTGCGGCAGCCCCTGGCCCTGGTCCTCCTCTCCCTGGGCGGGAAGGAACCGCGGGAGGGGAGCTGGGAAGGGAAGTTGGGCCAGATCCTGACGGCCAGCACCCGCCTGGGGGATGTGGTGGGCCGGGAGGGGCGGCGCCGCTTTGCCCTTCTCCTCCCCGGGGCCGATGCCCCGGGGGCGGAGCGGGTGGCGGCCCGGGTGGTGCAGCGGCTGCAAGCGGTCCTCCCGGAAGGGGTCTTCAGCGCCGGCGTGGCCGATATCCCTGCCGATGCCCAGGATGCCGCCGGCCTGAGGGCCGCGGCGGAAAAGGCCCTTTACCTGGCGGAGATGGCCGGCGGAGCGGTCAGGGCGGCGGCCGACGGCTAATCCAGGCGGGAGATCACCAGCCAGACGAGAAGGGTGACGAGGATCAGCCCCAGGCCGCGGCGGGTCTCCTGGCCCGGGTACCCGGGAACCCCTAAGGTGGCGGCCACAGCCAGGCCCGTCACGAGGCCGCCGGCGTGGACGTAGTTGTTGATGTCGGAGCCCGGGACAAAACCGTAGGCCAGCCCCAAGGCGATGGCGAGGAGGACGGAGCGCCGGAATTCCCCCCGCCCAAAGGGAAGGGTGGCGAGGTAGACGAGGGCACCTAAGAGGCCGAAGATGGCCCCCGAAGCCCCGACGGTGATGAGGTGGGGCCGGGGATCGAAGAGGAGCTCCGTCAAGGAGCCCCCGATGCCGGCGAGGAAGAAGATGGCCAGAAAGCGCAGGTGGCCGAACATGGTCTCCACCGCGCTGCCGGCAAACCAAAGGGCGAGGGCATTGAAGGCCAGGTGGAGAAGGCCGAAGTGCAGGAAGATGGGCGTGATGAGCCGCCACCACTGGCCCGCCCGGATGAGGACGTTCTCCTGAGCTCCGGCCCGGATGAGGACTTGGAGGTTGGTGGAACCTCCGTTGAGCTCCAAAAGGATCCAGATGGCCACCAGAAGGACCACCAGGGTCCCGGTGACCCAGGGGACCCGGCGATGGGCGGCCGGGGTGGCCACAGGATCTTCGTCTACCGGCAAAAATCCACCACCGTGTCGTAGAGGACTTTCAAGGCAAATTCCAGCCCCCCGATGGAGACGCGCTCGTCGATGCCGTGGACCCGCTCGTATTCTTCCCCTTCGGGAAGGGGTACAAAGCCGTAGGTGGGGATCCCCGCCGGCCGGAGCCAGGAGCCGTCGGTGCCGCCCGTCAGCATGGTGGGGATGAGGGGGCTTTCGGGCCGGTGGCGCCGGAGGGCGCGGGCCATGCTTTCCACCAGGGGATGGTCCAAGGGGGAGGAAGGGCTGCTGGCGGCCGGCGGCATCTTGACCGTCACCTTTTCGTGGAGGCCGTGAGCCCTTAAGACTTCCCGGATCCAGTGCTCCATGGAGGCCGAGGTTTCCCCGGGGAGGAGGCGGCAATCGCAGACGGCCCGAGCTTCCGACGGGATGACGTTGGGGCGGGAGCCAGCCGTCAGCATGGTGGGGGTGACGGTGTTGTGGAGGAGGGCCCAGAGGGTCCAGCGCTGCTGGGGAAGCTGGAAGCGGCGGAAAGCGTCGTGGGCTTTCTCCGGCTTGAGGAAATCCAGGAGGAGGCTCTTCATAGGTTCCTCCTGATGGCGGGCCATGCTCTCCACCATAGCCCGCACCGGTTCCGTCACCACGAGAGGCGGCTGGGCCGTGGCCAGGGCCTCCAAAGCCCGGGCCAGCCACAAAAGGGCATTGTCGTCGTGGGGCACCGATCCGTGGCCGGGGGTGCCCCGGGCCACCAGCTCAAAGGCCGCCGAGGCTTTCTCCGCCGGCTGATAGGTGAAGTAGGAGCGGCTGCCTAGCCGGATCTCCTCGCCGCCGCCCTCGTTGAGGGCCGCCGCTGCCCGGATCTCCTCCAGGTGGTGCTCCACCATCCAGCCGGCTCCCAGGTGGCCCCCCGCCTCCTCGTCGGCGTTGAACATCACCTTGATGGGGCGGCGCAGCGGGGGGCCTTCCCGCTGGAGGAGCTTCAAAAGGACCACCCAGATGGCCACCAGGTGCTTCATGTCCAGGGCGCCCCGGCCCCACACGTACCCGTCGGCGATGGTGCCGGAAAAGGGAGGGTAGGTCCAGTATTGAGGCTCGGCCGGCACCACGTCCACATGGCCCATGAGGAGAAGGGCTTTGTCGGAGGGGAGGGCATCGGGGCGGGTGGCCGGCCGGAAGGCCAAAAGGTTTCCTCGCCCTTCCGCCGATTCGTAAAGGCGGGTTTCAAGGCCCAGGTCCCGAAGGGTGTTCTGAAGGAACTGGAGACAGGCCAGCTCCTGGCCCGGGGGATTGGTGGTGTCAAACTGGATGAGGCGGCTCAGGAGCTGGGCCGCGTCTTTGGCGGCGGCGGCAAAGTCGGGCATAAGGCATCTCCCTTCAGGGGATCGCGATGCCCCTCACCACTTCCACCCCCGCTTGGGCCATCTGAAAGAGGCAGGGCCGCTCCAGGGGCGATGGACGGAGGTCAAGCTGGGCGAGGGGGAGGATGGTCCGCAAAAGGGGCTGGGTCTGCATGGCCATGACCCTTCCCAGGAGGCCACCGTAGATGAGGCTGGGGAGGGAAAGGCTGCCCACCAGGAGGACAGTGTCGACTCCGCTAGACAGCCAAGCTTCCCAGGAGCGGTGGGAAAAAAGGGGCTGGGCGCCGGGAATGAGGGGGTCGGGGAAGCGGTCCAGGTGGGCGCCGGCGGCCCGGGCATGGAGGGCCAGGGAGCGCACGGCGGGCACCTCCTTTTCCTCGGGGCCGAAGAGGGCGACGGCCACCCGGTCGGGCCGACCTCCGGATACCGTTTCCCAGGTCAAAAGGGGGAGGCTTTCCCACCATGCTTCCACCGGGGCTAGAAGCCCTTCCCTTTGCGCCATGGCTGCACCTTCCTCCCGTTCCGGTTCTGGTGCTCCCTCATGATAGAATAACCTCAGCACTACTGTACCGCTTAAAGGAGCGGATGGGGATGGAGCTTCGCTTCCGCGATCCTGGCCTATCTTTTCGCATGGGCGTCACGGTTTTCCTCCTTTTTGCCCTCTACGCCCTTTTTGTCTGGGTGCTCCTTTCGGCCGGCGTCGACTACACCTTGACCTTACTCCTGGTGGGGGGCATGATGGCCCTCCAGTACTTCTACAGCGATAAGCTGGTGCTCCTTTCCACGGGGGCTCGGGAGGTAACCCCTGCCGAGTACCCTGAGCTGCACGCCATGGTGGCGCGTTTGGCCCAGCTGGCGGACGTCCCCAAACCTCGGGTGGCGGTGGTGCCCAGCCGGGTGCCTAACGCCTTCGCCACCGGGAGGGATCCCCAGCACGCGGTGGTGGCGGTGACGGAAGGGCTTTTGCGAACCCTTACCTCCGAAGAGGTGGAGGCCGTTTTGGCCCACGAGATCACCCACGTCCGCAACCGGGACGTGATGGTCATGACCTTCGCCAGCTTCTTCGGCACCCTGGCAGGTTACCTGATGCGCTGGTTCTTTTGGTACGGCGGACCTGTGGACCGGCGGGACCGAAACGGCAGCGCCATCGCCTTGGTGTACCTGGCGTCCGTCGTGGTATGGTTCCTCTCCTTCTTCCTCCTGAGAGCCCTTTCCCGCTACCGGGAGTTCGCCGCCGATCGCGGCGCCGCCCTCTTGACGGGCGCCCCTTCCCACCTGGCGTCGGCCCTCTTGAAAATCAGCGGTGTCATGGAGCGGATGCCCCGGCAGGACCTCCGGGAGGCTGAAGGGCTGAACGCTTTTTACATCGTGCCCGCCCTGAGCGGCGAGTCCCTCATGGAGCTCTTTGCCACCCATCCTTCCCTGGAGCGGCGCCTGCGATACCTGGAGCAGATCGAGCGGGAGATGAGGGGCCAGCGACGGTGAGCTTCTGGGACATGATCTTCGGGGCAGGAGCGCCCCCCAAAGGCCGCCTGGAACCCCTCTTCCGGTTGCCGGCGGCGGCCCTTTCCCTGGAGCTGGCCACCTCCTGGTATTTCGACGGCCGGGCCGGCCAGGCGGTGAAGCGCCGGGAAGGGAAAGCGTCGGATGAGGCCCTTTTCGAGGGGGAGCAGCTCCTCCGCCTCTTGGCGGAGGAATTCCAGGTAAAGGTGCGGGCGGAGGACGACAGCTACGGCTACCGCTGGTTCCTCCTCCAAGCACCCCGCCTGGATGACGCCGTTCCGGCCCTCCACGGCCTGGCGGAAGTGTGGCGGGATAAAGGGTTGGAGGGGCAGCTTCTGGCGGCGGTCTTCTCCTTTTCCCGCAAAGAGGATCCCCATCCCGGCTACCTCATCTACAACTACCGGAGGGCCCGGTTCTACAGCTTCATCCCGGGGGAGGGCGACCAACGAAACGCCACCGAGGAGTTCCGGTGGCGTTCCCTCTTGTCCCCCGATCTCCCATGGGAAGAGGACGTCCAGCGCTGGTATCCCCTTTGGGATGTGCCCTTGGGAAAGCTGGAGCCCCTTCCCCCTCAGGATGAGGCGATCTAGCGGCCCAGCTCTTCCTTGAGGCGCTGCAGGTCCTTTTCCACCTTCTCCTTGGCTTCCAGCTGATCCAGCTCCCGCAACACCGGGTCTTTCCACCCCGGCTCCTCCAGGATGCCTTCCTGCACCAGCTCGTCGATGGCGGCGGAGCGGGCCTTCATCTGGGCCGTCTTATCCTGGGCCCGCTCGATAGCCTGCCCCACATCGGCCATCTCCTTGCTGAGGCCCGTCAGGGCTTCGCCGATCTTCACCGAGGCTTCGGCGGCGGAGTACTGCGCCTTGATGATCTCCTTCTGGGAGCGGAAACTTTCCACCTTGGCGCTGAGCTGGGCTTCCGCCTGCTGAAGCTTTTCCTGCTCCTGCTGGAGCTCCTGGATCTGCGACACCAAAGCCTGGGCCTGGGCCTCCATCTCGGCCTTGCGGCTGAGGGCCTGGCGGGCCAGGTCCTCTCGGTTCTGCTGGAGGGCCCGGCGAGCCTGGTCTTCCCACTGGCGGGCCTTTTCTTCCAGCTGAATCTTTTGCAGCTCCAGGCGCTTTTTGGCCATGACCACATCGGTGAGGCTGCGCTTCACCTGGCGAAGAAGCTCCATCTGCTTTTCGTAGGAATAATCCAGGGTTTCCCGGGGATCTTCCCACCGGTTGAGGAGCTTATGGATCTTGCTCTTGACGATGGTGGCGAAGCGATCGAAGGTTCCCATGGGGATTCGCCTCCTTTGAGGGCTTTCTCTTCTAGCTTAGGGGAAGGCGGAAGGGAAATCCAGGTGAAAGATAGCGGTCGGCTTCCCAGAGGGAGGGGCGCTCCAGGCGGACGGAGAGTTTTGGCACCTCGCCGTCTTTGGGGAGGGCCAGGCGCCAGGCCCCGAGGCTCAAGGGGATGCCTTCCGGGAGGGCCATGTCATGAAGGAGCGGCTTCTTCGTAAGGTCGATCCAGGTAGAGGGCTTCTTCCCGCATGAATCCCAGCTGGCGGCGGAAGAACCGGCGGAAGGCCTCCACCAGCTCCGGGGAGGGAGGCGCTGGGGGATGGGATGGGGCGCCGAAGAGCCAGGCCTGCCAGCCTTCCTCCAGGGTGAGGAGGGCACCCGCTATTTCGGGGTAATGGTCGGCCGTCCGCCGCAAGAGCCGGGCCAGGGTTTCCCCCGGCTGACGCCGGATCCCAAGGAGGGTGAGCCCCTGAAGGGTGTATTCCCCCAGCTGGGGCCAGGTCCAGGAGGGCCGGCGGAAGATCATCGTGCCGGCGGCGGCCGCCGCCAGGAGGAGAAAGAGCACGAAGGCCAGCTCCAGGGAGAAGGTCTGGGGATCCACCGGGGGCGGCGGCGTGGTGGCGACCGCCTCGGGAAGGGGGGATGAGGCCACGGGATCGTCCGCGGGGGCAGCGGGAGGGGCGGCTTCGCCCAAGGCGGGCGCAAGGGGCAGAGGGCGCAGCTCTTCCACGGCCGGGGAGGCGGCCGTCTCCCCTTCACCGGGGAGGACATCCCCCAGCCCCGGCGTCGGATCATAGCGGCGCCAGTGGCGTTCCTCCCGGTCGTAGACCAGGACCCAAGTGTGGGCCATGGAGGCGGTGACCACCCCGTGCTGCCAGCCGTCTTCGTCGGGAGGACCCAAGGGTACCCGGTAGCCTTCCGCCAAAAGGGTGGGAATGCCCTCCATGCGAAGGAGGACCGCCATGGCGGAGGCAAAGGCGGTGCAGTAGCCCCGCTGGGATTCCAGGAGAAAGTAGGTCACGAAATCTTCCCCCCGAGGTGGGGCCGGAGGGTTGAGGTCGTACTGGAGGGTGCGGAGGTAGGTCATGACCCTTAGGCTCAAGGATTGGGCATCCCAAGGGACGTCCTTTCCCAGCTTCAAGGCCAGGTCCACCAGTTCGGGCGGGAGATCGGGAAGCTGGCGTCCCCGGTCGATAAGGGACTGGGAGGGATGGGTGAAGACGGTGCTCACCGCCACCGCCTCCCCGCCCTTCCGGTAAGGCCCAGGAAGGGGTGTGGTGGGAAGGGGCACCCGGGGCTTGAGCTGGAACTCCACCGTGGTGGTGCCGGTGGGGACGTGGAGAAAGAGGGGGACGGGGTCCTCCTGCCACCGGCGGCCGTCGTAGTAACTCCGGATCCCCGTGTAGAGATAGAGGACCGAGAGGGGCTCCTTTCCCCGGACGGCCACCTCGAAGAGGACCTGGCGGCCGGGGCGAAAGGGGCCCTCCAGGTCTAGCCAGGGGCCGCTGAAGATAAACCCCCCGTAGGGGGCCGGGCTTTCCATGAGGGAGGCCAGGCGGGGAAAGCGATCGAGGGCCCAGGCTTGGAGGGCGTCGGCCGTCTCGGGGATCCGGGAAGGGCTCAGGGGAAGGATGGCCGTCACCAGGGTGAGCTGCAGGAGGGCCGCCAGGCTGGGCCTCCCTACGAGGAAAAAGAGCCAGAGGAGGAAGAGAAGGGGAAGACCCCACGAGGCGGCGGGCACCTCCAGGCCCCAGGCGGCGGCCAGCGTCGCCCCCGGAAGGAAGAGGGCCAGAAGGGTCCTTTGCGTCTGGGCCGCCGCCAGGGTGAAAAGGGCCATGAGGCCGGCGGTGCCCCACAAAAGCGGGGGAGGCACCGCCTCCTGGACCCCCTCCCGGTGGGCCAGCTGGGACGCCGCCGCCAAAAGGAGGAAGGCCGCTCCGAGGCTATATGGAAAAGCGCTCCCTTTCATTCCGCCCGCTTCCCCCGGGGGAAGGTGAGGAGAGAGAAGCCCTCGTCGTCTCCATGCCCGGGGGCGATGAAGATGACCCCCGAGCGGGCCGCCAGGGCCAGGCGGTCGGGGGTAGGGGCAGCCCCCAAAAAAAGGGTGAGGTGGTCGCCCTCAAGGGGGCGCCAGCGGCCGGGGTAAAACGAAGGACTCTTCGATCTCAGCTCCGCCAGCCGCCGGGCCAGCTCTAAGGGGGACAGCCGCTCCGGCGGGTAGGGGCGGTCGGGTTCCTGGTAGTAGAGGCCCACCCCTTGGGCCTCGCCTTCCTTCGCCAGGGTGACCGCCAGGCGAAGGGCCTTTTCAAAAAGGTCCTCGGAGGGAAAGGGCCGGGGATCGATGAGGAGGAGGAACCGGCGGCCGCGTTCCTCATCCCAGTCCCGCACCATGGTTTTTCCCAGCCTGAGGGAGGAGGGCCAGTGGATATGGCGGGGATCATCCCCCGGGCGGAAGAGCCGCAGGCCCGACCAGGCGGAAGGGTCCCGGAGAAGGGGCAGATGCCTCCGCCGCCCCGGCTGGGCGAAGACAAAAGGGCGGCGAAGGGGAAGGGGAGCGGGGAGGACCCGGAGGGGCTGGGGGAAGGGGGCTTCCCCCTGGCCCTGGAGGAGGCCCAAGGGGTCGGACCAGCGGTAGATCAGGGGAGGCAAGGGGTGGACGCCCCGGGGAAGGGGAGGGGCCGTCAGGGTGATCTCCCTTTCGAAGGGGGCGAGCTCGCGGCCACCTTGGGGAAACCAGGGGTGTTCCAGGTGGACCACAGGGCGGAAGAGGGAAAAGCCCCTCACCCACGTGGCGGTAAAAGGTTCCCCTTGCACCCGCTCCCACGGTTCCGACGAAGATGGGGCCGCCAGGCGAAAGGAAGGGCGGCCCAGACCGAGGAAGACGAGGGACGTGGCGGGAGCCAGGAGGGCCATGAGAAAGAGGCCCCACCAGGTGCGGTCCCCGATGAAAAGGGCAGCGCCCAAGAGGGGGATGAGGAGGAGCCCATACCTGGGCTGGCGGAAGGCGATCCTCATCGCACCATCTCCCGGGGAAGGGGAGTGTCCTTCAGGATCTCCGCCACCGCCTTTTCCACATGGTCCCTCTTCCAGCGGGCCTCCCCTTGGGGAAGGAGGCGATGGCCCAGGACGTAAGGCGCCACCTCCTGCACATCATCAGGGATGACGTAGGTCCGTTCCTTCAAGAAAGCCCACGCGCGGGCCATGCGGGCCCAGATCATGGCGGCCCGGGGGCTGGCTCCGACGGCGAGGCTGCTGTGGCGGCGGGTGGCCTGGACCAGGTGGACGATGTAAAGGGCCACCCGGTGATGGAGGTGGAGGGACGCCACTTCCGTCTGGAGAGCCAGGAGTTCGTCGGGGGTGAAGAGGACGGGGAGCTCGGGGATGAGCTCTGCCGGGTTTTGGCCCATGAGGAGCTGGACTTCCACTTCTGTCGGGGGATAGCCCAGGCGGAAGGAGATGCCGAAGCGGTCCATCTGGGCTTCCGGGAGAAGAAAGGTCCCTTCCTCTTCTAAGGGGTTTTTGGTAGCCAGGAGGAGGAAGGGCCTGGGCAGGGGGTAGGTGCGCCCGTCCACCGTCACCTGACCTTCTTCCATGGCTTCCAAGAGGGCGGACTGGGTTTTGGGCGAGGCCCGGTTCACCTCGTCGGCCAGGACGACGCCGGCAAAAAGGGGGCCGGGCTTGAAGGAAAGGGAGCCCTTCCCATCGGGATAGAGGCCCCCGGTGAGGTCTCCGGGCAGAAGGTCGGGGGTGAACTGGATGCGAGAAAACGAAAGGCCCGTGATTCGGGCTAGGGCCTTGGCGAGGGTGGTTTTCCCCACGCCTGGGACATCGTCGATGAGGATATGCTGGCGGGCCAGGAGGGCCGCCAGGGCCAGGCGAAGGGGCATGTCAGCGCCCCGCACCACCTGGCTCAAGAGGGAAAGGGCCTCCTGCCATTTGGGCACCGAGGGATCACCTCGTTCCTCGAGACGCATCCAGGAGCAGGAGTGTTCCTTTTCTGGCATCCCGTTTTTCTTAAGTTTAAGATGAGGACGGGATTCGTCCAAACACTGGTGAGGGAAAGTGGTGAGAGCCGGCATGCGCGGTCACGATGTCCTGGTGGTGGGTGCAGGTCTGGCAGGCATGCGGGCTGCCCTGGAGGCTCAGGCCAAGGGTGTGGACGTGGCCATCATGTCCAAGGTGTACCCGGTGCGCAGCCATTCCAACGCCGCCCAGGGCGGCATCAACGCAGCGTTGAGCGAAGAGGATTCCTGGGAGTCCCACGCCTTTGACACCGTCAAGGGGAGCGACTACCTGGGCGACCAGGATGCCATCGAGATTCTGGCCAAGGAAGCGCCCCAGGCCATCATCGAGCTGGAGAATTTCGGCGTTCCCTTCAACCGGGACGAAACGGGTCGCCTGGGCTCCCGCAATTTCGGTGGTGCCAGCCATGCCCGCACCTACTTCGTAGGCGATTTCACCGGGCAGGCCATTTTGCATGTGATGTACGAGCAGCTCCTAAAGCATGGCGTCACCTCCTACGACGAGTGGTTTGTCCTGGAGCTGGCCCGGGACGACGAGGGGGCCGTGCGGGGGGTGGTGGCCCTGGACATCAAGCGGGGGACCATCGAACTGGTTCCCGCCAAGGCGGTGATCTTGGCCACCGGGGGCCTGGGACGGGTGTATGAGCCCTCCACCAACGCCCTCATCGTGACGGGGGACGGTATGGCCCTGGCCTACAGGGCGGGAGCGCCCCTCATGGACATGGAGATGGTCCAGTTCCACCCCACCACGTTGAAGAGCAACGGCGCCCTTTTGAGCGAAGCGGCCCGGGGTGAAGGCGCCTACCTCATCAACAAGCACGGGGAGCGCTTCATGAAAAAGTCGGCGCCCATCAAGATGGAGCTGGCCAGCCGGGATGTGGTCTCGAGGGCGGAGCAGATCGAGATCAACGAGGGCCGCGGGGTGGACGGGTGCGTCCTTCTGGATATGCGGCACCTGGGGGCGGCCAAGATCATGGAGCGGCTCCCGCAGGTGAGGGAACTGGCCCTGGAGTTCGCCGGGGTGGACATCATCCACGAGCCGGTGCCGGTAAGGCCCGGGATGCACTACCAGATGGGCGGCGTGAAGACGGATGTGTGGGGCCAGACGGAGATCCCCGGCCTCTTTGCGGCGGGGGAGACGGCCTGCGTCAGCGTCCACGGCGGGAACCGCCTGGGGGCTAATTCCCTTCTGGAGACGGTGGTCTTCGGCAAGCGGGCGGGGGCCAAGGCGGCGGAATATGCCAAGGGGCAAAAGGAGCCCCGCCTCAGCCAGAGCTGGGTGACGGATCAGGAGAAGCGGATCAAAGCCCTCTTCGATCGGCCGCCGGGGGAGAAGGCGGCGGCCCTGCGCCTGGAGATGGGCACCATCATGACCCGGAACGTGGGGGTGTTCCGGAGCGCCGAGGGGCTGGAGGAAGCCCGGGAGACCATCCTCCGGCTCAAGGAGCGCTTCGCCAGGGTCTCGGTGCAGGACAAGGGGAGGGTTTACAACAGCAACCTCCTCTCCGTCCTGGAGCTGGAGAACATGCTGGAGTTGGCCCACGTCATCATCGAGAGCGCCCTCTTCCGGACCGAGAGCCGCGGAGCCCATTACCGCACCGATTACCCGGAGCGGGACGACGAGAACTGGCTAAAGCACACCCTGGTGAGGTACCGCGACGGCCAGCATGAGCTCTCCACGCTGCCGGTGACCATCACGCGCTGGCAGCCGCAAGTCCGCCAATACTAACGAGGCGAAGGGGAGGTTGCCATGGAAGTCAAGCTGCGGGTACGCCGCCAGAACGAGCAGACGGGCCACCAGCCCCAGTGGCAGGAGTACCAGGTGGAAGTGGATGAACACGGCACGGTGCTGGATGCCCTCATCCACATCCGTGAGTATGTGGACGAAACCCTGAGCGTCCGGTGCTCTTGCCGGAGCCAGATCTGCGGTTCCTGCGGCATGCAGATCAACCACCAGATGGCCCTGGGGTGCAAAACGAAGGTCCGGGATGTGGTCAGCGACGACGGGGTCATCACCGTCGAGCCCATGGGGAACATGGGGGTGGTGAAGGACCTGGTGACGGACCTGGAGCCCTTCTGGGGAAAGGTCCGGCAGATCAAGCCCTACCTCCAGCCCGACCACCAGCCGGAGCGGGAGTACATCGTTCCCTTCGAGGACATGGAGAGCGTCAAAGGGGCCATGGCCTGCATCATGTGCGGCCTTTGCGTGGCGGCGTGCAACTCCATGGAGGTGAATCCCCAGTTCATCGGGCCGGCGGCCCTGGCGAAGAACTGGAGGTTCCTGGCCGATCCCCGTGATGCGGCAGCGAAGGAGCGGCTGGAGTACGTCTCCCAGCCCAACGGCATTTGGGATTGCACCCACTGCTTCTACTGCGTGGAGGTCTGCCCCAAGGGGGTGGCTCCCATGGAGCTCATCGTGGATACCCGCCGCATGGCCATGGAGGCGGGCATCACCGATAACAACGGATCGCGGCATAGCCAGGCCTTCGTGGATACGGTGTCCGCCTACGGCCGCCTGGATGAAACGAAGGTGGCCATACGGTCCGTGTCGGGGATCGGGGAGCTTTTGCAGTTTGCCGGGGTGGGCTGGCGTTCCTTCTGGCGGGGGAAGGTGCCTCTCCGTATGAAGACCATTCCGGGTGTCCATCACGTGCGGCGGATCTTTCAGCAGCTGGAGACCGGTCCCGAGGCCCAGCGGCAAAAGAAGAAGCGCAGGGCTATGCCCCATCCATCCGCGACGGCGCTGGTGGGTGAGCTGACGGCACCTGTCCAGATTCCTCCCAGAAAGGATGAGCCGAAGTGAAATACGCTTTTTGGACCGGTTGCGTCGCCAAGCAAGGAGCGCCCGAGCTCTACCAGTCCACAGTGGCTTCCCTGGGAGTTCTGGGCATCGAGGTGGAAGAGCTGGTGGGCGGGGCCTGCACCGGGGCCGGGGTCCTCACGGAGCGCAATCCCCGTCTGGCCGACGCCCTCAACGCCCGCACCTTCGCCATGGCCGAGCAGATGGGCCTCCCCATCATGACCATCTGCAGCACCTGCACGGGGACCATGTATGCGTCCCACGAGAGGCTGAAGGACGAAGCCTACCGGGCGGAGATCAACGAGATCCTCGCCCCTGAAGGGCTGCAGTACAACGGCACGACGGAGATCTACCACCTCATGTGGATCTTGGTGGAGAAGATTGGGTTGGAAAAGCTCCGCTCCTACGTGAAGGTGCCCTTGAGCGGCCTCAATGTGGCGCCCTTCTACGGCTGCTACATCCTTCGCCCCAGCCGCCTCATGGATCCTCAGCACCACGACCGGGACACCTACCTGGAGCAGATCATCGTAGCCTTGGGGGCCAATGCGGTGGATTACAGCGGAGCCACCAAGTGCTGCGGGTTTCCCCTCACTACCATGAACCGCATCAGCGCCCTCAAGATGACGGGGACTCATATCGCCGAGGCGAAGGATAAGGGGGCCGATCTCCTGGTGACGCCTTGCCCCCTTTGCCACCTGAACCTGGATGGCCAGCAGGTGGATGCGGCCAAGGTTATGGGACGCTCCCTGGATGTGCCCATCCTTCATCTTCCCCAACTTTTGGGGATCGCCTTTGGCTTGGACGCCAAAGATCTGGGGCTCCACCGGAATCTCATCTCGCCCCGTCGGATCTTTGAACGGGCCCGGCGCATGGCGGTGACCTCCTCGTAAAAGGGTTTTGACAAACCCTTCCCGGGGGTGTAGAGTGAGCCTACCGACTCCCGCTATCGATGGATGGTGGGACGAGGCAAGATAGCGGGATCGGAGGTAGTGAGCTTTGCAAGGCACCGTGAAGTGGTTCAGCGCCGAAAAGGGCTACGGGTTCATCACCCGGGATGACGGTCAGGGCGATGTGTTCGTGCACTTTTCGGAGATCGTGGGCAGCGGATTCCGGACGTTGAACGAAGGCCAGCGGGTCGAGTTTGAAGTGGCTCAAGGCCCCAAAGGGCCCCAGGCTCAAAGAGTGCAGCCTCTGTAACACCGAAGGGACCCCTCGGACGAGAGGGCCCTATCCTTCGGGCGATGGAGCTCGCCCTAATTCCGCCGGTCAGGCGGTGATGGCTCCTCCCTCACGGGAGGAGCCATTTTTGATGGGAGGAAAGGGTAGAGGATGAGCGGCATGACCCTCTTGTGGGTGGCGGTGGGGGGCGCTATCGGCGCCCTCGGCCGCTATACCCTGACCCTGGCCCTGGCCCAGGTGAGCCAGGGGTTCCCCTGGGGAACGCTCCTTGTCAATCTGGCGGGGACGTTTGTGCTGGGCATCCTGGGGGTATACGGCGAGGTGGGGCTGGCCCCCAGCTGGGTGCGGGCCGGCATCATGAGCGGGCTCATCGGCGCCTTCACCACCTTTTCCACCTTCCAGTGGGAAACCCTGGCCCTTCTCCGCGACCATGAGGTGGGTATGGCCCTCCTCTACCTGGGGAGCAGCATCGTCCTGGGCCTGGTGGCCATCGGCGCCGGGTTTGCCGTGGGCTATCTTTGGTTGGATCGGTAGGGGAGAGGAGGTGGAACCGATGGATGCCCGGGCGAAGCGTTTGACCATCTACATCGGTGAGTCGGACCGGTGGGAGGGGCAGCCCCTCTACCGGGCCCTTCTTCGAAAGGCGCGGGAGATGGGCTTGGCGGGGGCCACGGTTTTCAAAGGGGTGGAGGGCTTTGGCGCCCACTCCCGGGTGAGGAGCGTCAAGCTGCTGGAGCTTTCCCAGGATCTACCCATCAAGATGGAGATGGTCGATGATGCGCGAAAGATTCAGGCTTTTCTCTCCTTTGTGAAAGAGGCGGTCAAGGAGGGCTTGGTGGTCTTGGAGGACGTGGAGGTGGTGGTTTACCGCCACGGGCAGGGGCCGATGGCCATCGGATGAGCTAGAGGTCCTGAATGGGGTTCCCCCCTTTCTCCCCAAAGGAACTTTCGATGTACTGGCGTATGTGGCGAAGGTTTTCTTCCCCCGCCTCTTCCAGGACATCCCGGAGCATCTCTTCGCGGCGGAAGAGGAGCTCCTTCACCTGATCCAGGTACTCCACCATGGCCGAGGAGATCCGCTTCTTACCGGCAAACCGCATCGCCTTGACCATGGAGAGGAGGCCGATGGCGCTGGAGGTCACCTCGTTCCAGTGCTCCTCGTCCATGGCGGCGATGGTGCCGATGAGAAGGGTGGAGTGGGCATGGCCCAGCTCCTCTTCGGTGGCATCGGGATCGTGGACGAAGGCGGCGGTGAAGGGATGGTCGTCGGGCCGATTCTTTCGCCTCCAGTCCTCCCACATGACCGTCTGCATCAAATGAAACCAGAAGGCCCGGTGGTAAGGGCCCCTCGGCTTGATGAGCTCCAGGGCCATGAGCTCCCAGAGGAATTCCACCTCATCGCTGGTGAGCCGCCGGGCCTCCAGCTCAAAGGGCCAGTTCTCGTCCTCCCAGATCTCTTCCGCCATCCATCGATCCCGCCTTTCATTAGGGCGAGCCCCCGCGCCCGGGATGCCATCCGCCCCGCAAGATGAAAGTTCAAGGTGGCCGAAGGCTTTCCTTCAAGAGCACCGGAGAACTTGGGGCGGATCCTTTCCCCGGCCGACGGGCTGGGGCTACCCTTTTGCTGATGGCCTCGCCGGGGAAAACGTATAGTCGTGGGGGGAGGCGAAGGGACTTGGCGCTGAAGGTTGCCATCATGGGCTGGGGACATGTGGGTCAGGCGGCGGCGAAGGCGGTGGAGCTGGCCCCTGACATGGAACTTTGCGGGGTCGTCCGCAGGGCATCGTCCCTCCCGTCAAGGGAAGGAAAGATCCCCCAGGTGGCCCGGGTGGAGGACTTGGGTGAGGTGGACGTGGTCCTCTTGGCCATCCCGTCGCGGGAAGTTCCCGCAAAGGCGGCGGAGCTTTTACAAAAAGGCTATGCCACCGTGGATGCCTTCGATATCCATTCGGAGATCCCGGCCCTTCGAAAGACGCTGAATGAATCCGGCCGGAAGGGAGGAAAGGCGGCCCTTACGGCGGTAGGTTGGGACCCTGGCCTGGACTCGGTCATGCGGGCCCTCTTCCAGGCCGCGGCCCCCAGGGGCATCACCTATACCGACTTTGGCCCAGGCCTTAGCCTGGGGCATACCGTCGCTGCCAAGGCCATTTCGGGGGTGAAGGATGCCCTTTCCCTCACCTTCCCCATGGGAACGGGCCGCCACCGGCGGGTGGTGTATGTGGCCCTGGAAGACGGTGCGGATCCCGAGAAGGTGACCCGGGCCATCAAGGAAGATCCCTACTTTGCCCACGACGAAACCCATGTGGAGGTGGTGGAGGAGGTGGCGTCCCTCATGGATGCCGGCCATGGGGTGGTCATCTCCCGGAAAGGAAGTGCAGGAGCCAGTGCGAACCAGCTCCTGCGCTTCGAGATGCGGATCGATAACCCTGCCCTCACCGGCCAGATGATGGTAGCGGCGGCCCGGGCGGCGGTGAAGATGGCGCCGGGCGCCTATACCCTCATCGAAGTGCCGCCGGTGTATCTCCTTCCCGGCGAGGCGGAAGGCTGGGTGGCCCGCCTGGTCTAGCGGCGGCCTTCAAAGAGCTCGCCCGGCTGCCAAGGAGTCCCCAGGAGGGGAAGGGCCCAGCGGTCCAATCCCCACCAGCCGGCGTTCCGCCAGGCGAGGATGAGGAAGATGGCCAGGAGGAACAGGATGGGGTTGGTGCTGACGGTCCCCGCCAGGAGGAAGTTGACGTTCATGAAGGCTCCGAAGAAGGCGGCGATGCCCGTAAAGAGCCCCAGGATGAGGGCGATCCCCACCAGGGTTTCCCCCACGGCCACCAGCCAGCTGAAGACGGCAGCGTGGGGGAGGACGACGTTTTGAAGGAAGGAGGCATACCAGGGGGATACGTCGGGGTGAGGGCCGGCCGTCTTCTGGAGTGCTCCCTGAACAAATCCCGTCACGGCGGCCCCTGCCTGGGATCCCGTCCAGACGGGAGAGCCCAGCTTTTGAAGGCCCGCTGATAGCCACACCCATCCGAGGTAGAGGCGCACCACCAGCCAGATAGGAGCAGCGGAGGTGCTGGCGAAAAGCCAGCGGGCGAAAGGCGGTTCGTAAAAGGCGATGGTCCGGTTTTGGTTCACGGTCAGGCCTCCTCAGGGTGGCTCCAGTGCATCTTCAGGACCTCCAGGCTCTTGCCGTCGATGACCCACTCGGCATCGGCGCTCTTGAACCGGATGATCTGGTTCTCGTGATCGATTTTGGTGTCGCCTCGGTGGAGCTCGAAGGTGGCGCCAGAGGCTGTACGGATGATGACTTCGCCCCAGCGCTGCAGCTCCTCCTCAAGGATCTTGAGGAGATTCACCGTCCTTCACCTCCCTTGAAGATGGTACTCCCATTCTATGGCTTCGGGGAAATGCTTTCCAGGGAAAGGGGCGGTTGTGCGGGGAGACGCCCCGTGCCATAATGGCCGAGGTACTGAAGGGGAGGCTGGGCGTGTCCCTCATCTGGCAGGTCTTTATCATGTCCCTCTTGCCGGGTCTGGAGATGAAAGTGGCCATCCCTTATGCCTTCGCCCGGGGCATGACCCTCCCTTCCGCCATCTTCTGGGGAACCTTAGGGACCCTCCTCTTGACGCCCGTGGCCGTCTGGATCGTCTGGACGGCCGAGACCCTGGCGTATCGGTACATCCCGCCCCTCCGAAAGCTCTTCGACTGGCTGGCCCGCCGGGGCCAGCGCCACGCCCACTGGATCCGCCGCTACGGACCTGTAGGCATCTTCCTTTTCATCGCCATCCCCCTCCCGGGAAGCGGCGTGTGGACGGGGGTCATCTTGGGAAAGCTCCTCCAGCTCCCCTGGAACACCGTCCTCTTCTGGTCGGCCCTCGGCGTGGCGGGGGCGGGCATCACCGTGGGGTTGGCCACGGCCGGCGTCTTCCAGGCCATTCGCCTCGTCCTTTAGCTATACTGCCCATATGGAAGGAGACGTATCCTTTTCCCAGTTCGCTGAGTGGGCCGACGAGATCCTGGAAAAGGTCCCCGAAGTCCTCCTGAGGGAACTTCACGGCGGGATCCAGCTCTCCAGGGAAGCCCGGCGGGAACCCACCGATCCACCGGGCGTCTATCATCTCGGCGAGTACATCGTCGATCCCTACTTGGGTCATATGATCATCCTCTACTACGGATCCTTCCGGAAGATCTTTCGGGACGAACCGCCCGAGGTATGGCGGGACGAGCTGGAAAACACCATCTGGCACGAGCTCCGCCACCATGTGGAGACCCTGGCCGGGGTAGACGATCTGGTGGAAGAAGATGTGATGGAGCTCTTTCGCCTGCGGGCGGAGGCGGAACGAGGGGCGGAGGAAGAAGAAGGAGAGGAAGAGGACGAGCAGGAGCGGTCAACTACCCCATAGCTAAAGCTAGGGGCTTGCACCTAGCCCGCTGGCGCGGGCTGGCACGATAGGCCGGTTGACGGCGGCCCGCCAGCGGCAGGCATGCCACCGCTGGCAAGACGGCGGACCATCCCTCACCCGCACCGTTGCCGGTAAGCCGTTTCCCCGAAGGGTGCCTTGTTCGCGGGCGGGGCCGTCGGTTACGCCAAGGGTTTTACCTGCCAGACGATTCGCTGGCAGAACCTCCGGAACCCTTGCTTGTCAAGGTCCTGGAGGAATTATACCACAACACGAAAGGAGGGAGGCGGCGCTCCTCCCCATACCTGAAGGCAGGGGTCTCCGCGCCGCCGAAGGTCGATGAATCGGTCCTGGCTGGAGTCCTTGATCTTCCTTCTTTTGGGCATCCTTTCCTTTGGATGGCTCTCCTATGCTTCATCCCCCAGGGCCATCGGAGGGGGAAAGGTGCCGGTGCTTCTCTACCACATGATCACCCCGGCGGATACTTCCACCCATGGGGCGGTGGTGCCCCTTAGAGAGTTTAAAGCTCAGATGGCGGAGCTATCCCGGTTGGGGTATCGTTCCTTGACCTTTGCGGAATTCCAAAGGGTTCTTGCGGGCGAGGATATGCCCAAGAAAAGGGTTCTCATCACCTTTGACGATGGATACCGCTCCACCCTCACCTTGGCGCTGCCGGTCTTGAAGCAATACGGCTTCACCGCCCTGGTCTTCGTCATCGGAGATCGCATCGGGTACCAAAGCCCCGAACTTCAGTACATGACCTTCGGTGAACTGAAGGAAGGCGCGGCGTCAGGAGTCCTGGAGATAGGCTTTCACACCATGCACGGCCACCGATACGAGGGGGATGGGCCGGTCCTTTTGGGATGGAGCGAGGCTCAGGTGGCGGAGGATCTCCGCCTCGAGAAGGAAACCCTTTTCAAGGCCGGAGTTCCCTATGTCAACGCCTACGCCTATCCCTGGGGGGCCACCACCAAGGCTGCCCAGGAGGCTCTGCGGGCGGAAGGGATCGCGGCCGCCTTCACGGTGGAGCGGCGGTCCTGGGGGGCGGGAGACGATCCCCTGGCCCTTCCCCGGCTCATCGTGTTCCCGGGGATGTCTTTGAGCAGCTTTCGGGAGCTTCTGGGACGGTAGAGGGGCACCGCCGGGGGTGCCCCTCCGATGCTCCTTCGGTCCTTCCCTGATGGCCCTTGGCTGATCTTTCTTCTCCGCAGGCCTTTCCTCGTCAGCTGTCGTAGGTGTAAAACCCTTTCCCTGACTTTCTCCCCAGGTGGCCCGAGAGATAGAGGTTTTTCAGGACGAGGGGCGGCTTGTAATAGGGATCGCCCGTCTCATTGTAGAGATACTCCAGCACGTGGTAGTTCACGTCGTTCCCGGTGAAGTCCATGAGGGTAAAGGGGCCCATGGGGTAGTTCAGGCCCAGCTTGACGGCGGTGTCGATGTCCTCCATGGAGGCGACCCCTTCTTCCAGGAGGCGGAGGGCTTCGATGAACTGGGCCATGAGGATGCGGTTGACGATGTAGCCCGGCCGGTCCTTTTTGACGAGGACTGGCACCCGGCCCATGCGCTGGGCGAGGGCCTTTCCCTCTTCCAGGGCCTCGGGAGACGTCTGGAGGCCGGCGATGACCTCCACCAGCTTCATGACCTGGGGCGGGTTGAAGAAGTGGAGCCCCAGGACCCGTTCGGGGCGGCGGGTGGCCGCCGCCATGGCGGTGATGGAGAGGGAAGAGCTGTTGCTGGCGAGGATCCGGGCCCGGGGATTCAGGGCATCCAGGCGGGAGAAGGCATCCCTTTTGGCCGCGAGATCCTCCACGATGGCCTCTACGATCCAGGTGGCATCGGCAAGGGCATCGAAGTCCACGGAGAAATGGAGCCTTTCCCAGACGGCTTCCCGCTCTTCTTCCGTCATCTTGCCCCTGGCGATGCGGTCCTTCATGAGGTGATCCAGGCGGGCCCGGGCCCGCTCCAGGATGGAAGGCTCCAGATCGACGCAGGCGGCGGGGATCCCGTGGAGGGCGGCGGTGTGGGCGATGGCCGCCCCCATGACCCCGGCCCCCAAGACCCCCAGCTTTTCCACCTCAGCCATCGGCTTTTCCTCCTTTACGCCAACTTCCTCAGGATCCCACCAGAAGGCTCTGGAGGTCCCGGGGGTAGTCGGTGATGAACTCGATGCCGCCCCGGACCACGAGGACGGTGTCGGAGTGGCGAAAGCCCCCCAGCCCCGGCACGTAGAGCCCCGGCTCCACCGTGAAGAGCATCCCTTCTTCCAAGATGGTGTGGTCCCCCACATCCAGGAAGGGGGGCTCGTGGTAGTTGAGGCCGATGTTGTGGCCGGTGTGATGGCGCCAGTATTTCTGAAGGCCGTGCTTTTCGATGTAGGCGTTGCAGGCCTCGTCCACGGCGCTGCAGGGTTTCCCAGGTTTGATGGCGTTAAAGGCGATCTCCTGAAGGGCCAGCATGTGCTGGAAGAAGGTCCGCTGCTCCCGGCTGACCGGCGGAACGAACATGGTCCGCTCCAGCTCGCTGTGGTACCCCCAGATGTCGGCGGAAGCGCCGGTGACCAGGGTATCCCCCGGCTTCATGACGGCGTTCACCGTCACGGCGTGGGGTAGGGCGGAATTGGGTCCGATCTGGCCCCGGAAACCGGCGTGGGCGCCGGTGCTTCCCTTGGGGATGAAATCGGGTCCGAGGGAGCGGAACATCTCCAAGGTGGCTTCGGTCGACGCCCGCATGGAGACGTCCACTTCCGAAGCTCCCGGCCCGCTGTATTTTTGCAGCAGGCGATGGGCCAAATTCCCCCACCGGGCGCTCTCCCGAATGAGCTCCACCTCTTCGGGGGATTTCACCATCCGCATGGTCTCGACGATATCTCCGGCGGGGACGATGGTGCTCCCTTCCGCCACCTCCGAGAGGGCCGGACCCCGGTAGCCGAAGCCGCCATAGCCGGGGCGGTCGGCGCCGATGGCCTTTCCCATCAGACCCAGGTCATCCAAAAGATCCGCCAGGTACTGCATGGGGTGGCGCTGGCCGGGGTATTCGGGGTAGGAGTGGACCCGGTCCACCGCCTCCACCTGACGGGCATGCTCTTCTTCAAGGTACGGTACGAAGAGGGCCGCCTGTCCTTCTTGGGTGAGGACCAGGGCGATGGGCCGTTCGGTGGGGATGAAATAAGCGCCTGCCAGATAGCGCTGGGACAAGGTGTCGAAGAGGACCAGGCCCGCCAGCCCCCTCACCTCCATCTGGCGGATGACATCCTTTTGTCGCTGACGGTAGGTGGCCGTCGCTATGGGCTTCAAACCCACATCCCTCCCACGTCTTCATTCGGCCTGGAGGGGGCCATTCCTCCTCATCTGTCAGGGGTATTCAATGAGATTTAAGGGGCCGTATCTTCCTGGCGGGTGAAGTAGGCATCCACCGGGTAGCCCCGCTGCTCCCAATAGCCCAGGAGGGGCTCCCGGCTGAGGTGGATGGCCCCCAGCCATTTGATGGACTTGTAGCCGTACATCCGGGGTACCAGGAGCCGCAGGGGATAGCCCTGGGGGATGGGGAGGGGACGGCCGTAGAGGCTGTGGGTCAGAAGCACGTCCTCTTCCGCCTGGGAGAGGGTGAGGGATTCGGTGTAGATGCCGTCCAGGGAGAAGAAGTGGAGGTAGCGGGCCTGGGGCGTGGGACGGGCCAGGCGGAGGATCTCGGTGAGTTTTACCCCTCCCCAGCGGGCTCCCGCCACCGACCAACCCGTGACGCAGTGGAAATCCCGCGTGAGGTAGGTCTGGGGAAGGTTCAAAAGGTCCTCGAGGCTTAACGAGAGGGGGTTTTCCACTTCCCCTTCGACCGTCAGCCGAAAGGTGCCGGGATCGATGCGAGGGTAGCCCCCCGTGACGGTATAGGGTTGAAAGCCCGTATAGGCCCGGGAAGGAGGCCCCTGGTCTTCGGGAGAAGGGGACGTCCAGCGGACCCAGGCGTTCCAGAGGGGCCTTCCGCCGAGGGTCCAAAGGGCGCTCACGCCGATCCCCGCGAGAAAGGAGGCGAGAAAGGCCCGCCTTGAGGAAAGGGATGGAGAAAGGGGCCTTGGGCGGGGGATGCGAAAGAGGCGCTGGATGCCGTGGTAGAGGATCCACCCGAGGTAAAGGAGGGTGGCGCTCCCGTGGATGTAGAAGGCCTGCACTTTGTAAGGGGCGGGAAGGGCCGGGCCGAACCAGAGGAGGATGCCGGAGAGAAGGAGGAGGCCTCCTAGAAAGAGGGGCCAGATCCAGTCCCAGGCCCGCCGGCGCCGGAGACCGGGAAGAAAGAGAGCCCCAAGGGCGGCCCCTCCCCAAAGGAGGCCCAGCCAACTGTGGAGGTGGTGGAGGAAGGGGAGGTAGGGGATGAGGGGAGTGCGGAGGGAGGGAGCGTAGAGGCCGAGCCCCGTCAGGGCCAGGAGGAGGGTAGCCCCCAGGAAGGCCCAGTGGAAGAGGCGATATCCTGGGGGCCAGCGGCGGCCCAGGAGGCGCCACCGTTGAAGGAGGCTCAGACGGGAGGATGGAGGCTCCCGGGACAGCTTTCCACCACCACCTCTTCTTTGTCCTGAAGCACCTTTTGGGGCGGGATGACGAAGAATTTCCCCTCCCCCTGGGCAAGGATCTCCCCCGCCTCGTCCACCAGCTGCGCCCGGCAGAGGACGATCTGGCGCCTGTGGGAGAGGACTTCTCCGTGGGCCCGGAGGGTGGAAAGGGGTGTGGGGCGGCGGAAGCGGACTTGCAGTTCCGCTGTCAAGGTGAAAAACCCCGCCCCAAAGGCGGCATACCACATGGTTTCGTCCAGGAGGGCCGCCACCACTCCGCCCTGGAGGATGCCGGGAAACCCTCGGACGTGATCGGGCGGACGGAGGTTCGTTTCGCTGGTCCCTCCGTCGATGCGGAAACGGGCCCGAAGGCCGTAGGGATTGTCCTGGCCGCACACAAAGCAATGATGGGAATATGCCACTCGGGCCAAGATGAGGGCTCCTTCCCAAAGTGCATGGCCTTTCGGCTTCCTTCATATACTAGCCCAACGGGAGGCAGCCCGTTGGTGACTCTTTCCGTCGGCAGCCGCTACTCCCTGCCGCCCCTGGGTGCCTTTTTGGAAAAGAGCCAGGAGGAATGGCAGCGCCTGGGCGCCCAGCTCTCCGTGAAGGAATACCAGCGGGGAGCCTTTAAGGTGGTGGCCATCCAGGTGGAGGGAGAGGGGGAGCGGCCCCGCCAGGCGGTGGTCCGGCGGGTCGCCCTCCTCCTGGCCGACGCCATCCTCCGGGATTGGGAAGGCCGGATCCTAAAGAACATCCTTCGCCACGACTACCCCTTCTTGACCCCCGAGGAGCAGGCCCTGTTGCTGGCGGAGGCGGAAAAGGAGCTCAATCAAAGGAGCCACCTCCTCGCCCGCCGCACCCGGATCGCCGCCCGCCTGGAAGATTACCTCCTCCACGATGCCCACCTCACCCTCGAGGGGTTCTTGCGTTTTCGGTTGGCCGACTATCGGCAGCAGCTGGAGGAGATCCTGGCAAAGGCGGTGGACCGCTACCTTTTGCAAAAGGAATACGACGCCTTTATGGCCCTTTTGCGAGAGCATGTGGAGACCCATCCCTTCCGGGCTCTAAAGGTGGAGATCCATCCGGGGCGGGAAGGCCGCCACCGGGTTCTGGGGCTCTTTCCCGCTCCGGCGGAGGTGGAGGGCGACGACAGTTTGGTGACCCTCCTTGTGGCCTGGAATCCCGAAGGGATCCTCCTCCATGAGGGGCCCGGCGCGGAGGATTTTGCCGAGGCGGCGGAGATGCTGGGCCAGATCTTTGGCCCGCGATTCCATCGCTGCCCGGGTTGCCGGGCGTGCCTTCCTGCTCCTTCCGGAAAGGATTCTTCCCCCCAGGCGTAGAAGATGCGGGGGGAGGAATGACGATCTTGAATCCCCTCACCTTTCACGGTGCTGCCCGTCTCTTGGAGGTTTTGCCCCGTTCCGGCATCCGGGAAATGGCCGCCCTCAGCCAGGGGCGCTCCGGCCTCATCCACCTGGAGTTCGGCGAGCCCAGCTTCATGACGCCCCAGGTGATCCGCGAGGCGGCGGCCCGGGCCATTCAGGAGGAGCGGATGACCTATACCCCGACGCCGGGACCTCTGGAGCTGAGGGAAGCCATCGCCAAGAAGGTGGCGGAGGTGAACGGGTATCCCTGCCGGCCGGAGGAGGTCTTCGTCACCCACGGGGCCACCGGGGCCCTTCTCCTCGCCCAGGCGGCCATCCTGAATCCCGGGGACATCATCCTCTTCCCCGATCCGGGATGGCCCAACCCCATCAGCCAGGCCCTGGCCCTGGGGGCCCGGCCGACCTTCTACCCCCTCTACCCGGAAAACGGCTACATCCTCGATCCTTCCCGCCTCTCCATCCCCAAGGGGACCAAAGCCATCCTCATCAACAGCCCCGCCAACCCCACCGGAGCCGTCTTTCCCCGGGAGGTCCTCGAGGGGCTGGCGGAGGTGGCCCGGCGGGAGGGCCTCTTCGTCATCTCCGACGAAGCCTACGACCAGATCTATTTCGGGGAGCCTCCGGTGTCCATGCGGGCCCTTTACCCCGAAGGAACCCTGGCGGTCTACAGCTTTTCCAAGAGTTTCGCCATGACGGGGTGGCGTCTGGGGTATCTGGTGGGGCCGGAAGAGCTTTTGGAGAAGGTGCAAAAGGTGGCGGAAGCCTTCTACAGCTCCACCTCCATGGTGGCCCAAAAGGCAGCCTTAGCGGGCCTCCGGGGGGCGGCCGACGACGTGGCTGCCATGCGCCTGGCGTATCGGGATCGGCGGGATCAAGCCGTCGAGACGGCGAAAGAGCTGGGCCTTTACCGGTACACCCCCCAGGGGGCCTTCTACCTCATGGTGGATGTGAGCCGGGCGGGGGATAGCCGGGAGTTCGCCAAGCGGCTCCTTTTGGAAAAGGGAGTGGTGGCGGTGCCGGGGACGGCCTTCGGAAAGGTGTCGGCGGGGGAGCTCCGGCTTTCGCTGGCGGCGTCTGCCGAAGAGATCCGGGAAGGCCTCCGGCGGATCCACCAGCTCCTTCATGAGGGGTAAAGGAGGGAGAGGGATGGACCGCCCGGCGGCCCAAGCGCGCCTTCGGGGTTCCATTGCGCCGTTGGTGACGCCCTTTACGGAAGACGACGCCATCGACGAGAAAGCGCTGAAACGCCTCATCCGCTGGCATATCGAGGAAGGCAGCCACGGCCTTTCCGTGACGGGGACGACGGGAGAGCCCAGCAGCCTTACGTTAGACGAGCGAGAGCGGATGATCGCCCTCTTGGTGGAAGAGGCCGGGGGAAAGGTGCCCACGGTGCCGGGGACCGGCACCAACAACTTCAAAGAGACCCTTCGCCTCACCCGCTTTGCCGAACGGGAAGGGGCCGATGCCGCCCTGGTGATCGTCCCCTACTACAACCGCCCCTCCCAAGAGGGGCTTTATCAGTATTTCCGGGCCCTTGCGGAGGAGGTGAGCCTGCCCCTCATCCTCTACAACATCCCCGGGCGGACGGCGTTGAACCTGCAGCCCGAGACCTTGGCCCGCCTCTACGACGATTGCGCCAACATCATCGGGGTGAAGGAATCCCACACCGATCTCCTGCAGGTGAGCCAGGAGATCCTCCTATGCCCGGGGATCAACGTCTACTCGGGTATCGAGGCCCTCTGCTACCCCATGCTGGCCTTAGGGGGCGCCGGCCACGTGTCGGCCACCGCCAACCTCCTCCCTCGGGAGCTGGCCCGCCTTTACGACCTGGTGGCGGAAGGCAAGCATGACGAAGCGCGGGAGCTCCACTACCGCCTGCTTCCCCTGAACGTGGCCCTCTTCCTGGAGACCAACCCCGGCCCCTTGAAGACGGCCCTGGGCTGGATGGGAGAGATCCATCCTCGCCTTCGGCCGCCCCTTGTGCCGCCATCGGGCCCGAACCAGGAGAGGCTCCGGGTAGCCATGGCCGCATGGGGGCTCCTTGGAGGAGGGGCGGCATGAGCCGGGCCCGCTTCCTGGCGGAAGGCCGGCTTTTCGAAGGGGAGTGGCGCTTTGAGGAAAGGGTCCTTTTAACCTCGGGCGGGCGCCGCTTTTCGGAGGAGGAGGTCACCTTCCTTCCCCCCGTGAAGCCCCGGACCGTCGTGGGCTTGGCCCTCAATTTCGCCGACCACGCCGGGGAGCTTTCCCTGGAGGTGCCGAAAGAGCCCATCCTTTTCATCAAACCCTTGAGCTCCCTCGTCGGCCACCGGGCTCCCGTCCGCTATCCCCGGGGGGTGCAGTACATGCACTACGAGGGGGAGCTGGCGGTGGTGGTGGGAAAGGAGATCCGGCGCCTCAGAGCGAGGGAGGCGAAAGAGGCGGTCATGGGGTTTACCCTCGCCAACGACGTGACGGTCCGGGATTTTGTCGGGAACTTTTACCGGCCCCCCGTTCGGGCCAAGGGCTTTGACACCTTCGGCCCTTTAGGACCCGCCCTCTACTCGTGGGACGAGGTGGGGGACCCGGGAAACCTTCCCTTGGAGGTGCGGGTCAACGGGGAAGTGCGCCAGCGGGGAAAGACCTCGGACTGGCTTTTCGGCATCGGAGACGTGTTGGAGTTCATCACCTCCTTTATGACCCTCTACCCCGGGGATGTGGTTCTCATGGGTACGCCGCCGGGCATCTCGCCGGTGAAACCGGGGGACGTGATGGAGGTGGCCATCCCGGGGCTGGCGGTGCTGCAAAACGAAGTGGTGGCAGAGGGAGGGTTGGACGATGCGTAAAGCCCTGCACTTCATCGGCGGCCGGCTTGTAGAGAGCGCCCGGGGGCGATGGATGGAGGACCTTAATCCCGCCACCAATGAGGTCATCGCGGAGGCGGCGGCGGGGGATGGGGAGGACATCGCACGGGCGGTGGAAGAGGCGGAAAAGGCCTTTCGGGAGAGCTGGTGGGCGAAGAAGCCGAGGGAAAGGGCCAAAGTCCTCCATCGCCTGGCGGATCTCCTGGAAGCCCACGGGGAGGAGCTGGCCCGGATCGAGGTCCTGGATACGGGCCTTCCCATCGGGCAGGCCAGGGGCCAGGCCCAGCGGGCGGCCTTGAACTTCCGCTTCTTTGCCGAAGAAGCGCCCCACGTGGTGGGGGAGAGCTTTACGGTGGAAGGCCAGTTTCAGAACTTCACCATCCGCCGGCCTGTGGGGGTGGCGGGGCTCATCACCCCCTGGAACACCCCTTTGATGCTGGCCTCCTGGAAGGTGGCCCCTTGCCTTGCGGCGGGGAATACCTGCGTGTTGAAGCCGGCGGAATGGTCGCCCCTGACGGCCACCCGCCTGGCGGAGCTGGCGGCGGAGGCGGGGGTGCCCGAGGGGGTCTTCAACGTGGTCCACGGCCTAGGTGAGGAGGCGGGGGCGGCTCTGGTAGCCCATCCCAAGGTGAAGCTCATCTCCTTCACCGGGGAGACGGAGACGGGGAAGATCATCATGCAAAACGGCGCCCGAACCTTGAAGCGCTTTTCCATGGAGCTGGGGGGGAAATCCCCCATGATCGTCTTTCCCGACGCCGACCTGGAGCGGGCCCTGGATGCCGCCATCTTCGGGGTTTTTTCCTTGAACGGGGAGCGGTGCACCGCCAGCTCCCGCCTCTTTTTACATGAGGCCATCTACCGGGAGTTCCTCGATGCCCTATTGAAGCGGGTGGCCAAGATCCGGGTGGGGCCGCCGGAAGATGAGAAGACGGAAGTGGGTCCCCTCATCCACCCCCAGCACTGGGAGAGGGTCATGGGGTACGTGGAAGGGGCGCAGAAGGAAGGGGCGGAGGTGGCCATCGGGGGGAGGCGGCCGCCCCACCTTCCTCACGGGAATTACCTGGAACCCACCGTGTTGGTGGAGGTGAAGCCCTCCATGCGGGTGGCTCAGGAGGAGATCTTCGGGCCGGTTCTTTCGGTCCTTTCCTTCAAGGACGAAGAAGAAGTCCTTTCCCAGGCGAACGATGTCCGCTACGGCCTTGCGGCCTATGTCTGGACCCGGGATGTGGGGCGCGCCATGCGCTTTGCCCAGGGGCTGGAGGCGGGCCTTCTCTGGATCAACTCCCAGAACGTCCGGGATCTCCGGACCCCCTTTGGCGGTTGGAAAGACAGCGGCATCGGGCGGGAAGGAGGCCGGTACAGCTTCGAGTTTTACCTGGAGACCACCACCGTCCATGTGGCGGTGGGGGATCATCCCATTCCTCGCTTTGGGGTAGGCGAGGCGTGAAGAGGAGGGACGCCGGTGGGAGCGAGGCGCGGTCAGGATTATCTGCAGCGGCTGGATGAAGAACCGCGGGACGTGTGGATCGAAGGGGAGCGGGTGGTGACGGGCATCACGTCCCATCCCGCCTTTCGCAACATCAGCCGGAGCATCGCAGCCCTCTACGACATGCAGCACGATCCCCGGCTCCGGGATGAGATGACCTACATCTCCCCCACCACGGGGGATCGGGTGGGGATGAGCTTTTTGCAGCCCCGGACCCATGAGGATCTGGCCAGGCGGCGGCGCATGATGAAGCGGTGGGCCGATTATTCCGGGGGCATGATGGGGCGCACCCCCGATTACCTCAACTCCAGCCTCATGGCCATGGCGGCGGCCGCCGGCTTTTTCGAGGAGGCCGATCCCGCCTTTGGGGAGAACATCCGGCGGTATTACGAATACGTGCGGGAAAACGACCTCTGCCTCACCCACACCTTGATCAATCCCCAGATCAACCGGAGCGCGGGACCCTCGGGGCAAAAGGACCCCTACCTGGCGGCCCGGATCGTGAAGGAGACGGATGCAGGCATCGTGGTTAGGGGGGCGAGGATGCTGGCCACCCTGGGGCCCCTTGCCGATGAGATCATCGTCTTTCCGTCGACAGTCCTGAAGAACCAACCGGAAGATGCCCCCTACGCCTATGCCTTCGCCATCCCCTCCCACACCCCGGGCCTCAAGTACATCTGCCGGGAGAGCTTCGATTACGGCAAGAGCCATTTCGACCATCCCCTGGGGGCCCGCTTCGAAGAGATGGACGCGGTGGTGGTGTTCGAGGACGTCCTGGTGCCCTGGGAAAGGGTCTTTCTCCTGAAGGACACCAAGAAATGCAACGAGGTCTATGCCGCCACCAACGCCGTGGTCCACATGGCCCACCAGGTGGTCATCAAGAACGTAGCCAAAACCGAGTTCATCTTGGGGGTGGTTCTGGAGATGATGGATGCCATCGGCATCGACGGCTTCCAGCATGTCCAGGAAAAAGCCGCCGAGGTGATCCTCACCCTCGAGATGATGCGGGCCTTTTTGCGGGCGGCGGAAGCCGATGCCCGACCCGACGCCTGGGGCATCGTGACGCCGGCTTGGAATCCCCTGAACGCGGCCCGAAACCTCTATCCCAAGCTCTACCCCCGCCTGGCGGAGATCATCCAGCAGCTGGGGGCCAGCGGCCTCATGGCCCTTCCGACGGAGGCCGATTTCCGCGGGCCCATCGGGCCGGCGGTGGAGCGCTATCTCCAAGGGCGAAACGCCGATGCCTGGCACCGGGTCAGGCTCTTCCGCCTGGCCTGGGATATCGCCGTGAGCGCCTTTGGCGGCCGCCAGGTCCTCTACGAGCGCTTCTTCTTCGGGGATCCGGTGCGCATGTGGAGCGCCCTCTATCAGACCTATGACAAGGAACCCTATCGGGAAAAGGTGCGGGCCTTTTTGGAGCGGGCCGACGGCGAAGGGGATGGCTGATGGCCCCTACGGCGAAGGATTTCCGGCGGGTCATGGGGCTTTTTGCCACAGGGGTGACGGTGGTGGCCGCATACGATGGAGGGGCCATCCGGGCGGCCACCGTCAACGCCTTCACCTCCGTCTCCCTGGAGCCCCTCCTGGTGCTGGTGGGGCTCCACAAGGAGAGCCGCACCGGCCAGGCCATCCGCCGCTCGGAAGGGTTTTCCGTCAACATCCTGCGGGAGGACGGACTGGCCTTGGCCAACCACTTTGCGGGCAAACCCCAGGAAGGCTTGCCGGTGACCTTCCTACCCTTTGCGGGAGGCCCGCGCCTGGAAGGGGCCCTTGCCAGCTTGGGTTTGCGGTTGGAGGCGGTGTACCCTGGAGGGGATCACCTCCTCTTTTTGGGGCGCGTGGAGGCCCTTTACGAAGGCGAGCCCGGGGGACCGCTGGTCTTTTGGCGGGGAGGCTACCGCCTCTTGCGGGAGCCTTCCCTTTCGCCCCTCCAGGAAGCGGATCCCTTTGCGCCGCCCCTTCCGCCGGAGCCCATCTATCACGAGCATGAGCCGTAAGGGAGAGGAGGCTTTAGGATGGCGTCCTTCAACATCCTCCGGGCGGCGGCGGCGGAGCTTTATGTGACGGATCTGGAACGTTCCCGCCATTTTTACGTGGATGTCCTGGGGTTTGTGGAGACGGAGAAGACGAAGGAGGCCCTTTATTTAAGGGGGGTGGAGGAGTTTTTGCACCACTCCCTGGTCCTCCGGAAGGGCCCCCGGCCGGCCCTGGGAGCCATCAGCTTTCGATTGGCCAGCGCGGACGAACTTCCAAAAGCCGAAGCCTTTTTCCGGGAGAAGGGCCTTCCCTTCAGGTGGCAGGAAGGGGACGGCGTCAAGGGGGATTCCCTTTTGACCGTCGATCCCATGGGATTCCCGGTGGAGTACTTTTTTGAGATGGCCCATGTGGCATCCGAACTGCGGGAATTCCACCACCACCGGGGAGGAGCTCCCATGCGCCTGGACCACTTCAACCTGCAGGTGCCGGATGTGGAGGAAGCCTACCGGTGGTATCGGCAAGCCCTGGGGTTTCGCCTCTCGGAGTATACGGAGACGGACGATCGTCCGCCCCGCCTCTGGGCGGCCTGGCTTTTTCGAAAGCCCAACGTCCACGATGTGGCCTTGATGCAGGGACCGAAAACCCGGCTCCACCACGTAGGATTCTGGGTCCCCGAGCCAAGCCGGATCCTGGCCGCATGCGACATTCTGGCGGCGGCGGGCCATCATCACGCCATCGAAAGGGGGCCGGGGCGCCACGGGATCTCCAACGCCTTTTTCCTCTACCTGAGGGACCCCGACGGCCATCGGATCGAGTTTTACACCGGCGACTACTCCACCTTGGACCCCGACCTTCCTCCCCGGGGGTGGAAGCTCCACGATCCCCGGCGCCAGACCTATTGGGGGGCTCCGGCGCCTCAGTCGTGGTTCGAAGAAGGGACCGACATCCTGGAATCCTGACGGAGGTGGAACGACCTTTCATGGCGGAGAAACAGCTTTTGCGTTTGGAGGATTACCACCGGCTGCAGCTCATCACCGACCTTCAAGTTTCCCCCGACGGATCCCTGGTGGCCCTGGTGGTGCGAAGCGTCCATCGGAAAGACGATGAATTCCGGGATCATCTCTATGTGGTGCCGTCCAGCGGCGAGGAGGAACCCCACCGCCTGACACGGGGAAAGCACGGGGGAACCCATCCCCGGTGGTCGCCGGTAGGACGAAAGCTGGCCTTTCTCTCCCCCCGCCCCTATGATCCCGAGCTCCAAGAAAAGGTGACGGAGCGGGAGAAAGGGAAGGGGCAAGGTCAAGGGGAGCCCTCCGCGAAGGACGACGAGAAAGACGAAAAGCCCCGCCCCCAGATCTGGCTTTTGGACCTGGAGCGGGGCGGGGAACCCCGTCAGCTGACCCTTCACCAGGAAGGGGTGGAGTCCTTTGCCTGGTCCCCCGATGGACGCTACTTGGTCTTCAGCGGCCGCCAGCCCACGGCGGAAGAAGAGGCCTATTTGAAGAGCATCCGAAAGGACGGGGGGCCCATTGTCCTCCGGCGGGTGCAGCATAAGTATGACGGACAGGGCTACCTGGATCCGGTGCAGAGCCACCTTTTTCTCCTGGACCTCCAGACGGAAGAGGTGCGCCAGCTGACGGAAGGCCCCGCCAGCGAAGGGAAGCCCCGCTTTTCCCCCGACGGGCGCTGGATCGGGTTTCTCTCCAACCGTACGGGAGATCCCGACAACAACCGCCGCACCGACCTCTGGCTCCTTTCTCCCGATGGGGCCGAAGCCCGGCGGGTGACCTTTGGGGATCTTCGGGTGATGGACTTTTGCTTTTCCCCCTCGGGGGAGAGGGTGGCCCTCCTCGCCCACGAGGAACCGGAGCGGAGCACCCGGGCGCCGGGGATCTACCTGGTGGACCTCAAGGATAGCCAGCCCCTGGATCGGCCCCTCAAGGACTACGTGGGGGTGGGGTTTGTCACCATCGGGGGGATCGTTCCCGATGGGGAGCCGGAGGATCCCCTGGCCCATGCCCGCGCGTACCCTGTCCCCGAGAAAAAGACCCCCTTCCGAAAGCTCACCGCCTCCTTGGACCGGGATGTCCTGGATCTGGGGTGGCTGGACGAAGGTCGCCTGTGGGTCCTGGTGGCCGATCGGGGCCAGGGAAGGTTGGGGGTGGTGACGGTGGAGGGAGAAGTGGAGCTGGGCTACCCCTCAAGGGAGGAGACCATCCTTTCGGCCCATGGGGCTGGGGGCACCCTCGCCTTTCTCTGGTCCCGCCCGGAGGGGGGAAGGGAGCTGGGGGTCCTTTCGGCAAAGGATCTTCCCCAAGGCTCATCGGCCCGGCTCATCACCACCTTCACCGCCTTCTTCCGCGAGGAGCGCCTCCTTTCCCCCTACCGGCGGATCACCTTTTTGAACTCTGACGGCGAAGCCATCGAAGGGTTTTTCGCCCTTCCGCCCAAGGCTCCATCGACGCCGCCGCCCCTCCTGGCCATCCTCCACGGGGGGCCCCAGTCCTACGATCAGCCCCGCTTCAGCTTCGAAGAGCAGTACTTTCTCAGCCGGGGCTATGCCATCTTGAAGGTGAATTACCGGGGGTCCATCTCCTACGGGGAGGGCTTCTGCCAGGCCATCGAAGGCCGCTGGGGGCCCATGGAGCATGACGATCTCATCTCCGGGGTGAAGTACCTCCTAGAGCAGGGTTGGGTGGACCGGGAGCGCCTCTTTGTCACGGGCTTTTCCTACGGCGGGATCATGACCAACTGGGCCGTGGGTCACAGCGACCTTTTCCGGGCGGCGGTTTCGGAGCACGGCCTTTACGACTACGAGGCAGCCTTCGGCACCGACGACTGCCACCTCTGGTGGCAGTACGACTACGGGGTGCCCTGGCAGAATCCCGAAGGATACCGGCGGTCTTCCCCCAAGGTGGGAGTCAGCCGCATCAAGACGCCCCTTTTGATCACGGCGGGCCAGGAGGACTGGCGCTGCCCCCTGGATCAGGCGGAGATGCTCTACCTCGCCTTGAAGAAACGGGGGGTGCCCACGGAGCTGGTGATCTACCAGGGGGAGCACCACGCCATCAGCAGGCCGAAGCGGGCCCTGGATCGCCTCATCCGGATCCTCCGCTGGCTGGAAACGTACGGCGGGCTTCCCATGGACGATACCTCGGCGGAAGGCTACCCAGGCTGACGGATCTTCACCTGGCCCTCCCGGGTTCCCAAGGGCTATAGTACTGGGAAAGGAGGGACTGCCGTGAAACGCAAGATGGCCATCTTGGTGGATGATCTGTACGAAAATCTGGAGCTCTGGTATCCGGCCCTGCGCTTGAGGGAAGCGGGCTTTGACGTGGATATCGTGGGAGCGGAGGAAGGGGCCGTCTACAAAAGCAAAGAGGGTTACCCAGCCAAGGCCACGGTGGGCATGAAAGAAGCCCTGGAGAAGGCCCACGAGTACCAGGGATTGGTGATCCCCGGCGGCTACGCCCCCGACAAGATGCGGCGGCGGCCCGAGATGGTGCAGCTGGTGAAGACCATCTTCGACGAAGGGAAGTTGGTGGCCACCATCTGCCACGGGGGGTGGATGCTGGCCGAAGCCGATGTGGCCCGGGGGAAGACCCTCACCTGCGTCCCGGCCATCAAGACGGACCTCATCAACGCCGGAGCCCGGTACGTGGACGAAGAAGTGGTGGTAGACGGGAACCTCGTCACTTCCCGCACCCCGGCGGATCTACCCGCCTTCCTGAAGGCCATCCTGCAGCACCTGGAGGCCCGGGTATGAGCTACTTGTGGGAAGATGAGCTGCTCCTTGCCCCGGGGCCCACACCCTTGCCGAAAGAAGTGCGCATGGCGGCCTTGGAGCCCATGATCACCCATCGCAGCCCGGCCTTTGTGGAGCTGGCGGCGGAGGTGCAGCGGGGGCTGCAAAAGCTTCTTTCCGTCTCGGGGCCGGTGGTGATCTTCCCTGGCTCCGGGACGGCGGCCCTTGAGGCCAGCATCGTCAATCTCCTTCGCCCCGGGGATAAGGCCCTGGCGGCGGTGATGGGGGTCTTCGGGCAGATCTACGCCGACATGGCGGCAGCCCACGGGGTCCAGGTGCGGACGGTGGTGGTGCCGGAAGGGGAGGGGGTTCCTATCGAGCTCCTGGAACGGGAGCTGGAGAAGGAACCCGATACCCGGGCTCTCCTGGTGACCCACAACGAGACCAGCACCGGTGTCCTCACCGATCTGGCGGCGGTGGGGGATCTGGCCCGGGCCAAAGGGCTCCTTTTGCTGGTGGATTCCGTCAGCGGGGCGGGGGGCGCCCCCATCGACGTGGAAGGCTGGGGGATCACGGCCCTTGCCACGGCGTCCCAGAAGGCCCTCATGGTGCCGCCGGGCTTGGCCATCGTGGCCTTCAACGAAGAAGGGCGGCGCCTTTTGCAGGAAGAGACCATGCCCCGCTATTACTTCGATGCTCGGCCCTTTATCAAGGGGCTTCCCGAAGGGGATGTGCCCTATACCCCGGCCCTCTCCCTTTGGTATCAGCTGGCGGCAGCGCTGCGCCTCATGGAGCGGGAGGGCTGGACCCGGGTCATGGAGCGCCATGAACGGGTGGCCCGAGGGGTACGGGCGGGGCTGAGGGCCCTCGGCCTCAAGATCCTGGCGGCGGAAGAGCTGGCGTCGCCCACGGTGACAGCCTTCTACGTGCCCGAAGGCCATACCCCCCAGGAGCTCCTTTCGGAGCTGGAGGAGCGCCATGGGGTAGTCCTGGCCCGGGGCCTTCGCCAGATGGCCAGCCGCGTGGTGCGCATCAGCCATATGGGGGCCGTCACGGAGAAATCCCTCCGGAGGGCCCTTTTGGCCCTGGGGGAGGTCCTTTCCCGCTGGGGGCTTCCTGCCGACGGGCGGCTGGCCCTGGAGGCGGCGGAAAAGGAGTGGAGCCAGACCACATGGGTGTCCTGAAACTCACCCTCCCGGGGGGCCAGACGGCGACCCTTCCCGAAGGGGCTACACCTCTTGAGGCGGCAAGGGCTCTTGGCTACAGCGAAGAAGAGCTGGAGAAGTTCCTGGTGGCCCAGTACGAAGGCCAGCTCTGGGATTTGGCGCGGCCCCTTCCCGGATCGGGCCACCTGACCTTTTACACCTTTATGGACGAACAAGGCCGCCAGGTCTATCGCCACACCAGCGCCCACATCCTGGCCCAGGCGGTGCTGCGCCTCTTTCCCGAGGCGAAGCTGGCCACGGGGCCGGCCCTGGAGGACCGCTTCTACTACGACATCGGCCTGGAGAAAGCGCCTTCGCCGGAGGATCTCCAGCGCATCGAAGAGGAGATGAAGCGGATCATCCAGGAGGATCTACCCATCGTCCGGGAGGAGTGGCCCAAGGCGGAGGCCCGGCGCTTTTTTCTGGAGAAGGGCCAGCCTTTCAAAGTGGAGATCCTTGACGGGATCCCGGGGGAGACGGTCAGCATCTACCGCCAAGGGGAATTTGTGGACCTCTGCCGGGGGCCCCACCTTCGCCGGACAGGCCAGGTAGGGGTCATCCATATCCTTTCCGTGGCAGGGGCTTACTGGCGGGGCGATGAGAAAAACCCTATGCTCCACCGGTTTTACGGCACCTCCTTTCCCACGGAGGAAGAGTGGGAACACTTCCAGTGGGTGCAGGAGGAAGCCCGGCGGCGGGATCACCGGAAGCTGGGGCCGGAGCTGGACCTTTTCTCCTTCCACGATGTGGCCCCGGGATTTGCCTTCTGGCATCCCAAGGGGTGGGTCATCTTCCGGGAGCTGGAGAACTTTTCCCGGGAAGTCCAGGCCCGCCACGGCTACCAGGAGGTCCGGACGCCCTACATCTTCCGGCCGGAAATCTGGCAGCGGTCGGGTCACTGGGACCACTACCGGCAGAACATGTACGTGGGGGAAAACGACGGGGAGATCTTCAGCTTCAAGCCCATGAACTGCCCGGCCCACTGCCTCCTCTACGCCGAAAAGGTGAGAAGCTACCGGGATCTTCCCCTCCGGATCTCGGAATACGGGCCCCTCGCCCGCTGCGAGCGCTCGGGGACCCTCCACGGACTTTTGCGGGTGCGGGGCTTCCACCAGGATGATGCCCATCTCTTTGTGCGAGAGGATCAGATCGGAGAGGAGCTGGCGGACGTCCTCTCCATCGTGGATGAGGTGTACGGCACCTTCGGGATGGAGTACCGCATGGTCCTCTCCACCCGCCCCGAGGATTACATGGGGGAGCTTTCCCTCTGGGAAAAGGCGGAGGCCCAGCTGGCGGACACCCTGAAGAGCTTGGGGCGCTCCTTTGACGTCAATCCGGGGGATGGGGCCTTCTACGGGCCCAAGCTGGACTTTTACGTCACCGACGCCCTCGGGCGCCAGTGGCAGACGGCCACCGTCCAGCTGGATTTCCAACTGCCCATCCGCTTTGATCTGACCTACGTGGCCCCCGATGGGTCCCACCGGCGGCCCGTCATGATCCACCGGGCCATCTTCGGGTCCCTGGAGCGCTTTACCGGCATTTTGGTGGAGCATTTCGCGGGGGATTTCCCCCTCTGGCTGGCGCCGGTGCAGGTGCGGATCCTCCCCGTCCACGAGGGGGTGCGGGCCTATGCCCATGAGGTGGCCCAGGGCCTTCGGGCCATGGGCCTCCGGGTGGAAGTGGACGACCGGGAGGAGAAGATGGGCTACCGGATTCGTCAGGCGGAGCTGGAGCGGATCCCCTACATGCTGGTGGTGGGAAACCGGGAAGCGGCGAAGGGGGAGGTGTCCGTGCGCTCCCGGCGCCAGGGGGATGAAGGAGCCCGCGACTGGAGGGTTCTGGCCCAGGAGCTGGCGGAGCGAGTGAAAAAACGGCTGCTTTGAGGAGGAAGGTCATGGACCGTAAGCGCCTGGAGGCCATCGTGCGCCAGTTCCTGGAGGCCATCGGGGAGGATCCCGACCGGGAAGGCCTTCGGGATACCCCGGCCCGGGTGGCCCGGATGTACGAGACGGAGCTTCTGATGGGCCAGGGGAAAGACCTCCGAGAGGCCCTCAACACCGTTTTCACGGAAAGCTACGGCGGCCTTGTTCTGGTGAGGGATATCCCCTTTTACTCCCTCTGCGAGCACCACCTCCTCCCCTTTTTCGGGAAGGCCCACGTGGGCTATGTGCCCCGGGGAAAGGTGGTGGGCCTCTCCAAGGTGGCCCGCCTGGTGGAGGCGGCGGCTCGCCGCCTCACCATCCAAGAGCGGATGACGGAGGAGATCGCCGACACCCTCTACGAGACCTTGAACCCCGAAGGGGTGATGGTGGTGCTGGAGGCGGAGCACTTTTGCATGACCATGCGGGGGGTGCAGCGGCCCGGGACCATCACCACCACGGCGGCGGCCCGCGGCCATTTCGTCCATGACACGCGGGCCCGGGATGAATTCTTCTCCCTCATCCGCAACAAGAAACCCTACTGAGAACGTGCCCTCTCCAGGGCCGAAAAGATGAACTCTACGGCGTCCTCAGCCTTCACCTCCAGGGCCACGTCCACAGGCGGGGAGGTGAAGGCTTTTGCCCTTCCGTGCCGGCGATCCGCCAGGGTAGCCCCCCGGGCCTGACCGGGGGCCGTCTCCACGTAAAGGGACATCGGTTGACAGTTTACCAGTGAAGGATCTAAAGCCGCCGCCAGGGCCAGGGGATCGTGGAGGGGGCAGGCGGCCGTTCCCAGGATGGGCGTGTAGAAGTCGGTATAGAAGGCGAGGGCCCGGTGGATGAACTGGAGGGCCGGTTTTTCCGCCGCCAGGTTCTTCAGGCGGGCCATTTCCTTTGGGCCAAAGAGGGTCTTCATGGTCACGTCGAGGCCGATGAGGGTCAGGGGAAAACCGGCGTTGAGGACCCGGCGGGCTGCTTCCGGGTCGTTGAAGATGTTGGCCTCGGCCAGGGGCGTCACGTTCCCGGGCACGGTGACGGCCCCGCCCATGACCACCACCCGGCGCAAAAGCCGCGGAAGTTCAGGTTCCAGGAGGAAGGCCAAGGCCACGTTGGTGAGGGGGCCGGTGGCCACTAGGGTGATCTCACCGGGATGTTCCCGGGCCAAGCGGGCGATGAAGAGGGCGGCCGGTTCATCGATGGGCGATAGAGAGCCGGGAGAGAGGTAGGTTTCCCCCAGGCCGTCTTTTCCGTGGACCTGGAAGGCGAAGTGGTTTTCCCCTGCCAAGGGGAGGGCCGACCCTACGGCCACGGGGATATCCTCTCGGTGGAAGAGCTTCAGGATGCTGAGGTTATTTTCGGCGGCCTTTTGGACGGGGATGTTCCCGTGGACGGAGGTGACGCCAAGGAGCTTGGCTTTGGGGTGGAGGAGGGCCACCAGCAACGCCAGGGCATCATCGACGCCCGTGTCGCAATCCAAGATGAGGGGAATGGTTTCCAAGGGACGAACCTCCTTCAGGGAGCCAGGGCGATGCCCTGGGGATGGTGCAGGATCTCCTGGAGGTCGCGGCGGACCGTGGGCGGGAGATCCGGGGAGAGGAGCAAGAGGACGTGGCTGCTCTCCAGCCCCAATTCTACCGTGTCCCCGAAGGGAAGGGTTCCGGCTTTGGCCTGAAGGACCATGGAGCGGGCCACCTCCGGTGCCTTCAGGATGATGCTCCCCAGGACATGGCCGGGGTAGTAATCCCGCTGATCTTCCCCGTACCCGATGGCGTAGGCGTCAGCGGCAGCGGCCGCGCGGAGGATCCCCAGGGAGCTGATGCTGCTGTCAGTGGCGCCGATAAGGACCCCCTGCTGGAAGGCGGCATAGGCGATGCTGTAGCTTTCCTTGGGATCCTCCGGGACGGGGATGAATTCCAGGGGCCGATGGGGGTCCACGGAGCGGAGACCTTGTTCGAAGGCGACGCTTTCGGGGCTGGATACCCCCCGGGTGGCGAACCAGGCTACCGACTGCTTCCCCTTTGGGTCAAGGCTTTGAGCCATGAGGCCGGCCAAAACTCCGGCAGCGCGGGTGGCTTCGGAGGTGCGGAAGAGGAAGATGGCGGTGTTGGGAAGGGCGGATGGGTTCCCGAAGTAGGCATAATGCTGCTGGGGGAACTGCCGGGCGATGGGGAGGAAGAGGTGGCCGCGGTCCCGGCCTCCGGTGATGATGAGGTCGTAACGGCCGGAGCGGCTGGCGGAGGTGAGCTGCTCTTCCCACTGGGACGGGATTTCGGATTGGGACTGGTAGACGTCCAAGTCTATAGGCGCCGTTTCCTTGGCCGCTTTGAGGCCTTCGTAGACGCCGTCCCAAAGGCCGTGATCCCCAAGAGTGCCGGGGACTACAAGGGCGACCCGGAAAAGGGCAGGAGGGCTCTGACCTCCGCAAGCGGGTAGGAGAAAGGGAAACGAAGCGAAGAGTAGGACGAGTATCCACAGCCTGCGATCCATGCGGGCTATTTCGACCCCAATCGACACAATTCCTCTATAAACGATGTAGTTCAGGACTAAAGTACCAGGACTGTCGGTCTTCGGACGAAAGTTTATTGAAAGATAAAAAGGGGGGAGTGCGGTGAGGTGGGTGGATCAGGGCAACCTCTACTTGCCCGCCAGCGTCAACATGGCCATCCAGGAATACCTCCTCGGGAAGGGGTCAGACGAGGATTACATCTTTTTCTATGTGAACGAACCGTCGGTCATCATCGGGCGGTACCAGAACGCCTGGGAGGAGGTGGATGAAGCCTACTGCCGGAAGGAGGGCATCCAGGTGGTGCGGCGGCTTTCCGGCGGAGGCGCCGTCTACACCGACCGGGGAAACCTAAACTACAGCTTCATCACCAGGGATGAGGGCGAGAGCTTCATGAATTTCCGCCGGTTCATCCAACCGGTGGCGGAAGCCTTAAGGGCCCTGGGGGTGCCGGCGGAGGTGACGGGAAGGAATGACATTCAGGTGGGGGAGCGGAAGATCTCGGGAAATGCGCAGTATGCCTCGGGAGGCCGCCTGATGACCCACGGGACCCTGACCCTCTCCCTGGATCTGGAGCGGATGCAGCGGGCCCTGACCCCGAAGGCGGAGAAGTTTCAGTCCAAGAGCACCAAGTCGGTGAGGGCGAGGGTGGCCAACATCCAGGAGTTCCTTAAGGAGCCCATGGATGTAGAGGCGTTGCGGGCCCATCTCTTAAGGCATATCTTTCGGGGATCGTCGGCGGAGCCTTATCGGTTGACCGAGGAGGACTGGCGGAAGATCCGGAAGCTGGTGAAGGAACGCTACGAGAACTGGGAGTGGAATTTTGGGCGGTCGCCCGCCTTCAATGCTCAGGTGAGCCGGAGGGTGGAAGGGGTGGGGACGGTGGATGTCCGCCTCTGGGTGAAAGACGGCATCATCGAGAGCTGCACCATCTACGGCGATTTCTTCGGGCATCGGCCCTTGGAAGAGCTGGAGAAGCTCCTCATCGGTAAGCCTTACCGGAAGGAGGACCTGGCGAAGGTCCTGGCGGGGGTGGAGGTGTCCCGGTACATCGGAGGGCTTTCCCGGGAGGATTTCCTGGAGCTTCTCTGACGGTCAAAGGTGCGGGCGAAGGGGTTTCTTTCGGGTAGCTCTTCCAAGCCCTCAAGGTCAGGGATGGGGCGGCGGAGGTGGCTTTTTCACCGTCGCATGCTCTAAAACTTGGTGAAGATCCTGGAGGATCTATTCGCGGAAGCTTGGCCCTCGGGTTTTTCAAGAAGGACCTTGAGGGCCCCTTGTCGGAGTTCCAGCATGGAGTGAAGCCATCGGAAAAAGCTTACGATGAGGTCCATACCCCTCTCGTTGGGAAAAGTCCTTGTGATACTCGCCCCGTGCGATGGCTATGGTTCTTCATGCTTTTGCGTAAAGGATGGTCTTCGGGACGCCCTTTTCTTCACGCTGCTCCTCCTTCTCTATCAGCACTGGCTGGTGAGGGTAGATCAAGTGGATATCGGCCGGGCGGTGGCGGCGTTCAAGAGTAACGCCTGGGCGAGACAGGATGGGCCCCGCAAGGGGAGGGGTTTTGTGAAGAAGAACTCTACCCCGGGTTGGCACCGCCCGCGCCGCCTTCTGAGAGACCCCGAGGCTCCTTTTGAAATGGCGCCAAAAGTTTGGGAAAAGCTGTATCGCTATGGCCGCCGGCATCGCCGGCGGCAGCACCCCCATCCAAGGCATGGTGATTGCGCCCGTGGCCGACCGGCTCGTTAGGGCTGCCGGAACCGACCTCTCGTTGAGTCCTTCGTGGCAGGGGCTGGACTCATAAGTTTAGGCCCTTTCATCCCCATCCTCCATGGGGAGAATCCTTAACTGTCCCTTCCGACCTTGGGCCGCTAAACTGGTCGCGAAAGGGCTGGAAGGGCTCGCCAGAGACAAGGCGGATCAGGAGAAGCCTAAGCCTTAGGCTTTCCTGGATGAAGGCGCCCGGCCGAGAAAGGGGTCCCGATGAAAAGCGTCCATAAGTGGGCGGCGATGATCCTGGGGACGAGCCTCTTTTTTACGGCTTGCGGCGGCCCATCGTCACCGACGGCCTCCCCCGATGGGAAGCTTTTTAGCCAAGAGGAGGGTCCCGTTGCCACCACCCTGGTGGTGGCCATCGGCAAGGATCCCCAGGAGCTGGATCCTGCCACCAGCTACGACATGACGCAAGACTATGTGGTATCCACCCTTTTTGACGGCCTGACCCGTTATAAACCCGGCACCCTGGAGATCGAGCCGGGCCTGGCGGAATCCTGGGATATCAGCTCCGACGGGCTCACCTATACCTTCCATTTGCGCAAGGGTGTCCAGTTCCACGACGGGGCCCCCTTGAATGCGGGGGCTGTCGTGCAGTGGATGGACCGGCTCTTGAATCCGCAGAGTCCTTATTACCACAAAAAGCGGCGCAATGCTTATTCCTCTGTGGCCTTCGACGCTTTCTTCCATGTGGTCGCCTATGAGGCGGTGGACGACGACACCTTTGTGCTGAAGCTGGAGGAACCGGTGCCTTCCCTTCTGCAGGAGCTAGCCCATCCCCGGGCCGGCATCACCAGCCCGGCCGCCGATGAGCGCTATGGCCTCGATATCGGGAGGCATCCGGTGGGGACCGGTCCCTACAGGTTGGTGGAGTGGGAACCGGAGGAGCATATCCGGCTGGCGGCCAATCCCCACTATTGGGGTGGGGCACCTGCCATACCGGAGCTGGTTTTTAGGGTGGTACCGGATTCCTCCGCTGGCCTTGGCCTGCTCCGGGATGGGGAGGTCCACATCCTGGCAGACGTGAATTGGGCCGACGTCGACAGCCTCAAAGACGACCCCCAGATCAAGATATTGTCGGTACCGGGGCCCTTCCAGCTGTTCCTCTCCTTGCCGGTGGAGAGGCCGCCCTTCAGCGATAGGCGGGTCCGGCAGGCTCTCAACCATGCCGTCGATAAGGATGACCTGAATCGCCGTCTCTACCGGGGACTGGCCCAACCCATGACGGCGCCCCTCCCGTCGGCGGTGTGGGGTCATAGCGGCAGCCTTCAGCCCTATGATTACGATCTGGAAAAGGCCCGGCGCCTCCTGGCGGAAGCAGGGTATCCCGACGGTTTCGAGG
>JAHHQG010000003.1 GCA_018729555.1 Clostridiales bacterium | reverse complement strand
TTCTATTCGTTCGGACGTCAGACCTCGTCGGGCGAAGATGGTCGATCCGGTGGACTTCATTCACCAGCCTTTTAGCGGCAAAGAACGAGCCGTCAGCCCGGCTGCTGGAGTGAGAAGTTAGGGGGAGATGGCATGAGCATTTTCGAGTATGCCTCATCCGTACTGGCCGACTACCAGAACTACGTGCGCAGCTTTTTTAATATGGCCGATGAGCGTATATGCCAATTAGTAGAGCAGGAATTGTTCGCCAACGAGGCCCTGTGGCCGGAGGCCCTTGTCCAACTTAACCCGCCCTATGCGCTAGGAGCGTCGGTGGGCGAGCTTTGCCGGCAGGGCAAGCTACACCCGGCCTGCGCCGACATTTTCTGCGACGATAGTGGCCGCCCCTTTACCCTCTACTACCACCAAGAAGCGGCTATCGAGTGCGCTCTCCGGCGCGAGCCCTACGTGGTCACCAGCGGCACCGGTTCCGGCAAGACTCTGACCTACTTCATTCCCATCTTCGATGCGGTACTGCGTGCCAATCCCGCCGAGGCGAGGGTGCGAGCGATAATTGTCTACCCCATGAACGCGCTGGTGAACTCCCAGCACAACGCGTTACAGGAATTGAAAAAACGCTATGAGCGCCGGACCGGTCAACCCCTCCCTGTACGCTTTGCTAAGTACACCGGCCAGGAGAAGGAACCGGAGCGGCTCGAGATCCTCGATGCCCCGCCCCACATCCTCCTCACCAACTATATGATGCTTGAGCTCATCCTCGTTCGGCCCCGGGAGCGGCACTTTGTGGACCGGGCGGTGGCCGGCATCGATTTTTTGGTGTTCGACGAGCTGCATACCTACCGCGGCCGTCAGGGCGCCGACGTAGCCCTCCTGATTCGTCGGCTGCGCCAGCGCTGCGGCAACCCGAACCTGATCTGCATCGGTACCAGTGCCACGATGGTTAGTGGCGAAGAAATGGGTGCCGGCGAACGCCGCCAAGCCGTGGCCGACTTTGCCAGTAAGATCTTCGGCGTTACTGTTCCGCCTGAAAACGTTATCGAAGAAAGGTTTAGGCCCCTCGCCACACTAATCAGCGTGGACGCCCAGGCCTTGCGGGCCGCCGTCCAAAGCCCCTTGCCCGAGACGGTGGAAGAATTAAGAAAGCACCCTTTGACCTGGTGGATAGAGCGGAATCTCGGTTTTCGCACCGCGCCGGACGGCACCAGCGAGCGCTGCCCGCCCGTCACCCTCTCCGAGGCGGCCCGCCGACTGGCCGAAGACTCCGGTTTGGAGGAAGTCCGCTGCCGCGAGGCCCTCCGCGCCGCCCTTTTGCGCGGCACTACCCTGAAGGTTGACGGCGACAATCCTCTTTTTGCCCTGAAGCTGCACCAGTTTGTCTGCCAGGGCCAGGCGGTCTACGCCACTTTGGAGCCGCCGGCCGTGCGCTATCTCACCCTGGAGGGCCAGTACTACGCCCCTGAAGGTGAAGAAAAGCGGGTTCTTTTTCCCCTAGAGTTTTGCCGCCAGTGTGGCCAGGCCTACTACGACGTGTGGTTTGCCGAAGAGGCCGGCCTTTTCCTGCCCCGGGAGCCGGAGGGAGAATTCTTTGCCTCGGAAACAGAGATTAAGCCCGGCTACCTGGTACTAGCCGACGAGGTGGGAGACTGGGCGGCCGACGCCGAGCATTTGCCCCCCGAATGGCTGGATGAGCGGGGACGCGTGAAAAGCCACTATCGTCAAGGGGTTCCGCGCGAGGTATGGGTAAGGCCCGACGGCACGCTGGCCGATGAAGGATCTTCCGGGGCGATTCGCGTCTTTTTCCAACCCAAGCCCTTCCGACTTTGCCTCGCCTGCGGCGAAATGTACTCCGGCCGAGAGCGGGAGTTCCGCAAGCTGGGTCGGCTTTCCAGCGAAGGCCGCAGCAGCGCCACCACCGTGCTAAGCGTGGCCGCCCTGTTGCACGCCGGCCGGCACGGCATAAGGGAGGAACACCGCAAAGTCCTAAGCTTTACCGACAACCGCCAGGATGCCTCCCTCCAGGCGGGCCACTTTAACGACTTCGTGCGCTACTCCCTGCTGCGGGCTGCCCTTTACCGGGCCCTTGAGACCAAGGGCCAGTTGGACCACGTAAACGTCACCGATGAAGTGCTGACCGCCCTCGACCTTAGTCTGGCCGACGTGGCCAAAAACCCGGTGGACCCGCAAAGCCCCTTAGGCCGCAAGCGCTGGGAGGCTTTTCGGGACCTCATTGAGTACCGCCTCTACGAGGACCTGCAGCGTGCGTGGCGCGTCGTGCAGCCGAACCTCGAACAGTGCGGGCTGCTGGTCATCGACTATCTGGGCCTAAAGGAACTGTGCGAAGACGAGAGTCGCTGGCGCACTTGTCCGGTCCTGGCCTCAATTCCGGCCGAGAGGCGCTACCAAGTGGTTCGCACCTTCCTTGATTACCTCCGCCGCCACCTGGCCATCAATGGCCGTATGCTCTCCGAACGCGAGCAGCAGCAACTTAGGCGCCGGCTCGGTCAGGGTGAAGAAGAACAATGGGTGCAGGAAAAATGGTGGGAGCCGGACGAATGGTTGCGGCCGGCGGCGCGCTTTCTCCTTGCCGGCACACCGGACCTGCGCTTGCACAAGCGGAGCCTAAGCGGAAAGACCCGGCTCGGACGATACCTGCGCCGCGAATTGGGGCTCTCGCCCGAAGCTTACGGTGAGTTCCTGCTGCAAATGGTGGATATCCTTTGTTCCCAAGGATTGTTGATAAGACGCCGGGAGGGCGGCGAAGATTACATCCAGCTTGAAGTCGGCTGCCTCCTCTGGCGGCTGGGCGACGGCACTCCGCCTCCGCCGGACCCGGTGCACACCCGCCGGGTGGAAAGCCCAGCCTACATTGAGGCCCAACGCCAGGTGAACGCCTTCTTCCGCGACTTTTACCGCACCGCCGCCGCCCACTTAAAAGGGATAGAGGGCCGGGAGCATACTGCCCAGATTTCGAACGACGAGCGGCAGGAGCGGGAACGGCGCTTCCGGGAGGGGGACCTTAAGTGCCTTTTCTGTTCGCCCACAATGGAGCTGGGTATTGACATCGCCGACCTCCGGGTTGTGCACCTGCGCAACGTACCTCCCACCCCGTCCAACTACGCCCAGCGCAGCGGCCGGGCGGGCCGGCGTGGCGACCCGGCTCTGGTGCTAACCTATTGTTCCGCGCGCAGCGGCCACGACCAATACTTCTTCCGACGCCGGGGGGCAATGGTGGCCGGCGCGGTGAAAAGCCCCAAGCTCGACTTGGGCAACGAAGACCTGGTGCGGGCCCACGTTTACGCCGTGTGGCTGGCCAAGACCGGCCTTCGTCTAGGCAGTTCCATTGACGAGGTAATCGAGGTGGAGCCGCGGTCCGAACTACCCCTCAAAGAGGAGGTGCGAGCTCAGATTGAGCTTAGCGAGCCTCGCCTGGCCGAGTGCCTTGCCGAAGCACAGGAAATCCTGGACGCCTGCGGAAAGGATTTGGCCGAAAGCGGCTGGTATACGGAGGAGTGGCTGAAAGAGCTTCTCCGTGCTGCGCCCAAAGCTTTTGACGCTGCCTTCGACCGCTGGCGCGAGCTTTACCGTGCGGCCATGAGTCAGCTTGAAAGCGCCCAACAGGTTTTCCTGCGTTCTCGCCGCCGAGAGGACCAAGAGGAAGCCCGGCGGCTCATGGAGGAGGCCAACCGGCAGCGCAACCTGCTTCTAAACGAAGCCAAAAATGAGGAATCCGACTTCTACCCCTACCGCTATCTGGCCAGCGAGGGCTTCCTGCCCGGGTACAACTTTCCGCGTCTGCCTTTGCGTGCCTTTATACCCCGCAAGGAAGGGGAGTTCATCAGCCGGCCGCGGTTTTTGGCTTTGCGGGAGTTCGGGCCCGACAATATCATCTACCACAACGGAGCCAAGTACGAGGTAAAGCGCTTCATTGCTCCGCCGGGAGGACTGGCCCAGCGGCGGCGCACGGTCAAACTCTGCCGGGTGTGCGGCTACTTTCACGAGGACGCCGCGGCCGATCTCTGCAGCCACTGCGGCGTGCGGTTTGACGCCGAAACCAGCGAGGTGGCGGTGCTGTTAGAGATGCCAAACGTGCGCGCCCGGCGGCGGGAGCGCATCACTTGCGAGGAAGAAGAGCGCATCCGGCGCGGCTATCGGATAACCACCCACTTTCAGTTCGCTCTCCTGCCCGGAGGCCGGGAGCGCCGGGTGGAGGCTATAGTGAACGACGAGACCAATAATCCGTTGTTGCGCCTAGTCTACGGCCCCTCGGCTACCCTGTACCGTGTCAACCACGGCTGGCGCCACCGCCCGGAAACCGAGCACTTTGTGGTCGACCTTAACAGTGGCGAGATATGGCGGCCGGTTCCCGAGGGCGAAGAACCAGAAGACTGGGCGGACGAAGTCCCCAGCACCTCCACGGCCCGGGAGGTGGTCCGCCTGGTGGTGTGGAACACCGAGAATATCCTTTTGGTTTACCCCCTCGATCCCGCCTGGCAGGGAAACGAGGATTTCCTGGCCACCCTACAGTACGCTCTCCAGCGGGGCATGGAAATCGTCTTTGAGGTGGAAGAAAGCGAGTTGGCCTCCGAACGCATTGGCGAAGGCACATCCCGCGGCATCCTTTACTGGGAAGCAGCCGAAGGGGGCGTGGGGGTACTGCGGCAACTGGTGCAGGATCCCAAGGCGCTGGCCGCCGTGGCCCGGGCGGCTCTAGAGCGCTGCCACTTCACCGCAAACGAAAACAATGATAACTCCTGCGCCCGCGCCTGCTATCACTGCCTGCTGTCGTACTACAACCAGATAGACCACCGCCTGCTGGATCGCCGGCTCGTCCAGGAGGCGCTGGAGCGTCTGAGCCGTTCTTACACCGAACCGCAAAGGGGTGGCCGCAACCGTGAGGAGCACTACCGCTGGTTGCGCTCCCTTACGGACTCGCGTTCAGAGCTGGAGCGGCGCCTCATTGACCTGCTCTATCACACCGGCCGGCGGCTGCCGGACGAGGCGCAGAAACCCTTGGTCAACTACCCATGCATTCCCGACTTCCTCTACGAGCCCAATGTTTGCGTCTTTTGCGACGGTGCGGTACACGACGAACCCGCCCAGAGGCAGCAGGATGCCGCAACCCGGGCCGAACTCCGGGATCTCGGCTACCGGGTGGTGGTCATTCGCTACGACCGGGACCTTGAGGAACAGGTCCAAGCCTACCCGGACATCTTCGGCGAGGGGAGGAGGAGTGGATGAGCGCGCAACCGGCGGTGGGAAGCATTGTACGCTGCCGCGGCCGCGAATGGGTGGTGCTGCCGCCCAGGGAGCCGGAGGTGGTTTATTTGCGCCCGCTGGCCGGGGATGACGGCGAGACCTGCGGCATCTACCTCCCTCTGGTGGAAGCCGGGGTGGAGCAGCTTGAACCTGCCACCTTTCCCCTGCCCATGCCGGAGGATGCCGGGGACGCGGTAGCCTCCAGGCTCCTGTGGGACGCCGCCCGGCTCGCTTTACGCGACGGCGCGGGCCCCCTGCGCTCCCTGGCCCGCATTTCGGTACGGCCCCGGGCCTACCAGCTCGTGCCCTTGCTCATGGCCCTGAAGCTTAACCCGGTTCGGATCCTGATTGCCGACGACGTAGGCGTGGGCAAGACCATAGAGGCCCTGCTCATTGCCCGGGAACTTCTTGACCGCGGGGAGGTCCGCCGTATCTGCGTCCTCTGCCCGCCATACCTCTGTGACCAGTGGCAAAAGGAGCTGGCGGAAAAATTCCACCTTGAGGCCGTGGTGGTTCGCTCCGGCACGGTGAGCCGCCTGGAGCGGTCCCTTCCTCCGGGCGAGCCCAGCATTTTTAAGTATTATCCTCATCTGGTGGTAAGCATAGATTACGTCAAATCAGACCGGCACCGCCCGGAGTTCCTGACCCACTGCCCCGAACTGGTCATTGTGGACGAAGCTCACGGTGCCGCCCAGCCGGGCACGGCTTCAAGAGCCCAGCAGCAGCGGCACGAGCTCTTACGGCGTCTGGCGGCCGACGAAAAGCGGCACCTGGTGCTTCTCACTGCCACCCCCCACAGCGGCATCGAGGCGTCCTTCGTCTCGCTCTTAGCCCTCTTAAAGCCTTCTTTTGCCAACCTAAACTTCCGGCGACTCACCGAGGAGGAGCGCAAAGAACTAGCCCGCCATTTTGTGCAACGCCGCCGCCCGGACATCGCCAAGTGGCTGGACGAGGTGACTTCTTTTCCCGAGCGGGAAAACGTTGAGGAAACCTACGACCTTTCCCCGGCCTACCGGAACCTTTTCGAGCAGGTGTACCGGTTCAGCCGCGAGCTGGTACGCACCGGCGAGACCCTCTCTAGCTGGCGCCGGCGCATCCGCTACTGGGCCGCCCTCTCCATCTTGCGCTGCGTGATGTCTAGCCCCGCGGCAGCCGTGGCTGCCCTCACCAAGAAGGCCGGGACGGAGGCGGGGCCCGAGGAGACCGACGATGCTCTCTACGCCCCCCTGGTCTACGACTCCACGGATGAGGAGCCTTTGGACGTTGAGCCTTCCCGCGTGGTGGAGCAGGGCGAGGTCCAGCTTCCCGAAAGCAGCCGCCGCCGGCTGCGCCAGTTTGCCCGCCTGGCCGAAGAACTCATGGCCAGTGGTGCCGACACCAAGGTGATGCGCTGCGCCGAGATTGTGGCCCGGCTTTTGCAAGACGGTTATGCGCCCATCATCTGGTGTCGCTACATCGCAACCGCCAAGTACGTGGCCGCCGAACTTTCCCGGCGCCTTGCTCCTGCCTTCCCGGGCCTGGCGGTAGAGGCGGTCACCGGCAACCTGCCGGAAGAGGACCGCAGCCTCAAGGTGGAAGAGCTAGCCAAGAAATCCCCCCGGGTTCTGGTGGCCACCGACTGCTTGAGCGAAGGTATCAACCTCCAAGAGCACTTCACGGCGGTACTTCACTACGATCTGCCTTGGAATCCAAACCGCCTGGAGCAGCGCGAAGGCCGCGTGGACCGATTCGGTCAGCAGGCGCCAAAGGTGCGCGCCGTGTGCTTTTACGGCCGCGACAATCCAGTGGACGGCGCCGTGCTGGAGGTGCTTTTGCGCAAAGCAGAGGAAATCAGGAGGAGCCTGGGCGTGGCCGTTCCCGTGCCTGCGGACAGTGAATCCGTACTGGAAGCGGTTTTCAAGGCGGTGATGACCCGGGTGGAGGAGACCACCTCACGCTGGCAACAGCTAACACTGTTTGACGACGATACCGTCCGGGACTTCCACCGCCGCTGGGACGAGGCCGCCGGACGGGAAAAAGAAAGCCGCAGCCGCTTCGCCCAGGGAGCCATCAAGCTCGACGAGGTGAAGCAGGAGCTGGCCGAGACCGACGAGGTGCTGGGCGATCCGGAAGCAGTGCGCCGGTTTGTCCTCAACGCTTGCCAGCGCCTGGGCCTGGGCGTGGAGGCCGCGCGCGACGGCAGTTACCTTCTCTCCGCACCCCCGGGGATTAGGCTACCTTCCTTGGTGAATGAGGCCCTGCCAGCCAACCTCTGGCGCATCTCCTTTGCCTGCCCGCCGCCCAAAGGCGCGGAATGGCTGGGAAGAAACCACCCCTTTGTCGGCGCCCTGGCCCAGTGGCTCCTGGAAAGCGCCCTGGCGGGTGCCAGCGAGGCGGGGGCCCGCTGCGGGGTGGTGCGCACCGCCCAGGTGGAGCGCCGCACCGTGCTCCTGTTGCTCCGCCTGCGCCACCTTCTGGAGCAGCCCGGCCGCCCGCCGCTTCTGGCCGAAGAGGTGGCCGTGCTCGCTCTCCAGGGATACCCTCCTGGGCGCCTGGCCTTCCTGGCCGAAGAGGAGGCGCGCCGGCTCTTGCTTACCGCTGGCCCCGACGCACCGGTGAGTCGGGAGGAGCGCCGGGAGGTATTGAACGAAGTCCTCGGCTGGTGGGAGGTTCTGCTGCCGTACCTCAAAGAACGGGCTGAGGCACGGGCGCGGCGGGTACTTGATGCCCATCGCAGGGTGCGGGCAGCGGCGGGACTGGCCCGCCGGGGCCTGGCAGTCCGACCGCAGTTTCCCCCGGACCTGCTGGGGGTTTTGGTGCTACTTCCCGTGCCGCAAGGGGTGGTGAGGTAAAGTGCGCTTTCCTTGCTTAAGGATCGAAGGCGGGCTGATTGCCGCCGATCTTCTCGACCGCATCTACGACGGCACCGCACCAGGCCAGACTGCTGCCGACTTCGGCCTGAGTGCTCGCCTGGAAAACGAGATTGCCTCTGCCTGGCAGGAGGCCCTTGAGCACTGGGAGGCCTTCTGTCACCGCCTGGAGCGCCTGCCGGAAACTGATGTCGCCACCAGCGTCACCCGCGACCAGTGGGCGGTCCCGCTCTTGAGCCTCCTGGGCTACGAACTGATCTACACCCCCCGGGCGGCCGAAGTCGAGGGCAAAACCTATGCCATCTCCCACCGCGCCGGCCAGGGAGAAGGAGCGCCGCCGGTCCACATCGTGGGCTGCCGCCAGCCCCTGGACCGCCGCTCTGAGACTGGCCGGCCCCGGCTTGCGCCCCACTCCCTGGTGCAGGAGTATCTAAACCGCAGCGACTGCCTTTGGGGAATAGTGACCAACGGCTTTGTCTTGCGGCTCCTGCGCCAGACCGAGCGCCTCAGCCGGCCCACCTACATAGAGTTCGACCTGCGGGAGATGTTTGGCGGCAAGAACTTTTCCTACTTTTCCCTCTTTTACCGCCTGGCCCACCGCTCCCGCCTGCCACAGGAGGGGGCAGAGCGGTGCTGGCTTGAACGCTACTACCAGGAAACCATTGAGCAGGGCAATCGGGTGCGCGACCGCCTGCGGGACGGCGTGGAGAAAGCCATTACCATCCTCGGGCGGGCCTTTCTTGAGCATCCCGCCAATGATTCCCTGCGGGAAAAGGTCCGCACCGGCCAGCTGGCCGCGGCGGATTACTACCAAGAGCTTCTGCGCCTCATTTACCGCATGCTTTTCCTTTTGGTGGCCGAGGAGCGTGAGCTCCTCACCGCCAACCCCGTTTACCGCCAGCACTACAGCATCAGCCGGCTGCGAGACCTTTGCGAGAACCGCCGGGCCTGGAACCACCACACCGACCTCTGGGAGGCTGCCAAGGTCACTTTCCGTCTTTTAAGCGACGAAAACCTCGGGGTCAAGCTGGTTTTGCCCCCGCTCAACGGACCGCTCTTCGACCCCCAGGGTACTAAAGACCTCAACGAACTGGCCCTCACCAACCGGGCCTTTCTGGAGGCCTTCTGGTATCTCTCCATGTACCAGGAAAACGAGCGCGCTCCCTGGCGGCGGGTTAACTACGCCGCTCTGGATGTGGAAGAACTCGGTAGCGTTTATGAAAGCCTGCTGGACTACCACCCGGATCTGAAAGTCTCCGGCTCCGAGGTAGCGTTTAGCCTCCTGTCTGGCACGGAGCGCAAATCCACCGGTTCCTACTACACCCCGCGCGCCCTAGTGGAAGAGTTGGTGGCCAGCGCGCTGGTTCCGGTCCTGCACGATAAGCTGGCCGGCAAAAAGACACGGGAAGAGAAAGAAAAAGGTTTGCTTTCCCTCAAAATATGCGACCCCGCCTGCGGCTCGGGCCATTTTCTTCTCGCCGCGGCCAGGCGCCTAGGCCTGGAGCTGGCCCGCCTGCGCAGCGAGGCCGACGAACCCTCACCGGAGGAAGTACGGGAGGCGGTGCGAGAGGTCATCACCCATTGCCTCTACGGCGTAGACAAAAACCCGATGGCCGTGGAGCTCTGCAAGGTGGCCTTATGGATTGAAGGGCACCTGCCCGGAAAACCCCTCACTTTCCTCGATCACCGCATCCGCTGCGGCGATTCCCTGGTGGGGGTCTTCGACCTGGCCGTGCTGGAGAAGGGCATCCCGGACGAGGCTTACGCCCCCGTAGAGGGCGACGACAAGGCCGTGGCCCGCTCCCTGGTCAGAAGAAACAGGCAAGATCGCTCCGGCCAGATGAGGCTGCGTTTCCCCGAACTGGCCGATCCGGCGTCCCTCCTGCAAGAAACAGCACCGGTACTGGCCCTCCCGGACGACACGCCTGAGGTGGTGCGGCAGAAAACCAAAGCCTACCAGAACGCGCGCCGAGAAGGTTCCCCTCTCTGGCACCAACTCACCGCCTGCCACCTCTGGACCGCCGCCTTCTTTGCCCGGCTGAACCAGGGCGTTGATCGCGTTCCTCTTAGCGGGGATCTAGAGGCCTATCGCGGTGGCCGTGAGGACCCCCGGCTTATTAACGATGCCTGGCACCTGGCGCAAAAACACCGCTTCTTCCACTGGCCCCTGGAGTTTCCCGAGGTGTTTGCCGAAGGCGGCTTTGACGTGGTGCTCTGCAATCCGCCCTGGGAGCGTATCAAGCTCCAGGAGGAAGAGTTCTTCGCCCCCCGGGACCCGAAGATTGCCAACGCTCTCAATAAAGCGGAGCGCCGGCGGCTCATTAAAGCCCTGCCGGATACCAACCCTGCCCTCTGGGAGGAATATCAGGAGGCCAAGCACGCTGCCGAAGCTCAAAGCAAATTTTTGCGAGGGAGCGGCCGCTTTCCGCTTACCGCCCGCGGTGACATCAACACTTACAGCGTCTTTGCCGAGCTTTTTTCCCAGCTTTTCCGCCCGGGCGGCCGCGCCGGCGTGGTGCTCCCCACGGGCATTGCCACCGACGACACCAACAAGCACTTTTTTGCGGCCCTCATGGAAGCACGGGCAATTGTGAGCCTATGGGACTTTAAAAATCACAGGGGACTATTTCCTTCGGTTGCCCCTGACACCAAATTTTGTTTGTTTACAATGCAAAAGGAGGGGAGCCAACACTCAGAGCCTCGCTTTGCCTTCTTCCTTACGGATCATACGCAAATCCGTGATGAGCGGCGCGCTTTTATCCTATCGTTGGATGACCTAGCACTTCTTAACCCCAACACCCGCACCTGTCCCGTCTTCCGCACCCGCGAAGACGCCGAGCTGACCAAGAAGATCTATCGGCGCGTGCCGGTGCTGATGAACGAGCATACGGGGGAAAACCCCTGGGGCGTAAGGTTTATGACGATGTTTCATATGTCCAACGACAGCCACCTCTTCCGCACGACGCAGGAGCTGGAGAATCAGGGATACGTGCTCATGCGCGGCCGGGAACTCGGCCAACCCGACGGCCTCTGTTACGTGCGCGGGGACGAGATCTGGCTGCCCCTCTACGAGGCCAAGATGATCTGGCAGTTCGACCACCGCTTCGGCACTTACGCTGGATTAGCCAAGCGCCAGAAATTGTTACCGACCCCTTCTGAGGAAGAACATGCGAATGCGGATTTCTTTGTGTTGCCGTGGTACTGGGTTTCAGCAAAAGACGTTGAATCTAGGCTCAGCGGTTGGCAACAGAGATGGCTTATTGGGTTCCGCGATGTCACTGACGCAATGAATGAGCGTACGGCCATCTTCACCATCCTGCCGCGGGTAGGGGCGGGGAATAGTACTCCTTTGGCATTACCTAATAACACCGATTCATTTAAAACTATTGTATTGATTGGTAATTTATGCGCTTTAGTTTTCGATTATGTATCAAGAATGAAGATAGCTGGTACCCATATGAACTTCTTCTTTATCAAACAACTCCCCATCCTCCCACCCAGTGCCTATACCGAGTCCGACCTCTTCTTCATCGTCCCCTGCGTCCTGGAGCTGGTCTACACAGCCTGGGACCTGGAAGCATTTGCGCGGGAGGTCTGGCAGGAGTGCCCGCGGGAGCTACGCCAAGAAATTGCCCGCCGCTGGCAGGAATGCTGCGGTCGCTCACCAAAGATCCATCCGGACGCCGAAATGATCCCGCCCTTCCGCTGGGACCCCGAGCGCCGTGCTGTCATCCGCGCCGAGCTCGACGCCTACTACGCCAAGCTCTACGGGTTGACCCGCGACGAGCTGCGCTACATCCTCGACCCCAAGGACGTCTTTGGCCCCGACTTCCCCGGCGAGACCTTCCGCGTACTCAAAGAAAAAGAAGAGCGCCATTACGGTGAATACCGCACTCGCCGCCTGATCCTGGAGGCGTGGGAGAGGTTGGAGGCAATATGAGTTGTATACATCAAGTAATCAAGTAAAGCGCGAAGACGAAGGGCAGCAGAACCTCACAGAAGGGGGCTCAAACAAGTGGGTCATGCGCCCATAAGACTGGACAAATGTTAAAACTATGTTGTATCCTTCTGTCAAAGGAGGGGCGACTCGTGAAACGAACAAA
>JAHHQG010000029.1 GCA_018729555.1 Clostridiales bacterium | reverse complement strand
AGCACATATGTTTGCCTATGTCTGACTATGTTTCGACAAGCTGTTCACGACCCTTCATCGGCCGCCTTCCATGTCACCAGTTCCTCCGGTGAAAACCAGAGGTTCACTTCCCGCTCCGCCGTCTCGGGGCTGTCGGAACCATGGGCCAGGTTCATCTGGATGTGAAGCCCCAGATCCCCCCGGATGGTTCCCGGAGCTGCCTTCAGGGGATCGGTGGCCCCCAGGGTCTGGCGCACCGCCTCCACCGCCTTGGGCCCTTCCCAGACCATGGCCACCACCGGGCCCGAGGTCAAAAAGTCGATGAGGGAGGGATAAAAGGGGCGGTCCTTTAGGCTCTCGTAATGCTTTTCCGCCAGGGACCGAGAAGGCTTGAGGAGCTTCATCCCCAGAAGCTTTAGGCCCCGCCGTTCCAAACGGGAGATGATCTCCCCCACCAGCCGCCGCTGCACACCATCGGGTTTCACCAGGACCAGCGTCCGTTCCAAAAGGCGCCACCTTTCCTTCCTACCGTCTCCCCGGGGGTCCTCCCCGGACGTTCCCACCATAACCGGAAATACCCTTTTCCTTCAACGCAGCCGGTAGGCTTGTTCCACCCGATCCACCACCCCTTCAAAGGGCCACCTCGCCGCCCGCGCCTTCGCCGCCCGGCCCATGGCCTCCAGCCGGGCTCGGGGAAGGTGGAGGATGGCCTCCAGCCCTTGGGCCCAGGCGCGGCAGTCCCCCGGCGGCAAAAGAAACCCCGTCTCTCCGTCGGCTACCACCTCCGGGAGGCCCCCGACCCGGCTGGCCACCACGGGCTTTCCAAGCGCCATGGCTTCCAGGGCCGAAAGGCCCAACCCTTCCTGGCGCGAGGGCACCGCCAGGAGGTGGATGGCCTCGTAAAACCCCGCGAGGGACGGCCGAAAGCCAAGGAAGGTCACCTGGCCCTCCAGGCCATAGCGTTTCACCCTGCGGTGGAGATCCCCTTCCAACGGTCCGCTTCCCGCAAGGAAAAGATGCCAGGGCGCCCCCCGGGGAAGGCGCGACAGGGCGCAGAGAAGGACGTCCAGGCCCTTTTCCCGGCTGAAGCGGCTGGCCACCCCGATCCGCAAGACGCCGGGAGGGGGAAGGGGAAGGCGTTCCTTCTCCCCCTCCTCCCTCAAGGGGACCTTCACCCCGGGCGGCAGGACCACCACCTTTTCTTCCGGCACCCCGGCAGCTAGGAGTTCCTCCCCCACGGCCTTGGAAACGGCGAAGAAGAGGATTTCCTTTCCCCGGGCCTTCCGGAGGAGATGGAGCACCCCCAGGCGGCGGAGGGGGCTCTCCCAGGGCGGAAGAAGGGTGTGGGCGGTGAAAAAGAGGGGAAGGACGGGCTTGACGGAGAGGGCCAGGGAGAGGGCGGTCCACCCGTGGACGTGGAGGATGACGGGATTTTCGTCTTCCAGAAGGGCCCGGAGCGATTCCCTGGCCTTTCCCTGGCCGGGGCCAGGCAGGGTGGGCACCGGGAGGTCCTTCGCCATCCCCGGACCCGCCACCACCACCTCCCAGCCCCGCCGACGGAGCTCCGCCGAAAGGTCCAGGACATGCCGGCGCATGCCCCCCTGGGCGCTCCGGATGAGATGCAACACCCGGGGCTTGGGTCCGGCTCCTATCGCCCCGGTGCCCCCCTCTCCGGGAGGCAAACCCTCGCCCCTTGGGGAGACGGCCTTTGGCTGGCGAGGATCACCCCCGCCAGGACAACCCCGCCACCCAGGGCCGAAAGGGCCGAAGGGATCTCCCCCAGGACCCGATGGGCCACCCCCATGGCCACCACCGGGGCCAGGTAGAGGAAGGACGTGACGGAGCCGGTGGCCGAGAGCTGGAGCGCCCGGTTCCACGTGAGGTAGGCCAAGGCTCCCGGGAAGACCCCCAGGTAGATGGCGGCGCCGATGCCTTCTGGCGTCGCCGAAGAAAGCTCCCGCCATGCGCCGGGGGCGAAGGGAAGGAGGAAGAGGAGGCCGGCAGCGGAGGCGTAGACGGTGACGGCGGCGGGGCTATACCGCCGGAAGAGGACCTTTTCCACGATGAAGAAGAGGGATGTGCTCAAGGCAGCCCCGACGATGGCCAGGGCCGACCAGCGCCACCCCCAATCGCCGCTCCCCCACGTGATGAGGCCCACCCCCAAAAGGCCCAGGGCCACCCCGACCCACTGGAGGGGCCTCAGGCGCTCCCCCAAAAGGAAGTGGGCGAGAGTGGCGGTAAAGGCCGGCGCAAACGCGATGAGGAGGGCGGCCGTCCCCGCCGGCACCCGGGTCTCCCCGTAGTTGAGGGCTGTGTGGTAAAGGGCGATCCCGAGGAACCCTGCCAGAAGGATGAGCCCCATATCCTGCCGCTCCGGCCTTTTCACCCCCAGGACCGGCGCCAAGAGAAGAAGGGCGGCGCTGGCCACGGCAAAGCGGAGGAAGGCCAGCGGCCCCGGCGAAAAGTCCTCCAGCCCGATGCGGATGGCCGTATAGGAGGAGGACCAGAAGACGATGGTGAAAAGGGCCAGGGCCGCCGCCTGCCGGTTCATGAGGGGAGGAATTCCCTCAGCACCGCCGGAAGGATGCCGCCGTGGCGGAAGTAGCGGAGCTCCACGGGGGTATCGATGCGGGCCCGGGCCTTAAAGCGCACCACCTCGCCGCTGGGCCGCCGGGCCTCCACCACCAGCACCTCCCGGGGTTTCAGGTCCGCCAGCCCCCGGATGGTGTAGGTCTCTTCCCCGGTAAGGCCCAGGGTCTCCACCGACTCCCCCGGCATGAACTCCAGGGGCAACACCCCCATGCCCACCAGGTTGGCCCGGTGGATCCGCTCAAAGCTCTGGGCCAACACGGCCCGAACCCCCAGGAGGATGGTCCCCTTGGCCGCCCAGTCCCGGGAGCTTCCCGAGCCGTATTCCTTCCCCGCCAGGACCACCAGAGGCACGCCTTCCTTCTGATAGCGCATGGCGGCATCATAGATGAACATCTCTTCTCCGGAGGGCATGTGGCGGGTGTACCCGCCCTCGCGGTCCACCAGCTTGTTCCGCAGGCGGATGTTGGCGAAGGTCCCCCGCACCATCACTTCGTGGTTCCCCCGCCGAGACCCGTAGGTGTTGAAATCGAGGACGTCTACCCCCCGCTCCAGGAGGTACCGGCCGGCTGGGTAATGCTTGGGGATGGCCCCGGCCGGAGAGATATGGTCGGTGGTGATGGAATCCCCCAGAAGGGCCAGAACCCGGGCCTCCACGATATCCTCCAGGGGCTTGGGTTCCCGGGACATACCGTCGAAGTAGGGCGGGCGCCGGATGTAGGTGGAGTTTTCATCCCACCGGTAGAGCTCCCCCTCGGGAACGGGGAGGGATTGCCACTGCTCGTCCCCTTCAAAGACGTGGCTGTATTGCTCTTTGAACATCTCGGCGTTCATGTGGGAGGTGATGACCTGGTGGATCTCCTCGTGGGTGGGCCAGATGTCCCTCAGGTACACCGGCCGTCCTTCGGGATCGTAGCCCAGGGGATCCCGGGTGAGATCGACATGGATGCTTCCGGCGATGGCGTAGGCCACCACCAGCGGCGGCGACGCCAGGTAGTTGGCCTTCACCAGCGGGTTGATGCGGCCTTCGAAGTTGCGGTTCCCCGAGAGGACGGCCACCACCGCCAGATCCCGGGATTCCACCTCCCGGGCCACTTCTTCGATGAGGGTGCCGCTATTCCCGATGCACGTGGTGCATCCGTAGCCCACCACGTAGAAGCCCAGTTTCTCCAGGTCATCCAGGAGGCCCGCTTCCCTGAGGTACTGGGTCACCACCCGCGATCCGGGAGCGAGGCTGGTCTTCACGTAAGGCGGCACCTTCAACCCCCGCTCCACCGCTTTTTTCGCCAGCAGCCCCGCCCCCACCATTACCGTGGGGTTGGAGGTGTTGGTGCAACTGGTGATGGCGGCGATGACCACATCCCCGTCCTTGAGCTCCGGGCGGGTCGCCACGGCCACCGTCTTTCCCCCTTCGTTCTCCCACCGGTGGCCGTTGGGGGTGGCAGCTACCGGCTCTCCCGCCGGCTTGCCAAAGCTCTGCCGGAAAGACTCCGGGACCCGGCTGAGGGGCCAGCGGTCCTGGGGACGGCGGGGACCCGCCATGCTGCTCTCCACTGTGGAAAGGTCCAGCTCCACCACATCGCTGTAGGCGGGCTCGGGCGCGTCGGGCGTCCGGAAGAGCCCCTGTTCCTTGCAGTACCGCTCCACCAGGTCGATGAGCTCTTCGTCCCGGCCGGTGCTCCTGAGGTAATCGAGGGTGTTCTCATCCACCGGGAAGAAGCCCATGGTGGCCCCGTATTCGGGAGACATATTCCCTATGGTGGCCCGATCGGCCACCGTCAGCTGGGAAAGTCCGGGGCCGAAGAACTCCACGAACTTTCCCACGACCCCTTTCTTGCGGAGGATCTCCGTCACCGTGAGGACCAGGTCGGTGGCCGTCACCCCTTCCCGCAGCTCCCCCACCAACCGGAAGCCCACCACCTCGGGAAGGAGCATGCTGTAGGGTTCGCCCAGCATCACCGCCTCCGCCTCGATGCCCCCCACACCCCAGCCGAAGACGCCGATGCCGTTGATCATGGTGGTGTGGGAATCGGTCCCCACCAGGCTATCGGGGAAGGCGATGAGCCCCTGGGGTGTCTCTTTCGTTTGCACCACTTTGGCGAGGTATTCCAGGTTCACCTGGTGGACGATCCCCGTGCCGGGGGGCACCACCCGGAAGTTGCGGAACGCTTTTTGGGCCCATCGAAGGAGGGTATACCGTTCGAAATTCCGTTCAAATTCCCGTTTGACGTTGTAGAAAAAGGCGTATTCCGACCCGAACATGTCCACCTGCACCGAATGGTCGATGACCAGGTCGACGGGCACCACGGGATTGATGCGGGAAGGATCGCCGCCTTGTTCCGCCATGGCGTCCCGCATGGCCGCCAAATCCACCACGCAGGGAACTCCCGTAAAATCCTGCAGGATGACCCGCGCCGGCATGAAGGGCACTTCCAGATCCGGGAGTGTTCCCTTTCCCCAGGAAAGGACGGCCCGCAGGTGCCCCTCGCCCGCCACACCCCCCAGATGGCGCATCATGTTCTCCAAAAGGATGCGGATGGAATAGGGAAGGTGCTGAAAGGATCCCAGGCCCTCTTTCTCCAGGTCCTCCAGGCGGTAATAGCCCACCGTGCCCGCCCGGGTGGTCAGGGTTCGCAAGGGAAAATTCATGGTCCGACCTCCTTTGCCGTCTCCACTATAGCGCTTAAACGGCCGAAGGATACAATAGCGGCGGAGGCGATACCGGTGCGGCGCCTGAGAACCCTCGCCCTCGTAGCCCCCATCCTCTTTCTCCTCACCTTGGAAGCTGTCCAGTATTTCTTCCTGGAACCGCGCTTTACCCGGGAAACCTCCCATCTCGTCACGGTGGTGAGCGTCCTCCTGGGGATCGTGGTCTTCACCCAGGTCATCTGGTCGGCCATCGAGCGGGCGGAAGACCAGCTGCGCCAGGCTCTCGAGACAGAGCGGGTGGCGGAAGAACGGGAGCGGATCGCCATGGACCTCCACGACGGCGTCACCCAGAAGATCTACGGCGTGGGCCTGACCCTGGAGAGGGCCGCCGACCTCATCGATGAAAATCCCAAGGAAGCCCGGGAGCTCATCGAAACGTCCATCGACCAGCTGGGAGACGTCGCCGCCGACATCCGCCACTACATCCTGGACCTGAAGAGCCGCCCCATGGGCCAGAAAGCCTTTCCCACCCTCCTCTACCGACTCCTCCAGTCGGCGGGCCTTCCGGCCGAGACCACCAAAGAGTTTTACGTTTCGGAAAACCTCCCCGAACTCCCTCGCCACTGGCAGTGGGAGCTCTGGCACATTGCCCATGAGGCCCTCTCCAACGTGGCCCGCCACAGCGGCGCCACCCATGTCCGCGTCACCCTGGAGGAGACTCCCGAGGGGCTGCGCCTCTCCATCTGGGATAACGGGCGGGGCTTTCCCGTCACCCGGGAGAAGATCAAGGCGTGGCTCCTGGACGACGGCCGGGGTCAGGGTCTAAACAACATGCGCCATCGGGCCGAATCTCTGGGGGGTCGCCTGGAGATCCAGAGCCGGCCCGGCGGCGGCACCACCATCACCGCCCTCCTCCCTCCGCCCCCGCCGCCTGCCGAAGAGGAAGAAGGCGGTACACTAATAGGCAAGGAGGAAGCGAGGTGAAACCCCCGTGGATGCGAAGAAGATCCGGGTCCTCCTGGTGGATGACCACGAGGTGGTGCGGGTCGGACTAAAATCCATTCTGGATCGCACCCCCCAGATCGAAGTGGTGGGGGAAGCGGGGACGGCCGCTGAAGCGGTGGAAAAAGCCCGCACCCTCCAGGCGGATGTGGTGGTCATGGACGTGCGCCTCCCCGACGGGAGCGGCGTCGACGCCTGCCGACAGATTCGGCAGGAGAACCCCGCGACGCAGGTTATCATGCTCACATCCTACCCCGATGACGAAGCCCTCTTCGCCTCCATCACCGCCGGCGCCGCCGGGTATTTCTTGAAACAGACCCGCGGGAAGGAGATCGCCCAGGCCATCATCACTGTCAGCGAGGGCGGTTCCCTCCTGGATCCGTCCCTCACTCAAAAGGTCTTTGAGCGCCTGCGTTCCCCCGCCTCCCAGGCCAGCGACGAGTGGGCATCCCTCTCGGAGCAAGAGAAAAAGATCCTGGAGCTGATCGCCGAGGGGAAGACCAACAAAGAGATCGCCGAAACCGTCTTTTTGAGCGAAAAGACGGTGAAACATTACGTCAGCAACATTCTCTCCAAGCTGAACGTGGCCCGCCGCAGCGAAGCCGCCGCCTGGTATGCCCGGCACCACCGGGAAAAGAGGTGAACTTCACCGCGAACCGCCAAAGAGGCGGTGGAGGAGTTCGTAGGTGAGGGGCACCAGCACCAGGCTCAAGAGGGTGGAGGTCACCAGCCCGCCCATGACCACCACCGCCACCGTCTGGCCGATGAGGGAGCTCTGCCCCAGGCCCAGCCCCAGGGGCGTGAGGGCCCCGATGGTGGCGAGGGCCGTCATGAGGATGGGGCGAAGCCGCGTGGCCGACGCCTCCAGAAGGGCGTCCCGCACGGAGAGGCCCGCCAGGTGCTGGTGGTGGAAGCGGTCCATGAGGACGATGGCGTTGGTCACCACGATGCCCACCAGCATCAGGATGCCGATGAGGGCCGGGATGGAAAGGGTAAGCCCCGAGAGGGCCAGCCCGAAGACGGCCCCCACCCCGGCAAAGGGAAGGCTGATGAGGATGGCCAGGGGGATGAGGGCATCGCCGAAGGAGACCAGCATGATGAGGTACACCACGGCGATGGCCACGGCGATGGCCCGGGTCATGTCGCCAAACCCCTCGGCAATGGTGAGGGTGATGCCCACATCCTCCACGCGGATCCCTGGCGGCAGGGAGAGGGACGCCACCCGCCGGTCCACCTCCCTGAGGACACCTCCCACATCCTGGGCCACCACATCGGCCTGGACCATGGCAAACGGCTCTCCATCCCGCCGGTAGATGGCCTTGGGTTCTTCCACCTCCTGAAGATCCGCCACATCCCGAAGGGCCACCTCGGGCCGCCCGGGGAGGATCATGGAGGCCAGCTGATCCAGCCGGTAGGTCCCTCCCTCCCGGACCTTCAGGGTGTACGTCCGCCCATCCAGCTCAAACTCAGGGATCGCCACCCCCGAAAGGGCATCGTGGACCGCCTTTAGGATCTGGCCGGCCGTCAGCCCGTAGCGGGCGGCTTCGTCGCTTTTCACCGCCACCTTCACCACGGGTCGGGTCTCTTCCAGGGTATCCCGCACATCCTCCAGGCCGGAAACATCCTTCAGGGCATCCCGGATCTTCAGGGCCGCCTCCGCCCGCTCTTTGGGCCCGGCCCCCCGCACCACCAGCTGGACGGTGTCGGTCTGGGTCCAGCTGGAATAGATGGTGACGGCAAACCGGCCCGGTGAAAAGTCCCGGTTTAGCTCCTCTCGCCACCGTTGCGCCAGGGTTTGGGCCATCTCCTGGGATGCCACCGTCACCAGGAAGGTAGCCTGCTGATCATCTTTGGGCCCCGTCTGGAAGCGGCTGCTCCCGCCGGAGGCGCCCGCCACCGACTGCACCGAGACGACCCCCTCCTGGCGGAGGAGGTAGTCATCCACGTCCTTCACGTTTCGGTCCACGTCCTCCAAGGTGAAGGAGGCGGGATACCGGGCCGTGATGGCGATGCGGGGCTCTTCGTCGGCGGGGACAAAGGCCACAGGCAGATGGATCCCCAGGTATCCCGCCACCGCCAGGAGCAAAAGGGCGGTCCCCCCCGTCAGGAGAGGCCGGTTCCAGAGGGTCTTCAAGAAGGTCTGGTATCCCTTGCGGATCCTTTGCGCCCGTTCCGCCGGCTCTTCGGCTTGAGGCACCTCTCCTCGGTAGAGAAGGTAGGTGAGGGCGGGCACCACCGTGAGGGCCACCAAGAGGGAAGCCGCCAGGGACCACATGACGGTGAGGGCGAAGGGTTCGAAGACCTTCCCCACGATGCCCCGCACCATCCCCAGGGGGAAGAAGACGGCCACGGTGGTGAAAGTGGAAGCGGTGATGGCGCGCCCCACTTCCACGGCGGCATCGGCGATGAGCTCCATGGTGTAGCCCTGCCGGCGGGCCCGGCGGAAGATGTTTTCCGTCACCACGATGGCGTCGTCCACCACCCGCCCGGTAGCCACCGCCATGGCCCCCAGGGTCATGATGTTGAGGGAGATCCCGTAGCGGCTGAGGATGAGGAGGGCCAGGGCGATGGAGGTGGGGATGGAGACGGCCGCCACGGCCGTGGCCCGGGCGCTCCTCAAGAAAAGGAAGATGATGATGACGGCCACCACCGCCCCCAGGCCCACCTCCCGCATCATGACGGCCAGGGTGGACTGGATCTCCGCCTGGGCGTTGTAGGCCACCCGCACCTGGAAGGCCTGGCAGCCCTCCGAGAGCTTTTCCAGCTCCCCAAGGGCTGCTTGGGCTACCTCCCCCGGACCGTAGCTGGGCTCGCCGCTGATGCGGAGGGTTACGGCCGGCCGGCCGTTCCAGCGGGCGATGCCCGAGGTGGCCTGGGATTCCAGCCGGATGGCGGCCACCTCTCCCAAGGGGACCGTCTCCAAGGCAGCGGGAGACGCCGGGGCCGCCGGCTTCGCGGCCGAAGGCGGCGCGGAAGGCATCTGGGACTGGAGGTAGTGGTACTGCACCTCCAGATCCGCCAGCTTCTTCGTCGTCTCCTGAATCGCCTCCATTAGGGCTTCCCGGCGGGGATCGTCAGGGGGAAGGGACAAAAGCTGCGTCCGCTGCTCCAAAAGGGCCTGGAGGAGCTGCTCCCGGGCGTAAAGGATCTGGCTTTGGGCTTTCAAAAGAGCATTTTCCCTGGCCACCCTCTGGAGGACATCCCCCATGGCGGCCATCCCCTCGGTCATGGGGGTGAGGGTTTCCCTGAGGAGGTCCTCCTGCCTCGGGATCACGGGAAGGGGCAGGCGGGAAAGGGCCGTCACATCGGAAAAGCGCCCTTCCACCCGCACCTTCGCCTCTTGGCCTCCCGCCACCACGTCCCCCGCCGGAAGCTTCAGGGCGGATGCCTCCAGGATCTGGGCGACGGTCGCTGGATCCAGGCGGTAGGCTTTGGCCTTTTCCGGATCCAGCTCCACCACCAGCTGCTCTTCAAAGAGGCCCTGGGCCTCCACCTTGGCGACTCCCGGCAGCCCCTCCACCGCCGGGATCACCTTTTCCCGAACGAGCTTTTGGAAGGTTTCCCCATCCATGCCTTCGGGGCTGAGGAGGCTCACCTGCAAAACCGGCAGCTCGGAAAACCCGATGGCCGTCACCTGTGGCGGTTGGGCCCCTTCCGGGAGCTTGACGGCGCCGATCTTATCGCGGATATCGGCAGCGGCCTCTTTGGCCGGGCGGGACATCTCGAACTCCAGGACCATGGCGGAAAAGTTGGCCACGGACGTGGAGGTCACCGTCTTCAAGCCGGGGATCCCCGCCGTGGCCTTCTCCAGGGGTTCCGTCACGTCCCGGACCACATCTTCGGCGCCGGCACCGGGATAGGCGGTGGTCACCACCACGATGGGAAAGGTGATGTCGGGCATGGCTTCCCGCTTTAAGCTGAGGAATTCGTACGTGCCCATGCCCAGGACCAAAAGAGCCAAAAGGAAAAGGGCCCCTCGGCTTCGGATCGAAAAATCCACCCAGCTCTTCAGGACGATAGGGGAACCCTTCTTTCCCTGAGCTCTATTCTGGAGAATATCCAAGCGGCCGTCAGGACTAAACCCACCATGGCCGCCGGAAGGGCCTGCCACGGGTAGGTGTCATAGATCCATCCTCCTAAAAGGGGACCCACCATCCGCCCCAGGCTGGCGGCGCTTCCCACCACCCCTTGATAGGCCCCCTCCTGCCCTTTGGGCGCCAGCCGCTGGGCCGCCGCCGGGACGGCGGGCCACACCAGGATCTCCCCCACCGTCATGAGGCCCATGAGAAAGAGGTAACCTCCGTAGGGGAGGGGGAGGGTTAAAAGGCTGAAAACGGCCGCGTAAAGGCCCATCCCCAAAAGCATCTGGCGCCGCAGCTGCTCTCCCCGCCAGATGAGGTTCAAAAGGGGCTGCCCCACCAGGATGAGGCCTCCGTTGAGGGTCCAGAGAAGGCTGTACTGGGCGAGGGAGTAGCCCAAGGTCTGGAGATGGGTGGCGATGGTGGTCTGCCACTGGACGTAGACGCTCCAGGCCATAAAGAACCCCAGGCTCAAAAGGAGGAGGGATCGGCTCCAGAGGATCCCTTCCCGGGAAGGCGGCACCTCCGCCTGGCCCCGGCGCCTAAAGGCTTCCCCCCGGAATCCCTTGGCCACCATCAGGGCAAAGGCGAGGAAAAAAACGCTGCTGGTCAGGAAGGACCAGCGGAAACCCTGGCTGGCCACAAAGCCGGCCATGGCCGTCCCGGCCGCCACCCCTGCGTTGGCCGCCACATAGACGGCGCTAAAAGCGCGGCGGCCCCCTTCCGGCCAGAGGATCCCCGCCAGGGCGTACATGGAGGGGTAGATGAGGCCGGTTCCAAAGCCAAAGAGGGTGAGGAGGACCCCATAGGCGAAAAACGACGGAAAAAAAGCCATGAGAAGGGATGTTCCCGCCGCCAGGAACGATCCCCCCAAGAGGGTGGGGAGGTGGCCGAAGCGGTCGAAGGCCCGCCCCCCCACCAGGCTTCCCAAGGCCCCGGCTCCGGCGTTGAAGAAGAGGACCATCCCCGCCAGGGTGAGGGATTTGCCCAAAACCTCGTGGACGTAGATGGCGTTGAGGGGCCAGATGAAGGATGCCCCCGCCACTTGGACGCCCATGGCCAGGGTGAGGACCCAGATCTCCTTGGGAAAACCGGGACCTTTCAGGGCTGTGCTCCTTCCAAAAGCTTCCGGATGGCCTTGTCCGTCTCGGCAGTGAGGGGCCCTTTGAGGTGGAGGACGGCCACCCCCTGGGGATCGATGAGCCAGCTTTCCGGCACCCCCGTAAGGCCATACTGGCGGGCTGCCTTCCCCTTCCCGTCCCAGAGGATGGGGTAGCCGATGGCCATCTCCCGGGCAAAGGCCGCCGCATCCCCCCGGCTGTCCCGCCAGGCGATGCCCACCACCTGAAGCGCCTCGGGAAAATCGTTCGCCAAGGACTGCAACAGCGGGATCTCGTCTTTGCAGGGGGCACACCAGCTGGCGAAGAAGTTCACCAGGACGAAGCGGCCCTCCACGGGGTAGGTGGCGAGATCGCCCTCCAAGGTGGGAAGGGTGATGGGAGGCGCCGGCTTTCCCACCTGCGCCTTGGCATCCAGCTCCCTTTGATACCCATAAGCCAAGATGAGAAAGATGAGGAGCAGGGCTACGGCCCATGCCAGGGCTCGTTTCATGGGGCACCTCCCCTGCCACTATACCGCCGCCCTCAAGGGCCGCAAGGGGCGATGGCAGGGGCAAGGTTGCGGGCCGTGCTACCATGGACCTAGGGTTGGATGAGATCACCGAGGAGGCATCGCCTTGACGTCCTGGCTTTTGGCCCTGACGGGCGGCTTTCTTTCCTTCGTCTCCCCCTGCACCTGGCCCCTTTACCCCGCCTACCTCTTCTTTCTCGCAGGGACCCGCTCGCCGGCGGAACGACGGGGGCGGGTCCTGGGGGCCGCCTTTCTCTTCGTCCTGGGCTTTACCGCCATCTTCGTCGCCATGGGCGCCACCGCCGCATCCCTAGGCCAGCTCCTCCTCCAGTACCAGGGGCCCCTTCGGCAGGTGGGAGGCCTTTTGGTGGTGGCCTTCGGCCTCTACCTTCTGGGCCTCATCCCCGCCCATCTCTTCCCCACCACCCCGTCCCTGGGCCCCGCCCGACCGCCAGCCTCGCCATGGGCGGCCTTTCCCATCGGTATGGCTTTTTCCATCGCTTGGACCCCCTGCATCACCCCCATCTTGGGGAGCATCCTTTTCTTGGCGGGCTCCACGGCCCACGTCACCCAGGGGGCCATCCTCCTCGCCCTCTACAGCCTGGGGCTGGGGCTTCCCTTCCTCCTCCTCGCCCTTTTCTTCGAAACCCTCCAGCCCTTCTGGAAGAAAGTCACCCCCAGCCTTCCCCTCATCCAAAAGATCAGCGGCGCCGTCCTGGTGATCCTGGGGATCATGATCGTCACCGACACCCTCTCCCGCCTCAGCAGCTGGCTGCAGGGGGTAGTCTGACATGACTCCCCTCGCCCTTTTGCCGCCCCTCTTCCCCCTCCCCGACTTCGTCACCCTGTACCGCTCCTTAGGGGTGCAAACCTTTGCCCTCACCCTCCTGGCGGGCCTCCTCTTGGCCTACCTGACCCTTCCCTTGTTCCTCCGGGATCTTTCTTCCGAGGAGCGAAGGGCATGGGAAGAAGCCTCCTTCTGGATGGCGCTTTTCGCCTTTCTGGGGGCCCGCCTTCTGGAGCAGGTGGTGCAACCCGACATGGCCCTCCTCCGCCCCCTCACGTGGTTCCGGTTTGGAGGCTACAGCCTGAGCTTTGCGGGGGCCCTTCTGGGGGCCCTCGCGGTGGCCCTCTGGAAGCGCCTTTCCCTCCGCCTGCTGGACCGCCTCATGCCTGCCCTGGGCCTGGCCCTGGCGGTAGGGGCCCTGGGCCTTCCGGGGGTGGGAAAGCCCACGTCCCTTCCCTGGGCGATGGCCCTCAAAGGGGGGACCGGCGCCGCCCTCATCGGAAGTCAAGGCCTCCACCCCATCCAGCTCTACTTTTTCCTGGGATACCTCCTCCTGGGTTTGGGGGCAGCCTACCTTCTCAGGCGGCCCCACCGCCCCGGCGAAGTGACTTTGACCTTCTTTCTCCTCCTCTTTCCCCTCAGGTTTGTGCTGGGGTTCTTCGTCTTTACGCCGCCAGTCCTAGGAGGCCTCACGTGGACCCAGTGGGGGGATCTGATGGGCTTTGCCGTGGCCTTCGCCGTCTTTTTGTGGGAGCGAAAGCCCCTTTCCCGCTTCGCCCTGGGGAGCCTGGGCCTTCTCCTCCTGGTGGGAGCCTTCCTCTTCTTCAGCGCCGACCCGGCCAAGGAGACGGTCTCCCTCCCCCTTCCGGGTTTTCCGGCCCCGGCTTTCACCCTTCCCGACCTCGAGGGAAAACCCCAAGACCTCCAGAGCTGGCGAGGGGAACCGGTCATCCTGAACTTCTGGGCCACCTGGTGTCCCCCTTGCCAGTGGGAAATGCCCGCCATCGACGCCTTTCACAAGGAAACGGGAGCCCGGGTGGTGGGCATCGACATGCAGGAGCACCCCCTCAAGGTGCGGGATTATATCCAGGCACGGGGTTTCACCTACCCCATCCTCCTGGATGAAAAAGGCGACGTCTCCCGCCTCTACTGGGTGCGGAACATCCCCACCACCTTTGTGGTGGATGGCCAGGGGATCATCCGCTATGTGCACCAAGGGCCCATCACCTATCCGGAGCTCATGAAGTACTGGGAGGCTGTGGGCGGCCGGTGAGGTAGGAGGCTCCCCTCCGTCCCGCTTCCCTCCCCTGCCCTACGGCATCGGGGATGGCCACCCCTTCGTAGGACGTTCCTGCCAGGACCAGCCAGGGATAGGCCTTTTCCTTGAGCCGGACCGCCTGGACCCAGCGGCCGTGGCCCACCCGGTACTGGGGAAAAGCCCGGGCAAACCGGGAGACCATCACCTCGTCGGGCGGGGGAAGGGGCCCCGCCCAGGCCTGGAGTTCCTCCCAGGCCTTTCGGAAAAGGGCTTCATCGCCGAGCTCCAGGGCTTCTTCTTCGTGGCGGCGCCCCACGAAGAGGCGGAGGTGAAAGGCCTCGGAGCTGAGGCCTGGCCACTTGCGGGAAAAGACGGTCGCCCCGGTGATGATGGCCCCCTCCCCCAGGGGCACCAGAAAGCCGCTCCCCTGCCAGAGGGGATGGGCCTCCCACGCCGCCCGCTTGTCCGCCTTCGCCACCCGCAAGAGAAGGGCGCCGCTCTTCACCCAGACCTCTTTCCGAAGGAGCTTGGATAAATCAGGGTCCAGATCTTCCAGTAAGGCGGCGGCGTCCGGGGCGGGGAGGGCCAAGACGACCCCCTCCCCTTGAAGGTCCCCCCGCCCCGTCATAAGGCGGACCTTTCCCCCGTGAAACGCCAAACGGAGGACGGCCTCCCCCTTCCGGATCTCCACCTTCCGGTACCGGAGGTCTTCCTCGACCCTCTGAACGAGGGTTTCCAGGCCCCCGGGGAGGGTGCGGAAGGGGGAAGGCCCCTTCCCCCTTTTCATCCGCCGCTTCGCCGCCCGGATGAGGGATCCTTGGTCTTCCTCGTCCTTGAGCCACTGGGGCTGGAGGAAGGCAGCGCTCAGCTCCCGGGCATCCCCGGCGTAAATGCCCCCGTAGAGGGGGCTCACCACCCGCTCCGCCCACTCTTCGCCAAAATGGCGGGCCGCCAGCGAAAAAAGGCTTTCATCGTGGTCGGGAGGCATCTTCCGGGGAGGGATGGAGAAGTCCCGGGTGACGGCGGCCTTTCCCCTGAGGCTCAAAAGGGAGCTTTTGAGGTAGCGGCGATCCACGGGAGCGATGCCCGAAAGGCCTTGGGGCAGGCGGTGGAACCGCCCGCGGAAGCGGATGAAGGGCGAAAGGGAGCGGGGCTCCATGAGGGAGGACGTGAGGCCCAGGGATTGAAGAGCCTCGAGAAAGAGGGGGTTTCGCAGGAGAAAGGAGTCGGGGCCCATTTCCAGATGGCTTCCGTCGGGAAAGGCGAAGGTTTGCACCTTCCCCCCCAAGCGAAGGTCCTTTTCCAGAAGGACCACCTGGATTCCGGGGACCCGGGAGGCTTCCCAGGCAGCAAAGAGCCCCGTGAGACCGCCCCCCACCACCAGAAGCCTCTTTTCGGCCATGGCCTTATGGTACCACGGCCCCTCGCCATCTGGCCCTTGGCTTCCCCACCGGCTCCCGGTATGGTTCCTTTGGAAAGGATGGGGCAGAGCTGAAGAATCGGCTGCTGCTGCAGGCGGCAAGAGGCGAGCCGGTGGATCGGCCCCCCGTCTGGTTCATGCGCCAGGCCGGCCGCTATCAGGCCCGCTACCGGGCCCTCCGGGAAAAATACACCTTGATGGAGATCGTCCGCCAGCCGGAGCTCTCAGCCATGGTGACCCTCTGGCCTGTGGAAGAACTGGGGGTGGATGGGGCCATCCTCTTTTCCGACATCGTGGTGCCCCTTTCCTCTATGGGGATCGGCGTCGATCTGCGGGAGGGGGTCGGCCCGGTGGTGGATCCTCCCCTGCGGACGGAAGGCGACCTGAAGCGGCTGCGGGTCCTCCAGCCGGAAGAGGATGTCCCCTACGTCCTTCGGGCCATCGATCTTTTGGTGAAGGAGCTGGAGGTCCCCCTCATCGGCTTCGCCGGCGGCCCCTTCACCCTCGCCTCCTACCTGGTGGAAGGCGGTCCTTCCCGGTCCTTTCTTCACCTCAAGACCCTCATGTACCGGGAAGAAGCCCTTTACCGCCGCCTCATGGACATCCTGGCGGAGAGCATCGCCCGCTACCTCCTGGCCCAAATCCACCACGGAGTTCATCTGGTGCAGCTTTTCGACAGCTGGGTGGGGGCCCTTTCCCCTGAGGATTACCGGCGCTACGTCTTCCCCTACACCCGAAAGATCGCCGACGCGGTGGCGGCGGCGGGGGTGCCCCTCATCCACTTTGGCGTGGGCACCTCATCCCTCCTGGAGGCCATGGCCGAGGCCGGGGGCGATGTCCTGGGCATCGACTGGCGGGAGCCCCTTGGCCGGGCGCGAGGGCGCCTGGGATCGAAAGTCCTCCAGGGAAACCTGGACCCGGCGGTGTTGCTGGCGGAAAAGCCCTTCATCCAAGCCCGGGTGCGGGCCCTTTTAGAGGAAACGGGGGGAAAGGGCCACATCGTCAACCTGGGCCACGGCGTTCTCCCCCAGACGCCCCCTCAGGCCCTCTTGTGGGTGGTGGAAGAAGTGCATCGCTTTGCGGAAAGGACGGGATGGGTATGACCCAAGGTCCTCTGGGCGTTCTCCTCATGGCCTACGGAACCCCTGATGACCTTTCCGATGTGGAAGCCTATTTCACCGACATCCGAGGAGGCCGGCCTCCGTCGGCGGAAGCGGTGGCGGAGCTCAAGGAGCGCTATATCCAGATCGGAGGGCGCTCGCCCCTCAAGGAGATCACCTTGCGCCAGGCTAAAGCCCTTGAGGTGGAGCTGAACCATCCGCCGGCCCTTCCCCAAGAGGTGCGGGTCTACGTGGGCATGAAGCACTGGCATCCCACCATCGAAGAAGCCCTTTCCGCCATGGCATCCGATGGAGTGGCGGAAGCTGTGGCCCTCATCCTGGCCCCCCAGGCCTCCCGCCTCAGTTCCGCCACCTACATGCAAAAGGTGGCGGATTATCGGGCCAAGGCGGCCCCCCACCTCACCATCTACCCGGTGGAAAGCTGGCACCTGGAGCCCGGCTTTATCCAGGCCCTTAGCCGCCGCATCCAAGAGCTCCAACGGCCTTCCTCCACTCCCCTGGTGGTGACGGCCCATAGCCTTCCCGAGCGCCTTCGCACCTGGGATGATCCCTATCCCAAGCAGCTGGAGGAGATGGCCCGGGTCCTGGCCCGCCGCTCAGGCCATGGCCATGTGAGGGTGGCCTACCAGAGCGCCAGCGCCACCGGTGAGCCCTGGCTAGGGCCTGACATCTTGGAGGTCCTTACGGAGCTGAAGGAGGAAGGGGCGCAGGAGGTCATCGTCTGCCCGGCGGGCTTCGTGGCGGACCACCTGGAGATCCTCTACGACCTGGACATCGAGGCCCGGGAAAAAGCCCGGGAGCTGGGCCTCTCCCTTTACCGGACGGAATCCCTCAACGACGATCCTCTCTTTATCGAAGGCCTCGCCCATGTGGTGCAAGAAGCCTTCAACGAGGGATGGGCAGGGGCCAGAGCCCCTCTTCCGTGAGAAGGCCATGGCAGGGGATGTCCCAGGGAGCCCGGGGAAGCTCCGGAACCACCTGGAATTGAAAGGCGACGGCCACAAAAAGAGGCACCGGTTTCAGGCGGAGGGCCTCTTGGAGAAAGCGGTCGTAGTAGCCTTTCCCGTACCCTAAGCGGTAGCCTTCTTCATCCACGGCCACCGCCGGCACCAGGATGACGCCCATCTCCTCCAAGGGGACGGCGGCCGCTTCGGGAGGGGGCTGGCGGACCCCAAAGGGCCCCTTTTCCACCCGCCAGCCCTCAGGCCCGCGGGCAAGGGCCCGGGCCGTCATGGAGGGACTTCCGGGTTCCACCCGGGGCACCGCCACCCGAAGACCCCGCAAAACCGCCGCCTCCAGGATGGGTTCCACATCGGCTTCGTCGGGGAGGGGAAGGTAGCCCATGAGGGCCTTTCCCTGCCGCAAAAGACCTTCAAAAAGGGAAGAGGCCAAAAAGTGGCGGGCCATGGCCTGGCTCCGCCGCCTCCGCTCCTCTGGGGAAAGGGCCTTTCTCCGGCGGATCATCCTCCGCCGAAGGGCTTCCCGCTCTGTCTTCAGAGGGGCGCCACCGTCACCAGGGGATCGCCCCCCATGACGGCCTGACCCTTCTTCTGGTGGATGGCCGTCACTTCCCCGTCGATGGGCGAAGCCACTTCGTTCTCCATCTTCATGGCTTCCAAGATGCAAAGGACATCCCCCGCCCGCACCCGTTGCCCCACTTCCACCTTTACGTCCAAGACAAGGCCGGGAAGGGGCGCCCGCACCACTTCCCCGCCGCCGGCTCCTGCGGCCGCCGGAATCTCGCGGGTCGCCGGGCGGGTCACGGAAGGAGCCGGACCTTCGGCCGGAAGGGGAGCTGGCGCCGGGGAAGGCAGAGGCCGAGGCCCCGCCCCCACTTCCTCCACCGTCACCTCAAAGACCCGCCCATCCACGGTGATGCGAAAGGTCCTTGCCACCTCATCGCCTCCTCATGCGGAGCATCTGACGGCGGCCCTCCAAAAGGGCCAGCTTTCCCTGCCAGGCCCAAAGGGACCCATCCTCCCCTTGGGTAGAAGGCCGGGTGTCGCGGGTGTCCCTCGCCGGCCTTTCCTCGAGGGCGTAAAGGACCGCCGCCAGGGCCGCCACTTCCTCCAGGGATACGCCTTTTTCCACCGGTTCCACCGGCACCGCCCCTCACAGCGGGATATTCCCGTGCTTTTTGGCCGGGCGGTCTTCCGCCTTCTCCCGAAGGGCCCAGAGGCCCTCCGCCAGCCAGCGGCGGGTTTCCGCCGGATCGATGACGGCATCGATGTAGCCGCGGCTGGCAGCCACGTAGGGATTGTACAGCTTCTCCCGGTACTCGGCGATGAGCCTCTCCCGCTCCTTCTGGGGATCGGGGGCCTGGGCGATGGCCTGCCGGAAGATGATGTTGGCCGCCCCATCGGCTCCCATGACGGCGATCTCCGCCGTGGGCCAGGCCAGGGCCAGATCGGCCCCCAGGCCCTTGGAGCACATGGCGATGTAGGCCCCGCCGTAGGCTTTGCGGAGGACGACGCTGATCTTCGGCACGGTGGCTTCGGCATAGGCGTAGAGGACCTTCGCCCCGTGCCGGATGATGCCCCCCGTCTCCTGATCCCTCCCCGGAAGATAGCCGGGGGTATCCACGAGGGTGATGAGGGGGATGGAGAAGGCATCGCAAAAGCGGACGAAGCGGGCGATCTTGTCGGACGCGTCGATATCCAAGGTACCCGCCAGGACCCGCGGCTGGTTGGCCACCACCCCCACCGTCTCCCCCAGGAGGCGCCCGAACCCTACCACGGCGTTAGGGGCATAGTAGGCCTGCACTTCGAGGAAATCCCCGTCGTCGAGAAACCGCCGGATGATCTCCCGCACATCGTAGGGCTTATGGGCTTCTTCCGGCACCAGGCGCCGAAGGTCTTCCTCGAGCTCGACCGTCCCTTCCCAGGGCCGGCGCGGCGGGGAAGTCAGGTTGTTGGAGGGAAGGTATCCCAGGAGCTTTCGCACCAGCTGAAAAGCGTTCCTCTCATCGGCGCAGTAGAAATGGGCCACGCCGCTCTTCTGGTTGTGGGTCCGGGCCCCGCCCAGCTCTTCAAAGCTGGTCTCTTCCCCCGTCACCGCCCGGATGACGTCGGGCCCCGTGATGAACATGTGGCCGATGCCCTCCACCATGACGATGAAATCCGTCAGGGCGGGGCTGTAGACGGCCCCGCCGGCGCAGGGGCCGAGGATCATGGAGATCTGGGGGATCACCCCCGAGGCGAGGGTGTTGAGGCGAAAGATCCCCGCAAACCCGTGGAGGGCATCGACCCCTTCCTGGATGCGGGCTCCCCCCGAATCCTGGATCCCCACCAAGGGGCTTCCCGTCTTGAGAGCCAGCTCTTGCACCTTCTGGATCTTCTTGGCGTGCATCTCCCCTAAGGTGCCTCCGAGGACGGTGAAGTCCTGGGAGAAGGCGTAGACCCGGCGCCCTTCCACCTGGCCGAAGCCCACCACCACCCCATCGCCCGGGGCTTGGCGCCCCGCCATGCCGAAATCGGTGGCCCGGTGCTCCACCAACGCATCCAGCTCGCGAAAACTCCCGGGATCGAAGAGGAGCTCCAGCCGCTCCCGGGCCGTCAGCTTTCCCTTTTCCCGCTGCCGCCGGATAGCCTCTTCCCCGCCTCCGGCGGCAGCCCGGGCCGTCTTCTCAAGAAATAGCTCCCACTTGTTCACCGGTTACCGGTCCTCCCTCTTCCGCCAGCCTTCCCGGAGGGCCTTGGCCATCTCTTCCAGGGTGGCACCGCCAAGGGCCCCTTCCTCCAGGGCTTGAAGGATCCCTTCGCCCTTCCGGGCCGCCTCCCGCACCCCATCCAGGGCTTCCCTCACCCGGGCTTCCTCCCGGCGGGGCGGAAGGGGCCGGGAAAGGTACCGGCGGCCTTCCGGGCTTTCGTCCCCTTCTCCCCCGCGGCCGAAAAGATCGCGGCCCACCAGGGGGCGGGTCGCCTCCTTCGGGAAATCGCCCTCCCCAATTCCCTCGTCCTCCGCCAGGGCCGCCATGGCCTCTTCCAGCTGGCCCGTGAGGGTCTCCAGGAACCAGGAGCCTCCCAGGGGATCGGCCGTCCGGGTGACGCCCGTCTCTTCCTTGAGGATCTTTTGCATCATGAGGGGCATCCGGTGGGCCACCGAGGGCGGAAACCCCCACGTCCCTTCCCCGGGCCGGCTGTGGATCACCTTCACGCCGCCCAAGACCCCTGCCAGGATCCCCAGGGCTGCCCGGATGGCGTCATTTTCCGGTTCGTGGGGTTCCCCTTCCGGCAAAAGGACCCACCCATGGCTCAACGGAAAGATGCCCTCCATTTCCCGCGCCCAGAGGGACCGGAGGGCCCGGAGGCGAGCCACTTCTTCGAAGAAATCCATCCCCAGCCCCAAAAGAAGGGGCGCCTTCCGAAGGAGCTCTTCCGCCGGAAGGCCCCGGGCCTTTAGCGCCGCCTTCCACCTGCGCAGGCCCCGGAGGGCTACCGCTCCTTCAAAAGCGGCCGTCGCCCCCTTCCAGCGCCAGGGAAGGGGGGTCACCGAGAGGAAGGCGAAGGAGCTCCAGGCTTCGGCCTCCTCCGCGGCTTCGAGGAAGATCTCCAGGCTTAGGGCCGGGGGAAGGGGCCCTCCCTCGCCGAAGGGGTCCCCCAAAAGGGCCCCCTGAAGGTGCTGGGGATTTAGGCCCCTTTTCCGCACCCAAGCCCGAAGGAGGGCCATCACCAGGGGAGCTCCCTGGAAGGCCGCCACATAGAGGGGTTTTTCCACCGCCTCCATCCCCCCAAAAAGTTCCTCCCAGTCGTGGAGGCTCCCCAGGACGACCCCGAAGGGCCGCCTCCCCTCCTCCCCCCAGCTCAAAGGGTCCACCGGCACCGTCACCGCCCCTGCCGCCTCCCAAAGGGTTCCCCGCCAAAATCTGCGGGCTTCTTCAGGGGTGCCTGCCGGGATCACCAAGGCTTCTTCCCACCGGAGGCTTTCCCGGGGTCCCCGCCGAAAGGGCGAGGGCTCCGCCTCCCCGGAGGGCCGGTACACCGGCTCCAGGGGAATACCCCCCCGGGTGGTGTCGCCTTCCGTCATGCTTCCACCTCCCGCCCTTCTTCCTGACGAAACTTCTCCACAAAGGCGGCAAACTCCCCCTTGAGGATGGCTTCCCGCATGGATTCCATGAGGCGCACCAGAAAGCGGACGTTATGGAGGGACACCAGGCTCAGGCCCAGCAACTCCTTGGCCAGGACCAGGTGCCGCAGGTAACCGCGGGAATAATACCGGCAGGTGTAGCAATCGCATCCCTCCTGGATGGGCCGGGGATCTTCGGCGTAGGCGGCATTGCGAAGGTTCAACCGCCCGCCCGGCACAAGGGCCGTCCCCGTCCGCCCCATCCGCGTCGGGAGGACGCAGTCGAAGAGATCGATGCCCCGGGCCACCCCCTCCACCAGGTTCCGGGGAAGCCCCACCCCCATAAGGTAGCGGGGTTTATCGACGGGAAGCTCCGGCACCGTCCACTCAAGGGCCCGGTACATGTCGTCTTCGGGCTCCCCCACGCTGAGGCCTCCCACCGCGTACCCGTCAAAGGGGAGGGACCGGAGCTCCCTTGCCGCCTGGCGCCGCAGATCTTCTTCCAGGCCTCCTTGGACGATGCCGAAAAGGGCCTGATCCGCCCGGGTCTTGGCAGCCAGGGATCGCCTGGCCCAAAGGAGGGTCCGCCGCAAGGCCTCTTCCACCCGTTCCCGGGGCGCCGGCAGGCCCACCGGCTGGTCGAAGGCCATGATGATGTCGGCTCCCAGCTCCTCCTGCACGGCGATGGAATCTTCCGGCCGCCAGAAATGGGCAGAGCCGTCCACATGGGAGCGAAAGGCCACCCCCTCATCGCCGATGGACATGGTGGCGGCCAGGGAAAAGAGCTGAAAGCCTCCCGAATCGGTGAGGATGGGATGCTCCCAGTGCATGAACCGGTGGAGGCCCCCCAGAGCCTTCACCCGATGGCTCCCAGGGCGAAGATAGAGGTGGTAGGCATTGGCGAGGATCATCTGGGCTCCCGCCTCCCGGACTTCTTCGGGCCTCAGGCCTTTCACCGTCCCCTGGGTGCCCACCGGCATGAAGGCAGGGGTCTTCACCTCCCCGTGGGGCGTGATGAGGCGCCCCGCCCGGGCCAGGCTCCCCGGGACCTCCTTTTCCACCACAAAGGAAATGGCCAAACCATCCCTCCTAAAGGATCAGCATGGCATCGCCAAAGCTATAGAAACGGTATTCCCTTTCGATGGCCAGGCGGTAGAGCTGGAGAAGCTTCTCCCGCCCCAAAAAGGCCGCCACCAGGTAAAGGAGGCTGGAGCGGGGGAGGTGGAAATTGGTGATGAGGCTGGAGACGACCCGAAAGGTGTAACCCGGCTGGATGAAAAGGTCCGTCCAACCTTCCCGGGCTCGGAGCTCACCCCCCTTTGCGGCCGCCTCCAACGCCCGGCAGGCGGTGGTGCCCACGGCCACCACCCGCTTCCCCCGAGCCCGGGCCTCCTTCACCATGGCCACCGTCTCCTCCGGAACCCGGTACCACTCGCTGTGAAGGGTCCCCCGGGCCACATCCGCTTCCCGAAGGGGTCGAAAGGTGCCCAGCCCCACGTGGAGGGTGACCCAAGCCACCTGCACGCCCTTTTCGGCCAGGTCCCGGAAGGTCCTTTCGGTGAAGTGGAGGCCGGCCGTCGGGGCCGCCGCCGACCCCTCTTCCCGGGCATAGATGGTCTGGTAGCGCTCCGGGTCCTGAAGGGGTTTTCGGATGTAGGGCGGAAGGGGGATCTCCCCCGCCCTCCAGAGCTCCTCTTCATCTTTCTCCAGGGAAAGAAGGGCCAGGCCCTCCCCTCGCTTCGCCCGGACCCTCACCCGGCTTTCCCGCGGCCCCACCAAAACCTCCCCCTCCCGAACCCTCCGGTAGGGCTTCAAGAGGACCAGCCAGCCCTCGGCCTCGGGGTGGAGGAGGAGGACCTCCACTTCCCCGCCCGTCTTCCGGCGAAGCCGCCAGCGGGCCGGCCGCACCCGGGTATCGTTGGCCACCAAAAGATCCCCCGCCTCAAGGAAGCGGGGGAGATCGTAAAAATGGGCGTGGATCACCTCGTCCCGGGCCCGGTCCACCACCATCAGCCGGGAATGGTCCCTTTCGGGAAGGGGTTCCTGGGCGATGAGATGGGAGGGAAGCTCGTAGTCGTATTCCTCGAGGCTCAAACCCTTCGTCCTTCCGGCCCCTTATCCTAACAAAAGGTCGCCGCCGGAAGGAAATCATCAGTCGCCATCGTCCTCTGAGGCCTTCCCTCCCTTTTCCCCCTTGGGCGGTTTCTTGGGTTCCTTTTCTTTCTCTTTCGCCTTCCCTTTCTCGTCGCTTCTCTCCGTCTTTTCCTCCGCGCCCTTGGCCTTTTCCTTTTCCTTCTGGATTTCCTCTCGATCCATCTTTTCCGCCTTCGGCTCCTTAAAGAGATCGCTCGGGTTGAGCCCCTTCTCCTTAAGGGCCCTTACGACGCCCTTTTCTTTCACCTCGGTTTCGTCCAGTTGGACGCCCTTTTCTTTCGCTTTCTCCAAGATGACGACCTGACCCGGATTGAGGCCCGACTTCCGGGCCTTTTCCTCCTCCGCCTCCCAGTCCTTTTGAGGTGTCACCACCACCACGTCATCCTCCTCGGGGAGGACGGCCGGCGGCTCCTTTAGCTGATCCTGCCAAAAGGTGATGAGCAAGGGCCCTGAGCCCACCTTCTGGCGAAGCTCTTCCAGAGCTTGGCGGACATCCACCCGGTAGAGGGCCTGGGCCTCCTCAGGGGAAAGGCCCTCCACCCCCACCACATTCCCCGCCCGATCCAAGGCCAGGGTCACGCTGAGGCCATCGGCTTCCACCGTCATGTGGGCATACACCCGGGGCGACGTCCCGAAGAACCCGATGCCGCCCAGGGCCAGCAAGATGGCGGCCGCTGCCGCCAGCGCCTTCCAGCTCCGGCGGGGCCGGGGCTGGACCACATCCTCGGGCCGGAAGACCACATCCTCTCCCGGAAGGAAAGACCTCCCCCGCCCCGTCACCTTCAAGAAGCGTCCATCGGGGGTGAGAACCAGGTAGCCTCCCTCCACCGCCTTTAGGACCCGCCCTCGCTCCATCCTTCCGTCTCCTCCCATGAGAGGTATCCGGCCAAGGACTCCAGACCTTCCCAGAGGATCACCGCCGCCGCCAGGATGTATTTGCGCTGCCGCTCCAGGGTCTTGGCGCTGAGGCCCACCCGGGGGTCCCGGGCCATCTCCTTCACCGGGAGGCGCCCCGTCCGCCGGGCATACCGGCTCCACCCTTCGTGGGCCGCCAAGAGCCGCGCCGCCTTGAGGGCCCGCTTCCGGGCATCCTCGTGGCGGGGGGTGAGCCGGACCAGCTCTTCAAAGGTGATCCCCCACCGGGCCAAGGCCTTCTCATACCGTTCCATCTCCTCCCGCCGCCATAGGGCTTCTTCGCCGTCTTGGAAGCGGACCCAGGCTTCTCTTTCCTCGTGGGGCCAAAAGATCTCCCCCTCTTCGCTTTCCACCCCCAGGGACGACCAGGGGATCTCCGCCTGGCGCCCCGTCTTCCGCCAGTGGTCGTAGAGCCTCCGGCGGATGACGGTCCCCGCAAAGGTGGAGAAGCTGGCGCCCCGGGAGCCGTCGTAGGCATCGATGGCCTCATCCAGGGCTTCCAGGGCCACCGACGCCTCCTCGTGGTGGCCGGGGCTCACGTAGCGGCCGGCGGCCTTGGCCGCCACCTTCAGGGCAAAGGGTACCCACGCCTCCAAAAAGGCGATGCGCGCCTCCCGGTCCCCCGCCTTCGCCCGTTCGAGAAGCTGGTCCATGGGCCCCTCTCGCCCAGTCTCTTCGAACGCCCCCATGATTTTCTGGGGTGCCTAGCGCCGGAAAAACCAGAGGTTGAGGAAAATCGTCAGGATTAGGCTCAAAAGGAGGCTGGTGGCGAGGGGGATGTAGACGGTAACGTTCCCCCGGCGGATGAGGATATCCCCAGGGAGATGCCCCAGGCCCGGCACCCGCTGAAACAGCCAGACCAAAAGGGCCGCTCCGATGAGGAGAAGACCGGAGAGAAAAAGAAGCCGCGCCAGGCTATCCAGATGCCTCCTCCTCCCCAAAGAAATTCAGCTGGCCCGGAGGCACTTCCAATCCCAGGTGGCGAAAGCCCTCGGGGGAGAGGACCCTTCCCCGGGCCGTCCGCCGCAAGAGGCCTTTTTGCAAAAGGTAAGGCTCGTACACATCTTCCAGGGTGGAGGCCTCTTCCCCGATGGCGGCCGCCACCGCCTCCAGGCCCACGGGTCCGCCCCCGTAATGGCGGGCGATGGTCTCCATGAGGCGGCGATCCACAGGATCCAGCCCCAGGTGATCGACGCCCAGGAAATCGAGGGCTTCCCGCGCCAGATCCAGGTGGATGGTGGGCGCCCCTTTCACCTGGGCAAAATCCCGCAGCCGCCGCAGAAGCCGGTTGGCCACCCGGGGGGTTCCCCTGGACCGGCGGGCCACTTCCGCCGCCGCCTCCGCCGTAAGGTCGATCCCCAGAACCCGGGCCGACCGCATGAGGATGGCCTCCAGCTCTTCCGGTTCATAGAAAGAGAGGTGGAGCACCACCCCAAAGCGATCTCTTAACGGCCCCCCCAAGCTGCCCGGCCGGGTGGTGGCTCCGATGAGGGTGAAGGGCGGGAGATCCAGGCGCAGGGTTCTCGCCCCCGGCCCCCGACCGATGACGATATCCAAGGCGAAATCCTCCATGGCGGGGTAGAGGACTTCCGTCACCGCCGGGTGGAGCCGGTGGATTTCATCGATGAAGAGGATGTCCCCTTCCTTGAGGCTGGTTAGGATGGCCGCCAGGTCCCCCGCCCGCTCGATGGCGGGGCCGCTGGTCATCCGGATCTGGACCCCCATCTCCGCCGCCACGATGTGGGCCAGGGTGGTCTTCCCCAGGCCAGGAGGGCCGTAGAAGAGGATATGGTCCACCGGCTCCCCCCGGCTGCGGGCCGCCTCAAGGAAGATGGCCAGCTGTTCCTTCACCTTGGTCTGGCCGGGAAACTCCGCCAGCCGGCGAGGGCGGAGGCTGCGCTCCCCCTCCTCTTCCCCCGGCAAAAGGGCCGGCGCCACGAATCGGCCATGGTCCCTTTTCATCGGCTCCCCCCCAACACCCGCAGGGCCTCTTTCACCCATGCCTCAGGGCTCTCCCCTGCCCCGCCCCGCTGCCGCACCACCTCGAGGGCCCTCCCCGCTTCACTGGCAGTATAGCCCAGGGCCAGGAGGGCGGCCAGGGCATCGGGGAGAGGACCTTCGCCCTCGCCGCCCGTTGAAAAGACGGGAGACCCGGGAAGGGTCTTTTGCTGAAGCTCCCACAGCACCCGCTGGGCCGTCTTTCGCCCGATCCCCGGCACCTTTTCGAGAAGCGAAAGAGAGCCCGTCCGGGCCGCCTCTTGGAGCTCCCCCACCCCCAGACCCAAGAGGGAGAGGGCCAGGCGGTACCCGATCCCCCCGATCCCCCGGAGGACCCGGTACATGGCCTTTTCCTCCCGGGAGGAAAAGCCCACCAGGACCCATTCGTCCTCCCGCACTTCCAGATGGGTCCAAAGGAAGACTTCCTCCCCCACGGGGGGAAGGGCCGCAAAGGTGGGCGTGGAGACCCAGAGACCCAGCCCCAGGCCCCCCACCTCCACCACCGCCAGGCCGGGCTCCCGCTCTTTGGTCCCCGGCACCTTTTCCCTGAGGATCCCTCGTACCTGATAGATCACCGCAGGCGCTCCAGTGCTTCCCGGTAAGGCTCCTCGTTCAGGCTGCAGATGGCCACCGCCAGGGCATCGGCGGCATCGGCGGCAAGGCTTTCGTCCTTCAGCCCCAAAAGGAGCTGCACCATCCGCTGCACCTGCTCCTTTTCGGCTTTGGGCTCCCCCGACACAGCCATCTTCACCACATGGGGCGGGTACCCCCGCACCGCCACCCCCGACCGGTAGGCCGCCACCAAAAGGGCGCCCCGAACGTGGCCCACCGCCAGGGCGCTGGACACGTTCCGGTGGAAGAAGACTTCTTCCACCGCCAGGACTTGAGGCTCCCAGCGCAAGAGGAGCTCCTCCACCTTTTGGTGGAGCATTCCCAGCCGTTCCACCAGATCCAAGTGAGAAGAGGTGTGAAGGACGCCGAAATCGAGGGCCCGCAGGCGGCCCTCCTTCTCCTCCACCACCCCAAAGCCCAGGCGGGCCACCCCCGGATCGATACCAAGGACTCTCATGCTAAAGCCATTCGACCGCTCTCGCCCCTACTCCTTCAACCCCTCCAGGAGCTTTTCCACTTCCTCGTCGTCCAGGACCGTTACCCCCTCTTCCAGGCGGGCCCGATCCTCCGGCTTCAGCATGTCGGCGGTGATATCCGTCTCCCGCATGAGGGGCCCCAGATCGTTGGGGGTTCCGTAGTACACCCCCACCCGCCCCTGGCGCAAGAGAAGGGTCCGGCCCCGGTAAGGACACCCCGGAGCCTGGCGGTGGAGGACCACCCGCTGGGGACTGAACTCCTCGATGACGGCATCGGGCTGGAATTGCTCCAGGTCCTCCCGGGTCCAGCCGATCCAGTCGGCCGGGGCCCGGCCCACATCCTCCAGGGTCTGGCGGCAGCTCCCCTCTACGTAGGTGATCCGCCGGACGATCTCCGTGTCCCTTTGGATCCGGGCCTTCTCCGGCTGGTCCACGGGCATCGCCGGAGCTTCCTTGCTGACATAGGGGGGCTGCCACAGCTGATCCCAGAGGATCCCTGCCGTGGCCCCCAGGAGAAAGGCCAGGGTCAACACCAGAGCCAAAAGCTGGGGAGAACGCACCCCACGCCACCTCTGGCCTGAGGGTTCCCCTATCTGCCTTTCTTATGCACAAAGGTTTTAGGCTTCGACCTTCTGCCAGGCTTCCTCCGAGAGGCTGAGGTTGGTGTAGACGTGCTGGACGTCCTCGTGGTCTTCCAGGGCTTGCAGGAGCCGGACCACCTTCTTGATGTCCTCTTCATCCTCCGGCTCCACCGAGGTGGTGGGCATCATCACCAGGCCGGCGTCGGAGAAGCGGTAGCCTTTTTCCATGAGGGCCTCCCGCACCCGGGCCAGATCCTCGGGGGCCGTCACCACTTGGGCCGTCCCGTCGGTCACCTGGACATCCTCCGCCCCCGCCTCCGCCGCATCCAGGAGGAGGGTCTCTTCGTCAAAGGCCGATCCCTCCTCCAGGGTTAAGAGGCCCTTTCGCTCAAACATCCACGCCACGGAACCCGATTCCCCCAGGCTTCCCCCGTGGCGGCTGAAGAGGTGGCGGATCTCCGAGGCGGTGCGGTTGCGGTTGTCGGTGACGATCTCCAGGAAGATGGCCACACCCCCGGGGCCGTACCCCTCGTAGGTGAGCTCCTCGTACTGCTCGCCTTCTTCCTGACCGCTTCCCCGTCGGATGGCCCGCTCGATGTTCTCCATGGGCACCCCCGCTTCCCGCGCCCGCTCGATGGCCACCCGCAGACGGAAGTTGGCCACGGGGTCGGCCCCCTGGCGGGCCGCCACCATGATCTCCCGGGCCATCTTGGAGTAAAGGGCTCCCTTTTTGGCGTCCTGGCGGGTCTTGCGGTGGACCCGGTTATGCCATTTGGAATGTCCTGCCATACTCTTCCTCCTCCTCCCCCGGATCAGGGGGCAAGAACCGTTTGTGGGCTGTCTTCCGGTGCCGCTCCTCGATCATCTGGCAGACCGCTGCGGGGAGCCCTTCCCTCTCGCCGGCGATATAGGCATCCAGCTGATCGTAGGTGAACCCCAGCTCCCCTTCGTCGGTCTGGCCAGGCCAGAGGTCGGCTGAGGGAGGCTTCTTCAGGACGGCCTCCGGCAGCCCCAAAAATCGGCCCAGCTCCCTGACCTCCCGTTTGAGGAGGTGACCGATGGGCAAAAGATCGGCGCCTCCATCGCCCCACTTGGTGAAGTACCCGATGAAGCGCTCGCTGCGGTTGCTGGTCCCCAAAACCAGAGCCCTTCGCCCCGCCGCCACGTGGTAAAGGGCCGCCATGCGGAGGCGGGGCTTCAGGTTGGCATCCCGCAACCGGCGGACCTCCGGGGGAAGCCGGAGGTCTTCTTCCTGAGCCAAGGTGGCCTGGAGCACTTCAAAGGCCGCCGTGAGATCGAAGGTGAGGACCTGAAGCCCGAGGCTCCGGCCCAGCTCCTGGGCCCCTTTCACGAGGGCGGGATCCGACTGGCAGGGCAACACCAGCGCCCAGGCTCGTCCGGGAAAGGCGCGGGCCGCCAGCGCCCCCACCACCGCCGAGTCCAGGCCTCCCGACAGGCCCAGGACCACGCCCTCTGCCCCCGCAGCTTCCACCTTTTGGCGAAGCCACCGCTGGATGCGCTCCGCTTCCTTCGCCGCCCAGCGCTCCATGGATTCCTCCTAGGGCCGGCGCCGGAGGCGCACAAAGCGCCTTCGGCCCACCTGAAGCACATCTCCGTCCTTCCATTCTACCAACGCCTGCGGGTCCTCCACCAGGCGGCCTCCCAGGCGAACGCCCCGCTGCTGGATGAGTCTGCGGGCGTCCTTGCGGGAAGCGGCCAGCCCCGCCAAGACCAAAAGCTCCACCGGGGAAAGATCGGCCTCGGCTTCCACCTCGGGCATCTCCTCGGGGAGGTCATGGTGGCGGAAGACCCGGTCGAAGCGGTCCTGGGCCTTTGCGGCCTCCTCGGGGCTGTGGTACAGGCTCACCACCTCGAAGGCCAACCGGCTCTTCACATCCCGGGGGTGGAGGGTGCCTTCCCGAAGGCCCTTCTCCAGCCGGTCCACCTCCTCTTTGGGGACGGCCGTCACCAGGCGGAAGTACCGGATCATGAGGTGGTCGGGGAGGGACATGATCTTCCCGTACATCTCATCCGGCGGATCCTCCAGGGCCACGTAGTTCCCCAAGCTCTTGCTCATCTTCTGGACGCCGTCCAGGCCCTCGAGAAGCGGCAACGTGATGATGACTTCGGGCTCCTGGCCGTAGTGGCGCTGGATCTGGCGGGCTGTCATGAGGTTGAAGGTCTGGTCCGTCCCCCCCAGCTCCACATCGGCCTTGAGGGCCACCGAATCGTACCCCTGCATGAGGGGGTAGAAAAACTCGTGGAGGGAGATGGGCCGGCCTTCCCGGAAGCGCTTGGCGAAATCGTCCCGCTCCAGGAGGCGGGCCACCGTTACGGTGCTGGCCAGCTCCACCAGCTCCGCAAAGGTGAGGGGCGCCAGCCACCGGGAGTTGAAGTGGATCTCGGTGCGCTCGGGGTCGAGGATCCGGAAGACCTGCCGCTCGTAGGTCCTGGCGTTGGCCTGCACCTCTTCTTCCGAAAGCTGCCTTCGGGTTTCGCTCCTTTCCGTGGGATCCCCGATGCGGCCGGTGAAATCGCCGATGAGAAAGAGGACCTTGTGGCCTAAATCTTGGAACTGGCGGAGCTTTCGCAGCACCACCGCATGGCCCAGGTGAAGGTCCGGAGCGGAAGGATCGGCCCCCAGCTTCACCCGCAGGGGCTTCTTCTCCTTCAGGCTGCGGCGGAGCTTTTGCAAAAGCTCCCCTTCCTCTTCCAAGAGCACCGTGCCTTCTTTGATGATCTCCAGCTGCCGCTGAACTTCTCTCTCCAGGGCATCGTCTTTCATGGGGAACATCATAGCATTCCCCGCCGTCCCAGGGTAAGGAGCGCAGTAGGCTATAATGATACGGCGATGCGGGAGGTTTCCATCGGGTGACACCGAAGCGCCGGGAACGGAAGGAAAAGAAGCGCTACCGGGTGCGCTGGTGGCGGCTTTTCTTCGTCCTCTTCCTCTTTCTCCTGCTGGGGGCCTCCGCCGGAGGCGCCTACGTCGTCTACCAAGCCCTCAAGGACATGCCCTCCGTGGAGAGCTTTCGCCCCCAGCCCTACCTCACCTCCTACATCTATGACCGCTACGACCGGCAGGTGGCCCCCATCCCCGGCCTGGAGAACCGGCTGCCGGTGGACCTCCGCAATGTCCCCGTCCACGTCCAGGAGGCGGTGGTGGCCATCGAGGATGCCCGCTTTTGGAGCCACCGGGGGATCGACCTGATAGGCATCGCGCGGGCGGCCTTAAACGACCTTATGGGAGGTCGCCTTCAGGGAGGCAGCACCATCACCCAGCAGCTGGCCCGCACCGCCTTTCCCATCGGGAGGGAGCGGACCCTCAAGCGAAAGATCCAAGAGGCTTTCCTCGCCATCCAGATCGAGCGCCACCTCAGCAAGGAGGAGATCCTCCAGCAATACCTCACCTGGGTGAACTTCGGCAACGGCGCCTACGGCATCGAGGCGGCGGCTCGGACTTACTTCGATAAGCCCGCCTCGGAGCTCACCCTGACGGAAGGGGCCCTTTTGGCAGCCCTTCCCAACGGCCCCTCCTACTACAACCCCTACGTCCACCCCGACCGGGCCCTTCAGCGGCGAAACCTGGTCCTCAATCGCATGGCGGAGCTGAAGTTCATCACACCGGAGGAGGCGGAAAAGGCCAAGCGGGAGCCCCTGGGGATCGTGGAGAACCGGCCCCGGACGGGGGGAGCCGATTATCCCTACGGCTACTTTGTGGATTACGTCATCCATCAGCTTCTCCAGATGGGCCTCACCCCGCAGCAGGTCTTCGGAGGGGGCCTGAAGGTCTACACCACCTTGGATACCCGCATCCAGACGGCCATGGAAAAGGCCGTCGCCGAGCATTTCCAGGAGCTGGCCAAGTCGGACCCCAAGTTCTCCTTGGATGCCGATCCCCGCATCGAGACGGCGGCCGTCCTCCTGGACCACAAGACGGGGGCCATCCTGGCCATGGTGGGCGGCCGGGAGCACAGCCAGGCCCGGGGCCTCAATCGGGCAGTCCAGGCCAAGCACCAGCCGGGGTCGGCCATCAAGCCCATCGCCGTCTATGCCCCCGCCTTCGCCATGGGCCTGACCCCCGCCACGGTGGTGGACGACCGCCCCTACCTCATCCAGACCCCCGGGGCCAAACCCTGGATCCCCTTCAACTACGACCGCAAATACCTGGGTCTCACCACCATCCGGGAAGCCGTCCACCGGTCCGTCAACAGCGTGGCGGCGGAGACCCTCCAGATGATCGGCGTCGATACGGGGCTGGAGTACGCCATGAAGATGGGCCTCACCAGCCTGGACCCCCAGAAGGACCGGGTGCCCTCCCTGGCCCTAGGTGGCATCACCTACGGGGTCACGCCCCTTGAAATGGCCGTGGCCTATGGAACCCTCGCCAACCAGGGCGTAAAGGCAGAGCCCTTCGTCATCCGCAAAGTGACCGACAGCCAGGGCCACCTTTTGAAGGGGGGCGACGGGCGGCCCCTGGAGTTCCATCCCCAGTACACCCCCGTCCTCTCGCCCCAGGTCGCCTACCTCATGACCGATGTCCTCCGCGGGGTGGTGGACCCCTATCCCCCGGGGGCCTACCTCGTCAACTCCCGCACCGCCCCCCGAGCCCATATCGATGGCTGGCAGGTGGCGGGAAAGACCGGGACCACCAACGATCACAAGGCCATCTGGTTTGCCGGCTACACGCCCCTTTACACGGCGGTGGTGTGGATCGGCTACGACAAGGAGAAGAGCCTCGGCACCTCCGCGGCGGGAGGTAGCTGGGCCGCTCCCCTGTGGCAAAAGATCATGTCGGCCGCCTTGGAGGGGGAAACGCCCCGGCCCTTTGAGCGGCCTCCGGGACTGGTGTCGGTGGCCATCGATATCAAGAGCGGTCTTCTGCCTTCGCCGGAAACGCCGCCCCACATGATCCGCCAAGAGCTCTTTATCGAAGGCACCCAGCCCACCCAGGTGAGCGAAGCCTGGAAAGTCTTCCGCATCACCCAGAGCGAGCCCCAGATGATCTGGACGCCCGGGTGCCCTTATCCCTACGTGGAAAAGACCTACCTCATCCGTCCGCCCTTCACCATCGAAGATGCCCAGAACCTGGCCAAGGCCTACTACGGCTCCGCCTACAGCCCCGATAAGGCCGCCGCCTGGGTGCCGGCCGACGTCTGGTGGGGGCCGCCCTACCTCACCTGCACCGCTGAGACCCCGCCCCCCCAGCCCCCCGCCCAGGAAGGGAACGGCGGCCAAGGGGGAGGCTCCGGGGACGGATCGGCGGATACACCCTTCAGCCGGGCCACGGTGCGCCTGGCAGGCGGGAAGGTCAAGGAGCCTTCCTTCGGGCTGGTGAGCCGGGTGGACCAGCCCCTCCAGCTCACCATCCAGAACGACGACTCCGACCGCTCCTACACCCTCTCGGTGGCCGATTGGGATTGGAGCCTTCCCGTCCCCGCCGGAGAGACGGTGACCGTCAGCGTGACGCCCAAGCAGGCAGGCGTCTTCACCCTAAAGGTCGTCAGCAGCCAGCAGGACGAGAGCTCCATCCCTTGGCGGGTCAGCCCTTGAGGCGAAGGATGGTCACCCCGTCCCCGCCTTCCCGGGGATTCCCGGGACGAAAGCTCTCCACCAAGGGATGACCCTGGGCCCATCGCCGGACCTCCTGGCGGAGAACCCCCGTGCCTTTGCCGTGGAGGATCTTCACCTCCTCGTACCCCGCCAGGTAGGCATCATCCACGTACTTTTCCAGGCGCAGAAGGGCTTCATCCACCGTCAGGCCGTGGAGGTCCAGCTGCGGGCCCACCCCCGCCCGGGACCGATAGTCCACCTCCCGCCGCCCCACCGCAGGAGCTCTCTTGGACCCTTCCTGAACCAGGAGATCCTCGGCGTCCACCCACACCCTTAGAGCCCCGATCTGCACCGGGACCTTCCCGTCGCTCCCCGGCGGTCCCGCCACCTCCCCCGCAGCCCTAAGGCTTTGGACGTAGACCCCCTGCCCCACCTCAAAGACAGCTCTCTTCTCGGGCTTCACGTACGCCGGCTGAGGAAGAACCTCCCGCCCCGCTTCCTTCCGGAGCTTCCGGATATCCTGCCGGAAGGTCTCTTCCCCTTCCCCTTTGCGAAGGCTTTCCAGAAGGAGGCGCCCCTTCTTCTCCAGTTCCAGGAGCTCCGCCTTCACCTTCTCTTGCCACCCCCGGACTTCTTCCGCCGCCTCCCGGTACAGCCGGGCCCGCTCTTCTTCCAGCCGCTCCCGCTCTTCTTCCAGGGCCCGCCTCACGGCCCGGGCCGCCTCTTCCTCCTCCCGGGCCCGCAAAAGGGCTTCTTCCGCCTCCGCCCGCATGGTCTCCAGCCGGGTGAGGAGCACGTCGGCCCGCCGTTCCGCGGGGTCTCGGTAAGCCTGGGCCCGCTCCAAGATGGCCTCGGGCAAGCCCAGCCGGCGGGCGATCTCCAGGGCATAGCTCCTTCCCGGCTGCCCCAGGATCAGGCGGTAGGTGGGGGCAAGGGTGGCGACATCAAATTCCACCGCCGCGTTTTTCAAGCGGGGATGGCGCTCGGCAAAGGCCTTCAACGGTCCGTAATGGGTGGTGGCCAGAAGGTAGGCGCCTCGCTCCAGGAAGTGCTCCAAAAGAGCCATGGCCAGGGCCGCCCCTTCTTCCGGGTCGGTCCCCGAACCCACCTCGTCCAAAAGGACCAGGCTCTTTCGCCCCGCCTCGGGGAGCATCTCTTTGATGTGGAGGAGATGGGCCGAAAAAGTGGAGAGGTTTTGCTGCACATCCTGCTCATCCCCCACGTCGCAAAAGACCGCCTGAAAGAAGGGGATCACTGTCCCTTCGCCCACCGGAGGAAGAAACCCCGCCTGATGAAGGAGGACCATGAGGCCCGCCGTCTTTAAAGCCACCGTCTTTCCTCCGGTGTTGGGCCCGGTGATCAAAAGGCCGTGGCCCGGCCCAGGGAGCTCCAGATCCAGGGGTACCACCTCCCCTTCCAAAAGGGGATGGCGGGCCTGGCACAGGCGAAAGGCCTCCCCCCGAAGGCCTCCCGGCCGGCGACCCTCCCACTCCAGGCTCATCTCCGCCCGGGCGAAGATGAGGTCCAGCTGGTAGAGGAGATCTTCCGCCAAGGCCATGAGGTCCGCCTCCTTCGCCACCAGATGAGAAAGCTCCCGGAGGATCCGCTTCTCTTCCGCCTCCCGCTTTCTCGCCAGAAGGAGGAGGCGCTCCTGGATCTCCACCGCCCCTTGGGGCTCCACAAAGGCCGTCTGGCCCGAAGCCGACACATCCCGGAGGATCCCCGGCACCTGGTGGCGGTACGAGGCCCTCACCGGCACCACAAAGCGCCGCTGCCGCTGGGTGATGACGGCTTCCTGCAAAAACGGCTGCATCTCGGGAGAGCGGATGAGTCGGTCGAGAAACCTTCGCAGGCGCTCTTCCTCCTGGCGCTCTTCCCGGCGCAGCTCGGCAAGAAGGGGGCTGGCCTCATCCAGGATCTCCCCTTCAGGGGAGATGGCCCGGAAGATGGCCCGCTCCCCCTCTTCCATGTGGGGAAGGGCTTCGGCCAGGTCCTTCAGTTCAGGACCCCCCGAGGCCAGGAGGAGCCCTCTTATCTCCCTGGCCGCCTGGGACGTCTGGGCGATCTGGTAAAGGGCCTGACCCTCCAAAATCCCCCCTCTTCGCGCCCGTTCCAGGAAAGGGCCGATGGGATGGACCCGGGACCAGGGGAGGCGAACCCTCTCCCGCAAAAGGGCCGCCGCTTCTTCCGTTCGGGAAAGCTCCCGTTCCACCCAGAGAAGACTCCCCTGGGGAAAGAGGGAAAGGGCCCGCTCCCTTCCCCCTTCCGTCTGCGTCCTTTGCGCCAGGCGCTCCTGGATCACCGGCCAGTCCAGACCTGTCCACGTGCGGGACGTCGCCGCCAAACGCCGCTCCATACTGCTAGCCTACCATGCTGCGGCCTGTGGTAGGCTTCTCCCGGGGAGGTTCCATGGCACCGGTTTGGGTGCTCCTCGCAGGAGGCGACCTGGCAGCCCCGTCCCTCATCCGCCGGCTGGTGGACGAAGGGGCCCGGCTCCTTTGCGCCGATGCCGGCGTCGACCATGCCAAGCGCCTCGGCCTTTCCCCCCACGTCCTCATCGGCGACTGGGATTCCGCCAGCCCCGAAGCCCTTCGATGGGCCCGGGAGAAAGGCGCATCCTTTTACACCCACCCCGTGGCCAAGGATGCCTCCGACCTGGAGCTGGCCTTTCGCTTCCTCCTGGAGGAAACCCCCCTCCGGCCGAAAGGAGGCGACGGGAGAGAAGGGAAAGGGAAGGAGGGCCCCTTTCCGGAGCTCCACGTCTTTGGGGCCACGGGAGCCCGGCTGGATCAGACGGTGGCTTCTCTCTTTCTCCTCCCCCTCCTGGAGGAAAAGGGCATCGCCGTCCACGTCCATGCCCCCGGCTGGCTCATCCGGGCGGTGGGCCCCTTCCGCCCCCGCCTGACCCTCCCCGCCCGCGTAGGCGCCCTTCTTTCCCTGGTGCCCCTCGACCCTGTCTGCCGGGGCGTCAGCCTGGAAGGCACCCTCTATCCCCTGAAGGAGGCCACCCTTTCCCGCTCCTCCACCCTCGCCACCAGCAACGAGGTCGCCGCTTCGCCCTTCACTGTAGCCTGCGGGGAAGGCACTCTCCTCCTCTTCCTCCAAGAGGAGGCATGAAGGGACCTTCGCCTACATAGAAGACGGCATGGGCCGTCACCCGATCCCCTGGATCCCTTTCCTTCTCTTCGTCGCCTGTCTTTCCACCGCCTGCGGTTCCCATCCCCCGCGGGTGGCGCCCGGCGTCACCCTGGAGGGGCGGCCCATCGGGGGCATGACGGAAGACGAGCTGCGCCTTGAGCTTCAGGTCATGGCTCCGCGCCTGGCCATGCCTCCCAAAGAACCCTATGTGGACCCAGAGACCGGAGGCCTCATCCCGGGTCTCGACGGCTGGCGCCTGGACGTGGAGATGACCCTCAAGGACGCCCTTTCGGCGCCGCAAGGAATATCCCTCGCCTACCGCTTTTCCCCCTGGCCCCCCCAAAAAGCCCTAAGGGACCTTCCCCCTGCCCCCATCTATCGGGGAAACCCCGAGAAAGAGGCCATGGCCTTTCTCATCAACGTGGCCTGGGGCAATGAATGGATCCCCGACCTTCTATCCCTCCTTCAGGAAGAGAAGGCCTCGGCCACCTGGTTTCTTTTGGGCCGCTGGGTGGAACGGTACCCCGACCTGGCCCGTTCCATCCGCGACGCAGGCCAAGAGATCGCCAGCCACGGTTACCGCGACGGGGACTGGGAAACCTACACAACCGATGAGATTCGGAAGGACATCCAAATGGCCGATGAGGCCATCGAGAAGGCGACGGGCGTCAAGCCGGTTTGGTTCAGCACCCACCGGGGCATTGTGAATGAGGCCATCGTCACCATCGCCCGGGAACTGGGCCACGAGACCATACTGTGGAGCGCCGATACCGCCGACTGGATGGACTTAAGCGTCGAGGCCATGGTGGCCCGGGTGGAAAAGCGCCTTCAGCCCGGGGTCCTCATCCTCATGCACCCCACCCCCAAAACAGCCGCCGCCGCCAGGGAGATCCTCCGGCTGGGGAAAGAGCGGGGGCTCACCCTCCTTCCCCTTGGGGAGCTCCTCTCCTCCAGGCGCCTCGAGGGACCTCCCCCTGGGGAATGGCCTTGAGGCCAGAGCTGGAGGGAAGCCCTCGGTCACCATCCCTGGGACTGATGGTTCCACCCGCCCGTCAAGCGCCAAATCCCCAATGTGGAACGAAACTGCCGTTTGAAATGGCATGAGCTAAAACTGCTAGCAAGACGACCGGGGGCATGCGTCCAGTACAACATGATGGGAGGCATGATGGGTTGCCAGCAGCTGAAAATATGATTGATCTTCGTCTTCTTCTCGGGTAAAAGATATCCATGAAACTCAGCCAGACGCCGGCTGGGGCACCTTCCGGGCGCGCCTCGAGCGAAAGTCAAGCTTCGAGGCGTATGGATCGTGAAGGTAGGCTGCTTTGAGCCGACGTCTCAAGTTCGCCCTGGCAGCCGGCGTGTAGGCTGCTCTACCGCGAGTTCCGCGGGAAGTGACGCCTGTGGAGACGGGCTCTGCGGCGGAACGGGAAAACCCGGTCTACGAGCACCCCGCCGATGAAGCAGGAAGCAACCGGGACGGTATCCCGTTGGGATACTTGTCTATGAGTTGCGGAACGGCATGGCTGAAAGCCAGCCCCTTTGGTTCCTTCACCGTTGGTACCGGGTCGTTTCTGGTGAGTCGCCGTCTTGATGGGGTCGGTGGCGCGGGCCTGCCCGGAACCGGAGGGAAAACCATAGCCTTGCCTCTGCCCGAGCAGGGTCTCCTCATCGGGATCGTGCTTGGCGCATACATGGCTACCTCTGGCCAGCTTTCTTCGAAATGAAGATGCGGAGCCTTACCGCCGCTATGTGGCCTACCGGGAACTCGCCCGGCGGTGGCAGATCTGAGGGAGGCTCCGCTTCCCCGTGAGCCGGCGCCCTCAATCGCCTAGGCTTTGTTCCTCCTTGGGCACCGCTGCCCCCGCCACTCCCGAATCGCCTCCAGGCTCCAGGTATTCACCACATCCTCAGGGCGAGCACCTGCCCGCCGGGCCTGCCATACCCCAAAGATCCGAAGATCCAGATCTTCTACGCTATGGGCGTCGGTGTTGACGGCCAGGGGGAGGCCTTCCTGTAGGGCGCGAAAGGCAAGGGACGCCGGGAGATCCAGGCGCATGGGGTTGGCATTGATCTCCATAGCCACCCCCATCTCCCGGGCCTTTTGAAAGATCTTCTCCCAGTCGGCTTCGTAAGAAGGCCGCCGGCCTAAAAGCCTTCCGGTGGGATGGCCTAGGACATCCACCTTTCCCGTAGAAAGGGCCCGCAAGATCCTCGCCGTGTTCTCTGAAGGGGGAAGGTGGAACTGGCTGTGGATGGACGCCACCACCCAATCCAAGGAAAGGGATGGGGGCACATCCAGGGTGCCGTCAGGGAGGATGTCGGCTTCCGTCCCGTGGAGGAGGACCAGATCCCCCAAGGTCCCCTGGAGTTCCCCGATGGCTTCCCGCTGCCGCAAAAGCCTCGTTTCATCCAGGCCCCTCGCCACCTTGAGGTGGGCCGAGTGATCGGTGATGGCGAGATACCGGTACCCTCGCTCCTTCGCACCCATGGCCATGGCTTCCAAGCTGTCGGTGCCGTCGCTTTCGGTGGTGTGGGCGTGCAGCTCCCCTTGCCAGGAGGAAAGGGTCACCAGGGAACCGCGTAAGCGCTCGGGAAAGGGGCGGAGCTCCGGAGGAATCCAGGGCTTCTTTAGAAAGGCAAACACCGCTTCTTCCGCCGGCAAAGGCGCCAAGCCAAAGGGATCCTCCTCGGAAAGAAGGACGCGAGGGGGCGGGGGAAAGCCCTCCGGAAGGGGAGGAAGGGGTTTTCCTTCCCCCTCGGGATCAGTCCAGTGGTAAAGGGCCCAGCCAAAGCTCTCTCTCCTTACCCACCGGACCTCCAACGGAATTTCCCGGAAGGCCCCTTTCCACCGAAGGCCAAAGGGGCTCTCTTCCTCCCGAAGGGAAAGTTCCGCCAGGCCTTCTTGGGGAAGCCCCTCCTCGCCGCGGACCCCCACCAGGAGCATCCCCTCCAGCAGAGGTTCCCGGCGGCGGAGGGCACCGGCTTCCCAGAGGAGGATGCCTTTCTTCTGAAAGAGCCCTTTGATGGCCTCGGCCGCCGGCCAGGCCCTTCCCAAAAGGAAGCCCGGAGGCCGCTCCACATAGGCCAGGGCCGCTTCTTTGAGGGCCCGGGCCTTTTTCTCCCCCAGCCCCGGAAAGGTCAAAAGCTTCTCCAAGGGGGCCTCCGCCAGCTGCCGCGGGCTTTCGATCCCGTGGGTCCAGAGGGTGCGGGCCGTCCCAGGCCCCACCCCCGGTAGCTCCAAAAGTTCCCAGACGCCCGGAGGGATCTTTTGGCGGAGTTCCCCTTCGACCGCCGGCTCCCGCCCCTCCAGGAGGTGAAAGAGAACCTGGGCGAGGGTCGGCCCGATGCCGGGAATCTCGCCCAGATCCTCCGCCCCCGGGAGGCGACCCCACCGTTCCAGGGAGGCCGCCGCCCTGCGGTACCCCATGGCCCGCCCTTCATCCCCCAAAAGGGCAAAGCCATCGGCGTAGGTGCGAAGGGCCCGGACCAAATCCTTAAGCTTCAGATCCCTTTCCCTTCCCTGCTTCACCCTGGCGGGCCCAAGCTTTTTCCAGAAGGCCCAGGGCCCGCTCATGTTCCTGAGAAAGCTTATCCAGCTCCTCGGCCAGGTGGAGGGCCGTCAGGATGGCCAGCTGCTGGGCCGTCGCCTGGGGATACCTCCGGGCCAGCTCCCACATCCGCTGATCCACCATGGAGGCCAGGCGCCGGATGCGCTCTTCCGGCCCCTCTCCCTTCAGGGTGTATTCCTGCTGATAGATGGTCACCTGAACCCGGTGGGTGGTCACCCGTCTCTTGCCCCCTGCGTATGCCCATTGGCTGTAGGCCCGGCCATTTCCTCTTCGAGAGCCCCCGCCTTCTGGCTCCACCGCCCGTAAGCTTCCTCCAGCTCTTCCTGAAGAGCCTTGAGGCGAAGGGCCAGCTCCCTCGCCCGATCCCCTTCCCGATAGACCTCGGGGTTCGCCAGCTCCGCCTCTAAGAGGGCCTTTTCCTTCTCCAGCGCCTCGATGGTCTCCTCCAGGGCCAGGACCTCCCGCTCCAGGCGCTGCCGCTGATGCTTGCTGAGGCCCTTTTCCTCCTTGGGTTCCCTTTCCCGCGGCCGTTCCTCCTGCCCTTGCCAAAGGACCTCATACGCCCCGAGAAGATCCTCTTCTTGGAGCTCCACCGCCTTCTTCCCGCCAACCCCAAGGGCCCAGAGCCTCGTTCCCAGGCGAAAGAGGGAGCGATCATGGGTCACGAGGAAAAGGGTTCCGGGAAAGGCCTCCAGGGCCTCCTCCAGCTCTTCGCGGGAGGGAAGGTCCAAATGGTTGGTAGGCTCATCCAGCAAAAGGACGTTGGCCCCTTCCAGCTGGATGCGGAGGAGCTGAAGCCTCTGGCGTTCCCCGCCCGAAAGGACCCGGATGGGCTTTTCCACATCCTCCCCGCGGAAAAGAAAACGAGCGAGAAGGCGCCGAGCTTCTTCCACCGTCGGCACCCCCAGATCCAGGGCAAGATCCAGGAGGGTTTGGTCCTCGTCGGCAAAACCCTCTTCCTGGCGCAAAAACGCCACCTTGGTGCCCGGACCCCAGAGGATCTCCCCTTCCCGCTCCCCGGGGATGGTTTCCCCGTGGAGCATCCGGAGGAGGGTGGTCTTCCCCGATCCGTTGGGCCCTGCGATGATCACCCTTTCGCCCCGCATCACTTCGCCGCTGAAACCGCGAAAAAGCCACACCCCTCCCAGGGCCACCCCCAGGTTTTCGAACCGGAGCACCGTCCGGCCGCTCCGCTGGACCTCTTCCCAGCGAAGCCCCATCTTCCCTTCCCGCCGAATCGCCTCCACCGCTTCCAGGCGCTCCAGGCGCTTTTCCCGGCTCTTGGCCTGCCGCGCCCGCTGCCCCGCCCGGTACCGCTGGATAAATGCCTCCAGCCGCTTTCGCTCCTCCTCCACCGCCTTTCGCCGGGCCTCTTCTTCCCGCTCCTCCCGCTCCCTTTCCCGGCGATAGGCGGTGTAATTGCCCCGGTAGCGGTGGAGCCGGCCATCCCGGAGCTCCAAGATGCGGTTGGCCACCCGGTCCAGAAAGACCCGGTCGTGGGAGGCAAAGAGGAGGGATCCCTTGTAGGAAGCGGTGAGGTAGCCTTCCAACCAGGTGAGGGCGGCGATGTCCAGGTGGTTGGTGGGCTCATCCAGGAGCAAAAGATCGGGGTCTTCCAGGAGAAGGCGCACCAGGGAGAGGCGGATCTTTTCCCCTCCCGAGAGGTGCCGGGCTTCCTTTCCCTCGTCTTCCGGCCCAAAGCCAAGGCCCCGAAGGACTTTCAAAAAGCGGGTCTCTTTCTCATAGCCGCCCTTTTGGCGAAAGGCCTCCTCCAAGCGGGTATAGGCCTCCTGAACTTCCGGCCGATGGAGCTCGCGGGAAAGAGCCTCCAGCTCTTTTTCCATGGCCTCCAGTTCCCGGAGGCCCTCCCGGGCCGCTTCCCAGACGGTCACGCCCGACGGCCAGGTCTCCTCCTGCCGCAGGTATCCCACCCGCACCTCCCGGGCCCGCCGGACCGTCCCTCCATCGGGGGGGAGTTCTCCCGCCAGGAGGCGCAAGAGGGTGGTCTTGCCGCTCCCGTTCCGCCCGATGAGGCCGATGCGATCGCCCCTCTCGATGCGAAAGGACACATCCTCGAAGAGGGGGCGGCCGCCGGCCCAAAAGCGAAGACCTTCCGCCTGCAAAAGGCTCATGAGCGAAGGACCACTCCCGGCAGGGATGCCAGCGCCTGCCTCACCTTCTCGTGCTGGGCCGCCACCTCCTCATCGGTGAGGGTGCGGTCGAGGGCCTGGTAGATGAGGTGGAAGGCCAGGCTCCGGGAAGGGTCCTCCGGATGGGGCTGGTAGACGTCGAAAAGCTCCACATGGGTGAGGAGGGACCCTCCCGCCCGCCGGATGGTCCGGAGCACCTCCTCATAGCTGAGCTCCGGAGGCACCAACACCGCCAGATCCCGCCGCCCCGCAGGGTAGCGGGAGAAGGAGCGAAGCCTTGGCGTAGGCTGGGCCATGGAAAGGAGTTTTTCCCAGGAAAACTCCCCGGCCACCACCGGCCCCGCTACATCAAAGGCCTCCAGGACCTCCGGGTGAACCTCCCCGACCCAGCCCACCAGCTCTTCGCCGTCGTAAAAGGCCAGCTGCCGGAAGGGATGGAGGAAAGGCTCCCCGGGCTCCGTTCGCGACCGGAGCCTTTCCCAGGGGATGTAGAGGCGCTGGCAGATAGCCTGGAAGAGGCCTTTTCCATGAAAGAAGCTCCAGGGCCGGGGTTTGGGGTCCCACCAGGAGACGGGGACCTCGCCGCCCTGGGCCACAAAAGCCAGGTGCATCTTTTCTTCCGGCTCCTTCTCGGGGCCCATGCCATAGACCCTCGCCCGCTCGAAGTAGCCCCCTCCCCGAAGGCCTTTTCGCTGGTTTTGGGAAAGGAGCTCCAGCAGGGAAGGCCAGAGGAGGGGCCGCAGGATCTCCTGGCTGTCGCTCAAGGGATTGCGGATGCGAAGGACCCCTTGCCGGGGGTCGCCTTCCTCGAGGCGGAGGCGCTCCAGGAGGCGGCGGCTGTGGAAGGAGTAGGTGACGGCTTCCATGAGACCGGCGGAGAGAAGGGCTTCCCGCACCCGTTCCCACTGCCGCACCGGCCCCAAGTCCTGATGGGCCGGTTCACCCTTCAAGGGAGCCGGCGGGATGGCGTTATAACCGTAGAGGCGGGCCACTTCTTCCACCAGGTCTACGGGGAGCTCCACATCACCGCGGAAAGGCGGCACCTCCACCTCCCCCTCCAGGACCTTGAAGTGGAGGCGCTCCAGGATGTCCCGGATCTCCTTTTCCGGAAGATCCATGCCCAAGGAGCGGGCGATGGCCTGGGGCCGGTAGGGCAACCGGCGGGGCCGGTAAGGTTCCTTTTGCACATCCCCCAAGAGCACCCCCGGCCGCCCTCCCGCCAGGTGCTGCAGCCACGCCACGGCCCGTTGGGCCACCTCCGGAAGGACCACGGGATCGATGCCCCTTCCGAAGCGGCGGGAGGCATCGGTATCGAGCCCCAAACGCCTGGCCGTCCGCCGGATCCAGGCGGGGTTAAACTGGGCCGCTTCCAGAAGAACCGCCCGGGTCTCGGGGCGCACTTCCGAATTCTCGCCCCCCATGATCCCTGCCAGGCCCACGGGCCCTTCCCCGTCGGCGATGACCATATCGCCGGGGCGAAGCTTTCGTTTCTGCCCGTCCAGGGTGATGAGCTCCTCCCCCTGCCGGGCGCTCCGAACGCCGATGCGGCCGCCCCGGACCCTTTCCAGATCGAACATGTGGAGGGGCTGGCCCCACTCCAGCATGAGGTAGTTGCTGATATCCACCACGTTGGAGATGGGCCGCATCCCCGCCGCCAAAAGGCGCCTTTGCATCCAGAGGGGGGAAGGACCCACCCGGAGCCCCTCCACGTACCAGATGATGTACCGGGGCGCCCCTTCAGGATCTTCCACGAAGACCTCCACCCTCGGAACCGAGGCGGGAGGCTCCTTGGGACCCCGGGGCTCCGGGAGGGGAGGGATCCTAAGGGGCAGGCGGTAGAGGGCCGCCACCTCCCGCGCCACCCCCACCACGCTCTGGGCGTGGACCTGGTAGTTGGGGGTGAGCTCCAGCTCCAGGATGGCATCATCCCACTCCAGGTCGAAGGGATCCCCGGGCTTCCATCCCTCTTCCGCAGAAAGGACCATGATCCCCTCGTGATCCGTCCCCAGGGCCACCTCATCGGCGGAAAGGAGCATCCCCTGGGAGGCGACGCCCCTCAAGACTGCTTCCTTGAGCTCCCGGCCGTCGGGAAGGCGGGACCCCGGGGGCGCATAAGGGACCAGCATCCCCTCCACCACGTTGGTGGCCGCCGTCACCACCTGGGCTGGCTCCGGCCGGCCCCAGTCCACCTCCACGACGAAGAGGCGGTCGGCGCCCTCATGGCGCCGGACGGAGAGGGCCCGTCCCACCCAGAGGCCCCGGGCCTTCTCCCACGGGCGGTGGATGGCCGCCACCTCCAGGCCGATGGAGCTCAAACCCTCCGCCAGCTCCTCCGGCTCCATCTCGATGGGGACAAACTCCTTCAGCCAGCGCAAGGATACCCGCATGGCAGCCCTCCTAAAATTGCCCCACGAAGCGGGGATCGTTTTGGAAGAAGAGGCGGAGATCCTCGATGCCGTACTTGATCATGGTGATCCGCTCCACCCCCAGGCCAAAGGCAAAGCCCGACACCTTCTCGGGGTCATAGCCGCCGTTCTGGAGAACCACCGGGTGGACCATCCCCGCCCCCAAAATCTCCAGCCAGCCGGTACCCTTGCAGGTGGCGCAACCCTTCCCCCCGCAGACGGAGCAGGTGGCATCCACCTCGGCGCTGGGCTCGGTGAAGGGGAAGTACGAGGGCCGTAGGCGGATCTTCGTCTTCTCCCCCAGCATCCGGCGGGCAAATTCCTCGAGGGTCCAGCGAAGGTGCCCGAAGTGGATCCCCTCGTCCACCACCAGGCCCTCCACCTGGTGGAACATGGGGGAATGGGTGGCGTCGTCGTCCCGCCGGTAGACCCTCCCGGGGGCGATCATCCGCACGGGGAGCTGCGGCGCCCGCGATTGCATGAAGCGCACCTGGACGGGGGAGGTTTGGGTGCGCAGGAGCCAGCGGCCGTCTTCCACGTAAAAGGTATCCTGCATGTCCCGGGCGGGATGGCCCTCGGGGATGTTCAAAAGGGCGAAGTTGTAGAGGTCGGTCTCCACCTCGGGGCCGTGGGCCACTTCAAACCCCATGCTCCGAAAGATGGCCTCGATCTCCTCCAGGACCAGGAGGAGGGGATGGCGATGCCCTAGCCGCAAGGGCACCCCGGGAAGGGTCACATCCACCCTTTCCCGGGCCATCTTCTCCCGCTCCCGCTGGCGCCTCACTTCCTGGCGCCGCCGCTCCAGCTCCCCCTCTAGGAGGCGCTTCAGGTCGTTGGCCTTCTGCCCCATGGACTTCCGCAGGGGCGCCGGTAGCTCCGCCAGGCTCCGAAGGACTCCCGTCAGGCGGCCTTTCCTCCCCAGCCAGCGCACCCTCACGTCTTCCAGCTCTTCTTCCGTCTCCGCCGCCGCCACTTCCTGAAGGGCTTCTTTTTCCAGAAGGGTTAAATCCTCGTCCACGCCAAACCTCCCCGTTCCTTGACGAAATGGGCCACAATCTTTTCCCCATGATAGCGGCTGGTCTCGATGAAAATCTTGTTGGCATCGTACCCGGCCGCCACCACCCCCGCCACGTAGACGCCCGGGATGGGGGTGGCGAGGGTCTCGGGATCATGGGCCGGGATCCCCGTCAGGGGATCCCGGGGCACCCCCAGGTCCTGGAGAAGGGGGGCCTCCGCCCAGTAACCCGTCAAGGCAAAGACGTAGTCGTTGGGGATGGAAAATTCCTTCCCCTCCTGGACCAAAAGGAGCCGTTCCGGCTCGATGGCCTTCACCCGGGTGCCAAAGTACGCCCGGATATCTCCCTTTTCGATGCGGCTCTCCACATCGGGCCGAACCCAAGGTTTCACCTTGGGGGAGAGACCCTCACCCCGATGGATGAGGGTCACCCGCGCCCCCGCCCGGAAGAGCTCCAGGGCTGCCTCCGCCGCGGAGTTCTGGCCCCCCACCACCGCCACCTCCAGGCCGAAGAAGGGATGGCCCTCGGTGAAGTAGTGGCTCACCTTGGGAAGATCTTCCCCCGGGACCCCTAGGAACCTGGGGTGATCGAAATAGCCGGTGGCCACCACCACCCCGCGAGCGCGGGCCTCTTCTTCCTTCCCGCTGAGGGTCCCTTTGACCTTCAGAAGAAAGCCTTCTCCCTCCCGGTGGATGGCCAGGACCTTCCGGTAGAGGGCCAGCTGCAGGCCGGCCCTCTCGGCCACCGTGCGGTAATAGTTCAGGATCTCCTGGCGGGTAGGCCGGGGCCCATGGGTGAGGAAGGGAAACCCCTCCAGCTCCAGCCGATCGGCGGTGCTGCTGAAGGTCATGTGGAGGGGCACCCTCCGCAGCCCCTCCACCACCCCCCCTTTGTCGAAAATCACATAGGAAAGCCCTTTTTTCTGGGCCGCCAGGCCAACGGAAAGGCCGCTGGGGCCGGCGCCCACGATGGCGAGATCCAGCAAGGAGGTATGCTCCTTTCCAACGAGGACCGCTGGTGATTATGTTAGCAAAGGCGGCCCCGGGGGGTGCAGGGAAGGAGGATGGTCCGCCGGGGTCGAAGGAACCCTTTGCGAAAGACTACAAAGATGGGATGGGATGCATGACCGCCAAGCTCATGGAAGGAAAGAAAGGGATCGTGTTGGGGGTGGCCAACCGCCACAGCATCGCCTGGGCCATCACCGAGGCCCTCTTAGAGGCGGGGGCGGAGGTCGCCCTCACCTACGAAGGGGAGCGGGTGGCCGACCGGGTGAAGAAGCTCTCGGAAGGGACCCCCATCCGGCACCTCTACCCCTGCGATGTCAGCCGGGATGACGATCTCCAGGCCCTTTTCGCCCAGGTGCAAAAGGACCTGGGGGCGATCGATTTCCTCGTCCACTCCGTCGCCTATGCCCCCCGGGAAGCCCTGGCCTCTCCCTTCCACCAGATCCCCCGCGAGGGTTTCCAGGTGGCCCTGGACATCTCCGCCTACTCCCTCATCGGCCTCTGCCGGTACGGAAGTCACCTCTTCCGCCCCGGCACCTCCATCCTCACCCTCACCTACCACGGTTCCCAGCAGGTGATGCCCGGCTACGGCGTCATGGGGGTGGCGAAGGCGGCCCTGGAGGCGGCCGTCCGCTACCTGGCCGCCGACCTGGGGGAACGGGGCATCCGGGTGAACGCCCTTTCCGCCGGGCCCATCAACACCCTGGCGGCCCGGGGAGTCCCCGGGTTCACCGACTCCCTCCGCCTCTACCGGGAGCGCTCCCCTTTGAAGAAAAACACCGAGCCGGAAGAGCTGGGCCAGGCGGCCCTCTTCCTCCTGAGCCCCATGAGCCGCGGGATCACGGGGGAAGTCCTCTACGTGGACGGAGGCTTTCACGTCACGGGGGCCTGAGAAGCTTAAAGCATGCAGCAAAGCAAAGGAGAGGGGCCGCCGGGCGGCCCCTCTCCTTTGTACGACCCTCTTCCTCGCGTACCTCAGAGGGCAGCCTTCGCCTTTTCCACCAGCTGGGCAAAGGCCTTTTCATCCCGCACCGCCAGATCCGCCAGCATCTTTCGGTTGATGGCCACCCCGGCCTTCTTCAGGCCCTGCATGAACCGGCTGTAGGATAGGCCGTTCAACCGCGCCGCCGCATTGATGCGGGCGATCCAGAGGCGGCGGAAATCCCGTTTGCGGGCTTTCCGGTCCCGGTAGGCGTAGCTCAGGGAATGGAGCACCTGCTCCCGGGCCACCCGGTACAGGCGGTGTTTCGCCCCCCAATACCCCTTGGCCAGCTTGAGGATCTTCTTGCGGCGGCGCCGGGCCACAAAGCCCCGCTTCACCCGTGCCATAGCGTGTCAACCTCCTCAGTGATACGGCAGCAGCCGCTCCACCCGCTTCCGGTCGGCGGGCGACACCACGATCTTCTTGTCCAGTTCCCTCTTGGCCCGCTTCGTCTTGTTGTGGCGGTGGATCCGGTTGGCCCGGTTGCGCACCCATTTCCCGGACCCCGTCCGCTTGAAGCGTTTGGCCGTCGCCTTATGGGTCTTCATCTTTGGCATCTCGTTACCCCCCTTGCGCCTCGGCCGGCTTGGAGCGCGACCCGGAGGACCCCTTCTGGGCCTTGGGCGCCAGCATCATCACCATGTTGCGCCCTTCCACCCGCGGGGGCTGCTCCACCTGGCCCACCTCTTGCACATACTCCGTCAGGCGCTCCAGCACCCGCAGCCCCAGCTCGGGATGGGTGATCTCCCGGCCCCGGAACATGATGGTGGCCTTCACCTTGTCGCCGTCCTTCAGGAATCGCATGGCATTCCGAGCCTTGACCTCAAAGTCGTGATCGTCGATGTTCACCCGCAGCTTGACCTCTTTGATCTCCTGGATCTTCTGGTGGCGCCGGGCCTCCCGCTCCCTCTTGGCCATCTCGTACTTGTAGCGGCCGTAGTCCATGAGGCGGCATACCACCGGCTGCGCCTGGGACGCCACCTCCACCAGATCAAGCCCCCGCTCCCTGGCGATGCGCAGAGCTTCGGCCAGGGGTATGATGCCCAGCTGCTCTCCCTTTTCATCGATGAGCCTCACTTCTCGGGCTCGGATCTGCTCATTGATTCGCTGATCGCGGCTGATTCGGCCACACCTCCCGTTAAACGAAAGAGCCGAGCGGAGATCCCGCCCGGCCACCTTTGAGGACGCACCCGCCCTGGGTGCCGGCCCCTGACGGTACCTGACCTGGGTAGCAGCTCCAGGCGCCCCCAGGTGAGAAGCGGGAACTTCTTCTTGGTCGGTCCGCTGGCCTTCCGGTGAGACCATACACGGAGAAGGAGTTCCCAGTCAAGAGCGACTCAAAAGGCGCTTTCCCCTGTGACGTCCCGCCCCACGATGAGGGTGTGGATGTCGTAGGTCCCCTCGTAGGTGTCCACCGTCTCCAGGTTCAGCATGTGGCGGATGGAGCGGTACTCCAAGGTGATGCCGCTCCCCCCCAGGATCTCCCGGGCCACCCGGGCAGCCTTCAGGGCAGCGCGGACGTTGGCTCTTTTGGCCAAGGACACCTGGGGATAGCTGAGGGTCCCCGCGTCTTTCAGCTGGGCCAAGCGCCAGGCCCGAAGGAGCGAAGACGTGTGATCCTCCACCATCTGCACCAGCTTTTCCTGCACCAGCTGGCGGGCGGCGATGGGCCGGCCGAAGGTGATGCGGTGGCGCGAAAACTCCAATGCCTCCTGGAAGACGGCCTCCAGAGCCCCGGCCGCCCCCCAGGCGATGCCGTAGCGGGCCTGGGTGAGGCAGCTCAAAGGCGCCCCCAGGCCCCTGGCCTCGGGAAGGCGGAGGTCATCTTCCACGAAGACTTCCTCCAGGATGAGCTCCGAGGTGACGGAAGCCCGGAGGCTCATCTTGTGCTTCACTTCCCTCGCCGTAAAGCCGGGCCGGTCGGTGGGGACGATAAACCCCCGGATGATGCCTTCTTCATCCTTCGCCCACACCACAGCGATGTGGGCCAGGTTCCCGTTGGTGATCCACATCTTTCGCCCCGTGATGCGCCAGCCCGACCCCTCCCGGCGGGCCACCGTCCTCATGGACCCGGGATCGGACCCGCCGTCGGGCTCCGTCAGGCCAAAGCAGCCCACCATCTCGCCGCGGCTCAAAGGGGGCAAAAAGCGCTGCCGCTGCTCCTCCGATCCGTAGCGAAAGATGGGGTACATGACAAGGGAGCTCTGCACGCTGGCAAAGCTCCGCAGCCCCGAATCGATGCGCTCCAGCTCATACATCAAAAGGCCGTACCCGGCCGAAGAAAGGCCGGCACCCCCGTATGCCTCGGGAAGAGAAGCCCCCAGAAACCCCATCTCGCCAAACCGGGGGATCAGCTGACGGGGAAAGGTGCCTTCTTCCCACCAGGACGCGATGTGGGGAGCTGCTTCCCGCTCCAGGAAGCGGCGGGCTTCCTCCTGGGCCATCCGTTCCTCAGGTGTAAAAAGATCCCATACCCGGTAATAGTCCAAACCCAGCACCGATGAAACCTCCCGGCTCACCTTACCACGGGTAGCGGGAGAAAGGAAAAGCCTCCTTCCTGTACGAATACGCCCCAAGGGAGGTGGCTCCCGTACCCGCATTGGGGTTAACCCCCATAGCCGCCGCAGGCCTCTTCGCGGTGCCGGGTTTGCGGCACCCTCATGGCCCTTTACCTCTACATCTTTGATCGCCGCCAGATCCAGCACCCCGTTCTCCGCGACCCCCCCCTCTTCAGGCCCATCCGCTGTTTTTTCGAAGCCGCCGGCCCCTAACTCCGCCAGCACCTGGATGCCTCCCTGCGGCCTCACTTCGCCTCGGGAGTTCCGACGCCATTCCCTCATGATCCAGGCAGGTACGGCTCCCTCAACGGGAGATAAGGCTTTTCCCTACCCTAACCTCCATCCCGGAGAAGGCGCCTAGCCCAAAGGGAAGGCCAAAGGCTCCCCAAAAGAAGAAGCCCCCCCAAAAGCTGCAACCCAGCGCCGACCCAAGGACCCCAGGGAGGGAGAACCCCTCCCAAGGCCACCCCCAAGCCCCCGGCCACCCAAAGGAGCCCACCTCCCAAGGCAGGGCGCGGCCGGGAGAGATTCCAGTGGCGATGGGTGCGGATCCCCTTTCGCTGCAGGAGATCCAGGGCCGTCAAGAAGACCAGGATTCGGGAGAGCTGGGCGAAGATCAAAAGGCTGGGGGCAAGAAACAGGGCGAGGTAAAGGGCAGCCCCCATCCACGGCCAGGGTGAAACCGCCAGGCTCCGGCCGAGGGACCAGAGGAGGGCTGCCACCAGAAAGAGAAGAAAACTCACCTGTGTTAGGATCTGCACCGGTTCTCGCTTTCGGTGCTGGCCGTGGGCCATCATGCGGACCATATCCCAGGCGAAGAGAAGAGCCCCCAGGGAAAGGAGAAGACTTCGTCCCCACCCCCATCCCAGGCCGCTGGCCAAAAGGCCGGCCGCCCACAAAAGGACGGGGAGACTGCCGAAGGATGCCTCATCTCGAGGAGTAGGCGTGGCAAAAAAGAAGGGCACCAGCCGGTAGGCGCTCCCCATGACCGTCAGGACAAGCCAGCCCCCGAGGGCCAAGAGGAGGTGGAAGGGCGCCAGGGTCAAGGCGGAAGGGGAAAGGACCCCACCTAGGGAAAGGGCCATGAGGCCCCCCAGGATGGCGGCGAGTCCCAAGGAGAGGGGGGCCAGGAGGTAGCTCAAGGCCGTGGGGTTTCGCAGCATCTCCGACGCCGCCGGCCACACCCCCCACACCAGATGGAGGCTCAGGATCAAGAGGACCAGGGGTAAAAGGATGCCGCCCCCGAGGAGAAGCTCCCCTCGGCCGGTCCCAAACCCAAGGATGAGGAGAATCACCCCGAGCCCATAAGGCCAAAAGGCCACCTCGGCCAAGCGGGGGTTGACGCGGGTGCGGGGAAGAGTGACGGGAAGGAGGTTGAGGTAGACCCCCAGCATCACCGTGGTGATCCATCCGAGGACATCCAGGTGCAAAAGGGCGTACGTCCTAAGGCCCCCCGACTCCCAGGCGCGAGGGTCCACCGCCAGCCAGAAGAGGAGGGCCAAAAAGGCCACGAACCCCCCGCCGAGATAGCGGAGGATGATCTCCGTCCGGGTGCGGGCGTCAAACCGAAACTTTCGAGCCACCCCATCCCCCTCTACCCTTCCATCATGGCAGAAGAAAGCCGGGCCTTCCCCTTCGGAAAAGCCCGGCTCTTCCCTCGAAGGTCAAGCCACTTCCCGGCCCCGATCGTCGGGGATGAAGGGGACCGGCTTCCGGCGGTCCCGGTACATCCGGTAGAGACCATCCACTCCGAAGCGGCCGCTGTTGCCGAGGAAGAGGAGGACCACCGCCACCGTCAGCCAGATGGGGTTGGTGCTCACGGCGCCTGCCAGGAGGAAGTTCAGGTTCATGAGGGCACCGGCCAGAAGAGCCGCCGTGGTAAAGGCGCCGAGGATCAATCCGATGCCCACCAGAACCTCCCCATAGGCGACCAGGTAAGAGAAGACCTTGGCGTTGGGAAGGGCCACATGCTCCACAAACCAGGCGTACCACCACTGGACGTCAGGGTGGGGGCCTCCCGTCTTTTGCAGCGCCCCCTGCAAGAACCCCGTCACCGCCGCTCCCGCCTGGTCCCCCGTCCAGACCGGGTTGCCTACCTTCCCCACGCCCGCCATCAGCCACTGGAACCCCAACCAGATCCGGAGAATCGCGCCGATGCCTGCTTTGACGTCCTGCCAGGCCATGATCCTCGCCTCCCTTTGCGTACCGGTTTTGCAATTCCAGCGTAGGAAAAGGGAGGTATGCCCTCGTAGGGTACCCTGGCCCTCCTTATGCCTGCCAAAGGGCTAAAGGAAAGGGGTGAAACGCGTCCCTGAAAGTCCATCGTGGCCTTACCCCATCGGGCCCCCGGCCCCCGGTCCATTCGGTCCCTTGGGGATGGGGCGCAAGGGCCCTCAATTGGAGGCCCCCTGAAAGCGCCACCAGCCCCATAAGGGAAAAGGCCGCATCAGGATTGGCGGCTGGGGCCAGATCTTCGGCGACACGGTCATCGCCAGGGCCGTTCTGGACCGGCTGCCTCACCACCCGATGGTCGTCAACATCCGCGGCAAGTCCTACCGATTGCGGAAGAAGGAGCGGGCAGGGCTGCTCATGTCCTACGGCGCGACTCCCCCGAGTGATGGAACGCCCGTGTAAGGGAGGCACCGCCGAGCCTGGCCCCCATTCTGTCTGGCGGCGCCGCCTGTCCTGGGCAAGGGGTTTCGGCCCTGCCTGACGGCACCCTTGACAGGATCGCGGGCGCCGCCGAAGGCGACTGTCCGAGGGCTTGGCGGTGGCAGCCTGAGGGCTAATTGGGGTAGCCGGTACCGGCGGGTGGTGGGCTTGTGGTGGGGGGACTCGGGAGCGTTCCCGCGGTTCTACGGGTAACCTAAGGCTTTGGGGCCTTATCTGAGGAGTACGAATCTCTTGGTGAGGTCCATCCGCGAGGCGCGGCGTGGGACGAAGCTGAAGGACCACTGGTCTCCCAACGAACGGCCGTCTACGAGCTCCCGTATTTGGATCCCCAGCGGCAGGAGGAAAGGCGGGAGGAGCGGCGGCTGAAGGGATTCGCCGGTGTTCAGCCAGACCTTGAGCGGATGCTTCAGGACCGCTATGCCCCCCTACAGAGACCGCTACACAGAACACTTGCCGCGACAGCCGGTTCTTTGTCTCCCTGAAGGTCGGGCGGCCCAAGGTCCGGGAGCTAGGGAAGCTGGAGCCTTGGCAACGTTGATCCCACGTCCCTCACCTTCTCCCCTTCCTCATGGCTCACTCCCCATGAGCACCCAAGGGGCTGGGATTCGCTTTCCATCGCTGCTGCACCCTTCCTTGGCTGGCCTTCTGGGAAAAGGCGGCACATGGCGTAACGATGAGCGGTGATTTCTTCGCGGCCCGGTGACAGGTGGGGGCCCTCCCTCAAAGCCCGGACGGTGCCGGGGCGCGCACCCTGGCCCCCCACGCCACCGCCACCAAGACGGCCAGCAAGGCGGGGGCTGCCGCCAGGCGAAACGTCGGCACCAGTCCCAGAACCGGTGCCACCACGCTGCCCAGGGCGAGGCCGGCCAGGAGGCCGCCATCCTCAGCCACCTTCTGGATCGCCAGCAGCCGACCCCGCCCGCCTACCGTTTCCGTCATCCGCTGGAGGGAAACCACCATCACAAGACCGAAGCCGGCGTGAGCCACGCCCATGGCAAAGCGGACGAAAAGGGCCGGCCCGGGGGACCGGGCTTCAGAAAAGAGCCACAGCCAGGCGGCGAGGGCGGCCAGGGAGCCGGGAAGAAGGATAACTGGAAGCCGGCGGGCCCAAGCCCCCATGGCCGCCGCGCCTGCCGCCATGCCGAGCCCCATGGCGGTCATGAGGATCCCGATCATCCCCGGGCCGTATCCCATCTCATCCTGCACGACCGGGATGAAAAGGACGTTATGGATCCCGATCGCTCCTCCGTACAGGAGCGAACAGGCAAGCAACAACGCCAGGTCCGTCCAGGAGGTGCCGCCCGTGGTGGTCGCAGGAGGAGTAGCCTGTCTGCCAGCCGTTGCCTGGGAGACCGGATGCCCGGCGAAAAGACCGGTCGCCCGGCCGCCGCCTTCTGGCCACCCGCAAGCGATCGTTAGACCGGCCAGCAGGAAGGCAAGGGCGCTGGCCGCCAGGCCGTACCGCATGCCGGCAGCTACCAGAAGGGCCCCTGCAAGGCCCGGAGCCACGATCTGCATCGTGCGCATGGCGGCCGCCAGCCAGGCGTTGGCGGCGACCAGCCGATCCCTTCCCACCCATTCCGGCAACCAGGCCAGCACTACCAGGGCCGCCACCCGCGCGGCAAGGGATTGTAAGAACGTGAAAGGGTAAACGGTGCTCGGTGCCGGCCACAGGAAAAGAACGGCGGCCAGTAATCCCTGTCCGGTATAGAGGACCGGCAGGAGCCAGCGACTGTTCCCTACGGGAGCAAACAGGGCAGCAAGCATACCGGAGAGGAGAACGGGGAGGGCCTGAAGGAGGAGTACCAGTCCTAGGGCTGGCACGGAACGGGTCTCCTCGTACACCAGCAAGGACAGGACGAAGATCAGCAGGCGATCAGCAAAGGAGGCGAGGGACACCGCCACGAGGACGGGCCAAAGCCCCCGCATACCGGTGCGACAGAGCGTGGACCTGTACCCCATGATCCCCTTCCAGGAGGCCCAAAAGCATCTTGCGGATATAGGTGTCTGCATCCCTGAACCCATAAC
>JAHHQG010000028.1 GCA_018729555.1 Clostridiales bacterium | reverse complement strand
GCAGATCCTTGAGGGCCTTTTCCCGTTCGTCCTCGGTCATGGCGAGGAAGTCTTCCACGGGGATCGCATACGAAGATTGTTCTTCGGGACCTACATCCATTGGAATGACCTGCCCTTGCCCATACTCCACAGTTACGTACTTCCCTTGGACGGCCTTAGGAAGCTGGGTGAATGCTTTGTTGTAGAGATCCCCAAGCGGTATTTGAGACGTGTCACTGGTCTTCTTTTCGTCCTCCACTTCATTCGGCGCAGAGGTGTCTTTCTTGGAGGAAGGAGCATTGGACGACGGAGAAGGCGGGTTCTTTGGAGTCTCCTTCGTCTTTCGGGTTGATCCTTGCGGCGACGGGGCCCCAGAAGTTCCGGAATCCCCCGAGAACCAGCCGAGCATCCCCTCAAAGTCCTGCTGGTACCCAGCGAGACTCTGGGTTTGTGGATCCGCGATAGGGGACTTCGTCGGAGGGTTCGCCATAACTTCTGAGGGGTCCTCCAAAGCTACGACCCATACCCAGCCTACGGCCAGGACGAGAAGAATCATGCCGACCACCAACCCGAAAGCGAGGAAACGCTTCATGAGGAATCACCCTCCTTTCCTTAGCATAACCAACGTTCGGCTAGTTAGTGCAAAGCTGTTGATGTTGATCAGGAATTTTGAAGACCTTTAGCTGCCCGTTCTGAATCGTCCCCGGCAGCGTGAGTTCCGTGTCGCTGGAGGCCTTGCGGGTTACCTGAACGGGACCCTTTTGGCCGAGGAGCTCCGAACCGGCGAGGTTGAGGGGGACGAGGGCCCTGATGCTCACCTTGATGGTTGCGAGCCATGTTTGGCCTTTCCTTTCCACCATGCAGGCGTAGTCTGGGGGCGCGGTGAGCCTAGGTGCCTCAAAGCCGCGCTCCTCCGCCTTCGATAGCTGCCAGGTGTCCGTCAAAGTGGTTTGCATGCGCGTGTTGGCCACCTGGGTGTCGATGAAGACATCCGCGCCGCATGGGTCGGGATCGACGAGGTCGGAGTCGGGTGCGTAGAAGTCCTGGGTGTCCTGATAGGGGGCCGTCAGCGTGCATTGGTTGGTCTTTTTGCGGAGAACCAATTGAACACAGCTTTGGGTTCGCGGGTCGCAGGATTTGTAGTGATCTTGGGGGTCGCGATAAACCGTTTGGGTGGTATAGTCCCAGTAGCGGTACTGGATTTGGATGCTTTGCGGATCGTAGAAGACGCCGGTGACGGCCGCGTCGGTCCAGGATTGCGCTTCCTCCGACGCGATGGCGTAGGAGCCGATGACGAGGACGAAGACCGTCAGCAGGATGAGGGCCATGAGGGCGACGGCGATAAAAACGACAGCCTGGGCGCGCTCTTTGCGCATGCTCCTCAGCGCTCCTTTAAAAACCGGCCGGTGGAAGTGAGCGTCAACTGGTTTTGCGTGCCGCCGAAAACGAAGGCGGGGACAATGGTCTCGGTGCGGTAGCTAACGGTGAACACGGCATACGGTGTGGAGCGGGTGGAGTCGATTTGGCAGCTGCCGAGGATGGCCTGACTGGGGGAAAGGCCGTAGGTCTGGAGGACGGACCGGGCTGCGTCTTGAGCTTTCAAAACATCCTGCTGGAGGGCGCAAATCCGTGCGCCTTCCCTCGCGGCTACCGTAACGGCGTACTTCTGGGTCATGAGAAGCCCGCCCACCAGGATCGTGAAGACGATGGTGAGGAGGATGGGCATCACAAGCACCGTCTCCACCATAGCCTGGGCACGCAAGCGCTTCAAAAGACCATCCCTCCTTCTCTTCAGCAACGAGGAGGGGCGGCGGCCCTACCCCTCCTTGTCTTCGGTACCGAGGACATCGGGGCGTCGCTGTTACGGTTATGGTTTCGCGTCGGTCAGTGCTTTCAGGATCTCGTCAAACTTCGCTCCGATGGCTCCGCCAAGGTTCCTGAGGACCACGATGGCCGCCACCGCGATGAGCGCCACGATGAGGGCGTATTCCGCGAGGGACTGGGCTTTCTCGGCCTTCAGGCCACGGTCCACGAGAAACGCGGCGAGCCAGGTCTTGAAAACCATGAACATCGGAACGCTACCTCCTTTCCTCGAAGGTTGACGGTGTTGCCACCAGCGACACTATACCGTTAACGAGGGTGACCGGGAGTGACTTCCGCCTGCTAGTTTCCGAGAAGCTTTGTGAACTGGCCCAGAATGGGATAGCCGACCACCAGGAGCATGGGAAGAAAGATTCCGAACACCAGAGGGAGGATGATCTTCACCGAGGTTTTCCCGGCGGCCTCCTCTACCCGGTGGAGACGGCGGATGCGGAGGTTTTCCGACTGGTGGCGCAGGATGTCGTTGATAGGCGTACCCAGCCGGATGCCCTGCACCACCGAACCGAGGAACGTCGAGAGATCCTCGCTTTCGTAGAGTTCCGCCGTGCGGAGGAAGGCGTCCTCCAGGGGTTCTCCCAGCTGGATGCGGCGCACAAGATCCATCATGACCTTGGAAAGCTCGCCGGGTTTTTTCTGCGCCGCGAATTCCATGGCGGAGACGATGTTGGCGAAGGACTGGGAGGCGATGCCGAGAAGGTCGAGAAAGTCCATGAGATCGCGGTTCATCCGGGCGATCCTCGCCTTGGCCTGCCGCTGGAGGATGAGAAGGGGGAGGCGCCAGCCGAGCCAGGCGGCGAGGACGAGCATGAGAAGGGCGGCGGAGTTCAAGGAAAAGCCGGTGAAGAACCAGAGGAAGAGGGGCAGGCCAGCCGCCGCGAGGTAGCGGAAGGCGGCCCAGTCTTCCGCCTGGTACTGGCGGGCATCGACCTGCTCAAGGAGGCGGCGGAAAACCGACAGGTCTTCCTGGCGGAACCGGATCGCTCTTCGGATCCAGAGGATGACCCGGCGAAGTCCTCGCGGCGCGCTCTTCTTTCGGGCGAGGACGTCCAGATCTTCGGGTGTCCAGCTGGCGAGACCCACCTCACGGTTCCAGCGTTCGTAGGTCACGCTGGGGCTGGTGGTCCAGACGTAGGCGGCGTAGCCCAGAAGGAGAACGGAAAGGGCCAGAAGAAAAGAGACGGCGTAAACCACGGCGATCCCCCCTTGTTCACTCCAAGCGGATGTCGGTGATCCTGCGGATCCAGAAGAAGCCTACCGCGATGGTAGCGGCGGCGATGAAAAGAAGCGTTTGTCCGAAGCCCGGCCGGAGGTACACGGCGAAAAAGTCGGGCGTGAAGACGTAGAGGACGCCGATAAGGATAAGGGGTACCACCAGCACAAGACCGGCGCTGAGGCGCCCTGGCGCGGTAAGGGCCTCGACCTTGGACTTGGCCTGCTGGCGCTGGCGGATGGTTTCGGCGATGGTTTGCAGCATGGGGATCATATCGCCGCCGGTGGTGTGCTGGAGAGAGACGGTGGCGACGAAAAGGTCGTAGTCGGTGGACCGCACGCGGCGCTGGAGCTTTTCGAGGGCGGCGATGAGGGGGGTTCCCAGCATCAGGTCCTGGTGGACGCGGTGGAATTCGTAGGCCAGGGGGTCGGCGGCGCGGTTGGCGGCCTCCTGGATGGCGTTGGCCATGCTCTGGCCCGCGCGGAGGGCGTTGACGATGTGGGCGATGGCCCTTTCCAGCTGGGCCTCGAATTTTTCCGCGCGCTGGGTGACGAGGCGCCTCAGGTAAAGGGGCGGGGCGACAAGTCCCAGGGCCGTTCCCGGGATGGCGAGGGCCCAGTGCCGCGTGGCCACGTAAAGCAAGAGGAATCCCAGAACCCCACCCGCGACGGTGATAAACTGCAACCGCGCACGCTCGGTGGGGATGCCAGCGGCCTCCGTCTGGCTTTGCAGGCGGTCAAAGTAGTGCACAAGCCAGGGAAAGTAGGGTTCTGGCGCGGAGTCGTCCTCCAGGCCCGTGATTTTGGCCATGCGCTGCTTTTGCCGGAGTTCCATCAGGCGGCCCAGGCCGAGGACGAAGAAGAAGGGCGCGAGGAAGACGGTGAAGAGGAAGAGGGTTTTCAAAGCCTCAGCTCCTTTCCGAAGGATTCCGCCAGGGCGATGAGGCGGCTCGGGATGTGGTCCGTGCGTTCCAGCCGGTCGATTTCGTGGCGGTACCGGTAGATGTCCGCCAGCTGGATCTGTCCGTCTTTGATGGCGGCGATTTCCGTGATCTGGGTGACCCGCCGCCGACCGTCGGGGAAACGCTTGAGGAAAATGATCATGTGGACGCCGCCGAAGATCTGGTCCCGGAGAACCTGGGACGTGAGGGCCTCACCCGCCTCCATGGCGAGGGTTTCGAGGCGGGAGACGGTATCGGCGGGTGAATTGGCGTGGATAGTCCCAAGGCTTCCCTCATGGCCGGTGTTGAGGGCCTTGATAAGGTCCAGGGCCTCTTTCCCTCGCACTTCGCCCACCACGATACGGTCGGGACGCATACGGAGGGCGTTTCGGACGAGATCGCGGATGGTGACCTCGCCCATCCCCTGGATGTTGGCCATTTTGGCTTCGAAGGGGACGACGTGGGGCTGCTGCAGCTGGAGCTCCGCCGCGTCCTCGATGGTGATGATCCTCTCGTCGGGGGGGATGAAAGCCGCAAGGGCGTTGAGGAAACTGGTTTTCCCCGACCCGGTGCCCCCGGAGACGAGGATGGAAAGGCGGGCCTCGACGGCGGAGGCGAGGAAAGGTACCACGTCCTCCGGGAGGCTTCCGAACCGGATCAGCTTATCCATGGTGAGGGCCTGGCGGAATTTTCTGATGGTGATGTAGGGCCCCTTGATGGCGATGGGCGGCACGGCGATGTTCACCCGGCTTCCGTCAGGAAGGCGCGCGTCCACATAAGGGTTGAATTGATCGACGCGGCGGTTGATGGGCTGGACGATGCGGTCGATGAGAAGGAGGATCTCCTGTTCGGAAAGCTGCACGTCCGTGGTCCAGAGGCGGCCCTCCCGCTCGATCCAGACAGGAAACCCGGGGCCGTTCACCATGACCTCGGTGACTTCCGGGTCGTCGAGGAGAGGCTGGAGTCTTCCGAAGCCCACCAGGGCGGAAAGCACCCTTTGGTAGAAAGTTTCGGCTTCGAGAAGGGGAATCGAGATCTGGTGGTCCGCCAGGGTCTGACGGATCACCGTCTCCAGGGCCTGGCGCGTTTCAGGCGTGGGTTTTTGCAGGAGACGTCCGTCCAGTTCCATCTCCCGCACCCTGGCGCGGACAAGATCCAGGATTTCGTCGAAGGAATGGTCCTTTTTCCTTTGGGGCTGCCCGGGAGAGGCACCCTGGGTTTGGGTTTCCTGCAAGCGCTTCGCGAAAAGGCTCATGGGCATCGCCTCCTAACGGTTGCGGAATAGACGCCGGAGGAAGGGTTTGGTTTCCTCCTTGGCGGCGGGTACAGGCGGTGTCACCGGGAGAGGTGCGCGCTTCCGGTCGCGGCCGAAAACGGGGATTTCCGCGTGGGCCAGTTGCCGAAGGGCCGTGACGAAGGGGCCCTTTTGCATGCGGTGGACGATGGGCTCGCCCAAGTTAATGCTGAGCTGCATCTGAGGATCCTCGGGGAGCTGGGCCATCACGGGAAGGGCCATCTGGTCCGCCATGGCGGCGGCGTCGGCGAAGGGGAGATCGGAACCCCTTCCCATGCGGTTAAGGACAAGGCGCATGCGGGAAACGTCCACGTGGGCTTCCCGGAGCTTGGAGACGGTGCGATAGATGGCTTTTAGGCTCTGGATGTCGGGCGTGCTGACCACGAGGGTGCGGTGGGCCATTTCAATGGCGACGATGGTGGAGTCGCGCAGTTGCTGCTCCAGGTCGATGATGACCACATCGTAGTCTCGCTTGAGGCTTTCGAGGATCCAGCGGACCCGCTGGTCCTCCTGGCCGTTTTCCTGGAACCGCAGGTGATCGCCGGGAGAAAAAGGCGCGGCCACCACATCCACGTTGAAACCGGTATGGACCACCAGGTCCTGGACTTTTTCCGGCGGGACCGGTCCCTGGAACCGGTCCACCTGGGGGATCCAATCGAGGATGGTGGGGATGCTGGCGGGAAGTCCTAGAACGGTGGCCACATCGCCCCAGGAGAGGTCCAGGTCCACGAGGCAGACGGAGAGCTTTACCGTTGGGTTGTTGGCGTAGGCCAGGGCGAGGTTGGTGGCGACGGCCGTCTTCCCCACGCCCCCTTTAGGGCTGTAGACGGCGATCATGCGGGATTTGATGGTGCTGGGAGTCGGCGGAAGCGTGTAGGCCCCGTAGGAAGCGGCGGCTTTCGGCTGCCGGTCCTCCATCTCGGCCTTTTCGATGGCCTGCTGGATGGCGGCCAGGCTAAGGGGCCGGATGAGGACGTCGCGGAACCCCTGGGCACGGGCGTAGCGAAGCTGGTCCGGATGGGTGTCGGGCGCCGCAACGGCGAAAAGGAGGGTGCGGGGATAGGTGTGGGTGATGAACTTGGCCATGGCGATAGGGTCGCCTTCCAGGTCCAGGGCGAGGATCACCACTTCCGCCTTGGTGGCCTGCATGAGGGATGGCACTTCGTCTAGGGACGAGGGCATGGCGACGATTTTAAGGGCCGCCTGGCCTCCCGAAGCCTGTGCAAAAGCCTCCTGGGCCAAGGTACCCAAAAAAGGGGCGTGTTCGGCAACGATCACAGGCTTCATCGCACCGGCACCTCCGTCTCCATGGCCTGGCGCATACGCTCGGGGTTGACGATGCGCGGGCGGATCATCTCCGTCTGATAGGGGTTGAGCATAAGGACCAGCTTTCCCTGTTGCTGGGCGAAAACAAGGTACTGCGCGGCCTCGGCGGGTACGGCGAGAGTGATCTGTACGTTCCCGCCTGAATCGAGAAACCCGCCTTCGCCCCCGCTGGTGCGAAGGACCAGCACCTGTTCCAGGATGGTCCGGGTGACGGGCTCGTTTTCGAAGGGGATGGTGGCGATGATGTCCACGCGGTCCCCCGGGCGGATTTGGCCGCCGAGGGCGTCGGCGGCGGAAAAAGACAGGGTGAGGGCCCTCATGCGAGGCTCCTTAAGTTCGGTGAGGGCGGTCGCGAGAGGCCCGGTTTTCTGGCTCGCCGTTTCCCCGAGGTTTTGCGGCATGATGGCCTGTCCCTGGGCGAGAGGCCCGAGAAGTGTTTTGCCCACCACCTCTTCCGGGCGGCTGTAACGGTTGGGCGGCAGGGCGTTGACGGGCCACTGGGCGACGGTGACGTCGCTGGAGGTGAGCACCGTGTAAGGGGCCAGGTCCTTGGCGGCGACGATCACGGGGCCTGTGGCCTCGGCCTGGCTGAGAAACTGGGCGCCCAGGAGAAAAGCGATGGCGGCCAGGATGATGCTGAGGAAAAGAAACAGGCGGGCCTGTCTGCGGGTTTGACGCAAAAAAATCACTCCTCCCGCCGGAAGGAATACCCCAGATCAAGCGGTTTGGGAGTGGCGCGAGCGGTATTGTGGAAGCGCAAAGAAGAGGCCCCTTTCAGGGGGCGAAGGAGGTTGGTGGCATGAATGGAAGGGTCATCTGGACGCGGCCCCCTCTCCGTCGCGTGAGCCGCGCCAATCCCTGCCCGATTTGCGGGAGGGACAGCTGGTGCGGCTACACAGAGGACGGTCTCGTCCTCTGTGTTCGGAACCTCGGGGATACGGTGCCGACGACTCCCGCCAGGTTCCGGGGAATTAGCAGGAACCAGGCGGGGATCTGGCTATTGGAGGGGTTGGGCCCGACTCCCCCCCGGCGGGTGTCTGGCCCAAAGCCAAAACCAAAAAAGGAAGAAAAGCCGCTCCCGCCTCCAGAGGAGGTGGATGCGGAGCTGGCCCGGGTCTTGGACCGCCTCGACCTATCCCCCGAGGAAGAGGCGGCCCTTAGCCGCCGGGGGTTTCCTCCGCCCATCGCGCGCGAGTTGGGCTACCGCTCCTACGAGGAGGAGCGGTGGCCTAAACGGGGGAAACTCCCCATCTGGCTCCCGAGGGGGGCGGGGTGGGTGCTGGCAGCCCCCGCTGGCCTTCTGATTCCCTTCCGGGATCAGGAAGGGCGGCTGGTGGGCCTTCAGGTCCGCCCCCGGGACCAGAGCGGAAATAAGGGGAAATACCGGCAGGTAAGTGCCGGGGGCTTCCCCGCCAGCGTCCACGTGAGTCGGTTGGGGGAAGGGTCTCCTCGGGTGTGGATTACCGAGGGGGCTCTGAAGGCCGATATCGCTTCCCTTTACACGGGCGAGCGGTTTATCGGTCTTCCCGGGGTAAGCTCCTTCCGGGGTTTGGAAGAGGCCCTGAAGGGGCTCCGTCCCCAGAAAGTGGTGCTCGCCTTCGATGCGGATTATGGAGATAATCCGCATGTACGAAGGAGTTTGCAGCACCTGTCGGAGATGCTTTCCCTTTCCGGGTGGCGCGTCCGGTGGGCCGTCTGGGAAAAGTCCCTCGGGAAGGGCATCGACGATGTTCTGACCGAGGGCCATGGCGGGCAGGTGCGGATTCAAGCCTCGCCGCCCTTTGCCCGCTAAGAGGGCGAAAAAAGGGGCGCACCCAAAAAGGTGCGCCCCTTTTCCTTTCCCGGCGCTAGCCAAGGCGCGAGAGGTCCGACCAGATGGCAAGCTCGTCGTCGGAGGGTGGGGTCACCTTGATCATGTCCGTCTCCACAAGCACGGGGTCCGCGTCGAGGAAGTTGGTGACGCGGCTGGTGCGGGCCACACACCACCCCGTGGGCTGGCGGGTGAACCAGCGGGCGATGTCCCGGTGGTCGTAGCGGGGATCGCGGCTGATCATGCGGACGATGGTGGCGATGTCCTCTTCGATGAGCATGCGGTAGGCGAAGAGGAGGGGGGAGTTGGCGAGGCATGTGGGCGGAAGCTTGGTGGGCGTCTGGGTGATCGTTACAAGGTTCAGGCCCAGGCCCATCCCTTCGGCGTACATCGTCTCATAGACGGTTTCGTTGATGTTGATGAGATTTTGCTTGTTGGTGACGTCGGCCCCCCGCACCACCTCGTGGGCTTCCTCCAGGATGAGGAAAAGTCCGGTCCGGTGTCCCTTTTTGGCCTGGATAAAGCTCCAGATACCCGAGGTGAGGATCCCGATCAGGAAGACCTTTTGCAGGGACGCCATGCCTTGCGCTTCCAGGACCGTCACCCGGCCGTCCTCGGCGCAGAGATCCTCGATGGTAAGGGCGTCCTCTCCGTCGTAGCAGAACATGTCCACCCATTTGCCCTTCTGGTAGTACACCAGCCGGTCCAGCACGGCCTGGAGGCGCTCCTTGGTATCGAAGCCGAGGCGCGGTTTTCCCGACGGCGCGTCCATGGAAGAGAGGGTGAAACTGACGGCTCGGTAGAGTGAGTGGAGGGTGACTTTGCGGCTTTGGGAAGGGTCGTCGAAGACCCCGTGCTCCTCGTAGAGGTTTTGCAGGTGGTCCCAAATGATGGAGTAACCCCGCTGCCCGAGGCCGTAGGCCAGGGCGAAAGTTTCCGCCACCACGTCCATCCAGAGGTGCGGATCGACGCCCTTGGGCACACGGAGGACGTTCATCCTCACACCGAGCTCAGGCTGTGCCAGGGAATGGAAATGGAGGCGCCCGGGATCCACCACCCTCGCGAGGGCTCGCCAGTCGGATTTCCAGTCCAAGGCGACGATGGTGGGGGTGGGGTCCTTGAGCCTGGCGATTTCCGCGACAAAGCGAAGGGCGCCCACGGTCTTGCCGCTCCGGCTGGCGCCCACGAAAAGGGTATGGCCGAGGTGATGGCGTGACAGGCGATACTCGTACGGTGTGCGAAACTCGTCTTCCGGTGTCCATTTGCTGGAGGCCAAAATGGTGCCCATGTAGATCTCGCCGTTCATGACCGCCGGGACGCGGAAGGTGGGCACGTCCTCCACCGCCGTCGGCGAACCGCCGAGTTCTGCCCGGAGCGGGTGCGTAAGGGCCGCCAGCTCGCTGGCCAAAAGGACGGTGGAGTATTTGTAGCCGTCGATGAGTCCCGGCACGGGCTCTTCCCCGAGACAGGGTGTGAAAAGCTGGAAATGGGCTCGCAGGTGGGCCTCCTCCTCGGGGGTGAGGGGGAGGGTTTCGAAGGGCGTGGGCAAAACATCACCATACCAGGCGCTTTTGGCCGCCGCCGAAGCGGCGAGGGCATCGGCGTCGTCCTCGACGAAAACGCCGACATCCACATGGAAGGCTCCCTGTCCCTGGAGGGCTTCCAGAAGCCGGGTCCGCTGGGCTTCCAGGATTTTGCGCACGTTGTCGGCCCGCGCGTCGAACCACTGGTAGCTTTTGGCCGCCGACGCGGTGGGGCCGAGGGTAAGACCCGTGCTCATGCCGAGGTTTTCGCTTCGTCCGCGCGAAAGGGCGAGGGCGTCCGATGTGCCAAAGGATCGTCCGGTGGTATCGGCCACGGAACGTCCGTCGGTGAGGGAGTGGCTGACGCTCTTGGAAACGGACTGGCCGTGGCTGACGCCGGTGTTTTGACCCTGGCTCACCGATTGCGAAAAGCTGGTGCCCATGCTCCGCCCTTGGGTTTGGCTAAGGGAGTCGGTGTAGCTCACGGATCGGCTGACGCTCTTGGAAAACCCCTCGGTGACCTGCTCGCTGGTGGCGTAAGCGATGCTGTCGGACACCGATTGGCCGTAGGAGAGGGTTCGTCCTTTGGCCACCGATTCGGAGAAACTGGAGGAGACCGAATAGTTTTGCGATACGGATTCCCCCTGGCTGATGCTCTGGCTGCGGGAGAAGGAGTCGCTGATGCTGACGCTCCGGTCGGCGCTCAAGCCCGTGCTGGTGCCCACGGATCGGTTGGTGCTTTGGCTCACGTCATGGCTCACGGAGGCGCTTCGCTGATCCTGGATCTGGGAATGGTAGTCAAGGGAAAGGTTGGCGCCGTGGGCCCCCGGGCGGGTGGTGAGGCTTCCCCCGCCGCTGGCCCCGACGGAGGTGCTGGTACCGGTGGCGGCGCCCCGCGATTCGCCGGTGGAGCGGGATTCTGAACCGCCGGTGGTTTGGTTGAAACTGGCGCTGGCGCCTTGGCCCTGGCTTGCGCTCTCGCTGTGGCTTGCGGAGACGCTTTCGGAAAAGCTCCGGTCCCAGCTGTGGGAGACGCCGGTGGTCTCGCTTGTTCCCCGCGTGGTGGTATAGGATTCGGTGTCCGATACGCTCTGGCTCTGGCTGATGCCGTGGGTCTGGGTGATGGATTGGCCTGCGGTGTGGGAAATGGAGGTGGTATCGGTGACGCCGACGGTGGTTCCCTCTGAGCGGCCGATGGTGGTGGAGCTGCTGAGACCCTGGGAAACACCGGCGGTCTGGCTCATGCCGACGGACTCCCCGTAGCTGACGGTCTGGCTCTGACCGACGCCGTGGGTGATGCCCACGGTTTCACTGGTGGAGACGGTATTGGTTCGGCTGACCGACTGGGTGTCGCTGTCGCTGTGGGTTGCCGTCTGCCCCTCGCTGGTGGCGGTTCCCGAGGAACCCATCATGACAAAAGGCATGGCGATCCCCGCCGATACCGTCTTGGTGCCCTGGACCTGGCTCGCCCAGCGGGTGTAGTCGCGGCTCACAAAATCCAGGCCCCGGGCGATTTCGCCGTACGCCACGGGCTGGGCCTGGAGGAAGTAGAGAAAATTGCGGTTGATCATGGCGCGGACAAATTCCTCGACTTGCTGCTCCACTACTTTGTTGACGGGCCCCGCGATGCCGGTTTTCGGCACGTCGGCGGCGGTTTTCCGTGCCTGGGGAATGCCCCGGAAGAGAACGAAACGGGGGAGTTTCTGGGTTTTTTCGAGGACGCGGAAAAGCTCCTCGTCATCGGCGGCCCGGTACATAAGCTGGGCGTAATTGCCCTGGAGAAGCGCCCTCAGGGTGTGGTAGGCGTGGCGGGCGGTTTCCACCGCTTCGCCGGGGTGATCGGATGTGCCCTGGACGCCGTAGTAGTAGACGAGACCGATCTGGCTGGGCCTCACGGTATTTTCGATGAGGGTAAGAAACTCGGTGTTGGCCTGCCAGAGGCCTGCGAGAAGGTCCTTGTGGATGTCGAGGAAGGTTTCCAGTTCCCTCTCCCGGTAGGGGACGCGAAGGATCCGGATGAGGCGCACCGATTTGTAGAGTTCGTGGGTGTGGCCGTCTTCCGATGTCTGCACGAAGTGGTAGAAGAGATGGGGTCCCTCGGCGCCTTCTTGGATTTTCATGTCGATGAGGAAGACGTGGTCGTTCGGGACCTTGTGGGAACGGGGAAGATGCTCGGCGGGCGGTTTGGGAATGAGGGCCACGCGGAAACCTCCTTTCCGGAGTCACTATACCTCAAGCCTGGGGCCGCCGCTGATACTTGGCGAAGGCCTCATCGGCCCGCATCCGGGCGCGGTGAACGAGATACAGCTGCGCCGTCCAGCTGAGATAGGCGATGGGCACCATGAGAAGCGCTAGGATGAGCATGACATGCAGCCAGCCTGCGGCCGTTTGTCCTAGGGCCATGGGGACGTCGGCCCCGAGGGCGATGGCCCAGTCGGCGGGCGACACCGAGTAGATGGCCCCTTGGATGAGGCGATAGAGGAGAAGGAGGGCGGCGTAACTGAGGACGGAATAGCGGCCCCGGATCACGATGCTGGTTTCCTGGTCCACAACCAGGTAGGCCGTGATGGCCGCCGCCGCCCACATAAGAAAGCCCATGAGAAGGATGATGGCGCGCCCCACGCGGGCGTAGACCTCCACCGCCGCCACCCATACGGCGAAGGTAAGAAAGTAGGTGAGGAGAAGGCGGAGAGCCATGCGGCGGCTTTCCCAGAGGGTGCGGTTCCAGGGGCGATCCAGCTCCTTGCCGATGTAGCGGGCGAAAGGCCTGGCGGTGATATCGTGGCGGGCCTCCACCAGCATGGCGTAGAGGGCGAAGGGGAGGGCGGCGGCGAAGGGGAGAAGCTTTAGGAGCCATACCCACAAGGTGATGGCACCGTTGGCCAGGTAAATCAGGTACTCATTCATCGCGCGGTCCCTCCTTCACGGCCTCCAAACGGCGGGAAGCGTTGGGCCCGGCGGGTTGGGGGAGCCAGCACCGCTCGCCTTTTTGATCGATAAAGGAGCGGTAGGTTGTGATCCAAAGGATGGCGGCCTTGGAATCGAGCTCGGGCGTGGTCATGGCGTAGTGGGCGAAAAGCTGGCGGAAGGCGTTGGCTTGAGCCTGTAGCCCGGCGATCACCCAGAAATCGCGTTCTTCGATGTCGTGGGCGGCGAAGGCGGAGATGAAGGCCCCGGCCTGTTCGAGATCGTCGGCGTCGAGGATGAGGAACACCCGCTGGACGTCGCTGTCCTTCACGGCCAAGAAGGTGCTCCACACGTCGGTTTTCCCCAGACGGTTGGCCGCCAGGCTTTGGTCGATCTCATAACCCCTGGCGCGGTAGATGGCGGCTAAACGGGCCGTGACGTAGCCTTTGGCGAGGTCGGGGTGGGTGGTTTCCCACCTGGCGGTTTCCAGGGGCGCGCGGGCAAGGGCCGGAAGGCCTTGGAGCTTGGGTCCGGGAAGATAAAGCCACCCGGGTTCGCCGGTGGGAAGGGTGACCTTCTCGGCCCGGAGGATTTCTTTTTTGGCGAGTTCCTGGACGCCCTTCCTAAGGGCCTTAAAGTGCTCGTCGAGGACGTAGCCTTTTTCCAGGTGCAGGGAGAGGGCCTTTTGGGCCGCCGGGGAAAGGTCGGGGAAAAAAGCCTCGACCCCGGGAGATGGAGGCGCGGTTTGGACCGGCTGCGGATCCGAGGCGACATCCGGCGTTTTGCCGCTGGCTTGTAGTTCCTGTAGCGCCTTCTCTTTCTTGGAAAGCTCCGCCTTCAGTTCGCGGATATACCGGTAGAGCACGGTCAGCTCCTCTTCGATGCGGAGGCCTACCAGACGGATGTAAGAAGGCAGGCTTTGGTTCTGGCGGGGCAGGGACTGTTGTTTGAGGACCCGGAGAACCAGTTCCTGCACGGCCAGTTCGGTTTCGTGCATATCGTGAAGGGTTTCTTGGAGTTTATCGCGGCAGCGGCGCAGCATTTCCTCCGTCTGGATCTGGGAGAGGGTGGGGAAACCGTAGTCGTTCACGGCGGTGTCCCTCCGTTTCGTCCGAAAGGATACTCCTTGGAGAGTTTCCACAAACCTTGTTCCAGTGCATCCCGCGCGGCAAGAAGTTCCGCCCATTCGGTCCTCAGGGGCTCGAATTCAGCGGGCGGCGGAACGGGGGTCAAAAGCCAGGCCGAAACCCGTTGGTAGAGATCCTGGTAGCGTTCGAGCCATTGTAACAGCTGCTGGCCGTAGAGGGCCGAGGGTCCATGGAATGTCATGAGGGCAAGACGTTTTTGGAGGGCGGCGGCCTGGTCTCCGACCCAAAGGAATTCCTCAACGTGATCGTAAGCCGCCGAAGCGGGGGGCGCGTCGGAAAAGAGTACGCGGTCCATGAAAGGGTCCCATGCGTGGGTGGCCTCGGCAAGGGAACGAAGGTCCGCCACATCGCGGGCGATTTGCCGGAATGCGGGCGTCGCGACAACGGGTTCTCCGAAAACCCGGGGTGTGGTGAAGTAACCCATCAGCGGGAGTGCCAGGAAAAGGAAGGCGGCACCGCCAAGAAAGGCAAGGGCCCGGCGGGAAAAGCCGGGCCGTTTCCGGATGGAGAAGAGGGGCCCCCCGGGACCTCCGGCATCCCGGACATCCTCCGGTTCCAAATCGATGTAGTCCGGATTGGCCGCGTCCCAGTTAACCCACCCGCTATCGGGCGGTGTAGATGTGTTCCGTCGAAAAAACGCGGACACGGCAGTTTGCCTCCTCGTCCTCGGGTGCGGGCCGAAGCAGCACCCCCGCCCAGGCCGCCGCAACGGCGTCGTAGAGATGATCCGGCGCGTCATCCGGAAGTCCCTGGATTTGCCATAAAAGCTGGCGGGCCACGTCTTTTTTGTTGGCGCGGCCGCTGGAAAACTGGGCCCGGATCTGGGTGGGAGGAAGGCCGTAGAAGGGAAGGCGCCTGCGAGCGGCGAGGGCCTCCAGGTATCCCAGGGCCCTCGCCACGTGGTGAACGGTAGTGGAAGGCCCACCCATGTAGGGAAGTTCCGCGACCACCAGGTCGGCCCTGGAGAAAAAGGGGTCCAGGTGCGTTTCCATGAGGCGGAAGCGCGCGTGTAGCGGCCCGCTGAGATGGAGCACGGCCCCCTCGGAAAACCGGGGAGCGTCGTCCACGGTCAGGAGGGCCGCGCCGATGGTACGGCTGCCGGGATCGATTCCCAGGACGCGCATAAGCTAAACCTCCTGGAGATCTTCGCTGCGGACGGCTTCCCATTCGGCGCCTTGCTCGATCCACCGTTCCCAGACGTCCATGGGATAGCGTCCGATGTAGTGGACGTCCCTGGCCTCCACGTGGAAACTGCTGACCCTTCGGGCGAGCCACACCTCAAGACCGCAGGAGTCGCACACCCAGCGAACGTCGGTGGTGTTTTTCCCGAGGCTGAAGGCCGGATAGGTCTGCTGATCGACGGGAGTGCCGCATCGGGGGCAGAAGTGGTAGGCGTGCTTGGGCGGAACGTTGGCCCAGGCCCGGTATTCGGCGGCCAGCTTCCCTTCCACCACCACGGGGCTTCCCGGTCCAAGCACAAGGATGCTCCGGGCGAGGCTGTCGCTTCCTCCCCTGGGGTTGACGAGGACCGGTACGATGTCGGTTTGGCGCTTCGTTTTGGTTCCGTCGGGTTGGGTGACGGTATGGTAGTGGACCGCCAAGGGGAAGATCACCTGGCGCAGGCCCTCCGGCGTGGTCTGGACCTGGGGGTTCCCGGCGAGGAGCCCCATGAGGAAAACCCGAAACTCGTAGAGGCTTCCGGCCGGATAGCGGTTGCTGGGAGCCTGAGGAAATTTGACGATCCGGTGGGCAAGGAAGGTCCAGTAGGTGGAGCGGGTGGCGATGAAAAACGGCCGTTTGCACTGGCGGCAGCGAATAAATCGCCGCCGACCGAGGATGCCCCGCTCGTTGTCGTCGCTGATGGGAGCCTTGCAGTAGGGACAGTGGCGGGCGTCTTCCTCCGCAACCACTTTCACCTCGTAGGGGTGCACCGAAAGTGCGCCCTCCAGCCAGATGTGGTGGCCGCCGCGAAGGTTCCGGGCTACCTGCTCAACGAAGTCGGTTCCGCCGTCTTTGGCAAGAAGGCGCGCCTTTAAGTGATGCTTATCAACCTTGATGGAAAGATGGGTGGCCACCGGCTGGCCATCTGGCCCGCGTTGCAAAACAGGATCTCGCCGGAGTTCGGTGAGACCGCTGGTGAAGTTCACGTACACCGCCATACAGCTCTCCCCTTTCGTGAGGGGCTACCCCCCTCAAGGGAAGTTTACGGTTGTTTTGGAAAGTCGGACGGTGGCGGCGGGGAAAGAGGAGAGGGAAAGCGGGGACGGCGGCGGCAACCGGAAGGCGGTTTCCAGAAGCGCGGTCAAAAGGTTCCGGTCCCAACGGCGCCGGGCGAAGGGAAGGGAGAAGGCTTCCTCGACCAGGAAAGCATCTCGGTCAAGGGGTTCGTAGCGGGAAAGGGCGGCAATGTAGACGCGGCTGAGATCGGGCGAAAGAACGATATACCACCATCCGCCGATGGGCCGCCACACAAAGGTGAAGAGGGTGTTGGTCGGGAGGTCGCGGTACCAGCCTGGGAAAGTGGTCCGGGGTGGCGCGAAAGCGGTAAGGGGCGCGATCCAGACCGCCATGCGTTGCTGGGTGAGGGTGGGAAGGCGGCGGAGAACCCGGTCCCAGGCGAGGGGTTTTTCGGCGCGGAATCGTCCGGCGAGGTGCGGTGTTCCTGGAAGGGCGTCGGGGATGGAGGAGGCGTAGAGAAGCCAGAAAGAGGCCCGGGAGTCCGGGAATAGCCGCTGGAGGGTGGTGCCAATGCGCTGGGTGCCGATGAAAAGCGGATAAGCGTTGCGGTTTTCCGGAGGAATTTCCAAGGTTAAGCGGACGCCAAACCCCGGCGGCAAAAACTCTAAAAGCCTGAGGCTCACGGCCGGTCCTCCTCATCGCGGTAACGTGGACTCGAAGGAGGTATACCGTTGCAACGAAGGATTGGGAGATGCCTTGTCGGGATGTTGCTGCTTCTTTTCCTGAGCGGGTGCGGGGCCAACCAGTTGCACCCCCTGGACGCCGAGCGTTTTCTTCATGAAGCGGTGGCAGCGGGGATGGATTTCGCCATCGTTATGGCGACCGTCCGGGACGGGATCCGCCATGAAACCATGAGCCGGTCCGACGCCATCGAAGCGGTGGAGCGGGCCCAGGAGGGCCTGCGGGCGGCGGAGGCCAAGCTGAAGCGCCACAGGTTTCCCCCGTACTATGAGCGGCAGATGTTGCGGGCCCTTCAGTCCCTGGAGGAGTTGCAAACGACGGGGGAATTGATGAAGGCGGCCCTTCGCGGTAACTATCCTTACGGAAATGTGGAAAAGCTGTATCACCAGGCCATGCAGATCGCCTCGCAAGCTGGTGCCAACGTGAGGTAACAGCGAAGTGGCGGTGAACCGGCGTTAGAGAAAAGGCACCGATGAAGGTGGAGGCCGGAATAGGGAAGAAAAAGCGGTGGTAACGCGACGGAAAAGAGGTATTATGGCGGGGAAGGAGGTCTGGAATGGAACAAGTGGTGGCGGTGGATTTGGGTTTTGGGTGGGTGAAAGCGTTGGGGGCGCGGGGAAAGGCGCGGTTTCCCTCGGTGATTGCCAAAACCGAGCATGATGAGATTCTGTCGGTGCGGGGCGGTGGCAAGACTGACGGGGAGTCGATCACGGCGACCATCTTCCAGGCGGACCGGCGGGCAGTGGTGGTGGCGGCGGGGAAGGCGGCGGCCGTGGGTTCCAGCATGTCCATGCGGCCTTTCGAGGTGGACCGGAGCTTTTCCGACCATGCCTTGTGGCTGATCTTGCTTGCGGCGGCCCAGGTGATGGATCCCCTCAATCATCGGATTCGCCTGGCCGTGGGGCTTCCCTTCGCCCAGTACCGTCACGAAGCAACACGGGAAAAAGTGCGCCGCTGGCTTGAAAACCAAGAAGCCGTTGTGGATATCGAACACCCGGCGGCAGACCGGGCCCTTCGGTTTGAGAAGGTGGACGTGTACGCCCAAGGACTGGCGGGTCTTGTGGCCGCTATGGAAGATTTCGCGGAGCTGGCCGATCTGCAGACGGGGATTGTGATGGTGATCGACATCGGTACCCGCACCACCGAATATCTCGGCGTGGACATGGAACGGAACCAAATCGTAGGCCACCTGAGCGGCACCATCGATCTCGGGATGAACCAGGTGCACCAGCAGGTTTTGGATAGACTCCAGCGGAAGATCAGCATGGCACCCTGGCGCCTGCACGACATGGAAAGCATTATCGCTGATGGCTATGCCCGCTACCAGGGCCGCCGCTATGATGTCGCTGACATCTACGCCGAGGCGGTGAAAGACCTGGCGGCGGCCCTTCGCCACGACTTGGCGGGCCGTTGGCAGCGGGAGATGGTGACGGCGGAAGCCGTGGTGGTTATGGGTGGCGGCGGAAAGGCACTGGAGGAAGACCTTCGCAAGGCGTGGGGGGAAACACCGGTGTTTGTTCCGTCCGATCCCCAGTTCGCGAACGTGCGCGGCTATTACCTGATGAGCGTGGCAAAACAGCATGCGGCGGCCCAGGGAGTGTAGGACATGGCGCGGAGGGATTCGGCGCCGAAAATCACGGTCTATCTTTCCGACCAGCTGGGGCCGTATCGCGAGGAGATCCTCGCCATGATGACCCAAAAGGCCTTTCCGGGCGGTTATTCCGCTTCGGCGTGGATGCAGGAGGTGCTTGTGTTTTTCCTCCAGCTGGCCGAGATCCACGGTGAAAGGGACCCAAGGCGCCTTCTTCTCAAAGTATTGCGGGCGGCGAGAGAGGAAGAGGCTCCTTCGCCGAAGCCGCCTTCCCCGCCGCCTGAACCGGACATCCGCGAGAAAATCCTGGGCCGGGCCCTTAGGTTCGGAAACGAAAGCTAGAAACAGCCGCCGCCCTCCTTCTCATTTGGAGGGCGGCGGCGTTTTGGCGTATAGTGTTGAGTGCAACGGACATCGCCCCCCTAAGGGGGAAACGGTGGCGGTGCCGTGAAACCAGAAAGGAGGCGGCTTGGATGGCGACGGCTCAACGTTGGCACGGCCTGAGATGGTTTGATCGCCTTCCCTTGGCCTTCCAGGGGGCGTCCATCGGGCTCCGGACGTTGAGCGAAGTCGCCTGCACCTGGGCGGGGGGCCCCCGATGCAAGGGGCATGGCCGCCCCACAGCGCCGCAAGGTTCCAAACCCACGATGTATCTTGGGGCACCTGGCGGCCACGGTTCCCTCAACGGGTTTCTTTAAAAGAAGGCCTTGTTGGCCTTACAAAAGTTTTTCGGGCCCGCTAACCCGCGTCCCGCAAGGGCCCGTGAGAACCGCAAATTTGAAGAATTTTGGATGGGAGCGTCCCGTCTTGGTTGTCTATGCCCAAAAAGGGGTTCACCCCGGCGGAGAGGCCCAGGTTCCCTGCCCCCTTTGCGGCGAAGCCGGGAGAGGTTGCCGCTGGACAGCCACCCATGTGGACTGCCGGGTATTTCCCCACCGTTCGCAGTGGTCCCGCCGTTTGGAGAGCGGGACAGGCCCGACGCTATCAAGACTTGAGCGGGAACTGGATGAAATGCGGCTAGTGCGTTTGGGTCGTCGTGGGAGCGCGGCCACGCGGAAGCGGAACGTCTACGTGCTCCGGAAATTTCGGGATTATTTAGGGATCCGTTGCCGGGTGGCTTCCTGGCGGTGGGTGTATCCGGAGCACATCGAAGCCTTTCGCCGTTACGAGAGAGCGCGGGGAGTGAGCAGTTATCAAGCCGCGAGGGAAGCCAAGGTACTGGCGGAACATCTGGGGTACGGTCATCTCTGGTACCGGGGGCGGCTGCTGTGGCACCTGACGCCTGGCGAGGTGCGGAAACTGGATGAGATCAGGAGCTGGATCAAAAGGGAGTACCGGGGCTATGAGAAGCACGAGAAGGCGCGCCGGTACCGGTGGGCGACCGATTATTTGCTGTGGGTCTGGGGAAGGGACCCTGGGGAAGACCGGTCCCTGGAAGTGTATCTGGGGGAGAAGTCCTGGCGCGGGGACCGGCGAGCGGAGGCGGCGGCGCTGCTGAAAAAGGTGGATCCGAGGGTACCAGCGGTGCCTCCCCTGGGCCGTCCCCATCCGAGGTTTATTCGGGCGGGGCATATCGTGAGTCGCTTCTGGAGGTTTCCGCCCCTTTCGGCCAAGACCTTTTTCGGCTACGTGGAGCGGTGGCGTGAGTGGGAGCGGTATACGGGAAAGCCCCTAGGCCAGCTGGCGCCGGGTTTGGTGAAAGAGTTTCTCGGAACGAAGGAGCTCACGGCGCAGACGGCGCGGGTGTACTGGTCGAGTTTTCGCGCGGCGGAGGTTCTCATGGGAGTGATGGGGCGGGCTGCGGAGCGGCCCCTCCCCGCCTCCCTGGAAGAACTTGGGGTAAGGTTTTCTTCGCCGGAGGAAGAGGAAGAGGCGATCGACCTTAGCGACGCCTGGCAGGAAGATGAGTACCGGGCTATCCGGGAGCGTCTCTCGGAGGAAAGCCGGGCAGTGGTGGATCTCAGCTGGGAGCTTGGGTTAAGGCTGGTGGAGGTTTTTCGCCTACGTCGAAAGGACATCGTGGCGGGACTGGCGGGAAGGCGGTTGCGGGTGCGGGGAAAAGGCGGCCGGATCCGCTTTGTGCCGGTGACGGATCGCGCGGCGGCGATTCTGGAAGAGGCCCTTTCGCGTCATCCGGGAAGGCTTTTGCCTTTTCTGAGGGAGAAGGACAAAACCCACCTGGCCCAGGCGCGGTTGCAGACGGAGCTTAGCCGTGTCCGGGGTGAGGCCACCCATTTGCATCATCACGGGCTTCGCCACGCGTATGCCCAAAGGTGGCTGAAAGACTTGCAGGAGCAAGGGGTCCCGGCGGATGTCAGACGGTTTATCGTCTCGGCGCTGTTGGGCCATGGCCGGATCGAGGTGACGTATATTTATGCCTCCCGGGGTCCCCTGGATGGCCCGGCGAAGAACCCGCCGGACCCTTTAACGCCTCTCACCCTTCTGGCGGTGGAGGAGGCCTTGGCGGTGGCCCAAAGACGCGGCAAAAAAGCGATGGTGGAAAAGCTCTTGCGGATCCAAAGAAGAGGCGCCGCCGTTATCGGTGGGACGCTACCCACCTAGGCCGCGCCCTTTCCGCCTATGTCTCCGCCGGGGCGACCGTTCTTTCCTAAGGGGTTTCCCCTTCGGCTTCAGGACAGCCCGGGCGCCCGGGCAAAGCCGCCCAAATCCATCCCCGCTGGCCGTCGTGCCACACCACCAGAACCGAACAATCCCGAAACCGGTAATAGGAAAAGATGCCCTCAACCCAATTGCTGTACCGAAGCCCCGAAAGCGCCTCGTCCAGGCGGGCAAGCGTCCCAAGACTGCCCAACCTAACGGCGACCTGAGCCGAAATCATTTCGCTGCCTCCTTTCTGTGGGGTGACTTTCTCCCTCTCCCCCCATCATCCCCGCCGCAAAAGTGCGGATAAGATCGGGCGGCAGGACATCAACCGGGCAATCCGCCCACCTCGACACGCCTAACTGCTGCACGTTTCCCTTAATCTGTTTCATCTCTCGGTCCGTCCGCCGGTAACGCAACCCGGCGAACTTTCCAAAAAAGAACGCGACATAGACTTTCCTGCCCCAAACATCGGTAATCCCGTAATCGTAGTACTTCCATGCAGAGTCGCTGTCGGGGTGTGGTCTGGGATCCTTCGGCGCCATGTCGATCCTCCTTTGGTTTTGATAGTCAAATGATAGCACAAAACCCTAATCGGGAAGCCGGTACGCCTCGCCGAAAACGCTCAGGCCCTGCCCGTCCGTGTCTCGGGCCGAGGGCCACCCTCCCCAGTGCGACGGTAGGGCGCCGCCAGCCCGGACGACGCCCTAACCCCTTAGTCTTGCAGGCTTTCCACCACCCGCTCCTTGATCTCTTCGGCCCACTCTCCCCAGGCCGCCGCCAGCAGTGTCCAGAGACCCTGCCGGGAGACGGGTATTTCGTCCAGCACGTAATCCACTATTTCGTCCAGCACGTAATCCACCGCCTCGATGGCCCCTGCTCCGTCGGTGAGCCACGCCAAAAGCTCTTCGTACGTCACCGGCGGTTCCAGGTGCACATCGTCTTCAGATGCCTCCCTAGCCAGAGCCTCCAAAATGCGATAGACCGCTTCGTAGACGTGATCATCAGGGAGCCATCGCCCATGATCATGGGCAGCGTAGATCAATTCCTGGATCCATTCCGGAGCCCCATCCCTGGCGGCTACGTAAGACCGGATGCTGCCATCCTCCCGTAGCTGTTCCCGCCATTCAAGCCAGGACAATGCTTCCGCCGCTTTTTTCGCAAGAACCATCTTGTCACCTCTCCTTTCTCGAATCTACTCAAAGAATACCATAAGGAAAAAGGCGACCGCGCGATAGCCTCTAGCCATGCCAGAAGCTGTTTGGGGCTGGGCGCGGTCCTTGGCGCCTCCAAGGCGGAGGTGGAAGACCCGGCCTCCCGGAAAATCGCGGCGTACTCGTGGATCCAGAAAACCGCAACCGAACGATTTGCCCATAAGGATGCCGTGATAGGACCCGCCCTATCGTTCCGGGCCGAGGAACACGTCTTAAAGGCTTGCCATCGCAATCGATCCTAATCGATCCTAAAATCCCTAGTCCTGCTGGAGCGCCTTAAGGATCCGCTCCTGGATGTTCCTCATCAACACCACCCATGAACACTTCAGCGAAGCATCATCATCTCACCGCCTCGGTCATGATCTCGCTGGGATTAAGGGTTCCGATCTGACGTCCATCCCAGAAAATGTCAATGAAGTGGGACCACGGATACCCTTTCAAGGTGAACCCGTCCCAACGCCCGATGTACTCCATGGCATCGACGTGAACCTCAAACGCCCGATCGCCGAAAAACCTTTGTACAGCGCGCCGAAACTCTTCCGGTGTCATGTCACTCCTTCTTCCCCTCAGGGGTCCAAACCGCCGTTTTCGGCGCGCGGCCCATGGCACCGGCACCGATGGTGGCGCGTGAACTCCTCGTGGCTTAGGCAGTACGAGTAGTGCTGCCCGCATTCAGAGCACCTCATTCTTATGACGTCGCAAAACGGGTGTGGGCACTCAGCAAGCGGAACCTCAATGATACGCCCTTCTTCTAACCGCACACGGTAGACAGCCCTGGCCATACCGATCTCCTTTCCGGCCCGCCATGCTCATCAGGGCACCGACGCGGGCGTGATTTGGTGCCGACCGGGGAGGGCTACTCCCCGGTTTCGCGATTCCTTACAGCAGACCACGTGCAGTCAGTTCGGCAACGGCGTCTTCAAACGTCGCGGTGTACGCGATCGGGTCCGAGTCGGCATAAGAGCGATGGTGATATACTCGCCACTCGTCGGCCACCTTTACCATACCAGCCTTGTCGACTACGACGGCTTTCAACTCGTTGTTATCAAACGCGAGATGAACGTTTCTCTCTTCTCCTTTGTTATCTTCGATATACACATCAACATACCGGCGGCCGCCCCTCCCGGCCGTCTCGGTGACGTCCAGCACCTTCCCGGGTACTAGACGGCCAGCGATCTCGATCGCGTCACGGTTTCGTTCAAGACGTTCTTTTTTCCGCTGCGCCATACGCTCCATACCGTCTTTTAACCACATATCAACTTCCCCCTTATTAACACCGCCCGGCCTTGCTCATCAGGTGGCCGACGCCGGGGTATTTTTGGCCACGACCGGGGAGTAATCCCCGGTTTCACTCTAGTCTTCGTCGGTCTCGTCCCTGCCCCCGTACCATTCGTACCATTCCCGGGCTTGCCGCACCCGGTCCCTATACACCCGCTTCGCATAGGAGCGGCTGTACCCACGCGTAATAGATCCAATGCCCATAGACGTGAGCTTCGCGATGGCGGTGAGCCCATCTCCAGGCTGATCTCCCGGCATGACCGCCGCCACCTGGTTGCCTTCTTCGCCGTATTCCCGCACCACCGACCACCGGTCGCCGTCTCGTACCAGCATGTATCCGTATTTGGAGTCCACAACTTCCCACACCAGCACCATCCCCCTTCTACACTGCTCCTATTTGCCGCCCCCTGCTCATCAGGCCCGCGACGGGGCGGGGTTTTGCGGGCGACCGGGGTTAGCTCCCGGTTTCGCACGAGAGTTCTTCTTCCATCGGCAGCCCCCAGAGACCGGACTGCAAAAGCATTCCGATAAGGCCGTAGTTCGCCAGGTCCAGCCAGCTATCGAAAAGAGGCTCATTCTGCGGAACCTGGCCCTTCTCCGCTTTCTCCAGGAGATTCTTTAGCCGGTGCACCTTGTCGCTGGCCCGCACCAGCACTCCAAATTCGCCGAAAGCGCTGATGTTGCCGCTGCCGTAATCCCGCTGCTTGCGGATCATAACATCACGCATCACCGAAAGCGCCCAGTCCACCGCGTCCTCAAAGGTCACGATGCTCTCAGAAACGATCCCCGCTCCCTTTACCTGCTCACCCTTCATCGCGCCTCCTCCTCTCTGCCTTGCTTGCTGGTACAAAAAGAATACCACAAAGCGCCACCGTAAAACCCCGACGTCAGCCGTCTCACCCTTGCGGGCCGAGGGCCTCCCTTAAAAACCCGCTCCGCCCGGCCGCGAACCCGCCCCCGCGAAGAAGTCCTCCTATTGCGGCGCCGGTTTCCCGAGATATTGTTCAACCGCCGCCCGGGCCGCCTCGACCGTATCGAACAGCTTGCCGTCCAGCCCAGGCAGGGCCCGGTAATACGGGCTGCCGAAAGTGCTTAGGACCACATAAAGCTTTCCGTCGCGGCGCCGACGAATGAACCAGAATCCGTAGGGCGCCTCGGCAACGGCCGCAATCCCTTGCCGTTCTTCGATCCGCGTGGGCTTTTCCCACAACAGCACGGTTCTCCCTCCTTCCATGGGTCAGGTCCGGCCTTTCTTCCCTTTTTCAACCCTGGCCGCCATGCCGCGTTCCCGCATGATCTGGACCACCTCGTCCGCCTTGGCGCTCGGGTATGTTTTCAAAAATTCGTTGAGAAGCCGCTCGGTTTTTTTGGCTCCGTACAGATGGGCGTACCTCAAGATCTTTTCAAGCGCTTCTCTGGCCTTCGGCGTCATGGCCGCTCCCCTCCCTTCTTCTCCCCATCGACGACGGGGAAAATCTCTTTCTGATCGAAGACTGTCTCGGTGTGATGGGGTTCCAATCTTACCCACCACGCGTTGTTGCGATAGTAGCGGACGACCACCCCGAACCCCTCCAGCCGTCCCGCCTTATTGTCCCTGAGAACATAGACCCTTTCCCCTGGGCAAAAAGTCTCGCTCACGGGTAGCGCCCCCTTCCTTCAAGCTAATAAAAGAATACCATAAACCGAAAACCGAAGAACCCGCAGGCCAAGTGTTTCCCGCGCCCTCCTGGGACCGGGCCGAGGGATCCCCCCTGCCGAGACGTGACCCCCGAATCACGCGGGACCGTGGCCGCCTTCTTGCGGGAAAGCCTCCAGCACCTCCTGGTAACTCACCTCCACCAGCTGGCCGCCCTTCACGCGCCAGAAGCCACGCTCTTCCTGGCCAGAGCTGATGGCGAAGCAGTATTCGTAGATGACACCCTCCGTGAGATCGACCACCCATTCATATTCCCGGTAGACATTGGTCCGGTGCCTTGTTACATCGCGCCGGTGGATGAACCGGCGCGAAAGACCGTAGGTTTTGTCGCGCCCGTCGATCCGCGCGATCCAATTCGGCTTGCGCCCATAGACATGCCGCTGGATCGTTATCATTGCAATCACCGCCCCCCTTCCCTCTTCGAAGCTAACAAAAACAGGGCCCGCATAGGGGCGGGCCCTGCAGACTCTACCGGCTCTCCAGAGGGTCCTCCTCCGACGTGAGGTATCCCATCGCCTCGTGGAGGAGCGACCTGATCCTATCGAGCCTTCGCTCCATGACCTCCCGGCTGGCGTAGTAGGTGGGTTCCACCGAGAGGAGGAACGCCCGGTGCACCAGCTTGACCCCCCGCGCCCACATGGCCCGATACGTGACCTGCTTTGTCTCCATCGCCCATACCCCTTTCGTTACGGTTTTCTGATATCATTATACCGTATGCCGAAGGGGGAAAGCCCACGGATCCTAGGTGAAAAAAGCGGGCCCTGCCGTTAGGACCCGCTCAGATGACCAAAAGAGAAGGGGCCGGGGTTATTCCCCCCCCAGCCCCGTCCTGCCTTAGAACACGCTGTCTTCGACTTCTTCTTCTTCCGCATCCAAGGCCGCCTTCCGCTTATCCAGGAACTTCACCTCCTCCGCCACGACCTCCGCCACCCGGCGCCGCTGACCGTCCTGGGCATCGTAGGAGCGGATCTGAAGTCTTCCCGCCACGGCCACCAGCCGTCCTTTCGCTAGGTGATTGGCGCAGGTCTCCGCCAGCTGCCGCCAGACCACCACGTCGATGAAGTCCGTCTCCCGCTCACCGTTGGCATTCTGGAAATTCCGGTCCACCGCCAACGTGAACTTACCTACCGGGGTGCCTGCCGCCGTATACCTCAATTCCGGATCCCGCGCCAGCCTGCCGATGAGAAAAACCTTGTTCATGCCGACAACCTCCTTTGGTTTTGATAGTCAAATGATAGCACAAAACCCTAATCGGGAAGCCGGTGCGCCTCGCCGAAAACGCTCAAACCCCGCCCATCCATGCCTCGGGCCGAGGACCCCCTGCCTGGGAATCAAAGAATAGCTAAAAACCCAACGCCTCCCTTGCCAGAGTCGTTCTCAGGGAGACCCCCTGCCCCCGGGTTGAGGGCGAACGATCGGTAAAAAATCAGCGAAGAGCCTGGCCTTGCCGACCGCGCCCTGGGCCGAGGCCGCCCCCCCGAAACCCCCTCGTCTTTCTCCCCGGACCCCGGCCCTGGCCCCGTTCCGAAAGGCGGGCCATGGGCGAAGAACCGGCGAAGCGGTCTCACGATGCCTCCCCGCCGAGACGTCCTTTTCCGGGGTTTTCCTCCCGCGCCCCCGGGTCCTCGATGTAGAGGGTCTTAAAATCCGCGAAGAGGCTGATCTTTCCCGTTGCTCCGTCGCGGTTCTTCTCGACGTAGACGTCCAGCTGGTGGTGGTTGGCGGCCGGGTCGTGGAATCCCGGGCGATGGAGGAGGAGCACCACGTCCGCCGCCGCCTCGATGCCCCCCGAGTCGCGAAGATCGCTCAGGACCGGCCGCTTCTCGGCCCGCTGTTCGATCTGCCGGTTCAGCTGGGAAAGGACGAAGACGGGGACGTCAAGCCGCTGGGCCATGGCCTTCAGCTGGTAGCTCATCTCCGTCAGTTCCTGCACCCGCTGGTAGGCGGTGGCGCCTTCACCCGGGATAAGCTGCAGGTAATCGACGAATATGGCGCTAAGGCCTTTTTCCAGGGACTGCTGGAGAGCCCGGGCTTTGGCCGCCATAACGGGGACGGTGAGCCCCGGCCGGTCGTCCAGGTAAAGGGGCGCATCGCGGAGAAGCTGGCGCGCCGCGTCCTCGATCTGCCGTTCGGTGTTGGTGTCCAGCTCATCCAGTCGGCGGTAAGGCGCGCCTTGGAGGATGGAGAGGACCCGGTAGGCCAGCATTTTTCGCGAGGTTTCCAGGGAGAAGAAGAGGGCTGGCGCCTCCCGGGCCAGAAAAAGGGCCAGGTGCAGGGCGAGGGTGGTCTTGCCGTGGGATGGCCGCGCGCCGATGATGATGAGTTGCCCGCCGTAAAAGCCGCCAAGGAGCCGGTTGAGAGACGGGAAGGGCGAGAAGAGGGGCCGGGGCCGTTCGCCCCTTTTGAGGGGGAGAAGGATCTCCCCGAGGAGCACGTCGGCTGCCAGGTGAGGGCGATCGGGTTGGTGGTAGTCCGCCTGGATGGCCGAAAGCGTCCGTTCGGTCTCCTGAAGGATCTCGTCGGCCGGGGTCCCGGTGCGCACGAGCGTCTGCATTTTAAGCCCCCACTGGTGAAGGCGCCGTGCGATGCTTCGCTCTTTCACGATGCGGGCGTAGTGGCTGGCCAACTGGACGGTCGGCACTTCTTTCGCCAGGTCGGCGAGATAAGCGAACCCTCCCGCCGCCTGGAGAACACCTTTTCGCTTGAGCTCCTCCCCGACGGTGATAAGATCGATGGGCGTCCCGGCTTCGTAGAGGTCGAGGATGGCGCCATAGATGTGGCGGTGTCCGTCGAGGAAGAAATCCTCCGGCCGGAGGATGGCACCCACAAGGGTCACCTGCTCGGTGCTGAGGAGAAGCGCGCCCAATACGGCCCGTTCGGCGTCCCGGTCAAAAAAGGCCTCCGTCATGATCCCGCCGCCCTTCCCAGGATGAGCTCGGCCCGGCGGCGGTAGAGTTCCACCCGCTCTTCGCCGACAGGCACCCGCCATTCCCGGAAGACGCTGGATCCGGCGTGGACCTTGCCGTACCGTCCTTCCCTCACCCGGAGGAGGCGATCCGGCGAAGAGAGGAGCCAGTCAAAGCTCACCCGCCATCCCCAGTTGCCGTGTCCCAGGAGAAAGGGCGTCCGCTCGACGATCCCGAAAAGGGCATCCCACCACTCAAGGGTTTGCCGTTCGGGGTCTTCGGCGAGACGGCTGACGAGGAGAAGGACCCGTTTGGGCGTAAGGGCTTCCCATACGGGGAGCCCTGTTTTCTCCGCCAGCTCGTTCCACCTGAGGACGATACGTTCCACCAGGTCTGGGGCCGAGGGTTGGGAGAGGAACTCCCTCACGGTGGAAACGTCAGCGACTTCGTCCTTTGCTGAAAGGCGAACGGTCTTACCCTTGGAAGAATAAAATAATTTTATTTTTTTTAGATTTAGATATTCTTCTAAGGGTATATCCAAGAAATACAGGCGCTGAGCGTCGGTTGAACGATCGTCTGACGGTTCCAAAGCCGCTTGGTCTTGGGGTTTGCGGGTTTCTTTCCGTGCCCCTGGGAGCTGGCGCGGGGCGTCCGTTGAACGTTCGTTGAACGATCGTGAAGCGGCGTGGTGTTGCGGGGGGTTGCCGTCCATGGGCGCCTTTGCCCCTTTGGGTTGAACGTTCGTGGAACGGTCGTGGGCGGCGGGCGGGCGCCGTTTCCTGGCGGAGGCTTGTCCCGCCTTTTGCGCGGCGGCCTTTCTCTTGCGGGTGGCTTCGTGGAGGCGGAGGAGGGGGAGGTAAGTAAGGCCTTCATCCGTCCGCGTGAGAGGCGCCATGGGTTGGTCGATGAGGGCCCACCGGAGGGCCTGCCAGGCCTCGGGGGAAAGGCGGGCGATGCGGGCGAGGGTTTCGTCGTCGTCGGGGAGGAACGGGGCCTCCAGCTGGCTCATGGCTCGGAGGAGGCGAAGGAGGGCCCCGGCCTCCTCCAGGGTGAGGTAATCTGTCTGTGGGCTGAAGAGGGTGTCCATGAATCTCCGCTCCCTTCTTTCGGATGGCGTTGGAGTTGACACCGCCGGGAGCGGGCGTTAAACTGGGGATGTAGCCGCCGCTACCCGGAGGTCGGCCTCCGGAACTGAATATTGTGGGGCCCGGCGTTTCGGCGCCGGGCTTTGCCATCCTTGGGGATTATGTTAGCGAGCTTTGTCGAAAGGCACAAGGGGGGTGACCTCCGCCTGGCCTACCGGTATGAATCGCCGTAGCGGCCCCATTGCCAGTACCGCAGGATAAGGCGGTGTTCTTCAGGCGAAAGGAGCCTCATTCCGGTTTCCGCTTCCGTCCTTTGGAGCCGCTCCAAGATGGCGCGGCGCGCGCGGAGGGTGAGCCGCCCGGGCACTCCGTTGGACCGCAGGACCCGATTCTCCCGCTGTTCGGTGAATTCCTTGAGCCAGGTGCGGAATTCCGCCAGGGGAAGGTACCGCCGCCCTTCCGGGCTGGAGACGACCTTTTGCATGGCCCGGTCCTGGCGTACCACCGTGCAGATCCAGCACCCGAAGCGGGTGTCCCTTCCGCCGTAGATCTCCTCGATGGCCTTCGTCGGATAGCCCAAGGAAGGCGCCACCAACGAAACGTAGTCCCAGACGAAGCATTCCCGCCAGAAGGCGATGGGCGCCAAATACCCTGCTCCAAGCCTGTGGCTTTCCTCGTACCAGACGCCCTGGCCGCACTCCCCACCCCTGGAACAGGAGAGGTGCATGCGGGCATCGCGGGCATCCGATTCGCCGAAGCGAACCCCCGTGATGATGAGCGCCTTTCCATCAAGCGTTCGCACAAGAGCGTCCATGGGGGCGACCTTTAGTCGCCGGGTGCACCACCGGAAGCGGTTGTGGGGTGGCGGATAGCCCTTCCCGATGAGGTTCACCCAAAAACTCTCTTCGGCTTCCGGTTTCGCCGTGTGGACCGAAACCTCCGGGTGTAGCTCCTGCAGTGCATGCAGGAATTCCTGGGCCTGGGCGTGCAGAGTCGGGATCTCCAGGCCCGTATCGGCGTAGATCACATGGGCTTTGACAGGGTAGCCCTTACGCTTCAGCCATTCCAAGGTGAGAACGGTCGTCGCCGTGGAATCTTTTCCTCCCGAATAGGTGAGGACCCAGTGGGAAAAGCCCCTCTCCAGGGCGGCCTCAAGGGCTCCTTCGGCCATATCGATAGCTTCCTGGAAGTCCGGGGCGAAGGCGGTCCGATTGGTTTTCAGAAACTCCTCCGTCGCCAGGATCTGGCCCATGGAACACATCCTCCCGCTGACACCATACCGCTACCGGCGGTTGGAACCCGGCGCCGGGGGAGAACGTTGACGTTCTCCCCAGCCCTAAAGGGCGGGGATTCTTTCTCGCTCATCGCGAGCTACGCGGGTGCGCCGGTGGGGATGCCACCGAACACCCGTGGGGGACGCCATCGCCCCGACTACTGGGCCTAAGCCCAGATACTTGAATAATGCTACACCCTCCAATATGGGGTGGAGCTCAATACTATTTTACCACACTTTTGTACCGGTGTGGTCGCCTTGTCCCCAGGGCTAAAGCCCGGGGCTTGCGGCGCCCGGGTTATGGTCAAGGCATGAAATGAGCGGCCGTCGGGACGAGGAGGGTTAAAAAGAGGCCCTGGCGGACCCAAACCCACGGCGTTGGCCGGGCGCCGAAAAGAAAGCTTCCGTCGCTTCCCGGAACCCCGGGGTCTATGTTGGCGAAAAAGGCGGCGACGCCAAGGGTGGCCGTCCCGAAGAGGAAGAGGGAGTGCTGGCCTGTGGAGAAAAACGCGGCCACGGCGGCGGCGGTGGTGAAAGCGGTGGTCAAGAGGCCGCCCCAGAGGATGGGAACCGCCAGGTGGCGCGGCGGGACGGGCATAAGGATGCCGCCGCCGAAGGGCAGAAGGCGGACCCTCAGCATACCGGCCCGAAATACCGTGGGCCCGGCGCCGATACGAAGTTCCGCCACGGGCCAACCCCGCAAGGCCGCCACGGTAAAATGCCCGAGCTCGTGCAGGAAACTCACCGCGAAGCCTGCCGCCAGCCAGGAAAAAGCCGTCTCCAGCATGGGCCCCGCCCTCCTTTTCCTTGCTTCCAGTGTAGAGGTATCTCTGCCGGTGGGGTGGAAGAACGGTGAAACGTCTTTGGGTTTTGGGTTGCCTTTTTCTTCTGCTGGCGGTTTCCGGGTGCGGCGGCCCACGGAGCCTGGCCTACGAGGTGGTGGAGACCGGGCTCGGGGCCGAGGTGCGGACGAAGGGCACGGTGGAGATCGCGGAAGAAAAGGGATACGTGGCGGCCGTTCGCGGGGAGTTCACCCGTCGTCTGGAATGGGACGGCATGGTGTTTCGCGGCAAAGGCGTCTGGGAAAGGAAAGCCGGGGGTGAAATGAACAGCGAAGGCGCCCGGGTGTTGGAACAGGTGCGGGGGTGGGAGAAGTGGGAAGACCCCAAGGGAAGGAGCCTTGGCGAAGCCGAGTGGCTTTACGAGGGGCTTTTGCTGGCGGGCCCTGAAGGGGCGGGGAGTCGCGGTTTTGTAAGCCTTCGCTGGATCGGGCCCTCGGGCGACAGCCTGTGGCTGGGCGGCAGTTTTTCCAACCTTGCGGCGCCGGAAGCGGGAAAGACGCTTTTGGCGGCCGTCTGGGAGAGTCTTGATTGGGGGGGGAAGTATCTCCTGGCCACCATGATGGCGGAAAAGGAGGGGGAAGAGGGCCGTTTTGGCCTTGTCTGGGGCCACCCCCTGGAAGACGAGGAGGATTTTGAGGTGGAGGGTCTCTACCGGGGCCCCGACGTGCCCTACTACCTGCTGGCGACACCGCTTCCCGTCTGGCTTTTCGTCTCCCTCGGCGTCGTTTCTCCCTGAAGCGGGGCGAAGAGGATCCGGGAGCGGGGAGGAAGGTTTTCGAGGGAGCCTTTCGGGGCTTCAAGGACATGGGCGGCCGCGCGGAGAAAGGATCCGAGCCGCTGTGGCGGCAGGGTTTCGACATAAAGAAGCCTCCCCTCTTTGTCGAGGTATCCCACATCGATGTGGAAGCGCATGCCAAAGGTATGGACCCGGCGGGTGTAGGGGAGGAGCATGGCTTCGCCGGGCTGGAGCGGCGGGTAAGGGAGAAGGCCGAAGAGTTTTTGCCAGAAGCTGTGGGCGATGATCACCCGGTTGAAAAGGACTTCGTCGTTCTCGGTGAGGGCCCGCGCCAGGGGTTCGCGGGGGATGTTCACGGCGATCCTCCTTCGACGAAAAAATACCCTTTTTTGCCCTTTCTCCCTTGACACCCGCTCAAATCTTTTCGAACATCGTTCATAAGGGAGGGACGCCGTGTTCCTTTCGCTGGACCTCAAACGCTACCGGGGGGATCTTTGGCGCGGGGTGCGGCCCTTTGATGGCGCGGACGTCTTCAGCCGCTGGGCGCTGGGCCGGTTGCTGCCCGTTTCGACCATTCATCCCGAAGAGGAGATTTCGCTTTGGCTGGGTTTGATGGTGGTGCGCGGCGGCAGGGTGGCCGTGCTGGATTATGGGAGAAGGCACGTGGGGCTTCTGGGGATGGAGTCCTTCGAGATGGCGGAGGGTGTTCCCCCGGCCGAGCGGCGTCTGGGGGAAGCCCTTCGGTGGCTTGGGCGCCGTGTGCGGGACGAGTGGCGCTTGCGGCCTTTCGAGGGCGTCCCGCGTTTTCTCGCCTGGATCCATGATCCCTGGACGCCGGAGAACCGGGATCGCCTCGCCCTGGTGGCCGTCTGGGAGGTGCCCGGGGACGCCGAGGCCGAAGGTGCTCCTCTGCGTTGGTGGAGCCAGGAGGAACTGGACGGCGTGCGGCCCGACGCCTGGGTAGGCTTCAGCCGTTGGGTTCCGGGGCTGCTTCGCCTTAACGAGTCGGCCCGCCAAGTGTAGGGGGGGAGGAGGGTCCCTATGGAAGCGGCGCGGCTGGAGGATGCGACCAACGAAGAGCTGGTGCGTTGGTATCAGCGGACGGGCGACGAGCGGTATTTCGAGGCGCTTTTGCGGAAGAACAAGGGTCTGATTTATCAGACGTTGCGGCGGTATCTGGCCAAGTTTCCCAAAGCGGACCCCGAGGATCTTGAACGCGAGGCGGAATATGGGATGTGGGTGGCGGCCCGGCGTTTTGATGAGCGGCGGGGCGGTTCCTTTGCCCATGTGGCCGTCATCTGGATGCGGAAACAGATCATGAGCACGGGCCATCGTTACAACGGGGTGGTTTATTTCCCGTCGCTTTCCGCGAAAGAGATCCGCAAGCTCCACAGCAAGGCGTCCCTGGCCACTGCGGAGGAGGGCCGGGAAGTGCCGGTGGAAGAGATCATGGACCGGGAAAACGATTCCCGGCGTTGGCTTCGGCACTATCGCGACGTGTATGATCCGCTGAGCCTGAACTGGTCTCCCGACCCGGAGGAACTGCCGGATTTCGAGGCCATCACCGGTGATCCCGCCGCCGAGCGGGCTTTGGAGGACGTGGTGGCGGCGGTTGATCTCGAGGCCCTTATGGCCGGTCTCAGCGAAGCGGAATGCCTGTGCCTGCGTCTTCGGTTGCAGGGAGAAACCATTTCGGAGATTGCCCGCCGCTTAGGAAAACCCGCCTATTGGGTGAAAGCGGTGCTGAACCAGATCCGCGTGAAGTTGCGCCATCCTTCCCGCTGGGGTTTTTAAGGCCAGGAAAGGCGGGCGAGGAGGTCCAGGGCGTCCCGGTGGGGGATGATGAACCCCACATACTCGGGCCGGATGAAAAAAAGCGGGTCCAGGCCCTCCCGGGTGGCCCGTTCCAGCGTGTTTCCGGAAAGGGTGAGGTCTTCCCCGTGGCGGAAGATGACCCCTTCCAGGGGGCCGGTCGCGGCCATGTGGTGGGCGAAGGCGAGGGCGTCCGCCGGGTTGGCGAAGGCGACGAAGAGGTCCCCCGCCAGGTTGATGGCGATGGTGAGGCCTTCGGCGGCCATGCGGTCCGCCTGAGTGATTTCCGTATTTTGGACCCGTTCTTCCTCTTCGGGGGAAAGAGGGGGGAGAGGGACGAAGTAGGCGTGGATCATGAGCCTGTGGCCTTCCTTCGTTCCCAGGGTTTCGGAAGCGACGCCAAAAGGGCGATGAGTTCCGGCCGTTTTGGAACGAGAAACCGCTCGCGAAGCCGCCGGTATTCCTCGTAGCTTCCCCATCCCCGCTGGGGATCGACGAGGGGTTCCATGACCCAGCGTTCGTTTTTCCAGGTGATGATGGTCCCCGCCGCCCTGAAAGCGTGGAGGGAGATGCGGAGCTTCAGGTCGGCGCAGCGGGAGAGGAGGATGACCCAGAGGTCGCTGTCCTCCGTAAGGTCACGGCTCCGGGGATCGGTGAGAAGAGGGTCCATGCATCCCGCCTCCTTGGTAAAAGGATACCACGAATAGGAAGCGAAAGAAAAGCGGGAACCCCGGTATGGAACCGGGGTCCCGCTTGCGCCTTACCGCCGACAATAGCGGCGGAGGCGTGCCTCGATCTCCTCCCGCTCCCCAAAGAGGGAAAGCTGCCCTTCTTCGGGGACGGGAAGAACACGCCGCTCGACCCGGACGTCCGCCACAAGGCGGACAAGAGCCGGGTCGACCCTCCAATAGACGGCGGCCACGACGGGGTCCATGCCCCGCCTGACCGATCTGCGGACCGACCCCATAAGGAGGTCTACGCTGACCTCCTTCCGGAGTCGAATTCCTGCCAAGAGTTGCGGTACGGAGCGCCTCACCAGGAGGCCGCTACCGGCTCCCCCGGCGAGGAGATCTACCAGCATGCCAACGAATTCCCGAGCCCGCCAGGGGCCCCTGGCGTAGAGGGCCTTGGGCCCCTCTGAAAGAAAGAGAGCCCGGGCCCAAACCGAGAATTGGTTTTCCCTCACGGTGCCCTTTCGGGCTACCGTGAAAGAACCACGATGGCTGCCTTTGAGCCTTCGTCCGACAACCGTCCTCATTTAACTTCCTCCTTCCCCCCCTTACCGGGGGGCCTTTTTTGCAAAGTCACAATACGCTTATTGCAAGGTCCACCGGCAAAGGTCAGGAAAAGAAAAGACCCCCCCGCACACGAAGGCGCGGGGGAAAGAAGTAGCTTCATGCCTTCCGGGCGTACCGGACGCCGCAGGAAGGACATTCGTAGCCGATGATTTTTCTCCATTCCCGAGCCCATCCCAGGATGCCTTCCAGCTTTGCCCCGCAGCGAGGGCAATCCCCCCGCAAGAAACGAAGAAACATCACTTCCTCTTCCAGCATCTCGGCGGCTTTTTGGGCGCCCGCCCTGAGGGCGGCCGCCATGTCCAGAAGATACTGCTCGTAGCCGGGGTCATCGGGTTCGGGTGTTTCGATGAGCCCCTTCACGACCTGGATAACCGTCCATTCCATTGGAACTACCTCCTTTTCCCCCGGTCGGGGGGGTTTCTTGTGGTTAAACAATACCAAAACCCGGCGGAAGATCCGTCAAGGGAAGGAAAAAGGTATTTTGACGGCGATGGAAGGGGTGTTTCCCATGGCGAAGGTTGTCGGTGTGCGGGTGCGCCTGGACGGGTTTGGACGGCTGGTGGTGCCCACCATGTTCCGCCGGGAACTGGGCCTTAAAGGTCGCGACGGGGTTGTCGAGATCTTTCTCGTCGAAGAGGAAAATGGCCGTCGCGCGTTTCTCATCCGGGCTCTTCGGGAAGGGGAAGAGGACTCGTGAAGGTTTTCCCGGTTCCCTACGAGGTCCGGATGAAGGAAAGCCTTATCCGGGAGGCGCTTTTGCGGGCCGCTCCGCCTGGCCCGCCCCGTGTGCGGGTATGCGATGAAGAGCACTTGAAGGAAGCTTTGGAAGGAGATCTTCCGGTAGTGCTGGTGGCCGAGGATCCGCTGGTGTGGCCGGAAAACGAGAGGATTGGCGCCTGCCTGGGTTTCGACTGTTCATGGGACGAGATGCACCAAGCCCTTCTGACGGCGGCGCGCGGCGGTTTTTTCGCTCCCCGGCGCCGCGACTGGATCCGCTGGCGGGTGGCCCGCTGGTCGGAGCCCCGCCGTGCGATTTTGCGTCTCACCCTGATGGGGATGGACCCGAAGACCATATCGAAGCGCATCTTTGTTGCCGAGAAAACGGTGAAGAATCACCTCACGGAAATCTTTTTCGAGCTCGGGGTAAAGAACCGGTTCCAGCTTTTAGCGCTGGTTTACGGGTCCCGGTGGGACCGGGAGAAGTACCTGGAGGGGTGGGAAAACCCGGCGGCCCGGGGTGACGGCGCCCCGCCGCCGATGGCGATGTCCGGGCGGCGATCTGGGTGAAGCCTTGTCCGCCCCGCCGGGTGGTCAACCCGCCAGAAGAAGAAACGCGAGGAAAAGAAAGGGAGCCCAGGGCATGGTAGCCCGGGCGCCGTTTCCCTTGAGGAGGAGAAGGAGTCCCCAGAGGCCCGCGAGGATGAAAGCGCCGACGAGGATGAAAAGCCCCTTGACGGGTCCCGTCGCGGCCCCGAGGGCGATGCCGAGGAGCACGTCCCCCTTGCCGAAGGCGTCGGGGTAGCCGGTGAGGAGACGCCCCAGCCACCGGACGCCTGCGAGGAGCGCCCCGCAAAGAAGGGCCCCGAGGAAGCTTTCGGCAGGTCCGACAGGTCCAAGGTGGAGGGCGTTCAGGAGGAAAAAGAGAAGGGCCCCCAGCAGGATGGGTTCGCGGTAGACGGTGCGGGTCAAAAGGTCCTGGATGGCGCAAAGAAGGAGGAGAAGGCCGAGAAGGACATGGACGACCAACGGGTCACCTCCCCGTTTTTTAAAAGGCGAGGGCAGCTCCCGCGCCGAGGAGGAGAAAGGGCGCGAAAGGCGGGGGCTGTCCGGGCCGAAAAACGGCGGCGAGGAAAACGGTTGCCGCGAGGGCGAGGAAGAAAGCGGCGGCGGCGTCTCCCGGGGATAAGGCGGCTCCGAGAACCCCGGCCCACTCGCTGTTTTCCGCCTTGGTCCGGGGCGCTCCCCAAAACGCCGCGAAAAGGAGGTTGACGGCCCAACCGAGGGCCCACAGGATGAGGAAGCGGCGGAGGGCCAGCTCAAGAAGGGGGAAGCCGCCCTGGAAGTAGGCAAGGAGGAGAACCGCCAGGAGAAGGGGAAAGGCCAGGCGCTGGGCCTGCCGGGGGTACCGGAAGGCCGCGACCCCGGCGAGGGTGAAACCCAAGACGGCTGCTCCCTTGACGAGCGTACGGATCGCCTCCTATCCTGGTTTAAAGGATAGCAGAAAGAGGAGAGATGTTGCTTGAAGATTATTCATCGGCCCGGGCGGCGGCACACGCGGGAAGAGCTCGCGGAGTTGGCGCGGGACGTCTTCCGGGAGCTGGGAAGGTTTCCGACGCGGCTGGAGTGGGCGCGCCGGACGAACGTGCATCCGGTCACGCTGATGAAGCGGTTCGCTCCCGACGCCGTTTACGAAAGGTTCCGCTTCCGCCGGGCCTTTGCCCGCGCCGTCTTTGGCGATGCCCTGGAGGAGAAGGCCCTTTCGGCCATCAGGCGCATCGCAAAGGAACTGGGCCGCCCGCCGGGAGTGGCGGCGTATGAAAGGGAGCGGCTCCCCTGGGAACCGGAGGTGCAGGAACTGAAGTGGTACTTCGGTTCCTACCAGGAGGCGGTGCGCCGGGCCGGTTTTTCCCCGAGAGGTCCCAAGCGCCGGGCTTATACGGAGGAAGAGCTTCTGGCGGTTTTGCGGAGGATCGGTCCCAACGCCCGCTACGCCGACGTGATGGCCCTTCGCCGGGAAGATCCGAGGATCCCGTCGCCCCCGACCATCCGGGAATATTTCGGATCGTGGCGAAAGGCCCTGGAGGCGGCCTTCCCGAAGGAGAAGAGGGAAGAAGGTTGATGGAACCCAAGCGCTAGCCAGCGTCCGCCACCCCCCGCCCTTTTTTCGAAAGACACCCGGGCGTCCCCCCGGGTGTTTTGGTTTTCCACGGCAGGGAAGCGTTTAGGCCCTTGGGTGGACTTTGAGGATCGGGGTGAAGAAAAAGCGTATAGTGATGGTGCAGAAAAAACACCCCCGTATGTACGGGGGAAAAGGAGGATAAACATCATGTGGATTCAATTCTCGAAGGAAGAATTCGTGGAGGCGGCCCTGGCTACGGGTTTGGCCCGTAGCCAAATCAAATCGTTGTGGGGTATGATCCAATCCTGGAACCCTAAGGCGGCGCAGGCCGCCATCGGGTTCCTGGAGAAGAAGGGTCTTGTCCGGTGGGTTTACTATACCCCGCCGGGCGACCCCGAGGGGGCAGGGTGGGAGGTCTGGCTGGTCCGGCGAGACCGCCCGGCGGGTGATGGCCGTGGTTGATTTTGTGTCTTTCTGCCCGGCGGAACTCCGCCGGGCGTTGAAGTCGGACCTGTTGGCGGACCTGTTGTATGAGTTAATGCTCCACGGGGTTCAAGAGGACCCCGTGGTAGCCGAGACGATAGCCCACTTCCTGGTGCGGAGCGGCGTGTGCCGCCTGCGCTTGGACGAGGAGGGCTTCTTCCGGCTGGAAATAGTCCAGCCGGAAGTAGTCAAGAAGTAGTCGAGTAGTTAAGAGGGCCCCCGTTTCCACAACGGGGTGCCCTCTTTTTTGCTCGTTCTTCCTTCCCGCACGCCGGTTTCCGGGG
>JAHHQG010000027.1 GCA_018729555.1 Clostridiales bacterium | reverse complement strand
CAGCGCCCATGGTACTGCGCCCCGCGCGTGGGAGAGTAGGTCGCTGCCGGGAAGCTTCTTCAAAGGACCAGGGATCACCCCTGGCCCTTTTGCTTTTCTGCCACTTTGTTGCATCGTAGGGGAAACCCGATGAGAGGTGGAGTCATGCGGCCAGCCAGGAAAGGGAAGCGACTCCTTTACCGCCGCTGACCAGCCCGGCTCTTTTTACCGGCCTGGGGTACCAGATGGCCCTTTGGGCGTCGCCCGAAAGGGCGGCTGCTGCCGCCCGCGATGTCCTCGTCCCCCTCGTTCAGGAGGAGCGGGGGACCGTCCGGGTGTACGGGAGCACCACCATCGCCCGTACAACCGCTCCCTCAGGCAAGAGGCTTTGCCCTTCGTGGTTCCCTTGCCGCAAAAGCCCGGCCAGCAGCCGACGGGTCCCTCGTGAGGGCCTATGGCTCCTACGCCTTTCGGGCCATGAATACGGAGGTCCGGGTGCCGGTGGGGGGCTCGGACGACGAGGTACGGGAGGCCGGGGTGCGGGTGGAGGCGGTGTTTGCCGCCCATGAAGGGTGCCTCAGCCGCTTTCGGCCGGAGAGCCCCCTCTTGCAGCTGAACCGCACGGGCCACCTGGAACATCCTCCGTGTATCCTGGTGGAAGCCTTGGAAAGGGCCCGCCGGTGGCAGGAGCTCCTTTCCCCTTCGTTTAACCCCGTGGTCCTGCCTCACCTGGAGCAGGCGGGATAGGATCGCCCCTTCGAGGAGCTGGAAGGTCAAGACCTTCCTCCGTCGCCCCGGGGAACCCATCTCCTTTGAAGGGGGATCGGTTCCCCTTGCGTGGGTCTGGAGTGGGCCCGGGAAGGAGGCTGATGCCTTTGCCTCAGGCGCTTTTCACCAACCGGGTTTTCTGGATCCTGACCCGAGCATCCGGGTATCTGGCCCTGGCCCTGTTCTTTTCGTCGGCCCTCTGGGGGGTGGCCATTCAGGCGGGGGTCCTCGATAAAGCCCTCGCCCGCTGGGCGGTGCGGGATCTTGACCGCTACGGATCGTGGTCGGCCAGCGCCCCCTGGCGGTTCCCATCCTCTCCCTCCTAGGTGACCGGTATGTGGGCTTCTACCTCAGGGCGGCGGTGATGGTGTTGTCGGTCCTCACCCGCGCTCGGGATCGCTGGCATCGAGGGCTTCATTCCCTGCCGCCGCCACCACCACCCCACCTCGCTGCTGGACGTAGGTGATGGCCCGCTTCCAGAGGATGAGATCGGCATGATCGTTGCCCAGGGCATACCTCACGCCAGTATCGGGATCGGTCCAGAAGACCTGGCCGTTGACATCATAGCCCCCTTACCCCTGAATTTCGCCAGGCGAAATGTTTTGCCCCCCGGGAGGAAGGCTGGCGACCCCTCGCGAAGATATCTGTCACTCTTCCAAGGAAAGGGTGAGAGGAATTGCGCAAAGTTTGGGCTTTGGTGGCAGCCGCATTTCTCCTCTTCGGGCCTCTCCCCATGCCGGCGGCGGCGGCGCCTTCATCGGGAAAGCCCATCACGCTGACGGTGGTCTTTCAGGGCAGCGCCACGCCGGCGCTTTTGTCCAAGGTGGAAGCGGCCGGGGGCCAGGTGGTGAAGGTGATCCCCGAGCTGGGGGCGGCGACGGTGAAGGCGCCGGCGTCCGCCATTCCCGCCCTGCAGAAGGTTCCGGGAGTGCAGGCGGTGGCTCCCCAGCTGGAGTGGAAGCTGAAGGCCCCGGCGGCCGTTCCCTTGGCCGAGCCTTCGGCCTTGGCGGGCCCGGGGGACCTCTACCAGAAGTACCAGTGGGACATCAAGATGGTGACCAAGGATGGGGCCTCGTGGAGCCTCAACACGGGTTCCCACCAGACCGTGGTGGGCATCATCGACAGCGGGGTGGATTTCACCCACCCGGATCTGGCGGCTAACTTCCTGGGTGGGCGGAATTTCGTCCCGGCGGGAGCTCACGGGGATCCCACGGAGACCGGTGATCCCAACGATATCTTCGACCGGAACGGCCACGGCACTCACGTGGCGGGGACCATTGCGGGAAATGGCCGGGTGTACGGGGTCGGTCCTGATCTGGGCTTCCGAGCCTACCGGGTCTTTGGCGCCGAAGGTGGAGCGCCCACCGCGTGGATCGTGGAGGCCATGGTAGCGGCCGCCAACGATGGCGTAGATGTTATCTCCATGAGCCTGGGGGGCTATGATGTCAACGGCCAGGTCTTCTGGACCGATCCCGATACTGGCGTGAGGTATGCTCTGGGCAACGATCATGCCGATCTCATCCTCTGGAAGCGGGCCATCACCTACGTCCAGCAGCGAGGTGGGGTGGTGGTGGCGGCGGCAGGGAATGAAGCCCTCGATGCCAGCGATCCCAAGGCCGCCATCCGGATGCTGAACGAAGAATACGGACCTTACGGGTACACCATCGTGGGGGCCGGGGTGGAGACGCCCGGCGGCATCCATGACGTCATCACCGTATCGGCGGTAGGACCCGACCAGAGCTTGGCCAGCTACTCTAACTGGGGCCAGGGGTTCATCACCCTGGCGGCACCCGGTGGGGACTTCCAGCGCTACCCGGAACCGGGTTGGTACCTGGACATGTGCCTCAGCACCTATCCCGGGGGCTACGCCTTTATGGCCGGCACCTCCATGGCGACGCCCAAGGTGGCGGCGGCGGCTGCCCTCTATATCGACCAGTACAAGAAGACCCACGGAGGCCAGAAGCCTAGTCCGCAGCAGGTGCTCCAGGCCCTCAAGAAGAGCGCCGATCCCCTGGGGAAGAACAGCGGACGCGATCCCTACTTCGGCTATGGCCTGGTGAACGCCTACAAGGCATTGGGAGGCCGTTAGGTCTAAGGTCAAGGAAGGATCGGACCACGGAAGAAGGAAAGGCCCGCCGGAAGGCGGGCCTTTCCTTCCTTGCCCATCCCGGGCGATCTTAATCCTTAAGGCGGAGGAGCATCCAGCCGCTCCGGTCTTCCACCCGCCGCTCCTTGCCGGCATCGACTCCGACGAGAAGGGAAAGGGCTCCTTTGGGGAGGGTCCAGGAGAAGGTAATCACCTGGCTGTCCAGGGCCGTCTGGAAGGTGAGGGGTTCTCTCCCCAGGATGGTCTCCTGGCCCTCCTTTAAACCTTCCCGCCAGAGGATATGGCCCTGCACGTTCCCGTCTCCCGTAAAGCACCAGAGGCGCAGCCGGAACTGGCGGTCCATCCGGGGGCGCCGCAGGACCTTAAGCCGCAGGTTCCACACCTGTCCCTTTTTTTGCAGGAATGCGGAGAGAAGGGCAGTCCCCGGGTCCAGACGGTCCTTCAAGGTGGGAGGCAGCACGGGAAGGGAGATGGGTTCCCCTTCGGGAGGTTCTTCCCGGATGGCGGGGAGGGTGAAGATCTCGTTGGCCCGGGCAAAGGAGAGGAGCCAGCCGGCCATGACCCGCATTTGGGTGGCGTACAAGCTGATGGCTTCTCCCTTGCGGTGGGCTTCCGCTTCATCCAGGTTTAGGGCCAGCCAAGGGCCATAGGGGTGGAGCTCCCGGGGAGGCCCCAAAAGGAGGTGGGCGTGAAGGCCCCAGGGGCTGGGCCATTCGCCGTGATGGACGACGTAGGTATAGATATCCGGTCGGAGGTGGGGACAGGTGGCCAGGGCGTAGAGGAGGAAGTTGTAGGTGGCGCGATGGTCGGGATGGCCGTCCAGGGCGTAGGGCGCGAGGATCAGGTTGGGCTGGAAATCCTCCAGGAGATTCTGGAGGAGCTTCACGAGGGCGGCTGCCTCATACGGGGTGCCTCGGGTGGGAAGGTCATAAGGGACCCTCGATGCTCCTGTATGCCGGCTGGTGATGGTGCTCTTCCAGCCGTAAAGCCAGAGGCGTTCCAGTTCCCCGTCAGGAAACCCCAGGTAGACCATGGCTTCCGGCGGAAGTCCCAGGTGGCGGAGGGCCCGCTGGCTTTCCGCCATGCGGAGCTTTCCCAGGTGGAGGAGGAGATCCGGGGTGGGCCAGGTGCGTTTGAGGGCCCAGGCTGCTCGCCAGAACCCATCGCCGTTGGTGAGGAATACCACCCGCACCTCTCCCCCGGCCTTCAGTATCTGCTGTAAGATGCCCCCTGCCGCCAAGGCTTCGTCGTCGGGGTGGGGGGCGACAAGGAGGAGACGAGTGGAGGCGGAGGGAGAGGGAAGGGCCAGGAGGGGTTCGGGGATGCGGGTATTCTGCCAGTACTGCCAGTAAAGATAGGCGGCCGGCAAAAGGACGGCGGCCAGCATGGCGAGGATCACGGGGTATTCCGAGGTGAAGAGGGTATAGAGGGCGGGATAGAAGACGGTCAACGCCAGGGCTAGGAGGAGAACGGCCAGCCATCGCCAGATGCGCCGGCGGGCCTGGTGAGGGAAGCCGCCTTCGTGGAGCAGGTCTCCGACGTCCTGCCGGCGATCTTCCGGCTCTTCCGCGTCTTCCGGTTCCTCGTGAGGCTGGCTGAGATGGCGCCGCCGGGCCCGGTACCACAGGATGAGGGCAGATCCCGCCAGGATGGCCGCCGCCGCCAAGAGGTAGAGGCCGCTGGTGTGGAGGAGGCGCACGGCCGCGGAACCCAGGAGGTAAAAGGCGAGAAGGTACGCGCCGGTCCAGGCGTAAGCCGCCACGGCCGACGCCAAGGCGAAGGACAAAAAGGGGATGCGGGTAGCTCCCGCCATGTAGAGGGTGGCGGTGCGGAGGGGAGCGGCAAACCTCCCGATGATGACGGCGCCTGCCCCGTAGCGGTGGAACCAGCCTTCCACCATGCCCATGCGCTCAGGGGTGAGGCCCAGGCGTTGGCCAAAGCGATCCAGGAGGAGGCGCAGCCAACGGCGCCCGATGAAGTACCCGATGACGCTGCCTGAAAAGCTGGCTGCACCCGCCAGCAGCCAGGCGATCCAGAAGGACGTCTTTCCTGCCGAGAGGAGGAGACCGGTGGCGAGAAAGAAAGGTTCCACCACCATGAAGGGAAAGCCCATCCCTTCCAGGAGGAGGGCCGCCGCCATGATGGCGAGGGTGCCGAAGGGAGAGAGGCGCTTCAGCCATCGGGGCATGGAGAGGCTTCACCTCGGGAAGAGGGTTTGACGGGGCCTGCAGGCAAGCCTTCTTCCGGGAAGAAATTTATAGAAGCCACGCGGGATTAGGGGGATGAATTCCGTGGACATCAGCTGGATTTGGGATTACCTCTTCATCTTTTTAGCCCGGGTGACAGACGTATCCATCGGTACCCTTCGCCTCATGCTGATGGTGCGGGGGAGGCGCTGGCTGGCCTCCGTCCTCTCTTTCTTTGAGGTAGGGGTCTGGCTCCTGGCCCTCACCCGGGTCCTCAGCAACCTGGATAACCCTTGGAAGATGTTGGTCTACTGCCTGGGCTTTGCCACGGGCGTGTACGTGGGCCAGTGGATCGAAGAACTCCTGGCCCTGGGCGTCAGCTCCGCCCAGGTGATCCCCCGCTCGGCGGAGGCTGCCCAGGCCCTCCGGGATGCCCTCCGGCAGGAGGGATTCGGCGTTACCACCCTGATGGGGGAAGGGCGCCAGGGACCCCGCATGGTGCTCCTGGTGACTTCGCCTCGGCGGGGGATCCCGCGGCTTTTGGAGATCATTCGCCGTTACGACGACCACGCCTTTGTGACCGTCATCGATACCCGGGCTTCCCTCGGAGGGCATATGCAGCTGGGCCGCCGTTAGCTCCGGCCTCTGGGTGGTGGCACCCTCCCCCGGGTGGTGGAAGGGGTCAAGGGCGAGGCCGGGGGCATGTCTCCATGGCGGATGAAACGGGTATGATGCCAACGGAAAGGGAAAGGTGAGGATGGTGGCGAAACAGCCTGTGGACATCATCGGTGTTCCTCTGGACCTAGGGGGCAGCCGCCGGGGAACCGACATGGGTCCCAGCGCCATCCGCTATGCCCGCCTCCAGGATCGCATCCGCCCCCTGGTGCCGGTCCTCTGCGATCGAGGGAACATCGATGTGCCGGTTCCTGAGACCCGTGCTGCGGGGGATGGGGTCCATTTTGTGGAGGAGATCGCTCAGGTGTGTGAAAAGTTGGCGGGAGAAGTGGCCCAGTCCCTCAGGCAGGGCCATCTCCCCCTGGTGCTGGGAGGCGACCACAGTCTGGCCATCGGTACCTTGGCGGGTCACCGCTTGGTGGGATCCAGGGTGGGCATCATCTGGATCGATGCCCACGGCGACTTCAACACGCCGGAGACCAGCCCCAGCGGAAACGTCCATGGCATGCCCCTCATCCATATCCTCGGCAGGGGCCATCCCCGCCTCCTGGCGGTGGCCGACGGCCCGGCGGCTGAACCGGGGGAGGTGGTTCTCCTGGGGGTGCGCAATTTGGATCCCGGCGAGAAGGTCCTCCTGAAGGAGATGGGGATCCACGTCATGACCATGCGGGAAGTGGACGAAAAAGGGATGGCCCAGTGCATGCGGGAGGCGCTGGCCATCGCCAGCCGGGGCGGCACCCAGGGTATCCACCTCTCCTTCGACATGGACGCCATGGATCCTACCATCGCCCCGGGCGTGGGGACGCCCGTGCCAGGCGGCCTTACCTATCGGGAGGCCCATGTCGCCCTGGAGATCCTGGCGGAAACGGGCCTGGTGCGCTCCATGGAATTTGTGGAAGTGAACCCCATCCTGGACCAGCGGAACCAGACGGCCGAGATGGCGGTTGAGCTCATCCAGTCGGCCCTGGGAAAGAGGATCCTGTGAAGGGCCGGCTCATTACCTTTGAAGGGGGGGAGGGCTGCGGCAAAACCACCCAGGCGCGGCGCCTGGCGGCCCGCCTGGAACGGGAAGGCCTTCCCTTTCTCCTGCAGCGGGAACCCGGCGGCACTCCCCTAGGCGAAACCGTGCGAAGTCTCATCCTCCAGGGGGATCATCCCTTGGCCCCCTGGGCCGAAGCCCTCCTCATCGCCGCCGCCCGAGCTCAGATGGTGGATGAAGTGCTCCGCCCGGCCCTTTCCCGAGGCCTCTGGGTGGTCTGCGATCGCTTCGCCGACTCCAGCACGGCGTACCAGGGGGGTGGGCTAGGGCTGGGAGAAGAGCGGATCGAAGAGCTGAACCGCTGGATCACCGGGGGCCTCCGCCCCGATCTCACCTTCTTTCTCGACCTTCCCCCCGAAGAAGCGCGCCACGACCGGGACAAGCCCCTGGATCGCATCGAGCGAAGGCCCCTGGATTTCCACCGGCGGGTCTACGAAACCTATCAGCGGCTGGCCCAGAGGGAGCCCGACCGGATCATCCGAATTGATGCCCGCAAGCCGCCGGATGTGATAGAAGAAGAAGTATGGCGCGCGGTGAAGAAACTGCTCCCGGGAGGTAGACGGGTATGAAGATGGTCATCGCCATTGTCCAGGACAAGGATTCCGCCAAACTGATGGAACGCCTGGTGGCGGGGGGCCACCGGGCCACCAAGCTGGCCAGCACCGGAGGTTTTCTTCGCGAAGGGAACACCACCTTTCTCATCGGGTGTGCCGACGAAGAAGTGGACGACGTGATCGGCGCCATTCGCGAAGTCTGTCACTCCCGGGAACAGCTGGTGACACCCCTTACCCCTGCCGGAGGTCCGGGCGATTCCTACGTCCCCTATCCCGTGGAAGTGACGGTGGGCGGTGCCACCATCTTCGTCCTCCATGTGGAACGCTTCGACAAAGTTTGAAGGGGATCTTCAAGAGGGGCGCCTCTTCCACGCCTATTTCCTCTCCGGTCCGGAAGACCAGGCCCCTGGCCTTCTGGAACGCTGGTCCCACCTGCTCCTCTGCAGGGATCCCCAGCCTGCGGACGGCCACCTAGAGCCTTGCGGCCGCTGCCTCAGTTGCCAGGCTTACCTTCCGGAAGGCCACCCCGATAGCTTCTGGCCGCGAGGATCAAGCCTGGGGGTGGAGGAGGTGCGGCAGGCCATCCAGTTCGCCTCGTACCATCCCTATGTGGCGCCACGCCGGGTGGTCATCTTGGGTCCCTTGCGCCTCATGGGAGCGGAAGCGGCCAACGCCCTTTTGAAGACGTTGGAGGAGCCTCCCTTTGGGACGGTATTCCTCCTCTACAACCAGAGCCGCCTGGAGGTTTTACCGACCATCCTCAGCCGCTGCCGCATCCTGGAGCTCACGGGGGAGGTTCAGGTGCCCCCAGAGGTGGTGGAGCGGGTGGCTCGGGAGCTCCGGGAGTTCCGGGAGGGAAAGGTTTCGGCCACCCAGCTGGCGCAGCGCTGGGCCCAGTCCCACGGAGACCAACCCCTGCTGGAAGTCCTGGCCCTTTTGCTGAGGGACGCCCTGGCCCTTTACACCGGGGGCGAGCCCCAGGCAATTTCCGCCGCAGAAGGAATTGATCTCGGACCCCTTTGGAAGGGCGCCGCCGATCCGTGGGGCCTCCTTTTGGAGCTCCGACGCCACCTGGCCTTCCACGTCCAGGCGGAAAACGCGTTCTTGCAGTTTCTTTTACGGCTGGAGGTCGGCGCATGATCGAGCCTTCAGGGTGCCTGTACGTCCTCGCCACCCCCATCGGCCACTTGGGGGATCTTACCCTCCGGGCTCTGGAAACCCTCCGGGAGGCCGATGCCATCTATGCCGAGGATACCCGCCACACGGGCCTCCTCCTCCGCCACTACGGGATCTCCCGGCCCCTCATCTCCTGCCACCAGCACAACGAGGTAAAGCGCATCCCCGAGATTTTGGAACGGCTGCAGCGGGGTGAGCAGGTGGTCCTGGCCACCGACGCCGGAACCCCCGGGGTATCGGACCCGGGCCTGCGGGTGGTGGAGGCCGTTTTGAAGGCCGGGGGGCGGGTGAGCCCCCTTCCCGGGCCCAGCGCGGTGACGGCGGCGCTTTCGGTGGCGGGCTTTCCGGCTTCGCCCTTCGCCTTTGCCGGCTTTTTGCCGAGAAAAAAGGGGCCCCAAAAGAGGGCCCTCCAGATGTGGAAAGACGTGGGGGTGACCCTGGTGCTGTTTGAGGCGGCGCCCCGGCTCCTGCGTCTTTTGGAGAACGCCATGGAGGTCTATGGCCGGGAGCATCAAGGGACGGTGGCCAGGGAGCTGACGAAAAAGTTCGAAGAGGTGCGGCGAGGAACCCTCGAAGACCTTTACCGTCACTACGAGAAGGAAGAACCGAGGGGAGAGTGCACCGTGGTGTTAGGGCCGATCTCCAAGGAGATCGGCCCTAACACGAAAGGTGCATCAGAAGGCGCTGGTGGTCAGCCGGGGCAACCGGGCTAGGTCATCCAGGCACTTCTCACAGACGTTCTTGCCGTGGAAGTTCTGGATGCCCTGGGCATTGCCGCAGAAGATGCAGGCGGGCTCATACTTGCGAAGGACGATCTTATCGCCGTCCACGTAGATCTCCAGCGAGTCCCGGTCCTGAATGTCCAGGGTCCGGCGGAGCTCGATGGGGATGACAATCCGCCCAAGATCGTCAACGCGGCGAACAATGCCGGTGGACTTCAGCAAGGGGGCCAACCCCCTTTCCTGTCAGAGTTTGGCTTTGCCTTTTCATCATATAATCCAAGGGAAATATGGTCAATACAGCTTTTTGGGGTTTTCCCCCGCCCCTGTGGCTTCCTACCATTATGGGTATGGGCCCGGCCAAGCGTCCCGGGGCGGGAGACGGAGGGGTCCGGCGGGTGCTGAAGCGCCGGGTCATGGGGGAAGTTCCGATGCACCGATCGCGGGGGTATGGAGCGACATAAAGAAAGCCTGGCGGCTTAAACTCATGCCCAGCTGCCCCATACCAAGGTGGTGGTGGACCGGTTCCACGTGATCCAGGATGCCAACCCCCCGGCGGAAGAAGCCCGGAAGGTGGAGACGGAGGTCACCCGGCGGCCGCGCTGGCCCCTTTTGAAAAAGAGGAACTGACGCCAAGGCAGGCGCAAGAGCTCCGGTGGATCTACGAAAACCATGCCAACGTGAGGCATTTTCATGCTGTCAAGGAGGAGCTCCGGGCCGTGTATGAAGCCAAGGACCGCCAAGAGGCGGCGGTGTTCTTAGACCGGATCAGCTTCAACACCCAAGACGCCTCAGACGTGGCGATGGTGCAGTGGGGGCGGACGCTAAAGGCATGGCGAGAAGCCATTCAGGCTTTCCATGGCCTTCGCATCACCAAGGGGTTTACCGAGGGCACCCCCACCAAGATCAAGCTCTTGAAACGTTTGCGTTACGGGTTCAGGAACGCGGAAACCTATATCCGCAAGATGATGCTTTTGGGCCTCCTGCCAGGGTTTCTCTTGGAACTGGCGCCACACTTATTGGCGTGCAGAGCCGGCCAAGGTTTGACAGCCCCCAGGTAAGGTTCGTATAGTGGAGCATCATGGAGGACAAGTACTACCTCACCGTCGCCATCGACTACACCAACGGCGAGCCCCACCTGGGCCACGCCTACGAGAAGGTGGCCGCCGATGTGGTGGCCCGTGCCCAAAGGCTGATGGGGCGGCGGGTCTTTTACAGCATGGGAGCCGACGAGCACAGCCACAACGTCATGAAGGCGGCCCAGGAACAGGGCCTGCCGGTCCAAGAATATTGCGACCGCATGGCGGCCCTTTGGAAGGGTACATGGGATGAGCTGAAGCTCAGCTACACCCACTTCATGCAGACCTCCGACCCCCGTCACGAAAAGGCGGTCCAGGACCTGGTGCAGCGCATCTACGACCGAGGGTATGTGTACCGGGGCATCTACCGGGGCCTCTACTGCCGGAGCTGCGAAGCTTTCTACTCGGAGCGGGATCTGGTGGACGGCCTTTGCCCCTGGCATCTGAAGCCTGTGGAAGTGGTGGAAGAGGAAAACTACTTCTTCAAGCTCTCCGCGTTTCAGAAACCTCTGGAAGAGCTGATGAACCGCCAGCCGCCCTTTGTGGAGCCTGACATCCGCCTCCACGAAGTGCAAAAGATGCTGGAAGAAGGCCTGGAAGACATCAGCCTCTCCCGGCCCCATACGGGTTGGGGGGTGCCGGTCCCCTGGGACCCCACCCATACCGTCTACGTCTGGTTCGATGCCCTCATCACCTACCTCTCCGCCGTCGGGTACGGCTGGCGGGAGGGGTGGGAGGCCATTTGGCCGGCGGATGTCCACATCATCGGGAAGGATATCCTTCGGTTCCACTGCATCATCTGGCCGGCCATGCTCATGGCCGCCGACCTTCCCCTTCCCCGCAAGGTCTTTGCCCACGGCTTCTGGTATGCCAACGGGCAGCGGTTTTCCAAGACCCTGGGCAATGTGGTGGATCCCAAGATCCTGGCCCAGCGGTACGGCCTGGACGCCATGCGCCATTACCTCATTGCCGAGATCGAGTTCGGCGCCGACGGCAACTTCACCGATGAATCCATCCTGAAGCGGACCAATTCCGATCTGGCCAACGATCTGGGGAACCTTTTGAACCGCACCGTCTCCATGCTGGACCGCTACTTCGGCGGGAAAGTGCCGGCGGCGGAGGTGGGTCCCGATCATCCCTTGAGAAGCCTGGCGGATAGGGTCGTGGAGGACTACCGGTCCCACATGGAGGCCTTCCGCCTGCGCCAGGGGGTGGAGGCCGTCTTCAGCTTGGTGAAGCGGGCCAATAAGTACATCGATGAGAGCCAGCCCTGGGCCAAAACGGACGATCCCGGCGCCCAGGGGCTTATCCTCTACGCCCTCGCCGAGACCCTGCGGATTGTGGCCATCCTCCTCTCCCCCATCCTCCTCCAGGGAGCTCCGGGCATCTTTCACCAGCTAGGCCTGGATCCGGCCCTTTTGGAAACCGTCCGCCTCGAGGATGCCCGCTGGGGCGGCCTTCCCCCCGGGACCGCCATCCGCAAGGGAGCGCCCCTCTACCCCCGCCTGGACCCCAAGCAGGTGGAACCGGTGGTGCCGCCCCGTTGAGGGGCGTCTGGTGGGATACCCATGCTCACGTCATGGATGAAGCCTTTGCCCCCGACCGGGAGGCCATCCTCTCTCGAGCGTGGGACAAAGGGCTGGAGGGGATTGTGGCCGTGGGCTACGATGCCGCGACATCCCGCATGGCCCTCCACATGGCCCGAGAGGACCCTCGCCTCCACCCCACCCTGGGGCTCCATCCCCAGCAGGCCCACCGGCTGGCGCAGGAGCGGGAGGCCCTGGAGGCCTTGGCTAGGGAAGGAACGTTTGTGGCCGTCGGTGAAACCGGCCTGGATTTCCACTACGACCATCCGCCAAGGGCCCTTCAGGAGGAAGCCCTCGCCTTCCACCTGGAGCTGGCGAAACAGCTGAACCTTCCCCTCATCTTTCACGTTCGGGATGCGGCTTCGGCTCTCCTCGACTGGATTGAGGCCCATCCTCTTCCTAAGGGAGGTGTCTGGCACGCCTTCACCGGCACCCGTGAGGAAGCCCGCCGGGCCCTCCGTCTGGGCCTCTACCTGGGAGTGGGGGGCATCCTCACCTTCAAAAACGCCCAGGATCTCCGGGACGTGGTCCGGGATCTTCCGCGGGATCGGGTGGTCCTGGAAACCGACGCCCCTTACCTGGCGCCGGTACCCTACCGCGGAAAGCGCAATGAGCCCTCCTACGTGGTGGAGACGGGCAAGCTTTTAGCTCAGCTCTGGAACGTGGCGCCGGAAGAGGTGGCCCTCCAGACCCGGGAGAATGCCCGGCGCCTCTTTGGGATCCACCCGTGAGACGTCCCCTGGGCCAGCACTTCCTCCACGATGAGCGGGTCCTCAGCCGCATCGCCGAGGCCCTTGACCTGAAACCCGGCCAGAAGGTGGTGGAGGTCGGGGCGGGGGAAGGAGCTCTCACCCGCCATCTCCTCGCGCGGGGGGCTCGGGTCTTCGCCGTGGAGCTGGACCGGGGGATGGCCCCCTCCTTGGATCGCCTGGCCCGCCAGCACCCAGGCCTGGAGGTCATCTGGGCCGATGCCCGCACCTATCCCTGGGAAGACCTGGTGACCGATCCCCCGTGGAAGGCCGTGGGAAACCTTCCCTACTATGCCGCCACCCCCATCCTCACCCGCCTCCTCCAGCGAGGCCACCTCTTTGAGCGGATCGTGGCCATGGTGCAACAGGAAGTGGCCCTCCGCCTGGCGGCTTCCCCGGGCACCCCCTCTTACGGCTCCTTAAGCCTCTTCTGCCAGTACTACGCCCATGTGGAGATCCTCTTCACCGTGGCACCGGGAGCCTTCCGCCCCCCGCCCAAGGTGGATTCGGCGGTGGTGCGCCTCTGGCCCAGGCAAAAGCGGCTCCTCAGCCTCCCGGAAGACGAAGAAAAACTCTTTCGGTTGATCCGCTGGGCCTTCGCCACCCGGCGGAAGACCATCCTCAATGCTCTGTCGGGAGGATCGGGCCTCAGCAAGGCGGACGTGGCGGCCATCCTCGAGAAGAGCCAGGTGGATCCGCAAAAGAGAGCGCAAGATCTGGCACTGTGGGATTTTGTGGTGCTATTTTCACACTGGCCCTGGGAAGCCTCCTGATGGGCTATCATAGAGGAGGATGCGAAAGGAGGCGACGGGTGGCCCATGGCCTTTCACAGCCCCAGCCGCGGCGTCCTGACGTTTGAAGGCCTCTTTCAAGATCTCAGCCAGTTCGTCCACCAGGATCCGGAGGCTCGCTATCGCCTCATCGTGGGGACCGATTCCCAGCTGAAAGAACACGTGGTCACCTTTGTCACGGCAGTGGTGATCCATCGCCAGGGAAAGGGCGCTCGGTATTACTATCAAAAGCACGAAGAGCCGGCCATGCGCTCCCTGCGCCAGCGGATCTTTTACGAAACCTCCCTCAGTTTGAAGCTGGCGGGGGAGCTGACCCAGCGCCTGGGCGACAGCGCCGCGGCGGAGCTGGACATCGAAATCCACGTGGACATCGGGCCCAACGGGGACACCCGGCACCTCATCCGGGAGATCGTGGGGATGGTGACGGGAAGCGGGTACCACGTGCGCATCAAGCCCCATTCCTTCGGGGCTTCCGCCGTGGCCGATCGCCATACCAAATAGCATGCGAAAGGCGCGTTTGGAATACACCGTTCGCTTTCGTGACACCGATGCCCAGGGCGTGATGTACTACGGGGAATATTTCAGCCTCTTTGAGATGGGCCGCATGGAGGTCCTCCGGCAGGCCCTGGGCCTGGACCTGGAGAAGGAGACCGACATTCACCGCTTCGCCATAGCCAAAGCCACCTGTGAGTACCGAAAGCCGGTGCGGCTGGGCCAGAAGGTTTACCTGGAGACCTATTTGAAAGCCATCGGCCGCAGCAGCCTCCACTTTGTCCATCGTCTCTTTGACGCTGCCGGCCATCGGGTGGCGGAAGGGGACGATGTGACAGTTCACATGGGAGTCGGCGGCCAGCCGGCCCCTCTGACCCCCGCCATGCGCACCTATCTGGAGGCCTTTTTGGGAGCGGGGGAAGACGTTCCCCTCCACGTGGTTTTGGGCTCAGCCAATCCCGGAAAGCGCCAGGCGGTGTGGGAGGCCTTCTGGCGGGCCGGGGAAACCATCCGCTTGGAGACCCTTCCCGTCGAGGGGCCCCATCCCCAGCCCTGGGGCGATGACGCCATCTTCGAAGGGGCTTTCGTAAGGGCTCAAGAGGCCCTCCAAAAGGGCCAGGGCCATCTGGGCCTGGGGCTGGAATCGGGGCTGGTGGAGCGCCGCGGCCGGGTCTCGGTGGTGGGCTGGTGCGTGGCGGTGTCAGCCGACGGAACCACCTCTTGGGGCCGCACGGTGGAAGTGCCCCTCCCCGACGACGTGGCCGGGCGGGTGCGGGCGGGAGAAAACCTCGAGGAGGTTATCGACCGTCTCTGGGGGACGGAACGGTCCGGGGAAAAGGGCGGAGCCATGGCTTTTGCCACCCGCGGGCTGGTGACGCGGGAGGCCGCCTGGCAACCGGCCCTTTGGGCCGCCCTGGCTCCCCTCCTGGCGCGCCCGTCCTTGCGTTGACAACGGCACCGTTTCCCCGTATACTGCCTCTTTTTTGACTTCCTCCATACGTTCCGGTAAACTTTTGTGCAGAACCTGCCTTTGGGGGTGGAGCGATGGCAGCAGAACCCAATGGGCTGGCCCCGATCCGATCCCGCATCGAGAGCCTCCTCGGCCAGCGAGTGCACGTGCGAGCCAATCCCGGGCGCCGGAAGATCGTGGAGTGCGAGGGCACGCTGGAGCAGATTTACCCCAACCATTTCGTCATCCGGTTGGACGAGTCCCAGCAAAACCGTCGGGTCAGCTATTCGTACGCTGACATCCTCATGGACGCGGTGCAGCTCACCCCTGTCGATTCCCTCCCTGCATCCTCCGACGACTGACCGATGGCAGTTGCAAGACCGCTTCTCTCGGGCATCGGCCGAAGGCCGATGCTTTTGTATGACCCTGGCGCCTCCGGGGACATAGTAAAGGCGTGGCGCACAAGGGCGTGCTGATCATCATCGGCGGGCATGAAGACATCCGCGGGAAGCGACAGATCCTGCAGCAATTTGTGGACGCCCTGGGCGGCGAAGGGGCACCGGTGGCGGTGCTGGCGGTGGCGACGGAGCACCCCCAAAAGGCCGAAGCCCTTTACCGGGAAGCTTTTGCCCCCTGGAGGCTGGAGCTCCATTTTTTCTCCCTGGCCCAACGCTCCTTGGCATGGGATCCGGGCACCCTGGCGCGCCTCAAGGCCTGCCAGGGTTTTTACTTCACGGGCGGGGATCAGCTGCGGATCACCAGCCTCTTGGGAGGAACCCCCGCCCACCAGGTCATCCTGCAGCGCTTTCGGGAAGGGGCGGTGGTGGCCGGCACCAGCGCCGGCGCCTCCGCCATGAGCGCCGTCATGATCGTCGGCGGAAAAGAGAGGGCCGCACCGGCCCTGGAGGCCATCCGCTTGTCTCCCGGGCTGGGATTTATCCCGGAAGCCGTGGTGGATCAACATTTCGCCCAGCGGGGCCGCATGGGCCGCCTCCTGAGCGCCGTGGCCCAGAATCCCGCCCTTTTGGGCATCGGGATCGATGAGAATACCGCCCTGGTCATCCGGGGGGATGAGGGCGACGTGGTGGGGGAAGGGACCGTGGTGGTGGTGGACGGGCGCACCTTGGAGATGAGTAACGTATCGGAGCTGGGGCCGGAGGAACCCCTAACCCTGTGGGGGGCCACCCTCCACGTCCTCTCGGCCGGCTACGGGTTTCATCTGGCCGACCGCCGGCCGAAGGAGAAGAAGCTGTGAAGATCCAGCGCCTAGCCGCCTATGCCGGACCCAACGTCTGGTGCCTCCGCCCGGTGGTGGCCATGGACCTGGCGCTGGAGGATCTCTATGGCCGCGAATCCCGGGAATTTCCAGGGTTTCACAAAAAGCTCCTGGACCTTTTGCCGGGGCTTGGCCAGCACCACTGCAGCCGCGGCTATCCCGGCGGATTTGTGGAGCGCCTGCGGGAGGGGACCTGGCTGGGCCATGTGGTGGAGCATGTGGCCTTGGAGCTGCAGGTAGAGGCGGGGTATGACGTGCGGTTCGGCCGCACCCGGCAGCTGGAGGGCGATAACTTTCGCATCATCTTCGAGCACGGCGATGAAGGGGTGGGGGAGGCGGCGGGCCGCCAGGCGGTGGCCCTGGTGGAGGCTCTTCTCTCGGGTGACCAGGGACGGGCGGCCGCCTGCCGCGAGGCGTTCCGGAAGGCGGCAGAGGAGCTGGCCCTGGGTCCCAGCACCCGCGCCCTCTACGAGGCGGCCCGCCAGGCGGGGATTCCCGTGCGGCGGCTGGGGGGAAGCCTTCTCGAGCTGGGCCACGGGATCTACCGGAGGCGCCTTTGGGGCACCGTGGGCGATACGTCTTCAGCGGTGGCGGTGGATTTGGCCGGCCATAAGCATTGGACGAAGGAGCGCTGGAATGCGTGGGGGCTCCCCGTCGTCGAAGGGTTCTTGGCCTCTACCCCTGAGGAGGCCCTTCAGGCCTTCTTCCGATTGGGAGCGCCGGTCCTGGTGAAACCGGCCCTGGGCCGCCAGGGACGGGGCGTCAGCGGACCCGTCTTCTCGGAAGCCCAGCTGCAAGAGGCGGTGGCCGTAGCAGCCCGGGAAGGCTGGCCTCTCTTGGTGGAGCGCTACGTGGAGGGTGCCACCTTTCGCATCCTGGTGGTGGGGGGCAAAGCCCGGGCGGCCGCCCAGCGGTTGCCCCCAAGGGTGGTGGGAGACGGCCGCCGTACCGTCCGCCAGCTGGTGGAAGAGGAAAACGGCCGTCCGCGGAGGGGCGACGGCCACGGACGTCCCCTTTCGCTTATCCCCATGGATGACCAGGCGGCCCAGGCCCTTTCGGCCCAGGGCTTGACGTGGGACTCGGTGCCGGGGCCGGGGCAGGTGGTGGCCCTGCGCTTTACCGCCAACCTCTCCACCGGCGGGACTGCCCGGGACGTCACCGATGAGATCCACCCGTCCCTCCTCCGCCTGGCGGAGGAGGCGGCCTTGGCGGTGGGGCTAGATATCGCCGGGGTAGATCTTCTGGCTCCTTCCCCCGCTTCCCCCGAGGGGGTCCTCCTGGAAGTGAACGCTTCGCCGGGTCTTCGCATGCACCTGGACCCCGACGAAGGCCGTCCCCGCCCCGTGGGAGTGGATATCGTCCGCCACGTCATGGGGGGAGGGTCGGGGCGCATCCCCATCGCCGCCATCACGGGGACCAACGGCAAGACCACCACGGCCCGCCTCCTGGCCCATCTGTGGCGGCAGACGGGCCTCACCGTAGGCCTGGCAGCCACCGGGGGCGTGATGATCGGCCAGGAGGTCATCTGGGAAGGGGATACCACCGGTCCCGAGAGTGCCCGGCGCCTCCTCTCCGATCCCCGCGTGGAAGCGGCGGTGCTGGAGACGGCCCGGGGTGGGATCCTTCGGGGTGGCCTCGCCTTCGATCGGTGCCGCCTGAGCCTCTTCACGGGCATCGGCCGGGACCACCTGGGGCAGGAGGGGATTCAGACCCTGCGGGATCTCCTCTGGGTTAAGAGCCTCCTCGCCGATGTGGTGGAAGATGAAGGCTGGCTGGTCTTGCGGGATGACGATCCCCTGCTGGCGGAGATGGAAGAGGGGCAGCGGCGCCGGCGAAGGATCGCCCGGTTCGGCTTGGGAGATAGGCCCCGCCGGCCCCTCCCCGACCTTTACGTGGGGGTGAAGGACGGCCGGCTCTGGGTGGCGGAAGAAGGCCGGTCTCAAGCGACTCTGCCCCTGGAACACCTCCCCCTTTTGGGGGAACGGCCTCCTGCCTTCCAGATCCGCAATGTCCAAGGTGCCCTGGCGGCGGCCCTGGCCCTGGGCGTCCCCCTGGAAGATGCCCTAACCGGGCTCATGTCCTTCACCCCCGCCATGAACCGGGGGCGCTTCCAGCGGTTCCGCTGGCAGGGGCGGACCGTCCTCCTGGATTACGGCCACAACCCCGATGCGTGGGAAGAGGTGTTCTCCCACCTCAAAGGGGAGCCCCTGGGCCAGATCTGGGGGGTGATCGGAGTCCCCGGGGACCGGGGCGATGACTGGATCCGGGAGGCCGGTGCCACAGCCGCCCGCTACTGCCACCGCCTGGTCATCAAGGAGGACCGGGATCTCAGGGGAAGGTCCCGGGGAGAGGTGGCCCGGCTCCTGGTGGAAGGGGCCCTCAGGGCCGGATATCCATCCTCGGCCATCACCGTCCTCCTGGATGAGACGGAAGCCTTTGCGTGGGCCCTCCACCGTTCCAAGCCCGGCGACGGGGTCGTCCTCTTCTACGAGGAGCTGGAACCGCATCTGGCCATCTTGGAGGGAACGGTTCCTTCCCGCTCCCTTTCCCTCTCCTCCCCTCTTTAAGGAGGAGGAAGGCAGGCGGTGAGGGTCGAAAGATATGCTACCGTGCTGACCAGAGCGGAAGATGCGGTGCGGGTCCTGGCGCCCGCCAAGATCAACCTGGCTTTGGCGGTGGGGGCCCTCCAGCCGGAGGGTTACCATCGGGTGGCCACGGTGATGGCCACCGTCAGCCTTTCGGATCAGGTGATTCTGGCGCCGTCGGAAGACGATTCCCTTGCCGTGGAAGGCCCCTTTGCTAAAGGCCTTCCCGCGGGCGAAGACAACCTCGCCCTGAAGGCTTTGCGCCTCTTTTCCGACGCCTTCGGAAGGCCCCAGGGGTGGGATGGAGTCGCCCTTACCCTGCATAAGGAGCTTCCCTGGGAAGCCGGATTCGGGAGCGGCTCCAGCGATGCGGCCGCCGTCTTGAGGGGGCTGGCCTTTTTGAAGGGGCCCCAGGGTCCATCCACCGATGAGCTATTGGATCTGGCGGCAGAGCTGGGAAGCGATGTGCCGGGCCTTCTTCTGGGGGGGTTGGTGGAAGGCCTGGGGCGGGGTGAAAAGGTGAGGCCGCTGAAGCCGCCGCCCCCCTTGCCGGTGGTGCTGGTGGCGCCTCCCTTTCGCCTTTCCGCCCGCCAGGTCTACGATGTCTGGGAGGAGCGGTACGGGCCGCGGGCCGGCGAGCCCCAGGACCGGCGGGAATGGCAAACCTTCATGGAGGAAGTGCGGCGGCAGTCTTGGGAAGACGTCTGGCCCCTCTGCTTCAACGATCTGGAGCCGGCGGTGCGGTCCCTTCTGCCGGACCTGGACCCGTACCTGGCCCTGCTGGAAAATGAAACTGTGCTGGCCTTCGGCGTGGCGGGGAGCGGCCCGGGCCTCTACGCCCTTCTGGAGGACGGGGCGGCGGCGGGACGCTTGGCGGCCCGGACCCGGCAGATGGGCGCCTGGGCCCAGACGGGGCAGCTTCTCCCCGGCCATCGGCCGCCGGAGCGGCGAAGGGGGCGGTAAGGATGTTGGGCTTCATGGTGCTGGCGGGTCGGAAGAACGAAGGGATCTTGAGGCAGGTGAGCGACGCCGGCTGGGAGGCCTTCATCCCCTTCCTGGGGCGGCCCATGGTCTGGTACGTCTTGAACGCCATCAGCGAAGTCCAGGGCGAGAGCCCTCTAGTGGTGGTAGGGCCGTCCTTCGCCCTCTTCGGAAAACCCCCCTGCCAGCGCTGCACCTTCCTGGAGCCTAAGGAATCCCTCCTGGAGAACCTGGAAGCCGGCCTTCAAGCCCTTCCCGGCGTCGATGAGGTGGTGGTGGCCACCGCCGACATCCCCCTGATCCAGGGCGACGATATCGCCGATTTCATCCGGCGGTGCCGGGAGCTGGAGGTGGATGTGGGCTACCCCATCGTCAAGCGGGAAGATTGCGAGGCGCTATTGCCCACCCATCGGACGTACGTCCGCTTGCGGGAAGGTCACTTCAGCGGCGGGAACCTCTTCTACTTCCGCCGGGAAGCCCTGCGGCGGGTGTGGCCGTTCCTGGCCCATGTCTATCGCTTGCGGAAAAAGCCCTTAAAGCTGGCTCCCCTTTTCGGATGGAGCCTCATCGTCAAAGCCCTTTTGGGTACCCTTCGCATCCAGGATGTGGAGCGCAAAGCCTACCGCCTCACGGGCCTCAAGGCCCGAGCCATTCCCACGGCGCGGGCGGCCATCGCGGTGGATGTGGATAAGCCCGAAGATTACTATGCGGCGGAGCGGTGGCTTTCCCAGAGCGGCCGCTTCGACTTTACCTACGAAGCCCTGCGCCAGTACCACCTCCGCAGGAGCGAAAAGCCCTGATGAAGCGGGGCGAACGCTTTGCGTATTGGACCCAGCGGTTGGTGTCGGAGCCGGGCCGGAGGTTTTCCCTCGATGAGCTGAGGGCTCCTCTGGGGACGCCCAAATCCACCCTGAGTGGCGATCTGGCGGATTTGAAGCGCTTTTTTGCCGAGGTGGGAGCTGGTCAGGTGGAAACGTGGACCGGGGCGGCAGGGGGCGTGCGGTTTCGACCCCTGAGGCCTTCCTCCCTCTTGCGCCAGTGGGCGGAGGAGCTCCGGCAGGAGCTCTCCCAAGAGAGCCGCGTCCTTCCGGGGGGCCTCCTCTACCTCCAGGACGTCCTCTTCGACCCCTTTTGGGCCCAGCGCATCGGGGAGATCCTGGCCTCCCTCTTTGCCTCCCGGGAGCCGGAATATGTCCTCACGGTGGAAACCCGGGGAGTGCCCCCCGCCCTCTTTGCGGCCCGGGCCCTCGGGGTGAAGATGGTCCTGGCCCGGCGCACCAGCCGCCCGGCAGAAGGGCCGGCCGTCCACATCCACTACCGCAGCCAGAGCTCCGACCGGATCCAAACCATGAGCCTGGCGCGGCGGGCCCTCCCGCCGGGTTCCCGGGTGCTCATCGTGGACGATTTCATGCGGGGAGGTGGTACCCTGCGGGGGATGGAACAGCTTTTGGAGGAGTTCTCCTGCGAGGTGGTGGGGCGGGGTGTCGTCTTGGCCACGGCCGTCCCTGAGGAGAAGGTGGTCCGGGATTTTGTCTCCATCCTTTGGCTGGAAGAGGTGCAGGAAGGGATGAAGCCCCGGCTTCGCCTGGGCCATCTCCTGGAAGAGGAGGGGCAGCGTGATCAGCCTTAAGGACATCGAGAAGGCGTGGGAGGATGTCCAGCCCATCATCCGACCCACGCCTCTCCGGCATATCCACTCCCTCGATCGGGTGGCAGGGCGCCACCTCCTCCTGAAGATGGAAAACGAGCAGCGGACCGGTTCCTTCAAGATCCGGGGAGCCTACCACAAGATCCTCCACCTGTCGCCGGAAGAGAAAGCCCGGGGAGTGGTGGCGGCCTCAGCGGGGAACCATGCCCAGGGGGTGGCCCTGGCGGCGAGGGAGCTGGGGGTAAAAGCCACTATTGTCATGCCTCTTTTGGCCTCCATCCCCAAGGTGATGGCCACCCGGGATTACGGGGCGGAGGCCATTCTCCACGGCGAAACTTATGACGAAGCTTATCAAAAGGCCCTGGAGCTCCAGCGGGAGCACGGGTACACCTTCGTCCACGCCTTCGACGATCCCTCCATCATGGCGGGTCAGGGGACGGTGGGCCTGGAAATCCTCCGGGATGCCCCCGAGGTGGAGGTGGTGGTGGTGCCCATCGGCGGCGGCGGACTCATTTCCGGAATTGCTACCGCCATCAAGGAGAAAAAGCCCACCGTGAAGGTCATCGGGGTGCAGGCCAAGGGGGCGTCCGCCATCTACCGTTCCTTGAAGGAAGGTCGCCCCGTCCGGCTGGACCATGTGCGCACCATCGCCGACGGGCTGGCCATCAAAAAGCCCTCCTCCACCACCTTGGACATCATCCGCCGCTACGTGGACGACGTGGTCCTGGTGGATGAGGAAGAGATCGCCCGGGCCATGATCCTCCTGGCGGAGCGGGGGAAAGCGGTGGTGGAGGGGGCCGGTGCGGCGGCCCTGGCGGCCGTCCTGGCAGGGGAGGTGCCGCCGGCAGCTTCCACGGCGGTGGTGGTGAGCGGCGGCAACGTGGACCTCATCCAGATGGCCCGGATCATCGACCACGGTTTGGCCCAGGAAGGCCGCTACCTTCCCCTGACCACCGTCCTTCCCGATCGCCCCGGAGCCCTCAAGGACTTTCTTTCCCACGTAGCCGCCCAGGGGGCTAACGTCATCGGAGTGGAGCATCGCCGCCTGCAGGCGGGCCTGGCCTTGGGCGAGGCGGTGGTGCACCTGGTCCTGGAAACCCGGGATCGCTCCCATGCCGAAGAAGTCCTGCGCTGCCTGCGTTCCGCGGGGTATGCCGTCAAGGAAGAAGGTTTGGTGTTGGAAGGATTTGGAAGGGGCCGTGGCGAATAACTTGGGTACCGCGGGAGGACTCGGCCTTCTCGCCATGGAGAGAAGGCCAAGGAGGTACTCAGGGTTGGAAGTCACCGACGTCCGTTTCCGCCGGTCCAATCGCAACGGCCGGGTGCTGGCGCTGGCATCGGTTACCTTCGACGATTGCTTTGTGGTCCACGACGTGCGGGTCATCGACGGAGCCCACGGCCCCTTCATCTCCATGCCGGCCCGCCGCACCGCTTCGGGGGACTACCTCGACACGGCCCATCCCATCACCGCCGAATACCGCCAGACCCTTCAGGACATCGTCCTTGAGGCCTACGAAGAGTGGCGGGCCCAGCAGCTGGAGGCCAGGGAAGGGAAACTCACCTCATAGGTCCCAAGGGCGGTTCAGGAGCTGAGCCACCCGCCACCAGGCGGCGATCCCCGCAAAGGAGCCGGCCAGGCCCATGGCCAGGGCGGCTCCTTTGATGCCGAGGCCCAAGGACGTGAAGAGGAAGAGGAAGCCCACACGGGTGGCGGTGCTGAGGCCCATGATGATCACCGTGTCCCGCGTCCAGCCCAGGCCGTTCAAGATGCTGGAGCCTGTGGCGAAGAGGTAGAGGAGGGGCGCCAGGGGGGCCAGCACCTGCAAGAGAGGCGCCACGGAGGCCTGCCCGTAGAGGAGGAGGGCCAGCTCCTGGGGGAAGAAGGCGAGGAGGCCACCCATGCTCCCTCCCACCAGAAGGGTGAGGCTGAGGGCCAGGAGGGTGCGCTGGCGAAGCTCCTTTGGGTGGCGGCGGGCGGCGGCCTCGGCGATCTCGGGGATGAGGGTCTGGGCTAGGGGCTGGATCACCACCGTGCCCAGGTAGACGATGGGGAGGGCCATGCCCACCAGCTCCCCGAAAGCCCGCGTGGCTTCGGCGGAGTCGTACCCGGTCTGGCGCAGGCGCAGCGGGATGAGGACGGCATCCAGGGTGCTGTTGATGGACGCGAGGACATGGGCCAGCGCCACGGGAAAGGAAAGGGCCAGGAGGGTTCGGTGAAGACCCGGGGGAAGGGGAGGGGGTCCCGGTGTCTTCCGGACGTAGGGCCGGGCGAGGAAGAGGAGGACGGCCAAGCCCACCCATTCCCCCAGGGCGGTGGAACCGGTGGCCCAGGCGGCCAGCTGCACATGGGTCAAAGGGAGGGATAGGCCCAGAAGGAGGAGGACCGCTCCCACCCTCACCAGCTGCTCCACCACCTGGCTCAAGGCGATGGGAAAGGTGACCTCGTGGCCTAGAAGAAATCCCCGGTAGACCGAAGAAAATCCGTTGGCCAAAAGGGCCGGAAGAAGCGCCCAGAGGGGAAGGAGAATGCGGGGATCTTGGAGGAGGTGGTGGGCCAGGGCGGGGGAGAGAAAGAAGAGCAGGAAGCTCACCATTAGGGCGGAGGGAAGGACCAGCTCCAGGCCGGCCCGGCGCACATGGCCCACCCGGCCGGGATCATGGAGGGCCAGGGCCTCTGCCGTCATCTTGGCGACGCCGGTGGTGAGCCCCAAGGTCCCCAGGGTGAGGAAAAGCAAGAACACGGGGTACACCTGCTGGACCAGGCCCACCCCTTCGGCTCCCAGGGTCCTCACCAACGCCACCCGGTAGACAAATCCCAGCAGGCGGTTGATGGCCCCGGCGCTGAAAAGGACGAAGGCTGCCCTCAAGAGGCGCGATCGGACGATCCGCCGGCTGAAGGACCTCACCGCCACCGTCCCATCGTCCGTCGTAGATCTATGAGGCGTTCCATAGTAGAATGCAATGCGCAGGGGGATGGCCTATGGCAGGTCGCGGAGGCGTCATCCTGGCCGCCGGATTGGGAACCCGCATGAAGAGTCGTTTGCCCAAGGTGTTGCACCCCGTGGGGGGGCGCCCCATGGTGGTGCGGGCGGTGCAAGCCCTCCAGGGATTGGGATCCTTGGACCAGCTGGTGGTGGTGGCCTCCCCGGAAAATGCCTCCGCCATCGAAGAGCTCCTGAACGGCCAGGTGGAGGTGGTGGTCCAGGAAAAACCCCTGGGCACGGGCCATGCCCTCATGGTGGCCGAGGAGGCCCTCCGTTCCCTGGATGAGCTGATCCTCATCTACGGCGATATGCCCCTCTTGCGTTCGGAAGATATCCAGTTCCTTTTGGACGCCGTAAGAAAAGCGGAAGAGGACGGGCCCCGGCCCCAAGCCGCCCTTCTCAGTTTTGACGCCCCCTCGCCCCGGGGTTACGCCCGGGTCTTGCGGGACCCCCAGGGGAACCTTCTCCGGTTGGTGGAAGAAGTGGAGGCCACCCCTGAAGAAAAGGCCATCACGGAAGTCAACGCGGGCGTCTACTGGTTCCGGTCCGTCACCCTCTGGCCGGTCCTGCGGCGGGTGAAACCTTCGCCCCGGAAAGGGGAATATTACCTCACCGACGTCTTTGCCGATCTGGTGCAGGGAGGCCATCGGGTGGTGGTGGCCCAGGGGTCCGATCACCGGTCCTTCATCGGCGTCAACGATCGCCTGGCCCTCAGCCAGGCGGAAGCCTGGTGCCGCCAGCGGACCCTGGAAGCCCTGATGGAAAAGGGGGTGACGGTGGAGGACCCGATCACCACCTATGTGGAAGAAGGGGTGGAGGTGGGACCCGATACCGTCCTCCGACCCGGCACCTTTTTGGAAAAGGGAACGGTCATCGGGAGCTCGTGCATCATCGGGCCTGGAGCCCACATCATCGCCAGCCGCGTCGGCGACGGGTGCCGCATCTGGTATTCCACCGTGGAAGAGAGCCAGGTGGGCGACGGGGTGACCATCGGCCCCTACAGCCATGTGCGGCCGGGCTGCCACCTGGAAGCGGGGGTGGAGGTGGGCAACTTCGCCGAGCTGAAAAAGGCCTACGTGGGATCGGGGACGAAAATCCACCACCACAGCTATCTCGGAGATGCCCGCCTGGGCCCGCGGGTCAACATCGGGGCGGGGGTCATCACCGTCAATTACGACGGGTATCGCAAGTACACCACGGAGATCGGGGAAGGCGCCTTCATCGGGTGCAACGTCAACCTTCTGGCCCCCAGGATCATCGGCAAGGGAGCCATCATCGGAGCCGGCTCCACCATCACGGAGGATGTGCCCGACGATAGCCTGGGGATCGCCCGGGAGCGCCAGGTGACCAAGCCCGGCTGGGCGGCCCGGTGGCGGAAGGCGCAGGAGGAGCGACAAAAGAGGTGAACGGGACGCTCCAGCTCTTTGCGGGGACAGCCCATCGCCAGCTGGCCCAGAAGGTGGCGGAATACGTGAATACGCCCCTGGGCCAGGTGGAGCTGGGGCGCTTTAGCGATGGGGAAGTGTCCGTCAGCATCCGCGAGAGCGTGCGGGGTCACGACGTCTTTGTGGTACAGCCCACATGCCCGCCGGTGAACGAAAACCTCATGGAGCTCCTCATCCTCATGGATGCCCTAAAGCGAGCCTCGGCAGCCCGCATCAACGCCGTCATCCCTTACTACGGCTATGCCCGCCAGGATCGAAAGGTGCGGGCCCGGGATCCCATCACCGCCAAGCTGGTGGCGGACCTTCTCCAGGTGGCGGGGGCCCACCGGGTGGTGACGGTGGATCTCCATGCTGGCCAGATCCAGGGGTTTTTCAACGTGCCGGTGGACCACCTGACGGCCGTCCCCCTCATCGCCGAGTACCTTCTGAGCCGGGGGCTGGAAGATCCCGTGGTGGTGTCGCCCGATGCCGGCGGGGCCATCCGGGCGAGGGAGCTTTCCAACCGCCTGGATGCCGATCTGGCCATCATCGACAAGCGCAGGGAAAAGGCCAACCGGGTGGAGGCCATGACCCTCATCGGAGAGGTGGCGGGACGGGACGCCATCCTCATCGACGATCTCATCGATACGGCGGGCACCATGACCATGGGGGCTGCCCTTTTGAAGGAGCGGGGAGCCCGCCGGGTCTTCGCCTGCGGCACCCATCCCCTCTTCTCGGGGCCGGCGGTGGAGCGCCTTTCCAAAGCCCCCATCGAGGAGATCGTGGTGACCGACACCATTCCCCTTTCCCCGGAGGCGGCCGCCCTTCCCCACCTGAAGGTCCTCTCTGTGGCGCCCCTCATCGGGGAAGCCATCCTGAGGATCCATCAGCATCTTTCCGTGAGCAAACTCTTCACGTGACAGAGGAGGGATCTCATGGCGGAGGCAACCCTGCCCATCGAATACCGGGAGCCGGGAAAGGCCCGGCGGCTTAGGCGCGAGGGCTATGTGCCGGCCATCGTCTACGGGCGCCATCAGCCCTCTCAGCCCATCCGCGTCCGGCAAAAGGACCTGGACCAGTTCCTCAAGACCTTCGGGCGCCATCACCTGGTGCAGCTGAAGGATCCCGAAGGACAGGTCCAGCCGGCCCTGGTGAAGGAGGTGCAGATCCACCCCCTGCGCAAGACCGTCCTTCACGTGGATTTCCAGCGGGTATCTCTGGATGAGCCAGTGACGGCGGAAGTGGCGCTGGAGATCCTCGGGGAAGAGGAGCTGGAGAAGAAGGGCCTGGTCCTCCAGCTGCAGCTGCGGGAGCTGGAGGTGGAAAGCCTGCCCCAGGACATGCCCGAAGCCCTCCCCCTGGAGGTGGGCCACCTGGAGCCGGGCACCATCATCACCGCGGGGGATGTCCCCCTGCCGCCGGGCGTCAAGCTGGTCACTCCGGCGGACACGGTCGTGGGATCCGTAGTGATCCCGGAGGCCTACGAAGAAGGGGAAGAGACCCCGGCGGAGGAAGGGGAGGCTCCGCAAGAGCCGGCGCCTGAGGCGTGAAAGATCTGGTGCTGGTGGTGGGCCTGGGAAACCCCGGACCCCAATACCATTCCACCCGCCACAACGCGGGTTTTCTCTGCTTAGACGAAGTGGCCCGGGCCCTTGGCATCGCGTTTCATCCCCACCCGCGCCGGGAGGCGCTGGTGGCGGAGGGGCGGTTTGGCGGGCGCCCCTTTCGCCTGGTGAAGCCCCTCTCATACATGAACCGGTCAGGCCCTGTGGTGGCGGAGTTTTTGCAGGAAAGCCCCGTGCCGGTGGAGGATCTCTGGATCATCCACGATGACATGGATCTTCCGCTGGGCACGATACGATTGAAACGGGGCGGGGGAAGCGCCGGCCACCGCGGGGTGGACTCGGTGATGGCCGCCATCGGGCCCGATTTCGCCCGCATCCGCATCGGCGTCGGGCGACCGCCCGAAGGGGTGGCGGTGGTGGATTGGGTGCTGAGCCCGCCCATGGGAGAGGAAGCCGAGGCCTTCCAGGACGGGATCCGAAAGGGGGCCCAGGCCCTCTTTGCCGTTTACGAGCACGGTTGGGAAGAGGCGATGAACCGATTCCATCGTCGGCGGTAAGGGATGATCTCTTTCGCTCCCTCTTTCGCTGGCCTTCCCTGCAAGGCCTCTGGCAGGGCCTGCAGAAGCGGCAGCGGGAGCTCCTGGTCCACGGGTTGAACCTTTCGGGCGCCGCGGCCCTGGTGGCGGCCCTGCGGACGTCCATGGACCGCCCTATGCTCCTTTTGACGGCGGAGGAAGAGGAAGGGGAAATCTGGGCGGATCTTTTGAACCGCTGGGCCCAGGAGGAGGTGGCCCTCCTCTGGCGCCCTCGCCTCCTCCTTTCCGCCGGCCAAGGCAGCGTGGATCCCCGGCAGGGAGAGCAGGTGAGGGCCCTGGCCCGCTACCACCTGGTGGAGAAAAAGCCGGTGGTGGTGGCGCCCGTGGCCGCCTTGACCCAGCCCCTTTTGCCCCCCGATACCTGGCGGGATGGCTGGGTCCGGGGGGAGATGGGGGATGAGATCCCCCTGGACCGCCTGGCGGATCGCCTGGTGGCGGCAGGGTACGAGCCCTCCGATCTGGCCGACCGGCCCGGCCTTTTCGCCCGGCGGGGCGGCATCTTGGACATCTTTCCCGTGGGCGCCGAGGCTCCGTATCGGGTGGAGTTTTTCGGCGATACGGTGGAGAGCGTCCGCCTCTTCGATCCCGAGACGCAGCGCTCCCGGGAAGAAGTCTGGTCCTTTGAAGTGCCGCCGGCGTCCCTGGAACCCCGGGAGGAAAGGGCGTTTCTCCCGGACCATCTGGGCCCGGACCTCCTCCTTTTGGTCTGGGACCCCCTCCGGGTGGAGGAGCGGGCCCAAAAGCAGGGGGAGATGGCCGGGGCCGAGGGGATCAAAGTGGAGGATCTTCGGAGGCGGGGATCCTTGGCCCAGATCCTCTATCTCACCTCCCTCCCCCGCCCGCCCCGGGGGGCGCAGGTGGAAGGGTTTTGGGCCTTGGAAACCCAGACGGTCCCGCCCTTTCTCGGCCAGGAGGAGCTCCTCAAAGAAGAGCTATCGCGCTGGCAGAAAGGGAAATGGCGGGTCCTCCTCTGCGCCCCCGACGGAGAGCGGGCCGTCCACTGGCAGGAGCGCCTCCAAGCCATGGGCTTGGACGTCCTCCGGGTGGAGGGCTGGACGGGCGGGCCGCCCCTTCCTCCCCCGGGGGAGATCTGGGTGGTCCAGCATCCCGTGCCCCAGGGGGTGGTCTGGCCTTCCCTGCGGACGGTGATCCTGGGACAGGAAGACTTGGGCGCAAGGCGTTCACCCAAGCGGGTATCCCTCGCCCGGGAAGGGAGCTCCATCACCTCAGCCGACCAGCTTTCCGTGGGGGACTACGTGGTCCATGCCCACCACGGGATCGGCCAGTACATGGGGATCCTCACCCTGGACATTCAAGGGGCGGAAAGGGATTACCTGGTCCTCCGGTATGAAGGCCAGGACCGCCTCTACGTCCCCATGGATCAGATCCACCTCATCGATCGCTATGTGGGGGAGGAATCGCCTCGGGTCCATCGCCTGGGAGGGGCCGAATGGCGGCGGGTGAAGGCCCGGGCCAAGGAAGAAGTCCGGGAGATGGCCCTGGAGCTCTTGCACCTCTATGCGGCCCGAGAAGCGACCCCCGGCCATGCCTTCCGCGGGGACAGCGAGCTGTTGCAGGCATGCCTCGCCCGCTTCCCCTATGAAGATACGCCGGATCAGCGGAAGGCGTGGGAAGAGGTGCGGGCCGATATGGCCCGGCCCCGCCCCATGGACCGCCTCATCTGCGGGGATGTGGGCTTCGGCAAGACGGAGATCGCCATCCGGGCGGCTTGCCTGGCGGTGGGCGACGGGTACCAGGTGGCTCTCTTGGTGCCCACCACCATCCTGGCGGAGCAGCACTTCATGACCTTCACCCAGCGGTTTGCGGGCCTTCCCGTGGAGATCCGGCTTCTCAACCGCTTCCGGACGCCCCAGGAGATCGCCGACACCCTCAAGGGCCTGCGGACGGGCCAAGTGGACATCGTCATCGGGACCCACCGCCTCCTGCAGGACGACGTGGCCTTCCACAACCTGGGGCTCCTCATCATCGACGAAGAGCAGCGCTTCGGGGTGGCCCATAAGGAGCGGCTGAAGAAGCTCCGCCATTCGGTGGATGTCCTCACCCTCACCGCCACCCCCATCCCCCGGACCCTCCATATGGCCCTCTCGGGGCTCCGGGACATGAGCCTTATCGAAACGCCCCCGGAAAACCGCTACCCCGTCGAAACGTACGTGGTGGAGCATAGCGACCGCCTGGTGCAGGAAGCCATCCGCAGGGAGCTGGCCCGGGGCGGCCAGGTCTTCTACCTCCACAACCGCGTCCAGACCATGCCGCGGGTCTACCAATACCTCAGGCGCCTGGTGCCCGAAGCCCGTATCGGCATGGCCCACGGCCAGATGGCCGACCGGGAGCTGGAGGAAGCCATGGTGGATTTCCTCCACCGCCGCTACGACGTCCTCCTCTGCACCTCCATCATCGAATCGGGCTTAGACCTTCCCAACGTCAACACCCTCATCGTGGAGGATGCCGACACCATGGGCCTGGCCCAGCTCCACCAGATCCGGGGACGGGTGGGGCGCTCCGACCGGATCGCCTTTGCCTATTTCACGTACCGGCCTCAAAAGATCCTCACGGAAGCGGCGGAAAAGCGTCTGAAGGCGCTGGAGGACTTCGCCTACCTGGGGGCCGGCTTCCGGGTGGCCATGCGGGATCTGGAGATCCGAGGAGCAGGGAACATCTTGGGGGCGCAGCAGCACGGGACCCTCTTGCAGATCGGGTACCAGTCCTACGTCCGCCTGCTGGAGGAAGCGGTGCGGGAGGTAAGGGGTGAGCGATGGGTGCCGGAGATGCGGACCGCCATCGAGCTTCCCGTCCCGGCCTACCTTCCCGAGAGCTACATCCCTTCCGCCCGGGCCAAGGTGGATATCTACCGCCGCCTCCAGGGCGCCACCCGCTTCGAGGAGCTGGAGGACCTGCGCCAAGAGCTCCAGGACCGTTTCGGGGAACTTCCGCCGGTGGTGGAGGATCTCTTCGCCCTGGAGCGCCTCCGCCTTTATGGGACCCGCCTCCATCTCCTCAGCATCGGGCAGGAAGGCCGGCAGGTGCGCCTGCAGTTTTCCGCTTACCTGGAAGGGGTTCTCCCCGAGGTGCTAACGGGCCTCTCGTCGTGGGGACGGCAGGTCACCCTGCGGGGTAGGCCCAGGCCCTTCCTGTACTTCACTCCGAAAGACGGCGAGCCCCTTTTGCCCCAGGTGGAAGCCCTCCTCAAGGATCTTTTGCAGGTGCCGGCGCTCTTGCAGCGGAAAAAGGAACTGATGGAAGCGTAGGAAAGGCCTCCCGGCCGGCATCCGCATGAACCTTCCCTTTCCTGGGAAGCTTAAGGCCAGGAGGATCTTACAGGTGAAAGCCACAGGCATCGTCCGCCGGATCGACGACCTGGGACGGATCGTCATCCCCAAGGAGATCCGCCGCACCCTTCGCATCCGGGAAGGGGATCCCCTGGAGATCTACGTGGACCATGGCGGGGAAGTGATCTTGAAGAAGTATGCCCCCATGGGCGACCTCAGCGATTATGCCCGGGAGTATGCCGAATCCCTCCATGAGACCACGGGCCTCATCGCCCTGGTGACGGACCGGAGCCTTATCCTGGCGGCGTCGGGAGCGCCCAAGCGGGAGTTTGTGGATCGCCGGGTGGGCACCCTGGTGAAACACGTCCTGGAGACGGGAAAGCCCCTTCCGTCGGAGGAGGCCCGGGAGCTGGCGGGGGGCATCACCGCCGATGAGGATCAGCCCCTCTTCCGCTCCTTCCTGATCATGCCCATCGTGGCGGAAAAGGGACCCATCGGGACCGTGATGTTGGCCAGCCGCGATGAGAGGCACTTGGGATCGGTGGAGGAAAAGCTCCTGCAGGCGGCCGCCGGGTTCCTCGCCCGGCAGATGGCCACCTAATCCCCGGCCCCTTCCCTTGAGGGGCTTCCCTCCCCCTGCCATAATGGGTGTCGTGCACGTCAGGGGGGCCGCATGCGGCGGGAATCGTTTCTAGTCGGGACCCTGGTCCTGGTGGTGGCCAGCCTGGTGAGCCGCGGGCTGGGGGCCCTTTACCGCTTTATCGTGCCCATCCTCATGGGCGGAGGCGCGGTGGCGGCGGTGGGCATGGGCCTCTACCAGATGGCGGCCCCCATCTACGGCGTCCTTCTGAGCGCGTCGGCCACCGGCCTTCCCTCCGCCGTCGCCCGCATGGTAGCGGCCCGTTTATCCCTGGACAGGCCCCGCCAGGCCCTAGGGGTCTTCTATCAGGCCTTTCTCCTGGTGGCCCTGGTGGGAGGGGCTGCCGCCCTCCTCCTCTTCTTCGGGGCCCCCTTTTATGCCCAGACCATCGCCAAAGACGCCCGCGCCACCCTGACGGTCCAAGCCATCGCCCCCGCCGCTTTTTTTGTCTCCCTGGCCAGCATCATGCGGGGGTTTCTCCAGGGACTCCGCCGCATGACGCCCCTGGCTGCCAGCCAGGTGGTGGAGCAGCTGAGCCGGGTGGGCTCCATCGTGGTGCTGGTGGTGGTGCTCCTCCCCTACGGCATCGAGTGGGCCGCCGCGGGGGTTTCCCTGGGGGCCACGGTGGGCGGCCTGGCTTCCCTCCTCTACCTGGTGGCCCAGTTCCAAAGGGTGCTCCGGGAATGGCCGGCGGCGGAGCGGCGCCCCCTTTGGGAAAGAGGAGCCCTGCGGGAGCTTTTGGGCCTGGCCGTCCCCATCTCCTTTTCCTACATGGTCCAACCCCTGGTGATGTTCATCGATGCCCTGGTGGTGCCCACCCGCCTCCACCAGGCGGGTTTGGGGGCGGAAGCCACCGCCCTCTACGGTTACCTCAGCGGGTTTGCTACCCCCTTCATGGTCCTTCCCACCACCTTCACGGCAGCCCTGGCCATGAATCTCCTGCCCGCCCTAAGCGAGCTCCAGGCCCGACAGGATGAGGCGGGGATCCGGAGACGCCTGGCCGCCGGCCTGCGCCTCACCTTCCTCTTGAGCTTTCCCAGCGCCGCCGGCCTCCTGGTGCTGGCCACTCCCATCGAGAGCGCCTTCTTCCGAGCCCCGCAGGCGGGGCCCCTTCTGGCCATCCTTTCCCTGGGCGTCTTGGGGATCAGCCTCCAGCAGGTGAGCGCCGCCGCCCTCCAGGGGCTGGGCCGTCCCCTCTTCCCCATGATCACCCTCTTTTTCGGAGGTGCCCTGAAGCTCCTCCTCACCTGGTCCCTGACGGGCTATCCTTCCCTCAACGTCAAAGGGGCAGCCCTGGCCACCGTTCTGGCCTTCTTCCTGGCGGGGAGCCTCAATCTGGCTTTTCTCCACCGCTCAGGTTACGGCGTGCCCTGGCGACAGCTCCTCCCCGGGCCCCTCCTGGCCAGCTCCCTTATGGGGGCGGGGGTGGCCGCCTTCTTCTACGGCTTTCAGTTTCTCTGGCAGCCCCTGGGGCGGGGCGGGGAGGTCCTGGGGTTGGCGTTGGCCATCCTCCTGGGGATGCTTCTTTACGGGTTCATGGCCGGCCGGCTGGGGGTGGTGCAGCCTTCCGACGTGGAGAACCTTCCGCGGGTTGGGCCCCGCCTCGTGCGCCTGGGCTACCGGCTGGGCCTCTGGCCCTGATGCCCTTCAAGTGAAGGGGGGACTTTGGTATAAATCTGGCGGAGGAATGGAAATCTTTTGGCTTGTTAGCAGGAAAACGGGCCTAAAGAGCGAAGAACGGCGTACGGACAGGGTTCTGCCCTGAGGGCGGAACCGAAAGGTCCAGGACGGAAGGAGTGTCGAATTTGAACAAGCAGGAGCTGGTGCGAGCGGTGGCGGAGAAGGCGGGCCTCACCCACAAGGATTCCGAGAAGGCCATCAACGCTCTGGTGGAGAGCATCCAGGAGGCCCTGCGCAAAGGCGAGAAGGTGTCCCTGGTGGGGTTCGGGACCTTTGAGGTTCGGGAGCGCAAGGCCCGCACCGGTCGCAACCCCCAGACGGGCGCCACCATCCACATCCCTGCCTCCAAGGTGCCTGCGTTCCGCGCCGGCAAAGGCCTCAAAGAAGCTCTGGGCTAAGGAACCCATCGCTGGCAACCCAGACGAAGGACCCTTTCGGGGTCCTTCTTTTGTTAGCATGAAAGGGTCATCAGGGAGGTGGACCCGTGCGCCTCGATCGGTGGCTGAAGGTGTCGCGGCTGATTCGCCGCCGCCCCATTGCCACAAACATGTGCTGGGGAGGCCGGGTGAAGCTGAACGATGTCCCGGCCAAACCTAGCGCCCAGGTGAAGGTGGGGGATGTGATCGAAGTCAACTACGGGCGGCGCCTTCTCCGGGTGCAGGTGGAGATGGTCCAGGAGTCCATGCCCCCTCAGCTGGCGCCCATGATGTACAAGGTGCTGTACGAGCATCGGGAGCCGGAGCCCCTGGAATTCTACGACTGATCGCCAGTATGCCTTCCCTCCCCGCCGCATAACGTGGCACAGGGGGGAGGCTATGGACCGTTCTCAGGAAAAGGGCAACCGCAAACCCCATCAGGTGACGGTGGTGGACTGCCATCGGGCGGAGATCACCGGCGTCCTGCATGTGGAGAACTTTGACCGGGAAACGGCCGTCCTCTGGACCGACTACGGCGTCTTGACCATCAGCGGCCGCGATCTCCACATCCAGCAGCTGGAGCTCCCCGAAGGTCGGTTTGCCGTGGAGGGGCAAATTTCGGGCCTGGTGTGGTCCGACCAGGGAGGGCCCAGGGGGAAAGGGAAGAGCTTCTGGGCAAGGCTCGTCCAGTGACCCTATGGGTGAGGAATGGCTCTCCTTCGTGGTGGCCGCCCTGGCAGGGTCGATGGTGGCAGGGGTGGGGGATCTCCTCTGGTGGGTGCGCCGCCGCCTCTACGCCCACCCCAGTTACCCCGCAGTCCTCTTGAGCCTTTTCATCCTGGCCTGGGTCATCCTGGCCGCAGGCCTTTACTTTTCCACAGGCGGAGCGCTGCGAAGCTCCTTTTTCCTCGGTACCGCCGCCGGGTTCTGGCTGTACCGGGCATGGGCCAGCCCCGTCCACCGGCGGATTCTTTCCCGCGTGGGGAGGCACGGGTAGGTAGCCTCCTGGGGAGGACTTTGTATATACTTTGTACACATCCTGTGTATAGATTGGGGATAAGTCCTGCGGATCGAGATCCGGGGCGCGGAACGGCTGAGCTTTCGGGAACGCCAGGTGGTGGCCTTGAAGGAGACAGGCCATAGCACGGAAGAGATTGCCCTCCGCCTGGGGCTGGCCCCGGGAACCGTCAACACCCTCTTCCACAGGGCTCGCGCCAAGGGCTACGAGGTGGTCATCGTCATCGACGGGGATCCCTTGAGCCTCTTTGGGGACGATGAGGAGGCCGGCGATGGAGACGAAGAAGCGTAAACGGCGGTGGCGCTGGCGACGCCTTCTCATCCTGGCGGTGGCGGTCTTTGCCGCCTTCAACCTCCTGGAGCAGCAAGCCCGGCTCCATTACGTCAAGTCGCAGACGAGGGAGGTTCAGATCCGCCTTCAGCGGGTTCAGGAAGAGAACGACATCCTGCGGCAAAAGCTCCTGGAACTCCAGAACCCGGCCCTTTTGGAGCAGGAAGCCCGCCGCCAGGGGCTCATCAAAGAGGGAGAGGTGGTCTACGAGCCCGTCTGGCAGGAGGAGGAGACCCATGGCCCCTAGCGCTGGAAGGGGCGGAGTCGTCGGCCAAGACATGGATGACCATGCCCGCGGCCCGGGGTTGCAAAACCTTAGCCAATCGCTCCATCTCCGTCCATTGACCCTTTCCATCCATCCGGCGTATAATCAAGCGCTATCAAGTAAAGCAGGGGGATTGTTTCTTCGATGGCCATCGCAATCGGCGAGATCGTGGACGGGGTTGTCACTGGCATCGCCCAGTTCGGTGCCTTTGTGGAGCTTCCCGGAGGCTCTACGGGGCTGGTGCACATTTCGGAAATCTCGGACAGCTACGTGGAAAACATCCATGACTACCTGAAGAAGGGCGATAAGGTCAGGGTCAAGATCCTTTCCATCGATGCCAGTGGCAAGAAAATCGGCCTTTCCATCCGTCAGGCTCAACCGGGGGCGTCGGCCCAGAAACCCCGGGGAGGCCGTGGGCCGGGTCGGCCCAAGACCCCCCAGTCCTTTGAAGACAAACTCCAGCGCTTCATGAAGGATAGCGAAGACCGGCTGGGGGATCTGAAGAAATCGATGCAGGACCGGCGCGGTGGCCGCGGGTCCCATCACCCCAAAGGCATGCGCAGCTACTAGCCGGGGTGGCGGAACGGCAGACGCGGGGGACTTAAAATCCCTTACCCTTCGGGGTGTGCGGGTTCGAATCCCGCCCCCGGCACCATGAAAATTTCACAGGTTTGGGAACCGCTGGGGGAGCCCTCCGCAAAGGGCTGAGAACAGGTCTCACCTGGACCCCTTTAACTTGATCTGGGTCATGCCAGCGCAAGGAAGCGGGAGGATCACCGGTCTACCTGAGGCCGCTCCTATGCTGGAGCGGCCTTTTTTACACGGAAAGGAGCGGGGAGCATGGGGTTTTCACGGCAGCTGCGGCAGGAAACCGATGACCTCTGGCAGGCCATCTTTCGCCATCCCTTTGTTCAAGGGCTGGGCGACGGAACCCTGCCGGAAGAGAAGTTCCGGTACTGGCTGCGACAGGATTACCTTTACCTCAAAGAGTACGCCCGCATGTTCGCCCTAGGGGCCGCCAAAGCCCCCGACCTGGAGACCATGGGCTGGTTTGCCCGCCTCTTCGACGGCATCGTGAACTTCGAGATGGAGGGCCATCGCCGGTATGCCCAGCGGTTTGGCCTCTCCCTGAAGGAGCTGGAGGAAGGCGAGATGGCCCCCACCTGCCGGGCTTACACCCGGGAACTCCTCTACACCTCCTGGTCGGGGTCCTTGGGCGAGCTCACCGCCTCCCTCCTCCCATGCCTGGAGGGTTATGCCGAAACGGCCGACTACCTGGCGAAGCGCGGCTGGCCCCAGAACCCCTTCTACCGGGAATGGATGGAGATGTACACCTCAAAGGAGTTCAAAGCGCTGGGGGAGTATTGCGCGGGCCTCCTGGACCGGCTGGCGGAAGGGCAGCCCGAAGATGCCCTCCGGGTGTGGAGAGATCGCTACCTCCACAGTGCCCGCTTTGAATACCTCTTCTGGGAGATGTGCTGGCAGGAAGAAGCCTGGCCCGTCTAACTGGCGTAGATATCCCAAAGGGCTTCGGCGGCATCCACGAGGTTGTCGTACCAGGAGAGATCCTCCCGCACCCTCTCCAACCAGCGGCCCAGGGGATGGGAACGTTCCCTTCCCGTCAGCCCCTTGAAAAAGAGGCTGAGCTTTTCCTCTTCCGACGTTCCCTCCCCTTCCTCCTCGATGGCAAGGATCCTCTGGGCCAGCATCCGGGGGACATCCTTCACCGCCGGCCCTCCTTCAACCGCTCCAGCGGTTCCCTCGCCCTTTCCCCATACCGGGCCCAGAGCTCCTCCTTGGGCTCTTCATCATAGCCCAGGGTTTCCAAGAGAAAGGGGCGGAAACCCGGCTCGATCCGGCCCCTGAGCATATCGAAAGCCACATAGGGCCACGTTTGCCGATCCTCCGGGTCCAGGATCCAGTTGAGGATATCGTCGAGACGTCCCCGGTACTTTTCCCCATCCCAGGTTTCGTCCCGGAGGATGTAGGCGAAGAGGAGCTTTTCCAAGGCCCGGCGTTCCCTCTCGTCAATCAAAGTGGCGCTCGATCTCCTGCCGCAGGATGTTCTCGGGGCGCACCCCCACGATCCGGGCCACTTCCTTCCCGTGCTTGAGGACCAGGACCGTCGGAAGCCCCATGATGCCGTATTCTGCCGCCAGCTCAGGGTTCTCATCGGCATTGACCTTCAGCACCCGGGCCTTATCGCCCCAATCGTCCGCCGCCCGCTCCAGCATGGGGGAAAGGACGCGGCACGGAGCGCACCACGCCGCCCAGAAGTCCACCACCACCGGTACCTCGCTCTTCTCCAGGATCTCTTTGAATTCGTCGGCTTGCACGTCCTGAACGCGCATGGCCCATCCTCCCTCAAAGGTTACCCTTGTCCGCCGTCTATGGTATCACAGGAGGGAGATGGCCATAGGGAAGGCTGCGGCGGCCTGTCGCCTGTGTTACCATGGGAAGCGCTGAAGATGAGGTGAGGAGGCGGCCCGATGATCTTCGTGATCACAGAGCCTTGCGTAGGGGTCAAAGACGCCAGCTGCGTGGAAGTGTGCCCGGTCAACTGCATCTACGAGGGTCCCGATCAGTATTACATCAACCCGGATGAATGCATCGGCTGCAGCCTGTGCGTCACCGTCTGCCCTGTAGAAGCCATCTACGACGAAGACGATGTGCCCGAGCAGTGGAAGCACTACATTGAGAAGAATCGGGCCTTCTTCCAGAACCAGTAGCGCCGCCCGGACGGCAGAGGATAAGAGAAGCTCTCTTTCCGCCGTGGAAAGAGAGCTTCTCTGCCCTTGGATGAAGGGACGGCCTAGTACTGGGCCAGAAGCCCTCCCTGTCGGGCTTTGCGCTCCTGGAGCCCGAAGAAGAACCAGCCCAGGGCGAAATAGAGGAGGCTCAAGCCCGCCGCCAGGGCGAGGGACGTTTCGGGGAACTGGAAGAGCCGGGTTCCTTGGGTCATGGCTTCCCGGATGAGGGCGGCGGGGGCCGACATGGGCGGGAGCAGGAAGAGGGGCGAGAGCCCCACGGGCGCCATGACCAGGGAGAGGACGACCCACTGCAGAAGGTTGATGACCGACTGGATCCGCTTGTGGATGAGGGCGATCCCTGCCACGAAAAGCCCTACCCCCAGGCCGGCCACCACCACCAGGAGGAGGAGGGGGAGGATGGTCAGGAAATCTAGCGTGAGGGTGCGCCCCGTGACCAAGAGGCCTAGCCCCAGGATCAGGATGAACTCGAAGGCATAAAGGAAGAGGGTGCCAGCCGCCCGGAAGACGGCGATGAGGCGAAAGTCGTAAGGGGACATCATCAGCTGCTCCAGGGTTCCCCAGTTGGCTTCCGTCACCAGATCCCAACTGAAAGAGCTCATGAGATACATGCCGATGACCCAGAGGAAGAGGGTCACCACGAGGGCATCCAGGGTGTTTCCAAGGGTAGGGGAACCGCTTCCCGCCAAGCGGACACCCAGGAGCACCGCCAGGACCACGATAAGGGTGTTGATCCCATCGCCCACCGTCTGCACCCAATAGCGGCTAAACTCCAGAAGCTGCTTTCGCCAGACGGATTTCAAGAGCTGAATCACGGGAGCCTTCAAGCCGTCACCTCCTTCCTTTGGGTCCCCGTCAGCTTGAGGAAGACGGTCGCCAGGTCAGGTTCCACCCGCGAAAGGGACCGGATGACGGCATCCCCTTCCCGAAGGACATCCAAAAGGCGATAGAGATCCTCATGCCTTTGAAGGGTCACCCGCAGCCGGGTATGGCCGTCCATGGCCTCGGGTTCCCCCAGGTGGAAGCGGCTGGAGAGGAGGGAGAGGACCTCGTCGGAGAGGGAGCCGGCCACCACCACCTCGTAGGTGTCGCCGGCAAAGAGGCGCTGGAGATGGGCCACCTCGTCATCGGCGATGACCTTCCCCCTGTCGATGATGACCACCCGCTTGCAGAGGTCCTGGACCACATCCATGTCGTGGCTGGAGAGAAGGATGGTCCTCTTTTCCTCCCTGGCCAGGGTCAAAAGCTGCTGGCGAAGGGTGTAGGACATGGCCAGATCCAGGCCCAGGGTGGGCTCATCCAAAAGGAGGATCTCCGTTTCCCGAGCAAAGGCGCAGGCGATGGCCACCTTTTGTTTCATCCCCCGGGAAAGGTGGTTTACCACCGTATCTTTCTTGTCGGCCAGGCCCAGGATCTCCAAGATGGCCTCGTGCTGGCGGCGCCGGCTTTTGGGATCGATCCCTTGGAGGCCGGCCATAAAGGCCATGTTTTCCAAAGGCGTGAGGCGCCAATAGATGTTCCGGTTTCCCTCCAGGACGGCCGCCATGTGGCGGGCGGCTTCGCGAGGACGCCTCCAGACGTTTATTCCGAACACCTCGATGGTTCCGCGGTCGACCTCGATGAGCCCGAGGATGCTCTTGATGGTGGTGGTCTTCCCGGCGCCGTTGGGCCCGAGAAGCCCCAGGATCTCTCCCCGCTTAACCGCAAAGGAGACGTCCTTTAGGGCCTGCACCGCTTTCGCCCCGCGGCCGTAGGTCTTGTAAAGCCCCTCTACCCTGAGGGCGATCTCCATGATATCCCTCCTCGGCAACGATGCTAATATCCAATATCAAAAAACTCAATAGCGAACTTAGAGAAAATGATATCGATGGGAAACGATCAGGGGAGGCATGAAAAGGGCACCGCCTTTGGCGGTGCCCGAAGGGCTGGGAACGATGGGGTTGGAGCTCAGCGGGCCCGGCGCTCCGCCAGCTTCACCATGATGGAGCCGATGGCTTCCTTTTCCCGGTCGTCGCTGACCTCCCACATCTCCTTCAAGAGGCGCTGCTCATGGTTTTGGGGATCATAGTGCTGGGACAGCCACTCCCCGATGTGGGTGGCCCCGGCGGCCAGGTCCTGGCGGCTCATGCCCGCGTGCTGGGCCACTTCCACCTTGCTGCTGAGCTCCTGGAGAAATTGCTGAAACGACTCGGTGAACGGCATAGGGCTCCTCCTTCCTTGCTCCTGCTAGTTTTTCCCCTGAAGCCCTGCCTTATTCCTCCTGAACCTCCCCACGGCTAAAGCCGGGGGGTTCTGAGGGGAACCACCGCCGCTCTCCCGGGCTCTCGCCACATCCTTGCGAATGCGCTACAACATCCCGGGCCTCGGCCTTGGCTATCCCCTCTTTCGCGGGCGACCCGCTCTGACTCCGGGGGGCTACCCCGAAGGAGGAAGGGCGGAACACCCTCCCACTCGCAGGTTCGGCTACTTCGCTCCACGCCGCCCGCAGGAGCGGTTCCGCACCCGACCAGGCCGCACGTGCTTGGTCCCCGTGGAGCAAACCATCGTCCCCGGCCCACCGCGGCAAACATGCCGAGTAGAGATGGCGCTGCATCTCCACCCCGCCCTCGCACCGGTGGATGCGCAGGGCTGAGCGCACACCCCCCACCGTGCCATGGCAAACCTGGGAGAGCCGTGCCCGGTGCGCAGGAAACTCGATCACCTTGCCGCCAGCACTTTCAGCCTTGCGGCGTAGCATCGAGAGGAACTGGCCCGGAGCACGCAAGCCGACCGATGGGCCATACTGCCGCTGCAGCGCTTTGTACGACAACTTTTCGGTTTTGATGACCCGCCCCATCGCTAAGACGCGATGGGCCAGCTGACCATGCAGCGTCTTCCGATGAGCTGCCTCACGACGGAGGAGGTCGGCTAATGCAGCCTCAGTTCGGCGTTGACGCCCCGACTTCACCCACCGCTTCGGGCCGGGCTTGACTCGCCCGTCGGGCAGGTAGTTGTCCGGATTGTTGGCTCGACGCTGGCGGTCGATCTTTCGCTGAAGTCGCCGGATGGTGCGGTGCTGGCGTACCACATCTTCACAGAACGGAACCAGAAAGGCTTCGCTTTCGCCGACGGCCGCGATGGTGGACGGACCCATATCCAGCCCAACCACTCCATCGCCAACCCGCCGCTGCGGTTTTTGGTACGGAAGACCCTCACAGATCAGCTGGGCATAGAAGCGGTCGCCACGGGCGAGTTTGCGGCGCACCAGCCGCACGTACTTCACCCGGCAGCCGAGCGCGTGGGCGACGACCGGATCGCGGGGGTCGATAATCGCATGAAGCACAAGGCCCTTCCACTCGACCGCGCCGTCCCGCCAGCGGATGCCGGCGTCGTTGGACTTGCCCTCCACCGTGTCCATCTGCCGGGGTCCTTTGAACCGGGGGCGGCCCCGTCTTCCGAGCAGCCAAGCATCAACGGCCATGAAGGCGCGGGAGGCTAGCTTCTGTACCCCATGCACATCCAGATGCTCCTGGAATACCTGCTGCCGCAGCCCCACGGCGTACCGCTGCAACGCCGCGTCCGTAAACCCCACGGACTGACGGGCCGCGCGGAACGCAGCAGTTCGCTCTTTGCCCCTCGGCAGGCGACACGCCTTGCGGTATGTTCGCCGCTCCTTTAGAAGCTGCGCCCGTTTGAGCGCTTCGCCGAGACAAGCGTTGTACACCTGCCGTGCCGCTTCCAAGCGGGCATTCAGCTGGCTGGCTTGGGCGGGCGCCACACGCAACGGGATCTCACAAACGAACGAAGGGGAGCGCTCAGACCCGTTTCTGTTGCTCGATGTATTGCTTGATAACGGCAAGGGGCGCACCCCCCACCGTGGCAACGAAGTAGCTGTTGGTCCAGAGCGTGGGCAACCGGCTCCTCAGCCACGGGAACGACTTGAATTTCCGTCGCATAGTTGAACTATACCACACGGCTCCGTATAACGAAGAAGCTCCCCGGCGGCTTATCCCCAGGGCTCAAGCCCGGGGCCTGCGCCGCCGAAGTCTTTCGGTCATTCGCCTTTGACAAAGCGCTCTTCCGGGTGCTTATCGAAGTACGTCAGCCAGGTGTAGGGAAAGGTCGTATCCAGCTTCAGGCTTTCGTCCACCACCTGGATCCGGGGGATCCGGTAGGGATCGAAGCGGGGATCGCCGGGAGGCACGGTGGGGTGGGAACCTACCAGGAAGAAGGCCTCGTTGCGGTAAGGTACCCCTTCGTAGGTACCGGCGATGGCTTCGTCCAGGTGCCGGGGCCAGATGCCGTAGGGGAGGGCCAGGGTGCGCATCCGGTATCCCGGCACCGCTTCCTGCACCACTTTCTGGTTGAGGCCCATCTCTTTTACCGTGGCCTCGGCGCTGATGCTCTTCAGACTGGCATGGCTAAAGGTATGGTTTCCGATCTCAAACCCCAGGGCGTCCAGGAGCTGAAGCTTGATGGTCCCTTCCTCCGGGACGCCAAAGAGGGCGTTTCCGTTCACAAAGAAGGTGGCCCGGAGTTTCCAGTCGGGGTGCTCTTGATGGAAGGCCACCAGGATCCCCACCGCCGAATGGGGGTCCAGGCGGGCGACGGCCTCCTCCAGGCTCTGGGGAGGATCCCCCGGCGTGAAGGCCAGCTGTCCGGGGGTGGAATCGTCGAAGGTCAGGACCACCGGCGTGTAGCCGGGCGGCACATCCCAATCGCCGTCGACGAGCTGGCTGGCGTTGATGGGTCGGTAACCCCTCTCGTAGAGGGCCTCCAGATCCTTGCGGAAGTCATCGGGCGTCCGCGTCCATCGCTGATCCTTCCCGTCGTCGGTGATGCGGTGGTACATGAGGACCATGATGCGCCCCTTCTCATTGGCGGGAAGGGGGCCTTTCTCCACCTCTTCCGGGTAAGGGCGAAGGCCCAGCTCCACCAGGCGGCGGTTTTCCGGATCGGGGGGAAGGGACGGCGGTTCGTCTTCCTTTTGAGGTGCCGAAGGAACTTCTGCTCCTACTGGGGGGTTATCGGAGGGAAGGGTCGCTGCAGGCAGGGCCGGGTTGCCGCAGGCCACCAACCCTCCCAGTACCAAAAGCCAAAGAGCTGCCCAGAGAACGCTCGCCCTCACCCGATCATCCCCTTTGCTCCGCTTATCCTTCTCGACGAAGGAGAAGGGGGAAGAGTTCACGGTCCCCCTTTCGACAAGGAGGAAAGGATCTCCCCGAAAGGGAAAGAGGGAGGAGCCCCCGCCCCTTTACCCCGGCGGCCGGGGGCAGGAGAATGGTGCAGTGAGAAAGGGGGCGGCGCCCTTGGCCCTTTCCGATTTCCGCATGGGACCTCTCAAAACGATCCTTTCCCGGGACCAGGTGGATAAGTACCTGCAGACCCTCAGCTGCCCGGGCCTGGCATTAGAACCCCCCGCTACCCTCCCTCCGGCGGCGGCCTCCCTCTACCTGGCGGTGGTCATGGAAGCCCTTTTGGAGGATCCCGGGTCCGAGGTTACCCTGGACCGCCTCATCCACCTGGAGCAGTCCTACGCCTTCCTGGAGCCGGTAGCGGTGGGCGAACCCCTCTACCTCGAAGGCTGGGTGGCTTCCGTTCAGGAACGGCGGGGTCAGACCTTCTTTACAGTGGTGATGGAAGGGCGAAAAAGCCCCGGAGGTCCCCTGGCCCTCTCGGGAACCTCTCGCCTTTTGCTGCGAAAGGAGGAGGAGGCAGAGTGAAACTGGCACCGGGGGCGGAGGTGACCTGGCACTGTACCGTCACCCGCGAGATGATCGCCCGCTACGCCCAGGCTTCCGGCGATGCCAACCCCATCCACCAGGACGATGAGGCGGCCAGGAAAGCGGGCCTCCCCGGGGTGGTGGCCCACGGCCTTTGGACCCTTGGCGTCATGGCGGAAGGCCTTCGGGCCTGGGTGGGCTCCTCCCACCAGGTGGTGGAAATCTTCGGCCGCTTCAGCCATCCCGTCCGGCCGGGCGATACCCTGACCTTCTCCCTCCGGGTCGTGGGAGAAGAACGGCGGCCCGATCTTCCCCTTCCCCTTTGGCGGGTGGAAGGCGACGCCACGAACCAGGAGGGGCAACGGGTCCTCACGAAGGCCGGGGCCCTTTTGAAGGGAGGCGCCCGATGACAGTCCCGCGCCTCTGGCCGGCCCCTGCCCTCTTTCCCGGTGGGTCTCCCTCCCAAGAGGTCCTTCAGGCTCGCCTGAAGGAACTGGAGGACCTATGGCCCACCCTTTTGAAGCGGCCTTCGGACCATCGCCGGCGCCTCGCCGAGGCGCTTCTCACCTACCAAAGGGATGTGGGCGCCGGCCAAAGAGCCCGGGAAGCCGCCCGCTCCCTTGCCGATCCCAAGACCCTGGTGGTGGTGACGGGGCAACAGATCGGCCTTTTTACAGGCCCCGCCTATACCGTCTACAAAGCCCTTACGGCCGTCCTCTGGGCCCGCCGCTTGGAGGAAAGCCTGCAGCGGCCTGTGGTCCCCGTCTTCTGGGTGGCCACGGAAGATCACGATTACCGGGAAGCCACCCGGGTCATGGCGTTCCATCCGGAAAAGGGGATGGAACCCTTCGGCCTCCCGCCGGGCCCCCTTCTTCGGTCCGTGGGACTTCTCCCCATCCCGCCATCGGCAGAAGTCGAAGTGGACCGCTTCCTCCGCTCCGTGCCTCATGAGGGGGATTGGCTGGAGAATCTCCTTCGCGAGACCCTCAGCCGTTCTCGGAATCTGGGCCAGTGGTTTGCCCGCCAGATGGCCCAGCTCTTTGCCGATGAACCTTTGGTGTTCCTCGACCCCATGGATCCCGAGCTTCGTTCCCTAGCGGCGCCGGCCCTGTCCTACCTCATGGAGGGCTGGGCTCGGGTGAGATCAGGGCTTCTGGAAACCACCGAGGAGATCCGGCAAAGAGGGGAAACGCCCCAGCTGTCCATCGATCCCGAGAGCCTCCAGCTCTTCCGCTACCATCAGGGAAAGCGCCTCCTTCTCCTTCAAGACGGGGAAGAAGCCGTCACCCGCAATGGGAACTGGCGCGTCCCTCTCAAGGCCCTTCCCGAGATCATCGCGAGAGAACCCGAGAAGTTTAGCCCTGCCGCCGCCTTACGGCCCCTGGTGCAGGATTACCTCCTCCCCACCCTGGCCCAGGTGGCCGGCCCCGGCGAACTCCGCTACCTTCCCCAGCTGGAGGGCGCCTATAAGGCCGCCGGCTGGTCCCGGGCCGTTACCCTCCCTCGCCTGAGCTTCACCCTTCTCTGGCCCGAATGGGAGGAGAAGGCAAAGGGGTGGGGTCTCGACCTGGACCACCTGGAGGATTGGCACGGGGTCCGATTCATGTGGGAGCGTTCCCTTCTCTCCCGCCATCCCTATCCCTTGGACGAAGCTTTTGCCCGGGCTCGGGAGGACCTCCATGCCGTCTACCGGCGCCTGGGAGAGGATCTCCAGGGACTGGGGGAAGGTTTTGCCCGCCTCCTGGAGGGGAACAAGGGCCGGGTCCTCGGGCAGGTGGATTACCTGGAGGCGAAGGCCCACCAGCACCTCCGCCGCCGCTACCGCGAGGAATACCGGGAATGGCAGCGCTGGATGGAGGCCCTCCGGCCCCTGGGAAGGCCTCAGGAGCGGGTCTACAGCTTCCTTAGCCTCATGGGGCCCTTCGGGCCCGGGGGCATCCGTGCTTTCTTCAGGGCGGTCCGCTTGGACCACCCCCACCAGTGGGTCCTTCTCGGAAAGGCGGTCCCCTGCTCGTGATCGGCAAGATTCGCCATGGGAGAGAAGGATTCAAACTTTTAGCATAGAAAGAAAAGGTTCAATGTGGACAAATCTAAAGAGAAAGGTGGCTCGAGATGGGAAAAGGTAAAGGCGTAGGGGCGATCTTCCTGGCGCTGGGCCTTTTGGTCTCCGCCTGCGGCGGCGGAACCGGGACGGCGTCCTCCGACACCATCAAGATCGGCGTACCGGCGCCCCTTACGGGGGACTATGCCTCGGCCGGGGAAGCCATTGTCAACGCCGCCAAGCTGGCCGCCCAGGAGATCAACGATCAGGGCGGCCTCCTGGGAAAGAAAGTGGAAGTCATCGATCAGGATGACCAGTGCGATTCCCAGGTCGGGGTGCAGGCGGCGCAGAAGCTCATCAGCCAGGGCATCGTGGCAGCGGTGGGCGGCTACTGCTCCAGCGCCTCCATCCCCGAGGCAGCGGAATTCGCCAAAAAGGGCATCCCCTACCTCCTGGATGCGTCCACCAATCCGGTGCTGACGGAGCAGAACCCCGGCACCGTCTTTCGCATCTGCGGGCGGGATGACGACCAGGGTCCCGTGGCGGCCAGCTTCATGAAGGACATCCTTCACGCCAACACGGTGGCCATCATCCACGACAACACCACCTATGCCAAGGGTCTTGCGGAGGCGGCCCGGGACGCGGCGCAGAAGCTAGGGATGAACGTGGTGCTCTTTACCGCCATCACCCCGGGTGAGAAGGACTTCAGCTCCGTCCTCACCCAGGTCAAACGGGCCGATCCCGATGTGGTCTACTTCACCGGCTACCACGCCGAAGGAGGCCTTCTGGTGAAGCAGGCCCGGGATCTGGGCATCCGGGCAACCCTCATGGCCGGCGACGCCAACCAAGACCCCACCTTCCTCCAGACGGCGGGCAGCGCCGCCAACGGGGCGTACATCACGACGGCGCCCCTCGCGGAGTTTATCCCCGCGGCCCAGAGCTTCGTCCAGAAGTACAAGGAGACCTTCAAGGCTTCTCCCGGGGCGTACTCCGTCTATGAGTACGACGCCATGCATGTCCTCTTCGATGCCATCAAGCGGGCCAACTCCACCGATCCCAAGGCCATCCTGGCGGCTCTGAAGGAGACCAAGGACTTCCCCGCCATCACGGGGACCATCACCTTCGACGCCAAGGGCGACCGCACCGATAAGCTCTATATGGTGGCCGTGGTGGAAAACGGCCAGTTTAAGCCCTACATGCGCCTCGAGAACGGCCAGTGGCAGAAGGTGCAATGACGACACCCACCCTGAAGCAGGCCCTGGGCCTGCTTCAGGGTTTCTTTATGGGCTCAAGGAGGCGGCCATGGTTTACTGGCAGGATATCTTGCAGTACACAGTCAACGGCCTGACGGTGGGGAGCTTTTACGCTCTCGTCGCCTTGGGCTACACCATGATCTACGGCATCATCCGCCTCATCAACTTCGCCCACGGCGAAGTCTTTACCACAGGCGCCTATCTCGGCTGGCTGATCCTGAGCGCCCTGGCGGGGAGCTTTCTTTCCCCCTATGTGGGGATCGCCGTGGCCCTTCTCCTGGCCATGCCTTTGACGGGCCTTTTGGGGATGGGTCTGGCGCGGGTGGCCTACCTCCCCATCCTGAAGGCGCCCCGCCTCACCATCCTCATCACGGCCCTGGGGGCATCCATCGCCCTCCAGAATTTTTACCTGGTGACCTTCGGCGCCGGGTTCAAGACCTACCCCCATCTTTTGGGGCACCACTCCTGGAACCTGGCGGGGGTTCAGGTGAAGGCGGAGCAGCTGGCCTTCTTTCTCCTGAGCCTGGGCCTCATGCTCCTTTTGAACGCCTTCATCTTCCGCACCCCCCTAGGCATGGCCATGAGGGCCCTGGCCTTGGACCAGGACGCGGCCCGCCTGATGGGCATCCCGGTGGAGCGGGTGATCCTCATCACCTTCTTCATCGCCGGCAGCTTGGCAGCAGCGGCGGGGATCATGTACGGCATGTATTACACCCAGATCAGCTTTTTCATGGGGTTTCTCCTAGGCCTGAGGGCCTTTACGGCAGCTGTCCTGGGAGGCATCGGGAACATCCCCGGCGCTGTCCTTGGGGGCTTTTTGATCGGCATCTTGGAGGCCTTTGCCGCCGGTTATCTGGGCGGCCAGTGGAAGGACGTGGTGGTCTTCGCCGTCCTGATCCTGGTCCTCACCTTTAGGCCCCAGGGGATCCTGGGCGAACGGGTGGTCGAGCGGATGTGAGGACATTTCTAGAACGCTGGGGGGTGGCCCTCGCCATACTTCTAGCCGTCCTGGTGCCCCCCTTTCTCCCCCTCTACCCCTTGGGGGTCCTCATCGGGATCCTCACCTACGCCATGTTGGGTCTGGGCCTCAATATCGTGGTGGGTTATGCCGGCCTCCTGGACCTGGGGTATGCCGCCTTCTTCGCCATTGGAGCCTATACGGCGGCCCTCCTCATGGTAAAAGCCCACTGGTCCTTCTGGGCCGTTCTGCCGGTGGCCCTCTTCTTGGCCGGGGTGGCGGGGGCCCTCTTGGGGTACCCCGTCCTTCGCCTGCGGAGCGACTACCTGGCCATCGTCACCCTGGGCTTCGGGGAGATCGTCCGCATCACCGTCCAGAACCTGGATGTTACCGGCGGGCCCGAAGGCATCCTCGGAATTCCCCGACCTACCCTTTTCGGGTTTTCCCTGGACAGCGACCTTTCCATGTACTACCTGGCTTTGGCGTTGGTCCTCATCGCCCTCTATTTCTCCCGCCACCTGGCCTTCTCCCGCCTGGGACGGGCGTGGCTGAGCCTCCGGGAAGATGAGCTGGTGGCGGAGCCGGTGGGGGTACCCGTTCTGAGGGTGAAGCTCATGGCCTTCATCCTGGGGGCGATCTGGGGTGGGCTGGCCGGCGCCTTCTTCGCCGTGCGGGTGGGGGTCATCAATCCCACCAGCTTTGTCTTCATGCAGTCGGTCCTCATCCTCCTGGTGGTGGTCATCGGCGGCATGGGGAGCCTTCCGGGGGTCCTCCTGGGGGCAGCCGCCGTGGTGGGGTTGCCGGAGGTTCTGCGGTTCCTGGCGGGCTGGCGGCTCCTTCTCTTCGGCCTCGCCCTCATCGCCATGATGCTCCTCCGGCCCGAAGGCCTCTGGCCGGCTCCGCGAAGGCGGCCCCACCCCGCCCTTTTCGACGCCGCCGTGAGGGAAGCTCCCGCCTACTGGAAGACCATCGAGAAAGAGCTGAAGGCCCGGCCCCGGCAGCCGGGAAAGCCCCTCCTGGTGGTGGAGAACCTGGAGCACCGCTTCGGGGGCTTAAAGGCGGTGCAGGGGGTCAGCTTTGTGGTGCCCGAAGGCCGGATCGTCAGCATGATCGGCCCCAACGGCGCGGGGAAGACCACCGTCTTCAATGCCCTTTCGGGCGTGGTGAGGCCCCAAGAAGGGCGCATCCTCTTTGACGGCCAGAACATCAAAGGCCTTCGGCCCCACCGCATCGCCTACCTGGGGATGACCCGCACCTTCCAAGGGATCCGCCTCTTTGCATCCCTGGAGGCCTATGAAAACGTCCTCCTGGGCCTCTATCCCCGCCAGAAGGCCAGGGTCATCGAAAGCCTCCTCCACACCCCCGCCCAGCAGCGGGAAGAACGGGAGAGCCTCAAGGAAGCCCTGGCCTGGCTCCATTTCGTCGGTCTGGGCGATAAGGCGGGATACCTGGCCCGGGAGCTTTCCTACGGGGACCAGCGCCGCCTGGAGCTGGCCCGGGCCCTCGCCAGCCGCCCTCGCCTCCTCCTCCTGGATGAGCCAGCCGCCGGGATGAATCCAGCCGAGAAAGAGGAGTTTTTAAAGCTCCTGGAAAAGATCCGGGACCTGGGTATCACCGTCTTTTTGATCGAGCACGACATGTCCCTGGTGATGGGCGTCTCGGACCACGTGCTGGTCTTGGATCAAGGGCGGCTCATCGCCCAGGGGACTCCGGCGGAAGTCCAGGCCAATCCCCGCGTCATCGATGCCTATCTGGGCCGCGAAGAAGAAGACCCGGCGGCCGCAAGGGGGGTAGCCGATGGCCCTTCTGGAGCTTCATGACGTCCACTCCTACTACGGCCGCGTCCATGTCTTGAAAGGGATCCGCCTCACGGTGGAGGAGGGGGAGATCGTCACCCTCATCGGGAGCAACGGGGCCGGCAAGACCACCACCCTCCGGACCCTTTCGGGCCTGGTGCAAGCCCGCGAGGGAAAGATCATCTTCGCCGGCACCGACATCACCCGGAGGAAGGCCGACGAGATCGTCCGGCTGGGTTTGGCCCACGTCCCCGAAGGAAGGCGGATCTTCACCACCTTGACGGTGGAGGAAAACCTCATTTTGGGCCGCTACCTCTGGGCCCGCGATACCCGGGAGCTGCAAAAGCGGCTGGCGGAGGTTTACGACCTTTTCCCCCGCCTCAAGGAGCGCCGCCACCAGTTGGGCGGAAGCTTGAGCGGGGGCGAGCAGCAGATGCTGGCCATCGGGCGGGCCCTTATGGCCGAACCTAAGCTTCTCGCCCTCGACGAACCCTCCATGGGCCTCGCCCCCATGCTGGTGCGCCAGATCTTCCAGATCATCGAGGAGGTGAGCCGGCGGGGCGTGGCCATCCTCCTGGTGGAGCAGAACGCCCGCCGGGCTCTGGAGCTGGCCCACCGGGCCTATGTCCTGGATGTCGGCCGCATCGTCCTGGAAGGGAAAGCTGCCGATCTCGCCCGGGATCCCCGGGTTCAGGCGGCCTATTTAGGAGGAACTCCGGTATGAGAGGAGAGATGACCCTTGGGCAATCCGAAAGCTGAGCTGGCTCAACTGCCCTACCTTTACGGCGACACGCCCACCTTCTTAGGGTTTCCGAAGAAAAAGCCGGCGGAGCTGACGGACGAAGACGTGGTGATTCTGGGCATTCCCTGGGAAGGCACCATCACGTGGGGGAGCTGGTCGGGATGCGAGCTGGCCCCCCGCACCATCCGGCAGGCCTCTGCCCGCTACAGCGGCTTTCTCCCCGAGTACGCCCTCCAGATCCAGGAGCACTTGCGGGCCGCCGATCTGGGCGATGTCCTGGTGGATATGGCCGATCGGGAAAAGACCTTTGCCCACATCGAAGAAGCGGTGGCTCAGGCGTTTTCGCCGGGGCGCCTCCTCACCCTTTTCGGAGGCGACCACTCCATCACCTACCCCGTGATCCGGTCCTTAAGTCGCCGCCTCTCCCTGGGTATCGTCCACCTGGATGCCCACCTGGATAACCTGGACAGCTATGACGGCGACCCCTACGCCCGTAATACGCCGTTCCGGAGGATCGCCGAGCTTCCCGCCTTTAACCCCCGGAACTTGGTCCACGTGGGGATCCGGGGACCCCGCAACCGCAGGGAGCAGTGGGAGTTTGCCAAGGAGGCAGGAGCCACCGTCTTCACCATGGAGGACATCCGCCAGAGGGGCTGGCTGACCGCCTTGGAGGAGGCTATCGCCATCGCAGCCGACGGCGTGGATGGCCTGTACGTGAGCGTCTGCAGCGACGTCCTGGAGGCGGCCCTCAACCCGGGAGGCCCCCCCGATCCTGGAGGCCTCACCCCCTTTGAGCTCTTTCAGGGGCTTTACCGACTGGGCCAGGTGCCCTCGCTGGTGGCCTTCGACTACGTGGAGATTTACCCGCCCCAGGATCCCCAGCAGATCTCCTCCCACATCGCCGTCTGGGCCTGGCATCACCTCCTGGCCGGGCGCATCCGAGGAAGGATGGCTCGTCCATGAGGGACGTAGATTTCCTCGTGGTGGGCCTGGGAGCCGTGGGGAGCGCCACCCTCCGGGCCCTCGCTCAACGGGGGCGGCGAGTGCTGGGGCTGGATCCCCATCCCCCGGGCCATATCTACGGCTCTTCCCACGGGGAGAGCCGCATCATCCGGACGGCCTACTACGAAGATCCCCTCTACGTCCCCCTGGCCCAGAGGGCTTGGCAGCTTTGGGAAGAAGCCCAGGAGCGCGCGCGAAAGGAGCTCCTCCTTCCCACCGGCGCCCTTATGATCGGCAAGGAGGCAGGGGAGCTGGTGCCAAGGGCCCTGGAGAGCGCCCGGGCCTGGTCCCTTCCCCATGAGCTCCTCACCCCCTTGGACGTGGCCCGCCGCTTCCCCGCCTTTCGCATTCCCTCCGGGTATATCGCCCTCCTGGAACCCAAAGGCGGAGTCCTCTTTCCCGAGCGGGCCCTCGTCACCTGGCAGGCCATGGCCCGGGAGGAAGGCGCCGAGATCCACATCCCTGAGAAGGCCCTTTCCTTCGAGGAGGAGGAAGGTGCCGTTCGGGTTCATACCGACCAGGAGACCTATCGAGCGGCCCGCCTCATCCTTGCTGCCGGCGCCTGGATGCCCAAGCTCCTTCCCGGGGTCATCCCGTGGGAGGTGGAGCGCCAGGTGCTCCACTGGTGGCCCCTGGCGGAGGATCCCTCGCCCTACCATCCCTCCCTCTTCCCCGTGTTCATGTGGGAACGGGACGAAGCCCATACCTTCTACGGTTTTCCCACCCTGGACGGGGAGACGGTGAAGTTCTCCCGCCACCACGGAGGTCAGGCAGTGGACCCCGATAGCGTCCCCAGGGATGTCATCGAAGAGGATCGTCAGCCGGTGGCGGAAGGGGTGGCCCAGCTTCTCCCGGGCCTTCAGACCCGGCCCCAACGATCCTCCGTCTGCCTCTACACCAATACGCCCGATCACCACTTCGTCCTGGGGCTCCTCCCCGGCTCCGACCGGATCTTCCTGGCCTCCCCCTGCTCAGGCCACGGCTTCAAGTTCATGCCGGCCCTGGGGGAGATCATGGCTCTCTTGGCCGAAGACAAAGAACCGCCTTACGATCTTCGCCTCTTTGCGCCTGAACGGTTTCGACCATCGTAGGGGCCGGGACGGGCAAGGAACAAGGGAAAAGACAACGGAGCGGGACGACGGGGAGAAAAAGGAGCGAGGGCACCGGTGGGTGCCCTCCTTTCCTCCAGTGGGCTCGCAGGGAGTCGAACCCTGAACCTACCGGTTAAGAGCCGGTTGCTCTGCCAGTTGAGCTACGAGCCCAGAGCCATTTTGCCGAAAAGAAAGGGCTCCGTCAACGGAGCCTTGCAGAAAACCCCCGCAAATTTTTGGTGGCGGCGGGTGGATTCGAACCACCGACACTGCGGGTATGAACCGCATGCTCTACCGCTGAGCTACACCGCCGGGACCGCTCCCCATTATAGCAAGCCGGGAAATGAAAACAAAGGCGTCAGCGCAAGCAGGCCGCCATGGCCAGGAGGCCTTCTTCCCGCGTAAGGGGGCGGTCGGGGAAGGCCAGCCCCCGGGGACCCTTCCCCTGGAAGAAAGGACCCCAGGCCTCCAGGACGGCCTTCAGCTCCGGCCCCCGGACGGCCCTCCCCCCGTCGCGGGGCACCTCGATCCCTAGGGAGGAAAGAAATCCACCGCCCTCCCGCGAAAGGGCATCCAGCCGCCTCTCCTTTCCCTCCCGCCACCAGATCTCCTTCGCCCGGGTGCGGCGATCGGGGGGAAGGAGGTGGATCTTCAGCTGATGCCACGTCAACGGCTGGGATGGGCGCAGGGTGTTATCCCGGAAGGCGATGGCCAGCCCCCGGGAGAGGAGGAACTGCCCCGCCTCGCCGGCAGGGTCGTCGGGCGATACGTCGGCAAAGGAGGACAGGCGCAAAAGCTCCCCTACCGTCACCACCTGGTAGCCGTGGCGGGTGAGGAGCTCCAGCTGGCGGTAAAGCCCTTCCAGGACCGGCGATTCCCCCTTCATGTCATAGCCGTCCTTTTGGAAAATGATCTGACCCGATAGGCTCTGGGGGTCCCGTTCCAACGCTTCCCGAAGGGGTCTCACCATAGCCTCCACCGATTCCCTGTAGGTGGGCCGGGGAAGCCATCCCCCGCCGTCGAAGCTGGCCGCCAGGTAGAGGTAATCCATGAGATCGTAGAGGTCATAGGCGCTAAAGCCGTCCACGGTGCCATCGACGTAATGAGGGGGCCTCGCCAGCCGGAAGGTGTAGCCCAATGCCTCCTGGACCAGCCGGTGGAGGCGCCGGAGGTCCTCCAGAGCCTGGGCGGCGGAGGGCTGGTAACGCCGGGATCCGTAGACCAGGCGCTTGGGCCCAAAGAGGAGGTGGGAAAAGCTGTGGTTGGAAAGCTCATGGCCGCCCGCCACCATCCGCCGCACCAGGTCCAGCTGGTGAAGGGCACCTCCCTGCAGGTCCTCGCCAAAGTCGGGGTAGTGGTCATAGCGGATGCCGTTCCAAAGGGGCGTCCCCGGCCTTCCTGGCCGGTCGGGATAGCCCTCCTGAGTACTCCCAATGATGTTGAAGGTCCCCCGGGCGGAAAAGGATTCCAAAATCTCCAGAAGGCGAAGGGTGAGGGGCCGGGGATCTTCCGCACCTCCCCTTCCCGGAAGGGCGCAGGGTCCATCGTCGAAGGTCATGGCCACCACCCGCCGGTCCTTCGGGAGCTTCACCCGCTCGATGCGGCGCACGGGATCCACCACCCCTCCTGATCGGCGGTGACGGAACGCCTTCAGGCGTCGGCCCAGGGGTCGCAGAGGATCGAGAAGGTTCATGGAAAGCTCCTTTCCATCACCCGCACCTTGGCCCACACCCGCGGATAAAGGCAGGTGCGGGCCACATTCCAGGCGCCTTTCAAGAGAAACCGGGGAAGGCGCTTCCCTTCTTTCAAGGCCATGAGGCGCCGGGCCTGGCTGACCGTCTCCACCCAGGGAGGCGACCCTCGTCCCCCCACCCGAAGGGGCCCCCGGAGGGCCTGGCGGATGGCGGAAAGGCCCGCCTGGGGAGGAAGGGGGAGCTCCACCCATCCCCGTCCCACTTCCGAGGGGGTGTGGGCATCGCTTCCGCCGGTCCAAAAACCGCCCTTCTGGAGGGCAGCTTCCCAGGCGTCGTCGAGGGCGTGGGGATTGGGAGCATAGGCCAGTCGGGCGTTGAAGACCTCCACCCCGTCCACCGCCTCCAAGAGGTCCGGAGGAAGGCTCCGGCGGCGCTGAAAGGGGTGGGCCAGGATGCTGATACCCCCCCTCGCCCGGATGTCTTCCACCACCCTCTGCCACGGAAGGCGCCCTGTGGGGGAAAGGGCCGCCTCCAGGGGAAGGGGCCCTTCCAGGAAGAGCCCCAGGATGTGGCCCTCATCGGTGGTGTATTCCCCTCCAGGGACGACCACCAGCGGAAGCCCCAGGCGCTCCACCGCCGCCAGGGCCTCCCAGGCCCCCCGGCTGGTGTTGTGGTCGGTGATGGCTACCCCGTGGAGGCCTCGCCGGAAGGCCAGGAGGAGGATGGTCTCCACCGGCATGGCGCCGTCGAAGGAATGGCGGGAGTGGACATGGAGGTCCAGGCGCATCACCGGCTCATCATCCCCCTCAAGGAGCGGCGAAGGTAAGCCCAGAAGGGGCGGGGATCTTCCCGGCACCAGACGCCCTCGGCCGCCTGCCGGCGGACGACGTCCCGCAAGAATTCCCAGTATAGCCCCCGTGGGGCTTCCCCTAGGCCGATCCCCTGGCGCACCGAAAGAAAGTCGTGGAAGAGGAAGCGGAGGCGGACGCCAGGTGGCGCCTCCACCTCCTCCAGGCCGTCGGTCTCACCCAGGGCCAGCCTATACCACCGTTCCGCCAGGGGGACGCCTGCCGCCTGAGCCAGGGCCATGGTTCCCCAGGGCCGGGGATTGATCTCCAAAAGGCGAGGTTCCCCTTTCTCATCGGCCTTCCACTCCACCATGGCGATGCCCTTCCACCCGAGAGCCCCAAGGAGCTTTCGGCTAAGGGCGGCCAAGCGCGGATCCCGAAGGGTGACGGCGAGGGAGCTGGGGCCTCCTTGCCAGGGATACTGGCGGATCCTCCGGTGGGCCACCGCTGCCAGAACCCGCCCGCCACCGTCCAGAAGGGCCGAGTACCCTAGACCTGGGCCCGTCAGGTACTCCTGGACGAGGGGCCGTTCCTGCTGCCGGTCCATGGCCCGGTAGGCGGCCACCAGCTCCTCAGGGGTGCGAACGATCCGGTAGCGCTCCGGGGCGGAAAGGCCCAGGGCTTCCCCGTGGCGGTATTTCACCACGAGGGGATAGGGGAGGCTCCGGCTCCAGGATGGGAGGTCCCGCCCTTCAGGGGGGAGGAACGTACGGGGGAGGGGGATGTCCAAGGAAAGGGCCAGGTGGTAGAGGGCCTCCTTGTCGGAGGCGGTGTGAAAGGCCTCTTTTCCCGGTACGGCCATGTAGATGCCCGGAAGGGTCCCCTGCCATGCCACCGCCAGGGTCATGGTGGGGAGTCCTCCCGGCAGCCACACCAGAGGTCCTTCGCCCGACAGCTTCTGGAGGAAAGCCCGGTAGGCGGCTGCATCTCCCGGTGACGGCGAGAAGAGGGACCGCCGGGTATAGCGGGAGTGAAACCCCAGGATGGCGGAAGGGGGGTAAGAAGGATCTTCGGCGGCCCATACGGGGAATCCCGCCCGGCCCAGGGCCCGGATGAGGGCCAGGGCCGGCCGGAGGCGGGCTTCCGTCACCAGGGCGGGGACGTTCATGTTCTGATGGTAGCAGAAGGCCCGGGAGGGAATGGATCCTTGAGGGAGAAAAACCTTCAGAGGCAAGGGTCCGGACCCTTTTCGCTTTCGTGCTATATTGAAAGAACTGGTCAAGGTGCCGAAAGGGGTGAGGAAGGTGGCTTACCAGCTGAAGGATCCCAGGGACCCCGGGGATATCGAGATGCAGGAGTGGCTGGAATCGCTGGACTATGTCATCCGCTACGGAGGGCCGGAGCGGGTGAAATCCCTCCTGGAGCGGCTGACCATCCGGGCCCGGCAGGCGGGCATCGAAGTGGCGCCTCAGCCGGTGACCCCGTATCTCAACACCATTCCGCCCGAAGAGCAGCCGCCCTATCCCGGGGACCTGGAGATGGAGGAGCGCCTGGAGAACTGGATCCGCTGGAATGCCATCGCCATGGTGGTGAAGGCCAACCGCCAGATCGAAGGGATCGGCGGCCACCTTTCGACGTATCAATCGGCATCCACCCTCTATCAGGTGGCTCTGAACCACTTCATCCGGGGTCCCAAGGGAGACGATCCCGGTGACCTCGTCTATTTCCAGGGTCACGCCTCGCCGGGCATGTACGCCCGGGCGTTCCTCGAGGGGAGGTTGACGGAAGAGCATCTGGAGCATTTCCGCCGGGAGATCGTCTCCGAGAAGGGCCTCTCCTCTTACCCCCATCCCTGGCTCATGCCCAACTTCTGGCAGTTTCCCACCGTCTCCATGGGCCTGGGACCCCTGCAGGCGGTGTATCAGGCGCGGTTCAACCGCTACCTCCACGACCGGGGTATCAAAGACACCTCCAACGTGAAGGTCTGGGCCTTCCTGGGCGACGGGGAGATGGATGAGCCGGAAGCCATGGCGGCCGTCCGGATGGCGGGCCGGGAACGCCTGGACAACGTCATCTTCGTGGTGAACTGCAACCTTCAGCGGCTGGATGGGCCCGTCCGGGGCAACGGGAAGATCGTCCAGGAGCTGGAGAGCTTTTTCCGGGGTGCTGGCTGGAACGTCATCAAGGTCCTCTGGTCCAGCGATTGGGACCCCATCTTCGCCCGGGACAAGGACGGCCTTTTGGCCAAGCGCCTGGGGGAGATCCTGGACGGCGACCTTCAGAAGTACCAGGCGGCCGGAGGCACCTACATGCGGCAGCATCTCTTCAACACTCCGGAGCTCCAGGAGCTGGTGAAAAACCTCTCGGACGACCAGCTGGCCAAGCTTCGGAGGGGGGGCCACGATCCCGTCAAGGTGTATGCCGGCTACCATGCGGCGGTGAACCATAAGGGAGCCCCATCGGTGGTTCTAGTGCAGACCGTCAAGGGATGGGGCCTCGCCCCGGGGGAAGCCCGGAATGTGGCCCATGAACTGAAGACCCTTTCCGATGAGGATCTCCTCCTCTTCCGGGATCGCTTCCAGCTGCCCATCCCTGACGAGGACGTGAAAAAGCTGGCCTTTGTGAAGCCCAAGGAGGATTCTCCGGAGATGCAGTTCCTCCTCCGCAGGAAGGAGGAGCTGGGAGGAGGTCTTCCGCAGCGCAACCCCCGCTTCGCCACCCTGGAAAGGATCCCCGAAGAGCCCTTCGTCGAGTTCAAAGAGGGCAGCCAGCGCAAGGTCAGCACCACCATGGTGGCGGTGCGCCTTTTGACCAACCTCCTAAGGGACAAGGATATCGGCCGGTACATCGTGCCCATCGTCCCCGACGAGGCCCGCACCTTCGGGATGGAGAGCCTCTTCCGCCTGGTGGGCATCTACTCGCCGGTGGGCCAGCTCTACGAGCCTGTGGATTCCGACACCCTTCTCCCCTATAAGGAAGCCGTCACCGGACAGATCCTGGAGGAGGGGATCACAGAAGCCGGGTCCATGGCTTCCTTCATCGCCGCGGGGACAGCCGGTTACACCTTCCGGGTCCCCATGATCCCCTTCTACTGGTTCTACTCCATGTTCGGCCTCCAACGCGTGGGGGATCTGGTGTGGGCGGCGGCGGAGCTCCGCACCAAGGGCTTCCTCATCGGGGGCCTCTCGGGCCGCACCCAGCTGGCGGGGGAGGGTCTGCAGCACCAGGACGGCAACAGCCATGTCCTGGCCCTGCCCATCCCTAACCTCATGGCCTATGATCCCGCCTACGCGTACGAGATCGCCGCCATCATCCGCCACGGCCTGAAGCAGATGTTCGTCGACGGGGAAGATGTCTTCTACTACGTGACGGTGGGCAACGAGAACTACGTGCAGCCGCCCATGCCCAAAGGCGATGACGTGGAAGAAGGGGTCATCAAAGGGCTTTACCGGTTCCGCAGCGCCCAAGAGCTGGACAAGGTGAAGGGGCCCGCGGTGCAGCTGGTGGGGAGCGGCGCCATCCTCAACGAGGTGGTGCGGGCCCAGGAGCTCCTCCTGGAGGAAGGGGTGGCGGCCGACGTGTGGAGCGCCACCAGCTACAAGCTTCTCCATCGGGATGCCACCCAGGTGGAGCGGCGGGCCATGCGCCAGCCGGGAAAGAAGACCCGGGAGCTTTCCCACCTGGAAAAGACGTTGGGGAAGGCGGAAGGGCCTGTGGTGGCGGCCTCCGACTATGTCCGAGCCTGGCCCGATATTATCGGGCGCCACCTGAAAAAGCCCTTCTACACCCTGGGCACCGACGGCTTCGGTCGCTCCGACAGCCGACCGGCCCTCCGCCGCTTCTTCGAGGTGGATGGGGAGCATGTGGCCTATGCGGCCCTCTACGCCCTGGCCCAGGAGGGGTCCATCCCCTGGGACGCCGTGAAGAAAGCCCAAAAGAAGTGGGACATCGCGCCGGATAAACCCGATCCTGTGGTGTCGTGAGGGAAAGGGGGGTTCCCTTGCCGAAGGAAGTGCGCCTGCCCAAGCTGGCCGAAGGAGATGCTGCCGGCACTGTGGCTCGGGTGCTGGTGAAGCCCGGGGATCGCATCGAAGAGGGCCAGACCATCCTGGAAGTGGAAGCGGAAAAAGCGGTGGTGGAGGTTCCCTCCGAAGCCTCGGGCGTGGTGAAGGAGGTGCTGGTCAAGGAAGGGGATGAGGTGAAGAACCGCCAGGTGATCCTCACCCTGGAAGAGGAGGGGGCTCCGGAGGCGGAAGAAGAGCCGGAGGAGGCGGCCGCCCAGGTGGGGGAGGTCCAGGAGGCTGCCGCGGAAAAGCCAGCCGAAGAAGCGCCTAAGGAAGAGGCTTCCCCGGAAGAGGAACCTCCGCGGAAGGAGGAGGCGCCGAAGGAACGGCGGGAGGAAGTGCCGGCGGCCGCCCTTCCCCGCCGGGAGGAAAACGGGGGGCTGATCCCGGCGGGGCCTGCCGTCCGGAGGTTTGCCCGGGAACTGGGGGTCCCTCTTTCTCAGGTGCGGGGAACGGGGCCCAAGGGCCGCATCCTCATCGAAGACGTCAAACGGTTTGTGCGGGAGCGGGCGACGGCCGATCAGGCGGAGGTCGGAGCGCCCCTCCCCGACTTCTCCCAGTGGGGTCCCATCCGGCGGGAGAAGATGACGGCCATCCGCAAGGCCACGGCCCGCCACCTCAGCCAGGTGTGGCGTGAGATCCCCCAGGTGACCCATTTCGACCAAGCCGACATCACCGAGGTGGAGGCCTTCCGCCGGGCCATGGGGCCGGCCTTCGAAAAGGAAGGGGTCAAGCTCACCGTCACCGCCATCCTGGTGAAGGTGGCGGCCCTCGCCTTGAAGCAGTTCCCCCGCTTCAACTGCAGCATCGACATGAAGGCCGAGGAGATCATCTACAAAGACTATGTCCACATCGGGGTGGCGGTGGATACGCCCCACGGCCTTTTGGTCCCCGTCATCCGCAACGCCGACCAAAAGGGGCTTTTGGCCATCGCCAAGGAGCTGGGGGACCTGGCGGAGCGGGCGAGGCAGCGAAAGCTCAGCTTGGAGGAGATGCAGGGGGCCACCTTTAGTATCTCCAACCTGGGGGGCCTGGGCGGGACCGGCTTCACGCCCCTGGTGGACGGGCCCCAGGTGGCCATCCTGGGGGTGGCGCGGGGAGAGGTGCGGCCGATCTGGAAGGATGGCCAGTGGGTACCCCGCACCATCCTTCCCCTCATGGTGACCTATGACCACCGCGTCATCGACGGCGCCGATGCGGCCCGCTTCTTGCGGTGGATCGCGGAGGCCCTGGAACAGCCTTTACGACTCCTGGTGGAAGGGTGAAAGGGACCATGGCGGAACGAGTGCAGGTGGCGGTCCTCGGGGGTGGCCCCGGCGGCTACGGGGCAGCCTTTCGCGCAGCCGATCTGGGTCTCAGCACGGTGTTGGTCGATGAAGCAGAAAATCCCGGGGGCGTCTGCCTCTACCGGGGCTGCATTCCCTCCAAAGCCCTTTTGCATGTGGCGGCCCTTCTCCGGGAAGCCCGGGAAGCCTCGAAGTGGGGTGTCCACCTAGGAGAGGCAAAAGTGGATCTGGTCGCCTTGCGGGCCTGGAAGGACGGGGTGGTGAAGAAGCTGACAGGAGGTCTGGGGACCCTCACCAAAGCCCGGAAGATCCGGTACATCCAGGGCCGGGGCACCCTTGTGGATGCCCACACCTTGGTGGTAGAAGGCCCCAAGGGAAAGGAAGAGGTGGCCTTTGAGCACCTCATCATCGCCACCGGCTCCAGCCCCATCGCCCTCCCGGGCATCTCCATCGACAGCCCCCGGGTTATGGATTCCACCGCGGCCCTAAACCTCCCCGACATCCCCCAAAAGCTTTTGGTCATCGGGGGAGGCTACATCGGCGCCGAGCTGGCCACCGTTTATTCGGCCCTGGGGAGCCAGGTGACCCTTGTCGAAATGACGCCGGGCCTTTTGCCGGGAGTGGACCGGGATCTGGTCCGGCCCTTGCAGCAGGCCATGCAGCAGCAGCTGGCGGCCCTCCACTTTGAGACGAAGGTGCAGAAAATCGAGGAGAAGGGGGACCAGCTCCTGGCCACCCTGGAAGGGAAGGACGGGAAGACCTTCGAGGCGACCTTCGATCGGGTCCTGGTGGCCGTGGGTCGGGTACCCAATTCCAAGGGCTTTGGCCTGGAGAAGGTGGGGGTGGAGGTGGATGCCAAAGGCTTCATCGTGGTGGATGAAGCCCGGCGCACCTCCGTTCCCCACATCTACGCCATCGGGGATGTGGCCGGACAGCCCATGCTGGCCCACAAGGCCACCCATGAAGGGCAGGTGGCGGCGGAAGCCATCGCCGGAAGGAAGGTGGCCTTCGAGCCTATGGCTATTCCCGCGGTGGTCTTCACCGATCCGGAGATCGCATGGGCGGGCTTGACGGAAGAAGAAGCCAAGGCCCAGGGCCGTGAAGTGCAGGTGAGCCGGTTCCCCTGGGCCGCCTCCGGGAGGGCGGCTACCCTGGGCCGCAGCGACGGCGTCACCAAGCTGGTGGTGGACAAGGAGACGAAGCGCATCCTGGGGGTGGGCATCGCAGGGCCGGGAGCAGGCGAGCTCATCGCCGAGGGGGTCCTGGCCATCGAGATGGGGGCGGTGGCGGAAGACCTCAGCCTCACCATCCATCCCCACCCCACCTTGTCGGAGACGGTCATGGAGGCGGCGGAGCTCATCTACGGCCCGGCCACCCACTTTTACGGCCGCTGACGAAATTTGCCGGCGGCGGGCGAAAGGAAACGGGGCCGATAGCGCGAAAGAGGAACTCCATGAGCAGCCGAGACGTCAGGCTGCCGGGGATAGGGAAGAAACCCCGGCCCTCCTCCGGGGGGCGCGGGGTTTTCCCTGTGCAAACCCAACTATAGGAAGCACCGATGAATAAGGACAGGAGGTCATGGTCCTTGGACCGACGATGGGCGCAAGGAGGACGGGTGGAGGCCCTTTTAGCCCGGTTCAGAGCTTCCCCCTATCCTTCCCGCGCGGAAGTGCTGAAGTTCAGCGGCGTGGGTCGCTCGGACGTGTACAACATCACGGCGCCCTTCTGGGATGAAGGGCGCTGGGTCCTGGCGGGGCGGGTGGAAAAGCGGTTTAGCGAGGTGTCGGAGGTGCGCTTCTTCACCCCCGATGAGAAGGGCACCTGGCGCCTCTTGCCCGATGGTCCCGCCTTTCCCCTCCAGGACCCCTTCGTCACCCGGATCCACGGGGAGTTGGTCCTGGGCGGGGTGGAAACCTTCATCGACCCGGAAGGCCAGCCTCCCTACTTCTGGCGGTGGCGCACCGTGTTCTTCCGTGGGGAAAGCCTTTCATCCCTCAGACCCTTTGCGAGGGGTCCTGTGGGCATGAAGGATATCCGCCTGGTGGAGCTGGAGGACGGGCGCATCGGGGTCTTCACCCGCCCCCAGGGCGGCCGGGGAGGCCGGGGGAAAATCGGCTTTTTCACCGTGGATCGCCTGGATGACCTGAAGGGCGCCGACTTTGAAGGGGCGCCCCTCCTGGAAGGGCTCTTTGGCGAAGAGGAATGGGGCGGAGCCAACGAGGCCCAGCTGTTGCCGGGAGGGAAGGTGTTGGTCCTGGGGCATGTGGCCCGCTTCGGGTCGTCGGGGGAACGCCATTATTACCCCATGGCCTTCGTCTTTAAACCCAGGGAGTTTTCCCACGAGGAGATGGTCCTCCTGGGGGAACGCCGCATCTTCCGTCCCGGGCCCAGCAAGCACCGGGGCGTGCGGGATGTGGTCTTTCCCGGCGGGCTCCACCGGATCCCGGGGGAGACGGCCATCCTTTACGCGGGCGTCAGCGATGCCGGGGCCCAGCGCCTCTGGCTCCCCGACATCTTCGCCCACCTGGGGTACTATCCCCATCCCTTGGTGCCCGACATCCGGGAGCTCAGGGATGTTCTGGCCGCGGCCACTGGGCAGCCAGCTGGCGGCTGAGCTGGGCCAGGACCCCGAGGACGATGTCGCTGCGGGCGACGATGCCCACCAGGGTGTCCCCTTCCACCACCGGCAGCTTCTTGATGCGGTAGCGATCCATGAGGGCGGCGGCTTCCGCCAGAGGGGCATCGGGGTGGATGGTCACCACCTGGCGGGTCATGAGCTGCCCGACGGGTTGGAGGGCCAGGCGAAAGACCCGCTCTTCCACCTCCTCCTGGAGCTCGGGGGCTTCTTCCCCCTGGCGGAAGGCGGAAGCGTACCCGATCCCCGTCGCCGCCAGGGCTCTCACCAGATCCCCGTCGGTGAGGATCCCCGCCAGCTTCCCTTGGCGGTCCACCACGGGGACGCCGCTGAGCCACTTTTCCACAAAGAGGTTGACGGCTTCCGCTACCGTGGCATCCTCCGACACCGTCACCACGGGACTCACCATCACATCCCGTACCCGATCCTTCGTCTCCTCCACCCGGTCCACCCGCTTTCTGTGTCTCCTTCCATGCTACCGTTTCTTAGGATCTGTGCCACCTTCTCCATGGGCAAGGCAGCGAGGCGGAGATTACCGCCGACATCCGCCACGGGATGGAAGGCTGTGCTACCATGAAGCCCAAGAGAAGGGGGTGCTGACGTGAATCCTCCCCTCTGTCCCAAGTGCCGGATTCCCATGAAAGCCTGGATCCAGGATCATGTGGCCCTTCGTCCGCGGCCGGTGGTGGGACCGAAAGTTCCCCATGACCACCTCTGGAAATGCCCCTCCTGCGGCCTGGAAGTCCATGGGGCCCACCACGAGGAAGAGGAGCCTTCGGGAGCCCCCCGATGAAGCTCAAGCTTCTCCTGGGCCGAGCGGGAACGGGCAAAACCCGGCGGATCCTCAGGGAAATGGCCGCCCTGGAAGCTGCCGATCCCTGGGGCCGTCCCCTTTTGCTTCTCGTGCCCGAACAGGCCACCTACCAGATGGAGCGGGATCTCCTGGACGCCCTTCATGAAAGGGGGCGCAGGGGGGCCCAGCGGTCCCTGGTGGTGAGCTTTACCCGTCTGACCTGGTGGTTCATGAAGGAGGAAGCGTGGGCGCCTCGCCCCAGCCTGGGGGAGGCGGGAGGCGTCATGGCCCTTCAAGCTTTTCTCTTGCGCCATCAAAAGGAGCTCCTTTACTTCGGCCCCGTGGCCCGCAAGCCGGGCCTGGCCCGCACCCTTTGGCGGTCCCTTCAGGAGCTGGAGAGCCAGGGCATCGGCCCCGAAGAGTTGGAGAGGGTGGAGGGCGTGGCGGGGGATCTGGAGGCCAAGCTCCGCGACATGGCCCTTCTCATGCGGGAATATCGGCTCCACCTGGGGCAGCGGAAGGACGAACCGGACGCCCTCACCCAGATGGCCCGCATCCTTCCCCAGAGCCGGGCTCTTCAAGGGGTCCGTCTCTTTGTCGACGGCTTTTCCCACTTTTACGAAGCCCAGTGGCAGCTCCTGCGGGCCCTCTTGCACACGGCCGAGGAAGTGACGGTGGCCCTCACGGTGGATCCCCGCGCCCCCGATGAGCCTCTCTTTGCCCATCCCCGCCGCACCTGGAAGCGCCTCCTGGAAGAGGCCCGGGAGGGGGGTATTCCGGTGGAGGAGGTGGCCCTGGGCGAGCCCCTTCGCTTTGAAGCCCAAGGTCTCCGGCACCTGGAAAGGGAGCTCTTTTCCTTTCCCGGGGAACGGCACCCTGGTCCTGTTTCAGAGCTGGTCCTCTGGTCAGCCCGCCACCGCCGCCATGAGGTGCTGGCTTTGGCGGGCGAGGTGGAACGCCTGGTGCGGGAAGAAGGCCTCCGCTACCGGGATGTGGCCGTCTGGGTGCGGGACCTGGACCTTTACCGCCATGACCTGGCCTCGGTCTTCCGCTCCCGGGACATCCCCTTTTTCATCGACCGCCGCCGCCCCGTCCCCCACCATCCTCTCCTCCAGCTGATCCTGGCCGCCCTGGAGGCGGTGGCCGGCGGATTTCCTCCGGAAACCATCTACCGTTACCTCAAGTCGGATCTCCTTTCCCTTCCCCGGGATAAAGCCGACCGCCTGGAAAACTACGGGTTGGCCATGGGAGCCCGGGGCTCCCACTGGCAGAGCCGATCCCCCTCCTTTCCCGACCCGGAGATGGAAGGCCTCCGCCAGCAGGCCCTTGGCCCCCTCTTTCGCCTGGAAGATGCCTTTCGCCCATCGCAGGCATCCCTTGCCCGGGATTACGGGGAGGCTCTCCTGGCCTTTCTCGAGGAGCTGGAAGTGCCCCAGCGCCTGGAAGCATGGAGCGCCGAGGCGGAAGGAGAGGGCCGCCTGGATGAAGCCCAGGAGCATCTCCAGGTCTGGGACCAGGTGATGGACGTCCTGGAGCAGGCGTCCCTCGCCCTGGGCGACCTATCCCTTTCTCCTACCCTCTACCACCGCATGCTCCGCGAAGGGCTGGGCGTCATCGATGTGGGCTTGGTGCCCCCCACGTTGGACCAGGTGGTCATCGGGACGGCGGAGCGGTCCCGGCCGGGCCCCATTCGGGTCCTCTTCCTTTTGGGTGTGACGGAAGATGCCTATCCCCGCCCGGCGGAAGAAGACGTCATCTTCAGCGATGCCGAGCGGGAGCTCCTTCTGGAAAAGGGCCTGGACCTCGGGAAGACCTCTGCCCTTCGCATGGAGGAAGAAGCTTTCTTGACCTACGTCGCCTTCACCCGGGCAAGCCACCGCCTGTACGTCAGCTATCCCCGGCGGAGCGAAGAGGGAAAGCGCCTCCACCCCAGCACCTGGATCCGCCGCCTGAAGGTCCTCTTTCCCCGCCTCGAGGAGAGAGAACCGGCGGACCACCTTCCCTTCACCCGCCCCCAGATGGCCGCCTACCTGGCGCAGAGGGTGCGCCAGGAGCTGGATGGCGAGAAGCCCCTGGAAGCCAGGGAGCGGGCCCTTTGGTCATCCTTCCAGCGGGATGAGGAGGGCCGGCGGCTCCTTGAGCCCTACCTCTGGGCCCTCCGATACCAAAGGGAAGAGGCTGCCCTTGTAGGGGAAGACCTCCGCCTTCTTTTGGGGAAAGAACCCATCTTCAGCGTGAGCCAGCTGGAAACCTACGCGGCCTGCTCCTTCCGCTACCTCTCCCACTACATCCTGGGGCTGAAGGAGAGGCCCCTCGCCCGCATGGATCCCGCCCGCCTGGGAGAGGTCTTCCACCGGGGCCTTTTGCACCTCAGCCGCCGCCTGGCGGAGGAGGGATGCCTGGAGGAAGAGGCCCTCCCCGACCTCCTGGATGCCATCCTCGCCGACATGGAGCACCGCATCCCGGAGGTCCGCCGGAGCTACGTCCGCCGCCAGCTGGTGCGCATCCTCGGGGAGGTGGGCCGCCACCTTCAGGAACATCTGGCCTACGGGCAATTCCGCCCTTCAGGCCTGGAAAAGCCCTTCCGCTTTCCCCTCCTCCTCCCCGACGGCACCCGGGCCTTCCTGGAAGGCCGCATCGATCGGGTGGAGGAGTGCTCGACGGAGGAGACCACGTGGGTTAGGGTGGTGGATTACAAGACCTGGGGAAAGTCGTTGGATCTGGAGGAAGTCCGCCTGGGCCTTTCCCTGCAGCTCCCCCTCTATCTTTTGGCGGCGGTGGAGCTCTGGGGGGGAGAACCGGCGGGCTTTCTCTACATGCCCATCCTTCTCCGCTGGAAGGAAAGGCCCCCTTCCCTCAAGATGGACGGCTACCTGGTGGACCATCCCGATGCCCTTTTGGCCATGGATGAACGGGGATCGGGGCGGCTCATCCCGGCATCCCAGGTACAAAAAGGGGGCTGGTCCAAGCAGAGCAAGATCCTTCCCCTAGAGGATCTGAGGGCCCTTATGGAGAAGGCCCTGAAACACGCCCAAACCTGGAGCCAAGCCATCCTGGAGGGCCGGGTGAAGGAAGAGCCCCTCTACTGGAACGGCCGTCTGGCTTGCAAAAACTGCATCTTCCAAGGGTTTTGCCACTACGATCCCTTCCTTCCCGGGTTCCAGCCCCGCAGACCCCGCAAAGGAGAGGGAGAACAGCCGTGACCGTGGTGTGGAACGATGAGCAAAGGGCGGCCCTGGAAGCCACGGGGAAGGTCTTGGTGAGCGCCTCTGCCGGATGCGGCAAAACCGCCGTCCTTACGGAGCGGGTCATCCGCTTTCTATTGGCGGGAGGAAGCCTGGACGGGGTGGTGGTGGTCACCTTCACCGAAGAGGCGGCCGCCGAGATGAGGAGCCGCATCCGGGCAGCCCTGGAGCGGGAGGTGGAAAAGGACCCGGGGAACGCCTTCCTCCGCCATCAGCTCCAGCTCCTTCCCCAGGCCCGCATCTCCACCCTCCACGCCTTCTGCCTGCGCCTCATCAAGCGGCACTTTCGGGAACTCCAGCTGGACCCCTCGGCCCGGGTCCTCTCCCGAGAAGAACAGGATCTTTTGCTGGAAGAAGCCCTGGATCTCGTCTTGGACCGACATTACGAAGAGGAAGACCCGCTCTTCCTGGACTTGGTGGAGGGGTACGGCAACGCCGACGGGGACGACCGGCCCGTGAGGGAGCTCCTTTTGGAGATCTATGCCACCGCCTACGCCCGCCCCTGGCCCGAAGCCTGGCTGGAAGAGGCGGTGGCCATCTACCGGAAGGTCCTGGAGGATCCCTTGGGAAGCCCCCTCCACCGCCTTCTCCTGGAGGAAGGCCGCCTCCGGGTGGAAGAAGCCATGGCCTGGCTGGAACGGGGCCTTCAGGCTGCCGAGAGCCCAGTGATCAGCGAGATTTTCGAGGGGGATCTGGTGCGCCTGGAAGAGGCCTTGGAGGACTGGGACCGCCACCCGGTGGAAGCCCTTTCCCGCATGCAGGCGTGGCCCAAAGCCTCCTGGAAGGAGGGCGAGGGCGAAGAAGGGGAAGAGGGGCTGAAGCGCCTCAAAGGGTACCGGGAGAAGGCCAAGGAGGTCCTCAAAGAGGTGGCCTCCTGGCTTTCGGAGGATCTGCCGGCCCGGTGGCGGGAGGAAGCGGGCCGTTTCCTTCCCCTGGTGGAAAAGGTGGTGGAGCTGGTGAGGGAGCTGGAAGCCACCTACGCCCGTTTGAAGGAAGACCAGGGGCTTTTGGACTTTGCCGACATGGAGCGCCTCGCCTTCCGCCTCCTGCAGGACCCTTCGGCTCCCCAAGGGGTTTTCCGGCCCTCTCCCCAGGGGGAAGCCGTCCGGCGGTCCATCCAGACGCTTTTGGTGGATGAGTTCCAGGACATCAACGAACTCCAGCACGCCATCCTCACCCTTTTGGGCGGCGAGGATGTCTTCTACGTGGGCGATGTGAAGCAGAGCATCTACCGGTTCCGCCAGGCGGAGCCCGCCCTTTTCCTCCATCTCTACGAGCGGTACCTCCGGGAGGGGAAGGGGAAGGTGGTCCACCTGCGCACCAATTACCGCAGCCATCCGGCCGTTATCGAGGCGGTCAACCATGTCTTCAAGCGCCTCATGCGGCGGGAGCTGGGCGGCCTCTCTTACACCAAGGAGGCGGCCCTGGTGGCCGGCCGGACCGATGAAGCTTCCCTCCCGAAGGCCCGCCTCTTTGTGCTCCATCACCCCAGGGCGAGGGAGTGGGAGCTTTTGGCTCCGGAAGAAATCCGAGAGCGGAGCTGGGAGCGGGAAGCCCGCTTTGTGGCCCGAAAGGTGGCGGAACTCCTTCAGGACCCCGACCTTCGCATATTGGACCCCGAGACGAAGGAACGGCGGCGCCCCCGCCCCGGGGATGTGGCCATCCTCCTTCGGAGCGCCCGGAACCGGGCTTCCCTCTTGCGGGAGGCCCTTTTGCAGGAAGGGATCCCCAGCATGGCCGCCGGTGCCGGGGGCTTTCTCCAGGCTCTGGAGGTCCGCTGGATCCTTCACCTCCTGCAGGTCCTGGACAACCCCCGGCAGGATATTCCCCTGGCCTCCCTCCTGCGATCGCCCCTGGGGGGCTTTAGCCTGAAGGACCTTTTGCGCATCCGGCAGGAAGGGCGGGAGGGGGATCTGCTGGATGCCCTCTTTGAGGCCATGAAGAAAGATGATCCCCTGGGGGCGAAAGTCCGGGCCTTTTGGGAGCAGGTGGAGGCGTGGCGGACCCGCGTCCGGCGCCAGCCCCTCCTCACCTTCTTGGAGGAGCTTTACGCCGAAACCCGGATCCTGGAGGTGGCCGCCGCCCTTCCGGGGGGAAGCCAACGAAAGGCCAACCTGGAGGCCCTTTTGGAACGGGCCCGCCAGTTCGAGCATTTTGCCCGGCAGGGGCTGGGGAGCTTCCTGAGGTTCCTCCAGCGCCTGGAGGAAAAGGGGGCGGATTTTCAGGTGGCGCCCCCCCTTTTTGGGGATGCCGTCCGCTTGATGACCATCCACCAGAGCAAAGGGCTGGAATTCCCCATCGTGGTGGTGGCGGGCTTGGGCCAGCCCTTCCATGCCACCGGGGAAGGGGCGCTGGTGGAGCGGGAGCTGGGGATCGCCTTTAAGGCTTCCGATCCCGTCCTCCGGGTGAGGGTGCCTTCCCTTTTCTACCGGGCCTTCCTCGCCCACCGGCGGCGGCAAGAGTTGGCAGAGGAGTTGCGGATCCTCTACGTGGCCCTCACCCGCGCCCGAGATGAGCTTCTGCTGGTGGGGAGCAGCGACAAGATGCTGGAGATCCCAAAGAACCCTTCGGCGGGAGACCTTTCCTTGGGGCAGCTCCTCTTGGCCTCGGATTACCTGGCTTGGCTTTGGCCGGCGGTCTGGGCGGATGCGGGGCCGTCCCTCTGGGAGGTGAAGATCCTGCGGCCGGGGGACGACAAGGTGGAGCGCCAGGGGGAACGCCTCCCCTTGGCTTCAGTGAACGATGACCCTTCGGTCGGCGACGCGGCGGAGGCTTGGCTGGCGGAGGTGAGGCGCCGGTGGGAGTGGGTGTACCCCTACCGGGAGGATGCCGCCGCCCTGGGAAAGCGGGCGGCCTCGGAGATGCGCCTTCCCCTGGACCCGGAGCTGGCGGCCAGCCCCCTTCCCCGGGACCTTAGGCCCCTTCGCCCGCGGCCCTTGGATGGGCGAAAGAGCCGCTACGGCGCGGAACGGGGGAGTGCCTTTCATCTGGTGATGCAAAAGCTTTCCTGGGAAGACCCCCTGGATGAAGCCAGGGTGAGGGCCCTTTTGGAAGAGCTGGCGGGCCGGAACCTTTTGCCTCCCGGGTGGGAAGAGGAGATCACGCCGGAGGAAATCTTGGGCTTTTTTGCCACCGAGCTGGGGCAAAAGCTCTTGGGGGCCGTGAAGGAAGGGGCCCGGATGCGGCGGGAGTGGTTTTTCACCTGGCGCTTTCCTCGGGAAAAGGGCGACTTTCTCCTGGTCCAGGGCGTGGTGGACCTGATGGTGGAGCTGCCGGAGGGGTTTTACCTGGTGGACTACAAAACGGACCGGGTGGAGGATCCCGTCCCGGCCCCCCTCCTGGTGCAATACGGAACTCAGGTGGCCGTCTACCGCCAGGCCATCGAGGCCATCACGGGGAGGCCTGTGGCGGGAGCCTATCTCTACTTCACTCGCCCCCGGCTCTTGGTCCCGGTGGATTAGGTGCGATGGTGACCTTCCACCTTCCGGATCCAGCGGTCCAACGCATCCCGCACCCATTTGGCCTGTTCCACCGTCAGGTGGGCGTTGTGGGTGAGGATCCAGATCCGGGGGGCAGCCGTCTGGGCTTCTTTCACCTTCACCGGCACTCCGTGGTCATCCACGAAGGACGTGAAGACCTCCAATCCGTGCATGGTGACGCTCTGGCCGGGTAGCTCCTTTTCCTGGGTCTGATCCACCGTGGCCACCGCCTTTCTTTGCTGCATGGGTTTCCAGGCGGCATTGTACCTTAGAAAGCCGGGTTATGCCCCTGGCCAGGAATCCAGGGTCGCCGTGGGGAACCAAGGTAACGGCCTGCGCCTTGGAGGAACCGAGGGGATGGGCTAGATTATGGCTGTTGAAATCACATAAGAAGGACTTTACGGTAAGGTGGCGAAGGGTAAGCCATGGAACGCATGCCGTTCATCGTCGAAGAACCCCGTTCGCGTTCGGACTTCTCGGCCATGGAAGAGCTCCAGATCGAAGTCTGGAGCCGGGACACCTCCCTGCCGCTGCCCATGCTCTGGGTGGCGGTGGAGACGGGGGGCCTCGCCTTGGTGGCCCGCAGACCGGCGGAGGATGACGTCATCGGCTTCTGCCTGGCGGTGGCCGCTTTTGACGGCAAGGACGCCTGGCTCTGGTCCCACATGGCGGCGGTGAAGGAGGGGTGGCGGAGCCACGGGGTGGGAAGAGCCCTCAAGTATCGCCAGTATCACTGGGCCCGACAGAGGGGGTTCCCCCTCATCACCTGGACCTTCGATCCCCTCATGGCGAAGAACGCCTACTTCAACCTGGTCTACCTAAAGGCCATGGCCCGCACCTTTTTCCCCAACCACTACGGCCCCATGGACGACCCCCTCAACAAGGGCTTGCCCACCGATCGGTTCCTCTGCGAGTGGTGGATCGAAGAGGAGGATCCGTGGCAACGGGGGGAAGCGTTTCCCCAGCCCCTTCCCCCCGGACCGGTCTTCCTCGAGGCTGTGGCGTCGAGCCATCCCCTCCTTCCCCGCCCTCGCCTCCACCCCGACGTGGAAGCCTCCCCGGAAGGCGGGGAAGCGCTGGAAGGCACCTGGAGCAGCGATGGGAACATCCGGCGGTTGCAGCGGCCGGCGCCTTCCTGGCGGCGGGAGGAAGCCCTCTTGGGTCTACGGGAGGGCGCCGCCTACATCGAGATCCCGTGGGATTTCCTCGCCCTAAAGGACCGGGATTTTGATCTGGCCATCGCCTGGCGGCGGGCCAGCGCCGCCGCCTTCAACTACGCCTTCCGCAGGGGATGGGTGGCCGTCCATGTGGAACGATTCCCGCAAGAAGGAAAGGCCCGCTACCTTCTCGTACCGGGTCAGAAAGGAGATTCCTCATGAAGCTTGAAGCCTGCCGCCTCCATGTGCTGCGCATGCCCCTCAAGGCTCCCTTCAAGACCAGCTTTGGCGTCGAGAAAGACCGCCAGTTCATCCTGGTGGAGGCCCTCACCGACGAAGGCCCGGGCTATGCCGAAGTGGTGGCCATGGAAGATCCCCTTTACAACGAGGAGTGGGTGAAGGGAAGCCTCCTCATCTTGCAGGATTACCTCATCCCGGCCTTGAAAGGCGTGACCTTCTCCCACCCCGACGAGATCTACCCCAAAATGGAGTTCATCCGCCGCCATTACATGGCCAAATCGGGCCTCGAGAGCGCCCTCTGGGAGGCCTGGGCGAGGGCCCGGGGGCTTCCTCTCTGGAAAGCCCTGGGAGGGGAAAAGAAACCCATCCCCGTGGGGGTTTCGGTGGGGATCCAGCCTTCCCCCGAAGCCCTGGTAGAGGTGGTTTCCGGATATGTGGAACAGGGATACCGGCGCGTCAAGCTGAAGATTGAGCCGGGCCACGACATCCAGTACGTCGCCGCCGTGCGAAAGGCCTTCCCCCATGTCCCCCTCATGGTGGATGCCAACTCCGCCTACCGCCTCTCCGACCTGGAGCACCTGAAGAAGCTGGATTCTTTCGACCTCATGATGATGGAGCAGCCCCTTTCCCATGACGACATCATCTGGCACGCCCGCCTGCAGAAAGAGCTGAAGACCCCCATCTGCCTGGATGAGAGCATCCACTCCGCGGAGGATGCCGAAAAGGCTTTCTCCCTGGGCGCCTGCCGCATCATCAACATCAAGATCGGGCGGGTCGGAGGCCTTTCCCGGGCCAAAGCCCTCCACGACGTCTGCCGGGATCACGGGGTGCCCGTCTGGTGCGGCGGCATGCTGGAGTCGGGGGTAGGGAGGGCCCACAACATGGCCATCACCAGCCTTCCGGGCTTCACCCTCCCCGGAGACACCTCCGGGAGCGACCGCTACTGGGCGGAAGACATCGTGGAGCCGGAGATCCGCCTGAAGCCCGGCGGAACGTTGGAGCTCTCCGATGAGCCGGGCATGGGGTACGAGATCCTCTGGGACCGGGTGGCCAAGTACCGGGAGCACCTGGTGGAAGTCTAGGGCCTAGGGTATTTTCCGCAGGCCCGGCTCGATGGCCAGGGCCGCCAGGAGGACCAGGAGGGAGCAAAGGGCTCCCGCCATCACCGCCGTCCCGGGTCCCAAAAGATCCGCCAGGGTGCCCAGGGGCATCTGGCCGAGGGGCGTCATCCCCAGCATGGACAGGGTGAAAAGGCTCATCACCCTTCCCCGCATGGCTTCCCCCGTGGAGAGCTGGAGGAGGGTGTTGATGGTGGAGGCGGCCAGGATGGCGGCAGCTCCAAAGCCCGTGAGGAGGATGAGGCTCACCCAGAGGTGGGTGCTCAGCCCGAAGAGGGAGAGGAGGACCGCCTGCAGGGTGATGGCCATCACTACCAGGAGGCCCTTTCGGCGAAAGTCGCGGAGGTTGGCCAAGAGAAGGCCTCCGAGGACTGTCCCGATGCCGTTGGCCGACATGAGGTAGCCCAGGCCTTTCACCCCGGCATGGAGGACATCGCCGGCGAAGACGGGGAAGAGGACGATGCTAGAGCGGGAGAAGAAGCTAAGGCCTGCTCCGGAAAGGACCAGGGCCAAAAGGACCTTGTGCCGGGCCACGTACGAAAGGCCCTGTCGAATGTCCGAAAGCACCGACGATGGTTCACCGCCGTCCCTTGCCGGGCGGGGCGGGAGCTCCATCCGGTAGAGGGCGTAGATGACGGCCAGGTATCCCACGGAGTTGATGAAAAAGTTCCCTTCCAGCCCGATGTAGGGGACCAGGAGACCTGCCAGGCTGGGTCCAAGGACGGCGGCCCCGTTGAAGGTGATGGAGTTGAGGGCCACGGCGTTGAGGAGCACCGAGCGGGGCACCAGGGAAGGGACGAGGGCCTGGCGGGTGGGCTGGTCGAAGGCCAAGACGGAGGAGCTCAAAAAGGCGATAACCAGCACGTGCCAGGGCTTGACGGTCCCCAGGTGGATGTCCATCCCCAGGCAAAAGGCCAAAAACCCCGTGAGGATGTTGGTGATGTAGAGGAGACGGCGCCGATCCATGCGGTCGGAGACGGCCCCTCCCACCAGGGAGAGGGTCAGCATGGGGATGGCCCGGGCCAGCCCCACGCTCCCCAGGTAAAGGGCCGATCCTGTGAGGTCGTAGATGAGCCATCCCTGGGCCACGATCTGCATCCAGGCGCCGGTGTTGGCCACCAGGAGTCCCAGCCAGAGGTAGCGAAAGTTGGGGTAGCGGAGGGCTTCGAAGGCGGAGGGAGGCCGGACCTGTTTCATACAGTTCTACTTCTCTTCCACAAGGAGAATTCCTTCGCCTCGCGAAAGAAAAATGGAGGAAACCCTGGAAGGAGTGGAACCCTTGTCGAGGACCATCACCCCTGAAGATCTCTTTCAGATGGTATGGGTGGGCGACCCCCAAGTCTCCCCCGACGGCCGCCACGTCGTCTACGTGGAAACCCGGGTCAACGCCGAGAAAAACGGCTATGAATCCAGCCTGTGGCTTCTCGAGACGGAAGGGGGCGCGCCCCGCCGCCTCACCTGGGGAAAGGCCCCTGAAGGCGTCACCTCCGAGACGGCTCCCCGCTGGTCCCCCGACGGCCGCAGCCTGGTGTTCCAGAGCAACCGCAGCGGCAAACCCCGCCTCTACCTCCTGAGCCTGGAGGGCGGGGAAGCCCGGCCTCTCACCAGCGAAGAGGAAGGGGTAGGGGAGGCCGTCTTCTCCCCGGATGGGGAGTGGCTGGCGGTGGTCCTGAGGGATCCGGAGAAGAAGGAGGAGGCTTCGGAGGGGGAAAGGAAGCCCAAGCCCGATGCCCGCTGGATCGACCGGCTGCGCTATAAGTTCAACGGCGTGGGGCTCCTGGAGCCCGAACGGCGCCGCCACCTGTACCTCCTCCATGTGGCGACGGGCCGCAAAGTCCGGCTCACCCGGGGGGATTTTGACGTCCAGTCCCCGTCGTTTTCCCCCGACGGCCGCTGGCTGGTTTTCTCCGCCAACATGCGGACGGAGGATGTCCAGAGCTGGCCTGACGTTTACTACATCCCTGTGCCGCAAGCCCCGGAAGGGGAGGAAGCCATCCAGGAGCCGAAACGCCTGAGCTCCGGGAAGGGCCCCGCCTACGGCCCCGTCTTCTCCCCGTCGGGAAGGTACGTCCTCTATGCCGGTCACGAAAAGGGGGACATGGTGGCCAACGTCATCCCCTACGCCGTGGAATTCCCTTCGGGGACGCCCCGGCCCCTGGGGGAAGGCCTGGACCTCTCCATGTCGGGTCCTGCAGGGGCCGATGCCCGCTGGGACCAGGGTTCCCTTCGGCCCGTCTGGAGCCAAGACGAGGGGAAGGTCTTCCTCTCCTTCACCGTCGGCGGGACCAATCCCCTTTTCGCCCTGGACGTGAAGGATGGCACCCTCACCCGCCTCACCCCGGAAAGCATCCCCACCCTCACGTCCTTTAGTTTCTCCAGGGACGGGAAGGTGTGGGCCTTTGTGGGAGCCCATGCCTTGAGCCCGGGGGATCTCTACGTCCAGAAAGAGGGGGAGGAACCGCGGCAGAGGACCTTCACCCACCAGGAGCTCTTCTCCCAGCTGGAGCTGGCCCTGCCGACCAAGTTCACCTTCGAAAACGAGGGGGTCACCCTGGAGGCCTGGATCATGGAGCCCCTCCGGCGGGAAGAGGGGAAGAAATATCCCCTCATCCTCAGTATCCACGGGGGACCCCATACCGCGTACGGCGAAGCCTTCTTCCACGAATTCCAGCTCTACGCCGCCCAGGGCTGGGGGGTCCTCTTCATGAACCCCAGGGGCTCCGTGGGTTACGGGGAAGCCTTCACCCAGGCTTGCCTGGGCGACTGGGGCGGCCGGGATTACCGGGATCTCATGGCGGGGGTGGATGAGGCCCTCAGGCGCTTCCCCTGGATCGACAGCCAGCGCCTGGCGGTCACGGGAGGAAGCTACGGCGGTTACATGACCAACTGGATCATCACCCAGACCACCCGCTTCAAGGTGGCCATCACCGACCGCAGCATCTCTAACCTCTATAGCATGTACGGCACCAGCGACATCGGCTTCCACTTCAACCGGCGGGAGCTCGGGGATGCCGACCTTTGGGCTGATGAGGAAAAGATCATGGAGCGCTCTCCCATCCGCTACCTTCCCCAGGTGGAAACGCCTCTTCTCATCGTCCATTCCGACCAGGACCTGCGCTGCCCCATCGAGCAGGCGGAGCAGCTTTACATCGCCCTGAAAGTCCTGGGGAAGAAGGTCGCCTTCTTGCGGTTCAGCGGAGAAAATCACGAACTCTCCCGCTCGGGGAAGCCCCTCAACCGCCTGGAGCGTTTGAAGGGTTACCTCAAGTGGTTCCGGGAGCACCTGGAGGAAGGGGGTGACTGAGGGTGGAACCCGGCGCGGGTCGCCAGAGGCAGACGGAAATCTACATGGCGGGGATGGCAGGCCGGCGGCCGCGGGTGCCGGTGCATCCGGAGAAACTGGAGGAGGCCGCCAAGCGGAAGATGTCCCCTGAGGCCTGGGCGTACGTGGCGGGCGGGGCGGGGAGGGAAGCCACCATGGAGGCCAACGGGAAGGCCTTTGATGAAGTTTCCTTCGCTCCCCGGGTCTTCAGAGATGTCTCCCGACGGGACCTTTCGGTTGAGCTCTTCGGGGTGCGCCACCGGGCACCCCTCCTCCTCGCCCCCATCGGGGCTCTGGACATGATCCACCCGGAGGCCGACCTCGTCTGCGCCAGGGCCTGCCAGAAGGAAGGCATCGGGATGATCTTTTCCAACCAGGCGGGGGTGCCTATGGAGCGGTGCGCCGAGGCCATGGGGGATGCCCCCCGCTGGTTTCAGCTCTACTGGTCCTCCGACCGGGATTGGTGGCTTCCTTTCTGGAGCGGGCGGAAAAGGCGGGCTGCCAGGGCATCGTCCTCACCCTGGATACCACCCTTTTGGGCTGGCGACCCCGCGATCTGGACCTGGGTTCCCTCCCCTTTCTCCGGGGTTTTGGCCTCGCCCAGTACCTCTCCGACCCTGTGTTTCGCCAAAAGATCCCCTCTTCGTCGACCCTTCCCGGCACCCGGCCCAAAGGGGTAGGCCTTTTGGGAACAGGCCTTTCCCTTCTCCGGAAAGGGCGCCGCTACGGCCTTTCCCTGAGGGCCATGCAGGGAGCCGTCAGCCATTTCGTGAACACCTACTCGCGCCCCGACCTCACCTGGGACGATATCGCCATCCTCCGCCAGATGACCCGCCTCCCCATCCTCCTCAAGGGGGTTGCCAGCAGCTGAAAATATGATTGATCTTCGTCTTCTTCTCGGGTAAAAGATACTATGCGCTCCTCGAAGCGAAAGCCAAGCTTCGGGGCGTGCGGATCGTGAAGGCAGGCTGCTTTGAGCCGACGTCTCAAGTTCGCCCTGGCAGCCGGCGTGTAGGCTGCTCTACCGCGAGTTCCGCGGGAAGTGACGCCTGTGGAGACGGGCTCTGCGGCGGAACGGGAAAACCCGGTCTACGAGCACCCCGTCGACGAAGCAGGAAGCAACCGGGGCGGTATCCCTCTCTTGGGATATTTGTCTATGAGTTGCGGAACGGTGCGGGAAGTCATCCGGAACATCATCGCCGAGCTGGATCTGACCCTGGCCCTTTTGGGCTGCACATCGGTGAAGGAGCTCCCCGAGGTCCCGGCCCCTTAATCCGAAAGAATCCCTTGGGCCTGCAGACGGTCCCTGAGGGCCCTTAGCCGCTCCAGGGTGGCGGCAGAGGGAAGGGTCGCCGGAGCTCTCACGATGGGGTACCGGATGACGCCTTCCCATACCAGGAGGTGCTTTCTGAGGCTGATCCCCAGGGCCCCCTGAAACTCAAAGCGGATGAGGGGCACCATCAGGTGAAAGAGATCATCGGCTTCTTCCCAGAGGCCCTCCCGGGCCAGGTGGAAGAGCTTCACCAGAAGGCCCGGGTAGGAAAACCCCGTCATGATCCCGGCAGCTCCCGCTTTCAGCTCTTCGAAGGCGAAGAGCCCTCCCAGGGCCCCAAAGACGGCAAGGGAACTCAGCTTTTTCAACGCCTCCATCTTCTCGACGGTGGGCGCTTCCTCCAGCTTGACTGCCGCCACGGAGGGAATATCGGCGGCCATCTTGGCCAGAAGAGAAGGCGTAAGGGTGATGCCGGTGGAGGCGGGGTAGTCGTGGATCACCAGGGGAAGGGAAGTAGCCCGGGCCACCTCTTGGTAGTAGGCCAGGATGGCTTCGTCCTTTTGCACCGGGGGCGGCCCCACCATAAGGGCGGTGGCCCCCAGGGCTTCCGCTTCTTTGGCGAGCTCCGCCGCTACCCGGTTGGCCGGCGCCGAAAGGCCCACCACCAGCTCTTTCCCCTCGGGCAGGGCCGCGCGAAAGAGGGCGATGGCCTCCCGCCGTTCCTCGGCGGTGAGCTTTTGCCCTTCCCCCATGACCCCCAGGATGGCCAAGCCGGCTTCCCCGTGGGAGGTGGCGTAGGCGGCGAGCCTTGGGATGCTCTCCCGGTCCAGGGAACCATCCTGGGTGAAGGGGGTCGGCAGGATGGGATATACTCCTTCTGGTAACCGCATCCAGCTATAGGGCTCCCTTCGGAAAAGGGTCTCTAGGCACCTATGGTAGAATCAAACGTAAGGGGGTTCCAGAGTGACGGAACGGATTCTTGACGACGAAACCCGGCAGAAAGTCATGGAGATCCTGGAGGACATGGACGCACCGGTGGAGATGGTGCTGGTGGATGAACCTCTGGAGATGGGTGAAGCTGTGGGCGGCATGCTGCGCCTTCGGCAGGATCTCGACCAGCTCTTGAAAGAGATGACGGAGATCACCGACAAAATCTCTGTGCGCCGGCTGACGCCCGAGGAAGCCCGGGCGGAAGGCCTGGAGGCCGATTACACCCCGGCCCTTTACCTCCGGCGTCAGGGGGAAGACAGAAAGAACGTGGTCTTCGTGGGGGCGCCTTCGGGCTTTGAGTTCGGCACCCTGGTGGAGGACATCGTGGATATCTCCAAGGGGCAGACCCACCTCAGCCCCCAGACCAAGGAGTTCCTCTCGCAGCTGAAGGAAGAGCTTCTGGTGCAGGTATTTGTGACGCCCACCTGCCCCTATTGCCCGCGGATGGTCCGCCTGGCCCACCAGATGGCCATGGAGAGCGATCTGGTGAAGGCCCAGATGGTGGATGCCACCCAGTTCCCCGAGCTGGCCAGCCTCTACCATGTCCATGCGGTGCCCCGCACCGTGGTGAACCGGACCTTGGCCATCGAGGGAGCTGTGCCGGAGCCGGTGTTCATCAACCGGGTCAAGTCGGCGGTTCTCTAAGCGAGAGAATAGAGAACGGAATCACAAAAAGAGCAAAAGGAAGCCGCCCGCTTCACCTCGATCAGGAGCGGGCGGCTGTCTTTTCCGACATGACCCATTCCAGAAAGTCGTCCAGGTGAGGGAAGCTCAGGTCGGGATCGGCTTCGTGGGCCAGCTGGTAGGGGTCGATGAAGACGGTCCGAAGCCCCAGGATGCGGGCGGGGAGGATGTCGTTCAGGGGATTATCCCCGATGCTGACGGCATCCCCGGGAGATACCCGGAACTGTTGCAGGAGGGACTGCAGGTGAGCCCGTGTCAAAAGGGGCTTCCCTGCAGCGAAGATAGCCTTGTCGAAGGCCCCCCGCAAACCCAGCTTTTCCAGGATGATCTCCGAATCAGGCTGGGGGCTGTTGGTCATGAGGGCGAGGTAACCTCCGCCCTGGCGAAAGGACCGCAGAAATTCCACCAGCCGTTCGTTGCGGGGAAGCTCGTACTGGGGGCTGGCCTGAAACGCCCGCGTCAGGAGGAAGGCCTGCCCGATGTCGCTGTCGCTGGCGCCGTAATGCCGCCCGATGACCAGGGGCACCCACCAGTCGTCTCCGACGAAGATGTGGCGGCCTTCTCCGGGGCGAAATTGCTCGGGTGCCTTCACCTGGGGAAGGAGTTCCCCCTCCCAGCTGTAGGCCCGGTAATCACCCTTCTCATCCCGGCGGAAGAGGACGTCCAGGAAGGCGTCGTAGAAGTCGCCGAACTGGACCGGCCCTTTTCCCAGCAGGGAGTTCTGGTAATCCCAAAGGTAGGCCTCCCGCTTTTCTTCCGGCAGCCGCCGGGCGATCTCCCGAGCGTAGACGGCGAAGTGGGAGCGATCCTGGTAGAGGGTGCCGTCCAGGTCGAAGACCAGAAGCTTCTTTTCCCAGAGGTCTTTGGGTTCCATCGTTTCCACCTCCTTTCCCGCTTCCAGCTTAAGCCCCTGGAGCCGGGGAAAGGCGCAACATGAAAGAAATATGGCCCATTTGAAGGATGCTTAATACCAGCTTTGCCTCAACCGGCGGAGGGTCTCCACGCGCTTGAAGGCTGAAGGATGCCCCCTCGTCATTTCTTCCAAAAGCGAAAGAAGCCTCTCGGAAAAGGTTCTGGCCTCCTCCTCCAAATGCCCCCGATTGCTGATGATCATCTCCAAGGACATGCGGGGATCGCCGGCAGCCACGCGGGTGGCGCTGGCAAAGCTTCCCGCCGTCACCCACCGCCATTTCCTCCGGTCGGGGCTCCCTTGGGCGAAGAGCTTCTCCTGCAAACGGTCCATAAAGGTCAAGGCCACCAGGTAGGGGAGGTGGCTGGTCAAGGCCACCATCTCATCGTGGAGGGGTGGAGGAAGGAGGCGGGGCTTGGCGCCCAGCCGCAAAACCAGATGCCGCCAGAAGCGAAGGGAAGGCCGGTGGAGGGAGGTGGGGGTAAAGATCCAGAAGGCGCCGGAAAAGAGCTTCGAGCTGGCCCCTTCCCAGCCGGCTCTTTCCGTCCCCGCCATGGGGTGGCCGCCCAAAAAGAGCCAATCTTCCCCGTGGCCTTTGATCCGGGAAACCCGTTCCACCACCGGACCTTTGACGCTCCCGGTATCGCTCACCCAGGTCCCGGGAGCGATCCACGGCTGAAGGTCTTTCAGAACCTCCGGGATGGAGTCTACCGGCACTGCCACGAGGATGGCGCTGTACTCCCGGATAAAGGGGCCAGGCTTGGCCTCCACCCGAACAAAGAGTCCGCTGGAACGAGCCCCTTCCCGGACTTCAGGCGATACATCCATCCCCGAAAGGGGCGCCGGGTAGCCTTGGGCCCTCAGGCCCAGGGCTACCGAAGCGCCTATCTGGCCCAGCCCCACGATGAGGAGGGGGCGTGCCCTCACTGGCCGGAGCTCCCCGGGGGCACCAGGGCGGCAACCGCCATGCGCCGGCCGATGGCTTCCGCCACCGGCGGAAGGGACGCCATCAGCCGGCGAAAGGATTCCAGATCCAGGGATTGCCGGCCATCGGACCAAGCTTTCTCCGGCTGGGGATGGACCTCCAGCATGAGGCCGTCAGCTCCTGCTGCCACGGCTGCCCTGGCCATGGCGGGGATCCAAGGGGAGTGGCCTACTCCGTGGCTGGGATCGACGCAGACCGGGAGGTGGGTCCAGCTGTGGATGACGGGGATGGCGGAGAGGTCCAGGGTGTTGCGGGTGGCGCGCTCAAAGGTGCGGATGCCTCTTTCGCAAAGGACCACCTGGCCTCCTTCCGCCAGGACGTACTCGGCGGCCCAGATCCATTCCTCGATGGTGTTGGCAAACCCCCGTTTCAAGAGGACGGGCTTTCCCGATCGTCCTGCCTCCTGCAAGAGGGGGAAGTTTTGCATGTTGCGGGAACCGATCTGGAGCATGTCGGCATAGCGGGCTACCAGTTCCACATCGCGAGGGCTCAAGACTTCTGTGACAACGGGGAGGCCCGTTTCTTCCCGGGCCAAGGCGAGAAGCTTCAAGCCTTCTTCCCCCAGCCCGCGGAAGGTGTGGGGGGAAGAGCGGGGTTTGAAGGCGCCCCCCCGCAAAAGGGAAGCGCCAGCCTCTCGCGCTGCCCGGGCTGTCTGCAGAAGGATTTCTTCCGTCTCGACGGAGCAGGGCCCTGCGATGACGGGGACGTCAGGACCGCCAAAAACCACAGGGCCTACGGCTACGGGCTTGATCTTTCCTGCGGAGGATCCGCCCGCCAGGGGAAACCGGTCATCCATGGGCCAGGCCTCCTTCGCTGGGGACATTATTCTCTGGAAAGAGGTCAGGCCGCAACCGCCGGGTGACCCCTAGATAGACGTGGCAGGGCTGACCTAGACCCTGGGCGAGAACCAGCACCCGGATCACCCGGGAAAGGTCGCCGACCACCGCCGGAGCTGCCAGATCCAACAAGGGAACCGTTCGCCAACCCCACTCGCGGGCAAAGCGGGCGGGAAAGGAGGCGGTGAGATCGGGGGTGACGGTGAAGAGGCAGGCCACCAGCTGATCTTCCCGCAGGCGGTTGCGCAAGCTGATGGCCTCTAAAAGGTGATGGACGGCTTGACGGATGGCCAGGGGATGGTTAGCCGACGCCTGCACTGCTCCGCGGATAGCCACCACTCCCGCAGGAGACGTGACAATCCGCTCCATTTCTTCCAACCGATCCAAAAGGCCAGCTCCCTTCCGGCAGCAGGCCACCAGGGGAATGGGTCTAGCAGGGTGCGGAACAGAGAGCCAACACCTGCCGTCCTACCGTACTGCCTTTCTCCCTCGAGGTGACCTTCCGGGCTGAGCCCGGCGCTGCCCCTACCGTTCTACCGCCAGCGTTTGCTGGACGTGGGTTTATCTTAAGGAAACGGGAAGCGCGAGACAAGAGAAAAACGTTCGCGTGTGCAACGAGTTTGAATGGGTGGGACCCCTCGAACCGGTAGGGCCACCGGGCTCATACCGGAGGTCGTAAGCCTGTCCATCGGCGATCTTCACCCACTGCCGGCCCGAGAAGACCGCCCTCTTTCTTCAGGTGCCTACGCCATCAGCAGCTGATACCCGGGCCACTGACGCCGACCGCAGCATTCGCAAGTTCATGGCCCACAAAGCAACAATGCCGGCGGACCATCGTCGGCGTTCGCTTAGGTTAGCGGGGTGACTGGCTGAGGAAAACCCGCGGCTGATCAGCCTTCTCCCGAAACCGACGGAATCGCCCGATGAGCCAGCCCGACCGCCACATCATCCAGGTGCAGAAGTCCTACACCGACAAAGACAGCCACCACCAGGTGTTCCCCATACCTGGCGATGGCTAGCTTTCCTCCGACGTTGAATCCTAAAGCTTTGGTCGCTACCTGCAAAAGAGCTTCCCTTGCGCTTCCCGCCACGGCTCCCGTATGGGGGTGGATATCCGCCACCACCCCTTCCCGGCGGGCAGCCACCACCGCCTTTTGCACCGTGGCTGAGATAACCTCGGGCATACTTCCTCCAAAGTCGGTGGCGGCGGCCAAGACCCCCTCTTCCCTGAGAGACCGCCTCACCGCCTCCTCTTCGCTGCGGGTGGCGGTAAGAGCCAGGGCCAGAGCTGCCCGACCAGCCTTCAGGTTGGGTTCCATGAGCCCATCATACAAAAGCTAGTCCAAGGGACGCACAAAAATGCTCTGGGCCATTCGGGGACCGATGAGATGGGTCATCCCGTGGGCTTCCACCACCAGGAGATCATCCAGGTCATCCCGGCCTACCACCTGGAGGAGGGTTCCTGGATGGAGATCCATCTGCGCAAGGCGGGTCAAAAGCCCTTCCACCCGCTCATCCACGTGGGAGATGACCACCTTCTGCCCCGCCTTTACCTGAGCCAAGGTCTGCCGAGGCAAAGGCTCCACATGTCCCTTTCGATCGGGGATGGGAAACCCATGGGGACAGGTCCGGGGTTCTCCCATGTACCGTTCCATGGCATCCACCACAGAATCCGGGAGAGCATGCTCCATCTGGTGGGCCATCTCATCCACCTCTTCCCACGGAATCCCTAGGACATCCGTGAGAAACCGCTCCACGATCCGATGCCGCCGGAGCACCTGGAGGGCCACCTGTTCTCCCTTGGGAGTGAGGGTCACACCCTGGTACTCCCGGTAGGCCACCAGCCCTTCCCTCGCCAGGCGCTTAAACATGGCCGTCGTGGAAGCGGGAGACACCTTCCGCCGCTGGGCCACCTCCTGGGTGGCCACCGCCCCATGGGAAGACACCGACTCCTTCTGCAGGCGGAAGATATCCGCCAAGTAATCCTCCACGGCCCGCCCCGGCGTCAGTTCTTCCTTGCGTTCCATTGAGCCTCACCTCGTTTCACCCGCGACCCTTCCATCACACGTCGATGCCATGGAACGCCATCCATAGAATATACGCATTGAGGGCCAGCACCACCGCCGCCATCAGATAGCTCACCACCTGAGTAAGGGGCGCATTTTTAAGGGATCCCATGATGGCCTGATCCCCCGTATATCGGAGAAGCGGGATCAGGGCGATGCCGATCCCGAAGGAGAGAACCACCTGGCTGATGAGGAGCATCTCGCTGACGCTCCTCCCCGTGAGGATGATGAAGAAAGGGGGGATGGTGGAAAGAGCTCTCCGCAGATAGAGGGGGATATGGTAGTGGATGAACCCCCGCATGATCACATCCCCCGCGAGAATCCCCACCGAGGAGCTGCTGAGCCCTGAGGCCGTCAGGCCGATGGCGAAGAGAACGGCCGCCAGCGGGCCCAGGAGCACCCCCAGCCAGTGGTGGGCTTCATCCAGCTCATGGGGCGAAACGCCGTGGGGCGCAAAGAGGGCTGCCGCCACCACCAGCATGCTCATGTTGATGATGGCGGCAATCCCCATGGCGATCCCCACATCCCAGAGATACATCCGGTAGATGTGCTGCTTTTCCTCGTCCGTCTTTCCTACGATCCTCCGCTTGGTCAAGGCCGAGTGGAGGTAGATGGCATGGGGCATCACGGTGGCCCCCAAGATGCCTGCCGCCAGGAAGGGGGCATCGGGCCCGGGGATGGAGGGGATCAGCATGCCCTTCAGCGTTTCTTTGGGATCGAAGCGGGCAAGGAACATCTCCACCACAAAAGAGAAGGTCACCACAAAGACCAGCAGAGTGATGGCCCCTTCCAGGGGGCGAACGCCCATGCGCTGGAACTCCAGGAGCAAAAAGGCCACGGCGGCGGCGATAATGGCGCTGGTGAGAAGATCCAGGCCGAAGAGGAGGTGGATGCCCAGGGTACCCCCGAGGAATTCCGCCAGGTCTGTGAAGATGACCACCATCTCCCCTTGAATCCAGAGGAGTGCGCCCAGCCACCGGGAATTCCGGTCCCGGATCAGCTCCGCCAGATCCTTCCCTGTCGCCAGCCCCAGCTTCATGGAAAGGCTTTGGACCAGGATGGCCATGAGGTTGGCCGCCAGGACCACCCAGAGGAGGCGGTACCCGTACTGGGTGCCGGCGGCGATGTTGGTGGCGTAGTTCCCGGGATCGATGTAGGCCACGGAGGCGATGAAAGCCGGGCCCAAAAAGGGCAAGAGCCCCCTCCAGCCCTTCGGGCGTTGGGCCACCGCTTCTTCTCCGGCCTTGTAGGAAAGAAGCCCCGCTTCCATGGACAACCTCCCGGTTTAGATGCGTCTAAATCCGTAATCAGGATATGACTTACTTTGAAAAAAGGCAACAAAAAATCCGCCCCAAACGGGGCGGATGAGGCCAGGTCTTGTCAAGCGTAGATCAGCTCAAAGAGCTCCTCAGGGTCCACGGGGCCGAAGTACTCCTTCACATCCACGCTCTTCAGAACCTCCCGGATGGCCTCCGGCTCATAGCGGATCCCCTCCAGCATCGCCTGGAACTCCGCCACCGGCTTCGTCCCGAAGAAATCCCCGTAGATGGTGCAGTTCTTGATGAGCCCCTTTTCCACCAGAAGCCTCACGTCGATGGAGCCCACTCCTTCGATGCGCTTGGAGCTCTGCACGTTGAAGACCGGGGAGTGGCCGTAGTTCCACTCCCAGTTGGCGTAGCGCTCCGCCGAGATCTGCCGGATGATGGCCCAATCATCTTCGGTCAAACGGTAGGTGGGGATGGAGTCGCCCTTGAAGATGAACCGCAAGAGGTGTTCCCGGAACTCTTCGATGGTGAGGGGCTTTTCCAAAAACTCGTTGATGTTGGCGACCCTTGCCCGCACCGACTTGGTGCTCTTGGACTGGAACTTTTCCG